>JAHDKI010000019.1 GCA_018436925.1 Syntrophaceae bacterium
AGAATCATAAAAAGATGATGCGCGTAATACAGCGCCGATCCGCTCAGATCATCCATCTCCTATATCTTGTGGCCAAATCTTCTTGACATACAAGAGACGGCTAAATATACTCCACGACACAAAAAGGAAGTTCTTATCAATGCGCACCCAGACCCTTTGTGCGCCGGCCGACTCCGACCGCAGCGGAAACGCCGGCAAGACCGGCGATTCGCCTCTGTCGCCGAAGGACAAAAAAAGACTCGAGGCGGAAGAACGCAACCGCCTGGCGAAAATCAAAACCGCGCTCAAAAAGGAACTGGCCGCCGTCGAAGAAAAAATCGCGGCGCTGGAAGCCCGGAAGGCCGCAAACGAACAGGCCCTGTGCGATCCGCAGGTCCACAGGGACGGAGCGAAAATCAGAGAGCTGCAGATTGATTTGAAGACGGCGGAAAACGATCTGGAGGGCGCTTATTCGCGCTGGACGGAACTCTCCTGCCGGCTGGAAGAGGAGACATAACCGCAGGAAAACCGCAAATCCTCTCCGGCCCTTGTCTGCGGAAAGCCCGCGACGCGCTTCGCTGCCGGCAAAACGCGCCGCGGACCTTCCCTTGTTGATCCCCTTGCATTCCCCGGCTGAACGCCGGAGCCCTTCCAACAGCGGGCGGGAAAACGCCCGCTACTTGTACTGTTTCCGCAATTCGATCTTGTTGATTTTTCCCACGCTTGTTTTGGGCAGCGCTTCCACGATCTCCACCCGATCGGGAACGCCGTACTTGGGAATCCGGCCTGCTTCAGATTCTCTAAGCAAATACGCGCGCAGGTCGGCCCCGGCTACGGTCTTTTGAAATTCCGGCTTGAGCACGGCAATCATCAGGGGCCGCTCTCCCCACTTGGCGTCTGCAATGCCGATGGCCGCCGCTTCGGCGACAGCCTTGTGGCGGCTCAGCAGATCTTCGAGTTCCAGGGATGAAATCCATTCCCCGCCGGTTTTAATGACGTCCTTGATCCGGTCCGTCACCTGCAGATAGCCTTCCGTATCGATATAACCGATATCGCCGGTGTGCAGCCATCCGTTGACCCACAGATCTTTCGTGCGCTCCGGATCGTTGTGATACCCCTGTGTGAGCAGGGGGGAGCGGAGGCAGATTTCACCCGTAGAAACTCCGTCGTGCGGCACGGAATGGCCGGACGGATCGAAAAGACGGATGTAAACAAAAGGCGCGGGCAGCCCCGTTTTGATGAGCGTGTCCACCTGCTTTTCCTGCGGTTCCTTGAGCATCCAGGGCTTCAGATTCGCCGTGGTCAAAAGCGGGCAGGTCTCCGACATGCCGTATCCCGCCATGATGTGAATACCCCGGTCCATCACTGCCTGCGCCAGGCCCTTCGTCAAAAGCGCGCCGCCGATGACGACATTCCAGAAGGAAAGGTCCGTTTCTTTGGGAAGCGCGTTCAGGATCATCTGGAGAATGGTGGGGACGCAATGCGAAAAGGTGACCTTTTCCTTCACGATCAGGTTCACAAGCGCTTTCGGCTCGTAGCGCCCCGGATAGACCTGCTTCATTCCCAGCAGGGTCGCCGCATAGGGATAACCCCAGGCATGAACGTGAAACATGGGCGTCAGGGGCATGTAAACATCGTTGGAACGAAAACGAACGACGGAATCGTAAGCGCCCGTCGCCGTATGCTGGATCAGGCACTGCAGCACCAGTTGACGATGGGAGAAATAAACCCCCTTGGGCAGGCCCGTCGTGCCCGTCGTATAAAACGTCGAGGCCCGTGTGTTTTCGTCAAAGTCCGGAAAATCATAGACCGGCGGCGCCTGGGCCAGCATCGGTTCGTATTCGGCGGCGACGGGCATTTTCGGCGACGGTTTGTGTTCGTCTTCGGAAATCACAATCACTTTCCCGACGGTCTCAAGCTTGTCCCAGATCGTTTCGAGCGTCGGCAGAAAATCCTCGTGAATGATCACGACCTTGTCTTCGGCGTGGTTCATCGTGTAAAGGATCTGTTCGGGGGAAAGGCGCCAGTTTTGCGTGTGCAGCACGGCGCCCATCATGGGAACGGCAAAATAGCATTCCAGATACCGGTGGCTGTCGTAATCGAAGACGCACACCGTATCGCCCCGGCCGACGCCCAGTTTTTCGAGCGCGGCGGCGAGCCTTTTAATCCGCTCCAGCAGCGTCACATACGTATAACGCACCTTGTCCCGGTAAACGATTTCCTGGTTGGGCGCCAGGAAACGAGCCGATTCCAGAATATGTTTGATCAACAACTGATAGTTATAGTGTTCGCCGGGCGCATACGCCTTGTCTTCCTTCATATTTCCCCCATTTTTCATCATTTTGCTTATCGATCGCAAGAAATCGCACAGGCCTGCCGCTTCCCGAAAATGCCTGTTGTTGAGATAAATATTTTTTCATGGTTCCTTGAAATAGCGCTTCGGTTGTCCTGCCCGCCTGCCGGTCCCGTGGAGACGGCTGGGCGCCGTCTCCACGGGACGAGAGTCTGTTTTACGTGCGGTTTTTTTTCGTGGATCGGTCCTACCGTGTTTTCCAGATCAACGGACTGGTTGATTTGGAAACTTTCTTGACCTGCTGGAATTCTTTGTCCGTTTTCGGCCACCACGCATAGACTTCAGGCGCCGCCGGCTTGCCGTCTTTCACCATCTGGGCATAAGGGAAGATCATCATTCTTCCGTCCTGGGTGATTCCGTGCGCTTCCGTCGGAAACTGGTTTCCGATGAGCGGGAAGGCTTTGGGGAAGGCGGCGCGGATGGCAACCACATCGCCGGCTTTTCCCGCCGCCGCGATCGCTTTTGCCAGCGCCTGCATGGCCATGTAGTTTTGAACGGCTTCCATGTTGTTGATGCGCTTGTACGTGTTCATATATCTTTTGTTGAAAGCGGACGCCCCGGCAAAGGGAATGGTATCGACCGCCGCCACACTGATGGTCTTATCCAAAAGCTTTTTGTCCTTGAGGATGCTGGCGCAGTAATCCGCGCGCGCCTGATCGATGAAAACAAAACCGCCCTTGAATCCCATGTTTCTGGCCTGTTCGACGACCAGCGCCGTGGTGGCCGACGGACCGCCCGCGAAGATCACATCGGGATTCGTCGACAGCACGGCGGTCAGCTGGCTGGAGAAATCCGTCTCTGTGTAGTAATTGGCGGGTTTGTCGATGGTGATGGTTCCCCCCAGTTTCTCCCAGTATTGTTTGAAATCGACGCGGTTTTCATCGCCGTAAGCGCCCAGCGTGATGAGCATGGCCGCTTTGCGCCAGCCCTGCTTCCAGGCCATGTCCAGAAAGGCGCTGTTGTAAACGGTGAAAGGCGGCGGAATGGATATATGCAGCGTGTTGGCGATCTCCGTCGCTTTGGGCGTGCTGGTATAGCCCATCAGAATAAACTCGGCGCCTTTTTCTTCATTGACTTTTTTCAACGCCGCGATGCAGGTAAACACCGGATTGAAGACCGCGATGGCCCCTTTGGCCTGCATGCGCCGGGCGTTGTTGAGAGCCTGCGTCGGATCGACCCGGTCGTCCATCTTCTCCAGTTTGAACAAGTAGCTTTTCCCGTTGAGCTTCACACCGCCGGCCGCGTTGATGTCCTGAACGGCCATTTCGACGCCGTTGGCACAATCCCGGCCGTACTCCGCCGCCGGTCCGGAAAGCGGACCCGTGTACCCGATTAAAATTTCGTCTGCGCTGCCGATCCCTGTCCAGAGAAAGACGGTTACGACTGCCACCAAAAACATCAAACCCTTCAAATGCTTCATTTTGTCCCCCTTCAAAAATTGAATGTCACGTCAGAGTCTTGAGATTCGACCTTTTGCTTACTGCGCAAAAAATACGTCGTCATGATAAGAAAGGCCCCGCTGAATAACAATGAGACGGGAATCATACTTTTATCATACGCATCTGTCGTATCGATCGGCGCAGCGGATGAAAGGAGCGTTGGCGATCCTGCCCGCGCAACAAACCGGCAGCGGGAGCCGCAAGGATTATGAAATCCCTTGTAAATATTGAAGATATTCGAAAAAGAAAATACCGTACCGCCTGTCGACACGGCCCCAAAAGTGTGTTAAGCAATTTTAAAAGGAAGCAAGCAGCAAGAACGGCTTTGATATGCTTATCCTACAATTTTATAATACTGTCCGATAAAGAAATGAATGCTGACGAACGCCATCAATTAACCGAACAGATCACTGCATTACAGCAGCAGCTGCTGGACGAAAAGAAACGCTGCGAAGCGCTGCTGGAAAAGGGGCAACTCTACCAGACCGTCTGGAACCACGCGCTGGCCGGCCTGTACCTGATCCAGGACGGCATCTACCAGCTGGTCAGCCCGATGGCCGCATCATACATGGGCTACAGCATTCCGGAGCTCGTCGGCGTGAAATCCGCCGATATCATTCATCCGGAAGACCGCAAGAAAACCAGAAAAAACGTCATGGAGATGCTGGCCGGCCGGCTGGACCGCCCTTATTCGTTTCGCGTCATCACGAAAACGGGCGATGTCCGGTGGGTGATTGAAACGGTCACCTCGACCACGTACCGGGGAAAGCCCGCCATCCTCGGAAACGCCATGGATATCACGGCGCGCAAACTGACCGAGGAAAAATTAAAGGAATCGGAAAACTTTTACCGGACTCTGTTTGAAACCACGGGAACCGCCACCATGATTCTGGAAAACGACATGACGGTTTCCCTGGTCAATGCCCAGTTCGAGAAAATGACCGGCTATAAAAAGTCGGAGTGGGAAGGCAAAAAGAAATGGATGGAAATGGTGGCCCCGGAGGACATCCCCAAGATGCAGCAGTACCACCGGCTGCGGCGGCTTCATCCGGAGGCCGTTCCCAAAAACTATGAATTCAAACTGGTGGACAGCCAAAAAAAGCTGCGCGATATTCTGATCACCGTGGATCTGATTCCCGGAACGGACAAAAGCATCTGCTCCGATATCGATCTCACGGAGCTCAAGGATGCGGAAAGAAAGCTGAAAGAATCGGAACGCTTCTATCGGACCCTGTTCGAAACGACCGGCAACGCCACCATCATCATCGAAGACGACATGACCATCTCGCTTATCAATTCCGAGTTTGAAAAACTGACCGGCTATAAAAAAGAAGAGTGGGAAGGCAAAAAGAAATGGACGGAACTGGTGGCCTACCAGGAGGATTTGGATCGGCTGAAAAGCTATCACCACCTGCGCAGAAAAAATCCGGAAGACGCGCCTAAAAACTACGAGTACCGCATGCGTGACAGCCGGGGCAGAATCCGCAACATCTATTGCACGGTGGACATGATTCCCGGCACCTCCAAAAGCTTTTCTTCATTTACGGACATCACCGAAATCCGGAACGCCGAGCAGGAATTGAGCCGAAAATCCAAAAAACTGGAAGACCTGAACACCACACTGACCGTGCTGTTGAACAAGCGCTCGGAAGACCTGGAGGAAATTGAAAACCGGATTCTCTCCAATGTGAAAGAGCTTGTCCTTCCTTATATAGATAAGATGAAGCTGTGTTCCCTCGATCCGCAGTGCCTGGGCCTGGTCGAGCTCATCGAAGCGAATCTCCGCGAGATCGTTTCACCCTTTGCCAACAAGCTTTCCGCCCAGTACGCCAGTCTGACCCCGAAAGAAATTCAAATCGCCAATTTTATCAAGGAAGGAAAAACCAGCAAAGAAATCGCGCAAATTCTTAACTTGTCCAAAAGCGCCATCGACGTCCACCGCTACCGGCTGCGGAAAAAGGTCGGCCTCAACCGCATGAAGACCAATCTCCAAAACCATCTGGCCGCGCTCAAATGAACGGCGCGATTCCGGCGTCATCGGAAAGACGTGATTGTTTGTGGACAGAAAACCGCCCGGAGGCTTTACGCTCCGTCGAGACCTGATTTTTCCACGTGCTGGTACCAGGTAGCCGGATCGGACAGAAACTCCTCCGTGTCCTTGAGCGACAGCAGGTGCTCGCGCTCCACAGAGGCCAGCATATTGAAAAAGGCCTTCTCCTTCGGATCGGTGCACTGCTTTTCCAGTTTGGTGTAGAGCGCAACGCCGCGCGCCTCGAAGTCGATGGCCGTGCGGACGGCCTTGAGTTCATCTTCCGTGCCGGCGATCTTGGCCGATTTTTTGCCGGACATGGACTTCAGAATGGTCAAGTTCATCCGGGGGAAAGAATTCTAGAGCTTCAGATTAAAGCTTTCACGAACAATCAATACACTTGACAATAGAACACACGTTCTACTATGGTCTTGCTCCATCAGAACAGCCTCATCCCAAATTTGAATCGGGCAA
>JAHDKI010000012.1 GCA_018436925.1 Syntrophaceae bacterium
ACGTACATTTTTCTGGCGTGCAGATCGATGCCACAGTAATACTGATGTTGCCGGTTGTAGAAGTTCATATTGCCTCCTTTCTTTGTTGAGAGTTGGAGTTCCGGAAAACTTCTTATATTCTCAACAATCCAAGGAGGCAACCCTACATCCGGAAGGCCATAACTATTATCAAGGTCGCTCGAGCCGATCGCCGCGCCAGGGGCGCGGCTCCGGCTTAGCTTTTCGTCAAACATATGAAGAAATACATCAGTCATTATTGGCATTCAGGGGGGATCAAAGAATTCGATACGGTGTCCGGTGTTGTCGCAAAGGCAAATCATATAAAATCTGAGGAAACGGCGTTTGGCTCTCTTTGGAAGCAAAACGGCAAATGGTTTGCTTTTTATTGTGACGAAAAATCTTTCCTGTTTCAACACAAGCATAATATATGGCGTGTCACATCAGAGCATACGGTTTCAATACGGGCTTATTTTCTATTGAGATGTTTTAAAATTATGCACAATGGCAGTGTGGTCTTCTCAATATGGTACAAACCAAAATTCCTTTTTATCGCCTTGCTTGACCCCACGCAGGATGGAATCGACGAAGAAAGCGATGATTTCTTTCTTTACGTTAAAAACATGTGGCGGCGTTGGGCCAACAGGCCTTTTCCAGAATTTGTTGAATCATGGAAGGAAAACAAGAAAAGCGTTTAGCAAGGCAATGCACCCGCTTGCTGCGCTTTCGGTAAGCTTTTTGGTGAACCTGTAGAAATGTCCGGAAGCGTCCGATCGCGCGAATCCAGAACAAAGACTGCGGACGATACCCCCCCCAAGCGACGATCTTGAAAGGATGAAGGGCGTCGAGTCTTTCTGAAAATTGAAAATCATTTCATCGTTCAATGTTTAAGGCGCGTCAGGCAAAAACAACTAAAAGAGGCCGCCATGAAAGAAATGCAAATCGACAAAGCCTTTACACTGCTGGAGCCGGGACCGGTCGTTTTGGTCACCACCTGCGACGGGAAGAAAAACAACATCATGATGATTTCCTGGACGATGGTCGTGGACTTCACGCCGCGATTTGCGATCACGACGGGCCCGTGGAATCATTCCTTTTCCGCGTTAAAAAAAACCAGGCAGTGCGTGATCGCCATTCCCACGGTTGACCTGATTGATAAGGTTGTGGGCGTCGGCACGTGCTCGGGCGCCGACACAGATAAGTTCGAGAAGTTTTCACTCACCGCCGTGAAAGGCAAAATCGTGAAGGCACCGCTGATTTCAGAATGCCTGGCGAATATCGAATGCCGGGTGATCGATATCGTTTTGAAGCACAATATTATTGTTCTTGAAGGCGTTGCCGCCTATGTTGATGATCGGCGGAAAGAAAAACGAACGTTGCACGCGGTGGGCGACGGCACGTTCATTGCGGACGGCCGCAGGATCATCCGCAGGAAGATGATGCAATCCAAGCTTCCCGCGGGCGTCTAGTGTGCGCCATCTTCCCGGATTCGCCGCGGAAACGGATTTTTTGTGATGCAGGAAACAATATGAATGACGCCACAAACCGCATGACCGCGCCTGAACATCCCCCAACCGACCAGGCGGTGGCCCACTGGATCGGCAAACGGCCCTATGCCTACTGGACGCACATTCGGCGGCGGATGGACGATCTTTATCCGCAAGTCTTTTCGCCCGGGTGGCTCTATGGCGGAAAGAAACACGGATGGTCTTTCCGATATAAAAAAAACAAAGCGTTCTGCACGCTCATCCCCGAAAAGAATCGTTTTGCCCTGTTGATTGTTTTCGGCGCAAAAGAACGGGAAAAAGTGGAAGCCATAAAAGACAGCCTTTGTGAGGCCACGCGAAAGCAATACGACGAGGCCACAACCTATGCAGACGGAAAATGGCTGGTTTTGACGATCGACAACGACCGGGTTGTAGAAGATGTCGTTCGGCTTTGGGCAGTCAAAAGAAAACCGAAAATGAAGTAAAAGGGCAACCAAGTCGCGCAGGCGGTTGCCGCATTCTGCGGCGGGAAATATTGCCTCCTCGGCGCGACACACAAGCCTTTGAGCCCCGCCGCCGTCACATCATCATAAAAAGCCTTGCCGCGTTTTCAGACGGCAAGGCTTTTTATTCAAGGAATTTCATTTACAACAGTAACGATACGATTCAGCTATCCTATCGCCTAGAGCCTTTTGCACCGGCATAGGCCGGTCTTTGCGCTTCGCGCTCGGCTTTGCTTTTTTATCGCTTTAGCCTTGTTCCTTTATCCTTGATCCTTACTTTTTCCTGGCTGCGGCGAGTTTCGCCTGCAGCGCGTCAATGCGCCGGTGGTTGTCATCCGATCCGATATAGCTTCTAAAGAGCCATTCCTGAATGCGCATTGCGCCGTCGAGATCTTCATTTAACAGTTTGTGCGTGAGCTGCTTGGTTTCTTTCAGGCAGCCATGGTCGTAGGAAGCCATTTCCCGCGCGATGGCGCTCACCGACTCCAGCAGCTTGCCTTCTGGGAAGACCTTGCTGACGTACCCCATTTTCTCGGCTTCATAGGCGTCGTAGATGCGCCCGGTAAGCGCCACTTCCTTGGCGCGGCCCAGGCCGATGATGCGCCACAGCGGATCCATGATCGGGGTGAGCGACAACACGATTTCACGCTGCCCGAATTTCGCGCGCTCCGAGGCGTACCGGATGTCGCACATCATGGTGAGATCGAAGCCGCCCGCAATGGCCGCGCCGCCCACGGCGCAGATGACCGGCTGCGGACAAAACAGAATCGCCCGGTAGGCGCGATGGAACAAATCGATGTACGCTTCGTTGGAGACTTTTTCGAGTTGGCGGATTTCATTTAAATCGAATCCGGCCGAAAAATATTTCTCGCCGCCGGTAAAGACGACCACGTTGATATCGTCGCGCCCGGCGATGGAGGTAAACAGCGCCGCGATCTCGTCGAGCACTTGCGGAGCCAGGGCGTTGCCCTTGTCCGGTCGGTTGATGGTCACGGTCGCGACTTTCGCGTCCATCTGCATGAGCAGATACTTCAAATCCATATTTTCTCCTTTTTATTTCCCTTGGGTTAATTTTGCAACGACGGCTCGGGCGATCGCGTTTTCGGGCATTTCACGGGAATCCACCGTCTTGCCGCCGATCGTGATCCATCGCTTCGCCTGCGCCTGCAACTCGGGTTTCCAGGCGCAGGCGGACGCGCAGCCGCAAACCAGAATCCCCGCGTCCGCGGCGGCATCCTGCGGCCCGGACATCAGCCGAAAGCCGGACGGCAAAGCCTGTTCAATTTCCCTCACCACGGCGGCCCTGTCGATTTGACAATTACATCCGCCGCAGTATTTAACCACCACATCCAAAACCGATTCTTTTTAACCTCTTTTTTTTCCGGCTACAGCAGGGGGCAGGATTGGATAAAATCGGCCATCTGTTTGTCGTGAAGGCCCAGCCCCGGTTTACCGTCCAGCCTTTTGACGATCAGCCCCTTCTCAAACAGAATCAGCGTCGGGAAAACATCAATGCCGTATAGATCGGCAACCTGCTCCTGATCGTCTTCAACCAGCAAAAGGTTCCTCTCTTCATCGCGCGCCAGCCCCTCGAAAACGGGAACAGCCTTGCGGCAGAAAGGACACCAGGACGCGTAGACCATCGCGATGAGCCTGTTTTTTTCGTTCAAGGCCTGCTCCAGATCCCGCACATTGTCAACTCTGGGACAAGACGGACTATCGCTCATAATCCTCCTTCCTGTTCCGAATCGTATTGCCTCGCTGTATTATTTCTTCAACGGCGCTCCCGAAACGAATCTTTCCTGCAGGCGGCGCATGCCGGCCAGCCAGCGATCGTAATCCGTCGTTTTCCGCTGCATATAGGTTTTCACCTCTTTGTGCGGCAGAATCAAAAATTCATCTTTCGCAAACGACTCCATCACGGCGTCCGCCAGTTGCTCGGGCTTCATCAGGCCGTCCACTCCGGCCACGCCGCCGCCTTCGACCGGCTTGGTCATTTCCGTATCCACCGCCTGCGGACACAGCGCAAAAACCTGAATCCCCTGATCGCCATAGGTAATCGCCAGGCTTTCCGCCAGCCCCACCGCCGCATGTTTGGTCACCGAATACGGAACCGATCCGATCTGGCTTAACAACCCGGCCGCCGACGCGGTGATTAAAAACGCGCCGCCGCCGCGGGCAATCATTCCGGGAACGACCGCACGGGCCGCGAACACATGCGCCAGAACGTTGATTTCCCAGATGCGCTGCCAATCGGCATTGGAGGCTTCGTAGCCGCCCAGCACGATGATGCCGGCATTGGAGCAAAACAGGTCCACCGACCCGTATTTGTCTTCGGTAAACTTCACCAATCGGACAATATCCTCTTCCTTGCGGACATCGCACACGAGCGCCGAGCCGTTCACTTTTGAGGCAACCTCCCGGATGCCCGCCTCGTTGATGTCGGCGGCGACAACGGCTTTGGCGCCTTCTCTGGCAAACCGGTAACACAACTCCCGGCCGATGCCGGAGGCCGCGCCTGTGACCACGACCACTTTCCCTTTAACTTCCATTTGCGAAATCTCCTTAAACAAAATTGTCCCCGCGCTCCTTTTTTTAAAAAAGCAGCGCGGGGTTACATCCGAAAAATCAATGCCTGCGGTAGGGCGAGCCGTCCCAGAAAGGCTTCAACTCGTTGTAGCGCGCCTCTTCCTTCAGCGCCGCCTCAACGGCTTCCTGGGTGAGTTCGCTGCGCGACATGCTGATTTTGGCGTTCTCCAGATCGGCATCCAAAAGCAGCGTTTTGGGGAATACTGAAATATTAGACCAGGGGCTCCATTTGGGCAGGCCCGAGCCCTGGCGGTTCGGATTGCCGGTGCGGGCGAATGTGGACCAGTAATCCATCATCGCATTGGACAGCGCCACCCGGCCCGGCTTGTTCTTCTCGTTGAACACCACCGCCCCCAGCGAGGCTTTCTCGGTTCCGAAAACGAAATCGATTTCCATCGCATGGCAGGCGCCGAGAATGAAATTCAAAGGCGGGTTCATCACATTATTTTTAAAGCCGCCGGCGCCCCACAAAAACTGATAGGCATAAACAAATGGCTGGCCGGGATTGTCGCGCAGAAGACGCGCCGGATAATCCACCGCCATCACCTTCCATCCGTCGCTTTGGTATTTGTTGACCAGATCGTAAAATTCAATTTTGGCCGGGTCTTTAAATAAGGATCCGTCTTTGCGCCAGCCGTCGAAAAGCGGAAGCGATCGCACAAAGAGCTTTGTTTCTTCTTTGTTGGTGCCCAAGAGGGTCGGCACTTTGTTGTACTGGCCGGTCTGAAAAGCCTGATAGAAGTCCAGCGGCAGAACCGTCCCGTCGATGAAGCAGGTGGGAATGCGGATCATGCCGGCGGCCGGCCCTTCCGGATAAGCCGAAAGAAATTCCGCTGCGCTTTTGGACCGCATATAGGCGTTGATTTCCTTGGCGGACAGGCTTTTGAGTTTTTCGGCCGCCGCCTTCTCATCGGCCGCCGTCTGATCGGCAACCATCATCTTGACCAAAATGCTGTTGACGTGCGCGGCGCCCACCTCAGGCGAAAAATGGCGAACGACGCCGCTTTGCGAAATCGCTTTGGAAAATAGACCTTTGGCCATAGGCGAGGTCAGCAAGGCGAACACATTCTGGCCGCCTGCGGATTCCCCCGCGATGGTGACATTGCCGGGGTTGCCGCCGAAATTGCGAATGTTGGCCTGAACCCATTTGAGCGCGGCCATCATATCCAGAAGCGCAAAGTTGCCGGAATCGGCCTCAGCATTCCCGGTTTTCAAGACGGGATGATTCCAGAACCCCATGGGCCCCAGACGATAGTTGAACGTCACGACGATCATTTTTCCTTTATCAGCAAGAATGCCGCCATCCAGCCTCGACAACAGAGGCCACTGAATGCTGTTGCCGCCGCCGTGGATCCAAAAGAATACCGGCAAATCGGCCGCGCCGCCTTTGGGCGCCCAGATGTTCAGGGTCAGGCAATCTTCATCGCCTACTATCGTCTGCGGGGTTGCCGGATTCATGTCGTGATCGATATACTGAGGACAGATTTTGCCGAACATTTCCGTCTTGAGCGGTTCGGCGCGTTTGTCCAGCGGCTGCGGTTTTTTCCATCTCAGATCGCCCACCGGGGCTTTGGCGTAAGGAATGCCTTTCCAGGAAACGGTATTCGTCGCGGCATTTTCCGTGCCTAAAACGAGGCCGTCCGCGGTTTCAACAGGACTATATTTGCCGTCCTCGGTAATCGACTTCATACTCGGAGCGCAGCCCGAAAGAGCGGCAAGCATCGCAACCCCGACCACCAGCGCTAAAAATCCGACTGCATTCGACTTTGAAAAAACCTTTTTCATCTTCAGCATCATCCCTGACCCTCCTTATATGAATTGATTTTTTTACGGCAAATCCGCATCCTCCCCCGATCCGGAGCTACTTGCCCAAGGCAAGCTCGCCGGCCCGGCGAACCGCCGCCTCCACCGCGCCGATCAACGTGGCGCGGATTTTCCCCTCTTCCAGAACCTGTAGTCCGGCGGCGGTGGTGCCGCCCGGAGAGGTCACCATGTTTTTAAGCTGTGCCGGGTGCTGATCGGCCACCTGGCAAAGGCGGGCGGACCCGAGGACGGTTTGAACGGCAAGTTTTTCGGCCAGGTTCCGCGGCAGCCCCAGTTGAACGCCGGCATCGGCCAGCGCTTCAATGATCACGAAACAATAGGCCGGACCGCTGCCGCTCAAGCCGGTCACGGCATCCATCAGTTTTTCTTCAACTTCCACAGCCAGACCGACGGAGCCTAAAATCGCCAGGGCATAGCGCGCGTCGTCGGGTTTGGCATTTTTCCCCCGGGAAACGGCCGCGGCGCCTTCTCCGGCCAGCGCGTTGACATTGGGCATCACTCTCAGGACACGCGCGCCTTTAGGAAGGCCTTTTTCAATCGCCCCGGTGGTGATTCCGGCGGCGATGGACATAAAGAGCTTCGACGCGGTCGCCGCCGGGCGGATGTCCTGCAGGAGGTCGGGAAAAATCTGAGGTTTCACGGCCAGAATAACGATATCGGCGTTTTTCACGGCTTTTTTGTTGTCGGAAGACACCGAAACGCGAAGCGTTGAAGCCAGCGTTTGAAGTCGGTCTTTATCAATATCCGTCACGGTGATGCGATCGGGCGACAGAATTTTCTTGTCGATGACGCCCCGAAGCAGGATGCCTCCCATCTTGCCGCCGCCCAGCACCGCCAGTTTTTTGTTTGTGAACATCGAGCCGTCCCTCCCCCGGATAGTGGAAATTACATGCACTTTTTAGCCGCGTCCTGTCAACACAAAACATGCCCTCCCTCGCGCTTGCGTCCTTGTATAAACTTTCACTTTTATGGTAGTCAGCCGAAACCATCGGGGTGATGTCGATATGCTGAAAGATTTTTCAACAAAGTCAGGCAGGATTTCCTGCTGGATCAATCCGCATGATTTCGGCGCCCGCGGACAAAGCCTGGTCTTGATTCCCGGCTCGGGAAGCAACTCATCGGTGTGGTCGCGCCAGTACGCCAAACTTCACGGACGCTTCAACATCGCGGCGGTCAATCTGCCGGGGCACGGCCGCTCGCGCGGACCGGGAGCCGCTTCGGTTTTCGACTACGTTTTATGCCTCGAAAACATCCTCGGCGCGCTTGAACTTGAAAAACCCGTTTTGGTCGGCCATTCCCTGGGCGCGGCCATCGCGCTGCTTTTTGCCGCCACCTGTCCGGAGGCGCTTTCCGGCGTCGTATCCATCGGCGGCGGGTTGAAGATGCCGGTCAATCCGATGATTCTGGAAGGCTTGTCCGCCAATCCGTCCGGCACGAAGGAGCTGATCGCCAAATTCTCCATCGCCCCGGCCAATCGGCCGAAAATGCTGCCCGCCATCCAAAAAAGTCTCGATCAGGTCGCAGCCGACGTTCTTCTGGGCGACCTGACCGCGTGCAGCCGCCTGGACCTGCGCGGACGTCTGGGGGCCATCCGCGTTCCGATTCTGGCCGTCTGCGGCGCTGAAGACAAAATGACGCCGGTGGCGTCGTCGCAAGATCTTGTCGCAAACGCGGCCGACGCCGAGTTGCTCGTTGTCGAAAACGCCGGACATATGGCAATGATAGAAGAGCCCGCCATCGTCAACAAAGCCATTTGCGCGTTTGCCGCAAAGCTGATAAAGGAAACGCCATCGTGAAATTTGAGTAAACGGAGGTTTTTTTCATGCTTGCCGCCGGAGCCGGTAATTTCATCATCGCGGTCGCAAAAATTCTTGATATCGCGCTGACGGTCTATTTCTGGATCATTATCATCCGGGCGCTGATTTCCTGGGTGAATCCCGACCCCTATAATCAGATCGTCATTTTCCTGCACCGGGTCACCGAACCGGTGCTTGCGCCCATCCGTAGGCGGATTCCCCGGCACAACCTGCCGATCGATTTTTCCCCGCTCGTCGTCTTGCTGGTCATCCTCTTTCTGCAGTACTTTCTGGTCCAGACGCTGATCGACCTGGCCCGCAGCCTGTAGGGCGGAAAGGCTTTGCAGTTGACAACCTCGCTTGCCATCCGAAGCACGAAAAAAGGCCTTTGCTTTGACATCCACGTCAACCCGCACGCCTCCCGCGCGGAGATTTCAGGCGTCGCCGACGGCGCGCTGAAAGTGCGCGTCACCGTGCCGCCGGTTGAAGGCGCGGCCAATCAAGCGGTCATCGCGCTTCTGGCAAAGACTCTGGGATTGAAAAAAAGCCAGCTTGCGCTCGCGGCAGGCGCCCAGAGCCGCAGGAAAACCATTCTGGCGAGCGGCCTTAGCGCGGCGGAGCTGGAAAACAAAGTGAAAAAACTGACGCAGCCCGAAACCCGCCCGGCGGCCAAACCGGGAACGGATCAACGATGATGCAGACGCCGGAACAAACCCCATCGGAAAACACCCGCGTCGCCCGGGCCGCGGGCATCGTCAGCGCCGCCACGATGATCAGCCGCGTCACGGGTCTGGCGCGCGACACGGTCATTGCCGCTTTTTTCGGCGCGGGCTGGATCACTGACGCCTTCTGGGTCGCCTACCGGATACCCAACCTGCTTCGGCGTTTTCTGGCGGAAGGCGCTCTAACCATTTCTTTTGTCCCCATCTTTACGCAATATCTGGAAACAAAAGGCCGCAAGGACGCGCTCGAACTGGCCTACAATGTTTTCACCCTTTTATCGATCGTGGCCGCGGGCGTCTGCGTTTTGGGGATTGTCTTTTCCCCGGTGATTGTCTCGCTGATCGGACCGGGTTTTGAACGCGGCTCGGAAAGCTTCGCCCTGGCGGTTTTCTTAAACCGCCTCATGTTTCCGTATCTGTTTTTCATCTCTTTGTCCGCCTTGTCCATGGGCATTCTGAACGCTTTCCGGCATTTCACCACGCCGGCGCTGTCGCCGGTTTTGCTCAACGCCGCCATTATCGCCTGTTCATTTTTCCTGAAAGATCTTTTCCCTCAACCGATCACCGCCCTGGCCATCGGCGTGGTGATCGGCGGCGTTTTGCAGCTGGCCATCCAATACCCTTACTTGTTGCGATTCGGCGTGCGGCTTCAGTTCCGGTTTAACTGGACGCATCCCGGCATGAAACAGATTGGCCTGCTTTTCCTTCCGGCGGTCTTCAGCGGCGCGATCAACACCATCAACGTCTTTGTGGGCACGGTTCTGGCAACCCTGCAGCCCGCGGGCTCCGTCACGTATCTTTTTTACGCCGACCGGATCATGGAGCTCCCGCTGGGCGTTTTTGCCATCGCTGTGGGCACGGCGACGCTGCCGAGTTTTTCCAGACATGCGGCCACGGGGAATATCGCCGAACTCAAATCCAGCATCGCTTTTTCCCTGAGAATCACCCTGTTTTTAATTATTCCGGCGATGGCCGCGCTTCTGGCGCTGAGTCTGCCGATTATTTCAGTCATCTTTCAGCGCGGCGCTTTTGATGTGCGCGCCACAGTGCTGACCGCTCAGGCGCTGTTTTGCTATTCGGTCGGACTTTGGGCTTTTTCCATTGCGCGGGTCTTTATTTCCACATTTTATTCCCTCCAGGATTCCAAGTGGCCGATGCGGGGGGCGCTTGTCGCTTTTGCGGTCAATCTGGCGGCCAGCCTGATTCTGATGGGCCCTCTCAAACACAACGGCCTGGCGCTGGCCAATTCGCTTTCCGCAATGATCCATGTCGCCGTGCTCGTCTTCGTCCTCAGAAGAAAAATCGGCTCTTTTGTCGATCGGGCCTTTTGGCGCTCGGTGGCCAAAATGATCGCTGCAGCTCTGGCCATGCTTGCGTCGATCGGCCTGGTTCATTGGCGCTTCCCCTGGAATACCGAGGCGGATTTTGCGGCGCGTCTGGCCTTCCTGCTCGTCGCTGTCACACTGGGCGCCGTCGTTTATTTTCTGAGCGCCTATCTGCTGAAAAGTTCGGAAATTCACGCTCTCGTCAACCTGGTCAAAAAGCGTTTAAACCGTGCCTGAACGGACTTTGCCGGACATTCCCATTGACTTCACCCGTCCAAAATGATAGGAACGTCCAACTTTTAAGTGTTGAAGAAAACACGGATTGCCGGGTTTGCAAACATGCTGGACATCAAATTTCTAAGACAAAACATTGATTTTGTGCGAGTCAAAATGGACGAACGGGGCCAGAAGATCGATTTCGACCGGTTTTTGGCCCTCGACGCGAAAAGACGGGATCTTCTTCAAGCTGTGGAAACCTTGCGCAACGAGCGCAACAGCGTGTCCAAACAGGTGGGGGAACTCAAAAAGAAAAAAGAAGACGCCTCCGAACTCATTGCCAAAATGGGCGATGTCTCGGCCAAGATCAAGGAATACGACGACACGCTGCGTGTTACCGAAGAAGAACTAAACGCCTTTGTCATGATCGTGCCGAATGTTCAGCACGAATCCGTGCCGCAAGGAACGGGATCCGAAGACAATCCGGTGGTGCGCACCTGGGGCGAAAAACCGGCCTTCACCTTTGAGCCCAAACAGCATTTCGACCTGGGAGAAGCTCTGGGCATCCTCGATTTCGCGCGCGGCGCGAAGATCACCGGCGCGCGCTTTACGCTCTATCGCGGCGCGGGGGCCGCTCTTGAGCGGGCGATTTTCAATTTCATGCTGGATCTGCACACCACCGAGCACGGCTACACGGAAGTCCTCACGCCGTTTATGGTCAATGCCGACAGCATGACCGGCACCGGTCAGCTGCCGAAATTCAAGGAAGACCTTTTCAAAATCGAGGGTCTGGAATACTACCTGATCCCAACGGCGGAAGTTCCGGTCACCAACATTTACCGGGATGAAATTCTCGATGAAGAGATGCTGCCGGTGTATTATGTGGCCTATTCCCCGTGTTTCCGGGCGGAAGCCGGCTCCTACGGCAAGGACACGCGCGGCCTGATTCGCCAGCATCAGTTCAACAAAGTTGAAATGGTCAAGTTCGCCAGGCCGGAAACCTCTTACGACGAACTGGAAAAACTTACCGCCAATGCGGAAGAAGTGCTCAAACGACTGGGCATTCCCTTCCGCACGGTCTGTCTGTGTTCGGGAGACCTGGGGTTTTCGTCCGCCAAAACTTACGACGTGGAAGCCTGGATGCCCGGTCAGGATACGTACCGGGAAATTTCCTCGTGCAGCAACTTCGAGGACTTTCAGGCCAGGCGCGCCGCGATCCGATTCCGGCGCAAAGACACAGGCAAAACCGAATTCGTGCACACACTCAACGGCTCCGGCCTCGCAGTCGGCCGAACCGTGGTGGCGGTCCTTGAAAATTATCAGCAGGCCGACGGCAGCGTGATCATTCCGGAGGCGCTGCGACCGTACATGAGAGGCCTTGAACGGATTACGCCGTAGAACTTTCCCTGTCTTGCCGGATGACATCCGGCCTCCAGGCATCTACCCTGCATCCCATAGGCAGATTGAAAAGCCTGCGGGGAACCCGTTTTTAGAATGCCCGATTCGGGCTGGACGCTTTTCCCGGAAAAGCGGAGCCTAAATGACAAACACGGAATCATTTTCCGCTTTGAGATAAGCTGCGGAAAAACCGGCGGGATGGCCGAGTGGTCGAAGGCGGCGGTCTTGACCCGGCATACGCCGGGCGCCCGAAAAACAGGGCGAAACCGTTTATTGGTCTTTGAAAATGCATTATGTTTACATATTGCAAAGCGAGCTGGATAAGGAACTATACGTCGGCATGACGGGAGACCTGAAGCGGCGTTACCTGGAACATCAGAGGGGAAATGTTGAAGCGACAAAACGTCGTTTACCCATGAAACTTCTCTGCTATGAAGCATATTTAACAAAAGCGGAAGCAATGCGTCGGGAAAAATTCCTCAAAAGCAGCGACGGAAGGAAAGATATTCGGAAAAGAATCATCGAAAGCATGATTCAGTAAAATTGTAAAGTATCAGGAGGGATGGCCGAGTGGTCGAAGGCGGCGGTCTTGAAAACCGTTGACCGAAAGGTCCGCGGGTTCGAATCCTGCTCCCTCCGCCAAAAAACTACCCGTGGTTCATAGAAAGACCGCGGGTTTGGAGGGCAAAGCCCGAAACCCGGCGCATGCCGGGCGAATCCTGCTCCCTCCGCCAAAAAAAACTACCCGTGGTTCATAGAAAGACCGCGGGTTTGGAGGGCAAAGCCCGAAACCCGGCGCATGCCGGGCGAATCCTTCTCCCTCCGCCAGATAATTTTGACTTACGTCTTGAATTATCGGACGTCTTGTTTTAAAGATACAAGCCTTAACCGGCAAGCGGAGAGATGGCTGAGTGGCCGAAAGCGATCGCCTGCTAAGCGATTGTACGCCCTTTAAAGGTGTACCGCGGGTTCGAATCCCGCTCTCTCCGCCATTTAGCGTCAACTGAACCGTGGCGAACTGCAAACCGCGGGTTTGGAGGGCAAAGCCCGAAACCCGGCGCATGCCGGGCGAATCCCGCTCTCTCCGCCATTTGAAACACTCTAAACTTATCCCATCCCAAACAACGCCGCCCGATGACCGATTTTTCTGAAAACTTTGTTTTGCTTGAAACGCTGCGGCGCGATCGCGGAAAAAAAAGAACCCTTTTCTTTGCCGATCCCCTCGACATCATCGAGTGCCGATGCCCGTCCCAGGTCAGCCGATGTTTCCGGAAAATGGAAACCGCGCGCCGAGACGGCTTCCACCTGGCCGGATTTTTTTCTTATGAATTGGGCTACCTTCTGGAAGAAAGCCTGGCTGCGCTTTTGCCCCCCGGCGACTTTCCGCTTTTTTGGTTCGGCGTCTACGACAAACCGCAAAGCGCCTCATGCGCACCCAGAGGGGCGGATTTTTATCTTTCCGAGCCTGCACTCGTTCAGACCCGCGCAAAATACAGCCGGGCCGTGGGCAAAATCAGGGATTTGATCGCAGCCGGCGATACCTACCAGATCAACTACACCACCCGGGTTCAGTTTCAGTTCGCAGGCGATGTCGCGGCATTCTACGACCGGCTTAAAAAAAACCAGAAAGTATCCTATTCGGCGCTGGTGCGATATTGCGGCAACGCTCTCGTCTCGCTGTCGCCGGAACTGTTCTTCCGGACCGATCGAAACGGCCGCATCACCGTCAAACCCATGAAGGGAACGGCGCCTTTGCACACACCGGCCGACTGGCTGAAGAAAGACCCCAAAAACACCAGCGAAAATGTCATGATCGTCGATCTGCTGCGCAATGACCTGGGCAGAATCTGCCTGCCCGGTTCGGTGCAAGTCCGCAAGCTGTTCGACATCGAAAACTACGAAACCCTCCGCCAGATGACTTCCACCGTGACCGGCAAACTTCACCCCGGCCTGACCATCGAAACCCTGGTGAAAAGCCTTTTCCCCTGCGGCTCGGTGACGGGAGCGCCCAAAATCCGCAGCATGGGAATCATTCATGACCTGGAAGACGCCCCGCGCCGCATCTATACCGGCGCCATCGGCTATTTCGCCCCGAGCGGCGAAGCGGTTTTCAACGTCGCCATCCGGACGCTTGATCTGCGGCGGAAAGAATCCGGACGGTATGATGCGACGATGGGTGTCGGAAGCGGAATCGTCTTCGATTCCCGGGCGGATGAGGAGTATGACGAGTGTCTGCTTAAGGCGAGGTTTCTCCAAAACGCCATGCCGTCCTTCGGGCTTATCGAAACGCTGCGGGTTGAAACGGGGCGCGTTCGTAGGCTTTCGGATCATCTGCGCCGTCTTCGGGCCTCCGCCGACTTTTTCGGCATTCCCTGCCCGGCGGGCGCGATCAGAAATGCGATCCGGCTTTATAGCGCGACACTTCCGGACATTGCGAAGCTTCGCCTGATTCTGTCCGCCGACGGAACCTTCAGGCTCGAATCAGGCCGCCTGCCGGAGACCCCGTCGGACATTCCAACGATCGCCTTGTCCTCTGTCCGGATGTCGTCTGCCGATCCGTTTATCCGCCATAAAACGACTTTCCGCAAGGCGTACGACGACGAGTTCGCTAAATACTCGGCGAAAGGGTTTTTCGACGTCATTTTTTTAAACGAAAAAGGACAGGTCACCGAAGGGGCGATTTCCAACCTCTTTGTCCGGATTCGCGGGCGCTGGTATACGCCGCCGGTTTCCTGCGGCTTGTTGCCGGGGATTCAGCGGCGGACCCTGATGAAAAAATGGTCTGTCCGGGAAAGAATTTTGTCCCCGGACGACCTTCGCCTTGCCGATCAAATCGTGCTGTCCAACGCGGTCCGGGGCATAACCGAAGTAAGATTGAGAGGATGATCTTTTTATTTTGCATCGGCCCGATAATATGCTATAGGGCTCCTTCGTTCATTCCAGGAGATTTTTCATGCGCCTGTAGCTCAGCTGGATAGAGCATCAGACTACGAATCTGGGGGCCGTAGGTTCGAATCCTACCAGGCGCGCCATCCGGTTTAAAAGCCGGCTTTGAAAAAAAAGCCGGCTTTTTTCATTTTTCAGCCTCTTGAAATTCCCTTGACTTCATCGACCGGTTTATTTATTTTGCATACTAAATAATCAGGTCGGGAAGGATCCATGCGAAGTTACCAGGACGTGATTTTATTCATCCTCAGCAAAGCCTACCAGAAAGTTTACGCCACTTTCAAAGCCAAGACGCAACTTTACGGAATGACGCCGATACAGGCGCTAGTGTTGCACGCCCTGTATGAAGAGGAAGGGCTTTCCGCCGGAGAACTCGGCAAAAGGCTGGTTTTGGACGGCGCGACCTTGTCCGGCGTTTTAGACCGGATGGCCGACGGCGGATGGATTACAAAAAATGCAGCCAAAGACGATCGTCGCGTTTTAAACATTCAACTGACGGAAAAATCCCGTCTTTACCGGGATACGTTTCTCAAAGATACTGAAAAACTGCATTCGGACGTGCTGTCTTCTCTTTCGGCAGAGGAAAAACGATTGCTCATCCGCATGCTCAAGGATCTGCGCAAGGAATCCGACGCCGGATGACAGATTCAGATAGGGAGGCCCCGATAATGCCAGAGACTCGCTCATCAAACGCCCGAAAACCAAAGCGGCGCCGGGCCGCCGCGGATTATGAACGCATCTTTCATCCCAGAGCCATCGCCATTTTAGGTGTTTCCACCGAAGACGGCTTCGGCTTCGGAGCGGGAATGTTTCGGGCCATTTCAGCAATGGGATTTGAAGGCGGGATTTACCCCGTCAATCCCCGGGGTGGCGCCTTCGACGGCCGGGAGATCTATCGCAGCGTGGAAGAGCTTCCCGATCCGGTGGACTTTGCCGTCATCGCCGTCGCTGCGCGTCATGTACCGGCGGCGCTTGAGGCCTGCCTGAAAAAGGGCATCGCCGGCGCGGAGATTCTGTCGTCGGGCTTCAGCGAGCTGGGCACCGACGAAGGACGGCGCCTGGAAAACGAAATTTCGCGCATTGCCGACAGGGGCATTTGTGTGGTGGGCCCCAATTGCTTCGGCATTTATTGTCCGAAAAGCGGTTTGACGCTGCTTCCGGGGCCGGATCTGTCCCGGGAAACCGGCCCGGTGGGCTTTGTGGCCCAAAGCGGCGGGATTTCCATTGATTTTGCGCATGCCGGAAAATGGATGGGCGTCAAATTCAGCAAGATGGTGAGCTTCGGCAACGGCGCCGATCTGCGCGAGGCGGAACTGCTTCATTATTTCGCCGACGATCCGGAAACACAAGTCGTCTCGCTTTATATTGAAGGCATCAAAGACGGCGACGCATTTTTTCGCGAACTGGCGAAAACGGCTGCCAAAAAACCCGTCATTGTGCTCAAAGGCGGCCTGTCCCGGGCCGGAGCGCGATCCGTGGCCAGCCACACCGCGTCGATGGGCGGCAGTCGTGAAATCTGGTCGTCCATTTTGAAACAGGCCCGCGCCGTCGAAGTGCATGACACCGAAGAACTGGCTCAGACGACGCTTGCCTTCGCCGGGCTTCCGGGCAGAGCTTTTCGGAATATCTCCATCGTCGGCGGAGGCGGCGCGATCGGCGTGACGGCCTGCGACACGGCCGAATCCTACGGCATCGAGATTCCGCCTTTGTCGGCCGACCTGCGGACGCGCATTGAAGGGATGCTGCCCCGGCCGGGCTCCAGCGCGACGAATCCCATTGATGTGGCCAATCCGTTCGTCGCGCCGGCAATCCTCAAAGAGGTCTTGCTGGCCGCCGCAGCGGATCCGCAGATCGATTTGCAGATTCTCGTGTCGCTTTTGTTTCATTATAAAACCATCGCCCGCTTCATGGGCCGGCCCATCGCCGAGGTCACGCCTTTTCGCGAACTTGCAACGGCCGTCCGGGATGTTGTAGAACAAACCGGCAAACCGGTCGTGGCCGTTTTGTCCAGCGCCAGGAGAGATGCCGACAGCCTCGACGTTATTGAGATGACGGCTCTGGCCAGACAGGAATATCTCCGGTGCGGCATTCCCGTTTTTGATGAATTGCACGACGCTCTCCGCGCCGTTTCGCACATGAATGATTATTATGAAGGGAGAATAAAATGAAAAAGGACAAAGCCGTAAAAATTATACAGGCCGCCCTGCGCAAAGGGCGCAAGACCCTCTCCGAGTATGAAGCCAAGCAGGTGCTGGCCGCCTACGACATTCCCGTCAGCCGGGAAGTGCTCGTCAAAGACAAAGCCCGGCTTGACGCGGCGCTCGGAAAAATCGGATTCCCGCTGGTCATGAAAGGCTGTTCGGCGGACATCGCCCACAAGACGGAAAAAGGGCTGATCCACGTCGATATCCGCACCGTCACCGAAGCCAGAAAAGCCTTCCGCGACATTATGGCCGGCCTTGAGGGATTTGACGGCGGCGCACTGATTCAGGAAATGATTAAAGGCCGCCGCGAGCTGGTCATGGGCCTCACGCGCGATCCGCAGTTCGGCCCCTGCGTGATGTTCGGTCTGGGCGGCATCTTTACGGAAATTCTGCGCGATGTTTCTTTCCGCCGCGCCCCGCTGACTCTGCGCGACGCCCGGGAAATGATGCAGGACATCAAAGGCCGAAAAATTCTCGACGCCGTCCGGGGCATGGAGGCGGCGGATGCCGACACGCTTGCCCAAATGCTTATAAACCTCGGACAGATCGGGCTGGATTTCGACAGCGTCATGGAAATCGACCTCAACCCGGTGATTCTCTCCGGCGCCAAACCGGTGGTGGTCGATGCGCTGATGGTGGTGGCCGGATAGATTGCCGGTTGTCCCTAGGCGAAGCGGTCAGACGTTGAAACGGAAGGTGATGATGTCGCCGTCGGCCACGACGTATTCTTTGCCTTCCAGGCGCAGACGGCCGGCGGCTTTGACCTGCGCCTGCGACCCGCCATGGGCGGTGAAATCGTCATAGGACATCACTTCGGCCTTGATGAAGCCGCGCTCAAAATCGTTGTGAATCGCGCCTGCGGCCTTGGGCGCCTTGGTGCCCGTGGGAATGACCCAGGCTTTCACTTCATCTTCGCCGACCGTGAAAAAGGACATCCGCCCCAGAAGCGAAAACGCCGCGCGGATGATCCGCCCGAAAGCGGGCTCGGCAATGCCCATAGAGGAAAGAAATTCCTTCTGCTCGGCGGGTTCAAGCCCGGCAAGCTCGGCTTCGATTTTGCAGCAGATGCCCATGACGGGATCGTTTAGCTTTGCTTCGGACGCAAACGCATCGGCAAACGCCGGATTATCCTCCGCAACATTGATCACCACCAGCTCCGGCTTGATCGTCCAGAAGGAAAAACTCCGCAGCGTAAAAATGTCCGAAGCCGAAAGCCCGGCCCGGCGCAGGGGATCGCCGGCCTCCAGGCAGTCTTTCAGACGCGGCAGAAGGTCGTTTTGCGCCGCCTCCTGCGCGGAAATCGCTTTTTTGGACATCTTGGACAGACGTTCGAGTTTCTTTTCAATGATGAGCAGGTCGGATAAAACCAATTCATCTTCAAGCTTCCGGTAGGCATCCAAAGCCAGCGGAATGTCGGGCAGGGAAAACCCGTCAATCACATGCAGAAGCCCGTCGGTTCCGCTCAAGTTCTGGCGGATGGCGTCCCAGGGGTGCTCGCCCACGGCGTGAACGTCGACAAACGGCACCTTGGCGGGAGAGACTTTCGCCGGTTTGTAGATTTCAACCAGTTTATCGAAGCGGTCATCCGGAACAGAGGCCTGCCCCCGCACCACGGTTTCCGCATGCGAAAGCCCGCCTTTGACCCCGGTCATGATTTCAAACAGCGTGCTCTTCCCGCTCGCGGGAAGACCGATAATGCCCATTTCCATTTACTTAAACTCTTTCTCGATTCTTGCCATCGCCTCTTTCAGACGGTCATCCGGCACGGTCAGAGAGATGCGCACGAAGCCTTCGCCGTATTGGCCGTAGGCGGTTCCCGCGGCGACAACCACGGCGGTCTTGTCGAAAAGCCGGTTGGTGAAGTCCAGCGACGTCATGCCTTTGGGCGCCGGCACCCACAGATAAAAGGTGCCCTTCGGCGGATCGAAGTCTATGCCGATTTTCTTAAGCGTCGCTAAAACCAATTCGCGGCGGCGGCCGTAAACGGACAGCATCTCATCGATAAACCCCGCCTGGCCCGCGAGCGCCGCAATGCCCGCATACTGCACGGCGTTAAAGATGCCCGAATCGGTGTTTTCTTTGACCTTGCTGATCGCCGCGATGAGATCCGGATTTCCGCAGGCCATGCCCAGACGCCAGCCGCACATGTTAAAGGGCTTGGACAGCGAATTGAGCTCGATGCCGACTTCTTTGGCGCCTTCGGCCTGAAGAAAACTGATGCGTTCCTGGCCGGAAAAGACGATCTCCGCGTAAGGATTGTCGTAGCAGATCGCGATGTCATAGACGCGGGCGAAATCAACCAGTTTGTTTAAGAACTCGGGCGTGGCGCAGGCACCGGTCGGATTGTTCGGATAATTCAAAAACATGGCGGATGCCTTTTTCGCCACCTCGGAGGGGATGTCTTCAAATACCGGCAAATACTGATTTTCGGGCAAAATGGGCACATTGTAAGGCACGCCCTGGCCGATCAGGATGCTGGAACGGTAGGCGGGATACCCCGGGTCCGTCATCAGCACCGTCTCTCCCGGATTGACGCGGGCCAGGACGAAGTGGTGACAGCCTTCCTTCGAGCCGATGAGCCCCAGAATTTCCTTTTCCGGGTCCAGCGACACGCCGTAGCGGGCGGCGTACCAGCGGGCGACCTCGCGGCGGAACGCCAGCATGCCTTTTTCCTCGTCCGTGGGATAGCGGTGATTGAGGGGATCTTTCGCGGTCCGGCACAGTTCGTCAATCACCGGCGCGGGCGTCGCCTCAACCGGATCGCCGATCGCCAGCGAAATCACATCCACGCCGTCGGCCTTGGCCTTGTTGATCTTTTTGCGCAGCTCCATGAAAAGGTAGGGGGGGATCTTCTTGAGTCGTTCGGCCGTCTGCACGCTTGAAACCTCCTTTATTTGTAAGCTTCTTCGAAAAGAAGTCCCTGATAGACCATTTTCACTTTCCCTTCAAGATAAATTTCCCCGAAGCGGCCGTCGCCTTGGCGCAGAAAGTAGACACGCAGCCTTTCGCCGCTTTGCACATCGACTTCCACGGGGGAATCCACCAGATCGTGGAATGAGGCGGCCAGCACCGAAGCCACCACGCCGGTGCCGCACGCAAGCGTCTCATCTTCGACGCCCCGCTCGTAGGTGCGGACTTTCATGGTCTGACGGTCGAGAACCTGGGCGAAATCCGCGTTGGCCCCCTTGGGCTGGAATTCTTCAGCAAAGCGGATCTGGCGCCCCAGGCCGACCACGTCGCTGTCGGCAACGGAGGTCTCAAACAGCACGGCGTGCGGCACGCCCGTATCGATAAAATCCACCGCCACCATCCGCCTCTGTGTGGTGATTTTCACGCCCGGCTGCAGCGCAGACGGATCCGTCAGGCGAATTTTCACGCTGTCGTCGCAGACCGAAGCGGCGATCACGCCCGCTTGCGTCTCGAAAGTAACCGACGGACCGGCAATTCCCTGATCGGCGGCCCAGCGCGCCACGCAGCGCGCGGCATTGCCGCACATCTCGGCTGCGGAGCCGTCGGCGTTGAAAAACCGCCATTTGAAATCCGCCGTGGCGGACGGCTCGACCAAAAGCAGGCCGTCGGCGCCGACCGATACCTTCCTTTGACAGACGCGCCGGACAAACAAAGGCAGATCGACGATCTGAAGCGATAAATCCCGGTTGTCGATAATGATAAAATCGTTGCCGTGGCCGCTCATCTTATAAAAACTGATCAATGTCGATTTTTCGGTCATGAAGGATCCCCTTTAAGGCATGTCGGAAAGCCGCCGCAAACGCTAAAAATCGGACGGCTTGCAGATGATTTCCCGGATTTTCATATCCAGAAGCGAGCTGGCGTTGACCGGACGCAAAACGAGCGCCGTATCGAGGCCGGAGGACGACCCGCCTGCGGCGATGACATCCTCATCCGTTCGCACCGCGCCCGCGTCCGCCGCCATGAGCGCGGCCTCGACGGCCACTTTCGTTCCCTGTCCGAAAAGGCGCAGCGTGTAGGCGATGATTTCATCGACCTGATAGGTGCCGAGCTTGCGGCGCACCGCCCGTCCCACGCCGCCTAAGGCGTGCGTTCCCGTGACGATGGCCGCGCCCGCCTCTTCGAGCTTTCGCCGGACGGATTCCTTCATCCCCTGCGTGTCGGGCTTCTCAAGGCCGAACGCCGTGCGGACGACGACGATCTGCTGCGGGGCAAAAAGCCGCAAAGCCGCCAGCGCGCTTTTCCCCGTGTAGCTCGGAAGAATGATTTTTTCGACGCCGAGCTGCGAGGCGCGGCGTCTGACCGCCTCGAGCACCGCGGTGGTGTTGGCCTCTCCCGGCTTTTCAAAATACCGGCAAAGGTGCTCTTCATACCCGTGGTTCTTTTTCATTCCAATTGCCCCTGTGAAAAAAAATCAGGCTTCCTGAACGATGTCGTCCTTGCGGCCCAGCGAGCGGGTCACGCGCAGCACTTCTTCAGTGGTGGTGAGGCCGGCCAGAACCTTCTGAATGCCGTCCTGCTGGAGCGTGATCATCCCGCGCCGGATCGCCAGCTCGTTTAACTGATTCGAATCCGAGGTCGTAAGCACCAGCTTTTTGATAGGATCGTCCACCACCAGAATTTCAAAAATCGCCGTCCGGCCCCTGAAACCGGTCTGCATGCACAGATTGCAGCCTCTTTTGCGGTAAAACGTGTTGTCGCCGAGCACGGAGTGATCCAGGCCCAAATTGGCGAGCGTCTCGTCATCGGGCGTGTACACTTCCTTGCAATGCGGGCACAACAGGCGCACCAAACGCTGGGCGATGATGGCCACCACCGACGAGGTCACCAAAAACGGTTCGATGCCCATGTCGATGAGCCGCGTGACGGCGCTGGCCGCATCGTTGGTGTGCAGCGTCGAGAAAACCAGATGGCCGGTCAGAGATGACTGGATGGCGATTTCCGCCGTTTCGCGGTCGCGGATTTCGCCCACCAGAATCACATCCGGGTCCTGGCGGACGATAGAGCGCAGCCCCGCGGCAAACGTCAGATCGATTTTAGGATTGACCTGGATCTGGCCCACGCCGTCGATCTGATATTCAATCGGGTCTTCGATGGTAATAATGTTGATCTCCGGGCGGTTGATCGTGGAGAGCGCCGCATAAAGCGTCGTGGTCTTGCCGCTGCCGGTGGGACCGGTCACCAGGATGATGCCGTAAGGCGACTTGATCAGACGGTCTAAAAGCCGGATCCGCTCGTCATGCATCCCCAGATCCCGAAGCTTTAAAATATCGGAGGATTTGTCCAGAAGTCTTAGCACCACGCGTTCGCCGAACGCCGTCGGAAGCACGGAGACGCGCACATCAATCAGGCGGTCGCCGATTTTCAGCTCAATGCGCCCGTCCTGCGGCAGGCGCTTTTCGGCGATATTGAGCTTGGCCATGATCTTGATGCGGCTCACCAGAGGCGATTGAATTTTGCGCGGCAGGCTCAGAATGTCGTAGAGAATGCCGTCGATGCGGTAGCGGATCTTGAGCGCGCCGGAATACGGTTCGACGTGAATATCGCTGGCCCGGTCCTTGATGGCGCCGGAAACAAGCAGGTTGACGAGCTTGATGATCGGCGCGTCGCTCGTTTCGTCGAGCAGATCGGCCGTCTCGCTGATCTCCGAGATGAGGTCGTCGGCCGTCTCCTCGCTGATCTCGTTATAATAATCCTTCGCAGTGGCGCGGCTGGTGTCGTAGGCCAGGTTGATCGCCGCAAGAATCGCTTCCTGAGGCGCAAGGACCGTTTGCAGGTCGTCGCGGCGCAGCAGATGCCGCAGATCGTCGGCGGGCTGAAAGTGGGTCGGATCTGAAATCGCGATCGCGGCGGCCTGGGCCGTGATGATCGGAACCATCTTATATTTCTTGAGGTAAGCGATGGTCGCCAGCCGCGTGAAATCGACGTCGATGCTTTCCATCGGCAGCTCGCGCCAGACGGGAAGTCCGTAGTGGTCGGAAAGGATTTGAAGCAGGCGCTTTTCATCCAGCGCTTTTTTGCGCAAAAGCGTTTCAAAAAACCCGCCGCCCGATTTGGCGCGCGCCTCGCGGGCTTCGTCAAGCAGCTGGGCCGACACGCCCGCCGCAAGAAGCTTTTCTTCCAGAGGCGTCCGCCCCCGGGAAGGCGCCTGCGCCTGCGTCTTTGCGGACGCGGTGGATTTCAGAGCGGATAAAATCGTGGACATCTGAACGACTCGTCCTTTCTTTCAGGGCTTTTCCGGCTTGGACACTTCAGGCTTTTGTTCTTCCTTCGGCTGCGGCATCTCCTCCTGCGGCCCATCCGGCTGCGCGGTTTCCGGCTGAGCGCCTTCTGCGCGCGGCCGCCTTTCATTGAGCCGGATCACACCGTCGACCACTTCGCCCATGCTTTCGCGTTTTTGCGAAAAAATCGCCTCCGCGTCCTGTTGCGTCCGGACGATCTGCGGCGTCAGAAAAACATAGAGGTTCGTTTTTTCGCGCGTCTGGCTTTTGGATTTGAACAGCCAGCCCAGAAGCGGAATTTCGCCCAGAAGCGGCACTTTGCTGACATTGTCGTCGGTGCTGTCGCCGATCAGCCCGCCGATCACGATCGTTTCCTTGTCTTTAATGACAACCGTGGTTTTGACCGTTCTTTTAAGCGTGGTGGGCGTGGCCTTGTCCGCCCCGGAGGTCACTTTCGTCACTTCCTGGGAGATTTTCAGACGGATCAGATTCTCTTCGTTGATGTTGGGCGTGATGTTGAGGACGACGCCGACATCTTTATACTCGTAAGTGTTGTAGTTCACCAGCGTGCTGGTTGTGGTCGATTCCTGCCTCGTGATGTAGGGCACGTTGGAGCCGACGTTGATTTCCGCTTCTTCGTTGTCGAGCGTCATCAGCTGCGGCGTGGACAGAATCGACACGTCCTTGTCGTGTTTGTACGCCTGGACCATCGCACCGATCGTTGGAAAAACGACTTCGCCGATCTTGATGCCCGCGCCGATGATGCCCATGGAAAAACCCGAAGGAAAAGCCAGCGCGGAAAGCGTCGTATCGGCAATGGCCGTCGCGGAGGGAAGCAGGCCGGTCCCGGACCCGATAAAGCCCGCCGAACGCGCGTTGTCGAAGCCGGTAATGGAGCCGGTGTCTTTCACGCCCCGCCATTCCACGCCGAGGTTGAAATCCTTGGTAGCGTTGACTTCCATAATCAGCGCCTCGATATAGACCATCGCGCGCGGCACGTCGAGCTGCTTGATGATGTTTTCCATGATCTTGTAGTCTTCGCGCTCGGCCATGATGACCAGCGTGTTGGTGGCCTTGTCGGGCACGATCTGCACGTTGCGCGACACCACCGGCGCGCTGCGAACCGGAGAGGGCGCGCCCGGCGCCGCCGCGGTTGCGGACCCGGCGGACGACGATGATTCCCGGACAATGCTGGTGAGCACCTTGGCCAAATCCTCGGCCACGGCGTTTTGGAGCCGGTAGACCTGAATGTTGGATTCGCCGCGCGGCACATCCTTATCCATCAGCGCAATCAGTCTTCGAACACCTTCCGTGTCTGAAACGCTGGCGAAAATGATGACGGAATTCGTCCGGGTATCGGCCACCAGCCGGATGCTGCGGACATTGGGACGCCGCTGCTGAAAAATGCCGGACAGCGATTTGACCACTTCCGAGGCGGACGCGTTTTGCAGGGCCACGTAAGTGATCTGATCTCCGGCTTCCTCGACGTCGAGAGCGCGGATGATCTCCTCGATTCTGCGGACATTGGACAGATAGTCGGTAATGATGAGCACGCCGGCCGGCGGATAGGACAGAACCGAACTCGTGCGCGGCACGATGGGGTCCAAAACGCGCTTGACTTCGTCGGGGTTGGCGCGGTCCAGCGCGATGATCTGCGTGACGATCCGGTCGTCGGTCTCGACGCCGTCGCGGACGATTCTCGTCTCGACGCTCTTTTCCCGCGCGGTGGCCGCCGGCACGATCTTGACCATGTCGCCCACCGGCACCGTGGCGAACCCGTTCATCTCCAGAACGGACAAAAAGACCTTGTAAACGTCGGACAGCGGAATCTTGTTGGGCGAGATGATGGTGACCTTGCCCCGCACCTTGTCGTCGATGATGAAATTCTTGCCGACCAGTTCGCTGACGAATTTCACGAAGGTTTCAATGTTCACGTTGTCGAAATCGAGCGTGACATACTTTTCTTCCTGTTTTTGCTTCCGGGGCTGGACGCGCTTTTTGGGCCGGTCCTTTTTCGGCGCCAAAGCGGAATCGCCTCCGGCTTCGGCGGCGCCTAAGGCTTCCGGTTGATCCGCCTTTGCGGCCGGCGCGGGCTCGGCGGCCGCGTCCGTTCGGCTCGAAGCGGACGTCTCGTCGGCGGATGCGGCCGAAGGCGGGCTTTGTCCCGTGTCGAGGCGCGCGGCCGACAAGGGCGCCGACAAAAACAGGATCGTCAGACAGCCGGCGGCAAAGACGGCCAGTCCGATGAAAAAGGGTTGCATGACGGATTTCAGCTTCATTCGTTTCTTCCCTCTGACATTTGTTTGTATTCCGGCAAGGCCGCCACGGCTTTAAGGTCCTGATCATCAGCCACCCAAAGGCGGACATCCGGATTGAAGTCCATCGCATTTTTCAGATAAAAGAGACTGCGGGAGACATCGTTTTGTCTGGCGTAAACACAGGCCAGATTGTAGTGCGCTTTGACGTAGTCGTGACGAATGGCGAGCGCGTCCTCAAAATAGCCGATCGCCTGCGGATACTTTTTGCGGGTCATGCAGATCACTCCCAAATTGTTAATCGCCGCCAGATGGCGCGGATCGGTTTGCAGAATTTGCTTGTAGAGCCGCTCCGCGTCGTCATACTTCCTGTTCTGATGAAGCCCGAGAGCTTTGGCATAGAGCGTCTCCGCATCAGGTTGTCTCGCCTTTGGGGCTGCGGAGGAAAGCGTTCGCGCCGGCGCAGGCGGCGCGGCTTTCCTGTCCGCCGGTGGGCGCGCCGCGGTTTGCGCAGGCGGAGCGGCCGACTCCGCCGATTCGGCCGCGGCCGGCTTTTCCGGCGCGGAAAGCCCAGGTTCAGACAAGGCCGCTTGCGGCAAAGAGGAATCCGCCGATGCGGCGGCGGGCGCTTCCGCCCCGGCGACGACCGCCGCAGGCGTTTTTGCCGGCTCGGCCCAAGGCCAGTACATCAAGGCGATCATGCCGGCCGCAAACACGAGCACCAGTAAAATGCCTGCGATGGACAAAACTGGGGAGTAGGTCTTCGGGGGCTCGACCGGAGCCGCCACCACAGGACCAAACACGCTGTAAGACGGCTTGCTTTCCTGCTGCGCCTTGCGCAATGCGTCGTTTATGTAGCTCATAATCCCCCTCGGGTCAAGCCTCCGGCGGCTTTCATTCAGGCCGTCAGTCGCGCCCAGAGTTTCCTGGAAAAACTGATGGTTTTCTGAAAATACGCATCGCCGATATCCCGCGCCGCCCGGCGAACGATCCAGCGGTTGATTTTCGTCGCGTTGCGCGTATAGGCCACCAGAAACGCGCGGTCGCATATCGCATTGATCCGCCTGGGGATGCCTTCGGAATAGGCATAGATCAGTCTGTAGGCCCCCCGCGTCAACCGAACCTTTCCCGGTCCGCCGGCCACTTTGAGCCGATGCGCGATGTAGCGCTCCATATCGGCCGACAAAAGCGGCCTAAGCTCGTGGCGGACGGTGATGCGTTCGTTCAGCTGTCTGAGCGCCGGCAAAGTCAGCGTGTCTTTGAGCTCCGGCTGTCCGACCAGCACGATTTGCAAAAGCTTTTCTTTCTCCGTCTCCAGATTGGACAGCATCCGGATCTGTTCGAGAACCCCGTGAGACAGGTTTTGCGCCTCGTCAACCAACAGAAGCGCGTTGCGCCCTTTCGCGAAAGTTTCAAGCAGAAAGACATTGAGCTTATCCACATAGCTTTTCCGCGACCGCACCGCTCCCGGGTCGACGCCGAATTCCGTAAGGATCGTCTCGAGCAGATCGAGTTCGGAAATCGAGGTGTTGAAGATCAGCGCCGTTTCGATGAGTCCGTCCATCACCGCCAGAAGCGACCGGCAGATCGTGGTCTTGCCGGTGCCGATATCGCCGGAGATCATCATGAAGCCTTTCTTTTCCACGATGCCGTAAATCAGATAGTTAAGAGCGTCCCGATGCTGTTCGCTCAGGTATAAATACCCCGGCTCCGGCGACAGCCTGAAGGGATTTTCCTTAAACCCGAAATACGCCTCGTACATGAATCCAACTCCTTTGGTTCAGTGAAAAGAATAGTTGAGGGTTTCCGTATTGCCGTTGCGGATCAGGTTGACGGAGATGCCGCCGCCCGACTGCATCGTGCCCACCAGATCCATCAGGTCGTCCGCACCCGACAAGGCTTTGCCGTTGACATCGACGATCACATCGCCGTTTTGGAGTCCCAGTTTTTCATAGAGGCTGCCCGGCACAATGTTTGAAATCATGAAGCCCTCCTGGACGCCGTCTTTCAGGGACGGGCGCACCACCGCCTGACTCATGATCGATTTCAGGTCGGCCAGGCTCCGGTTGACCTCCTCGCGGCTGATGGCGATGCCCGAGGGCGCGTGGCTTGCGTCGGATCGCCCGGAGCGCGTCATCAGCGATCCGCCCTCGGCCGTGTCTTTAATGCGCATGACGAGCTCGCGGCCGCCGCTGGTCAGCATGGCGGCGTTTCTGGTAATGCGAACCAGCCTGGCCGAGCCGATCATGTCGCCGATCCGGTAGATCTTCTGCTTGCCCTTGCCTTTTTCTTCGACCACCGCGAACCCGAACGCATCGTCCGACGCGATGGTGCCTTTGAGGTCGTAGGCCGTGTATTCCTCTCCGGTGATGTAAGCATTGCCGCCTTGCGGCAACCCGTCGTCCACCGCGCTTTGCGCGGTGGCGAAAAGATTGCGCCGCACCACAATGTCGAAATCAGCGATCGTCCGCGGTTTCTCCGGCGGCGCCGACTCCTGGGAGACCGGCTGCAAGACGGCCGAAGGTTCAGTAAATGCGAGCGCCGCCGCCTTGTAGACGATGCCCACGCTCAGATACGAGATGAGCGTGATGCTCGCGACGGCGAGCGCGGGAAGAAGCATCCGGGCGGCCGACGCCGGATCGCCCAGAAGGCCGGCGGCGCGCTCGCCCGATTTTTTCATCCCCCGCATGAACTTCGCTGCGATGTCTTCCAACATAAGTGGTTGCCCATTTATCCTAGATATAGCGAATTATCGGGTTTTGCAGCGTTCCGCCGAGCGTGACGTTCATCTTCATTTTGTTTTGCCCGGTGAGCTCAAAAACCCCTTTAAGATTAAGCGCGCTTTGGGAGACATCCGGCGCAAGCGTCATCTGGCCGGTTAGAAAACAGTTAAGCGTCGTCCCGTATAATTCCAGTTTTTCAAGCGTGACCACCCCGCCCTGGAGTCGCGCCTGTAATTCTCCCCGGTCGAACTCCAGCCGGTCGATGCCCACAAACGGCTCCGGCAGCACATAGACTCCGCGGGTCAGATGCAACGAAACCTCGCCGTCGGGATAGGCCCCCCGCCCGGAAACACCATTGTATGCCACATTGCCGCTTAGAAAACCGCTCGCGCCCCGGACAGGAAGAATCGCCGCGAGCGGCAGTCGGGCCAGATCGATTTTCTCAAAACGCATCCGGACCTCCTCCGGCGGCCGGTTCACAGCCAGGGAGGCAAAGCCGACGATTCCGTCAAACCCGCCGCCGTAGGCCCGACCCTGGACGGCAGTCTGCTTAAGTCGAGAAAACGCCGTCCACCAGCGCGGCTGCAAACGGATTCTGTCCGCCTGAATGTCGCGGGCGCCCGGCGCGTTAAATACCGCAAGCGAAACCTCTTGCAGTGTCACCCCCCAGGGAAGCGACGGCGCCACGGACGCCACCTGAAAGCGCCAACCCGACTTCTGCGCGGCGTTTTCCATGAGCCTTGCGGCAGGCTCCGCCGGAAAGAGCGCATACAGAAAAACCCCGGTGATCGCCACGGCGTAAAGCGAATACCAAAACCCCTTTTTCCTCAAAAATCGCATGCTCACGGACCTCCGGGGCTTGCCGGCTGATAGGAGGCAACCAGCAAAGAAACACTCAGATACTCGGGCGACTCTTTCATCCGGGTCACCTGAAGCCTTTTTACCCGGACCATCTCTCCGGGCGCTTCCACGTAAAACAGAAATTCCGCCAGTTGTTTCATCGTCAGTTTATCGAGCTTCACGTCCACGATCGTCTCTTCCAGCGAGGACGTTTTCGCGCCGGCGACGGACTGCATCTGCCGGATGCGGCCTTTGACGCCCGCGGCCACCGCTTTTTGATCCAGATAAGAAAAGAGCGTGAAATTCGCCCGGCGACCGGCAAGCGTTTTGCGGATTTCCGAAAGCTTCGCGTCCTGACGGGAGAAAAGATCGTCGAGGCGGATCATCTCCGCAAGACTGGCCCGGTTGGCCACGATCGACCGCCGGGCTTTGGCCGCCGATTCACGATATGGCGACCAGGCGAATTCAAACAAAAGCAGCAACAGCGCAAGGCCCGCTCCAACCGAAACGAAAAGGCGCTGCCTGGTGTCGAGTTTCTCCCAAAACGCGCGAATCATTTCATCTCCAGTCTTAAATCAAAATTGACCTTGGTTTTGTCCGACGACATGCTTGTGGACCCGGGCGTGACGGCGGCAAAGGACGGAGATTTGGCCAGCTCGGCGGCCGCCGCGGCCACAACGTCCATCGAGGCCGCCTGGCCTTTGATGAGCACGCTCTTGTTTTCGCAGTAGAGGTCCGAAAGCGTCAGATCCGCCTCCGGCGGAATCCGCAAGGAAAGCTCGCGCAGAAGCCCCGCCATCGTGAGGTCGGCGGCGCCGGAAGACAGGCCGTAGGCCTTTTCGTTTTCGGCAAGCTTCGCCTTGAGCTGGCCCGGCGGATCCACCATGACCGCCGCAGCCCCCATGTTCTTTTTAAACAAGGCGCTGATCCTCGTTTTAAGCGCGTCGGCCTCGGCCTGCCGGACGCGATGGCTCAAATAGATATTGCCGGCCGCAAGCCCGACGATCACCGCCGCGGCTATGGCAAACCGCCGGAGCCTTCCTCTGAAAACCGCAAACGGATTTAAAGACGCGGCCTCGTCGCGATAGAAGTTGAAAGAACGGCGCGTTCCGAATGCGCGCGTGGCGGCGGCAAACGCCGTATTCATCCGTTGCGGCAAAAACGCCCCCGGCAATTTGGCCGCGCTTTGCGCGCCTTTGGCCCCCGGCAGATCGAGCATGTCCGGAGAAACGCCGAACGCGCGGGCGAGCTCGTCTTGAAGGGGCAGGAAAAGCGATCCTCCGCCCGACAGCAGAATCTGCTGCGGTTTGAGGGTTTCGTCCCCGGAGAGATTCAAGGATTCAATAGTGCTTTCCAGTTCCGCGCAAAACTCGCGGCAGGCCGCCTGGACCTGCCCGTCGCTTTGCGGAAACCGGCCGCCGATTTTATGCGCTTCGGCTTCCTCTTCGCCGCAGGTCAGGTCTTCGGCCAAAGCCTGGGTGATCCGGCGGCCGCCGAATGCGAGGGTTCGCATCGCCACCGGCAAACCGGCCTCGAAAAAGACAACGGCCGTCGATTGCCGGCCGACATCCAGAAGCATCCCGAAGGGCTTGAGCTCCAGCATCCGGCCGGCCGCGGCAAGCTCAAGCGCGCCGGCCACGTCCACCGCCATGACCGGCCCAAAGACCTTGCGGGCGCTTTGGGTCCAGTCCGCAAGCCTCTTTCTGTCCACGGCCGCCACCAGAAGATCGCCTTGGGGCAGACGCAGGTAGTCGAAGGCGACTTCCTCGATCGGCATCGGCAAGAGGGGCTCCAGGGCAAAAGGCAGAGCTTTCTTGATCCGTCCTTCGTCGCGAAACGGCAGCGCCACCCGACGGAGCATCACCTCGGTGAGGGGAAGCGACAGGACGACACGAAAGGACGACGCGGTGATCCGGCCGGCCAGAGTTTGCAGCGCCGCGTCCGGGGCCTCCGCGTCCGTCCACTCGACGGTTTCGGCGGCCGTCACGCGCATGCCGGATGCGACCGACACCGCCTTGAGGGCATCGCGCCCGATATCCAGTCCGAGGATTGCCTGCGTCATCCGTCGATCCTCCAGGTCAGAATGCGAAACGGCGAACGTTGAATGACGCCGGTGACGGTCCGCTCCATTTGGCCGGCCATACCCGTAGAGACGATGCGAAAGGCGTTGCTCTTTTGATTTTCAATCATTTCCGCTTTGATCTCAATGTTGCCCAACCCCGAAATCTTTTTGTACCAGTCGGTGCCCGACAGATCGTTGCCGTCGGCACGGCGGTAGAGGTCCATCTTTTCGGCCGCCTCCTGGGTGATGCCGTCCGACAGGGCCATGAGAACCATTTTCGGCGCGGTATTGATATTGAGCGCGCCCGTTCCATGGAGCGTCAGAAGGTCCGCGAGTCCCGGTCTTTCTTCCGTCGGGGCAAAAATTTCTCCGGTCATTCCTTTTATCATAAGCAATTCTTCAATGCAATCCAGCGGCCCGTTTTTGGCCGCGTAGGGAAAGGCCTGCGCGGCGTAATAGGCGCTTTCCGCGCCCGCGCCGGTGACCTCCTCGTCTTCGTCCATCCAATCGATGATCGCATCGACGATTTCGCCGGCCTGCTTCGGGTTCAGATCGAATCCGGGAAGCCCCAAAAGCCGCACGAGCATCTCGCGAATATCGGCGTTGACGGTGTTTCCCGTCACCAGCTTGTTGAGCGGAATCTTGCCGTGCTCATCGGACACCCGAACGACGAACCGGGCGTCGGAAAAAAGCGAGGCGGATTGCGCAGACAAGGCTTCCGCATTGGCCCAGGGCTCGCGCAGCGTGTCGTAATCGCCCCGCGCGTTGCCCACCAGCGCAGCCGCGCCGTGGAAGCCCGATTTGGCGACATAGGTCAGACGAATGCCGTCGGACAGATTGGCCGCGTCATAAATATCAACGCGCGTGGAGCGGTTGAGCTCCAGGGCGACCGGAATCAGCACGCTCACGATCAGGATGACGATGATGAGCGCGGCGCCGCGGTTATTGCGAAACGGATTTAAAAAAGTCTTCATCGTTTCTCCGGCAGATAGACCGACGTGGTAAAACGCAGAGGCGACTCCGGCCTTCGGGCATTGGCCAAAACCAGTTCGATGAGCACTCTGTGCGGCGCCCGGCCCTGATTGATGTAGCGCGTCGAATCCCATGTTTCATGCTCTCTTCCGTTCTCATCAAAAAACGTGAAGGCCAACGCCGTAATATCCGGGCAGATAATCACCCCGCCCGAAGGGGTTCTTCCGGGCTGCGGCCGCACACCGGCCGTGTCGGACCGCCACAGGGAAAAGCCCTGCCCGCCGGGATTCTCGCGGACAAAATAGCGGATCGACGCAGGGCTTCCGGAAACCTCATCCTCGCCGAACGCCAGATGCGCCGCCGACCAAACGGTCAGGTTTCCGAAGCGATCATTGCGGAAAAAATCCCGGTCCGCCACAAAAACATACTCCCCCGCATAGGGCAGCACGGCCGATAAATCACGCGTCATCCGGTCGAGCGCCACCCGGGCGGTTTTGTAGGACCGGGCGTCTTCGTCGATGTCGCGGGCGGTCGACAGCGTGGAGCTGTAGGCGCCGTAGATGCTGGCAAACACCAGGCCGGAAATAAAAACGGCCAACAAAAGCTCCAAAAGCGTAAAGCCGGCTTTCCCGGCCGCGTGTTTCATCATGATGCCTCACCTCGCAGCCGTCTTGTACAGCACCAGGGAATACACGCCCCCGCGGGCCATCACCGGATTGAAAACCGTGACCTCGATGCGTTTGAAGCCGGGAATCTGGGTGTCGCTGACGGCCAGACGCCAGGCATACTGCGGATAGTCGGGCCCGAAATCGCCCTGATCGGCTCGGCTGACCAGCGACGTCGAGGCTTCCATTTCGGCCATTTTGCTTTGCGCCAGCAGAGAAGCGGTCGTTTTGAACCTGACTTCAGAGGCCGTTGAAACGCTTTGCGACTGCAACTGAAAAACCGCCACGAGGGACGTCGCCAAAATGGCCATGGCGACCATGACCTCGATGAGCGTGAAGCCGTTTGACTTGTCGCGCCTTCGGGCGCCTTTATTTGGTCGGGTCATACCCCAGTCCGTCGTCAAGCGAAATATCGGCATAGCGGTCATACACGCCCGTCACACCCAGAAACGGATTGACCGTGATCGTCATGAAGCGCTCCCCTTCGGCCAGATGCAGAACAAACGGCGGGCAGACATGGTTTTTGGAAAAGCGGAGCCGGACGAGGCCATCCTTAATTTTCTCATTTTTTCCGGTGACGATATCGGCCACGGAAACACCCGTCCCCAGTCCGCGGGCTTTTTTCTTCACCTCATCGACTTTTTCCGGCGTCATGTCGGCGCTCTCCACCCAGTAAAGGGATTGGCGCACATCAAGGCACAGGATCTGATCAATCCCGTCGCGGACGGCATCCACCCGAAGCTGGCGCTCCAGGCCGACGATGCGCCTGGTCGCTTTCTTCAGATCATCGACGGTGATCGCGTCGCGAGTGGTCGGCACCGCCAGCGCGAAGACCACGCCGATCACCGCGATGACGACAACCAGTTCAATGAGCGTAAATCCCCGCTCACTCAATCTCCCAGTTGTTGATGTCCGCATCGAATCCCTCTCCGCCCGGCTCTCCGTCGGCCCCCAGGGAAACCAGATCAAAATCGCCGTGCGCGCCCGGGCTGATATAGACGAATTCATTCTTCCAGGGATCCTTGGGCACCTTTCCTTTTTCCAGATAGCCCCCCGAACGCCAGCTTTTGGGCAGATTGCCGACCGTGGGCTGCTCGACGAGCGCCTTGAGGCCCTGCTCGGTGGACGGATACTGGGCGTTGTCGAGCTTGTACATTTTCAGCGCCGTCTCGAGACTCACGATCTGCGTCTTGGCCGTGCCCACCCGGGCTTTGTCCGACTCGCCGATAAAGCGCGGAATCGTAAGGCCGGCCAGAAGGCCCAGAATCACGATCACCACCATCAGCTCAATGAGCGTAAACCCGGCCTGCGGGTTTCTTTTCATTTTCTTCTGTTTCATGTTTAACCCCTTTAAAGATATTGCGCGTTTACCGAACCAGCTGGTTCATTTCAAAAATCGGCAGCAGAATCGAAAAAACGATAAAAGCCACCAAAAGGCCCATGACCAGAATCATGAGCGGCTCCAGAAGCGAGGTCATGATCATCACATCCGACTGGGCTTCCGTTTCATAGGTTGTGGCGATGCGGTTGAGCATTTTTTCGAGCGATCCGGTCTGCTCTCCCACGGCGATCATTTCCGTAACCATCGGCGGGAAAAGGCCGCTTTGCGCCAGAGGCGCCGACAGGCTTTGCCCCTCTTCCACGTCTTTGGCCGCCTGCGCGATCACTTCGCCGATAAAGACGTTGTTGACGACATTGCGCACGATGTCCATCGCCGCCAGAAGCGGCACGCCGCTTTGCAAAAGCGTCGCCAGCGTCCGGGTAAAGCGCGCAATGGCGATTTTGCGGTTGACGCCGCCCCACACCGGCGCGCGCAGCCGCACGGCGTCCCAAAAACGGCGGCCGGATTGCGTTGCGGAAATAAAGTATTTGAAAGCGGCCGCACCCGCCGCCGCAACAAACAGAATCAGCCACCAAAACGACTTTAGAAACGAACTCACCCCGATCAGAATGAGGGTGATGACAGGCAGGGTTTGTTTCATGTCGGAAAAGATTTCGGTGATTCTCGGCACGACGAACGTCATCAACAGAAAGATAACCAGGGTTCCGACCAGGCCCATGACGAGCGGATAGGCCAAAGCGGAACGGATTTTGCTCAAAAGCGCCTGCTGTCCTTCGCTGAAATCCGCCAGCCGCTCCAAAACCAGGTTGAGCGTTCCGGAGGCTTCGCCGGCTTTGACCATATTGATGTAAAAAGGCGGAAACACGCGCGGAAAGGCTTCCAGACTGGCCGTCAGGCTCTTGCCTTCGTTGATGTCGCTGCGGACTTGGGCGAGGATTTTCGTTAAAACGGGATTTTTGGTCTGCGTCAGCAAAACGCCGAAAGACGGCACCAGCGGAATGCCGGCGCCCAAAAGCGTGGCCAACTGCCTTGTGAAAACGGCCACATCGGCGGGCGAAACATTGCGTCCCAGCGGCAGATCCGTCGCGACGGCCAGCGCCGATTCTTTCTTTTCGCGCGCCGGCGCGATGTCTACCGGATAGATCCCCCGTTCCCGGAGCATCTGCCTGGCAGCCTGCGCGCCGGTGGCATCCACAAATCCTTTGCGTTCGCGGCCTTTTTCATCCAGGGCCACGTATTCATAGACACTCATGCGTCTGGCTCCGTTTGACAAAGTTTTCCAACACGTCATCCCGATGGATGATGGCTTAACACACTTTGTCTCAGGATTCAATTCGTACCCGATCCCCTAAAAGAGGCGGGAAATCCCCCTCCCCGGCGCAGGAAAACGGCGGCTATTTCAAATCCCTGATGCGGACGTCGATATCCTTTTCACCGGCTAAAAGCGAAACAAGCCGCGACGGGTCCGTTTCCCCGTAGTGATAAGGATACAGAATCTTCGGGCGGACGCTTCGGGCCGCATCGGCCGCCATCTCGGGGGTCATGGTGTAGGGCAGATTCATCGGCAGAAACGCGATGTCAATCTCTTTGATCTGTTTCATTTCCGGAATGTTTTCGGTGTCGCCGGCAATATAGACGCGCGTGTCGCCGAAGGTCACGATGTAGCCGTTGCCCACGCCTTTGGGATGAAAAGGCTTCCCCGGTTCCATCATGTGCTTGATGTTGTATGCCGGAACCGCTTCGATGGACAGGCCGTCCACCATCTTGCTCTCGCCGTTTTTCATGACCACGGCGCCGGGAAGCTGCCTGGACGCCGCCGAATTGCACACGATTTTCGTCGCTGGGGTTTTGACGGCGTCAACCGCCTTCAGATCCAGATGATCGTAGTGCTCGTGCGTAATCAGGACCAGATCCGCCTTGGGCATTTTGGCATAGTCCGCCTCGACGGAGACGGGATCAATATGGATGGTCTTGCCCTTGAACGTCATCATCAGCGATCCATGGCCGACGAAGGTCATCACCAGGTCGCCTTCGGCCGTTTTAATGGTATCGGACTGCATGTTGCCCTCCTTCGCGCCCGCCGCCTGAGACAGAACCCCTGCCGCCAGCATCGCCAGGGCGATGAGCCGCAGACGTGTTTTGCCGGAGACGACCGCGCATTCGTGATGGTTTTTTGGTTTAACGGTTTCGACATGCCCCGGCCGGTTCATGACACTCTCCGCAACTTTCAGCGCGCGATGGCGTTCATCACCTTGGCGCTCATTTCCTCAACCTGCTCAAATCCCAGGTATTTCAGGTAGGCCTTGACGAATCCCTTGAGAAACACCGGCGCGGGCAGCCTGTCTTTGTCCGACGATTCGATCGCATGCAGATAGTCGCTGCGCACTTTCGTTTCCGCCGCAATCTGTTCGACTTCCACGCAAAGCTCGCAACGGATCTCCTGAAGGTCCGCGCCGGTGATATCGGACTGAGCCACGATCTGGGCAATGCGCGGGTTTTGCGCGATTTTGGCGCGCAGATCGCCGGACCGCTGCGTGGCCGGCCTGGGAGGGCCGCCGCGTCCGATATCAAACACCGAAACCGGTTTTTTCTGGGCCGGGCTGCCCGCGCCCGGCCGGGGCAAAAGCCCCCGCCGGATGAGTTCCGCGTCATAGGCCTGGCGCTTCTGATCGCTCGACAGCGTCAGATAGGCCTCTTCAATTCTGGCGAGAATGTCCTTTCTTTCCTCTTCGGAAAAGAAGGAATAACTCACCATCGATCCGGATTCGTACATCGCCAGCGCGTTTTGATAGGCGTGCCGGATTTCGAACAGGACGGCCTGCGGCTTGACGTCAAGCATTTCGTAATAGGTGAGCTCGGAAAATTTTCTATCCATGCGTTCCTCCGATCGGCCGCCCGCGGGGCTTTTTGACTTAAGAATAATGAATCTGCAGCTGCTGTCCGGATGTTTGCACGATGGACTTGCCCAACTGCCGCAGATCGACGGCGGTCTTGGTGTAGGGATAGCGATCCAGAAACGAAACGCGCGCGCAGATCGCATCATGAACGTGATCGTCAAAGGCGATATTGCCGGCAAAATCGACCTGCAGCGCCAGATGCTTTTCGATGATCCGGCAGATCTGGCGGCCCAGATCCGGAGAGTCGTGCTTGCGCAGCTGATTGACCGCCAGCCTGAAGCGGAAGCGCTTAAAATCATCGGCCAGGCGCGCATACACATCGGCATAGCGGTCGCGGATCACCCGCATCATGCATTCGGGCTTATTGAGCGATCCGCCGCCGAAGGTCTCGTCCACCCGCTGCTCCAGCGTTTTGAAGTCCGTCACGGTGAAATACTGCCGCATCCGGCGGAAATAGATCGAACGGATCAGGCGGTAGACGTTTTCAATGGACGTGGGCTCCGGCGTGGTCACGAAAATGCCGTTTTCCGAAATCAGGAAAAAATCGAGCGTATTGAACGATGTGCCGGCCCCCAGATCCAGCAGGATATGATCGTAATCCAGACGGGATATGGCTTTGAGCGTTTTGATTTTCTGTTCGTAGGGAAGGTTGGCGATGTCCAGATTGTCGTGCGCGCCGCTGATGAGATAGAGATTTTCCACGGGCGTTTCGATGACCGTGTCTTCCAGAAGCGGAATCTTTTTGCGGATGAAATCCGAAAAGCACTTTTTCGGATACGGCACATCCACCAGGGTATGCAGATTCGCCGCCCCCAGATCCAGGTCGATCAGCAGCGTCCTTTTCCCCATCGCCGCCGACAGACGTCCGAGCGAACTGGTCAGGAAACTTTTACCGGACCCTCCCTTGCCTCCACCGATTGGCCAGACATGCCCCATAAGCTCCATCCGCCGGCTGATTTTTCCCCGTGTCATACACGACAAATCCCGAATATTCAAGCCATAAATGCATTTTTACCATCGCCGGCAAAGCGATTTGGTCCCCGGCGGGACATGCCCCTTGACTTTGCGGCACAGACCCTTTACAAACACGGCCGATATCAAATCTTGCGGCGCGGATGAGACGTCATGATCGACAGCGAACCTCAGATTCTGGTGGCTCTCGCCTCCCGGATGACCAGGGCCTTTCCGGCCCTGAAGGGCGTTTTCCGTCTGCCCGACGGCCGACCCGTTTCGGGAGAGCTTTGCGCGTCGTCCAACGGACAAGCCGTCGTGCTTGCCGACGCGGCCGGAAAACCCGTTGCCGAGGGCTTGGAGATCCTCCTGACACCGGACGATCCCCGATCCTCTTATTTCACCGTCGCCGACGTCGCCATCGGCATCGACTTTCACTGGCAGCGAACCGAGTCCCAATCCTTTCGGGGCGACGCCCTTTTGCGCGCAGACAAAGACGGCACGATTTCGGTGTTAAACCGGATCGGCCTGGAAGCGTATCTGGCCTCGGTCATCTCCTCGGAAATGTCCGCCCAGGCGCCGCCGGAATTTCTCAAAGCCCAGGCGGTTGCGGCCCGAAGCTGGCTTTGCGCGATGCTGGAAAAGAAAAAAACCCCGCGAAAAGCCTCTTCCTGCAGCGAGGGGGAAATCCTCCGCTGGCAGGACGTCAACGACCATGAAGGCTTCGATGTCTGCGCCGACGACCACTGCCAGCGATACCAGGGCATCACCAAAATCATCTCCGACAATGTCGCCCGCGCCGTCGGCGCCACGCACGGCGCCTTTCTGGTCCATCAGGATACAATCTGCGACGCCCGCTACTATAAATGCTGCGGCGGACGCACGGACGTTTTTGCCACGGCCTGGGAAGACGCAGACTTCCCGTATCTGGCCTCGATTGCCGATTCCGACATCCCGCATCCGCCGATGACGTCCGAAGACGGCTGGGCCGCGTGGCTGGGCTCTTCTCCGGAGGCATACTGCAACACAAAAGATACGGACCTTCTGGCGCGTGTTCTGCCCGCGTTCGATCTGGAGACGCTTCATTTCTACCGCTGGCGCGTCGCCTACGACAAAGATGAGCTCGAAGAGATCCTGCGCCGGAAATCGGGAATCGATTTCGGCGAGCTTCAGCATCTAAAGCCGCTTTCGCGCGGCCCGTCCGGCAGGATTTTCAAACTTCAAATCGTCGGGACAAAGCGCACCGTGACCGTCGGCAAGGAGCTCGAAATCCGCAGGTGGCTTTCGCCCACGCACCTGTTGTCGAGCGCCTTTGTCGCGGCGACCGAGCATGACCCGAAAGGCAGGCTCACCCGATTCATCCTGCACGGCGGCGGCTGGGGACACGGGGTGGGCCTGTGCCAGATCGGCGCGGCGGTGATGGCGGAAAAAGGCTTCTCATCTGATAAGATTTTAGCGCATTATTTTCCCGGCGCCGAATTGAGGAAACTCTATTGAATAAAGAAGAATCCAGCGGCCTGACGGCGGAGGCCGGCAAAACGAGAAATCCCTGGCTGTGGGTGCCGTCCGTCTATCTGGCTGAAGGCGTTCCCTACATGATCGCCATGGCGGTGAGCGTCGTCCTGTACAAGAACCTGGGGCTATCCAACACTGAAATCGCCCTGTACACAAGCTGGCTGTACCTGCCCTGGGTCATCAAGCCGCTTTGGAGCCCGTTTGTCGATTTGCTGCGCACCAAGCGCTTCTGGATTGTCCTCACGCAGCTTTGCATCGGCGCCGCTTTCGCGGGCGTCGCGCTCACCCTTCCCGCTTCCGATTTCGTCCGCTATTCGCTGGCCATGTTCTGGATCATGGCCTTTTCGTCGGCCACGCACGACATCGCCGCCGACGGCTTTTACATGCTGGGGTTATCGACTCCACAGCAGGCCGCGTTTGTGGGCGTCCGCACGGTTTTCTACCGCGTCGCCACCATCGCCTCCAAAGGCGGGCTGGTCATCCTCGCGGGTTTTTTAAAAGAAAGCGGCCATTCGGCGAGCGCCGCCTGGTCGATCACCTTTCTGGCCGCGGCGGCCGTTTTTCTGGCTTTGTGCCTGTATCATTTTTTCGTGCTGCCTTACCCCGCCGCCGATCACAGCGCGCCTTTGGCCAGGGGCCGGGGCGTCGTTCGGGAATATTTCCGCATTCTGACGCTTTTTTTCCGTCAAAAGGACATCGTCCTGATCATCGCGTTTCTGCTGTTTTACCGGTTTGCCGAAGCGCAGCTCGTCAAGATGGTCGCGCCGTTTTTACTCGACGCACGGGAAAAAGGCGGCCTGGGGCTTCTCACCTCGGAGGTCGGCCTGATCTACGGCACGATCGGCGTCGTCGCGCTCATGCTGGGCGGACTTCTGGGCGGCTGGGCCATCTACCGCAACGGATTGAAATTCTGGCTGTGGCCGATGGTGATCGTCATGAATGTGCCGGATCTGATTTTTGTGTATCTTTCACACGCGCAGCCCGAAAGCGTCTGGCTTATCGGCGCGGCCCTCGCGGTGGAACAATTCGGCTACGGCTTCGGCTTCACCGCCTACACGATGTTCATGATCATGGTGTCGCAAGGCCAATACAAAACGGTTTTCTACGCGGTGGGCACCGGGATCATGGCGCTGGGCATGATGCTGCCGGCGATGGCCAGCGGCTGGATTCAGGAGCAGTTGGGCTATATCCATTTCTACTATTGGATTCTGCTGACGACGATTCCGGGATTTATCGTGGCGGCGCTGGTGAAGATTGATCCGGCGTTCGGAAAGAAAGAAGGGTAAGAGTTTCAAGTTTCAAGTTTCAAGTTTCACGTTTTCTCAATGGCGGGAAAGGCGGGCATGAAAACACCTCTCATTACAACGGCGTTTATTCTGGGGGCGGGACTGGGCACAAGGCTTCGGCCGCTGACGGAGTCGCTGCCCAAACCGCTATTGCCCGTGGGAGGCCGCCCTTTGATCACGTATGCGATGGACCATTTGCGGCAAGCCGGCGCGCGCCGATTCATCGTCAACACGCACCACCTGGCGCATTGTTATGCGGAGGCCTTCCCGGAGAAAACCTGGAAGGGCATTCCCATCACCTTCCGGCACGAACCGGTGCTGCTCGACACGGCCGGTGGCCTGAAGAACATTGAAGACCTGCTCGAAGACGAGGAGCGGATTTGGATCTATAACGGCGATATTCTCACCAATCTGCCGCTTGCGCCGCTTCTGGAGCGGCATATCGAGAAGCGCCCTCTTGCGACGCTGGCCCTGCGCTCCACCGGTCCGCTCGTCAATGTCGATATTGACTCGGACGGCTTTATCTGCGATATGAGAGGCGCGCTTGGCGCTCCGGGGGTCAGGCGCTGTCTGTTTGCCGGCATCGGCATTGTGGAAAAAAGCTTTTGGCAAAGACTGTCTCCGGGGCGCATCGAATCGGTGGTTTTGCCGCTGATTGAAAGCATCCGCCGCGATCCCCGCGCGGTGGCGGGGCTTGTCCTTGACGACGGCTTTTGGCACGACCTCGGAACACGCGAGGCCTACGATGAGATACAGACGTTTTTTCCGGGATCTTAATCAGCCATGACGATCATCACCTCAGAAATCCGGACCTTCCTCAACCAGCATCTGGGGCACGTGGACTATCGTCTTGTTCCCATCGAAAAAGGCGGCTCCGACCGCCATTTCTTCCGGGTCATTTTGATGGACGCCCGCAGCTTCATCTTCATGCGCTACGGCACGGAGGTCGAGGAAAACGCTTACTGGACGGCCATCAACCGGTTTTTAAACGACCTGCATCTCCCCGTCCCGCTGATTATCGCCTTTGACGCCGGCAAGCGCTTCGTGCTGACCGAAGACCTGGGCGACGACGATCTGTTTTCCCAAAAGGGGCTCCCCTGGAGCAAACGAAGGCACTACTACCTTGCGGCGCTTTCGGAAATTCACCGCCTGCACCGTCATCCGCCGGATCAGATTCCGCCGGGGCTCAAGCTTTGCCGGGGCTACGACCGCGATCTGTACGTCTGGGAGCACAACTATTTTCTGGACCATTTCGTGGGCGCCGTATGCAATCTCAGCCTGCCGGACCCCGCGCTTCACGCCTGGCAGGCGGAAGCCGATACGCTCATCGCGCGGCTTTTGCGGACTGCACCCTGCCTGATTCACCGCGACTTTCAATCGCAAAACATTCTAATCCGGGACGAAAGGCCCGTTTTCATCGACTTTCAGGGCCTGCGGCAAGGCTCTCTCTATTACGACCTGGGGTCGCTCATCTGCGATCCTTATGTCGTCCTCACCGGCGACGAGCGGCGGGAACTCAAGGCGTTTTACTATCGGATTTTCGAGCCGGACTACAGCCTGGCCGAATTCACCACCCGCTTCTGGGAGGGGGCCGCCCAACGGCTGATGCAGGCTCTGGGCGCTTACGGTTTTCTGGGTCTCACGAAGAACAAGCCCGGCTTTCTCCAGCATATCGAAAACGGGCTTGTTAACCTGATTGCCGCCGCCGAGAAAGCCGCCTTACCGGTCTTGTCTGATATCGCCAACCAGTGTTGCGAGATTCTCAAACGCCGCAGATAACCCCTGCCCGGATATCTTCAAAGAAACACCTCTCCTGACCCATAGCTCATGATTCATTGCTCCTTAAAAGCGCGGTCGGATGCCATCGGGCCGGGCTTTCTTGCCCCCCACCGCTTTTCACAACCTACGCCTCAATCCTTTCGCCTTTATCCTTTATCCTTTATCCTTTGTCCTTTGGCCTTCATCCTTCGGCCCCATTCCTTTTTCCAATTGCGCCGGCAAGTCCGATGTGTTAGACAACTGGCCGATTATTGCACGATTTCGGGAGCGCACCAAACCATGAAATACAATCCGACCGCCATCGAAGAAAAATGGCAAAAAAAGTGGGAAGACGAAAAAACATTCAAAGCCACCGAAGACCCGGCGAAACCCAAGTATTATCTTTTGGAAATGTTTCCCTACCCGTCGGGGAAAATCCATATCGGCCATGTCCGCAATTACACCATCGGCGACGTGGTCGCGCGTTACAAGCGCATGAGAGGCTTCAACGTTCTGCATCCGATCGGATGGGACGCCTTCGGGATGCCCGCCGAAAACGCGGCCATTGAAAACAAGATTCATCCGGCCAAATGGACGCACGAAAACATCTCCCACATGAAAAAACAGCTCAAGCGCATGGGCTTCAGCTACGACTGGGACCGCGAAGTGGCCACCTGCGAAGCCGACTATTACCGCTGGGAGCAGCTCTTTTTTATCTGGATGTTTGAAAAAGGCCTGGCCTATAAAAAACGCTCCAGCGTCAACTTCTGCGTCAAATGCGACACGGTGCTGGCCAACGAACAGGTCGAAAGCGGACTTTGCTGGCGCTGCGGAACGGACGTGACGGAAAAAGTGCTCGATCAGTGGTTTTTCAAAATCACCGCCTACATTGACGAGCTTCTGGCATACTGCGACAAACTTCCCGGCTGGCCGGAACGCGTGATGACGATGCAGAAAAACTGGATCGGTAAAAGCACCGGCTGCCTGGTCGATTTCCCCCGAGACGACGGACAAGGCGCCATTTCGGTCTTCACCACCCGTCAGGATACGCTCTTCGGCGCGACCTTCATGCTGGTGGCGGCCGAGCATCCGCTGGTCACACAACTCGCCTCCGGCAAACCCTGCGAAAAGGACGTGGCGGCGTTTGTCGACAAAGTCAAAAAGCAAGACAAGCTCATGCGCACCTCCGAGTATTACGAAAAAGAGGGCCTGTTTCTCGACGCCTACTGCATCAACCCTCTCACCGGCTGGAAGATGCCGATTTATGCGGCCAACTTCGTTTTGGCCGACTACGGCACCGGCTGCGTGATGGCCGTGCCCACGCACGATCAGCGCGACTTCGAATTCGCGCAAAAGTTCAACCTGCAGCGGGTCGTCGTCATTTCCCCCAAAGACCGGACGCTTGATCCCGCAACCATGACCGAGGCGTATGTCGATGAAGGCGTGCTGGTCAACTCGGGCCCCTTCAACGGGATGATTAATACGAAGGCGCTCGAAGACATCGCCGATTATCTGGAGGCCGAAGGCAAAGGCAAACGGACGATTCAGTACCGCCTGCGCGACTGGGGCATTTCCCGCCAGCGCTACTGGGGCGCGCCCATTCCGATGATCAACTGCGATCAATGCGGCATCGTCGCGGTTCCCGAAAAAGACCTGCCGGTGGTGCTGCCCGAAAATGTCACCTTCAGCCCCGAAGGCGGCTCGCCTCTGGCTTCGCTTGCCGAATTCGTCAATACGTCCTGCCCGAAATGCGGGGGATCCGCCCGGCGCGAAACCGACACGATGGACACGTTTGTGGAATCGTCTTGGTACTTCGAACGCTACTGCTCTCCCAAACACGGCATCAAACCGGGGCTTGACCGCAAGGCGCTCGACTACTGGATGCCGGTGGATCAGTACATCGGCGGCATCGAACACGCGATTCTGCATCTGCTCTACGCGCGCTTTTACACGAAAGTCCTGCGCGATATGGGCGTGGTGGGCGTGGATGAGCCTTTCACCAATCTGCTCACGCAGGGCATGGTATGCAAGGAAACGATGAAATGCCCCGAGCATGGCTATCTCTTCCCCGAGCAGGGCGCGGGCGGCAAATGCGCGATTTGCGGCAAGGACGTGATTCTCGGCAAAACTGAAAAAATGTCCAAATCGCTTAAAAACGTCATCGACCCCGATTTTCTGGTGAAAACCTACGGCGCGGATACGGCGCGCATGTTCTGCCTGTTTGCGGCGCCGCCGGAAAAAGATCTGGAATGGAGCGAACAGGGCGTGGACGGCTCTTTCCGTTTTCTGGGCCGCCTGTGGCGGATCTTTGACGAGTATCTCGAAGACATCAAGCCGATTGCGCCCGTATCGGGCCACCCTGCCCTGGCCGACGACCTCAAGACGCTTCGCCGCAAAACGCATCAGACGATCGCCAAGGTGACCCAGGACATCGAAGACCGGTTCCACTTCAACACGGCCATCAGCGCGGTCATGGAGCTGGTCAATGCGCTCTACGGCGTCAAGCGGCCGGATCAAACCGACCAACTGGCCCTGTCGGTCATTCGCGAAGCCCTCGAAGCGGCGATCCTGCTTCTCACGCCCATCGTCCCGCACATGACCGAAGAGCTCTGGCAGATCCTGGGGCATGAAAAATGCGCCTCCGACATGTCCTGGCCGGTTTGCGATTCCGCCATCGCCAGCGAAGACGAAATGACCATCGTCATTCAGATCAACGGAAAACTCCGCAGCCGGCTGACCGTTCCGGTGGATGAACCGGAGGAAAAAATCAAAGCCTGCGCGCTGGCCGACGAAAAAATTCTTTCCTTCCTGGCGGGCGCCAACGTAATGAAGGTGATTTATGTGCCCAAAAAGCTCGTCAACATCGTGGCCAAATAAGGTGACCCGATGACCCGCAGACTTCTGAAACGGCTGGCGGCAACCGCCGCGCTTTGCGTCGTCCTGTCGGGATGCGGCTACACTTTCGCCCCTCAGGGGGAACACATCGACTCAAGCCTCCGCAGAATCTATGTGGAGCCTTTTGTCAACCAGACCGCCCAGTCCGATCTGGACAACCTGGTGCGCGCCGCCTTTATCGATCAATTCCTCCAGACAAGCCGCTTCACAGTGGTTCAAAGCCTGGCCGAGGCGGACGCCTCCGTCAGCGGCGCCGTGACCAATCTCAACACCGCCCCTTTGTCCTATCGGCGCAGCATGCTGGCCGCCGAAGAGCGCGCCGTGATGGTGATTCAGGTGAGCTTTATCGACCGAAAAAGCGGAAAAACGATCTGGTCGTCAAGGCAGGTCAGAAACACCATCGACTATGAACTGGAAGACGATATCAACTCGATTGTCAACACGCGCAAGGCGGCCTATGAAAAGCTCGCCCAGGACACCGTCGAGCGCGCCTTCAATTTAATGATGTCCAACTTTTAGCGCCGAAAGCCGTTATGAAAAACGCGATTTTCAAACTGGGCCGCTTCCTGTTTTTTCCTCCGGGCGCGGCCTTGCCGGAGGCGTCCTGCACCGCAAACGACATCCATCGGCCCACGGCGTTTTTTTTAAACCGGGCCCAGGACTTTCTTGGGGTTGCCGACACGGAAGCGCGCGTGTCTTGCAGTCCGGAGAGCCTGCGCAGGCTGCTGACCACGGCTCGCGAAACCAAAGCCGGTCTTGTCTATTCCGACTATTTCACCGCAACCGCAGGAAAGCTCAACCCCCGGCCGCTCATCGACTACCAGGACGGGTCGATCCGCGACGATTTCCATTTCGGGCCGCTGTTCGTCCTGTCGAGCGCCGCCGCGAAAGCCGCCATTGAGAAATACGGTCCCCTGCCCGCCGATCCGGATCTGGCGTTTTATGATCTTAGGCTGAAAATCGGCGCGGATTCCCCGATTGTGCGCATCCCCGAATGTCTCTACCGAGTCGAGCGGACGGACGAAGGCGGCAAAAAAAGCGGACGGACCGAAACGCACTTTGCCTACGCCGTGGCCGACCAGGCGGCCCGGCAGAAAAAACTCGAAAAAATCGCCACGGCGCATCTTCAACGCATCGGCGCCTGGCTGCCTGCGCCAGCGGGCCGACCCAAGCCCGCGGCTGCGGCTTTCCCAGTCGTGGCCAGCGTCGTGATCCCCGTGCTCAACCGGAAAAAAACGATCGCCCAGGCGATCGGCAGCGCGCTTTCACAAAAAACCGATTTTGCCTTCAACATCCTGGTCGTGGACAATCATTCCACGGACGGAACCACCGCCGTCATCAAAAAACTTGCCGCCTCCTCCGGCCGCGTCATCCACATGATTCCGTCCCGGTGCGATCTGGGCATCGGCGGCTGCTGGAACGAGGCCCTGCACTCGCCTTCCTGCGGGCGCTTCGCGGTTCAGCTCGATTCCGACGATCTGTATGCGTCGCCCGGCGCCCTGCAAAAAATCGTCGACACGCTTCGGCGGGGAGGCTATGCCATGGTCGCCGGGTCCTACACACTGGTCGACAAAAGGCTGCGACCGATTCCGCCGGGGCTTATCGATCACCGCGAATGGTCGAGGCGAAACGGCCACAATAACCTGTTGCGCGTGGGCGGCGTCGGCGCCCCGCGCGCTTTCGACACGGCGCTTGCGCGGGAGATCGGTTTTCCCAATGTCAGCTTCGGAGAGGATTACGCCGTCGCCCTGCGATTTTCACGCGACTATCCGATCGGCCGGATTTACGAAAGCCTCTATCTGTGCCGACGCTGGGAAGACAACACCGACGCGGCGCTGCCGGTTGAAAAGCAAAACCAAAACGACTTTTACAAAGACCGGCTTAGATCCATCGAAATTCAGGCCCGCAGGATTTTGCAGGCAAAGCGGCGGGAATCGGCAAAGGCGCAGGACCCTTTGTCGCCCCGCGTGTTCAGTGTTTTCCCCGACCGCAACGCCTCGGCTCTGCCCCAGGCGTGCAGACGGCTGCTTTCCGCGCAGAAAAAAGACTGGCCCGCGCTGGCCGAAGCCTATCGGAATCTGGATGCGGTTCAAGAAAGAACGCTGGAGTGCGGACATTACTCGGTTCGCCTGCAGTTCAATCCGGGAAGGCAAATAAGCTCCGGCGCGGCCGTGGATCCGGCGTCGGTGCGCAAAAGACCCTGCTTTTTGTGCCTCTCCTCTCTGCCCTCGGAGCAAAAAGGCCTTGTCTACCGCAACGACTACCTGATCTTATGCAATCCGGCTCCGATATTCGATGCGCATTTCACGGTATCGAGCCTGGAGCATCGGCCTCAGACGATTGAATCGGCCGTCCCGACCCTGCTTGCGCTGGCACGCGACGCCTCGCCCGACTTTGCCGTGTTTTACAACGGACCGGCCGCAGGCGCCTCCGCGCCCGATCACCTTCACTTTCAAATGACGCCGGCCGATAAGCTGCCCTTTTTGGCTTTGCTGTCGTCGATGCCGGATTTTGGCCGCAGCGCGCCCATGCGCGTCAGCCGGGGCTTCGACCGCTCTATAATCGTTTTGGAATCCGCCGACGAAAAAGCGCTTTCCGACCGGTTTTTCCGCCTGCTGGCAGCCGTCGGTCGGATTCTTCAAACCCCTTCCGAACCGATGCTCAATGTGATTTCGGTGTTCACCGGCCGCGCCTGGAGGCTGATTATTTTTTTGCGCGGCAAGCACCGGCCCGACGCCTATTTTTTAAACGGCGCAGACCGGGTTTTCGTTTCGCCCGGAACCATCGACATGGCGGGCTGCGTGATTACGCCGCTTTCGCGGGATTTCAAGCGCCTTGACGCCGACGCCGTCAAAAGCATTTATCGGGAGGTCTCGCTCAATGAAGCGACCCTCGACCGGATCGTGAAGCAACTAAAGGGAAAAGGATGAGCGATCAAAACACCATTGTGGACAGCGACATGACTTTCGCCGAAGCCGTCTTCGGCTCTCCGGCGCCGGTGTCGATTATCGATACGCTTTCTTTGGTCGATGTCGTGTATTATTCGTTTGACTCAGTGCGGCATGCAGGTCAGATCGTCGCCTGCGCGGAGCTCGAAGACGATCTTTATGAGATCTTCGCCTTTCTGGAGGACATCCGGTTTCCCGTGGGCAAAGCGATTCCGATTGCCGCCTATTCCTGGAACGACGACGCCTCGATGGCCGACAATAACGCCTCGTCTTTTAATTTTCGGTTCATCGCAAACACCGGCAAACTGTCGCTGCATGCGCTGGGCCGCGCCTTCGATCTCAATCCTGTTCAGAATCCCGTGATCTACTCCGCGGGCCTTGTCGCGCCTCCGGGCGCGCGCTATAACCCGTCGGCATCCGGCGCGCTTTCGGAGCACTCCCCCGTTGTCCGGGAATTTCTCAAGCGCGGCTGGCGATGGGGCGGACACTTCGACGAGCCCAAGGATTACCACCACTTCGAAAAACCCTGAAGCCCGCCCGGCGGACATTTTCCGCTCACCCTTATCGGATTTTAAAGTGGGTTGCGTTACCGGCCTGCGGTTTTCCAGGCGCCGCCGGGAAGCGGCCGGGCGATGATGACGCCCGCGAGGGATCGGCGGGCCTTGACGTAAGCCGAAAGGGTCTGGCCGGAGATCGCGACCTTGCCTTCTTTGCGCGACGCGTGCATAAGCCGCAAGGCTCTTCCTTCTTTCACGGCAAAGCCGACATGCGCCACGTCGAGACCTTCAGCATTCGTAACGAAAGCCACAATGTCTCCGGGGAAAATGCGGTCCGCCGCCGAAAGCAAGTCGGACCGGCCGAACATCCGGATCGCTTTTCGGGAAAGGCGCTTCTCCGCCTCCTGCATCCTTTGAAATTCCGTTTCCTGTTTCAAGGCGGGATAGGCGTCGCGATGCGATGTCATAAAAGAGATTTTCTTCCGAAGCGGCGCGCCGCCTTGGCCTTTCGACACGCCGGCGACGACCCGTTTTTTTTCGTTGTCGGAAATCCAGTCGCTGAAATAGTGCAAGCGTGAAGCGAAGCCTTCGATTTTGCCGCCGCGATAGCGGATCTCCTGCAGGTTTTTGCGAAACTGCGTTTGAGAAATCTTCCCCTGATCCGCGCAGGCCGAAAGCGCTAAAACGGTTTCCACATAAGTCACGCAGTCGAAGGCCGAAAGCTCCACCCTCAGCCGCTCCGGACCGGGTTTTTCCAGCGTCGCCGCCCGGTAGGGCGCCCCCAGAAAAATTCGCGCCACCGAAATCAGCCACTCCCCGTAAGCGCCGCGTTCAATCATCATGATTCCATCCTCACCATCATGCTCAAGGACCATAAAAAATTGCCGGCAAGGAATCAAGCGTAAAAACGCGCCTGGCCGACTGGGTTTTGCAGACACAAAAAAAGGCCGGGCGCCGCGAAAACGGGCGCCCGGCGGATATTGTAAGCGGTGGGGATTTATCCCTGAAGCGCGTTGACTTTCCGGGTCAGACGGGAGATTTTGCGGGAAGCGTTTTTCTTGTGAATGAGCCCCTTGGACGCGGCTTTGGCCAAGGCCGGCGCCGCGGCTTTCAAGCCCTGGACGGATTGTTCCTTATTTTTCGCGTCGATGCTCGCCACAACAGCTTTCACTTTGGTTCGAATCGCGGATTTGGCCGCCACATTGCGCTCGCGGCGCAATTTGCTCTGACGGTCGCGTTTTTCTGCTGATTTATGATTTGCCAAACCTCATATCCTCCTGATTATTCATTTCATCGGGTCAAGCTGTCTAACCCAATAATTCATGACTGTCAAGTTCAAAATTCCGCCGCACGGTCGACGAACGCCCGTTCCGTCTGTTTTGATTGACAGGATTATTCATTTCGCTTAAGGTGCTCGCGCAGCCTCAATGAAAATGATTTGCGACCGACAGTTTCGCGGGACGCGACAAAAATCCTTTGTGAAAGGCATTTCTCATGGACGCAACAGGACGCCTGCCTATCGCCATTCTGGGAGCGGGAGGCTTTGCGGAAGAAATCGCGGATCTTCTCGAAGATCTTTCCGAGCTGGAATTGATTGCCTTTGTGGAGAGCGCAGACAAGAATCGCTGCGGGAAAACGCTTCTGGGGCGGCCGGTGATCTGGATTGATGAAACCCCGGCGCTGGGGCCAGACTGCCGCTACATCTGCTCGGTGGGCTCGCCCGCCCAGCGAAAATCTTTTGTGGCGGACGCCTTATCCAGAGGGTTGAAATTCACGACGATCATTCATCCCAAAGCGCATGTCGCGCCGAGCTCGACCATCGGGGAAGGGTGCGTACTTCATCCGGGCGTCATCGTCGCCGCCCGGACCGTCGTCGGCCGCCATACGCTTGTCAACCGCGGCTGCCTGATCGGCCACCACGCGGAAATCGGCGAGTATGTCACCGTGTCTCCCGGCGCCAATATCGCCGGGCGAACGCGGATCGGCGAACTCGCCTATATCGGCATGGGATCGCTGGTTTTAGACGGTCTTCACGTGGGGGAACGATCGGTCGTGGGCTCAGGCGCGTTTGTCACCAAAGACGTCGCCGCCCGCACCCAGGTGATGGGCATGCCGGCTCGCGTCACGAAAGAAAACATTGAGGGAAAATAAAACCGTCCTTCAGGCAAACTTGGTGAAATCCGGTTTACGGCGCTCGAAAAACGCCGAAAACGCCTCTTTGGCCTCCGGCGATAAAAGCATCCGGCTGAAATAGGCGTTTTCCTCCAGAATCTTTTCCCGCACCCTTTCTAAGTGAGCGTTTTTAATCAACCCCTTGGTCGTGCGCAAAGAGGAAGCAGGCAGCGCGGCCAATTTCGCGGCCCGCTCATAGACAAAGTCCGCAAGCTCGGCATCCGGCAGCACCCGATTGACCAGACCCATCTCGCAGGCCTCCTGCGCGGAAAAAGGCTCTCCGAAAAACAGTTTTTCAGCCGCTTTCTGATAGCCCACCGTCTCAGGCAGAAGCCTGCTCGAGCCGAATTCCGGACACAGACCCAGTTGTGCAAACGGCATTGCAAAGGTCGCATTTTCAGAGGCGTAAATCAAATCGCAGTGCAAAAGCATCGTCGTGCCGATGCCGATGGCCGCGCCCGTCACACAGGCGATCACCGGCTTGGTCAGCGTCACCAGATTGAGCATGAAAGCCGCCACCGGCCGTTCGCTTAAATTTTCGTCCTGCGTATGGTTCATGAAATCGACCAGGTCGTTTCCCGCCGAAAAAATATCGGGCTTCCCCAGAAACACCACGACGCGGGTGGCCGGGTCATTCTGGCCGTCCGCAAGCGCGTCGGCGATCATCCGGTACATTTCGGACGTAATCGAATTTTTCTTGTCCGGACGGTTAAATTCAATCGTCAGAATGCCTTTTTCTTTACGTGTCAGAATGTGCATAACGCCTCGACATTGAAAACCGGCCGGGCGCGACACCGCGCCCGGCCGGTTTAAAAGGATTAATCTTCAAAATACTCGTTTTTCATTGTCACGGTGAGGCCGTCGTTGTTGAGCAATCGTTCGGCCAAAGCCTGAATCTTGGGCAGTTCATAGCCGAAGAAGTATCGGTTGGCGGCAAGTTTTCCCGAATAGAAGTTCGCGTCGTTCTCGCCGGGGTTTTTAGCCAGCGCTTTGGTGGCCGCCGTCGCCTGACGCAGCCACTGCCAGGCAATCGCGATGATCCCGAAAAACTCCAGATACACGGTGGCATCCGACAAAAACATTTCGGGGCCCTGGGAGGCTGCCGTTTCAAACTGTTTGGCCGTCACTTTTTCCAGAAGCGCCACCGCCTCGGTGAGTTTACCGGCGAACGGCTTCAACTCGGCGATGCCTTCGGCTTCCTTGATCGCTTTGCGCACTTCCGCCAGATACAGTTGCGCGGCCTTGCCTTTTTTCATCGACATTTTGCGGCCCAGAAGGTCCATGCCCTGAATGCCGGTGGTGCCTTCGTGAATCGGGTGAATGCGGATGTCTCGGTAGAGCTGCTCGAGCGGAAATTCTTCGCAGAAGCCGTAGCCGCCCAGAATCTGCAAACCGGCCGAGCAGGACAAAATGCCCATTTCCGCCGGATAGGTTTTGGCCACCGGCGTGAGCAGCTCCAAAAGCAGATTGCAATTTTCTTTTTCTTCGCCTTCGGTAACATGTTCCAGATCTTCATAAAGACCGCATTGGTACAGAAGCGACAGCGATCCTTCCACGATGGCTTTCTGGAACAAAAGCATCCGCTTGATGTCCGGGTGCTCGATGATCGGCACCTGGGGCGCCAGGGGATCTTTTCCGGAGAGCTTGCGGCCCTGCGGTCTTTCCTTGGCGTATTCCAAAGAGGCGTAGTAGGCGGCCGACGAGATCACCGCGGCGGCCAATCCCACGTCGATGCGCGCGCCGTTCATCATCTGGAACATATAACCCAGGCCCTTGTTGGCCTCGCCCACCAGCCAGCCCCGGCAGTCTTCGTTTTCGCCGAAAGCCAGCTGCGTGATCGGCGTTCCTTTGTAACCCAGCTTGTGGTAGATGCCCGCGCAGTTCACATCGTTGGGCTCAAGCGATCCGTCCTCCTTGATGCGCAGCTTGGGAATAATGAAAAGGGAAATGCCTTTGATGCCGGGAGGCGCGTCCTTGACGCGGCCCAGCGCCAGATGAATGACGTTGTCGCAGCCGTCGTGGTCGCCCGCGGAGATGAAAAGCTTCTGGCCTTTCATCAGATAGTAGCCTTTGTCGGTGGGCGTGCCGGTGGTGGTAAGATCCGTGAGCGACGAACCGGCCTGCGGTTCGGTAAGGGCCATCGTGCCCTGCCATTCACCGGTGATCATCTTGGGCAGATAGGTGTCCTTCATATCCTGCGTGCCGTAGGAAACGATCAGTCCCGCCGCGCCGTGGGTCAGGCCCTGATAGGCCACCGCGGAGTAGTTGGCCGCGCCGAAGATGGCCGTCGGCAGGAAAACGCCGACGGAAAAAGGCAGCTGCTGGCCGCCCAGATCATAAGGAAAGGTCGAGGCGATCCAGCCGCCCTCGCCCGCCGAACGCAGCACGTCGCGCACTTTCGGATGAACCTTGACTTCGCCGTTTACATACTGGGGTTCCTCCCGGTCCATTTCCTCAAACAGCGGCTTATAGATATCCTTGCCCATCTTCATGGCCGTTTCCAGGATCATATCGAAGACGTCCTTGCTGTGATCGGCAAAACGCGGATATTTAAGGAGAGCCTCCGTGTCGTTTAATTCATACATCAAAAACTTCAAGTTGCGGTCGGAAATAAATTTTTCAGCCATAGTCGTTCCTCATTTCTTGGCGGCGGCAGGCCGCCGCATTATTTTGTGCGGGTTTGCGTAAAAAAAATGCCGCCAGGCTTGTCGTAAAAACCCGGCGGCACTTCGAAAAATTCAGAGTTCCTTGTTATTCCACTCGCGGTCGATTAGACCATCAGGTTTTCGATAATCGCCGCAACGCCCAGTCCGCCGCCGCAGCAGGAGCTGAAGCAGCCGTATTTGCCGCCGGTTTTGATCAGCTGGCGCATGGTGAAAATGCAGATACGCGAGCCGGAGGCGCCGTTGGGATGGCCGTAGGAAATGGCGCCGCCGTTGGGATTCCATTTTTCCCAATCGACCTTGTCGCCGGTCTGTTTTTCCAGTTCCGCCGCCACCGCGAGATTCTGAACCGCAAAGGCTTCGTTGCATTCCATGACGTCCATCTGGCTCATCTTCAAACCGGCCATTTTGAGGGCCTTGGGCACCGCGTAAGCCGGAGCAATCCCCATGATCGTGGGATCAACGCCCGCATCGCCGCCCGCCAGCCACTTGGCCATCGGTTTGAAGCCCAACTGCTGGGCTTTTTCTTTGGTCATCATCAAGACGAAGGCCGCGCCGTCGTTGCGGCCCGAGGAGTTTCCGGCGGTGACGGTGCCGTCTTTGATGAACGCGGGCGGAAGTTTCTGCAGACCTTCCATCGTCGTTTCGGGGCGGGGGAATTCATCCACCTTGAACTCCAGCGGGGGTTTTTTGCCCTGCGGAACCATGATGGGCACGATGTCCTGCGCGCAGAAGCCGGATTCGATGGCGGCTTTCGTGCGCATCTGGCTGCGGTAGGCGAACTCATCTTGCGCTTCGCGCGGAATGTTGTACATCTTCTGAAGCTTTTCCGCGGTAAGACCCATGTTCATCGTGGCCGCGTCGCGGGAAGGCGCCTGAGAAAGCGGAATCGGCATGGGCGGAATCAGACGGTAGGGTTCGGTGTTCATCGGGAAACGGGCCGGGGCGTTCGAGTAGGATTCATAACCGCCGGCGATGATGATATCGGCCTGGCCGGCCAGGATTTTCCACGCGGCATGGTTGATCGAGTCAATCGCGGAGCCGCACTGCATTTCCACGTAAGAGGCCGAAGTGGTGTCCGGAAGCCCGGAGGCCAGAACCGGCCAACGCGCGCCGTTGATCGCGGTCGCCGGACCGATGGCGGAACCCATGAAACAACAGTCCACCACGCCGCCTTTTTCAATAATTTTTGATCTTTCGACAAGCGCCTTGATGGCCGTGCCGGCGAATTCCTCGCCCAGAATACCGCGCAGGGTTTTCCCCAGCGTGCCGAAGGCTGTTCTAACACAATCCACAAATACGACTTCTCTGCTCATACAAACTCCTCCTCATGTTTTTATTGGTCTTTTACGATAAAAATCGTTTTTTATTCGAGATTTCGAGAAAGATCCACGCATCTTGGCGACCGTGCTCAAAACCGGATAGAAGCCGTTATCACACCCATCCCGAGACGTCAAGCAGGATATGAAAAAACGTGAGGCGCGAAGAGTAAAGAGTCAGGTGTGAGGAGTTAGGAGATAAGCCCCCCCCCTCACGCCTCACGCCTCACGCAAAAAGCCCGGCGGGTTGCGCCCCGCCGGGCTTTAAATTTGTAAAACCGACTTTCTAAACGATAAAGATTAGAAGGTCAGGGTCAGCTTGTTGATGACCATGTAGTCGTTTTCAACTTCCTGAGCGAGGAACGGATTCACACCGCCGCCATCGTTGCCTCTGAAGTAGTCACCCGTGAACAGGTAACCGGCACCCAGCATGTAGGACAGATTGTTGGTGATCTTGTAGGTCGCGGTCGCGTCCACTTCGATCCCGTATTCTCTGCCCGCCCAGTGACCGATAACCGGATGACGTTCGGCTTTCGCCCAGGAAAGCGCGAGGCCCAGATCCAGTTTTTCAACCGGACGGACGCCGCCGCGAACCTGCGCGAAGAAGGCGTTGGTCATACCGCCGGCCGTCGAGGTGTTGTTCCAGCCGGTGATGCCGCCCTGCCAGTAGGTCAGGTCGTTGTTGAACATAATGAGACAGGGATTCCAGTCGATGCCGCCGGAAAAATTACCTTCACGTCGGGGGGTGTCAGGCTTGTCACCCGACAGATAAGCCAGGGTGCCGCCGGCATAGAACATGCCGAAATCGGCCGTCGCGTCGATCCATGCGGATAACTGGCTGACACTGATTTCATCTTCGCCCCACAATGCACTGTAAAATCTTCTCGTTTCTTCTTCGGCTTCAATCTTGCCGTAGGTGTAAATGATTTCGCCCTGCATAGCCACCGGGCCCAACTGCGCTTTGAAGTAAGGCAGAGACGACAACGTTCTGGTCGACGTCATCGGGAAGGTTGCACCAAGGCCGGCTCGGTCGGTTTTATTGACAATATATTTCGCCAGGAAACCAGCCTCGCCACCCTTCCATTTGTATTTCACGAAAGCGGTGTAGAAGCTAGAATCGCGGTCGGCGCCGATGTTGGCCTGGTTGTTTGCAACAGCGGTACGAGTGTAGCTGTTTTCAATGTTCTTGCCCATCTGAACGCCGAGGACGAACTTGCCGATCGGCAGCGCATAGGCGACCTTGCCGGTGGGAAGCGAATTGTCGCCGAACACCGTACCCCAGACATTGTCGATCTGATAACCGGCGGAGATGATGCCGTAGGGGGAAATGTAGGTCAGGTAAGCCAGGTCGATTGCGATGTTCTCGTTTTCAGCGCGGGTTCCGGCCGAAAGCGTGTCCAGCGTGGAAGCCAGAGGCACGTCGGATCTCTGGGCGCCCCAGGCTCTTTCCATCGCGTCCATCCGGGTGATGAAAAACAGGCCCGGAGCGACGATGAACGTCGAGGTCAGCCGCAGTCTCTGGAAATAGAAAGCGGTGCTCTGATCATTCAGATTATTCGCCGCCGAAGGGTTATTAATCGAAACATCCCGGACGCCGATTCTGTCCAGATACAGGCCGCCGGCATAAAATTCGCCGCTGAATCTTACGGTAACCTGCGCAAAGGACACCGTGGCCGTGGCTGCGATGAGCCCCAGCGCCAACAACACTAACCAAAATCTCTTCATTGTTTCCTCCTTAAGGAATGGTTGAAAGAGTGAAACAGGGTTTCCGGCTCCGGCGCCGAAACGGGCATTTCGGGTGATTCGGAACCGCTTCTGCCTTCTTCCGGCCGCTCGGCGCAAACGCTTGGCGCGACCGGATACTTAATGAGGGAAACTAGCACTGCTTTTGCCGGAGTGTCAATATTTTTTTCCCGGCAAATGACTATTTTCCCGCCTGCCCGGCAATTTTAGCAAGACCGATGCCAGAAGCGCGACTGATCTGACGAAAGCCTGGCGAAAGCACCTGCCCCGGAAAGGACCGCGCGGAGGACGCCCTGCCCGTAATGCCTCTATCCATTTGGATTATTATTATTTTTTAAAATTCCGGCAAAGGCAAGCCGATTATTTCAAGAGGCAAATCCGCCCCGGAAAAAAGCTTTTTTTCATCGCCTCTATGCGGCAATCACAGATCGAGAATAAACCAGATCCGTCAAAGTGTGTTTTTTTGAACACACTTCCCCTTCCCGGATTCGCAATTTTCTATATTTGTGCAAAAAAAGACACAAAAAATATTTTAAGCGGAACCAGGAACAGGCGCTTTTATATGAAACCGGGCACCCGTTCTCTCACACCTCACACCTCACGCCTTACGCCTTACGCCTTACTCCTCACGCCTTACGCCTCACGCCTTACGCCTTACGCCTTACTCCTGACGCTTTAACCTGTTCCCGCAGCGCGTCCAGATCCGATCCGATCCCGGCCAAAGCCGCAAGCAGCTCTTCCTGGCGGCCGTCAGGAAGATTTTCAAGGCGGTCAAGATCCGAAAGCGCCGCGCCCAGCTTTTGCCGGAATCCGCCGATCGCTTCCCGCGCGGCAAGCCGGGCGTCCACTCGCGCGGGCTTAAAGGTTTCCATCGGCAGATCGGGTTAAAGCTGCAGAACGTCCAGATAATCCGGAATTTCGACATCGAAGTGGAATTTCTCCCGAATTTGCGACGCCAGGATCTTTTGGGCCGAGTTCTCCCCGTGCACTAAAAAAACGTCCATTTTCTTGTTTTTGAAAGAACTCAGCCACTCCAGAAGCTGGCTTTGGCCGGCGTGCGCCGAAAAGCCGTTGATCGTGAAGACGCGGGCCCCGACGGCGATATCCTCGTTGAAAATGCGGATTTTCTGCGCGCCGTCCACAATCTTCCTTCCGCTGGTCCCTTGCGCCTGAAACCCCACAAAGACGACGCTCGCGCCGGTTCGCCAGAGGTTGTGGCGCAGATGATGGAGAATCCGCCCGGCGTTGGCCATGCCGCTTGCCGAAATCACAATCGCCGGCTCGCGCCGCTCGTTGATCGCGATGGATTCTTCGGTGGTCGCCGTGAATCGCAGCTGCGCCAGATTCAGGGGATCTTCCCCCTTGCGCAAAAGCGCCTGGGTTTCCGCGTCGAGATAGCCCTGATGCCGCCGGAAGATTTCGGTGGCCTTGATCGCCAGGGGGCTGTCGAGATACACCGGCATGTCCGAAGGGAGACGCCCGTCCATCATTAAAAGATGCAGGGAATAGAGAATTTCCTGGGTCCGTTCAACGGCAAAGGCTGGAATGATGACTTTTTCGCCCCGGCTGTAGCTGTAGGCAATGGCCTCCCCCAGTTCGTCGAGGCTTTCGAGTTCGCCTTTATGATTGCGGTTGCCGTAGGTGGATTCCATAAACAGGTAATCCGCGTCGGAAAGCGACGTCGGATCTTTCATCAAAAGCTGATTGGGACGACCGATGTCGCCGGAGAAAACAAGCTTTTGAGAACTTCCCCCGTCTTCGATGAAAAGCTCCACGACGGCCGCGCCGAGAATGTGGCCCGCGTCCTGAAAGCGCACCGTGAGGCCGGGAGCGGGACTGAAGGCTTCGCCGTATTTTTGGCGGCGGATACGGGGCAAAACGGCGCGCGCGTCTTTCTGGGTGTACAGCGCGACGGCATCTCCTTTTTGACCGCTGCGCAACAAACGCTTGTTGCGGCCCGCCGCCTCCGTCTCCTGAATGTGAGCGCTGTCGAGAAGCAGAATTTCCAGCAAATCCCCGGTGGGTTCGGTGGCATAAACCGGCCCGGCAAAGCCATGGCGGACGACGCGGGGCAGAAGGCCCGAATGATCGATGTGCGCGTGCGTGATGAGTATGAAGTCGATTCGCGCCGGATCATAAGGCGTCATGTCCCGGTTGCGCTTTTCAATGGCATCGGAGCCCTGATGCATGCCGCAGTCCACCGCAAAGCGCGCCCGATCCGTCTCCACGATAAAACACGACCCGGTCACGGTCCGCGCGGCTCCCAGAAATTGAATTTTCATGAACGTTTGATCTCCCTTCCGTCTTTACACTTTACGCCTGACACTTTACTCTTTACTCCTCACGCCTGACGCTTCACGCCTCACCCGTTCTTTTTCAGGCGCTTGGCTTCTTTTTTCTCTTTGACTGATTTGGATGGCTTCTTTTTGGCATCTTTTTTGACGTCTTTGGATTTGGACATATCGCCTCCTTAAAAAGTGATCAAGACTTGCCGTTTGTTCTTCGCACGATCAATCCTGCCTGCCTTTCCGGCAAAGATTCGGTCGCGCCTTCTTTGAAAAACGCCCGCCCCTGCGGCCGCCTAGAGCTTCCCGTCGGACAGGAGCGCTCTTTCAATCTCCAGGATTGCGCGGCCCAACGCGGTCTCCATTTTCGAGTCCCGCTCCATGAACTCGACACTGACAAACTGAAAGGTTTTGGCGGCCGAATCGATAGGCGGGTTGTGAATGTTGCGCACCCGGGCGTCAACCCGGAAAATTCTCCCATCGACCAGCAGGCTCGTTTCGAGCGCCTGGCCGGGCTGAACCGAAACCGTCTTCGGACAGGAAAACTTCGCCCCGCCCAGCGATATATCCAGCAAACTGACTTTCTGCTCCTGGCAAAACAGACAGATATCTGAATTCTCAGGCGGTTTCACGCGGAAATACATGCGAAAATCGGACGACTCCACACGGCCCGTTTTTTTCACCACAAGCGCCTCGACGGCGGCACCCGACGACATGGCATAATCGGATAGAATGTCGACAAAAACGGCCGGAAAACCGAAGCGCACGATCCGGTTTTCCAGCCGGACCAGATAGGTGATCCGCATCCGGCGGTTGAGATAGCGGCGATTGAGCGGGGGCGTGGTCTGCGAAATGGTCAGCAGGCCGCCTTCGACATCATAAACGGTCGCCTTGAGCACATGGGCCCCGGCTTCCTGCATTTCTTTTTCGAAAACGAGGTCAAGACGCTGCCCGGCCTTGATATCCGAATTCTTCATCCTTTACCTGTTTAGGGGCCGTATCGGTTCTTGCGACGTTCTTCTTATCAGAAACCTCCGGTCTTTCCCATACAAAATGTAAAAATGGCGGGAAGGCAGGTCCGCCGATACCGTGACGCCGGCCGTTTTTCGCCGGTCGTCAGACTTCCCTGGGCGCCCAATACGCTTCGTCCACCGCGCCTTCCCGATCCTCTTTTAAAGCCTGCGGCAGGCACTCGAGAATGTCGGTCGCGGTGATGCCGTCTTGCCCTTTGAGGCGCGCGGCGATGTCGCCGGCAAGCCCGTGCAGAAAAACGCCCTTGCGGGTGGCGGCTTCGGCGGAAAGCCCCAGGCCCAGCATGGCCGCGATGCAGCCGGCCAGCACATCTCCGCTGCCGGCGGTGGCCATGCCGGGATTGCCGGTTAAATTCACATAGACCCGCCCGTCGGGGCAGCCGATGAGCGAATGCGCCCCTTTGAAAACGATCAGGGCTTTGAGTTTGGCGGCCGTCTCTCTCAACGCGCCGATTTTATCGGCATTCACCTCCGATACGGTTTTTTTCGAAAGCTTCGCCATCTCGCCCGCATGCGGCGTGAGAATCGTCGGAGCTTTTCTTTTCAGGAGCACCTCGGGCCGCTCGGCCACCGCGGTGATGCCGTCTCCGTCGATCAAAAGCGGCCTGGCGATGGCGCCGCAAAGTTCCCGGATGAGTTTTTCGGTTTCATCGTGCAGAGAAAGCCCCGGCCCCAAAACGGTCATGTCGGATTTTTCGGCCAGCGCCAGAATCTCGGGCTTGGCTTTGAGCGAAAGCGAAAAAGCCGCCGTCTCCCGCTGCGGCAGATAAACGATCTCGCGGCCGGATTGCGCGATAAACGGGATCACCGACGCGGGCGCGGCAAGCCTCGCATAGCCGCCTCCTGATTTCAGATGCGCCATGGCGGAAAAATACGGCGCGCCGAAATAGTTGCCCGAGCCGGCCACGAACAGCACATCGCCCACCGACCCCTTGTAGGCTTCGGCCCGGCGCGTCGGCAGCGCAATGCGTCCGTTGGTCGCGACGGTCAGGCTTTCATCCTCAATCAACCCGGGTGGAAACGAAATGTGCGAAACAAACAAACGCCCGCCGCGCTCATAGCCGGGGTACAAAAGATTCCCGATCTTCGGCAGGCCGAAGGCGACGGTTCGATCCGCCCGGACGGCCGCACCCATCACCCGGCCCGAATTGCCGCATATTCCTGACGGGATATCGAGGCTCAGCACCGGCTTTCCCGCGGCATTGATCAATTCGATGACCTCGGCCGCCAGCCCCTTCACGTCGCGCGCAAGCCCCGTGCCGAAAATCGCGTCCACAACGGCATCGGCATGCAGAATGTCTTGTCTGGCTTCGGAGGCGCGGGAAAGAAGCTGCACGTCGAGCGACAGATTGCAAACGATCTCGTAGTTGGTTTTAGCGGCGCCGGTGTATTTCTTGGGAGAGGCGGTCAAAAAAACCTTCACCGACCCGCCTTTGGAGTGGATCAGTCTGGCCAGGGCCAGGCCGTCGCCGCCGTTGTTGCCGGCGCCGCTGAACACAAGAATTTTCCGGCCGGCCAAGGCGCCGATCTGATTTTCCAAAACCTTCAACGCCGCATGCGCCGCGTTTTCCATCAGGATCGCCTCGGCAATGCCGTAATCCTCGATCGCCCGCCGGTCCATCTCCCGCATTTGCTCCACCGTGGCCAGTTTCATACTTGTCTCTCCCGGGGATTTTCACAATTTCTTGTGAAAAAGAATTTTGGCTAGTATAAGACTCTCCGGATGATTTGCAATATGAAATAATTTTTCACGGAAGATTTTTCAAGGACATCCCATGACCTCGATTTCCAAAATCATCAGCGCACGATACTCATGCCGGTCGTTTACCGGCACCCCGGTTGACAAAGAGACGCTTGACGCCCTGGCCGATCGGGTCGCAAGCCCGCAGCGCGGGCCTTTCGGAAACATGCCGCGCTTTTCGCTTTTGTCGATGGACTCTGTGTCCCGGGATGAATGGCGGCGGCTGGGCACTTACGGCGTCGTCAAAAACGCCCGGATGTATCTGGCGGGGATGATCCGGCCCGCGCCGCAAGCCGCCTGCGATTTCGGCTACTGTATGGAAAAACTCATCCTGGAGGCGACACGCCTGTCGATTTCGACCTGCTGGCTGGGCGGCACGTTTTCCGTCGGCGCCTTTGCCGCCGCCGCGGGTCTTCGCGACGGGGAAGACCTGCCGTGCGTCAGTCCGATAGGCTACAGCGCAAACCAAAAAAGTCTGACCGAAAGGCTGCTTCGGCGGATCGCGGGGTCCGACGCCCGCAAACCGTGGCGGGAGCTTTTCTTTATCGATCGTCCCGGCACGCCGCTTTCTTCCGCCGACGCCGGCCCTTACGCCGAAGCGCTCGAAAACGTAAGGCTCGCGCCTTCCGCCTCCAACAAGCAGCCATGGCGAATCGTCCGCCACGAAGACAGACAGGCCTTCACTTTCTATCTGTCTCCCGCTTTCGGCTACCGGCGGATCAAGAAGATCGCTTTGCAGGAAATCGACCTGGGAATCGCCATGAGCCACTTCGATCTGACGGTCAAGGAACTGGGACTTCAAGGAACCTGGCTGCAGGAAAACGACGCGCGGGTCATTGAGTCGTGGGACTATATCGCGACCTGGCAGGCCGCAGACTAAAGGCGCCTTCCGCCTTCCGCCTTACACCTCACCCCCTACATGATCAGCACTTTCGCACCCCGGTTTTGGCCCGCCTTTAAGTCCGCAAGCGCCCGGTTGGCCTCGGCAAAAGGATATTCCTGCACCTCGGGCACAATCGGGATCCGGTCGGCAAGAGCCAGAAATTCTTCAATGTCCCGGCTTGCGACGTTGGCCACGCTTTTGATCTCTTTTTCCCGCCACAGATGTTCGGCATAGTCCAGGCGGGCCAGTTCGTGTTTATCCGCCTGTTCCTTGCGGATGGCGTTCACCACCAGCCTGCCTCCGGGCGCAAGATTCGCCAGCGCCGCCACCATGGGCTTCCAGGCGGGCGTCGTGTCGATGATGGCCGCAGGACGCCGGGGCGGCGTATCGCCTGTCTCCCCGACCCAATCCGCTCCGAGGAACCCGGCAAAGCGCCTTTGCGCCTCCGAACGGGCAAAAACATAACATTTTGACGAGGGGTACAGATGGCGGGCCAGTTGTAAAACCAGGTGCGCCGAAGCGCCGAATCCGGTCATCCCCAGCACGTCGCCGTCTTTGAGGCCGCAAAGCCGAAGCGAGCGCCAGCCGATCGCGCCGGCGCATAAAAGCGGCGCGGCCTGCGCGTCGGTAAAGTTCCCGGGAATCGTAAAGGCGAAACGCTCCGAAACGACAACATACTGCGCGTAGCCGCCCGGCAGGTCCCGGCCGGTGGCCTGAAAGTCCGGGCAGAGGTTATCGTCACCTGCAATGCAGGCCGGACACGATCCGCAGGCGTAACCGATCCATCCGATGCCCACCCGGGCGCCGATCGGATGGACGCTTGCGCCCGGCCCCGGGGCTTCGACGCGGCCGACAATCTGGTGGCCTAAAATAAAGGGAAAGGAGACGGGCGGGGTGCGCCCTTCGATTTCGTCAAGTTCGGTGTGGCACACGCCGCAGGCCGACACCCGGACCAGGATCTGCCCCGGACCGGGAGCCGGTGTTGGAAGCTCGACAAAAGAAAGCGGCCGGGGATTGTCCCGAATGGTCGCAACAGCTTCCAGGACGGCCGCTTTCATGGTTTTATTTCAGCGCCGCGGGCGCTTTTTGCGGCACATCGACCGTCTGGATGTAACGGTCCATCACCTCGCGCGTGTCGTTGACGCGAAGTTTGTCGAACAAAAACGCGAACTGTTTTTCCAGCTCGTCGCAAATGCCGCCGCGGATTTCCGCCGGCAAATGCCACAGATCGAGTTTGAAGGGACCGAATCCTTTTTTGCGGGTTTTGTAGATAAACTGCTCTTCGGTATCTTTTTCCTTCCATTCATTCTTCATGTTGATTTTAAGATGATCGTAGATTTTGGCCCGCAAATCGGCTGGAAATTTTTTGCTGTCGTAAATCATGTTCTGGAACCCGGTGGCCAGGTGAATTTCAGCGGTTCCGGTGGCGGGAAAACGGTCGAAGGCCTCATCCGGCAGTGTGGACGCGCCATGCTGAACCGCGCCGGAAAGGCCGTACTGCGAGCGGGCCGTCTCGGAGAGTTTTTCTAAAACATCAAAGTCGATCTTCACTTTGGCGACCGTCCCGTCGGCCAGCGGAACGCCGCCGTGCGTCGTTCCGGTCTGAACGCTGATCTTGCTGATGCCCTTGAAGGCGTCGCCCCGCTTTTTCAATTCCTCGAGATAACCGTCCATGAACGCCTGCAATTCCTCAACCGTGCTGTTCTTGCCGCCGACCTCCCCGATTTCACCGCCTACGGAGACAGTCACTCCTTCCGGTTCCAGATCGCGGATCATCATGGTGAGCTCCGCCGCAAGCGTATAGTTGGTTTCCTGCTGAAGGCTCACGGTGGAACGCGATAGATCGACCAGCGTCGAGGTGTCGATGTCGATATTGTAAAACCCCGCCTCGATGCCTTCCCAGATGAGATTTTTGACTGTTTGCGTCTCCTTGTCCGCGTCGGCGGCGAACTTTTTAGCATTGATCTGAAAGTGGTCCCCCTGCAGAAACACGGGGCCCCTCCACCCGGCTTTCACGGCCGCCGCCAAAACGGCGCAGGTATATTCGCGCGGACGTTGCAGGGTGTAGTCGATTTCGGAGCGGGCGATCTCGAAGATGACGGGACCGACCTTTCCCTTCATCGCGGCGCGAAACACGGCCTGGGCGACATCGTAGGTGATGCCGCGGAGGTTGATCGCCGGAACGGTAAAACCGCCGATTTCCTTTCGCCCCATCGCCTCATACAGCGACTGGATCGACGCGGAGAAAATGCCCAGCGCCGCCGCGCCGCGCCGGATCAGAAAGCAGGCCGCATCCGAGACGGCCGCATCGGGACTGAAGACGACCGTATAGATCAAGTCGTCAATCAACTTCGACTGAAACGACGCTTCATCGATCAGACGCACATCGTCGCCGTCTGCTTCAATGATCGTTTCACAGGCTTTCTTCAATTGATCTTTGTTTTCGTAAATCATGCGTGGCTCCTTCATGTTTGACTCTGTTGGGTTTACGCAGACAGGAAGTTTCCCGCCAGGGTGACCTCGGAGGCCGACCCGATGTAAACCGGGGAACATTGATTGACCTGGGTCACCTTCACATCCAGAATGTCCTTCCTTCCGTCGGTGGCCCGACCGCCGGCCTGCTCCATGATAAATGCCATCGGCTGGAGTTCGAACAAAAGCCGGAGCTTGCCCTGGGGCGATTTCTTCAAGGCGGGATAGGTAAACAGACCGCCGCGTTTAATGATGACCTGATTGATGTCGGGCACGAACCCGCCGCTGTAGCGCAGTTTGTAGCCGTCGTGTTCGAGTTTTTCGATGAATTGCAGGTGCGCGTCCGGCCAGTCTTTGCGCAAACCGCCCGGAGAAAAAATCGACCCCTTGTCCTTGAGTTTGATGTTTTCTTCGGACAGAACATATTCGCCTTCGCGGTCCAGCACGAATTCGTGCGCGCCTTTGCCCGCCGCGTAGATCATCGTGATGAGCGGGCCGTAGGTCATGTACAGCGCCGCGACCATGGAGTTGCGGCCGCAATCGAAAACGGATGACTTGTGGATGCCGATGATCGTGCCGATCGCGAGGTTGGTGTCCACCAGCGACGAGCCGTCGAGCGGATCGGCGGTGACAATGTATTGTTCTTTCCCCTGGCCGACATTGACGACGGATTCGCGCTCCTCGGAGGCGTATTCTTTGACGAAACCCGACTGCTGGAGTTTGTTTTTCAGAATCTCGTCGGCAATCCGGTCCAGCGCCAGCTGCTCTTCGCCGTAAACGTTCTTAAACCCGGCAAGTTTGCGGTTGGATTCCTGAATTTTCGCCGAGATATACTTGCCCATCACGGCGATCTGCCAGATGAGTCGCCTTAACTCCACTTCGATGCCCGCCATCCACATGTGACGTCTGAGATCGACGAGATGCCTGGTGTAATCCTGCTCGGATTCGCTCATGCGTTTTGCTCCTTCCCGACCGGTTGGCGTCCTGGCCGATGTTCCGGCCCTTGCGTCAATTATTTTTTCCCGCCAGAATTTTTTCCAGCGTGCTTTTTAATTCATTGAGCGAATACGGCTTTACCATGGCGCCGACAAAACCGTATTTCCAGTATTCCTCGATCACCGGATCGTTCATGTAACCGCTGGAAATCAGCGCTTTGACGCCGGGATACGCAGCCAGCCAACGGCGGATCGCCGTTTCGCCGCCTTCGTCGCCGCGCATGGTCAGATCCATAATGATGAGCGAAAAGGGTTTGTCGGCCCGCATGGCCTCGCCGTAGAGATCCATCGCCTCGTCGTGCGACGACGCCGTGGCGACGTCGTATCCCAAATGCTTGAGCATGCTGCCGGTGACGTCCAGAAGAATCTGCTCGTCATCGACGAGCAGCACCCGGTGACGGCCCGCGGCATCGGATACTTGTTCGGGCGCCGGTTTGTCCTCCTGCTTGTGGCCGTTGGAGGCGGGAATGTAAACCGTGAAGGTCGTTCCCTCGCCGGGGGTCGATTCGACAAAAATCATGCCTTCGTGGCTTTTCACAATGGTGTAGCAGATCGCCAGCCCCAGCCCCATTCCCTTGATGCTGCCCATCTGTTTGGTTGTAAAGTAAGGATCGAATAACTTTTTGAGATGATCCGGAGAAATCCCCACGCCGTGATCGCGAACATACCAGCGGATGTAGTTGCCCGCCGCAAGCGGCGGAAGGTCGCGGTCGCGCAGGCTGACGTTGGCCGCGCCGATCTCAATGCTGCCGCCTTGCGGCATGGCTTCCACCGCGTTGGTCACCAGCGAGTGAACCACCTGATGCATCTGACCTTCGTCGATTTGCGCCGCCCAGAGCTCATCGGAAAGATCATACACGCAGCGGATGTTCTTGCCGCTGAGCGTAAACCCGACCGCTTCGCGCAGCACCGACGCAATGGAGGCGGTCTTGCGCATCGGGGAGCCGCCCCGGGAGTAGGCCAGAAGCTTCCGGGTCAGATTCTTGGCCCGGACACAATGCTCTTCGGCCGCGGTCAGGCGCTCGTAAACCGGGCTTTGGGCCGACACGTCCATTTTGGCCAGCGCCAGGGATCCGAAAACGCTGGTGAGAATGTTGTTGAAATCGTGCGCAATTCCGCCTGCCAGCAGACCGATGGATTCCAGCTTCTGCGCCTTGGCCAGTTCGGCCTCCATATAGCGGCGCACGGTGATATCCCGGCCCAGCATTTCAAAATACACAATCCGGCCGTCCGGGTCGCGAACCGCAATGGCGGTAAATTCCATGATGACCGTTCGACCGTCGCTCGCCGTGCATTCCACGACGATGTTTTTCAGGACATCCTTGCCTGAAGACACGTCTCCGGCGGCGGACAGCCACTCGCGCACATAGTTTTTGTTAAACATGCGAAGCGCCACAGAGGGATCCGACAGGTAGTCTTCCAGACGGTACCCCAAAATTTTTTCCGCGGCTTCATTTTGATAGGAAATCCGGCCGTCGGGCCAAATGCGCAGGATCGCCTCATCGGCATATTGAGTGATCCGGCGATAAACGTCTTTCATCTCCTGATGTTCTTCGGAAAGCCGCGACTGCGCCGTGATGTCCCGGATAAGGGCGGCGATGGCGATCATCTTTCCTGCGGCGTCAAAAAGGGGGGCCGCGTCGATGGAGAAAGATTTCTTGCGAACCGAATCGAAATCCATCACGCAGGTCTTTTCCGCAATCGGCCGGCCGGCCTGCAGGATCCATCCGAAAACCGGGTCGTCTTCCACGCCCTGCTCTGAAACACAACGGATTTTCCAGCGGGGATCGGCATAATCTCCGCCGACCATCTCGTCTTTCGTGTACCCGGTTATTTTTTCCATGCCGGGGTTGATGTAAAGAATTTTGCCGCCGCAATCGACAATCATCAGACCGTCGGAAACCATGCCCAAAAGTTGAAGCCCCAACTCCCGTTCCCGTTCCAATCGGGCGTTTTTTTCTTCAAGATTCTTGACCCGCAGCCGAAGCGCGTCAGCCGAGAGGGTGTCCGCCATGTTCCCCAAACCTTTCAAATCCGCCGGGACTCGACCCGGCTAGACGATGAAATCGTACCCGCAAAACCGGTTTTTATTAACCAATAATGGCCGCATTGACAAGCAAATATTTCAAAAAACCTTCTCACAACGCACATCTGCAATATCGATGCCGACCGGACGTCCATGCCGGAGGCGTCTTTGCGCGCCCAGGATAAATCCATTGACAGGCAAAGCGGTTTTTTCTATACTCCCATCCCATAGAAAACATAGGCGTTATGCCGAATGCCGGTCAGTATGAAGCATCGCCGGCCGTACAGGAACACATCCCCTTGAAATTTGCAGCAAGCGTAAATTGCGTTTCACCTGTTTTTTGTTCGATCAACCCGTAACTGAAGCACTGACGCAGTCATTAATAAGTTATAGAGAAGGATCGGAACTAATTAAACGAGGAGAAGGGCAGATGATGAAGCACTGGAAGGGCGTTTTTGTATTATTGGCCGGCTTGTTGATGATGGTCGGGTCCGCGACGGGACAGGCTCAGGAAATCGTGATCGGATTTTCCGGTCCGTTGAGCGGTCCCGCCGCTGAATACGGTCAGGATTGCCTCTACGGCATCGACATGGCCGTAAATGAAATCAATGCCGCAGGCGGCGTCAACGTCAAAGGGAAGAAGTATCCGCTCAAACTCGAACGGCTAGACGACCGGGCCGATCCCACCTCGGCCGTGAACAACGCGCGCCGCCTTCAGAACATGAAAGCCGTGGCGGTCTATAATGCCGTTTTCACCACGATCGCCGCCATCTCCAAAATTAACGAAGAACAAGGCAGCCCATTCATCCTGATGGCGTATACCAGCACGCCGAAAGTGGTTCAGATGGGCAACAAGCTCCTGATCGGCACGACCGCCCCCGCCTTTACCGTCTACATTCAGGTGTTTACGGAACTGGCGATGAAGAAGGGCTGGAAGAATCTGGCCATGGTCACCACTCTGGGCGCCTACGGCGAAGAATGGCGCAAGGCTTTCGGCGACTACTGGAAAAAAGCCGGCGGCACGATCACCATCGACAAACCGGCCAACTACTACACGGAAACCGATTTTTCGGCGCCTTTGGCCGCGGCGATGGCCACCAAACCCGATGCGATGCTGATCGGCGGCCCGTCGGCCACCACGGCGCTGGTCATTGAGCAGGCGCGCGGCATGGGCTTCACCGGCGGTTTTATCTGCATCGACCAGGCCAAGCTCGACTATATGGCCAATCTGCTCAAAGGCTACAAACTGATGAACAACACCATCGGTGTGGCCACGCCGATGAGCGTTCCGGTTCCGGCCTCCGCGGATTTCGAAAAACGCTATAAAGAAAAATACAAAAGAATGGTGACGTCGGAGTGCTTCCGCAATTACGGCGCGACCGTGGCGCTGGCCAAAGCGATTGAAGCGGCGGGAACCGCAACCGACGTCCGCGCCATCCGCGCGGCGTTTGCCAAAGCGCTTCCGATCGTCGGCGACCGGCTTCCCACGGAGATCTTCGGCATCAACCCCAACGGCCGTCTGCTCATCAACGGGTCGATTCAGACCATTGAAAACAGCCGGCTGACGCCGCCGATCCAGTATTTCTGGTGGATCAAATCCGACGAAGAGTGGGAGGCGACCAAGAAAGTGTCCAAGAGCACCGCCAACATGGTTCGCTTCGAAGCCCAAATCGACAACGTCGAATAAGGCGAAGCACCCATCCAATTGAACGCCCCCGGCCGGCTTTGCGCCGGGGGCGTTTTTTTATCCGGACATCCATTCAGGTCCGTCAAGGCGTCGGCGAAACGAAGAAAGCCGGTCTCGTTTACGGAAATGCGGCATCGGGACGGTGTTATATCCGCTTCCCTTCCGGCTCGTATTTTTCGAGCTTCTTGCGCAACGTCTTGCGCGTGATGCCCAGGCGGCGCGCCGCTTCGCTCTTGTTGCCGCCTGAAGCGGCCAGCGCCTCCAGGATGGTTCTTTTCTCCACTTCCTCCAAAGGCCCCAGCCCCTCGTCTTGAATCGTCCCGGATGGCCCCGGCGCGGCGCAACCGGAATCGGCCATGGGAAAAATGATGTCCGCCTCGTCGAGTCTGTCCCCCCGGGCCAAAACGACGGCCCTCTCCACGGTATTGGACAGTTCGCGGACATTGCCCGGCCAGCCGTAGCGCAGAAGCTTCTGCAGGGCGCCGGGCGCAAACCCCTCCAGGCTTCGGGCGTTGAGCTGAGCGAACCGCTGCAGGAATGACTGCGCCAGAATCGGAATATCCTCTCCCCGCTCCCGAAGCGGCGGCACGGTAAGCGCCACCACATTGAGCCGGTAGAACAAATCTTCGCGAAACCGCCCCTCCCGGACTTCTTTTTTCAAATCCTTGTTGGACGCGGCAATCACGCGGACATCGACCCGGATGACGTCCGCGCCTCCCACCCGGGTGATCTCCCGCTCCTGCAGAACGCGCAGCAGTTTGACCTGCATGGCGGGCGACATCTCGCTGACCTCGTCGAGAAAAAGGCTGCCGGTGTCGGCCTGAACGAATTTCCCTTCCCGCCGCCGGTCGGCGCCGGTGAAGGCCCCTTTCTCATGGCCGAATAATTCCGACTCCAGAAGGGTTTCGGAAAGCGCCGCACAGTTGATCTTGATAAAAGGCGCCTCCCTGCGGCGGCTGTTGAAATGGATGGCATTGGCGATCATTTCCTTGCCGGTCCCCGACTCGCCGGAAATCAGAACCGTCGCCTCAGAAGGCGCCACCTGCTCGACCGTTTCCAAAAGCCTGAGCATCGCGTCGCTGCGGCCGATGATGCGCTGCCGGTCGAAAGTTTCTCCGAGGCGCTGCTTGAGATACACATTTTCCTTTTTCAGCGCGCTGTGTTCCGTGGCCCGCGCGATGACGATCTGCAGCTCATCGAAATTGAGCGGCTTGGTCAGATAATCATAGGCTCCTTTTTTCAGGGCGCTGACCGCCGTCTCCACCGACGCATAGGCCGTCATGATCACAACCGGCACGGCCGCGTCCAGTTGCCGGATCCGCTCAAGGGCCTCAATGCCCGAAATCTCCGCCATGCGGATGTCCATCAAAACCAGGTCCACCGGCCGTTGACGGACGGCCTCAATCGCGGTCCGCCCGTCGTTAGCCTCGAAAACATTGTACCCCCAGCCGCCGATGAGTTTTTTGAGCATCATCCGATGGGCGTCGTCGTCGTCCACGATTAAAATATCCGGTTTTTTACTCACGAGGTCGCTCCTTCTTTATGGTTTGCGGCAAATCGCAGTCCCACTTTCGTGCCGGCGCCGGCGCGGCTTTCAATCTGCACCGACCCGCCGTGGGCATCCATGATCTTCTGGACCACCGCCAGGCCCAGACCCGTCCCGGCCGGCTTGGTGGTGAAATAGGGATCGTAGATCCGGGGCAGATCCTCATCGGAGATCCCGCTGCCGGTATCCGAGATCTCGACCTTCACGCCATGAGCCGACAAAGACAGTGCAATCGAAAGCCGTCCGCCCTGCGGCATGGCTGAAAGCGCATTTAAAAAGATATTCAAAAAGACCTGCTGAACTTTATCCGGATCTATCTGCGCCTCCGGCAGTGCAGCCTCCGATTTGAGCTCGAGGGTCACGGCGTTTTTCAGGGCTTCCGATTCAATCAACCGCAGCGTCCGGGCGGCCAGCGCATGCAGGTTCGTTCGCTCCGTCTTCAAGACAAGCGGACGGGCGAATTCAATCAGATTTCCTATGACGCGGTTGAGTCTTTCAATTTCCGCGATCATGATATCGGCCGTCTCTTCGTCCTCGCGGTTGCCCGACAGGCGTTGTTTAAAATAGACGGCAAATCCCTTGATGGAACTCAAAGGATTTCGGATTTCATGCGCAACGCCGGCAGCCAGCGATCCGAGGGCGTTCAAGTGACGGCTGCGGGCGACTTCTTTCTCCATCCGCCGAAGCGCCGTCACATTGCGCACCAGGAGAACTTTCCCATCCGGGCCCTCTTTCCCCCGCAGCCAGGCAACCATCGCCTCCCAGATCTCGGGTTCGGATCGCCCCTTTCGCGCCGCGGTCAGAGTGATATCTTTTTCCATGAACGCTTCGGAAGAGGCCAGGCCGTCGAACAACTCGACAAACGGCCCGGCGACAAGCTCATCAATCGGGCGGCCGAGCGCCTCGTCGCAGGCACAAGGCAGCAGGTCCCGCACCTGCTCATTGCAGGTGACGACCCTGCGATTGAAATCAAGGGCTAACACGCCCAGAGGCATATTTTTCACCAGGGTTTCCGAAAAGACCGTCATCCTTGATAAAGAAGCGCGCGCGAGCCGGTAGGCCTGCACCAGAAACAGAGAAACAATGGCCAGCGATCCGATCAGCGCCAATCCCACGGAGATGATAACGGTGTGCAGCTTGTCTTCGCGGGCGGCTTTTTCGATCTTGCTCATGTTGAAACCGACATAGATGATCCGGTTGGCGCCCCCGTCGGGAAGAAATCCCCGGTAAACCTCGAATGTGCCGGCCCCGCCTGGATTGGCCGTCTGCCGCCAGCGGATTTGCCGGTCCGCCCCGACGGCCGCCATCTCCAGGTCCAGCCCGTATTTCGTGTCCAGCATGGCCGGATCACTGTCCGCCAGAACGTTTCCGGCATCGTCGGTGACAATGATATGATCAATGTCGGGCTGCTGCGCCGTTTGCATCAGCAATTTCTGCAGGCGGAAAATATCGTCGCCGGCCGGCAAAGCCCCGATCCGCATCCCGGCTTCAAAAGAGGCGATCAGCGTCGTCCCTTTTTCAATGAAGACCGACACCGCCTGATTCTCCCGAAGCTTGAACTGGGCATGCGCCATGACCAGCAGAATTAAAGCCAGAACCGCCACCGCGCTTAAAACCGTCCAGGCTGATAAATCCGGTTTTTTTCTTCCATTGTCCACTTTCATACAGATTTGCCGCCTCCTTTGGGTACGAAAGAACCACCCGGCCAAACGGTGCGGTTACAAGTTACCCAGGCACGCGCCAGAAATCAACCCCAATTTTTCCTGGCCGGTTGATCTATTTATTAAACATTACAAAATGTTACATTTTTTCCGTGCCGCCTGGCATATGGTTTGCTCTCTCTAAAGGCGACTGATCAGCAAAAACTATACGATAAGGAGCAGCAAGATGAAAAAACTACTTTTATCCTTAACAGCCATCGCAGCCGGTCTGCTTTTGACCACTTCGGCATTCGCCTGGGGGCCTTGCGCCGGCAAGAGCAGAGGATATGCGCCGTACCGGGACGCCGGCATTGAGCGGTTGAATCTGACCGACGCGCAGAAATCAAAAATCGAGGCCTTGCAGAACGAACACTTCAAGGCCACCAAACCACTTCGGGAAAAGATTTTCGACAAATCCGTCGAGCTTCGCAGGCTGTGGCTGGAAGCCAATCCCGACAAGGGAAAAATCACGGCGGCGCAGAAAGACCTCCGCGCTCTGCGCAATGACATGGAAGACCGGATGACCGCTCACAAACTGGAGATTCGAAGCGTTCTGACACCCGAGCAAAATGAACAGCTGGCCAATTCCGGATGGCGCCGCGGCCCCGGATTCGGACCGCGCGGCGGCATGCGCGGGGACAGAGATTTCGGACCGGGACCGGGCCCCGGATTGGGTATGGGATTGTGCCCTTAGCCAAAGCGGCACTTTCCTCCTTTCAACACGGGGAGCCCTGAAGGGCTCCCCGTGTTTTTTATGAAAAAAAATGCTTTGACAAGATTCAAGTTTTGCATTAGCTTTCCCGATCACTTGTAAAAATCTGCTTTGCAGAAGGATTGTTTTTTTCATGTTCAGCGCACGAAAATCGACACGAACGGCTTCGGGCCTCCTTCTTCCCCTGCTTCTGGGCCTGGCGTTATTGCGCCTGTTGCTTGAGGCCTGCCCCGAGTCGTTTTCAGGTCATCGCTGAACTTTCACACCGATGGTTTCCTGAAAAAGGCCGTGGGCGAAAACCCCACGGCCTTTTTTTTCGCGATGCGGCGGACAGGAAAACACCGCCCGCCTGAAAGGGCGGGTCGGCTCCGCTCAAATGCGGAAGCCAAAATAGGGCGTATGATTAAATTTTGATAGATTCGAAAGGAGCGAAAGACCATGAAAAAGGATAAAAACCGCGTTTATATTTTCGACACCTCGCTGCGCGACGGCGAGCAATCTCCAGGCTACAGCATGAACACGGAAGAAAAACTCATCCTGGCCAGGCAGCTGGAGAAACTCGGCGTCGATATCATCGAAGCGGGATTTCCCGTCGCGTCGGAAGGCGATTTTGACGCGGTCCGCCAAATCGCACGCCAGATCAAGAAATCCCAGGTTGCTGGCCTGGCCCGGGCCAACAAAACGGACATCAACCGCGCCTGGGAGGCGATTAAAGACGCGGCCCACCCGCGCATCCACACGTTCATCTCGTCGTCGGACATTCATCTGAAGTATCAGCTTAAAAAAAGCCGCGCGCAGGTTCTCAAAGAAGCCGTGGACGCGGTGAAGCTGGCCCGATCCTATACCGAGAATGTCGAATTTTCCCCGATGGACGCCACCCGCTCGGACCGGGATTACCTGGTTGACATGGTCTCGGCGGTCATCGACGCCGGCGCCTGCGCGGTCAACATTCCCGATACGGTCGGCTACACGGTCCCCGAAGAATTCGGCCAGTTGATCGCTTATCTTTTCGCCAACGTTAAAAATATGGGCGACACAGTGATCTCGGTCCACTGCCACAACGATCTGGGGCTGGCGGTGGCCAACTCGCTGGCCGCCATTCGAAACGGCGCCAGACAGGTGGAATGCACGATCAACGGCATCGGCGAGCGCGCCGGCAACACGGCCATGGAGGAAATCGTCATGGCGCTGGCCACGCGCAGGGATTTCTACGGCCTTTACACGAAAATCAAAACCGAACAGATCTACAAAACGTCGCGTCTTCTGACCCAGATCACGGGCATCCCGGTGCAGCCCAATAAGGCGATTGTCGGCGCCAACGCCTTCGCGCACGAATCCGGCATTCACCAAGACGGCCTGATCAAGGAGAAAATCACGTATGAAATCATGACGCCCAAATCCGTCGGGATCAGCGACACGCATATCGTCCTGGGCAAGCATTCCGGCCGCGCCGCCATCGCCCATCATTTGAAAAAGATGGGCTATGCGCTCACGGAAGACCAGCTGACCAACGTCGCCGCCCGCGTGAAGGCGCTGGCCGACATAAAAAAGGACATCTACGACGAAGACCTCGAAGCGATTCTCTATGAAGAAATCTATCGGGGCGAAGACAAATACACGCTGGTCTATCTCAACGTGGTCAGCGGCAATGTCGCCGTTCCCACCGCAACGATGGAACTGCAGGTCGGCAATGAGACCGTTCGCGATGCAGGGTTCGGCAACGGCCCGGTGGACGCGACGTTCGCCGCCATCCGCAAGATCACGAAGACCAACTATCCGCTGATGAAATACGCGGTCAACGCCATCACCGGCGGTTCGGACGCGCAGGGCGAAACCATGGTTCAACTGGCCTACAACGGCCATTCCGTGGTCGGCCGCGGCGCGCATCCCGACGTCATTGTGGCCTCCGCCAAAGCCTATATCAACGCTTTGAACCGTCTGGAGTTCCTCAAACACAACGTGAAAAAGGTTAAAGTTGAATTACAGTAAGAAATGAGATAAGAAATTTTTCTTTTCAAAAGCAGGACTTTCACGAAGGAGCAAAAAAGTGGGGCATACGATTACGGAAAAAATACTGATGGCGCATACGAATCTCAAGGATATCGCGCCGGGACAACTCATCAACGCCAAAGTGGACATCGCCTTGGGCAACGACATCACGGCGCCGATCGCCATCCGCGAGTTTCGCGCCGCGGGCGGAAAAAAAGTTTTCGACCGCGACAAGGTCGCTCTGGTGCTGGATCATTTCACCCCCAACAAAGACATTAATTCCGCCCAGCAGTGCAAAACGGTGCGGGAATTCGCCGTAGAACAGGGCATCACGCATTTCTACGAGGGTGGTCAGGTGGGCGTCGAACACGCGCTCCTGCCGGAAAAGGGCATTGTCGTGCCGGGCGATCTGGTCGTCGGCGCGGACAGCCATACCTGCACCTACGGCGCTTTAGGGGCTTTCGCCACCGGTGTGGGCAGCACGGATCTGGCCGCGGCCATGCTGACCGGCGAGTTGTGGTTCAAGGTTCCCCAAACGATCAAGTTTGTGGTTTACGGCAAACTCAACCGCTGGGTGTCCGGCAAGGATCTGATTCTCCACATTATCGGCCGCATCGGGGTGGACGGCGCTTTGTATCAGGCCATGGAATTCACGGGCGAGACGATCAGCGCGCTGCCGATGGCCGACCGTCTGAGCATGGCGAATATGGCCATTGAAGCGGGCGCGAAAAACGGCATCTTCGCCGTCGACGCCGTGACGGTGGAATACCTCAAAGGGCGCGCGCAAAAACCCTACAAGATTTATGTCTCCGACACCAACGCGGTCTATGCCGATATCATTGAAATCGACGCGGGCAAACTGGAACCGCAGGTGGCCTTCCCGCATTTGCCGTCCAACGTCAGAGGCATCAGCCGGGCCGGCGAGATCAAAATCGACCAGTCGCTGATCGGATCCTGCACCAACGGCCGCATTGAAGACCTGCGCATTGCCGCGCAGATTCTGAAAAACCGCAAAGCCGCGCCGCATGTCCGGCTGATTGTGGTCCCGGCGACGCCGCTCATCTACCGCCAGGCGATGGCCGAAGGCCTTCTGGATATTTTTATGGACGCTCAGGCCGTGATCTCTCCGCCGTCCTGCGGCGCGTGTCTGGGCGGCCATCTGGGCATTCTGGCCGAAGGCGAACGCTCGGTGGCCACCACCAACCGCAATTTTGTAGGCCGGATGGGGCACCCCAAAAGCGAAGTCTATCTGGCAAGCCCCGCCGTGGCGGCCGCCTCCGCCGTTTTGGGACGGCTGGCGTCACCCGACGAATTATAACCTTCAAAGGATGATTAATTATGATTTTTAAAGGAAAAGTCTGGACATTCGGCGACAACATTGATACCGACGCGATCATTCCGGCGCGCTATCTCAATACCTCCGATCCCGCCGAGCTGGCCAAACATTGCATGGAAGACGCGGACGCGGATTTCATGAAGAAGATGAAGCCCGGCGACATTATTCTGGGCGGAGAAAATTTCGGCTGCGGTTCCTCGCGGGAACATGCGCCCATCGCCATCAAGGCGGCAGGCGTTTCCTGCGTCGTGGCCAAAAGCTTTGCCCGCATCTTTTTCCGCAACGCCTTTAATATGGGGCTGCCGATCTTTGAGTCGAAGGATCTGGCCGACGCCGTCGACGAAGGAAAAGAGATCGTCATCGACAGTGTCCGGGGGGTCATCACGCTCGCCGGATCGGATCGGACCTTCCCCATCAGCCCGATTCCGCCATTCATGGAACAGCTTCTCGCCGACGGCGGTCTGATGAAGCACATCGCGAAAAAGAAATGAGGCAGCCATGACGGAAAAAAAATATCAGATTGCCGTATTCGCCGGAGACGGCGTCGGATCGGAAATCATCGCCGAAGCCTTAAAGATTTTGGATGTGATCGCCGATAAGAAGAATATCCCCATGTCTCTCAAGGAAGGAGACATCGGCGGAAGCGCCTATGACCGCGCGGGTGTCCCGCTGCCGGATGAAACGCTTGAGCTGGCGCTGCAAAGCGACGCCGTGCTTTTAGGCGCGGTGGGCGGTCCGAAATGGGAAGGTCTGGACTACAGCGTCCGGCCCGAACGCGCGCTTCTGGGGCTGCGCGAAAAGCTGGGGCTTTATGCCAACCTGCGGCCGGTGGTTGCTTTTGACGAGCTTCTGGCGGCGTCCCCGCTGAAAAAAGACATTGTCCGCGGGATCGACATCCTGATTTTGAGAGAGTTGACCGGCGACGTGTATTTCGGCCGGCCTCGCGGCGTGACTCGGGAACCGGATGGGCGAAGAACCGGCGTCAACACGATGATTTATACCGAGGAGGAAATCCGCCGGATCGCTGTGGCCGCCTTTGAGCTGGCCCGGAAGCGCAAAAAGAATCTGGTGTCGGTCGATAAAGCCAATGTGCTGGAGACGACGGAGCTGTGGAGAGACGTCGTAACCGAGGCGGGCCGCCGGTATCCGGATGTGGCGCTGGGGCACATGTACGTGGACAACTGCGCGATGCAGTTGATTCGAAAGCCGTCGCAGTTCGATGTGATTGTGACGACGAATCTGTTCGGCGATATCTTAAGCGACGAAGCCGCCATGCTGACCGGCTCGATCGGCATGCTGCCTTCCGCCTCCCTGGGGGACGGCCGGGCGCTGTACGAACCGATTCACGGCTCCGCACCGGATATCGCTGGAAAAAACATCGCCAATCCGCTGGCGACGATTCTGTCGGCCGCGATGATGCTCCGCCACTCGCTGGAGAGGCCCGCGGAGGCGGACCTCATCGAAAAAGCCGTCACCGGCGTGTTGCAAGACGGCGTCCGGACGAAGGACATTTATTCACGGGGAACAAAGCTCGTCGGCACACGGGAAATGGGCGACGCCGTGGCCGCCAAGCTCAAAACATTTCTGGCATGAATGCAACAGGAGGGACCCGCGCGTTGGCAGAAAAAGGAAAGATATTGATTGTGGACGATGAAGCGTCCGTGCGCGAGCTTTTTTCCGGCGTGTTTTCCGACGAGGGATACGACGTCATCGCCGCGGAAGACGGGCAAACGGCCCTGAATATCCTTCAGAATGCCGAAATCGACGTTATTTTTCTGGATCTGAAACTCTTCGGCATGAACGGCATTGATTTGTGCCGCCAGATCCGGGAAACCAAGCCCGTTTCGATGATCTTCGCCATCACCGGGTGGGCGCCGCTTTTTGAAATCGGAGAGTGCCGGGAGGCGGGCTTTGACGACTATTTTGAAAAACCCCTCGACATGGATATGCTCTCTGAAATCGTCGCCGACGCCTTCAAGAAACTGGATCGCTGGAAGAGGCGTTACAACAGTATCTCGAAGTAATCCTCACAGGCGGGTCGCATGGCGAACTCCCCCACTTATTTAAAAAAAATTCTGCCGGCCTTGCCCCGGGCGGCCATCTACGCCCGGCTCGGTTTCAAAAAAAAGACCACTCAACTGCATCCACCCGATGAGCGGGAAACCGACCGCCTGATCGACGAGGCCGCGTCTCTGATCGTTGTGCAAGGGGCGTTCTTAAGATCGGCCGTGGTCCGACGGGATGAGCATTGCGTCGAGCTTGCCGATTCGGCGGCGTTTGAAAGCGTCAAACTGGCCGCTTTTCTGCGGGATTGCCGGGAAGTCCTGCTGATGGGCGCAACTGTCGGCGCCGCGATTCTGGACGCCGTCGGGGCAAAAATGCTGGCCGGCGACATGAAGGCCGCCGTCGTGTATGACGCAACGGCGAGCGAATTGGCCGATGCGGCGCTCGACTGGATGATGGACTTCGTCAACGGGCAGCTCCGACGCGAAGGCAAGGTTCTTCTGCCGCGCCGTTTTTCCGCGGGCTATGCGGATTTCGGCCTGCAAAACCAGAAAATCTTTCACACCCGTCTGGACCTCGCGCAGATCGGCATTTCGATCACGAAAGACTGCCTTTTAATCCCCGAAAAGTCCGTCACCGCCGTCGGAGGAATTCTCGGCTGACCGGCTTATTTCCTGATTGATTTTATTGCCCAGACGTTTTAGCTTGGCGACATGATGGATAAGAGCAAAAAGGCAAAGGTTGACCAAGATCTCAAGCGTTCCGTAAAGACCCTGCTGGACGCCGAATCCATTATCAACCGCAGTCCCGTCATTTATTGCATCTGGCGCCTGGTCGAAGACTGGTCGGTTGAATATGTTTCAGGAAACATTGATCAGTGGGGGTATACGGCGAAAGATTTCCTGTCCGGCCGCCTGACGTGGCGGGCCATCACGCATCCGGACGACATCCGGGATCTTGAAGCGGACGTGGTCCATTTTCTGAAACGGAAAACCATCTCCTTTCCCCAAACCTATCGGATCCTCGACAAGCAAGGCCAAACGCGCTGGGTGGAAGACCAGAATGTCTTCATCTTCAACCAGGCCGGACGCATTACCCACTTGCAGGGCGCCATCCTGGACATCACCGACCGAAAAAAAACGCAGCAGGCTCTTTTGCAATCCGAACAGCGCATCGAGGAGCTTCTGGCGAAATCTTCGGATGTCACGGTCGTGATGGATGAAAAAGGCATTTTCCAATATGTGTCGCCGTCGGTGAAAACCGTTTTGGGTTACAACCAGACTGATCTCGCCGGGAAAAACGCCTTCGATTTTATTCACCCCGAAGATGTGAAAACCGTTTCCAAGGCGCTTCGGGAAGTCGTTTTGCGTCAGAACAAAGGCATTGTCACCGAACTGCGTTTCCGCCATGCCGACAACACCTGGATTTGTCTCGAAGCGCTGGGCAACAACTGTCTTAGCAATCCGGCCATCGGCGGCATCATCATCAATGCGCGCGATGTTTCTGAGCGCAAGAGGCTGGAATCGCAACTCCTCCATTCCCAGAAAATGGAAGCGATCGGACGTCTGGCGGGCGGCATCGCCCATGATTTCAACAATATTCTGATGGGCATTCAGGGCTATATTTCTCTGCTTCTGATTAAAATGGACACGATTCATCCCGATTTCGAAAAACTCGTCAACGTCCAGACGCTTGTTCAAAGCGGCGCGGATCTGACGGGAAAACTTCTGGGATTCGCGCGCGGCGGGCGCTTCGAAATCACGCCGACCGATCTCAATGAGCTGATTGCCAAAACCGTCAACCTCTTCGGCCGCACCAAAAGAGAGATTACCGTGCATCAGCAGTTTCGGGCGAACCCGGCCATCGCGGAGGTGGACCGCGTCCAGATGGAGCAGGTTTTTCTCAATCTTTTTGTCAACGCCTGGCAGGCCATGCCCGAAGGCGGAGACATTTTTGTGGAAACGCAGCATGAAACCTTTGCCCGATCCGCTCCGGCCCGGCATCTCCGCAAGGGGAAATATGTTAAAGTGACCATCCGCGACACCGGCATGGGGATGGACGAAGAAACCCGCCGGCATATTTTCGAGCCTTTTTTCACCACAAAGGCAAAAGAACGCGGAGTGGGATTGGGGCTGGCCTCCGCCTACGGCATTCTGCGCGACCATCAAGGCGCCATCGAAGCGGCAAGCGCGACCGACCGGGGAACGCAATTCACCTTGTATCTGCCCGCGTCGGACAAGGCCGTCCCGGCGGCAACCTATCCGTCCAAAACGATCTGCAAAGGCACGGAGACGATTCTTCTGGTGGATGACGAAGACGCCATCCTGGACGTCTGCCGGGACATTCTGATCAGTCTGGGCTACAGGATCCGTGTCGCCTCAGACGGGCCAGCGGCTCTGGACCTCTACTCGCGGGATCCCCGCGACATCGATCTGGTCATTCTGGACATGATCATGCCGGGCATGAGCGGCGCCCAGCTCTTCGAGAAGATCCGTCGGATCAATCCGCAGGCGAGAGTGATCCTTTCCACCGGATACAGCCAAAGCGACGAGGCCCGGCAGCTCCTCAACAGCGGCTGCTGCGAACTGATTTCCAAACCCTTCCGGATTGAAGAGCTGTCTCAGAAAATCCGGGATGTTCTGGACCGGTAAACCGATTTTGCAAAAGGAGCCCCCATGCGCAAAGACATTTTCGACATGATCGCGTCCAACCGTTTCTGTGTTCTGGCGACCGCCGCCGGCGACGCCCCGCATTGTTCGCTGATGTCGTACGCCTGTTCCGACGACGGCCGCGAACTTTGCATGGCGACGCGAAAAAGCACAAAAAAATATGACAACCTCAAAAAAAATCCAACCGTCAGCCTGCTGGTCGATTCGCGCCAAACCGAAAATGCGCGGCCGTTGCGCGCCCTGACGATGACCGGAACCTATCTGGGCGCCTATCCTGCGTCTGAAAGAGCGGACCTCCGAAAACGGCTGATCGAGCGCCACCCGGAGCTCGGGTCATTTATCGACGATGCCCGCACGGAGATCGTCGTCATTAAAATCCGCGCGCTGCAGCTTCTCGACGGCGTTTTGGATGCCTATTACGAAGAGGTGCCGTAATCGACCTTTCCGCAAAAAGCGGCGGCGGAACTTTCCCCAAAAAACCGGCCCGTCTCGATCCGCCGCGGGCCCCCGACAGCGCATCAACAAATAAAGATAGAGGAGGCGTTATGTCAAAGTCGTTTTCGTACCGGGAAGTTTACGAGCAGTCGATCAGCCGGCCCGACGAGTTTTGGGGGAGCGCGGCCGAAAAGATCCTCTGGACAAAGAAGTGGGAAAAAGTGCTCGACGGAGGGAATGCGCCGTTTTACAAATGGTTTTCAGGCGGCGAGCTCAACACCTGTCAAAACGCCCTGGACCGGCAGATCGCCGAGGGAAGGAAAGACCAGGCGGCGATCATTTACGACAGCCCCGTCACCGACACGGTCAAAACCATCACCTACGGCGAACTGCTGGATCGGGTGTCGATTTTCGCCGGCGCGCTTCAAAACAGCGGCGTCGTAAAAGGCGACACGGTGATCATCTATATGCCCATGATTCCGGAGGCGGTCGTGGCGATGCTTGCCTGCGCGAGAATCGGCGCGATTCATTCCGTCGTTTTCGGCGGGTTCGCCCCCAATGAGCTGGCCATCCGCATTGACGACGCCAAACCCAAGATGCTCATTTCCGCCTCCTGCGGCATCGAAGGCAAAAAAGTGTTGCCCTATAAACCTCTCCTGGACGAGGCGATTCGCATCGCTTCGCACAAGCCGCAACATTGCGTTCTTTTCCAGCGGCCGCAGGTCGCCGCCGATCTGATCGCCGGCCGCGACATCGAATGGAGCGTCTTTATCCAAAACGCCAAACCCGCCGCCTGCGTGCCGTTGGCCGCGACCGACCCGCTTTACATCCTTTACACGTCCGGAACGACCGGCAAACCCAAAGGCGTGATGCGCGACAACGGCGGCCACGCGGTGGCCCTGAAATGGTCCATGGAGCATATTTACGACGTCAAGCCCGGCGAGGTTTTCTGGGCCGCCTCGGACGTGGGCTGGGTGGTCGGCCATTCCTACATCGTCTATGCGCCGCTTCTGCACGGCTGCACGACCATTTTGTACGAAGGCAAACCGGTGGGCACCCCCGATCCCGGCGCTTTCTGGCGGGTGATCTCTCAGCACGGCGTATCGGTGCTGTTTACGGCGCCCACAGCGTTTCGCGCCATCAAAAAAGAAGACCCCAACGGAGACTACCGGAAAAAATACAACATCGCCTGCCTGCGCTATTTGTTTCTGGCGGGCGAACGGCTCGATCCCGACACGTATTTCTGGGCCAGCGATCTGCTGAAAATTCCCGTCATCGATCACTGGTGGCAGACCGAAACCGGCTGGCCGATCGCCGCCAACTGCATGGGCATCGAACCGTTCCCGATCAAGGCCGGCTCTCCCACCAAACCGGTGCCGGGCTACAATGTTCAGATCCTCGATATGGACGGCAACGTCTTGCCAAACGGACAGGAAGGCGCCGTGGTCATTAAACTGCCCCTGCCGCCCGGCTGCCTGCCCACCTTGTGGCGCGACGACAAGCGCTACCTGGAGTACGTGACGGAAAGGCCCGGATATTACGTGACAGGCGACGGGGGGCGTTTCGATGAAGACGGATACCTCTATATTATGGGACGGATCGACGACGTCATCAACGTTGCCGGACACCGGCTGTCCACCGGGGCGATGGAAGAAATCGTCGCCAAACACAAGGATGTCGCGGAATGCGCCGTTCTGGGGGCGGACGATTCTCTCAAGGGCCAGGTGCCGGTGGGTTTTGTCGTCTTGAAAGCCGGCGTCGAGCGCGACGCCCGGGAGATTGTGAGCGAACTGGTCGGAATGGTTCGAGCCGAACTGGGGGCGCTGGCCTGTTTCAAGGAAGCCGCGGTGGTGAAGGCCCTGCCGAAAACCCGGTCGGGGAAAATCCTGCGTTCGACCATGCGCAAAATCGTGGATGGAAAGGACTACGTCATTCCGTCCACCATAGACGATCCGGGCGTCCTTACGGCCATCGAAGCATCCGTCAAAACCATCGGCTACGGCAAAAAGGATTAACCCTCTCCGAATGAATGCTTTAAAAAGGCAGGCCCGGCTTTTTGCCCGGACCTGCCTTTTTCTTTCCCCCCTGAGATATGTTTCTAAAACAGATAGCTGAAACTCAGCACGAAATTATGCGATTTGTAGTCCACCTCCACTTCCGCCGGAATATAGGTTCCCGGACTGGCGTAATCCGCCTCGTAAGTGGCTTTCATGGCGTCAAAGTATTTATAGCCGATGCCGATCACAAAATTTTTCTTGATATCAATCTCCACGCCCGCCATGAGCTGATAGGCCAACACCACATCCGACCCGCTGTTCACCCAGAACGCGGGAAAACCGCTTTTGATTTCATCAACGGCCAGATAGGCCAACCCGCCGCCTATTCCGACATAGGGATGAATCATTCCGGACGGATAACGGGCGATCACATTGCCCATCAGCGAAGAAATATAGATTCTGCCGTCCGCATCGCTTTCCGGATAGGTGGCGACATTTTTAAGCGTGTCCATCTCATGGCCCATATTGAGCAATTCCAGCTCGAGGGCCATAATCCGATTGGTAAAAGGCGTCTGCCAGCCCGCCTTGACGCCGAACAGATAACCGGCCTTAAGCGACGCGTCGAAATTGACGCTGTCCCAAGCCTGAACGCGGTTGGTAATGGAGGAGGAGAGGTCCGGCGCGATGGAAAAACCGCCGACGACTCCCGCATAGAGCCCCTTGGGAACCTGCGCATAAGACAGGCCCGATACCCCCAAAATCACAGCCGCAAACACAGCCATCAAAACTGTTTTTTTCATGACCACACACTCCTTTCGTGGATAGTTTTCTTGGCGGATGATTCGCTCTTTTATCTTACTGCGGCGCGGCGCGCAACAAAAAAACCGCCCGCAAACGGAGGCCCATCGTCGCGGACGGCTTTTGGCCGCACCCCGGCGGAATTTTCCTTGACATCCCTGAATTGCAATGCAAAGGCTGGATTCCGCAATCGGATCCGGCGGGCAAAATCATCCCCGCCATTTTGCAAGCCGGCCAGAAAAGCGCTGCGGAGACGTCATGGACTGTCAAAAAGATAAGAATCTAAAGCTCTGCGCCTGCACCTATGACCCCTGCAGCCGCAAAGGCCTTTGCTGTGATTGCCTTTCCTACCATCTAAAAAAGCGGCAGCTGCCCGGCTGCTGTTTCCCCGCCGACGCGGAAAAAACCTATAACCGGTCTTTTGAGTTTTTTGCGCAACTGGTGTCGCACAAGAAGGTTTGATCCTTAAGCCGGACAGAAAAATGATTGACATCGCAAATCAATCGCATTATATAGAGCGCCCGATGCGGCTGCCGCTTGAATTCACACGGCCCACAAAACGCGTCGATCCTACTGGGGAATCGTTCAATGGTAGGACAGCGGACTCTGACTCCGTCAATCAAGGTTCGAATCCTTGTTCCCCAGCCATTTTTTTCATCCTTATTTCTTGTCCGATATTTTCGCCCAACTGTCCCGAAGCGGGACAATCCGGTTGAAAACCGGCTTTCCGGGTTTCGTGTCTTTCTCATCGACGCAGAAGTATCCCAGGCGTTCAAACTGGTAGCGCGAACCGGGCGCCGAATCTCTAAGGCTTTCTTCGGCCTGACAACCGGCGAGTTCTTCAAGCGAATCGGGGTTGAGATCTTTGAGAAAATCTTCTTCGCTTCCCGGATCGGCAATCCTAAACAAGCGGTCATAAATGCGGACTTCGGCGGTCACGGCGTGTCGGGCCGATACCCAGTGAATGACACCCTGCACCTTTCTGCCGTCTGCGGGCGGGCCGTCTTTCGTGGCCGGATCGTGGCTGCAATGAATTTCAATAATCCGGCCTGATTGTTCGTCTTTAACCAGTCGTTCGAATTTGATGATGTAGGCGTTGCGCAGACGAACCTCGCGGCCCGGCGCGAGGCGGTTGTATTTTTTCGGCGGATCTTCCAGAAAGTCGTCTTGCTCGATGTAGAGTTCCCTTGAAAATGGCACCCGCCTCGTTCCCATGTCGGGACGCTGCGGATGGTTGGCGCATTGGATCTGCTCCACCTTTCCTTCCGGGTAGTCGTCGAGGATGATCTTAAGGGGCCGCAGCACGCACATGGCCCTCGGCGCTTTTTCATTCAAATCTTCCCGGACGCAATGCTCCAAAAGCGCCACATCGATGAGGTTGTCGTTTTTCGCCACGCCGATGGCCTGGCAGAACTGACGGATGGCCTCGGGCGTATAGCCCCGGCGGCGCATGCCGGTGACGGTGGGCATGCGGGGATCGTCCCATCCGCTCACATATTTTTTCTGCACCAGTTCGATGAGCCTGCGTTTGCTCAAGACGGTATAGCTTAAATTCAAACGGGCAAATTCAATCTGCCGGGGCCGGTCTTTTTCAATCAGTCGCGCCACGATCCAGTCGTAGAGCGGCCGATTGTTTTCAAATTCCAGCGTGCAGATGGAATGCGTGATGCCTTCGAGCGCGTCGGACAGACAATGCGCGAAATCGTACATCGGATAGATCACCCAGGCGTTTCCCGTCCGGTAATGCGGCTCGCGCTTGATCCGGTACAGCACGGGATCGCGCATAACAATGTTGGCCGATCCCATGTCGATTTTGGCGCGCAAGGTGCGGCTGCCGTCGGCGAATTCGCCCCGGCGCATGCGCGCGAATAAATCGAGATTCTCATCGATAGAGCGGTTGCGATAGGGGCTGGCCTTGCCCGGCTCGGTGAACGTTCCGCGGTGTTCGCGCATTTCATCGGCGTTGAGATCGCAGACATACGCGTCGCCCTTTTTGATGAGTTCGACGGCAAACGCATAGAGCTTTTCAAAATAGTCGGAGGCGTAAAACAGGCGGTCCCCCCAGTCAAATCCCAGCCAGCGGACATCCCGGATGATCGATTCGACGAATTCCATCGACTCGCCCAAAGGATCGGTATCGTCCATTCGGAGGTTGCATGTGCCCCGGTACTGCCCGGCCAACCCGAAATTGAGGCACACGGATTTGGCATGCCCGATATGAATATAGCCGTTGGGCTCGGGCGGAAAGCGTGTGGCCACACGGCCCAGATTTTTGCCGGTTTTGAGATCTTCGTCGATGATGTCGCGAATAAAATCGTTGGGAAGCGGCGCTGCGGGTTGCTCCATAATTCATACTCCTTGCAATATCGTCAGGAAGGCCGGCCTTCCATGATGTCCGACAGGCTGTGTCTGAAATGACGGGTCAGGGCGGGCTGATCTTGTCGGGGCGGCACAACCAGGGCAAGCGCCACCCGGCGCTTCCGGAAGGATGACTATCAAGAAAATCCGTTCCCTGTCAACACAATCGTGAAGAAAGACGCAGCGCCTCGTTTTTATTTCGCACAGTGTTATGTGGCGCCATCCAGCACCGCGCGGACCTTTTCGGCCAAGGCGTCCATGGAAAAAGGTTTTTGAATGAAATTGACGCCCTCATCCAAAACACCGTGATGGGCAATGACATTTTCCGTATAGCCGGACATGAAAAGAATTTTGATTTCGGGATGGAAGGAACGGATTTTTTCCGCCAGAAGCGGTCCGTTCATTTCCGGCATGACGACATCGGTGACAAGCAGATGGATGCCGCCCCGGTGCGCCTCGGCCGCCGCTATCGCCTGCGAAGGGCTGGAAAAGGCCAGAACCGAATAGCCGAATTTCTCCAGCATCAGGATCGCCATGGAGAGGATGGACGATTCATCCTCTACGAGCAAAACGGTTTCAAAGCCTTGGCGCTGCGCCGGAGACGCCGACGATTGCCGAATGGGCTCAACATCCTTTTTTTGCCTGGGCAGATAAACCTTGAAAGTGGCTCCCACGCCGGGCTCGCTGTAAACGTTGATGAACCCGCCGTTTTGTTTGACGATGCCGTAAACCGTCGCCAGGCCCAGCCCCGTTCCTTTGTTTTCCGTTTTCTTTGTGGAGAAAAAAGGTTCGAAGATCTTTTGCACGGTTTCCGCATTCATGCCGTGACCGTTGTCGCTGACGGAGAGCATCACAAAATCGCCAGGCTTTGCCTCCGGATTTCCGGCGCAATACGCCTCGTCGATAGACACAATATCGGTTTCAATGGTGATCCGGCCTCCATCGGTGATGGCGTCGCGCGCGTTGATGCACAGGTTGACCAGAATCTGATCGATTTGCGACGGGTCCATCTTCACCGGACAGATTGCGGAGACGGGCATCCAGGCCAGATCGATGTCTTCGCCGATCAAGATCCTAAGCATCTTGATCATCCCGGCCAGAACTTCATTCAAATCGAGAACCCGGGGCGCGGCAATCTGTTTGCGGGCGAAGGCCAACAGCTGGCTGGTCAGGTCCGCCGAACGCTGGGCGGCCTTGCGAATATCCTGAAGGTGCTTGCCCAGGGGCATATCGGCGTCCAATTCGGCCAGGGCAATGTCGGCGTTGCCGATGATGACCGCCAGCATGTTGTTGAAATCATGCGCGACCCCGCCGGCCAGCCTGCCGATGGATTCCATTTTCCGGGACTGGAGCAGCTGTTCTTCCAGCCGTTTGCGTTCCGTAATGTCCTCCGAAATGCCCAAAAGATAAAGCGGTCTGCCTTCTTTATCCAGAATCGGAATCTTTCGGGTATGGTAGATGCGTTTTAGATTGTTTCCGGTGCGGATCATCTCTTCCGGAATGTCGATAATCGTATTGGCGTTGAGCGCTTCACGGTCTCTGGCTACAAAGGCGTCCGCTTCCTTCTTCGGGAAAATATCGTAATCCGTCTTTCCCAGGGCAATCTCCTGATCGGTCCCTTTCAACCGGTCGGCGGTTTTGTTGAACCGGATGAATTTGAGCGACTCGGCTTCCTTGACGAAAATCAGCATGGGAATATGCTCAATGATGGTATTGAGAAATTCCTCGCTCATTTCCAGCTCGTGAATTCGATTGATCAACTCTTCGTAGGTCGGCTTTTCCGCCACGATGATCCACTCCGGTTAAAACCAGATATCAAAGAGTCTCCCGAACGCGGCAAGCGACGCTTCAGGCCCCCTTGCGCTTTGCGCGGTGTCAGCGTATCAAGCGCGCCGGGTTATATCAAGCATAATGTTGGCTGCGAAAAGACGAACCGGCGATCCGCCGGATGTGTCCTTCGGAATCGTTGTATCCGGCCAGAAGCGGCGCAGCGCAACTGCCCGACATCGACCCCAGCACACCGGCCTTCCGCAGTCGAAAGCCGGGGATCAGATAAAGCACGCACCGATAAAGCGCATCATCTGTCGATGGCCATCTTGAGCGTTTCGATATTCAAATTCCCACCGGACATGATCATCACGACTTTCTTTCCGGCCAATCGATCCCGGATTTTGTAGGCGGCCATCAGCGAAACGGCGCCCGCCGCCTCGGCCAGATTGTGAGTCGCCGACAGCGCCATTCGGATGCCTTCGAAAATTTCTTCTTCGGTCAAAAGGACCACGTCGTTTATCGCATCGCGAAGAATGACATACGGCAGATGGAATACGCTGCGAGCCGCCAGCCCGTCCGCGATGGTGTGGGCTTCGTCTAAAACCACAATTTCGCCCTTCTTCCACGAGCTGTAAAAGGACGGGGCGCTTTGCGGCTCCACGCCGATGATTTCGATGTCCGGCCGGAAGGCCCGGGCGGTTTTCAAGATGGAGGCGCAGCCGGCGCCGCCGCCGATGGGACAGATGATCACATCCGCCTCCGGCAGGTCCTCCAGGATCTCCACCGCCATGGTCGCGTGTCCGTTGAGAATTTCCGGCTCGTTTCCCTGTTGGACATAATAGTAGCCCGCGGAGTCGACCAGCTCTTCGCAATAGGACTGCGCGTCGTAGAAATCCGCGCCGTGAACAATAACCTCGGCGCCGTAGCTTTCGATGATTCGGTTGATTTCAGGGTTGTTGTTTTCCGGCACAACGACCGTGCAGGGCACGCAAAACCACTGTCCCGCCCAGGCCATCGCCAGACCGTGATTGCCGCGCGTGGCCACCAGAACGCCCGCCTCCAGTTCCGCCTGGGACAGGTGATGGAAAAAGTTCAGCGCCCCGCGAATTTTAAACGATCCGGTCGGGTTATGATTTTCATGCTTGACAAAGGCCTCGCAGCCCAAAAGGCGCGACAGCTCCGAATAGTGGGTCAGGCTGGTCCGGTTGAGGTAGCGCTTAATGACCGATTTTGCCATGAAAATATTGGTGAGGTTCACCCGTTGTGCCATCTGCTCATATTTCTTCAACATAACTCCTCCTTGCCGCCTTCGCATTTCATCCGCTTTCGCGCTCCAGATGGCGGCGGATCATCTCCGCGTAACGGCCCGCCGCGCCTCTATTGGCTAAAACCACCGCCCGTCCTTTTTCTCCCCGCACCCGCAGGTCCTGCGCATCGTCTAGCAACTTCAATATATTCTGCTGCAGGTCCGAAACGTTCCGAATGCGCACCCCGGCGCCCGCTTCTTCTAAAAGCGCCGCCTCGGAACTGAAATCATCCATCGACGGACCATACAAAACCACTTTCCCCCAGGCGGCGGGCTCCAGGATGTTCTGGCCGCCCCGGGGCACGAGTGATCCGCCGCAGTAAACGATTTCCGCCAGGGAATAAACTTTAAACAGCTCGCCGATCACATCGATCACCAGAACTTTCTCTCCACGGCGCATCCGGCCGGCGCGCATTTCACTTGCGGTCAGAATCTCCTTGATCCCCTTTTGCCGGAGGAGTTCAAGCACCTCGCGTGTTCGCTCGACATGCCTGGGAACGAGGATCAATCCGTAATCCGGACGAACGTTTAAGATCGCCTGATACGTCCGGATGACGGCATCCTCTTCGCCGGGGTGGGTGCTGCCCGCCACGAAAAACTTTTCTCCCGTCCTGAGGCCGAATCGTCTTGCCGTCTCTTCATAAAGAGCGGGCGAGGCCAATGCCGAAAGCGCGTCATACTTTGCGTTGCCCAGAACCTTGATTATTGCATCGTCCATGCCCATCTGACCGATCCGCAGGGCATCTGTGCGCGAAATCATCCCCGCTTCGGTGATATCGCCAAGTGCCCGCTTCCAGAAAAACCGGGTGCGATAATATTTCTTAAACGAGCGGGGAGAAATCCGGCCGTTGGCCAAAAGCACACCGATGCCCCGCCTGCGGCAGGCGGCCAGAAAATTCGGCCACAGTTCCGTTTCAACCAAAACAAATAGATCCGGCCCGACCTGATTCAGCATGCGGTTGACGGCAAAGGGCAAATCGAGGGGAAAATAAATGAAGGCATCGGCGTCGGCGATCAGATGTCGAGCCATTTCCTGGCCGGTTTCCGTGGACGTGGAAACAATAATTCTGTAAGCCGGGCTCTGTTGTTTCAGCGCGGCCACGATCGGGGCGGCGGCGGTGACTTCCCCCACCGATACGGCATGGATCCAGACCCGGCGCCCCGGCCCAACACGTTCAAGAATGGACTTTTGCCTGCCGGACAGTTTTTGGATGAAGCTGTTTCGATATTTCCCCGTCAAGCGCATTTTGATAAGAAAAAACACAAGCCCCGGAATCGCCAGGATCATCAAAAGGATGTTGTAAACGCCTCTCATGCGCGCATAATCAGTATTTTCCCGATCCGTGTCAAGTTTTTCCTTTGCCCCGACCGGCCAAGACGGCCGCGGCCGGGATAAAAGGGCCCTCAAAAACATCTTTTGCGGCGACGTGCGGATTGACACGCAAACGGCTTTGGTATATCTGAAAGGCCGGAAAAGGAGAAACTCCCCATGAAATTGATCGCCCCTTCCATTCTATCCGCCGACGGCGGAAAGCTGGCCGAGGAAATCCGGGCTGTTGAAAAAGCCGGCGCGGACTGGATTCACGTGGATGTTATGGACGGCCATTTTGTTCCCAACATCACGATGGGGCCGGCAATCATCGGCGCGCTCAGAAAGGCGACAAATCTGCCTTTCGATGTGCACCTTATGATCCGGAATCCCGACGAGTATATCGAATCGTTCGCCGCCGCGGGCGCGGACTATCTCACGGTGCACGTCGAAGCATCCACGCATCTGCATCGCACCGTCGAGCTCATTAAAAAGACGGGGAAGAAAGCGGGGGTTTCGCTCAATCCGGCCACGCCGCTCGGTCTGCTTGAAGAGATTCTGCCCCAGCTTGATCTCGTTTTGATCATGTCGGTCAACCCCGGTTTCGGGGGCCAGGCTTTTATCGAAAGCGCGCTTGCCAAAATCAGAAAAGCTGCCGCCATGACGGCGGCGCTCGACCGAAAACCGCTTCTGGAAGTGGACGGCGGCGTGAATCTTCAGAATATCGCGTCAATCGCCCAAGCCGGCGCCGATGTCCTGGTCGCAGGCGCGGCCGTTTTCGGAACGGCTGACTATGCTGAAACGATCGCCGCGCTGAAAAACGCCGCGAACAGCCCCGGATGATCCTTTTTTAACACTCCTCCTGCATCAGCGGCGAAAGGACGTCCTTCCGCCGCTGATCGGATGCGGACTCATTTCTTCGAGTAATCGTAAACCCCTCGGCCGGACTTGCGTCCCAGATTGCCCGCGCGCACCAGTTTGCGCAGAAGCGGCGACGGGCGGTATTTGTCTCCCAGCTCACGGTGCATGCCTTCGCAGATGCGAAGCTGCGTGTCCAGGCCGATGAGATCGCCCAGCGCCAGCGGCCCGATCGGATGGTTGCAGCCCAGCTGCATCGCCTTGTCGATGTCCTCGGGCGTGGCCAGGCCTTCATCCAGAACAAAGAAAGCCTCGTTGATCATGGAACACAAAATCCGATTGACCACAAAAGCCGGCGCCTCTTTGACCATCACAACGTCCTTGCCGATTTTTTTGCCCCAGGCCTTGGCAATCTCCACCGTCTCGTCGGACGTCTGCTGTCCGCGAATGACTTCCAGAAGCTTCATCACGGGCACCGGATTGAAGAAATGGGTCCCGATAAAGCGATCCGGCCGCTTGGTAATCGCGGCCATTTCGGTGATGCTCAGGCCCGAGGTGTTGGTGAAAAACAGGCAAGAGGAGGGAACAACGTCTTCGAGCTCCGCATAGACCTTCTTTTTAAGATCCATCAGCTCAATCACCACCTCGACGACGACATCCGCGTCCGAGGCGGCTTCCCGAATGTCGAGGGTCGGTTTGATGCGGCTCAGAATATCGTCCATCCGCTGCTGATCGATCTTGCCTTTTTCGACGTCCCGTCCGAGATTCTTTTTGATCGTGTTCATCCCGTTATCAATGAACCTCTGCTCAATATCCCGCAGGGTAACGTTAAATCCGGCGGCCGCGCAAACCTGCGCGATCCCGTTGCCCATGAGCCCTGCGCCCAACACACACACTTTTTTAATATCCATCGGCACACCTCCTGTTGGTTTGAAAAAAAAGCGGAAGCTGTCCGCTTTTCACTGCTAAAAAAAGCCTTTCAAGCTGTCGGACGGTAACAGACCCGATGCAGCCAAGTCAAGGAAAATGCCCGGCGCTTTTCTTCTGTTGAAACTCCCGTCGCATTGTGTCAGTATCCGCCATGCACATTTACATTGATGGATACAACCTGATCCGCCAATCCGCGGATTTAAAACGCTTTGAAAGACAGAGTCTTGAAGCGGGACGCCATGCGCTGATCGCCTGGCTGGCTTCCTATCGCCAGAGTAAAGACCATCGGATCACCGTTGTCTTCGACGGCTGGAAAGAAGGGTCTCCCGTCGAGGAACGAGACGTCAGTCGGGGCATTATGATTATTTACTCGGGCCGGGGTGTCAAGGCTGACGACGTGCTCAAAAGAATCATCGCGACGTCGGATGAAGAGTTGCTCGTCGTTTCGTCCGACCGGGAAATCGCGTCCTTCGCCCAGCGCCACGGCCGAGCGTCCGTGTCGTCTCCGGAATTCGAAACCCTGGTCAACCGCGCGGCCGCGGGCGACGGCCGAGAAGAAAAAGACGACGAAGACCGTTTCCAGCGCGTCGGCAAAAAAGGACCCGCCCGCCGGCCGTCCCGCTCTCGCAAACTCACCCTGACAAAAATACGAAAACTCTAAGCGCAGGCCTTCATGACGAAACGCTCCAACAGGAGCCTCGGATCGGTGGCCGAGGATTTCATCTCCCGGTCTATTTGCAGCAACTCCTCCAGATACCGAAGCAATACCGGATAAGAAAACCGCCCGCAGGATTTAAGCGCGTTGTAAACGACATAGGGGTGTTTATTGATGAGCAGATCGTCTTTCTTGGCCGCTTCCGAGCCGAGGGCGGCCACAAGCGGATAGACATGTTTCTGAAAAGAGGGAAATTCCATGGCCGCATTGAATTTCGGCAAGGCGCCCGATTCCCGGAGGATCAAGGCCTGGATCAACATGCGGATTTCACGGCTGATCATGGTCAGAATCATCAGATGATGCGCGCCCTGATCCAAAAGCGCGTTTAAGGCCGCAAGCGCCACGGCGGCGTTTTTTTCACTCAAGGCCTTGGTCAAATCAAAGATGGAATCCTCTTTCGTGCGTCCGACAACCGCCTCGACATCATCGGCCTCAATGACGGTCCGGTCGCCCGCATAGGCGATTAGCTTCTGCAATTCGTTCATGGATGGCCGCAATTGAAATCCCGTTTTTCTGCCCAAGGCCATCCAGGCGTCGGAGGCGAGCGTCTTTCCCGCTTCGGTCAGCAGGCCTTGCGCAGATTGCCTGAAAGTCTCGCGGGTCAGTGTTTCTCCCTTCACTTCGCCGAAGTGCAAGACCACCCCGATTGTTTCGATGAGCTTAAAAAGTTTCTTTCGCCGGTCCACCGAATCCGCCGTCAGGATCAAACAATTGCCGGGTCCAAAACCGTCCTCTAAAAGACGCGCCAGCCGATCCGCGGGGTCCGCGGCGTTTTTGCCGTCCGGCACCCCTCCCCGAACGGCGCATGCCTCGACGACGCGCGGCAGCCATAAATGCCTGTCTTCTCCGTCGTCGCCTTCGACGGCCCGGCGCCATTGCTCATCGGAAATTTTCCGCCACCCGTCGTTTTGGACATCCTCCCAGTCGAAACCGGCAAGTTGCAGAAACACGGCGAACCATGCAACCGCCTTGTCGGGACTGTCCTGAAGCAAGCTGCGGATTTTGGCGATCACGTCGATTATTTTTTCACGGGATTGGAGCACGGTGGTTTGTTTGACGACCACCACTTTGGAACCGCCCAGCAAAGAGGCGGACAGCAGGTGATCGCGGATGAGGTCGAAGTCGGCCGTGTCGCCGTCCACCGAAAAAAGGCTGAAGTCCCGGTCGGCCGGGGCAACCAGCAGCTCGACGATCCGGCAAAGCGCATCATGGATCAGATCATCTTCCTCGCCGTACAAAAGATAGCAGGGCGCGACTTTCCCCTTTTTCAAATCGGCGATGACTTTATCCAAGATCATGGGCGGTCCGGAATCAAAAAGAGACTTCAGACAATGACGTATTTCTTGATATGTTTGACAACCTGCGCCGGATCATCAATCAGCTGAATCATTTCAATATCAGCCGGATCGATCATGTGATGCTCCAGCATGGTGTTTTGCAGCCAGTCGAGCATTCCCTGCCAGTAGGCGCGCCCCATGAGAATCAAAGGAAAGCTCTTCACGCGCTTGGTCTGAATGAGCGTGAGCGCCTCAAACAATTCGTCCATGGTGCCGTAGCCGCCGGGCAAAATCACATAAGCCAGCGCGGATTTGACAAACATCACTTTGCGAATAAAAAAGTATTTATAATCAATCTGAATATTGGCGAAGGGATTGGGTTTTTGTTCATACGGCAGTTTGATGTTCATACCGACGGAAACCCCGCCGGCTTCGGCCGCTCCCTTGTTGGCCGCTTCCATGAGCCCCGGCCCGCCGCCGGTAATAACGCTGAATCCCTCCAGAGCCAGCAGCCGGCCGAGCTCTTCGCCCATCTGATAATAGGGATCCCCCGGTTTGACGCGCGCGGAACCAAAAACGGTAACGGCATTGCGGACCTTGGACAGAACTTCAATCGATTCGACAAACTCCGCCATGATCCGGAAAATCCGCCAGGATTCCTCAATCGACAGAGAATCGATCAGATACTGCTTTTCCATATTCCCCTCGTCGGATCACAAAGGCCGGAGAACGACGCCGGTCAGCGGATCTTCATGAATCGGCTTAATTGCCGCGACGGCGCTGGACCTTGGCCAGCCTGCGGCGCGCTTCAATGGTTTTTCTCTTTTTCTTGACGGACGGTTTTTCGTAGGCCCGGCGAACCTTAAGCTCCTTGAAAAGACCGCTTTTGGAAAGCTTGTTTTTCAGAATTTTCAACGCTTTTTCAACATCGTTATCGATCACTTTTACTTCCAAATTCTTCTCCTCCTTCGATTTTATAAAATCAATAATCAGCGATGATTCATCCGGTGGATTTCAAACGCAAAAAAAGGGCAGCACGGCGCTCGAAGCTTCGTTTTCTTCGGCCGTCAACCACCCTACTTTCCAATGCGGATTAAATCACGCTCCTTGCCAATCAATTTCCCGAATCGGGACGACCAAGTGCACCTGGCTCGGATTGCCTATGCCGGCAAACCCTCGCTGATGCCCTGCATGCACTGAAGTTCATTGAATTTTATTGGACTTCCGTGCAATGACAGAAGTCTATATGCGATTTGCGTTGAAATTGCAACTAAAATAAACAACCCGCAAAGGTTGTTTGCAGGCTTGCGAAGGGTTCTGCCCCGGAACGTAAAATCTTCCGAAGCTCAATGCCGGGAAATTCAAACCCCTTCGATAGTTCGCCACTATTCATCCTGGAGCTGTCACGGCCCGGGTTCGAGTCCGTCTCCAGGAAAGATCGCGATATTTGGAAATCAGCTTCGCACTCAATACCGCTTCGGTAGCCGTTAAATCCTCCGGGCTGAAGCGAATATTGAGCTCCTCGGTAAACCCCCGCTCAAGAGCCTCACAAACAGTTTCTTCGGTTACCGGCCTGCCCAGTTCTTCATGGATGACCGCCACCGAGCCGGCAAGCGTTTCAATGTCCCCGGCGCTATGGCCGGGCAAAATCAAGTCCGCTGTTTGATCCGGATCAAAGCTCATCAAAATCGATCCATGCTGAAGAAACCCGCCGCGGGTTCTCATTTGAGCGCTCCCGCAGATTTTCCTGCCTTTGACCAGCAATTCATTGCCCGACGGCGCCGAGAAACAGCAGGCATCAAGAAGGCGGCGCCCCGCGGACGGAGAAGGCGGCGACAACACCGCTTCAATCCCCAAAGATGAAAGCGCGCGGACCAGACACAGGCTGATGATTCGGTAGGTTTCCTGAATGTCGTCGGGGAAAAGGCGCTCATGGCGGCTTGCGACAAGTGAATAGGTGACTTCGGCGCTGTGAAAAACCGCTTTGCCTCCCGTGGGGCGCCTGATGACGTCCACGCCTTCGGCCCGACATCTGTCCAGATTGATTCCGGCGGCAACATCCTGAAAATACCCGATGGAAACGGCGGCCGGTCGCCATCCATAGAGTCTCAGGGTCGGGGATTTTCCGGTTCGCACCGTTTCTTCAAACACGGCCTCATCAATGGCCATGTTTTCAAAGGCGCTGTTTTGCCGGTAAGAAAGGAGCCGCCAGGTCATAGGCCTGCGTCAGTCGGCTTCCTGTTGCATGATAAAGTCGTGGTAGCCTGCGGCGTCGAGCAGATCGTCCAACTGTTCGAGATCGTCCATTTCGATGACCACCAACCATCCGGTGTCGTGGGGATCGCTGTTGAGAATACCGATGTCATCGTTGATGTCTTCATTGACACTGACAATCGTCCCGCCGACCGAGGCAATCAGATCGACCACCGCCTTGGTGGATTCGATTGAGCCGAATGCTTCATCCCGTTCAACATACGTGTCGATTTCGGGAAACTCCACCGAAAGAATTTCCCCTAAACTTTCCTGGGCGTAATCCGTAATGCCCACTGTGGCCAGATCTCCGTCAACCCTCACCCAAATGTGTTCACGGCTGTAAAGCAGGTCATCTGGAAATACCTTCATAGCGGCAAACCTCTATTCTTAATCCATCACGATCAGCTTCTTATTCATGCTCGTGATCTTTTCGCATCCTTTTTCTTGTACCCAAACCGTGTCTTCAATCCGGATGCCCCAGCGTCCGGGAAAGTAGAGTCCCGGTTCGACAGTGACGACCATGCCGGTTTCAAGCACATCGGCGGAACCCGACGCCAGGCGCGGCGGTTCATGAACATCAAGCCCCACACCGTGTCCCGTGCCGTGCACAAAATACTTTTCGTATTTTTTCCCGAACACGCGGCGCACACAGGCATCCACATCAGCCGTCTTCACGCCGTGGCGAATCAAAGCGATCGCTTCGTCATGCGCCAATTTGACCGCACGATAAGCATTCTTTTGAGCATCTGTCAATTCCCCAATTGCAAATGTGCAGGTTTCATCGGAACAATAGCCCCGATACCGCACACCGAAATCCACCACCACAAAATCTCCCCGGCGCAGCTTGCGGCCCGAGGGCTTGGCATGAGGCAAGGCGGCATTTTTTCCGGACGCAACGATGGGATCGAAAGCCAATGCATCGGCGCCCGCCTGCCGGGCGGCAAATTCCAAAGCCAGAGCAAATTCCCTCTCCGTCCATCCGGATTCTGCCCGCTTCAAAACGGTCCTGATCGCGGACGATCCGATTCCCGCGGCTTTTTTCATCAAGGCGATTTCTCCGGCATCCTTGCGCGCCCTTAAGCATCGCAAGTCGTTGTCCAGCGCAACCAGACTGGTTCCCCTGAGGCGCCGAGTTAATTCCCGATAAAATCCAACGTTCATCGATGCGCTTTCAAAACCGATTCGGTCCGGCCGCCTTTTGCGGAAAACCTCAACCAGCTTAGCGATCCTGTCGGAGAACTCCATAACCTCCACCGCCTCGCACTGCAGGCGAGCCTGGATGGTATAGCGTCCATCCACGAGAAGGATCGAGTGATCGGGGCAGACAACGAGCAATCCTTCAGATCCCGCAAAGCCGGATAAATAGCGGACATTGTCCATATTGGTGATCAAAAGGGCTTCAATGGTCCAGGCAGACAGGGATTTTTGAAGCCGGCCCAGGCGCTCTGTAAAAATATTGCCGCTCGCAATCATGAAGAGTCCCTCCGTGTATCCCGCCGCGATCCTCGCAACTGCAGCGGTTATTCAAGACCAACCCAACCTGTTTTCGACCATAGGAGATCAAAGGGCGGTCCGTCAAGTCCGAATCGCCAGACAAACTCCGCCGGATGGCCTCCCTGATCCGCAAAATGCGATCCAGGGAGGTCAGTTGTCGGGATCATTGAAATTTATCTTAATGTGTGGAGATAGTTTCTTGCTTTCTGACCGAAAGCGGATTGAGGCGACAAACGAACGACTTCCTGAAAGGCCAAGCGCGCCCGGCTCTGATCCTTGATTTGCAGATAGCATTCCCCCAGAAAGAAATGCGCGTCAACCATGGCGGGATCCAGTTCCACCGCCTTCTTGAAGTGGTCAATCGCCGGAACCAGCATGGATTGGTCCATGTAGATCAGTCCGACATTCTTTTCAATTTGAGGGCGCAGGCTGCCGGATACATCATTTCTCGAAGCCTGCTGATACCGGGCAAGCGCCTCGGGATACTTTTTCAGATTATAATAGGCCCATCCGGAATTGAAATACGCCAGGGCCGGCGTGGTGTACAGATAATTGCCGAGCGCGCGGTCAAACGACTCGACGGCTTTCTCCCACTGCCCCATGTCCATGTAGATGACACCGATATAATTATGCGCCTCCGAATAGTTCTTCCTTGCCGCCACGGCTTTTTGAAACCGCTCCAGGGCATAGTCGCGCAGGCCGCGGCCAAGATAGGCCACCCCCAGGTAATAGTTGATATCCGGATCGTCGGGCGAATATTTATCCGCCTCCAGCAACTCCTTCAGCGCACCGATATACTGCCCCGCTTCGATGAAGGCGATTCCTTTTTTCAGATACATATCCGCTTGCTCCCGGTGCCAAGGCGAGCTGGTGCACGACAGGACCAGAAGCAGGCCGCTCATCAAAATGAAAACCGTTCTTTTTTTCAATCGCATAACCCATCCGTAATTTTTTTGCCGCCCTCGGAGAACCTAGGGCCGCTTGCAAAAATCCCTCCGCGGCAGACTCCGCGGAGGGATTGAGGACAAACTCATTTCCGAAAGATCACTTTCGGTTTCGACAGCGACTCAGCGAATCCATATGGGAGGTGTCGCATTCATCCTCCACCAGGCCGGATTCCTCCAGGATCTTCGGTGTAATGAAGATCATCAGCTGGCGTTTCTGTTTCTGCAGATTTTCCGTTTTGAACAGCCAGCCCAGAACCGGAATTTTATAAGCCCAAGGCAGGCCGCTGACCGTCTTGTCTTCCTGATTGCGCGACACGCCGCCGATGACCACCGTGTCTCCGTCGGCAACGACAACTTTGGATTCGAGTTCATTTTTCCGGATCGGCGGGTTGCCCTGGAGCTTTTCGCCCTGGGCATAATCCGGCGTATCGTTGGTGGCTTTGATTTCCATGGAGATCTTGCCCTCTTCCGTGATTTTGGGTTTGACCTCCAGACGCAACACCGCTTCTTTAAACGTCACCGTGGGCGTATCCGTGCTCTGATCCCCAGAAGGCCGGGTTACGTAAGGAACCTCATCGCCCTGTTTGATGATGGCTTTGACATTGTCCATCGTCACAACCCGCGGAGAAGAAATCACCTTCCCCTGGGTGGTCACTTCAAGCGCTTGAAGCTGTGTTTCAATCCACCCGCTCGCGCCGCCGAAAACCAGACCGAACGCGGGGCCGATGACACTCGAAGGCAGATTGACCGCCGCCATCGTCAAGGGGTCGGTCGATCCGATTTTCGTCCAGGGAATTTCAGCCGGATAGGCAATCCGCTGAGCGTTGGTGGTGGTCAGCGGATTGGTGCCGCCGGCGAACCCAAGACCGTAGCGGCCCGATGAGCCGTGCTGACCGAAGCCCCACTGAATGCCCAGATTGCGAACAAAGTCGTCCGAAACTTCGACGATTTTCGCCTCAATTAGAATCTGCCGCAACGCGCCTTTTTCAGCCAGCAATTCAATCTCCCGCTTTTTGCGCGCATCCTCGGCCTTACGCTGATCTTCTTCAGCCTTGATTTTATCGGATTCGTCTTTTTTCTTTCTCTCGAGCGTCATGACCGTAATCACATCGCCTACCGGCTGGCGGGCCAGGCCGTGAACCTGCAGGATCGCATCCAAGGCCTCTTCCCACGAAACATTTTTCATCGCCAGCGTCACATTCCCTCTGACGTCGTTTCCGGAGATAATGCTGACATTGCCGTATTCCGCCATCAATCGCAGAACGCTTTTAATATCCGCATCCTGAAAATCCAAAGAGATGAGACGATCCGTATAGCGCGGGGCCTGGGAGCGCCTTGCAGGCCTGGCTTCCCTGTCCGCCAGCCGGAACTCGCGCACCGTGGCGGCCTGCGTCACCAGCGTCTTTGGAAGATCCGCCACACTGAAATCAATCAAAACGCTTTTCCCCTCTTGTCGTACGGAATACGGAACGCTTTCGAGCAAATCGATCGTCAGAGACGCCGTCTGCTTGCCATTTTCGGTCAACTGCACAGGAACGACGGATTTGACATTAACCAATTGGCCTTCGCCGAATGTCCGCCTGAGCGATTCCGGAACGAACAGATTGGCAATCCGCACCTGCAGCGAGCCGTCCGCGTTTCGGGAAACCAAAACCGGCGAGGATTGGGAAATGACCAAGTTAATCCGTTCCTTCCCCGGCAATTTTTCAAATAAGACGTTTTCGAGATATCCGACCTTCTCGGCTGTGCCGGCGGCTTTGTCCGCCGTTGCCCCTGAAGCGGTTTCCCCCGCCGCAAGCGCCCTGTCCGAAAGATACGCAAAGATCCCGAGAATGATGAATAATGAAACGATCCCGAAGACGTATTTTTTCATGATTTTACCTCATCAGATATTTTTGCGAAGCTTCAAAATGATTCTTTTTGTTTTTTTGTCTTCCAGTTCATCAACAATCACGCGATCCGGCAGGATTTCCGTGACTTTTCCGTCGTGCAGACCGATGCGCGTTCCGACAAAAAGCGGGTAAAAGCGCCGGGCGCTGTCTTCAACAACCGCCACGCGCCGGAATTGATCTCCCGCGACGCCGACCAGGCGGAATTTTTCCACCGCCTCGCGCTGCAACGGGAAAATGGATTCCTCTTTCTGCTCTTTCTTCCCCTCCTCTGCCTTTTTCCTGGAAGAAACGTCAATGTTTATAAAAGGCCGGAAGGGATCTGGCTTCCCCAAAGGATTGTAGCTGTAAGAATCGTCGGGCGTCATCAACGCTCCGGGCACAGGGACGACCACCGACCCCTGCTCCTGCTGCGGCAAAGGATCTGAAGCGGCAGGCGCCTGCTCATCAGCGGCGTGTGTAAAAACCACCCCAGCCAACAAAAAAACCACATTGCAGATAATCAATTTCAAGCTTTTCATTTTTTCTCTTCACTTGCGCTTTGATTTTTGTCCACAAACATGTAGGTTTTCACCGTACAGGAGGATGTCAAAATATTTCCCCGGCCTTTGACATCTTTTTTATCTTTGTGCTCCCCGATAAAAACATCCGACACATTGACAATCCGCGGCAATTTGGCAACCTTCTCGAAAAAGTGGAGGATACTCTGGTATTGTCCCGTGATGGTGACCTTCACCGGAATTTCCTGATAAAAGGGCTCCGGCGCCTCTTCTTTTTTGCCTTTGCCTTTAGCCGTTTTTTTCGCGGGCGCCGCTTTCTTCTTGTCCGACAGCTTAAACAACTCGGCAAACTTCGGGTCTTCAGCAGCCAGCTCTTCAAGTGTTTTGGGGATCATCGCCTTGGGTTCGAACAGGGAAAACTCCACACCCGCATCCTTGCCCGCAAGCGCCACGGAATGAAAAAGGCCGGGGATTTCCCGCTGGTCGGGAAGTTTTAAAAGTGCAATCTTGTAATTATCCTGAAGTGCGGCAACTTCTTCTTTGTACTTATCCAGTTGCATCGCAATTTTTTCCTTCTGGCCAATCTGGAGCTCAATCGCCTCGATTTCTTTTTCCAGATTCGTCTTTTTTACCCAGAGGTCGGAAAAAAAGTACATGTAATAGAGGTACCCGATCAGAAAAATGACCACAATGATAATCAGGGCTTTGGCCTGGGGCGACAGTTTTTTGATGTCATTGACGGAAATGGCCATATTAGAATCCTTTTTTCAATCTGCAGGAAAAATTGAACTCCTGAAGCGTAATGCCTGCGACTTCCTTCTTTTTGGACGATATTAAATCAACGGACTGTACGGCGGCGAAATTCTCGATGGTTTTCATGAAATCCGCCACGGCGATGTTGTCCCGGCCGATGCCTTGTATGCTCATTTGCGCCCCGTTCTGAGAAATCTTTTCTAGCCAGATGTTTTTTTGCGGAACCAGAAGCGCCAGGTCGTCCAGCGTCTTGACCGGCGCCAGGCGGTTTTGCTCCAGTTTGTTGATCACCGCCATCTTCAGCTGAAGTTCCGCTTTCAACTTTTTGAACTTTTCGAGATCCCCCACCTTTTGATCCAAGACGCTCAGCCGCTGTTTGGCAGAATCCACCCTTGATGTGAGGCTGTCAACTTCAGAAGTCATCCAGATCTGCAGCCAGACCAGACAAAGAATAAAAATGACAAAAGAGCCCACGATGATGGTAATCTGGCGGGAAAGATTCTCTTTCTTCTCTTTTTCGCGGTAAGGTAAAAGATTGATCTTGATCATTTGTCACCTATTTTCCTTAAACCCAACCCGATGGCAACCGCCCCGACGGTCTTAATGTCTTCAATCTTGCCGGCGTCGATGTTCTTTTTGTTGAAACCGATTTTCAACAAGGGATTGATCAGCTCGGTTTCAATATTCAGGCGCTGCGACAGATTCTCCGTCAGTCCCGAGATCCTGGCCGACCCACCGGCTAAATAAACGTGTTTGATGTAATCTCCGCCGAAGGTCGAGCGGAAATAATCGATGGACCGCTCGATTTCCAGGCAGATCGGGTCGGCGCAGTCCAGAACAGCCTGCGGCAGTTCTTCCCTGTTTTGATCCTCGCCCGCAAGCCCTTCAAGCTTGATCGTTTCGGCCTCATCAAACGAAATCCGATACTTCTCCTGCAGGGCTTCCGTCACGGAATTGCCTCCGAGCGTGAAATCCCGGGTAAAAATCGACATGCCGTTTTTGATGATATTAATGTTGGTGATGCTTGCCCCGATATTGACGATGACGACGATTTCATTGTCTTCGAAATCGTAATTGGCCTCGTACATGGTTTCGAGGGCGAAGCTGTCGACGTCCAGAATATTCACGGCGAGACCGGCGGCCGACAGCGGATCCAGATAATTGTTGATATCCGTTTTTTTCGCGGCAACCAGAATGACATCCATCTGGTTGGGGTTGTACTCATTGTCACCCAAAATTTGAAAATCATAATAGACTTCGGCCATATTGTCGAAAGGCAGATATTTGCCGGCCTCATCGCGGATCAGATCACGCAGCTCCGGCTCTTCCATCTGAGCGAACGCCACTTTCTTGATGATGACGGCATTGCCGGAAAGAGAGGTGACGACCCCGCGCCCCTTGCATCCGGAATTGCGGAAGAGTTCTTTGAGATGCGCGGTCAGCGCCCGCGGATCCTCGACGTTGCCCTCGACGATGATGCCTTTGGGCAGCGGACGCTGAAAAAAACGATTCAGGACAGGGCCGCGCGATGAACTGACGATCTCGGCGAGTTTCAGAGAATTCGACCCGATGTCCAGACCGACCAGCCTTTTCTTTCCTGTAAAAACTTCCTTGATATCAAACATGAAAACACCGCTACGCTTTCTTTTTTGAAATCATCAGCCTTTATTGGGCCAACCGGTAAACCACATCTCCTTCTTTGACCATGCCCAGATCGTTTCGGGCAATCGTTTCAATGTACCCCAGGTCGTTTCTCAGCAGCAGAATCTTTCTTTTGAGTTCCTTGTTCTCCTCTTCTATGGCCTGATTTTCCGCATGGAGCGCATGGAGCCTCTTGGACATGAAATAGTTATCAATCACCCCGCGATTGCCAAATGTAATTAAAAGCGCCAGAAACAACAAAAAGACAACCAAGTACCTTCCTATCCTCATCCCAAGACCCTATCAACGGTATATATCCATGAACAGGCGACAATTCGCACCCCTAAGAAGGAAAGACTTCTTCATACTGCTTCATCAGGGCCTTGGCGACCTTTAGTTCCGAATTTTTTCGAGTCGGCAGCCCTTTTTCCATTTTCGCAACGGTCTGAGGAGCAAGGCCAGCCCTTCGTGCAAGTTCAGCCATACTCAGAGGAATTCCTTCTCTGAACTTCTTTACTCTGTTTTTTCGAGTGCTTTCGGACATAATATTAAAGTGAAGCCTTATTTTTTTGTTCAACGAACACCAATTATAATTAAAAGTCAAGAAATATTTATAATCATCCTTAACATTAATTAATATTAAGCAAAAATAAAACACTTCACTTTCTTTCCTTATCGGTCGTACGGCTCGCATGGTTTAGAAAAAAATAGGGATTTTGTGACGTTTGTCACAAAATAAAAAATTTATTGATCTATTTCGATAGCTTATCTACAAAGTGACGGCAGGGTTTGCTGAGGCTCACCCAACTGAAATTTCCCGCTTTCGATCCAATCTTTCAGAAGGCAGGCAATCTGACGCGCCTTAAAATAACTCGAAAGCGGCGCCGTGACGACTTTTTTTCCATCAATCACAATCGATCCGCTTCGCAGGTCCTTATAACTGACTTCTATAACCGGCTTGGCGTCGTTTTTGGGATAGTCCATGCTGTAGTCATAAACCTGCGCGTAGATATCCTCGTCTTTCACGGCCGTAAAACGGGCCATCTCTTCATCCAGAATCGGAATCGGCACACCGATGCCCACAAACAGGGAAACCCCATAGCCAAGCATGCTGGCTCCGGAAATCCATTCCGGGGACATGTCTTTGAGGTTGCCGATAACCGCCAGCGTGCCGGCCCCTTCCTTCGGCACGCCGTTGGCGCCGCGCAGGACATCCGGATTGTGCTGAGTGCCCGGCCAGGCGACAAACCCCTGGGCGCCGCCGAGAAAAATCCGTGTTCCGATACCGATGGTCCGGTAGTAGGGATCGTTAAACAGAGGGCTTAACTGGCCGGATGTGGAATAAGAAACATTGGCCATCCGGGGACGCAGCATGCCCATGTATGTATAAATCGTCGTGTCGGATTGATTAACGGCGCAATTGTAGTTTTGATAGGCATTGCGCGGATTGAACAAAATGGCGTCCCTCAAATCGTTGATGGTGATGTTCTTTTCCATTTTGCGCAGCGGATAACAATCGGTGCCATACCCTTCGGCCCGCAACTTCACCACGTTACCGGAAAGCAGATCTTCGATCACATGACCGCCGCCGTAATTGAACTCACCGGGATAGACACTATTGAGAGGATCGCCTTCCACAACCTCCGTCGCGCCGAGGTAGCAGTCCACCGCCGCAATGCCGCCATAGGCCGGAACGTCGTTGAACCAGACCTTGGAAGCCCGGATACGCGGAGAGGTATGCCCGAAATTCAAAAACGCGCCGGATGAGCACATGGGGCTGAAGGTTCCGGTCGTCACGACATCCACGCGCCGGGCCGCTTCCACGTCGCCATGACGCTCGACGATATCGATCATCTCTTCGGCTGTCACGACCACCGCGCAGCCTTTTTTAATCTTTTCGTTGATGTCCTGAAATGTCTTTCTGACTTTGACCTTTTTCATGAGCTCCAGCGTATCCGTGTTGCGGTTTTCTGCCGGTTTCATACCACTGTTTGACGACAAATGCAAAAAAGCAAAATGCTTTCATTCCCGGGTATGCCCGAATCCTCCCGACCCTCTTTCGGTCTCGTCCAGACTCGGCATCTCAATCCACTGGGCCCGGCAGACTTTTTGAACGACCATCTGCCCCAAACGCATGCCGCGCTCGATGACAAACGGCGCCTGTCCGTGATTGATGACGATGAGCGCAATTTCGCCGCGATAATCCGCGTCGATCGTCCCGGGAGCGTTCAGAAGCGTGATGCCGGAGTGAAGCGCAAGACCGCTGCGGGGACGAATTTGCGCCTCAAAGCCCCGGGGAAGCGCAATGGCTATTCCTGTCGGGATCTTCTTTCTTTCCCCCGGCTGAAGAACTTCCGGGGCTGTGACCGCGGCGGCAAGGTCCAGACCGGCTGCCTGATCGGTCATGTAGGCCGGCAGGGGGATATCTGCGTTTCCGTCGAGGCGACGAATCTGAATGTTGACTGATTCCATGAAAAAGGCAATATTTCAGCGCGCCCGGCGTTCAGCCGGGCGCGCCTTGAAGAATGGGTTACTTCCCTTCCGCATCCAGAGCCTCTTTGCGGCTCAGGCGGATTTTGCCGGACTTGTCCACTTCCAGAACCTTGACCATCACTTCGTCGCCTTCCTGAAGCACATCCGTCACCTTGGCAATCCGTTCCTTGGCGATCTGAGAGATATGCAAAAGCCCTTCCGTGCCCGGCAGAATCTCGACAAACGCCCCGAAGTCCACGATCTTTTTCACGGTGCCGCGGTAGATTTTGCCGACTTCCGCTTCTTCCGTCAGCCATTTGACCATGGCCACGGCGCGGGCCGCGGCTTCCGCATCGGCCGAAGCGATTCTCACGGTTCCGTCGTCTTCAACGTCAATGGTCACACCGGTTTCGCTGATAATCTGACGGATGTTCTTGCCGCCGGATCCGATCACGGTGCGGACCTGATCTTCCTTGACTTTGACCGTCGTGATTCTGGGCGCGTAAAGTGAAATGTCGCCGCGGGGCGACGTAATGGTTTCCCGGATCTTGCCGATAATGTGCAGGCGCCCGTCTCTGGCCTGCGCAAGCGCTTTGCGCAGGATTTCTTCAGTCAGACCGTCGATTTTGATGTCCATCTGCATGGCGGTCACGCCCTTTTCCGTCCCGCAGACTTTGAAATCCATATCGCCGGCGTGATCTTCATCGCCCAGAATATCGGACAGAACGACGACTTCATCGCCCTCCTTGAGCAGGCCCATCGCGATGCCGGCCACGATATCCTTCACCGGCACACCGCCGTCCATCAGGCATAAAATGCCGCCGCAGACCGTCGCCATGGAGGACGACCCGTTGGATGACAGAATCTCAGAAACGATCCGGATGGTATAGGGAAATTCTTCGGCGGAAGGCAGAACCGGAACCAGCGCCTTGCGGGCCAGCGCGCCGTGGCCGATTTCCCGTCGCCCGGGCGATCTGAGCATCTTGGCCTCGCCGACGCTGAAAGGCGGGAAATTATAATGCAGCAGGAAAGACCGCATTTCCTCCCCGCCGACATAATCCATGCGCTGTTCATCCGAGGAGGTTCCAAGCGTCAAGGCGGCAAGCGCCTGCGTCTCGCCGCGGTTGAACAGAGCCGAACCATGCGCCCTGGGCAGAACGCCCACTTCCGAACTGATCGGGCGGATATCCGTCGACGAGCGTCCGTCGATTCTCTTTTTATCCTTCAGGATCATATCCCGCAAAATGCGGGATTCCATTTGTTCGATCATCGCCGCGACCTTCTTGCGCAGCATCGCGTCTTCGCCGCCGACCGACTTCACCACGGCGTCCCGAACCTCTCCCAGTTTGCCGTAGCGTTCCAGTTTGCGGGGCATTCCATAACCTTCCGTAAGGCCGGGCAGAGCTTCCTGCCGGACACGAGCTATCAGCTCTTCATCCGGCTTTTCCTCTTCCACGGACCGTTTGGCAAGCCCTACGGCCTGACGCATCTGATCTTGCAGATCAATGACCGGCCGGATCGCTTCCAATCCGAATTGGATCGCCTCGACGATGATCTCTTCCGGCACTTCTTTGGCTTCGCCTTCCATCATCACGAGTTCCACGTCATAGGCGCGGCCGGATGTTTTGGGAAGCACTTTGCGCCCCACCAGAAAGAGGCTCATCTCGCTTTCCTTCATGGCTTCCGCCGAAGCATTGGCCACCAGTTCGCCGTTGATCCGGCCCACGCGCACTCCGGCAATCGGACCCTTAAACGGAATATCCGAAATCTCCAGCGCGGCGGACGCGCCGATCATGGCGGCGACATCCGGATCGTTTTCCTTGTCCACGGACAAAAGCGTGGCCACCATTTGCGTTTCGGAATAATATCCTTTGGGAAACAAAGGACGAAGCGCCCGGTCAATAATCCGCGAGGTTAAAATCTCGCGCTCGTTGGGACGGCCCTCCCGCTTGAAAAAGCCGCCGGGAAATTTCCCCGCGGCGAACGTCATCTCCTGATAATCCACGGTCAGGGGCAGGAAATCGACCCCTTCGCGGACGCTCTTTAAGGAAACGGCCGTGACCAAAACAACCGTATCGCCGTAGTAAACCAAGGTCGATCCGTCGGCCTGCGCGGCCACATAATTGGTTTTGATTGAAAAATTTCGCCCTGCGAAATTCGTACTAAAAACTGAACTCATTGATTTTCCTCCATACCTGTCAAAATGTTTTTTTGTCCGGAGGCGGAAACTGAACACGTCATTTGCGGCAGGCCGCATTTTCGGGGTTCAATCTCTCGAAGCAATATTCTTCGGCCTGTCCGCCAAGGCGCGCTTGTCGAAAAACGGGCGATGAAGACCCGGCCGAATTCAAGGGCGAAACGCAAAAGCCGATTGACACAGGCATGGCAGCACACCCGGCCAATCGGTCAGACTTTTGCCTTCCGCCCTTGAAGAACGCGAAATTACTTCCTGAGGCCCAGACGTTTAATGATACTACGATACCGCTCCACATCATCCGCCTTGATGTAATTGAGCAACCGTCTTCTCTGACCGACAAGCTTCAAAAGACCGCGCCGCGAGTGATGATCCTTCTGATGTGTTTTAAAATGCTCCGTCAGATATTCGATTCTGGCGCTTAATAGCGCGACCTGGACTTCCGGCGATCCCGTGTCCTTGTCGTGCAGTCGATAGCTTTCGATCAATTCTTTCCTTTTATCCGTAGTCAACACTTTTTACTTCCCTCCTGTATAGAAAATTTCAGTTATGGTCTGGTCGATGCAAGCCGTCCTCTGAACACCCGAAGGACGCGCGCGGCCCGATCGTCTTTCCGGCTGCCGGCGACCGTCCGGCCATCGATAATCATTTCGGCGACTGCCGCCAGTTCGCCGTCCGAGTCGGTGAACTTTATCATATCTCCGGCGACAAGGAAAGCCGGAACATGGCCCGCCAGACTTCCCGCATCCGGCTGGAATCCGTTGCGCAAGCGTCCGGCCATCATCTCGTCCACCGGCACTTCGGCCATGGCAGGCAGGCATTGCGCCATCGGGATCACGGCCTGCCGTAAAGAGTCCGGCGGAAACGGCGCTCCGTCTTGCTGAAGCGGCACAGCGGCCTGAATATCAAACATTCCGCTTTTTAACCTGCGAAGCCCCGCCAGACAGGCCCCGCATCCCAGAGCGTCTCCAAGATCGGCGCACAGCGTCCGGATATAAGTTCCCTTCGAGCAGCTCACCTCAAACGTGACATAGGGCCTCTCCACCTCAAGCACGTCGATGTTGAAAATCTCCACTTCCCTCGGCGGAATATCGGGAACCTCGCCCCGGCGGGCGTAGCGGTAAAGCGGCTTCCCCTGATGCTTCAGCGCCGAATAGGCCGGCGGCACCTGTTGAATTGCGCCCACCATCCTTCTCATCGCCTGCCTGATCGCCGTTTCCGAAACATCCGGATCGGACCGGCCGATCACCTGTCCTTGCGTGTCCTGCGTATCCGTTCGAACGCCCAGAAGCATCACCGCCCGATAGGTTTTAGCGTCCGACGACAGAAACTGAGCGATTTTCGTCGCCTCGTTGAGACAGACCGGCAAAACCCCCGTGGCCATCGGATCCAGCGTTCCGGTATGCCCGGCTTTCGACGCCTTCAGAAGTCTTTTGACCTGTCTGACCACGTCATGAGAGGTCAGGCCGGCCGGCTTGTCGATCACCACGACGCCGTTCATGGACGCCTACAACGACTTGATCGCATCGAGCACCCGCGACTGAATATCCGGCAGATCTCCCTCGATCCGGCAGGCTGCCGCATTGATGTGTCCTCCTCCTCCGAATAAAGACGCGATTTTTTCCACATTCACGGCCCCCTTGGAGCGCAGCGACAGCTTATATAAGCGGTCTCCCATCTGCGAGTAAAGCAACGCGATGTCGATCCCCCGGACGGTGCGGGGAATATCGATAAATCCGTCCGTCTGATCCATCGTCGCCCCGGTTTCCCGCAGATGATCGAACGAAACGACCATCGACGCGACCCGGTGCGTCAGATCCAGTTGCAATGTCTCAAGCGCCTTCGCCAAGAGCCTCAGCCGCGAGGGCGGATCGTTTTCATAAATGTTTTCTGAAATCCATTGCGGGTCGGCCCCGCCCGCGACCAGATCGCCTGCAGCCCGCAGCGTTTCGGCGCGCGTGCTGGAATAGCGGAATCCGCCGGTGTCCGTAAGAATCGCCGCATACAGATTCGTGCAAATGTCCTTGGTGAGCGGGGTCTTCATGTCCCGAATCAGCCGGTAGAGGAGTTCGCCGGTCGAGCTCGCCTGCGGATCCAAAAGTCTTAGGTCGCAGAATCCGCCGTTGGACACATGATGGTCGATGTTGATCAGCGTCGGAATAGCCGCAATCGCGCCCGCGATATCGCCCACACGGTCCAATTCGGAGCAGTCCAGAACAAATCCCGTGTCATAGGTTTCCATGTCGGGCACCTGGTGGGCAATATCTTTCGCACCCGGCAAAAAGCGGTACCGCTCGGGCGTGGAATCCTGATTGAAGACGAGCGCCTGCTTCCCCATACCCCTGAGCAAGGCGCAAAGGGCCAGCTCCGAACCCAGCGCATCTCCATCGAGACGGACATGCGCCGTAATTAAAAATTTTTGCCCCGCGGCAATCGCCGCGATAATGTTCTTAATCATGGCCTTCTTCCTGCTTCGAGAGGGACGCGAGCAACTGATCGATGCGGCTGCCGTACCCGAAGGACGCATCATGCACGAAATGAATCTCCGGCACGAAACGCAATTGCAGACGATGCCCCAACTCCCGGCGCACGAACCCTTTGGCCTTCTCCAGGCCGGTGAGGATCTCATCGCTTAAGTCATCTTTGCCCATTTCGACAAAATAGATCCGGGCATTGCGCAGATCGTCGGTAACCTTGACCGCCGTGATCGTCACCGTATGCAGTCGGGGATCCTTAACGACCCGAAGCAGAATGTCGGACATTTCCGCTAAAATCAGCTCGCCCACGCGGTCGGCCCGCTTAAAATTCATCGTATTTTCCCGCTTCCCAATCTCGGGTTTCAGCAAAATCCGAAACCGTCATGATTTCCATCTTTGTGCTCACAATGTCCGCGACGTTCAGAGAATCGATAAACGTCAGCAGATGATCGGCCTTGGCGCTGATATAGCGCGATTCGTTGCCGGTCATGGCAAAGCCGATTCGCGCGAAACGATGCTCGTCGAGATCGCCGACCTGGGCGATGGAGACATTAAACTCATTTTGAGCGCGCTTGAGGATCTTGTTGAGCACGCCTCTTTTTTCCTTCAAAGAACCGGATTCCGGGATCCTCAAATCGATGATGCCGTAGCCGATCACCATGGGCAAAACCCGCTAGAGTTTTCTTTCGATCGTTTCGGTGATGTAGGACTCCACCACATCGCCCACATGAATGTCATTGTACCCGTCGATGCCGAGACCGCAGTCGAACCCCGCAAGAACTTCCTTGGCGTCGTCTTTGAAGCGCTTAAGCGACAGCAGCTTGCCGTCCAAAACGACCACGCCGTCCCGAACCAGCTTAATGGATGCGGCGCGCGTGATCTTTCCGTCGGTCACATGACAGCCGGCCACGATGCCCACCTTGGGCACTTTGAAGAGTTCCCGCACTTCCGCGTGCCCCTGAACCACTTCCTTGTATTCCGGCTCAAGCAGGCCTTCCATCGCCGCGCGCACATCGGCAATCACATTATAAATGATGTCGTAGAGTTTGATCTCCACGCCTTCCTGCGCCGCCAGGTCGCTCACCCGGGCGTCGGGCCGGACATTAAAGCCGATAATGATCGCATCGGAGGCGGAAGCCAGCATGACGTCCGTTTCGCTGATCGCGCCGGTCGAACTGTGAATGGTCTTGATCTGAACGTCTTCCGTGGAGAGCTTGTGAAGCGCATCGGCGATCGCCTCGATCGACCCCTGAACGTCCGCCTTGATGATCACATTGAGACTGCGCACGCCTTCTTTGATTTTCTGATACAGTTGCTCCAACGTGACTTTCGACGTGGCGGAGAGCTCTTTCTCCCGGGTCTTGCGAATCCAGTATTCCGCGATGTTGCGGGCCTTCTTTTCGTCCTCGACACAGATGAACTCCGCGCCGGTCTGCGGCACCGCGGAAAAACCGATCACTTCCACCGGCATGGCCGGTCCGGCTTCCTTGACGCGCCGGCCCTGATCGTCGATCATCGCCCGGACGCGGCCGAACTCCGTTTTGGATACAAACGCGTCGCCTTCCCGCAGCGTTCCCTGCTGAATCAGAACGGTCGCCACCGGTCCGCGGCCGCGGTCGAGCTTGGCCTCGATAATCACGCCGCGCGGCGTCAAATCGGGGTCGGCCGTCAGCTCCATCACATCGGCCTGCAGCAGAATCATTTCGAGAAGCTCTTCGATGCCGATTTTCTTTTTGGCCGACACTTCGCAGAAAATCGTGTCGCCGCCCCATTGTTCGGAAAGCAGTCCGTGCTCCGTCAGGGCTTGTTTGATTTTGTCCGGCTCGGCGCCGGGTTTGTCGATCTTGTTGATCGCCACGATGATCGGCACGCCGGCCACCCGGGAATGATTGATCGCCTCGACGGTCTGATCCATCACGCCGTCGTCGGCGGCCACAACCAAAACCACAATATCCGTCACCTGGGCGCCGCGTGCGCGCATCGCCGTGAAGGCCTCATGACCCGGCGTATCCAGAAACGCGATGTCGCGCCCCTTGATATGAACGCGGTAGGCGCCGATGGCCTGCGTAATGCCGCCCGCTTCTCCGTCGATGACATTGGTCTGACGGATGGCGTCCAGCAGAGAGGTCTTGCCGTGATCGACATGTCCCATGATCGTGACAATCGGCGCGCGGGGCTTGAGATTCTCCTGCGACACCTCGGGCCGAAGCAGAGTATCTTCAAATTCCATCTCGGCCTTTTCCGCCTGGAAGCTGAATTCGGAAGCCACCAGCGACGCAATGTCGAAATCGATGGACTGATTGATCGTGGCCATCACGCCCATCCCCATAAGCTTGTTGATCACTTCGCCCGCCTTGACGCCCAGGCGCTTGGCCAGCTCTCCGGTGGTGATCGTCTCCCCCACCCGGATGCGCCGCTTGATGGCTTTGGGCACGGTGATTTCCGTTTTCTTCATTTTCATGGGGGCGGCTTTTTTATCTTCGCGCCACTTGGTCACAACGACTTCCCGGTCGTCGTCCACCCGTTTGAGCTTTTTGTCGCCTTTCTTTTCGATCAGCTTGCGGCGCGGCGCATCTTTGTCTTCCTCAATAAAGACTTCGACCGGACCTTTTCCTTTTTTCTTCGGTTTTTCAAAATCCTTGCGGATGGTCTTGTCTTCCACAGGCGCGGCGGGAATAATCTTCTCTCCGGGTCTGGGCGGCGCTTTGGGCGGCGCCTCCTTTTTCACTTCCGGGCGGACGCCTTTCTGCCTGGACATCACCGGCGGCTTCACCGGCAGAATAATGATCGGCGGCTTTGCCGGTTTGCCTTCAGCCGGCTCGGCGGTCTTTTCAGCCGCAGCAGATTCAGCCGGCTTTTGCGGCGCGGCGGGTCTTTCTGCCCCTTCCTTTTTCGCTTCGGGCACGGCAGAGGGTTCGGGGCCTGCGGGCTCAACAGGCTCGACGGCCGGCGGCTTTGCGGCGGCGGGTTCTTCACCCTCGGCGGCCTCGGCCAGAGGCGCTTCATCTTGGCCTTCAGCAGGAGCCTCTTCCGGCTGGGATTCCATCGGCGCCCGCACCGCCCGGCGGCGGATCACGGTCGTCTTGATCCGCTCCTCGACAATCTGTTTGGGCTGCTTGGCCTGTATGTCCTCCCGGACTCTTTCAACTTCGGCGTCCTCCAAAGAGCTGGAATGCGATTTCACCGTGATGCCGAGCTTTTCGAGGTGAGCAATCAGATCCTTATTTTCCATGCCAAGTTCTTTGGCCAGTTCATAAACCCGCTTTTTCGCCATTGTCGAAACTCCCTGCGTCTAAGATCCCATTGTGTAAAAAACCATCACGCTTTTTTCCCGCCTGTTTCTTCATCCAGAAGCCGGACGGCTTCATCGATCCACTCCCGGCCGGTTTTCTCGCCGACTCCCGGAATGGACAGCAGCGTTTCGGGCTCAACCGTCGCCAGCATGGCCACGCTTTTAATGCCCGCCTCAAACAGTTTTTCCGCCATGGCCGGCCCGATGCCCGGAATTTTGGTCAGCGCCTTGTGTCCGTCATCCTCTTTTTCCGCGGCCATGGTTTCGCTTTTCACGTCGATCTTCCACCCCGTGAGCTTCACCGCGAGGCGGACGTTTTGTCCGTTCTTGCCGATCGCCAATGACAACTGATCATCCGGCACAATCACCGTCATCGCGCGGTTTTCGTCATCGACGAACACCCGGTTGACCTTGGCGGGAGACAATGCGCTGGACACGTACTTGGCCGCGTCCTCGGTGTAGGGAATAATATCGATTTTCTCGCCGCGCAACTCCTGGACCACGCTCTGGACGCGCGTTCCGCGCATGCCCACGCAGGCGCCCACCGGATCGATGTCCTTGTCCTTGGCCCGCACGGCGATTTTGCCGCGCTTGCCCGGTTCGCGGGCCACGCTGACGATGTCGATGAGCCCTTCGGAAATCTCCGGCACTTCGACTTCGAACAGCGCCTTGAGAAAGGCCGGATGCGTTCTGGAGAGAATGATCTGCGTGCCCTTGGCGTTTTTCTTCACCTCAAACAAATAGGTCCGGATGCGCTCCCCGCGCTTGTAAGTTTCCCGGTGAATCTGCTCGGAAATGGGCACGACGCCTTCGGCGCGCCCCAGATTGACCACGATGTTCCCCCCTTCAAAGCGCTGGACGAATCCGTTGATCAACTCCCCTTTGCGGTCTTTGTATTCATCATAGATATTGTCCCGTTCAGCGTCTTTCACGCGCTGGATGATGATCTGTTTAGCCATCTGCACGGCAATGCGGCCGAACGAACTCGTCTCGATTTTCATCCCCAGAGAGTCGCCGGGCTCGGCGTCTTCGTCGAGCGTCGCGCGGGCTTCCTCACGGGAAATCTGCGTTTCAGGATCAAGCACCTTGTCGACGACGGTTTTGAACTGGAAAACCTCGATTTCGCCGGCCTCGTCGTTGTAGTGGGCTTCAATGTCCACATTGGCGCCCAGCTTCTTGCGCGCCGCGGTCAGCATGGCTGCCTCGAGCGCCTCCGTAATGACCTGCTTTTCGATTCCCCTGTCCTTACCCATCTGCTCGATCAGACGTTTAAGTTCCTGCAACATTGACCCGTTCCTCCCTTTTTATCGCTGCGCCGCAGGCGTTTTTGCCGGCCCGCGGGCAATGTCTATTGGCCGGATTCCGTTTCATCCACCAGATTGGCCTTGACGATCTCATCCTTCGGGATACTGAAGACCTTCCCCGCCACATCCATTCGGACGATCCGGCGCCCGTTTTCTTCAATAAAATCGGCAAGCGTTCCGGTGAAATTTTTCATCCCGTCAATTTTCGCCTGCGTCTTAACCTTGATTCTGGCCCCTTTGAATTTTTCAAAATCCCCGTCGCGCGAGAGGGGCCGGTCAAATCCGGGCGAGGACACCTCCAGCGTATAGGGGCCGCGGGACAGATCATGAACATCCAGAATATCGCCCAGCTGGTCGCTGACCGTCGCGCAGTCGTCGAGCGTCACGCCCTCCTCCTTGTCGAGAAACAGACGGAAAATCCACCGGGAATGCATCTTGACGCATTCGACATGAATGAGCTCCATCCCTTCGGAGGCGGCCACCGGTTGGGCCAGTTCCCAGATCTTGTTTTTCAAATCATCATACATCTGTTTTTTCGCCGTGACCGCGGAAAATAAAAAAGTGGGCGAAAGCCCACTTCAGCAAACAATCTTCAGTGATGGTCGGCCAGCACCTACCATATAGATGAGGACGACGCAAGCATTATTTACCGTCTACCGCCGAAACGGATCTGCCGGCAGGCTGATGCAAAAATGGAGCGGGCGATGGGGCTCGAACCCACGACGTCCAGCTTGGGAAGCTGACATTCTACCACTGAATTACGCCCGCTCATGGGTTGGGACTTTTATTCACGGCGTCCGTTTTGTCAAGGTTTTTTTCATGTTTGCCGATTCTCCGGGCAAGGCGGCCTGCCGCCTTAGACGTTGACAGCCGGAGGTTTTTTCGTTAAGAGGCGGCTCCCGATGAAAGGCAAAGGGTAATCGGCATTTGAGCAAACAACGATTAAAAGAAATTGAAAAACGGCGGACATTCGGCATTATCAGCCATCCCGACGCGGGGAAAACCACGCTCACGGAAAAGCTGCTTTTGTTCGGCGGCGCCATCCAGATGGCGGGCGCCGTAAAAGCCCGCAAGGCGTCCAAGCACGCCTTGTCCGACTGGATGTCCATTGAAAAGGAACGCGGCATCTCCGTGACGTCATCCGTCATGAAGTTCGAGTACGCCGGCTGCGAGATCAACCTGCTCGACACACCCGGCCACCAGGATTTCTCGGAAGACACCTACCGGGTGCTCACCGCCGTGGACAGCGCACTCATGGTCATCGACGGCGCCAAAGGCGTGGAGACGCAGACGCGAAAGCTCATGGAGGTCTGCCGTCTGCGCAACACCCCGATTATCACCTTCATCAACAAGCTCGACCGGGAAGGCCTGGCGCCGCTGGACATTCTGGCCGATATCGAAGACAAGCTGCAGATCGAATGTTCGCCGCTTTCCTGGCCGATCGGCATGGGCAAACGCTTCAAAGGCGTTTACAATCTCTACGACAAAAAGTTGCATCTGTTCAAACCCGGACAGGACCGGCGAACCGATGATGGTATCGTCATCGCCGACCTGACCGATCCGGCGCTCGACGACATTCTGGGCAGCCAGGCCGCCGAACTGAGAGATGAAATCGCTCTTTTGGAAGGCGCGGCCAATCCTTTTGATATTAAGCAGTATTTAAAGGCAAACCAGACGCCGGTGTTTTTCGGCAGCGCCATCAACAATTTCGGCGTGCGCGAACTGCTCGACGCGTTTGTGGACATCGCTCCGCCGCCGGTCGCCCGTCCCGCCACGACCCGCGAGGTGAGTCCCGATGAAGAGGACTTTTCCGGCTTCGTCTTTAAGATTCAGGCGAACATGGACCCGGCCCACCGCGACCGAATCGCCTTTTTGCGCATCTGTTCGGGACGGTTCGTCCGCGGCATGCGGGTGATGCAGCACCGCATCGGCAAGGAAGTGACGCTTTCCAACGCGACGATATTCATGGCGCAGGACCGCACGCATGTGGATGAAGCCTACCCCGGCGACATCATCGGCCTGCACAATCACGGCACCATCAAAGTCGGCGACACCTTCTCGCTCAAAGAACCGCTGAAGTTTACGGGCATTCCGCATTTCGCGCCCGAACATTTCTGCCGGGTGCGCCTCAAAGACCCGCTGCGCATGAAGCACCTGCAAAAAGGGCTCACCCAACTGTCCGAAGAAGGCGCGATTCAGGTTTTCCGCCCCGTTCTGGGGTCGGACAATGTCCTGGGCGCTGTGGGCGCCCTTCAGTTCGACGTCACGATGGCCCGCCTCCGGGATGAATACAGCGTTTATGCCGACTACGAAAAAGCCGATTACGCCGCCGCCCGCTGGGTCACCTGCGATGATGCGAAGAAATTTGAAGAATTCCAGAAAAGACTCGCCATGAATCTGGCCACCGACACGGAAGGCAACCTGGTTTATCTGGCCGCAAGCGAATGGCGGCTTTCGCACACTCAGGAAGAATGGCCGCAGATTCAGTTTCACAAAACCATGGAAAAAAGCTAAGCGCCGGTTTCATCGCGGGGACCCGGCGGGACTTAAGGCTTCAGGCCCAGCCCGCGCAGATACGCGTCGAGATCTTTTCTCTGAGCCGCCAGGTGCGCCTCCACATTATCCCGGGTCACTCTCACGCCGAAATCGTCAGGCACGGTTGCCTCACCGTCATTCAGAATTCTTTTGGCCATCATGTCCCCGACGCGAAACCGGCAGTGGCTGTAATCATAGAAATTCAACGGATCGCTTGTCACGGAATTGAACCCGCTGAAATCGTAGTAATCGGCCAGTCCGGCCAGCCGTTTTTTGACCGTAAACAAAGATTCCGCCTGGGTCACATAATACGGAGCGTAAAGCGGCAGAATGAAAAAAGTGACGGAAAATCCATGCTCGCGAGACAGCGCAAGCAGCTGCTCGATCATCCGGAAGCTCGTGTCCACGGCGCGGGCATTAAACGCGACGGGCTCATATTTCTTGATCTGGAAACCGAATATGGGTTTGCCCGTTTGCTCGATGAGTTGGTCTTTGTCGCGCCACCCCAGATTCGTTCCGTCGGCCGCCAGAAACAGCCTGGCTTTCATCTTGCCCAAAAGGACGCGGTCTTTCCACAATTTCAATTCCGTCAGCGACGGTTTGCGGAAAAAATACCGGAAAAAGAGCTCCGTGCGGCTGGGTCCCCCGGCGTCCGGGTGCATAATCCAGACCAGGGCGTTTTCGGAAAACGACGCCGGCTTGAAACTGAAGTCATCGAGGCCGACCCAGATCCGTTCAATCTTGACGCCTTTATTTAACATGGCGTGAATGATGGGCACATGCTGCGCGAGCAGTCCCGCCGGATAGGACATGTTGTAGAAGCGCCCCGGTAGCTTCTCGACGGCAATCACCGCGCTTCGGGATGAACCGAACAGAAACGAATCATAAGCCTCGGGGTTGCGGAACACGTGCTCGGCATTGAAAATCTGCTGATTGGTTCCGTCGGGATAGACCGCCTGCCGGATGTCCTTCTTGAAACTGAACACGCTCATCCGCACCGCATGATGATCCACATACAAATTGACGGCCAGGATGACAAGCGCCCAGCCCAGCAAAAGCGACAAGCTGAGGATAACCCATTTTCGATCGTTGATCATAGCCGGACCGCCTAAAACAGAAAATATAAAAACGTGCTGGACTGATTCAGCAGTAAGAGACCGACGATCAGAAGCAGGCTGACCGCCCAGGCGCTTTTTTTGCTCGCCTCAGACGCCGCAAGCAGGTCGTTGGAATTCTTCGCCAGGAGCACAAACGGAATCAGCGCCAGGCAGAAGAAATACTTCCAGGATTCCAGGGTTGGCAAATGGGCATGCCAGTCGCCGAAGCGAATGCCGAAGGCGGTGAGTTTCTGCCAAAAGACGCTTTCGGCCAGATTGGGCGAAACCATGATGCCGTTGAATCCGGCCATCCCCTTGAGAATGCGCAAAGCGTCGTCGAAACTCTGCGCCCGGAAAAACACCCAGGCCGCGTTGAGAAAATTGAACGTCAGAAACCACGCCAGAGCTTTGGGCAGGCGGAGGCCGGTTTTGCTCCACAGACGCTGGATGCACAGCGCCGCGCCGTGCAGAAATCCCCAGAACACAAAGGTCCAGGCCGCACCGTGCCACAGTCCGCCGATTAAAAAGGTCACCATCAGATTGGCGAGCGTCCGGATGTCGCCCTGACGATTGCCGCCCAGCGGAATGTAAATATAGTCGCGCAGGAAACGCGACAAGGTGATGTGCCAGCGCCGCCAGAATTCCTGGATGCTCGTCGATTTGTAGGGAGAGTTGAAATTGGCCGGAATGTCGATATTGAACAGGAGCGCAACGCCGATGGCCATATCCGTATAGCCGCTGAAATCGAAATACAACTGCATGGTATACGACAGGCTCGTCAGCCAGGCCTCCGTGAAGGTCGGAGCGCCGGCTGCGGCAAATCCGCCGTCGGCGACGATGGCCAGCGTGTCGGCGATGGCGGCCTTTTTAAACAGGCCGATGGCAAAAATAAACAGCCCCCGGCGGATATTGGCCCAATTGATCCTTTTTTTGTCCCGGGACTCAAGCTGCGGGATGATTTCCCCGTGATACGCAATCGGCCCCGAAATAACATAAGGAAAGAAGGTGACGTACAGGGCATAGGTCAAAAAATTGTAGCGGTACCCGCCGTGTCGGTAGATATCCGTCAGCCAGGCGATTTGCATGAAGGTATAGAAACTGATGCCGACAGGCAGCAGGATCGACGTTGCGCCGACAGAGACCGGCAGGATGGCGCTTACGCTCTCTACAAAAAAATTGAATTACTTGAAAAACCCGAGGTACAGGATATTGGCGGCGATGGCGGCGATGAAGACCGGTTTGCCTATGGGCGAGCGTTTCGCGACGGCGCGAGAAAGAAACGATCCGAACAGCAGATTGACCGCCACCGAGACAAGCAGTACCAGGATAAAATGAACATTCCACAGCCCCATGAAGGCAAGCGAGGCTGAAAGCAGAAATAAACGCCCCCAGACGGCCGGAAGGTATCTGTTGATCAGGAAGTACCCTGCGACAACCGCCGGCAAAAAGGCCAAAATAAAAAGATAGGAACTAAAAAGCACGTTCTTCTCCGTCTGGTCTGATTCCGGCGTGCTGCCTCCGCCCGGCTGCGGTTTGGTTTCGAGTCATTTTGCCCGGTCTCATATACCAATGCGTCGGCGTTTGCAAATGCTTTAAGCAAACGCCCGGGTTTTTCAGAAATTCTTTCCAAAGGCGGATGTCTTTGAAAAACGGAAACGCAGCCGGCTTTCAAGAGTCCCCGCAGACGATCCTTCTTTTTTAAACCGCGCTTTCCCGGCCTGTCCGATCGGCCCGTTTCAAGGCGGAATTCTCAAGATTGACAAGGATGTCTTTTTCCCTTAACGTTCCGGCAAAGTGCCTCCGTTTGAATGAGCTGATATGATCTGTGCATGGAGCCGGTTTCTGCCGCGCAAAACGATGGAAGACGTCAACCGATCGGTCCGATCGATGTTGTCTTATGCATACCATCATGTTCCCTTCTATCGGGAACTCTACGACCGGGCCGGCGTTCATCCCGACTTGGTCCGCAGCGTGGACGACCTGCCCCTGCTGCCGGTGATTTCCCGGCTGGAACTTATGGCCGGCGGCCCCGCCTCGTATTTGAACCGGAAGGCCAACCCAGAAAAACTGACTGTCAAGCACACCACCGGAACCACCGGAAATCCGGTCACGGTCTATATGAATTTCGCGGAACAAGCTTTTCGCAAAATCACCATGATGGATGCCTACAGCCGCAACACCTGGATCAAGTTTCCGCTTCGCGCACTCGATGTCGGCACGGAACGCAAGGATGCGGCCACCACGCTCGTTTCCAGAACGGGGCCGCACAAACGGGTGCGCCTGTTTCGCGGCATGCCGATGGATGAACAGATTGATCTGCTTTTCAAAACCAGGCCGTCTTTGATTGCGGGGCGCCCCTCGACGCTGTGGGAACTGGCGCTGGCGCTCAGCACCAGGGGCCTAACGCCGCCCCGGCCGGCGATTTTAATCTCGAATGTCGAGATGCTTTTCCCGCATGTTCGCCGGTTGCTCGAAGACGTTTTTCGCTGCAAAGTTCATGACTGCTACAACTGCGAGGAAGCGGGAAATCTCGCCTGGCAGTGCCCCAAGCACCCCGACCGGATGCACCCCAACACCGCCGTCGTCTGGATCGAGATCCTCGACGCGAATAACCGTCCGCTGCCTTTCGGGCGGGAAGGCCGGGTGGTGATCACCAATCTGTTTAACCGCACAATGCCTTTTATTCGCTACAGCATGGGCGACCGCGCCGTATTGCTGGACTGGGAAAAATGCGACTGCGGCCACCACGGACCGGTCATGCGCCTGACGGAAGGCCGCAGCGAAAATTTCATCGTGTTGCCCGACGGACGGGAAGTGTCGCCCCGAATTGTTTTTGACTTGGTCAACCGGGCTTTCCCCTATGACACGCCGGGTTGGAACATGATTGACGCGATCCGGACCTTTCAGATTATTCAGGAAACCGAAAAGCTCATTGTGATTAAAGTCGTCCCGGGCCCGGCCTATTCCGACAGTCTGTGGCCGAAGGTAGAGCGCAATCTTAGCGAGCTCCACCCCGCGCTGCGGCTCAACGTTGAGCTTGTCGATGATCTCACGCCCGCGCCCGGCAAAAAATTTCATCAGGTTCTGGGAAAACTGGGCAGCCGCTGGACGCGGGCCATGGAAAACGTTAATGCCACCGCCGGAGAACAAAAATGAACGGCGTCATCTTTCTTGTCAAAAAGCATCTGAAGATTTTCTTTTCCAATATTTTGTATCCGGACCGCCTGACCTGCTTTCCGGACGCACCCCGCAAAGGGCGAATCCGCATTGCCGTCGACAATCTTGTCTGGCTTTTGCGGTTTTTTCACGCCAATCAGCACTATTACCTGCACGGCCTGGACCGCAAAAATCCTCCCCATCCGGGACTGAAAAACATCGACGCCCTGACGGGCTTTCGTCGCCTCCGGCGCAAAAGCCGCAGGCTCAATCGTTACGCCGACCTCTACGATATTGTGTTGCATGACAAATTCGTCGCGTCGCGCTATCTCACCTCTTTGGGATTCCCGACGCCGCGCGCCCTGGCGCTGCTGTATCAAGATTCGATGCTCCTGCCTTGCTCCGGACGCGAACTGCCTCTTTCAGCCCTGGCGGACAATCCCGACGACCTTTTTCGCGACTGCATCTGCAAACCCATCACCGATTTTGCCGGAAGGGGCATCTTCAGCCTCCGCGTTGACCACGGAGCGATTGTCGTCAACGGCCGGCCCGAAACGATCGAGACTTTTTCCCGCCGGGTCTTGGACACGCGATATCTCGTCGAAGAGAAAATCGTTCAGCATGAGCGGATGGCCAAACTCAATCCCCACTGCGTCAACACCATCCGCCTGGCCACCTACCTGGAAGGACAAACCGTCCGCCCCTTTGCCGCAGCCGTCAGGCTCGGCACAAACCGCAACGTGACCGACAACTGGCACACCGGCGGACTCATCGTCCGGCTGGATCTCGAAACGGGATGCCTGGGGCCGCACGGCGTCACCCATCCGGATTTCGAGGGCAAATTTCACAAAACGCATCCCGACACGGGCGAGGCCTTTTACGGCTACGCCATTCCATGCTGGCGCGAAGCGCTGGAGATGGCGCTTGCCGCGCACAAATATTTTTACGGCACGCTCACCATCGGCTGGGACATTGCCATCACCCCTACCGGCCCCCTCTTCATTGAAGCCAACCAGGGTTGGGATCCCTATGTCTTCAGCGTGCTGGAAGACCGTTTTGTCGAAAAATTCGCCGAGCTTCTTCGGATGAAATAAAGTCACCCCCGCGCCGTTTCTTCCCTTTGAAAAAAAAGGCGGCTGAAGAGAAAACTTCAACCGCCGGAATGCTCTTTTTTTTGGCGAGGATTAGGGGAAATTATTTAGTCGCCTTTTTGATCTCCGCCTTGAAGGATTCAGCAATCATCAAATTCACCCATGTCCTGTAATGCAGGCCGCTATGCGGATTGTCCAGCGGGAGATCCGCAATATTCTCTGATATATCGGTTACCAGAGGTTCCCAGTCTGCAAACTGAACCTTGTTTTTTAAAGCCCAATCTTTCAGAAAATCATAGGAGGCATTCATCCCGGTCCAGGACAATATCACCGTTGCTTCGTTCTCTTTTGCCAGTGCAATGATCTTTTCTATGACTGGAAGCTGATCCTGAGCAGGTGTTTGACTTTCCGAATCAGCTAAAGCCGAATCCGCCGCCGATTTTCGAATCACTTTCTCCTGTATGACATATCTAAATCTTTTGCCGATTTCCGATTTGTAAAACACCAAGCGGATGGGATGGTACAGAAAACCGTATCTTGGATTATCTTTGACGATGTTCTTATGCCGCATGCCGCTTCTAAAAAGCTGGTCATCAACCGGATCGTTATCGCACCCCATGTATAAGATGAATTTGGGTTTGCCAATCAGACCGATATATCTTTTCAGCACAATAAATGATTGTTCACCTCCATAGGCAGCCAGACCCAAATTCACAATGCCATACTCTTTTGAATATCGGCCTTTCCCATTAGTGTTTTTCAGATTCAGCATCAAATCCAGCTGAAATGGATACGATGCGTCCGCAGGCAGACCGGTGCCCTGCGTGTATGAATCGCCAACTGCAAAGACTAAACTTTTATACCCCTGAAAATCGCGCTGAAAATTGATTGTGCCCAAAGCATTAACGTACATTTCCTGTTGATAATCCGTTAATGAAAGATGATGGCCCGGCATCGCTTTGTAACCGACGTCAGGATCATAATGAAACGCGTCTGTAAAGCCGGTAAAATGCAAAGGGGCAAAAAGCCTTAAAGCGACCTCAAGCAAACCAATGGTTAAAAAGATCACCAAAAGCGAGATAGCAAGATTGACAAATAATCTTTTCTTCACGGCATGACTCCTGAGTAGTAGTGGGGATTAACGTTCGTCTCGTATGCAGAATTCTTGATTCATTGTCAATGAAAATGTTTGCTAATTCACAGCAGCCCCATACAGGCTTTTAGAAAAAGAAATTCATCGGATACGGCCTTGTAGCAATAATTTTTTGAATGTGATATAAGCCCGACGCACGACGACGACGCACAAAAAGCAGCAAGTGAAAAGGGAGCAAAGGCCTTCATGCGCGGAGTCCGGGAAACACGATATTTTCAGGACCCCGACGCTTGTGGCGTGTAAATTCGCAACCCCCGCTTCATCATAAGGCGGATTAAAGAGTCTATGAATGAATCAAGATTTGAAACGATAAAAAGGCTTATCCCCAGACAAATCACAGACCGCGAGGCAAAGGATACGGGCATGGCGATGACGCTCATCTGCCTGCTGGTCGCCTTTTTCGGGAATGCGCATTTTCTCTACGGCCTGGCCATTTTGCTTCTTTTGCTCAACATGATCTGGTCTGGATTATTTAAGCCTGCGGCAAAGGTATGGTTGGGCTTTTCTCACATCTTGGGCTTCGTCATGTCCAAGGTTATTTTAAGCATCATATTCTTTGGGCTGGTCGCGCCGATTGGCTGGATCAGGCGATTAATCGGCAAGGATTCCATGCAACTCAAAAGATGGAAGAAAGATAAGGGCTCCGTTTTTAAAGTGCGAGAGCATGAATTCCGAGCCGACGACATTGAGCATCCCTATTAATCATTCAGGAGTGATTTATGGATTTTTTTCATGATCTGCTGGGCTTCTTAAAGGTTAGAAAAAAGTTTTGGCTCTTGCCGCTTATCGTGACATTATTGCTTTTTGGAGTGCTCATCGTCATGACCAGCGGATCGGCCATTGCGCCTTTCATTTACACATTATTTTAAACAATGGAGCGATAAAGTGGCGGGAAAGATTCTGGGCATATCGGCTTACTATCACGACAGTGCCGCCGCTCTATTGGTAGACGGCAAAGTCGTTGCCGCGGCGCATGAAGAGCGCTTTACCCGTGAAAAACACACCAGCGAATTTCCGATACATGCCGCCCGGTACTGCTTGGACGAGGGCGGCGTTCGGATCTCCGATCTTGATTGCGTGGCGTTTTACGACAAACCCTATCTTAAATTTGAAAGGCTTCTGGAAACATATCATGCCTTTGCGCCGCGGGGCTTAGCCAGTTTCGTTTCAGCGATTCCGGTTTGGATCAAAGAAAAGCTCTTTATGCGAAAAATGCTCAAAGACAGCCTATCGGAACTGGGCGAAGGGAAAGTAAAGCTTGTCTTTCCGGAACATCATCTTTCTCACGCCGCAAGCGCTTTTTATCCGTCGCCGTTTCAAGAGGCGGCAATTCTGACAATCGACGGCGTCGGCGAATGGGCCACAACGGCCATCGGCTTGGGCCAGGGGAACTCGATCAAAATATTAAGAGAGCTTGATTTTCCCCATTCACTGGGCCTGCTTTACTCCGCCTTTACCTATTATTGCGGCTTCAGAGTCAATAGCGGCGAGTACAAACTCATGGGGCTTGCGCCATACGGACATGCCGACTCCGAGCAGACAAAACTTTTCAAGCAGAAAATTCTCAACCATCTGGTCGATATGCGGGAAGACGGCTCGATTCTCTTGAATATGGACTATTTCAATTATGCCACCGGTCTGACGATGTGCCGGGATGAAAAATGGCTTGCCCTGTTCGGCATCCCCAAAAGAGAACAGGAAAGCGAACTTGATCAGCCTTACATGGATATGGCCCTGGCCGTTCAACAGATTACTGAAGACATTCTGTATCTGCTTGCAAAAACGGCAAAGGAACTGACCGGCAGCGAATCTCTGGTTATGGCGGGCGGTGTTGCGCTCAACTGCGTAGCAAACGGGAAACTGCTTAAAAAAGACCTTTTCAAGAACATCTGGATACAGCCTGCAGCGGGAGATGCCGGCGGCGCGCTCGGCGCGGCCTACGCAGCCTGGCACATCGGGCAGTGCCGACCGAGGAATGTATTAAACGGACAAGACGCGATGGAAGGGGCCTATCTGGGTCCGGAGTATGGCATGGACGATATCAGACGAACGGCGAAAAAGTTCAACGCGCCATATCATCATTATCAAGATTACGGGGAGCTGTGCAAAGCAACTGCGGAACTGCTGAAACAGGGCATGGCGGTTGGCTGGTTCCAGGGCAGAATGGAATACGGCCCGCGCGCTCTGGGCAACCGCAGCATCCTGGGAAATCCCTGCATGCCGGATACACAAAAGAAACTCAACCTCAAAATCAAATATCGGGAAGGGTTCAGGCCTTTTGCGCCGGCAGTTTTAGAAGAAGATATTGCCGAATACTTTGTTCTGGACCGGCCATCGCCCTATATGTTACTGGTGGCGCAGGTTTGCGACAAGCGCATCAAGCCGCTGCCTGCAAATTACAATCAGATGAAAATGTATGAGCGCCTCTATCACCTTCGCTCCGACGTGCCGTCGATAACGCATATCGATTTTTCAGCGCGAATACAAAGTGTGAACAAACAAACGAATGAACGCTTCTGGACCTTAATCAACGCCTTTAAGCAAAAAACAGGATATGGCCTGGTTGTCAATACAAGCTTTAACGTCAGAGGTGAACCGATTGTTTGCACGCCGGAAGACGCCTACCGATGCTTTATGCGGACGGAAATGGATTATCTGGTAATGGGTGATTTCATTTTTGACAAGAAAGCTCAGCCAAAGCTTCCCGACACAGACGATTGGAAATCAAAGTTTAAGTTGGATTGAAAGCAGATGAGTGGGACGCCCTTAAATTGTTAAGTTAATGCTCCACAAGCCTGTATCCGCTCAGGCTTACAAGGGCTTCACCACGAACCACCGCGTAGCTGACGGCCGGAACGCTGATTTGGAGTTGCCTGGCCAAATCCGTATGGGTTACACCCAACTCGCGCGATGCCCAATAACAATACAGGCTCCTTGCCTGCACTTTGATTCTTTGCCTGCTTGGCGAAAAGATATCGTCAACCTCGATGCCACATAATGACGCCGCTCGTTTTGCGATCTTATCCGCATCGTAACCGGCGCG
>JAHDKI010000023.1 GCA_018436925.1 Syntrophaceae bacterium
ACCGCACAGCTTCCAGCTTGAACTCCCTACTAAACGATTGTCTTTCCTTTCTCATCGGACACTCCTCTCTTCTTCATTGTATACGTATCTGTATACTTTTTGAAGTGTCCGTTAAACTGGGGGAGGTTCAGGGCGTCCCCCATTCCTCTCCATTCTTTCCTCCCCATTCAAGTATGGCCCTTTCAGATATCTAAACTATCTTCAGATTATCAACAGATGTCAGTCCGCCAGCTTCAATAAATTTCAGTGCTTCCTTACCTACCCAGTAACTCCTTTTTCCTGCCTTACAACAGGTAGTTATTTTACGTAAATATTTCACTATCGATCTATATTTTCCCTTGAGTAAATCACTCACAACTATTTCCTGGGCTAATTCTTCAATGTAATACTTATTGTAGTATGATATGGAACCAGAAGTCAGAATGCTTTTATTTCTTTTTCTTATCATCGCACATGGACTAAAATTGATGTATGGACCACCATGTCGTTGTTTTAAAAAATAGCGAATGCCATTATTTCTTTCTACTTCGTGGAATTCATATGGAAATCTTTGATAATCCTGCCAACTAACAAATACCGGCCCACATAATTCTTTATCATCGATTATTCTTTGTAACGCACACGGATCATCTATCACGATATATTTTGGTTTCTTATACTCAATGTAGGGCACGATAACCGCACGACAGTTGAGAAGATATTTTACCAATTCAATTTGCTCATTTCTTGATAGAATCATATCAAATTCCGGCATAGTGATTATTTCACTCCATACATTCAATTAGTCACCATTTGTCTGGACCAATGGTGTGGTTAGTAATGCCCAATCGACGATACACATCCTCTCTATCTCTATTCCTTTTCCATGTTGGATGGCGTTCTAATTCCCAAATTTCTACTGTTCGTCCATTCTTAACTTTTTGAAGATCTGGTTGCTTATTTGTTTCGTATCCCTGGACTTTATACTCACGCTTTATTTCTTCACCTTTCTTAATCTTACTTAACAAATCCGCTTCTTTCTTGTCGATTGCTTTTATATGATCTGGTTTTCCCCTAGACCCATATCCTTTTGCCCCCTTCACTGCCTGTAATAAATATTTGCCGCCAGGTATTCTATTTAAAACTATCGTTTCAAGCAAACGATCCAATTGAAAAGATTCATAGACATAATCACACAATGTCGTGTTTATTACATATGTACCCCACTCGCCATTGGCTGCGTTTTGTACTGCCCTTTGATCACATGCTGCTCTCATCTCCCCAAAAAGGCCGGGATAGGAAGCGGCATAGTATGCAGCATTGTTACCCTCTGCATAATTATCTCCCCCGGTGTAACCTTTCCGCCAGTAACCATCGCCCCACACCGCGGTATCGTATCCTAAACCACCCCCATACTCCGGATACATCTGTATATCAAAATGCCCGCTCGGATCCACATAGATCATGGGATTGTTCCGGCAGTAGCTGTAGCGGTTGAGCGACTGGGGATTGAACGGATACGGCACAATCGTATCCGCCGAAATAAACCGCCCGATCACCGGGTCATAGAGCCTTTCTCCACTATTGTAGAAATCCGGGAAAATAATGGCCGTAATTATACATACAGGCCCGCGCAAAGCAAGACGTCTTTAGCGCCGGACGCCCCTTCTTAAGATGAAACGAAACATTTCGCCACACTTAGCATCCGGCCCAATAGGCCTAATACGTCTTCCCCGCGGAATCGACCATCGGCACAAACCGGACCGGAACAATCCGGTCTTGAACAAGGCGCCCCTTTTGTTTCGTCAGCACCACCAGTTCCTGAAAACCCGCATCGCCTATGGGAATGACCATTCTCCCGCCCTCGGCAAGCTGTTGGACAAGCGGGGAAGGAACTTTCGTCGGCGCGCAGGTAACGACCACCGCATCAAACGGCGCCGCTTCGGGCCAGCCCTGATAGCCGTCGCCGATTTTGACATGAACATTCCCGTAGAGACCCGATAAAAGCTTCTGAGCCCGCATGCCCAAGACTTCGACGATTTCGATCGTATAAACACTTTTGCACAGCCCGGCCAGCACGGCGGCCTGATAGCCGGACCCGGTTCCGATTTCAAGCACTTTCATTCCGGCATGAGGGGCGATGACTTCCGTCATCAACGCCACGATATACGGCTGGGAAATCGTCTGCCCTTCGCCGATCGGAAGGGGATGATCGCCGTAGGCCTCTTTGCGCAAATGTTCAGGCACAAACAAGTGACGCTCCACTTTCCTCATCGCCGCCAGCACTTTCGGATGACGAATGCCCCTGGCTTCAATCTGCCGTGACACCATCTCTTCCCGAAGCGCGGCGTAATCGGCGTTGCCAGGCCCGGCAGCGCAAGTCGGCGCCGAGAGCAACACGCTCACGAAGGCCGCTGATACCGATACTATCGCCGCCAACCCGCATGTGCGGCGCGCAGCCCTTGTCGCTTCAATCGGCTCGCCGTCTTGACGTCTTTTTAAACCTGTAATCGCCATACTTACCTCCTTGTTCCCGCCCTCCGCAAAGGCGTGCTCCACAGATAGACTTTGCTGATTCCGCCGTCGCGCCGGTAAACGGTGGCTTCGACATCCGGAATCACGCCCTCCATATCAAAGTCATGCGACACAATGCGCGATCCGGGCTTGAGCGTCTCCAACTGCGGGATCAGACGAACGTTGAGTTCCGGCAAAAGGTAGAGTGCAACGACAGACGCTTCGCTTATATCCAACTTGAAGATATCTTTTTCCGATATCCCCACCAGATGTCCGACTTTCGCCTTGCGGACATTTTCCCTGGATAGCCGAACCATTGCGGGGTCGATGTCAAAACCATAGGCTTTCGCACCCGCTTTTTTTGCCGCCGCGATGACAATGCGCCCGTCGCCGCATCCGAGATCATAAACGACATCGGAAGCCCGAACATCGGCCAGGCGCAGCATGACCTCGACGGTTTCCTCAGGCGTGGGCACGAAATGTATGTCGGGCTTTCGGGGCGTTTTAGTTTGAGACCGGAGATCCTGCGCATGGATTAAAAACCCGGCTGCCAACAATAAAACGGACAACAAGATGATTTTTCGCTTTGCGCTTTTCATGGATCACGGCTCCTTTTCCTGCGTTTCATCTTCGGCATGGCCGATCGCCCGCCGTTTTTGATTTAGTATCAACAGAGGAATTCCGCTTGCCAGAACCCCCAAACCGATGATCGCCCCAAGACCGGTGTAGATCAGAGCCGAGTAAAGCATGTAAAGACAGATCAGGCAAAAGACAGCCGGCGTTACAGGAAAGAAAGGAACGACGAAGGCGGTTTCGCCGGGAGACCGCAAAACGCGCAGCACAAAAACAGACAAACCGACCATCAGAAAGAACAACCAAAAGACCGGCGCGGTATATTCCACCATACTGACAAACCCACTGCGCGTCGAGGCGCCCAGCGCCACCAGCAAAAGCGCCGCGCCCCCCTGAAAAAGCAGCGCGTTGACCGGCGTGTGCTTCCGGCCGTGCCAGCGTCCCAGAAAGCCCAAAACGGGGTGGTCTCGTCCTACGGCATAGGCGGTCCGCGCGCCGGTGATGACGGCGGCATTCATCGTGCTCAAACAGGCCAGAAGAATCAGAAAACTTACAAACCGCGCTCCGCCATCGCCCACGGCCCGCCGCATCAAATCCGCCATGACGGCCGAAGACGAGGCCATGTCCGAAAGGCCCAGACCATTGAGAAGCGCCAGATTAACGACCGCGTAGATGACGGTCACCACCGCAATGCTCAAAAGTAAAACCTTCACCATGTTTTTCCTTGGAGACTTCACCTCCGCGGACAGAAAGGCCGCTTCATTCCAGCCTCCGTAGGTGAGCAGAACAAAGATCATGGCGGTCCCCAAGGCGGCGCTTTCGGGAATCAGGGGTCCGGCAGTCGCTGCGCTCCGGGGTTCGCCCAGCCAAAAGCCGCACACCGCGATTCCGGCCAAACCCAGCACAATAAGCCCGATGAGGGCCTTTTGGGTGACTTTACTCTGGCGCAGACCCGCCACATTCAGCGCTGTGAGGGCAACCACGGCGGCCGCCGCGTAAAGAGAGGTTGAATAGGGGCCGAGAAACAAAATCTCCGAAGCATAGTCTCCGACAATAAACGCCACCATGACGATCGATCCGGTCTGGATGACGGACAGCCGCCCCCAGCCGTAGAAAAAAGCCGGCGTCGGTCCGAAGGCTTTGCTTAAGTAATGGTAGTCTCCGCCTGCATGGGGATAAGCGGAAGTCAGCTCCGCGTAGCATAACGCGCCGATAAAAGACGCGATGCCGCCCGCCAACCAAAACAGAATCAGCATGCCTTCGCTGCCGGCCGATGCGGCGACAATGGACGGCGTCTTGAAGATTCCTATGCCGACCATCATGCCGACGATAATCGCCGTCGCATCCGCAATCGAAAGGGTTTCTCTCGGCTTGGCCGTTTTTTGCATCAGGGCATCCTTATGGATCGCCGACTGTGAGGATTCATTGCGTTTGAGACAGGCCCTGCAAGGGGCCGCTCCGGCATCGCGCGAAGAAGAACTTCTTTAGAATGAGACGTATCCGGGCGCCATTATAATGGAGGGTGAAAAAACGTGTCAATCGAAAACGGATCGAGAATCGAGGGGTGCAAAAAGGCCCGAAGCAAAGCCCCGGATCGGCTAAATCCTGGCCAGCACGCGGCAGGGGGCGCCGGCAACGCCGCAGAGGCGAAGCGGCAACGCAAAAAGCTCTCCTTCGGGCGAAAGACCCAAAGCGGCGGAATCATCCAGATCTTCCACGAGAAACTTGCCCGCACGCGCCGCCAGTCGATTAAACGCATAAGGATCGGCCGATTCGACCTCGACAGTTCCCGCAAGAACCAAAACCCGCGGCGGCAGGGAAAGAATCTGATTGGCAAGATCTTTTGAAAGCGCCGCTCTCAAGCCTTCGGTGCTGCGTATAAAGAGGATTTTTTCCCGCCGGTAGGCGCGAAGACTTGCCTCCATCGACGGCCGCTGGGCGACGGCCGGCAAATCAAGCAGGAAATACGTCCCTACTAAATCATCCGGCGCAACGGCCTCCAGAGTCGCTCCGCCTTCCACAAAATGCGCGGGGGCGTCCATATGCGTTCCGGTTTGCGTCCCCATGGACAACCGCGAAACGCGAAATCCTTCGTTCGAAATGGAACTCCATTCAGACAGGTTGAAAGGGGGGTCTTGATACGGTCCCGAGGCAAAGGGAACAAAGGACGGATTCAGCGGTTTGGTCAGATCGATGATCATCTCCGGATGCCTCCGATCGAAAAAGACGCCGTCCGAAGCGCAGCAGGCGTCTCAGGCCCGGTCAAACGTTTCGAAAAGCATCGAGAAGACGGCTCGGCCCTGCGTCGCCGAGCGCAAATCCGTGGAATATCCGAACATGGCTTTAAGCGGCACCTTAGCCTTGACTTCCGAGATCGGCCCTTTGGGATTGACCGACTGGATTTCTCCGCGGCGCGCATTGATGTCTCCGATCACGTCGCCCATGAATTCGCTGGGCGTGATAATATCGACCATCATAATCGGTTCGAGCATCGCCGGCTGTGCCGCCAGGCATCCCTCGCGAAAGGCGGTTGCGGCTGCGATCTTGAAGGCCTGCTGGGAGGACTCGCCTTCGCGGTAGGCGCCGCCGGTGATCCGAACGCCGATATCGATGACCGGATATCCGCCCAGAACGCCGCTGGTCATGGCTTCCCGGAGGCCTTCTTCGATGGCTTCATGATATTCCGCGGGAACGATCGTTTCGTCAAGCGCGTTCACAATGTCGTTTCCCGCCCCGCGCTTTCTTGGGGCGAGTTCCAGGCACACACGGCCGTAATGCTTTTTGTCGCCCAGTTCTTTTTCAAAAACACCTTCGGCATCGACGCGCCCGGAAATGGTTTCGCGATAGACCACCCGGGGCCGGCCGACATTGACATGCGCATTGAATTCGCGTTTCAAACGATCGACGATGACATCCAGATGCAGCTCGCCCATGCCGGAAATCACGGTTTGGGCGGTTTCATCTTCGTACTTCACCCGCAGCGTCGGATCCTCGTCGGCCAGCTTCACCAGCGCCACAGCGAGTTTTTCCTGGTCGGCGGGCGTTTTGGCCTCAATGGCCTGGGAAATCACCGGCTCATAAAACTCGATCTGCTCCAGGACAATCGGCCGGGATTCGTCGCAAAGCGTGTCGCCGGTTGTCGTGTCTTTGAGCCCCAGGACGGCGACAATTTCACCGGCCGAGGCTTTCTCGATGCGTTCGCGCTTGTTGGAGTGCATGCGCAAAAGTCTCGCGATTTTTTCCTTTTTCTTCTTGACGGCGTTGTAGACTTCTCCGTTGGCGGCAATCTGTCCCGAATAGATCCGCAGGTAGGTGAGCTTGCGGCCTTCATCCATCTGAATCTTGAACGCCAGCGCGGCAAGCGGTTCCTTGTCGGAACTGTGCCGGACCTCTTCTTCTTTGGTTTTGGGATTGACGCCCCGGACCGGGGGAATGTCTTCCGGCGAAGGCAGATAATGAATCACCGCATCCAGAACAGGCTGAACGCCCTTGTTTCTCAGCGCGGTTCCGCACAGAACCGGCACGATCTTCAAAGCGATTGTGGCCTGTCTGAGCGCCGCGATCAGTTGCGACGGCGCGATCTCTTCGCCGGCCAGATAGGCATCCGCCAGGTTGTCGTCGACATCCGCAAGCGTCTCAATCATTTTTTCGCGTTCACGGACTGCCGCACCGGCAAAGGCCTCGGGAATATCGACTGCCGAGTACTCCCGCCCCTGCGTGCTGTCATCCCATACGAGATATTTCATGGCAATCAGATCCACTACGCCGCCGAATGTATCTTCCGCGCCGACCGGAATCTGCACGGGGACGGGCCGGGAGCGAAAGCGCGCCTGCATCATGTCGAGAGCGTGATCAAAATCCGCCCCCACGCGGTCCATCTTGTTGATGAAGGCGATTTTCGGCACGCCGTATTTGTCCGCCTGATGCCAGACGGTTTCGGACTGAGGCTCGACGCCGGCTACGGCGCAAAAGACGACCACCGCGCCGTCGAGGACGCGCAAGGAGCGCTCCACTTCGATGGTAAAATCGACGTGCCCGGGGGTATCGATGATGTGAATGTCGTGATTTTTCCACTCGCAGGTCGTGACGGCGGAGGTAATGGTGATGCCGCGCTCCTGCTCCTGAGGCATCCAGTCCATCACCGCCTCGCCGTCATGGACTTCGCCGAGTTTATAGGACTTCCCCGTATAGAAGAGGATGCGCTCGCTGACCGTTGTCTTGCCCGCGTCGATGTGCGCGACAATGCCGATATTTCTTGTTCGGGATAACTTCGTTTTCGGCGCCATAGGGTCTAATTGCTCTTCGGCTGGGCTCCGGCGAGCAATTCCGGATTGGACTCAATAGGCCCGAGTGTTGAAATATGGCCTCCGATGGAGTTGACGGCCTTGCCATCGACCAGAATCCGGACCGAACGAATCTGCGGAATGTTTTGCGCCAGCGAATTGACAAGCGAATACAGTGTCGCCATTTCCGCGGTGGATCCGCGCGGATGGTTTTTAAGAAGCTCCGCGGAAAAATTCACGCTCGCGACGCCGTCTTTATCCACCGCGACGCCAAGCAGGGCCACGCCGTCCGGAAAAGTGTTCAGATGGCCGGTTTTGGACCCGTCAAGCAGAGCGCGGACAACCTCCGCGGCCTGGTCCGCCGGATCCGATTCCTTGATGATATAACGTTTTTCCGCCACCAGGAAACGCTCCTGCGCGTCGGAAAAATAAATCTCCGCGGGAAAGCGTTCTTTCCTTTTCATCGCCTCCGTGTCCACCGGCGGGAACAAGGCGTTGAATAAAATAACGAAAAAAATAACCAGCACAATAAAAACGCCGCCCAGAATCGCCACCAGATAGGCAATGCGGGTGGATTTCTTTTTTTTGCGGTCTTTGAAATCCAAAGACCGTTTTTGTTTCTTTGTGGACATGCCTCTAAAAACTCCTTGAAAAAAACTTCGCCAATCTAGGGCATTTTTAATGGACTGTCAAGAACTTCAAGCGTCAAACGCTCTGAAGCATTCGGGCTGCGGCGCTTCTTGAAAAAACAAAAACAGCCCGCGTCGGGCGGGCTGTTTTTTTATAGCCTGTCTCAACGAAGGCGGCTTAGAAATTTTCGGCCAGCACTTCGTAATAAGACTGCGGATGACGGCAGGCCGGACATTCCTTGGGCGCTTCCGGTCCCTCATAAACATAGCCGCAGTTGATGCAGTGCCACTTGGTTGTCGCTTTCTTTTTAAAGACCTCGCCGGTTTCAATGTTCGCCGCCAGCTTGCGATAGCGGTTTTCATGAAACATTTCGACTTTGGCGATCTGTTCAAACGAACGGGCCACTTCTGGAAATCCTTCATCTTTGGCGATTTTGGCAAAGTCGGAATACAGGGTGGTCCATTCCATATTCTCGCCTGCCGCCGCCGCCTCGAGATTGCTGCGAGTATCGCCGATCACGCCTGCGGGATAGGCGGCCGTGATCTCAACCTCGCCGCCTTCAAGATACTTGAAAAAGACCTTTGCATGTTCCTTTTCATTCTCCGCGGTCTCCAGAAAAATTCTGGATATCTGTTCATAGCCTTCTTTCTTTGCGGCGCTGGCAAAGTACGTATAGCGCATTCTCGCCTGCGATTCCCCGGCAAAAGCCGCCAGTAAATTCTTCTCTGTTTGTGTTCCTTTGAGTGATTTCGCCATATCTGTCTCCTTTCGAATTCTGAAAACTTAAATTTTTCCAATGCGCCGGATCGTCATCGGCGTTACTTAAACTTGACGCCCGCAGAAAAGCCGTCCGCCAGATACCGGCCTGTTGCATGGTAACCGCGGGTTTCCGGGGCATAGATCACGGGGTCGATCTTGCCGATATCCGGCAGACCATCGTCTCGCAGCAGAGATTTGTCGACCTTCACGTCCAGAATCTCACCGATGAAATGGGTGTGAACGCCGATCTCGTATTGGCCGATGACCCGGCATTCCGCCGCCATCGGAAATTCGGCAATGAACGGCGCATCGACCTTGTCGCTTCGGACAGCGGTCAGTCCGGCCCTGGCAAATTTATCCTCATGCCGGCCCGAAACGATCCCGCAATAGTCGGCCACGTCCACCTGAGCGGCGGAGGGCACATTGACCGTAAAGGCTTTTCGTTCCAGTATATTTTCATACGTGTAGCGGGATTTTCGAAGCGATATCGCCACGGCGGGCGGATCTGAGCTGCAAATGCCCGCCCACGCCACAGTCGCCGCATTGGGACGGCCTGCTTTATCATAGGTTCCGATCACCCAAACGGGTGTCGGGTAAATCAGCGTCAGCGCTCCGAATGATTTTTTCACAATGCCCCCTCACCATGACAAACTTACGGAATTGATGTTGAAAAGATCTATTGGAGCTCATCTTAATCATCAACAGGGCAATGTCAATTTTTTTATAAAAACTTATTAATTTTTGCACCGTATTGTAGTATGAAGAGGCGCCGAGGGAGAACAAGGCCCCAACGGACATCAGTCATCGCAACACTATTCTGAGGAGGAATCAAATCAATGGCGACTGTCATGCCGGAAGGCGAAAATATTCAAAAAGCGATTAAATGGATTTCCGCGAACCTCGAAGAAAACAGCAATCAGCCCATTAACATGGTCATTGAAAAAGCGGTTTTCAAATTCGATTTGTCGCCTAAGGACACGGAATTCCTTATGGGATTTTTCCGCAATCACAAAAAATAGCGCCTCTGCCGGCCGACCCGCCGCTTTGGACATCCGCTTGATTTATCGGGCCGGCCTGATCTAAAAAACGAAGCCGGTCGGATCAACTTGATCGAGAAACGGCGGATTCCATTTGGGGTTGTCGTCGCGGTCGATCAGCCTGGCCCGGATCCCCTCCACGTAGTCCGGATGGCGCGACATGAAGCGGGACGCTTTCAATTCCGCCGCAAAAACGTCCGAAATCGGACGGTTTTCATTGCGCCGCAAGAGCGCCAGCGTCAAAACCAGCGCAGTGGGAGAGCGTTCTCCGATACTTGCAAACACGTCCGCGCAATGCGCCTGTTGCTGCGTGCAGTGCGACAGCTCATCCAGAATGCCCCGAACATCCGTTCGCCCGGCAAAATATCGCTCCACCCACCGGTCCATGGATTCATCGCGGGGGATGTCGGGCAGGCAAAAGCCGGAGATCCGCCCGCCAAGACGCTTGACCAGGGCTTCTTTATCCAGGCCCGCTTCCGGCTCGAACGTTTCAAGACTTTCAATCAAGGCGCTTTTATCCCCGGACCGAGTCAAAACATCGGCAAACCCGAGCCGCACACATTCGCCTGCGCGCATATCATAACCGGTCAGTCCCAGGTATTCCGGATACCCCTTCGGACAACGGGAAAACATCCATCCGGTCGAGCCGACATCGGGAAAAAAGCCGATCCGGGTTTCCGGCATGGCCATGCGCGTCCGCTCGGTGGCCACGCGAAGATCGGCGCCGGCGGTAATCCCCAGCCCGCCTCCCATCGTGATGCCGTCGGCTAAAACCACGACCGGTTTAGGGAACAGATGAATCTTCAGATCCAGCGCGTATTCTTTCGTAAAAAACGAATCAACTCCGGCAAAATTTCCCTCCACGCTCAGTCTGGCCAGTTGCTTGACGTCGCCTCCGGCGCAAAATCCCTTGTCGCTTTCACTATAAAAGAGAACCAAACGGCAGGCCGGATCGGCCGCGGCCTCGTCCAGCAGACGGTCAATGGCATCGATCATCGATTCGCTCAGGCTGTTGATCGCTTCCGGCCGGTTCAGCACAATAGACATCACGGATTTCGAGCGGCCGGACAGCACATGCCGCGCAGACAGGTTTTCATTCATCGGTTCTCTTTGCAACGCTCCTTTTATTTTTTTGATTTCGCGGACCCCATTAGTATATAATGCGTTGCAATACAACCTGTTCTTTTGTGACATCCCGGCACACGAAGCGCCGGCCCGCAGCCGGCTTACATTAATTTCTTAACCTTTCAAGGAGGTCGTTATGAAATTACGCATTTTTCTGGCCGCGTTGGCCGCGATTCTGACGGCGGGATTTTTTTTCACCGCCCCCGCGCAGGCGCAGGAACAAACACCCGGATTCAGCATTGAAAGGCTCGCTGTGGCCCGCGGCATTGAAAACCGCGAACCTGTGGGCATTGCCGAAACCTTCAGCGCCGACACACCCGTAGTGTATTGTTTTATCGAAGCAAAAAGCATCGAAGCGGACACCCGGGTGACGGTTGCCTGGATCCACGAAGGAAAGGAGATTCACAGCATCAGCCTGCCTTTGAAAGCGGGGCCGCGATGGCGAACAAGATCCGAAAAAACCCTCTATGGGCTGACGGGGGCCTGGAGCATTGAAATCCGGGACGAAGGCGGCAAAGTATTAAAGCAGACGTCTTTCAAGGTCGAATAATGAAACCCGGCGCGTCCGGCCTGATGGGTCCAATCAGGTCCGGACGCGCCGCTTTTTTTTCACGCATTTTTGTGTTTCAGAAGATCGCGGATTTCGGCAAGCAGCTCCTGATCCTTCGTGGGCGGGGGCGGCGCGGCCGCTTCCTGTTCCTTTTTCTTCATGATCAATCCCAGAAACTTCACAATAAAGATATACAAGGCAAGAGCAATAATGAGGAAATTGACGACTTCACCGATAAACAGGCCGTAAGGAATTTCCTTGCCGTTGACCACCAGCTTCCAGGCCAGATAGCCCTGTTCGCCGGGCATTAGAAGGCTGATGGCCGGCATGATGATGTGTTTGACCAGAGAATCGATGATTTTGCCGAAGGCGGCCCCGATGATCACACCGATCGCCAGGTCCACCACATTCCCTTTCAGAGCGAAGTTTTTGAATTCCTCCAGCATGGACGACATTTTATTTTTTGCACTCATACCCACTCCTTTCAGTTTTTTTTTAATGGAGCCTGGACATCTCTTCATAGATTCGCGTATCGATCGCGGAAAAGATCTTGTCATACTGGTCTTTTTCCACAAGACGCCGCATTTCCCAGCCTGCTTTTTGCTGTTTTTCGGTAATCACGGACAAGGACAGCTCGCACTCTTTCCAGTTGATCTGCTTGACCGAGGCGACGGTTTTCGTTCGCCACCCGTCGGATTCGACGAAATCCGACAAAACGACTCGATCAGCGCGGTTGATCGTCACATTTTGACCCAACCCTTTTTCACGGATGATGTGCGCCGTCGCGCGCAAAACCACGTCTTCTTTCGCCTCGTAGACATGAACGTGGCTATCCGGTCGTGAAATGGCGACTCCGCCGGTAAAAGGCGTCGCGCAGGAAGACAGAAAAAAAGCCGTCAGGCACACCAGCAGGTTGAAGCGTCGATTGACCATCTGAATTCACCCTTTCCCTTGCCGGCCGGGACTCTCACCGGCTGCTTCCGTTGATCCACCAGTCATTCTTCTCTTTGAACCACCAGTGAGAAGAATCCGTCTTGAGTATCTGTTCGGCCAGCATCCTGCCGGTTTCCGTGGTCAGGCGCTGCATGGCGTAGTGAATCCACTCTTTGGCATACTGGTTTCCCAGATCCAAGCATTCTTTCAGCTCAAGCAAAAGCGCGATCTGATCCGCGTCCCGCGCGGCCTGCGCCTCCGGCGTCGTTTTATCGTTAAATTCGCGAACCGCCTGACGGATATCGTCTCCAAAAGGCAATCCGTCTGTCAGTTCGACGAGCGCCTTTTCCTCATCGACGGCAACATACTTTTTGTTGACATAGTTCATGTCGCCTGTACGCGCTTCGGTCAGGTCATGCAACAGACAGATCTTGACCACCTTGGGCTCATCCAGAGCGGGATTCATCCGACACATCACATAGCCGATATAAATCGTGCGCAAAACATGCTCGGCGACCGATTCCTTGCCGCTGCCCAGAAACTGATAGCCGGTTCGGGGCGTTTTGCACAGCATGCCGACTTCAAATAGAAAATCCGCAAGGCTGCTCATTTCAAGCCTTCTTCAGAACCTTGATCCGATTGGCCATCATCTCGGAAAGCTTTCGAATCTGCAACTGCAAGGACGCGATGCTGTCGGGCCGCATCGATTCGATCTTGTCGAGTTGCGCTTTCCAGTGCTCCAGAAGCGCGACTTCATTATCCCGAATTTTTTTTTCAAACCGCTCCTGGTATTCCTTGATGAAAGCGGCGGACGAATCCAGTTGCGCCATAGGCTCCTCCTGTTGATGTGCGTGATCGTGGAATCCGGCGGCATTATATCATCCGGCGTCAAACATGCAACCGGCAATTTTCCAAATGATTGTTTGACAGGCTTTGGCAAATACTATAAGCAAAGCGCCATTATATGGAAAGGCAAAACGACACAAGGGCTATGGGCTGCAAACCGAACCCCGAAGACATCGCCGGAGGCCAGGCGATCATTGAAGGCGTCATGATGCGCCACGGCAATAAAATCGCCGCCGCCGTAAGACGTCCGGACAAAGAAATCGTTTTTTCGGAACGTTCCTATGTTCCGCTCACCCGCCGGTATAAACCGCTGGGATGGATGTTTGTCCGCGGCACGGTCACGCTTTTTGAAATGATGGTCATCGGCATTCAGTTTCTGATGTTTTCCGCCAATGTCGCTCTGTCGGAAGAAGAAAAGAAACCGCAAGGATGGGAAATGTACGTCTCGCTCGTGATCAGCTTCGCCACGGCGATTTTCTTTTTCGTCATTGTTCCGGCCTTTTTCTTCACGCAGATCAAAGCCGCCGTCGACAGTCTGATTCTGCTCAATATTCTGGAAGGCTGCGTCCGGCTGGGCATGTTTTTGTGTTTTCTGTCCGCCACGCTGCTCATGGCCGACATGCGGCGGGTTTATATGTATCACGGCGCGGAGCACAAAACCGTTTTCGCCTGGGAGGACGGTCGGGACCTGACGGTGGAAAACGTGAAAAAGTATTCCACGCGCCATCCCCGGTGCGGCACAAGTTTCATTCTGTTTGTCATGATCGTCTCGATTGTCGTTTTTTCCCTGCTGGGAAGGCCTGATTTTCTGCACCGCGTGGCATATAAAATCATGCTGATGCCGGTGATCGCCGGCATTTCCTACGAGGCCATTCGATTCACCGGGAAATACAGCCGGCTGAAAATCATCCAGGCGCTCAGTTGGCCGGGCCTGGCCCTTCAGCGGATCACCACCCGCGAACCGGACGACGACCAGATTGAAGTGGCCATCGCCGCGATGAAAAAAGTCGTCTAGTCCGAAGGCTCGCCGGGCCGCCCTCATCGCCCGATAGCAGTTGACATTTCGGGGCATATCACATAATAAAACAAACCGTTTCCATTATTTTGTAAAGCGGGAGATCCGGTATACATGAACAAACGCCTGGCGACGGTTCTGACCGTGTGTGTTTTTTCAAGCGTCTTTCTTTCCTGCCCGACGCATGCCGCTGAAGATACGGCTCAGCTGACCTTCAGCAAGACCGCCGTCTCCAGGCGCGATCTGCAGATCTATACCGTGCGGAAAGGCGATACGCTTTCCGCCATCGTCCGCAAGCTTCCCGACGTGCGCGAAAGAGATATTCCGGAACTCTACCGGGTGATCGGCGAGCTCAACCCCGATGTCGAGGATCTAAACAAGCTGCGCGCGGGATTGCCTCTGGTCGTTCCCGGCAAAGTTCTGGTCGATGAGCCGGCAAAACCCTCGCCCCCGGCCGCGGCAATTTCCGCTTCCGGGCCTGCGCCGATCGCAACGCCGGAAGCAAAGCGATCCTACACCGTGCGCAAGGGCGACAGCCTCATCCGGATCGTGCACCGGGAGCTCAACATCAAGTCCCGCACGCAAGACACGCTCAAAACGATCAAGGCGCTCAATCCGGCCATTGCCGATGTCAACAAAATATTCGAAGGGCAAATTATTGTCCTGCCGGGCGCTTCGGACACGGCGGCGGCTGTGACGGTTCCGCCGGCGGCGGCCGCCGAAAAGCCCCTGCCTCCCCTGCCTGAAGCGGCCGATCCCGCCCGCGCCAAACAACCGATTTACATGTCCGACGAGGCGCGTCTCGCCGCGATCAAACAAATCATCACCGGCCTGGGAGGCTCGGTGATCACGTCCGGAAATTATTATCTGCCGATTTCGCGCACGGAACAGTGGACAATCGACTGCGCCGCGATTCCCGTCATCGAACTGCCGACCGGTACAACGCTGTTTCTTGATTTCGATCGCCGCGCGCACCGCCAGCTTCGAAGAATGCTGGCCGAGCGCTGGAAAAACCATCATCTGCTCAGTCCCGATAAAAAAGACGATCTGATCTCGCTTCTGAAGAAAATCTTCCAGACGGACAGAAACTTCGATTTTGTCAAAACGGATCAACTGCTGTCGGCGGGAACGACCCCGGGCGCCGACATGGTTGTGGACTGGCTGATCACGCGAAAAAGCCAATCCGGCGCCGCTCCGGTCGCCGGAGCGCTTCGATTGGTGTACAATGAAGCGCCGCTCTTTCCGGGGGCGCTTATCGCCTACGCCAGACGAAACGGAACAGCCGTCACGGAGATCGCGCCCGAAAAAGGCCTCGTTTCCAATCCCGAAGAACTCTATTCCCTTCAATCGACGCCCGTGCTTGCGTCTCACAACGCGATCACCTTCGCCCAAGAGCTTCTATCCCTTCTGGAAATCGGCGTCGAGCCAGATGAGGATGTCCAGGTGTTCGATATCGCCCGCGACGGATTCAACCTGTCGATCAAGGCGGATCTGGTCGCCCGGCACGAAGGACGCAAACGCATTATACTGTCACGGAATCTGCCGCCCCAGTTCGTGAGCATTCTTGAAAAGGCGGGCAATGAACTGATTGTCATCCCCGACGAAGAACCGCGCCTCGAAACGCTCGAAAAAATTCTGCGCGGTTTCGGCATCCCTTCTGCGACCGGCTATTTTACCTTCTCCGGAACGGACATCCGCCGGGCGCCCTACACGATCGGTTTTGCCGGCACGAAAATCAAAGCCTCAAAAACTTTCTACGCCGTCAATTCCGACTTCGACGAACAGATCTCCGGACTGCTCGCGGAAGGCTGGAATGTTCATATTATCCGGTACTGATCATGACTCAAGCCATTGCTCTTTTTTCGGGCGGACTCGACAGCATGCTCGCCGCCTTGATTGTCGCCCGGCAAAACATTGATGTGCTGTGTCTGACCTTCACCACCCCTTTTTTCGGCGCGGCCAAAGCGCAGGACGCCGCGCGCCGGATCGGCCTGCCGCTGGCCGTAGAAGACATTACCGAGGCCCATCTGGCCATGCTCAAATCGCCCCGCTATGGTTTCGGCAAAAACATGAATCCCTGCATTGACTGCCATACGCTGATGCTGAAAATCGCGGGCGACAAGATGGTTCAAACTGGCGCCGATTTCGTGCTGACCGGCGAGGTGATGGGCCAGCGTCCGATGTCGCAGACCAAACAGTCTCTTTATATCGTGGCTAAAAATTCCGGCTACGCCGATTATATTCTACGTCCCCTTTCGGCCAAACTGCTGGCCCCGATCAAAGCGGAACGGGAAGGCAAAATCAATCGCGACGGCCTTTTGGGAATTTCCGGCCGCGGTCGCAAGGATCAGATGCGTCTGGCCGACGAATTCGGCATCGGCGCGTATCCGCCGCCGGCCGGCGGCTGCCTTCTGACCGATCCTATGTTTTCGGCGCGTTTGCGCGACCTGATGGCGCGCGGAGAAGACCGGCAGCTGAGGGATTACGAGCTTTTGAAATACGGAAGACATTTCCGGAGCGAAGACGGCACGAAAATCATCGTCGGACGAAACAAAGCCGACAACGAACAGCTTCGTAAACTGGCCCAGGCGGATGACTGGATTTTGAATATGGCGACCTTCGCCGGTCCGCTGGTGGCCATCCCCGGCGGCAACGATTCCGCCAAGCTCCTCGCGGCGGCTCTTTGCGTGCGTTATTCCGACGCGCCCGACGATGCCGAAGCCGAAGTGGTCTGCCGCAAGGGAAATAAAGCCACCACCGTCATCGCCAGAGCGCTTTCCAGGGAAGCGTGCAGCCGGCTCATGCTTTAACGCTTTTTTTCCCGCCGGCGGCCTGATGCTGCGGGCGCAGCAGATCGTCCGCCGTTTTGACGGGATTGAACGTCGCAATCGGCATCTCCACAAACACGGTGTTCCAGTAAGCCATCGCCCCGTTCCACAATCCCGGCAGTTCCTGGGCCAGAAGACGGCGTCCTTTTTCCGTCTTGGCGCTGATCAGATACGCTTTTTCATCCACAAATTTTTTCAGATTGAATACTTGTCCCTTGAAATCCCGGATGCAGCAGACCATATCCACGGGATTGAAATAGGCCGCCTGACGCCAGATCTCCTGCTGCCGTGCGTCGTCGGGATCGACGTGCGCGGATTCAACGATCTGCAAAGTCTGTGTTCCGTCGCCGCCTTCAACCCAGAACGGGCCGCCTCCCGGCTCGCCTTCGTTTCGCACCACGGCACACACGCGCAACGGCCTGTTCAACGCGGAAAACAACGTTTTCCTTTTGCGGGCGGAAGAAAAACCGTCAAAACCGGCCGGAAAGACACGGCACAGCACGCGTCGGCAATAGGCGGCGCATTGATCGAGATCGGCCCCGCTGATTGCTTTCGCCTCCAGCTCGCGCAGCATCGTGAACACCCGCTGCAGGATATCCATCGCCAGACCGCCCAGCATTTTCTTATAGGGCAGAACTTTTTCCCACAGAGGTTCGGGAACGATATTATCAATGTTTTTCACAAAGATCAGATCCGCCTCCAAAGCGCCGAGATTCTCCAAAAGCGCGCCGTGTCCGCCGGGACGAAAGACCAGTTGACCGTCGCCGCTGCGGAAGGGATGGCCGCGTTCATCGACGGCAATCCGGCTGGTTTGCGGCGCCTGAACGGAATAGTCGACGGCATAGCGAACGTTGAAACGCTTCTCGTAACAGGCTTTGACAGCCTTGATCTTTGCCCGGACCGCCTCGACATGTTCAGGCGAAAGTGTGACATGGATGCGGCATTTTCCCCGGGCATCGCGCACGCAGCCTGCCGCTTCCACCAGATGCTCTTCAATCGCCGTTCGGATTTCACCTTCGGGATAGGCATGGAAAGGAATCAGCGCCTTGGGCAATTCCCCGTACTGAAGCCCCCGGGCCGACAGAACATAATCCAGAAGACCGGCCGTATGTCTTTTTTTCAGATCATCCCGGACGGCGGGATTCCGGGCGAGAAGCGCCGCAAAGGGCATTTTTTTCAGCTTTTTGTAAAACGCGGCATCGGCGGATGCGCTGCCGAAGCCCCCTTTGGCGGCGGCCGCATACCATGCGGCAAACATGCGGCTGGCGGCGCCGGAGGCCGGAACGAACTTTAAAAGCCTGTATCGGGCCGCATCGGCCTCATATCGGGCAAGCAGTGTTTTGCGCATCCCCGGCGCAAGCGACACCATCCCGTCACCCGGCAGACAGGGCCTGACAAGGCTCAGAAAAGCGGGGCCTTTTTCATACAGGGCCAGCTGCTTTTCCACGTCCCGCCTGGAAAGCCCCAGCGCCCGAATCCGCCGCAAATCCTGAAAAGTGAACGAGCCGCTTTTTTTCATGTGTCAACGCACCTGCAAGAGCGTTTTTGAAAGATGAAATACCGGCCAAGTCTCTACACCAATCCCTTTTTAAAATCAAAAGAAATGAACCCCGCCGGGTTTGAGGAGCGTTCATCGGTGATATTTCCTGGCCAGCGCCGTCACCACCCCCGCAATGCGCAACTCCGTCTGCGGGACAATCGGCGGGTATTTGGGATTGGCCGCCTCCAGGATGATCCGGCCTGCTTTCTTACGGAAATACTTGATCGTCCAGTTGCCGTCCACTTCCGCCAGAATGATGTCGCCGTTTTTCGGCTGACGGCCGCGCTCCACAATCACCAGATCTTTTTCCATGATTCCCGCGCCGTTCATGGAATCGCCCGTGACCGAAAGCAGAAAGGACGTCTCCGGATGCGCAACCAGATACTCATCGAATGAAATGACATCGCGCAGCTCTTCTTCCGCGGGCGAAGGAAAGCCGGCCCCAACCTCGCCTTTGATCCGGACGCCCGCAAGCCGGCGGCAAAGAGCCTGGCGGGAAGGGGTTGTCAACGCCTTGCCGCCCTGCCCTGCGGCAAACCAATCCGCAACCGCGATCCAGCAGGAAGGCCCTTGTGCGCCACTAGTTAAAGACCCCTGCACATGGTTTTTCAATGCTGTTTCCGTCTTGTTTTCCATCAGCCCTCCATATAGAACGAACGTTCTATTGTCAAGAAAGAACTTAAATGCTTGAAAATGACTCAAAAGGAGAAAGCGACCATGTGCGGACGGTTCATTCTGGTGACGGATCTTGCGGCCATTGTGCGGGAATTTGCCGTTTCCGGCGGCGCCGTTTCTTTTTCGCCCAGCCGCAATGTCAGCCCCGGCCAGCATATTCCCGCTATTTTTCAGCTTGACGGGCAAAATATTTTTGCCTCTTTTTTGTGGGGATTGATTCCCTTCTGGGCAAAAGATCCGTCCATCGGAGCCAGGCTCATCAATGCGCGGGCTGAAACGATTGCGCAAAAACCCAGTTTTAAAAACGCTTTTGCCCACAGGCGCTGCCTGATTCCCGCCGACGGCTTTTATGAATGGAAACCGGAAGGCAAAAAGAAAATCCCCTACGAGTTCTTTTTGAAGTCGCAAAAGCCTTTTGCGTTGGCCGGCCTCTACGAGCGTTGGATCGGTCCGGACTCAAAACCGGTGGACACCTGTACGATTCTCACCACCGAAGCCAATGATCTGGTCAAGCCCGTACATGACCGGATGCCGGTTATTGTACCGCAAGAAGCGCACGGCGTCTGGCTGGATGCAGGCCGGCGGGATGCCGCAGCGCTAAAGCCTCTGCTGGGTCCCTATCCGGCCGACGCGATGGATTGCCGTAAAGCGGATTTAGGCGGCGCTGCGCCGGCCGACTTTAAGCGCTGAGCCTCCAACACCTTCCGTCATATTCAAAGAAATTGACACGGCCGTTCGGCCTGTCTATAATCCCGATCCGACAAAAACGTGAAGAGGAAACACAAGATGCCGGAGTTTTTAGATAAGGTAAAGCAGGGAATCGCCAAAAGCGTCACGACGGCGAGCGTGAAATCGAAAGAGCTTCTCGACGTGGCCAAACTGCGAAATCAAATTTCCGCTCTGGAAAAAGTTCGCCGCGAAGCCGTCGAGGAGCTGGGCCGGACGGTTTACACCCTGTATCTCAACGACAACCTGGATGAGAACATCATCAGAAGTAAGGGCTATTCCATCACTCAGATCGACGAGCAAATACAGACCCTTGAGGATGACATTGTCCGCGTGCAAACCGAAGCCCGCCGGTCTCTGAATGAAAAGGATGCCTCCGGCAAATGCGCCTGCGGCGCTCCCGTGACGGTGGACATGAAATTTTGCGGTGTGTGCGGTCAAAAAGTGGAAATTGACGGAAAACAGCCCGGCGACGCCGCTGCGGATCGGTTTTGCAGCCAATGCGGGGAGAGGCTGGAGCCGGATGCCAAATTTTGTTCATCCTGCGGGGAAAGAACCTCCTAATGCGACCCAAGAAGGTTAGATATGACTGTTTACCGCTTTTACGCGCTTTCGAATAGAACCTGCAAGACACTTGCCGTCGCCCCGATTCCTTTTCCGATCCGGCCGGAACGTGAAAAGGAAATCTTCTCTTCACGGGGCGCGGCGCTTGATCTTCTTTTGGATGAACTGCAGCTGTATCTGATCGACCACCCCGAAGACGCCCTTCTCTACAAGGAAGCCGCCGCGCGCCTGGCAACGGCTGAGGGCATTCGCCGGGGGGAAGACGGCTTCCATGAACACGCCTCACACTATTTTGAACTGGGGCTTGCGCTGGCCCCGGAAAACCTCGCGCTTCGCTGCAATTTGGCGCTCGCTCTGCAAGCCGCCGGCCGTCTTGATGACGCCATACGGCAATACCGGTTTTTACTTAACGAGCCCGCCGTATCCGGACAGTTTCTGGTTTTGATTCCGGCGGCGAAACTTTTCTTGGATTGCGGCGATCCGGTCACCGCGCATCAGATTCTCAAACACTGCGCGTCTTTCATGCCGGTGGATCATGAATTCTGGGAGCTTTATGCCGACGCCCGCGAGCGCTGCGGCATTGCTCGGCGGAAATTGCCAAAACAAAAGAAAATCGAAGGAAAATTGTTTGCTTCATCTGTGAACGACACAGGAAAGGCAGCCATCAAAAAAAATTTCTGCCCGGCCTGCGGGAATCGTCTCAAGCCCGGCGCCAGATTCTGCGGAGGATGCGGACATGCGCTTTGAAGCATGGATCCGGTTGAAAAGATGACGACGAAACCCTCCAACATAAAGACAATCCCGACAGGGTCAAAACGTTTTTTCACGCTCATCGGACCGCTGATCCTCTTCTTTTTTGCAGTCTACTCCACTGCGGCAGACGCCACAGATTATCGGGCGAAAGGACAAGAGAAATGGGTCCGCTTCACATTTATCCTGAAAGATTCAAAAACCGGTAAACCGATCAACGGACGGGTCTACTACCAATCGGATCTGGCATCGGACTGGTTTCATCCGGACAACACAAGGCCCTTACTGCCACCCGGCACGTATCGCGTCGTCGCCTGGGAAAGGCATTACTGGCAATCCGAACAAACGCTGAGGGTTAATCCCCGCAAAGGCTTGCAGCAACAGATCGTCATCGCACTGGATCCCGTTTCTTCTCCTCGCGACGACAAATCCGGCTCCCCCTTAAAAGTGCCCGAAATCTTGTCGTCACTGGTCATCACGGGAAACGCCGTTGCAAAAATGCCGCATATGAATGCGTCCTGGTTCGGACAAAGCGGCATGGCCACTTTTGGCTTGTTCACAAATGCCTGGTCTGAATACCCCGGCGGCATTGGCGGAGGCAATCGAATCCTTACAGGCAATATCCACTACTATTTTTTTGTCAACTCGGACGACGCCAAGTCGCATTTTGACCGCATGCGCCCTGGTTTTAAGCAGACTGCTTCCAAATCTCAGACGGTAACGGGACCAAGCTCTGTATCGCTGGGAGATCAGGCCTTCATGATCAAGACGGACACGTTCTATTCAGACGGCAGCGGCCGAGTGCTTTATGAAAACCGACAATACCTTGTGCTGTATCGCAATGTCGTTTTTAAAATGTCCATCAAAAAAGAGAGTGGTTTAGATTTTCTAATCACGCCTGAAGAAATATTGCGCCGCATCCGGGCGCTTGACATGCAAAAGGTCAAACGCATCATGGAACCGGAACCCTATCCCTGGCCCAAAGTCCAGCCAGCGGCCAATAGTCATCAAGAAGCAAAAGCGACCGGGGCACCCGCTTCTGATACGTCCGAAGAAGAGCTTCCCCCGGGAACTGTTCTTTTGGCTGTGGCGGGCGGGTCCCTGGTCTTGACGCTTGGCGCTTTGATTCAGCTTTTGGGGATGGGCGGCCTCCAAAACATCACCGACATTCGCGGCGCGCTGCAAAGCCTTTTTGCGACCGGAGGCACGGATGTCCCGGCAGATGATGACGCCATCCTTGACCAAAGCATTCTGCAGGATATCGGGAGCCTCCCGAAAGAACCGCAAACCTCCGTGAATGAGACCGTTATTCAGGAATCCCCTGTTGTGGATACCGTCATTCCCGATCCCCTCCCGCCCGGCTTCGAGCACCAGGGGAAAGTCTGGTATCAGCCGCCGTGGGATCAAGGCGGGCCCTACTGGATGAACAAGGCCGATTACGACGCGATGCGTTCGATGCTGCGCCAGGGCAGAGTCTGGTCGGACCGCTGGGGCTGGGTGTTTCCGGAAGACGGCAAGGCGATGGAGGCGCAAAACGCCGAAGCCTGGGACAAGTACAAATCCGATACGGATGACGATATCAAAGCACTCACAGACCGGATCGAGGCATCCCGGGAAAAACTCGCAGAGATACGCGACAAGCAGGCCGAACTCGACAGAATCGAAGAGCTTCGCGAGCGGTTAGCCGAGCTCGAAAGGCAGCGCGCGCTGGACAATTCTTTTGCAACCCATCTGAAAGAGACCTGGAAGCATTATGAAGAAGGCGTCAACCGGGATTTAGACGCGCTGCCGGGAGAACTGAAAAGCATGGCGCTTGCCGCTGCCCGTGAGGTTAGAGACACGACCGGCGCGCTCGTGACCGCCGCGCGGGACACAGCCGCCGACATTTATCGGGAAGTGACCGACGCCGACAACTATAAAGCTGTCGGTCAGGCAGCCTTTGACACGGCCAAAGAGCTCATTTTGCATCCCGTGGACTCTTCGGTCAAAGTGGGGGATACCGTTAAAACCGCCGGGCGCGGCGTTGTGAACGCAACAGGCACGGCGGCGACTGTCGCGGTCGCGATCGCTTCAGATCCGGTCGGTTTTGCCGAGGCGGCCCTGGGCGTCGATAACTGGCGCAAAGTCCTTGATCCGGACGTGCCGGTGGGGCAGCGCGTCTGCCGCGCGCTATACGGAGCAGTAGATACCGCCTTAAACTTTGCCTCCGGCGGCACGAAAACCGCCGCCGCGGGCGCCGGCGCGGGGCTTGATGCGCTCAAAGCGGCCGACGCCGCATCCGATACCGCCAAAGCCGCAAAGGGAATTGAAGCCGGTCTCGATGCAGCCAAAACAGCCGACGCGGCATCAGACGCGGCGCGCATCACTCCTAAGCTTGATGACCCGGCGCGCGCACAGGCCTGGGAAGCGGGCCGCCTGGCGGGTCAAAAGAAAGCGGATCATCTGGCAGAAGCGCTCCAAAGCGGCGATGCCTCTGAAATCAAAAAAGCGCTGGTCGAGTGCCAGAAAGACAAGCACGCGATTGCATCGCTAAACGCATCTGATGACGCCGTCAAGACCGCCTACAACCAAAACATGAAAGACCTCATCACGAATGATGTGGACAATGGAATGAAGCAGAAAATCGCCCAGCGCTATGGCGTCGATCCCGAAGATGTTCGCGTCTTTGAAGTCAGCAATCCCACCGACAAGGTGAAAATCGGCGCGGACCGCGACTTCACCATTCAGGTGAAAGCCAAACCCGGCGACATTGTGGCCGATCCGAATTCTCCCGGAAAATTCATCAAGGTTGAACCGGAAGATGCGCTTTACAAGGACGTTCCGGCAAAAGACGCGCAGGCCATTTACAACCGGGAACTCTACTCGAAAGTCACCGGCGAACGGATCCCGATGGATCCCGACAAGTTCAAGGCCTTTCAGGCCGATGCCGACAAACTGGCCCACAACATGGATCACGTGGCCGGGCATCGCGTCGGCACGGAATCCTACGGCGCATCCGCCCAGGACCTGGAAACCATCCTGCAGAAATCCGGCGGGCGCTTTACCGACCCGGAACAGGCCGGACAACTGGCGTCTTATAAATCGGCGCATCTGTATCAGCAAGCCGAAAACATTGCCAAGGTGGATCCTCAAAAGGCTGAAGCGCTCATCTCCGACGGTATGCGTCAAACCACAAAACAATACGACAACCTGATTACTCCAAGGGTTCGCGCTTTGGAAAACCAGGGGATCGACGCCGCCGTCGATTCACGCCTGAGCCGGGCGGTAGACATTTTAAAGAAAGTGGAAACCGAGGGCATGGCGCCGTCTAAAGTCGAGGCGCTTCTCAAATCTCAGATGAACATGACGAAAGACGACGCCGCGCAGATGCTGGGCGCTCAACTGGCTAAACTGCATCATATGAAAGGGTAAAAAGGACCATGCTGGCTGTTTTCCTGAAAATTTTGTCCTATCTCTTCCTGGCGCTTTTCGTGCTGGGTGTCGTGCTGATGCTTCTGACCTGGCGCAAGGAAAAGTTCGTCAAACCGAAGTGGATTCTTTTCGGCCAGATCATCGCGCTTGCCGCGCTTATCGTGTTTACCGCCTTGTCCCACAACCCGCTTGGAAAATGGATCTGGCTTTTGATTTTCGCGGCGGGTCTGGCCGGTGGGTATTTTTACGGACGCGCCGTTAAAGTGAAAAAATCCGAGCGCGGCATCATGATGACCTATACCCTTCCGTTTGTGATCACCTGGGGGCTGCTTTTGGCTCTCACACAATTTTTGACGATCAGCACGGGACGCGTTCCCGTCATCGTGCTGGGACTATGCGTGCTCAACACGGGGCTTAACCTCGCGATGAACGCCTCTGTCATACATCACTATTCCCGCCTGAAGCGGGCTTAAATTCAATGGGAGACAACATGACGACAAACCATACAAAGCATTGCACCGCCTGCGGCAAAACACTCAAATCCGATGCCGCGTTCTGCACGAACTGCGGGGCGCGCCTGAGCGCTCAATCGACGCAACCGACCTGTCCGGCTTGCGGTACGACCGCTGAAGCCGGCGACATGTTCTGCACCAACTGCGGACATCGTTTTACATCCGGCACGCCTGAACCGACGAGCGCGATTGCCGCATTGGCTGAAAAAATAACATCCCTGGCTTGTGACTTTTTAACGGTGCGGCAAACAGCGCCTGGGCGCTTCGAGCTTTCCTCGCAAACCGGCGCTCAAGCCCCCGCGCAACGCGTTAACATCCGCTATGAGGCGCTTATCCTCTTAGACGAGCAAACCCGACAAGTGACCTTCTGGGAGCGAATGACGGAAACAAAAGCAGGGATGAGCGCGGGCGTGTTCGCGGAAACGCGGACACAAAAGGGTGCACAGGTATCCAAGACGATTTCCGGACATCTGCTTTCGGGCGGCCCGTACGGCTTTGAATACGGAAAGCTCAGAGAGGTGGTCAAATCCATCGCCACGGAGGCGGGTTTGAGTTTTAAAACCGTCGTGCTTAAGCCCAAAATGTCCAGGGGAGCAAACGCGGGCAAGCCTTCCAAAAAACTCCTGATCGCGGGGTTGGCTGTGGTTGCTTTTATCGCTGTGGTAGCGGCCGTCTCGATGATCGGCCGGTGTTCTTCGACTGATGCGCCATTGTTTTCCAGGGAAAAAGCCTTCGAGCAAGAGGGCGTGGTCGCCGACGGCAAACCGTTTATTGAAACTCACAAAAAGGTGTATGCGTCGGGCGAGCCAATCCGCGTCCACTACTACAACGCGCCGGGATCATCGCGCGACTGGATTACCGTTGTTCCGGCCGGATCTCCGGACCGGCAGGTGGGCCCTTACCAGCATCTGCCTCACGGAAGGAAACGAGGCATCATCACATTCAGCGCTCTGTCCGCGGGACGCTACGAGGTCCGCGCCTATTACAATTATGACACCGTGGGCTACAAAGTCGCCACCCGGTTTGCCTTTAACGTTGAACGCGGAGAAGCCGACCGGTAGCTGATCTCGACGCCACAGGTGAACCCGCGAAGGCCATCGATATGGCAGATGTTACTCATTTCAGCGCCTCATCCGAAGAAACGAGTGCCATGGTTTTGGTTGAGATTATAATGCTCTGGACAAGGTCATGATAAACTTGCAGCAAAAACACCAAACAGGTACTTGGTCTCTTTTTGAAGCGGCAGGCGAAATCCTTCTTGACGCGGCCTGGTCGGACATTCCGCCCAGGGAATGCGGCCAAAAATGCGCAAAGAAGTAAATTCCCGGAAGTCTGTGCGACTGTTTGACAGTCGCACAGACCCATCTTTTTTTAGATTTGGATCATCATTCCCCCTTTTTTCCTTCTACGCCTTACCCCAAAACTTTACCCCGAGGCTGCATCGTTCAACCCAAATCCTCCCTATCCTTCCATAGTCAACTCTTTCATTGCCCTTTTGCAATCTGCCGACTTCAGAAATTTCGCCCAACTCTTAAGAATTGCATCTTTATAAAGCTGAGCCAACAGGGACGATTGCGCCTTCTTCTCAGCATGCTCGCCGGCAGATCCCTCTGATGATGTCATGATAAAAGATCCTCTGGACAATTTTTTCTTTACATTGTTTTTGGAGTGAATGATAGTTGCGATAAAATGAACCCGGAGAGGAGCATGCCGGCACTGCAAAACTACCCCTATCTTCTATCCACGCTGATCGGCGCGGTCATCGTTGTGGCGGTTTATCTGCTTGTATCAAAAGAAAGGCGCATCATGCTGATCGGCGGCGCCGCCCTTGTTCCTTTCAGTTTTTGCGCGATTCTTCACGAAACATCATACTGGAATGCCGGACGATTGGGCGGTTTTTCTTGGGGAATCGAGGATGCCTTGTTTACCTTCAGCGTCGGAAGTCTGACCGCGGCGATCGGAGCAAGAGTTCTTCAACTGGACTTGCCGGTTCGGATCCAGTGGCAATCGGCCGCGAAGAAATTTATTCTGCTATGCTTTTCAGCAACAATCCTGGTTATCATGTTGACACTCGCGGGCATGGACATCATGCTTGCAACCATCATCGCCCAGATCGCGGTGACCGCCTTATTAACGGCTGCAAACCGCCACAGTTGGTGGCGTCCGTCTTTGGCCTCGCTCATCTACACATCTTACTATACCGTTATGCTGTATATTTTCTTTCACCGGGTTGGAGGCTTTGCAGACCTCTGGAACGGTCCCCATCTTTGGCCGGCCCGGATTTTTGGGCTCCCTCTGGAGGAGATCATCTGGGTTTTTACCTTTGCCTGGTGCTGGGTTTTAATGTTGGCGTTTTGCCTCGACACAAAGATCTCGGTAAAGGAAGAACTTCATGAATCGGCATGATTCGATTTCTTCGACCACCCCCCCGGCGGGGCGAATTTTACCCGTTCCTCCTCATGAAGATGCGGCCGTAGAATGGTGGTTTGTCCATGGAAATTTCTCCACCGGCCAGGACATTGCCGGACACTTCATGCTGAGCTTTTTTCGGCATGCCGTTAACGGTTCGCACGGCTTTTCCATGCTGTTTCGCATCGAAGATTCATTGCATCGCGACCCCTTTATCGTTTCCCGCGCGGATCCTCATGTGCAGGAGCTCCTGGTGCGCTCAAGGGAAGAACTTCAAAAAACCAATCTTTATGGACATTTACTCAACGTCTATTTCGACGAAGTGGATCGATACGGATTTCCGTCCGCCCAGTTCGCTTCAGGCTCACGCGCACATTGTTCGGACGACGGACTTTCCATCTCGTGGGACGACTTCTACCTGAAAGTTCAGGATGGATTGCTAAGTGTGGGATTCCGCCCCTCCTGGGCTGACACGCATGTCCAATTCATTCTGTCTTCGCGGACTTCAGCCGTCGATTTAGGGATTTTAGAAACACCCGGAACAAAGATGGGCTATCTGACCTATCCGATCTGCAGCCTTTCCGGATGTTACAACAGCCAGCCTGCGACCGGCAATGCCTGGTTTGACCGGCAGTGGGGCGATATGTCCTGGTTTGCCTCCGAAAGCGACGCCTCGGGACAAAGAAGGATTCAGGGCTGGGACTGGCTGGGAATTAATCTGGATGACGGGCGCGCTGCGGTTGTCCTGATTTCCAGAGATATGGAAACGCGAAACATGACCGCATCGAACTTTGTCATGATTGACCCTCAAGGCGCCGTGCGCAAGCTTGACCGTTTCCAAATCGAACCGATCGCGTCATGGCAAAGCCCGAAGACTTTTATTGTTTATCCGGTGGCCTGGAAAATGATCATCCCTGCCCTCAATGGAGAGATCATCTTCACGCCGCACCGGGAAGATCAGGAAATTCCCGTGGCCGGGGCCACGCGAGCGATCTGGGAGGGCGCAGGGCGCGTCACGGGAACTCTGGAAGGCAAACCGGTTTCAGCAACGGCAAGATTGGAACTCAACGGCTACGGCTGCGTGTTTCATCCCCGGGACATTCTGGATAGTTTCTCCCGCCGTATTGTCGGTCACATTCAGAACTTCTTTCCCGAGTCCCCGGATGAAGCCTTCTATAAAAAGCACACCGGCCTTTCGCCCGAGCGGGACAACATAGAAGCCGTTCGTGAATTCCTGACCCGGCCCATATGGGATCTGCTTCGTCGGGGCGGAAAACATTGGCGCCCGATGTTCGGAATCCTAATGGCGGAAGCTCTAGGCCTGGACGCCGCGAAATACGAAGACCTCATTGCCGTCAGCACGGAGCTCACGCATCTGGCGTCGCTGGTGATTGACGATATTGAGGACAATGCCGAAACCCGCCGCAATGACGCATGCATTCATCTCAAGTACGGAACGAACATCGCCATCAATGCCGCCAATGCGCTGTATTTTCTGCCGATCACCAAGCTCCGGGAAAACCCTTTGCTGACCCAGGAACAACTGCTGGCCATTTACTCCAAAACGATGGAGTTTTTTGTCAAAGCGCACTTCGGTCAGGGAATGGATCTTTACCGCAAGGCGCACGCATTGCTAAGTGACCGCGCCGATATTGATTTCCTGATTCGCGACACGCTCTCGGTCTATAAGCTCAAAACTGCGGCCCCGATCGAGTTCATCGCGCATTCGGTTTGCCTTATCGCCGGAGCCGATGCGTCAACCACCCGGGCCGCGGTCGAGCTGGCCGAAAATTTCGGCGTTGCCTTTCAGATTAAAGACGACATACACGACTTCAGCGGTTCAGAGAAATGGACGAAAGACCGGGGTTCGGATCTGGCGAACGGCAAGCTCACTTATGTCATCTTACTGGCGCTTAAGACTTTGACAGGTGAAGATCGCCAATTTCTCATCCGGCTTCTGCGCGGGGATGCCGAACCTGAAGCGGATTCTCTGCGCAAGGGGATGGAGCTTGTCCGCGCCTCAGGAGCCCTCGAACAAGCAGACACTCTTGTTTTTTCCATGCTCAATGAGGCGTGGGAGAAGTTTGCCGGCGCCACCCGGCAGTCCGACGCCCGAATACTTCTAAAAGTCATGTGCGAACACTTGCTGAATCTGGATTACAACGATCCGGACCTCACGCAATAAAAACAAGTATTGCCGCGGTTATACAACTTTATCCGGAATGCTCTTTATATTTACGATTTCATCATTGAATTCATATTTGTCATGCAGGCGTTGGCCTATATTGATGATGATTGGCTCTGCTTTTCGGCAGTCGTCTAGGAAAGAACAGAAATTTGATCGTGCCTCTGCGGACATAGCGTTGCAAGACAGCTGCAAACATCCAATCGCCTCATATAAAACACCCGATATACCGGATCTCTAGTCCCCTTCGGCAAGGCTTTCCAACGCTTTTTGATTCAGAATCCGGACGCTGCGGCCCGAGGCGGCCGCGATGCCTTCATCCGCCATTTTGCGAAAGGTCCGGGACAGGGCCTCCGGCGTGACGCCCAGAATTTTCGACAGCTCGCGCTGCGAAATGGACAGTTCGATCGCTTGCGCGCCGGCTTTTTGTCGGGACAGTTCATGAACGAGAAAGCCGGCCAGGCGACCGGGAATTTCTTTGAGCGACAAAGACTCGATCAGATCCATCGAGTTTTTCAGGCGGCGCGAAAGAATCCGGATGATATTCAAAAGCAAGGCGGGTTCGGTTTTGGCCACCGCCTCGACCAGAACGCCGGGAATCAGAAGAACTTCGCTTTCTCCGATCGCCACCGCGCCGGCCGGAAAAGTCTCCGTGGCAAAGGCCGTGCACAGACCGAACGGATCTCCGGAAACTAAAAGCTGAAGGGTTTGTTCTTTGTCGTCGGGCGAGCTTCGCGAGAGCTTTATCTGCCCGGAGAGCACCACATAAAACGAGCGGACCGGATCGGCCTCTCCCACAACCGTTTCATTGGCTTTAAACTTTTTAAGCGCTCCGCCTGCAGCCAGTCTTCGAATGCCCTCGGCAGAAACGCCGTCAAACAAGTCCGTTTCTTTTATTCGATTTTGCAGGTCCATAATATCCTTTTAAACATTGATTTAGATCAATGACACAGTCTTGCGACCCGTCTATAAGTGGAACCGAAAGATGATTGAATCTTTAACATAACAGCGATCAAATACAAAAGGAGAAAGCCAATGAGCGATGAAAAAAAACTAAAACATGCGGATGATTCCACTTTTTCAACCCTGGTCCTGGAGGCCAAAAACGCCTCGCTGGTCGATTTTTGGGCGCCCTGGTGCGGACCGTGTCGGGCCATCGGCCCGGTTTTGGACGATCTGGCGGCGCAATACGGCGGGGAAATCAACATTGTGAAAGTGAATGTGGATGAAAGTCCCGCGACGGCGGCCAAATTCGGAGTCCGCAGCATCCCGACTTTGATTCTGGTCAAAGACGGCAAGGTCATCGGCACGCAGGTCGGATTGGCCTCGAAAGACACCCTCATTGATTTCATCAGGCCGGGACTGAACTAGAAACCTGATGCAGGCCGGGGCGATCAAACACCCCGTTCCCAAAGGATGCAACTTATGAATGAATTCCTGATTTTGCTTCTCATCATCGGTCTGTGGTTTTTTCTGCAGGCCTGGCTTCTGCCCAAACTGGGCGTCTCCACCTGAATGCGTCCGGCCTGTCGGTCGGACAGGACGGAAACGGAAAAGACTTCAGGCGAAAATCTGCATCCCGACGGCCGATGAAAGGATAACCGCAAAAGGATCATTGCCCGTTTCCCGGATCGGTGCTAGAGTTTCGCCTCATTGTAAAGAAGATTTGCATGGATCGAGGGCGAACTCAGGGACGGATGCGTCCATGGCCGAAAACATCAACCCAAAAAGGAGGCTTTCATGAAAAAGAACATGGGAACCATCGACCGGGTCATCCGGGTGCTTTTGGCGGTTGTCGTCATCATTCTTTATCTGACGGGAACGATCAGCGGGACGGCTGCCGTCATCCTGGGCATTTTTGCACTGATTTTTCTGGTCACCAGCGCGATCGGCTTTTGCCCGCTGTATGTCCCCCTGAACATCTCCACGATCGGCAAAAAGAAATAACCTCAGGACGGCGCGGGCTCCCTGGGGCGCCTGCGCCGATATCCCCATGACAGAGAACACAAGAAACTTCGACAACGAAGCGGCAAGCTGGGATGATAAACCGGACCGAGTCAAGCTGGCGGCGGATATCACCTTCGCGATCCGGCAAAACGTGCCTCTTTCAACCGACATGGATGTGCTCGACTTCGGCTGCGGCACGGGGCTTTTGACGCTCGCCCTCCAGCCGTATGTCCGTTTTGTCACCGGCGTGGACAGCTCCCGGGGAATGCTGGCGGTTCTGCAGCGCAAAATCAACCAGGCCAATCTTGCCAACGTCAAAACCGTCTTGCTCGACCTGGACCGGGGAGATCGACTTTCCGGCTCATATGATCTGATCACCAGCAGTATGACGCTGCACCACATTCCGGACATCGACGCGCTCTTTTGTGAATTTCATCGCATCCTGAAGCCTTCCGGCCTCATCGCCGTTGCGGATCTCGACCCGGATGACGGACAATTCCATTCGGACAATACAGGCGTTTACTCCTTCGGTTTCGATCGGATCATGATGCGAGACAAACTTGCGCGCTCGGGCTTTCAAAGAATTTCGATCATCGACGCGGCGCACAGGGGAAAGACCCTCAGCGATGGGTCGACGCGGCAGTTTTGCGTATTTCTCGCCACAGCGCAAAAACAGGCGACGGGGACTTTGCGTCGGGATTGTGATTGACAGCCGGGCCGGGAATGTGTTTTTGTAGCCCACATTTCCGGGGAGACAAATTTTGAAAAAATCAAAAACCAGCTTCTTTTGCCAGCATTGCGGCTATATGTCGCCAAAATGGCTTGGAAAATGCCCGTCCTGCAACGGATGGAACTGCTTTGCCGAGGAACTGGTCGCCGCGGCTGACTCCGTCGGCTCAAGCGAGCGATTCTTCGACGGCAAACCGCTGCCGATCGACGAGGTGCCGGCCACCGAAGGTGAACGCACACCGACGGGACTTGACGAAGTGGACCGTGTGCTGGGCGGCGGCATCGTGGCCGGATCGGCTATCCTTATCGGCGGGGAACCGGGCATCGGCAAGTCCACCCTGATGCTCCAGGTGATGACAAACCTCGCTCAAGGCAGCCGTAAAGTCCTTTATGTTTCCGGGGAAGAATCCGCGGCGCAGATCAAGCTCCGGGCTGACCGTATCGGCGCACAGGCCAGGGATCTTTTCCTGCTCATCGAAGTGTCGCTCGAAAAAATCCTCGACCAGATTAAAAAAATCGAACCGGCCATCGTCGTCATCGATTCCATCCAAACCGTCTATTCCGCGGAACTGATGTCCGCGCCGGGTTCCGTAGGCCAGGTGCGCGAAGCCTCGTCCAGGCTCATTTTAGCGGCCAAAAAAAGCGCCGTCCCGGTTTTCTTAATCGGGCATGTCACCAAGGACGGCTCGATCGCCGGCCCCAAAGTCCTTGAGCATATGGTCGACACCGTATTGTATTTCGAGGGCGATTCCGGCCATGCCTATCGGATCATCCGCGGCATCAAAAACCGTTTCGGCCCCACCAATGAAATCGGTGTTTTCGAGATGCGCGACCGGGGGCTTGCCGAAGTTCCCAATCCTTCAGCTTTTTTTCTGGCGGAACGGCCCGAAAACGCGCCGGGCTCCGTCGTCGTGACTTCCCTGGAAGGCACACGGCCGATTCTGGTGGAAATCCAGTCCCTGGTGTCTCCCTCCAATCTGGGCATGCCCCGCCGGACGGCCATCGGCGTCGACCACAACCGTGTGTCGCTTCTGGTCGCGGTGCTCGATAAGATCTGCGGCCTGCAACTGGGCGGTTCCGACATCTTCATCAATGCCGCAGGGGGCGTTCGCGTAGACGAACCGGCCGTCGATCTGGGCATCGTTTCGGCGATGGCCTCGAGTTTCCTGGACCGTCCCGTCGATCCCCGCACGGTGATTTTGGGCGAAGTGGGCCTCACCGGCGAAGTCCGGGCCGTCTCTCAAATGGAGGCGCGCATCAAAGAAGCCGCGCGGATGGGGTTCACGCGCTGCCTGATCCCCAAAACCAGCGCCGCCCAGCCGCCCGGACTTCCCAAAATGGACATCCGCCCCATCCGATCGCTTGCGGAACTGCTTGAAAATCTCTTTTAAAAATTTTTTCTTTTAAAGGCGTGCCTGCCTTGACAGGGGGTAAATCATGCATAAAATAGCGCCGCTTTTAAGGATTGTTATCTGACATATTAAAAAGGGAGAAAGGAGAAGAAACAGCATGAAAATCAGACCTTTACAGGATAGAATCATTGTAAAAAGGCTGGAAGAAGAAACCAAAACCAAAGGCGGCATCATTATTCCTGATACGGCCAAGGAAAAACCGATCGAAGGCAAAATCATCGCTGTCGGCAAAGGCAAAGTCACGGAGGAAGGAAAGGTTCTTCCGCTGGACGTGAAAGTCGGCGACAAAGTTCTCTTTAGCAAATACGGCGGAACGGAAGTCAAGATCGACGGCGAAGAATACCTCATCATGAGAGAAGACGACATTCTGGGCGTGATTGAAAAATAAGACACTTTTAAGGAGGACAATATAATGGGAGCAAAAGTACTTCTTTACGATGAAGAAGCAAGGAAATCGGTTTTAAAGGGCGTCAACACCCTCGCCGACGCTGTGAAGGTCACCCTCGGTCCGAAAGGCCGCAACGTCATTATCGACAAGAGCTTCGGGTCGCCCACGGTCACCAAAGACGGCGTCACGGTAGCCAAGGAAGTTGAACTCGAAGACAAATTTGAAAACATGGGCGCGCAGATGGTGAAAGAAGTCGCGAGCAAAACCAGCGATGTCGCCGGCGACGGCACCACCACCGCCACCATTCTGGCTCAGGCCATTTATCGCGAAGGCGTCAAAGCCGTCGCGGCAGGCTCCAATCCGATGGACGTCAAACGCGGCATTGACAAGGCCGTGGAAACTGTCGTCAAAGAACTCCGCAAAATGAGCAAACCCACCAAAGACCAGAAAGAAATCGCCCAGGTCGGCACCATTTCCGCCAACAACGATGAAACGATCGGCAGCATCATCGCCGGCGCCATGGACAAAGTCGGCAAAGAAGGCGTCATCACCGTGGAAGAAGCAAAAGGTCTTGAGACCGAACTGGAGATCGTCGAAGGGATGCAGTTCGACCGCGGTTACCTGTCTCCTTACTTCGTCACGAATCCCGATAAAATGATTGTTGCGCTCGATGACGCGCTGATTCTCATCTATGAAAAGAAGATCAGCGGCATGAAAGACCTGCTGCCGATCCTCGAGCAGATCGCCAAGATGGGCCGTCCGCTTCTGATCATCGCCGAAGACGTTGAAGGCGAAGCGCTGGCCACCCTGGTGGTCAACAAGATCCGCGGCACGCTGCACGTAGCGGCTGTGAAGGCGCCGGGCTTCGGCGACCGCCGCAAGGCCATGCTCGAAGACATCGCCATCCTCACCGGCGGCAAAATGATCTCCGAAGACATGGGCTATAAACTGGAAAACGTCACCCTGGAAGATCTCGGCAAAGCCAAGAAGATCACCGTCGATAAGGACAACACCACCATTATCGACGGCGCAGGCAAACGCGCCGACCTCGAAGGACGCGTCAAACAGATCCGCGCTCAGATCGAAGAAACCACGTCCGACTACGACCGCGAAAAACTTCAGGAACGCCTGGCCAAACTGGTCGGCGGTGTGGCCGTGATTAAAGTCGGCGCGGCGACCGAATCCGAAATGAAAGAAAAGAAGGCCCGCGTCGAAGACGCGCTGCACGCGACCCGCGCGGCCGTGGAAGAAGGCATCGTCGCCGGCGGCGGCGTCGCTTACCTGCGCACCCTTCCCGCATTGGCGAAACTGGAGCTGGGCGGCGACGAACAGATCGGCGTCAACATCGTCAAGAAAGCCATTGAAGAGCCGATGAAGATGATCGCCGCGAACGCGGGCCTCGAAGGCAGCATCGTGGTTGAAAAAGTCAAAGAGAAAAAAGGCGCTTTCGGTTTCAACGCCCGCACCGACGAGTATGAGGATATGATCGCGGCCGGCGTTATCGACCCGACCAAGGTGACCCGTTTCGCTTTGCAGAATGCGGCATCCGTATCCGGCCTGCTGCTCACCACTCAGTGCATGATCGCCGACAAGCCCGAAGAAAAGGGTGCAGGCGGCGGAATGCCCGGCATGCCCCCCGGCGGCGGCTATCCCGGAATGGGGATGTAATAGAAAACAGGCCATAGGCTATAGGCCATGGTCCGAAGACGAATAAAAAACGCCCCCTGTTTGTTTGTAAACAGGGGGCGTTTTTCATTGTTCAGGTTATCCCTTTAAAGCCCCTTCCCGGCGATCCGTCGAATACGACCATTTCGTGATAGAGGATCACTTGCTAAGCAGGATCGCTTTCATCCGCTTGCCTTCGCATGGCCTCTTCCGCCTCTTCGAGCGAGGCAAAGCCGCTGCGGATAACCAGGTTGGCGTAAAATCGCATCGACCAGTTCTCTCCCTTATCGCGGGCCAGACGGAGATCCCGCAAAAGAATCGCCAGCGTCCGGTTGGAATAGGTTTCGAGCTCGCCGCGCAGATAGGTTTTAAAGGATGTCTCCGAATCGCTGTCTTCCTCCAGAGGCCTTCCCCGGCGGGTCAAATAAGGGTAGCGTTCGGCGACTTCACGCTGCGCGGCAACCTCCAAATCCACAATCCGCTCAATGACGGGGTTGTCGTTGAGCGGAGGGATCAGATTTTCCATTCTGGCGTATTTGAGCGTCATCAGATTTTCGCCAATCGCTTGAGCCTGCAATAGATCATCCCGGTAACTATTGAGGGCATCGTCCGACCAGATGGAAAACTGGGTTCCCCGATGCAGGCGGAAAGCGCTCGGATTTTGCTGACAGCCGACCGGATATCTCGCCCGGACATTTTGAAACATGTCCCATTCGAGCGCCAGGATCTCTTCAATTAAATCGTCTCGAGCCATGCGACTGATTCTCTCTTACCATCTAACCCACCCAGACGCTGCGTTCCCGCAGCTCTTGATCGGATACCGTTTGCAAAACAACCGGTCCGTGATCCGGAAGGTAATCGCTTCCGCAGTCACTCAATCCCTGACGCTGAATTTCTTCGATCAGCGCTCGGCTCATCGCTTCAATCCGCTCGATCTTCAATCCCCCCTCCCGCGCCTCAAGTAAATTTGATATCTCCCGATGAAAAAAGGCGCCCAGAACCGGCAGATCCTTTGCGGCACGGTGCGTCCATTTGTAGAACGGCGCATAGCGCTTATTCAGCAGAAAAACCAAGGAGAGCGCATCGGAACAAAACTTCATTTCGGCATACCGGGCGGCATAGAATTCGTAGCGTCTCAGTGAGCGGGGAAAGTTGTACTGTCCCTCCCGTCCGGCGCTCATGCATCGCGCGGCGATTTTCTTGCGCCGGACATCTTCGGGATAATACACAAGCAAGGCGTCCCTGATCCGGGAAAACTCGCCTTTCGGATCCTGAAAGACTTTTCCATTCGTCGCGGCGGCCAGAGCGTTATCCGGCAAAGCCAGCCATTGGTCAAGGCTTTCAGGCGGCTGAAAATTGCCGATAAAGCTTCGGTAGAACGCTGATATTTCGAAAACGCCGATCCGATTTGCGCCCCAGGAACTGGTCTTTCTCGGGGGATGTCCGAGGAATGACGCAGGCAGGCGATTGTAGATTTCGCTCGCCTCGGCGCCGAAACGGTTGAAGTCCTCCCGGGCAAGCCACAGGCAGAAGCCGGGACCCCAATCGTGATCCCGGGACAGATCATCATCATAGCCGTAGCATTCCGAACCGTCTCCTACCAGACCGAAGGCCAGACGATCATAATATTTCCTGAACTGATTCCTGAAGAGCGTTTCTCCCTCTTCGTAGAAAAAGCGTTCGCACAACTCAAGCCCCTTCATGACCTTGAATCCCCCTTCCGGCATGAACGCTCAGGTTGAGCAGATTGGTTTCACACAGCTGAGATTTTTCCGTATCGCCCAACAGATCGTAGAGGTTTTTGGCGCTTTCGAAATGACGCTGCGCTTTTTCTGCATCTCCTTTGCGGGCGTAGGAATAAGCTAGATTACTGTACTGATCGGCAACGCCCCGCTCATGGCTTGCTTCGCGGAAGATCGCCAAGGCCTCAGCGTAAGCATCAATCGAATCTTCCCACTTCTCCTGATCGCGAAAAACTGATCCGACATTGCCCATCTGCTCACCCGCCCCGATGGCATTGCCGGCTTCGCGGTATAAATCGGCAGCGCCTTGAAAAGAGCACAGCGCGTCTTGATAACGATTCAGGCTGACCTGCGCGTGTCCAATATTGTTGAGCATGATGGCGCGGGCAGTCAGCGCGCTTCGGGGAACAAGCTCCATTGCGCGCTGAAGGCGAGTCAGCGCACCCGCAAAATCGCCCTTTTCGAGGCATCCTCCCGCTTGCTGATACAAAAGCCGGATTTCTTCGTGACGAGATTCTGTCAACGTTACCCCCCTCAGGCAGATAATATGGACTTCTCGCAACCCTGCCCAAAATCGGCCAGCAGCCTGACCTGTTCGATGGTGAACGTCAAAGCCGCAAAAATCATCTGAGCCGCGGCTTTGTCAGCTTTTTCGGAGATGATCGTTTTCATCGTCTCCACGGATTCACCGGACGTTTCGCACCGCTTCATCTTTGAATAGAGTCGGACACCCCTCCATTCAAAAAGGTTTTGCGCGGGCTCCATGATCAGATAACAGGCATGAGGATTATCCAGGAGGTTATCGAGGGTTCTATTTTTTCCCAGGGCAATCACGATTGTCGATTCATCCGTCATTCGTGGAGAACCGAAACAGGCGCAGTCCACCTCCCCTTTCAGATTGCCGGTGCTCAGCCCCCTGAGACGTGGTTGCCTATTAAAGGACTCCATCAGGATTTTAGACATGCTTTCCCCTCCTTGTGCGTCTTCATGACATGGATGTATCGCGGTGTTGACGGCAAATACCCATTTTTTAGTCACCCGGTCTGTCCGGCTTATTGCGGGAGGCGGCGATTTGATCAGCCAAGTCGCAGGCTTCCTTTCGCAGTCCGCTGCCGACTTTAATGCTCTGGCCGAACTCCAGATGGCGATCCGTTTCAGCTTCGTATGAGGGCCATGAAACAAGTCCGTCGCGGTTGGGATCGCCCGTTTTGGCAAACTGGACCCAGTAGGCGCTCATCGCCTCGGAAAGGGCCAGATGCTTCTGATCGGGCGAAATCCGCCCCTGATCGAGATTGCCGAAGACATAGGCGATTTCGCTGCCGTGAAAAGCTCCCAGCATCGCGCCGATCGGTCCCGGAGAACTCATCGTAAAGTGATAGAGGTATGCCCTCGATGGGACATTCCCCATCAAACGCGCAAAGGTCCGCGCTCCGGCGATAAATCCCAGATCCCCGAGACTGTCTCCCAGAGCCTTGCGGATTTGCAACGCATCTGAAACCGGATACAATGCAAAGACCTGATCCGCGAATGGTCCGTACTGCCTGTTTAAAACAGTCCGGTATCCTTCGATCGTGGCAACGTTGGAATTCAGCATGAAAATGCCTCCTTCATTGGCATTGGTCCCCACCAGAAGCGGAACGTCATGCTGTTCTCCACGGCTGAAAATAATTCTGACGTCGTCAGGAATAAGCTCGCCGTCAATGATCATATTAAATCGGTATCCCGTCTCGCCGCCTAGCCCCATGGTCGGTCTGCTCACTTCAAGAATCTTTTCCGCGCTCAAGCCTCGCATGGCCGCCAGAGGATCGGCCGCGTCGGCGCACCCCAGATCACTTGCCAGCCGCAGCCCCTGCGCCTCCATCGATTCCTGACTCTGGAGGGATTCCCGCAGATGTCGAAGCGGGAAAAAAGCGTGACCGCTTTGAGCGATGGCCCGCTGAAACAAGCCTTTCGCCGCAGGCGAGGCCATCAGACAGCAGATATCCTGGGCGCCCGCCGATTCGCCGAAGACCGTCACCCTCGCTGGATCTCCCCCGAACGCCCCTATGTTTTTCTGCACCCATTGCAAAGCGGCGATCTGATCCAGAAGGCCGTAATTTCCGGATACTCCGCGACCGGATTCTTCGGACAATTTGGGATGCGCAAAAAATCCAAACGGCCCCAGACGATAGTTGATCGTCACTACAACCACCCCTAGTTTGGCCAGATTTTGGCCGTCATACGCCGGGGTGGACGCCCCACCCATGATATTGGCTCCGCCGTGAATCCAGACCATGACGGCAAGCTTTTCGTCTGCGCTTTTGGCGGGCGTCCAGATATTCAAGTAGAGACAATCCTCGCTGACCTTGTCAAATGGCGTGTTATATAATCTTGCCAATGTGTCGGGCTGCGGCGAGACCGGACCGAATTCGGTGCATTCGAGAACGTCCTTCCAAGGCTTAACGGGTCGAGGCGGTTTCCATCGAAGATCTCCCACGGGCGGCGCCGCATAGGGTATGCCCTTAAAAACGCGCATTGTTTTCTTTCCGGCAAAATACCCGGCAACTCGACCGGATTCTATTTGAATCGGTTCGCACAGCTTCAATGGTTCCGCGACGGGCTGTGCCCCTGAAACATTCAATACGGAGGCAAACATGAGCAACAAAGCGACGACAACCGATAGTCTATCGCACCCGGTCGCCTTTTTTACAAACACGACAGTTGCTTGTGGCATGATTTGGTTTCCCTTTCCGATAAGACCCTGCATGTTCCGCTTGATGCACGGTCAATCCTTTCCGAAGGACATCCCTTCCAGGCGGCCCAACTTCTTCCCCACCGCCCCGAAGTTTGGAACCGCCCGCGAGGCCGGAAGCCGGAGCGTCCTGACGGAAGACACATCAAATGGCGCCTTATATTGTTGAGCTATATTACTTACTAGTTTTGATATTTCTGAATGCGCACAATGTCAAGTAAAAATGTGGGGGAAGCCTTCACACTTTTGTCCCCCCGGTCCGGTTAAGCCTGAATTTCAAGCCAGCCGACATTTTTCGGAAGCCTTGATGGTCAGGGCCGCCGTATAACGGGCCGATTGGCCGCGGTCATTCACCGCTTAAAAACCGCCGAGGATTGTCCACCATCATTGTTCGAATCTGATCGTCGCTCACGCCGGCGTTTTTGAGAACCGGCAGGATGTTTGTAAAGATATTTTTAAAGTTCCAGTTTTTAAATTTGACGGCCTCTTCTTGCGGCATCCTCCCGCCCCTTCCATACGTCGCCGCTGCGCAGTCGTGAGACAACACAATCCGATGGACATACCCCATGCCCAGAAGACCGATCAGGGTCTCCATGCGAACCTGGTCGGAGACCAGCATCTCGACTCCGAAACGATCAAAGGCGATATTGACGCCCCGTTGAAGCACTTCCAAATGATAGGCGATCGAGGAACTGCCGCACATGTGGCCGATCATAATCTTTTCCGGCGACACACCTTCAGCCAGCAGCAAATCGGCCTGCTGGGGCCCCATCGTCCCGTCTTCGGTATGCGTCATAATGGGAAGTCCCGTTTCCCGGCTGGCTTGGGCCGCCGCCCTGAACGAGGCTTCCTCACAAGGCGCGATGCGACCGAAGCCGGTGGCTACTTTAATCACGCCCGGTTGAACACCGCTTGAGCCGATGCCGTTTGTAATTTCCTGCATAAACCCTTCATAGAGCTCCGTTTGGATGCTGTTTATTTTCACGCTCGCTCTTCGCTTGAGATAGGTCCACTGGCCTTCTTCCTCAGAATAGCGCCCCGTTGAACAGACGATATGCACCTGGAGCTCTTCAGAGACCGCCTTCATCACCTCCACGTTTCTGGACAGGTCCGGCGGTGTGGCGTCTACGATCGTGCGAACACCGAGCGCTTGGATCGGTTGCAGAACTTTCACAGATTGGGCTGCTGCTTTCTTCGGATCGAATATTTTAGCCAACGGATCGCAGGCCCATCCGGAATAACCGGCAATAATGTGTTCGTGGGGAAGCGTAAGCCCCAGATCATCCGAGTCAATCCGCCCCAGAACCGTATTGATTTTTCTCATCGCAACCTTCCTTTGAAGACTCGAATTCAATTCATAGTCATCGCACCGGCAAGGCGCAAGACTTTATCCGCCGATGTTCAGCAAAACGGGCGGGCCGTTCTTGCCTCAATTTGGTTTGTCGTCATTTTATTCGTTTTTCATCTCGATCCGAAATCGACAGCAACAGTCGCCGCGCGTGAGCAGTTTCGAAAACCCCTCCGAGGTGAATTTCGGATTGAGCGTCTCCAAGACACCCGCGAAATTTTCACGCAGCAGCACCGCGCACAGGTCAGGTTCTTGCGACCAGATTCGGACCAAAGGACAGGTGTTTAGCTCTTTTTCAAAAGCTTGCGGCGAATTTTCGATATATCCGCTCCAAAAATTAGCAAAGCCGTCGTCGATGAAGTCCTGAAGTTTGGGCAGACCCGTGCAGTCCTTGAAGTCTTCAGGCTTCGTTTTGGAAAGCTTCATCCACAGATATGCGTCTTTGCGCCCCTGCTCCCGGTAAACCTCCTTGAGTTTTTCAACAAACTGATCGCCGCCGACTTCCTTGCCGACCTGGAAAAGAGTCACCATCTGCCGCGCTAGAGACATCGTCCAGTTTTTGTAACGCTTGCCCATTTCTTCTTCACTTACGGGATACCGTTCATAATCGGGTGTTTCTTTCATACCTCGCCTCCTGTTTTCTAAGCATTGCCCGAGACCTGCGCGGATAAGCAAATCCCTTGTCCCGTTTGCGTTCAATCCCCGCACCCGCGACGCAGAACGTCGATTGGCGTTATCACTTCACAGATTAGATATTTCGCTTCCTGCATTCTGTCAAGATCAATGTCGGTCCACGACATCGAAGAAAGCAGGCTTCGTGATCTTGTGGCCGAAAAGCTGACGGGCGTACGGCACAATATTCGCTAAAGACGAAAATCGCGGATAAACCGCTTCATCCTCCGGAGAACACCTCCGGCGATGCGAAGGGGTAACGTGAAGCGCCAAGACCTAGAATGAAGCACCTCATCGATTGTTTTATCGCGATGAAACAGCGTTTCCAAAAGCGCCGACACTTCCGCCTGACGGTCGCACAGGGTCCGACCGGAAGCGGCAATCTGCCGGTCGCGCTCCGACAGATCCTGACGAAGATCCGTTATCTCTTCGTCCCGATCAGACAAAGATCGGCGAATCTCTTCAATCTGCCCATCACAGTCGGATAGCGCCTGGCGACACTTAAGAATCAGTTCGTCGCTCTCTTTCAGAAGGCTCTCCGACAGATCAACCAAGAAAGAGTCTGCAGGCGAGGGAATTTCTTTATCCGAGCAAACGGCAATCAGATACAGCGCCTGCTTCTTATCATTGCAGGGAACAAATTTCCCTCCTTCGTAGGCCAGACGGTATTCTACACAGGGGCACCCCCGCCCTGTCTCCGCGATGCCCCAGATGGTCGAACCGACGGAGATATTCTGACCCAGCAACGCCACATGCGAAAAATATCGCTTTAAGAAATCGACGTACTCCCGTTCGTAGAATTCCTTCAAATGGAAGGCGTTTTTGAAGCCGGGTAAATCGGAGTAAAGAAGCTTATTGGGCGACGAGACGATCATGACGCCGTCCTCTTTCAATAGCCGCCTCGCTTCTTGCATAAAGCGCTCCTGCGTTTGCGCGTCGACATGCTCGATGGTTTCAAAAGAAACAATCACGTCGTACTTGGCCTTGCCCGCCACGGGAATGTTGTCCACGGCCCCTCTCAGAAAAGACAAATTAGCAGCCGGATACTTTTCTGTGGCAAACGCGATGGCTTCTTCGGCGACATCGACTCCCGTGACTAAATGGGCTAATCCCGCCATCAGGTTCGCCCCATACCCCTCTCCGCAGGCGATATCCAGCACGTCTTTCCCGCGGACATAGGGCGTCGTGTAAAGATAGCGATGCCAGTGCTCATAGCCGATGCGGGACAAATTTTGATGGCTTACGTATCGTTCCCCAGTCCAAGGCAGCGTCTTTTTTCCCCCATCAGCTTCCTTTGACGCGGACGCCTCGACGGCCATTGCGGCCGGATACTCCAGCGCATGAATCACAACTTTCTTAAAACCGGCCTCAAGCGCATAACGCCAGACATCGGCTCCGAACTCAGTATGGACAATCAAATCATCACTGCGTGAGTCGGGACTGCCGTGGTAGCTGTTTTTCATGCCTAATCTCGATCGGCTGAGTCTGCCCGGCAAAACAGGCACGGTAAACAGGCATCGTCCCGACGAAGATAAAACCCTTCGGCATTCGGACAGTCCCGCCACCGGCCGCGGAACATGCTCGAGCGTATCCGAATGGATCACGAGGTCAAAAGAGCTGTCGGGAAAATCCAGATTCATCATGTCGCAATCGGGATAACGGATCAAACAATGATTCGGAAGGTCGGCTAAAACGGACGTCAGATGTCCCGACTCGTTGATTTCAAGACAGCTTAGCAATCGGGCCGAATCGGATCGGACAAAATCCGTTAATGGGCCGCCGCATCCGCAAGATTTCAAAATGGCGTTAGCCAGCGCCATGGATCTCAGATTATTGCCGCAGGCTTCGCAATAAAGGCCTTGTTGACGGTTGATCGTCGATATTTCCTCGTCGGATAAGTCCCACTCCTGGATCAATTCGCGCCAAAGGACGTCTTTGTAGCCGAAACGATCCGACCCGCACACAGGGCAGCGAGACAAGGCGGATTGGAGCAAAGGAAATTGACCCGTCATAGAGAGTATTCTTCGTCCTCGGCGATGTCTGCACTTCGCCCCGTCCATCTTGCGCCTCTTTGCGGCCCATGAAGGACGTCCTGCCGTCATGGCTTGATCATCAAGCCCTGCCCTGTCGGAATCGAGGCAATGGAGACTCCGAGCTTTGAGGCCAACTCGTCCATAGAAGCCTTCTGGTGATGATAGCCGAAGTAGGCATAATCATCCAAAAGCACCAGCGCGCCCGGCGTCAATCGATTCCAGAAAAATTCAACGCAAGCCGCCTCAGGCGGAGCGCAATTCAAATCCACGTGAAGAAAAGCGATGGTTTCGGCGGGAACCAGCGGCAGGATTTCCGGAATGCTGCCCTGAATTATTTTGACACGTTTCCATTGTGTAAAATTCTTTTCAACCGCGGCCGGATCGGTGACATAGAACCCCTCTTCAAGAAGGTCTCTGTTTTTTTCTAAAATCCCTTCGGCCCGCTCGGCCTCGGAAACATACTTTTCATCGATCCCGGAAAAAGTATCAAGCAGGTAAAACGTTTTCTCCATCCGGTTCCAATCCAGATATTGCATGATGCTGCTGCTCATAAAGCCGGCGTTGACGCCACACTCGACAAACTCGCCCGGCAAGCGTCCGGCAACCGACGCCGCCCACAGCCCCAAATGCACCCGCCAGTGCCACATATAGTCTTTCCCCGCCGCCTTCACGCCCCGCGCATAGGCGTCTGCAAAGGCCGGATCGGTCATAAACCGGCTGCTGTGAATCGAGGCCAATCCATCCTGAATGTAGGACGATTCCGTATTCAGAATCTGATGGATGCGCCGGCTTCTGGCCTCCTGTAGAGGATCGCTCATGCTGACATTCCCCGCAGTCTGTATAGTCCATGCAAGCACCGGCTCAATTTCCGGTGGTCCACTCTGGCCGCGGCCCTGGTGATTTTCAACAGAACCGGAAACAAAGTCAAGAGATGGTTTTACATCATTGAGGCTGAAATCTTTGTTGGCTCCGCAAAGAGAAAACATCACCGAAAGACTCTTTCGATCCGGGATGTTTGTTCTCGGAAAAGGCAACGATCCGATCGGACTTTCAGATGCTCCTGGCCAGGATCTCGCGGATTTTTGCGGCCAGCTCGTTGAGCTGAAAGGGTTTTTGAATAAAAGCCCGGATACCGCCGCGATCCATAACCTCTTTGATCATACCGTTGAGGCTGTACCCGCTGGAAAGCAGCACTTTCACGGACGGGTTGATTTCGCTGATGGCATCGACGGCCGGCCCGCCGCCTCCGCCGGGCATGATCATGTCCATGATCACCAGATCGATTTGCCCCTGATGGTCCTGATAGATCCGGGCCGCCTCCTCGCCGGTGCCCGCTTTCATCACCGTATAGCCGAGGTTCTCCAGCATGGCGACGGTCACTTCAGCGATCATCGGCTCGTCTTCAGCCAGTAAAATAGTTTCATTTCCCCCGAGGGCCTCGACCGCCGTCCGGCTGTCGATCGCCTCGGCGGCTTTTTCCGACGCGGGCAGATAAATATTAAATGTGCTTCCCTGCCCTTTTTCGCTGTAGACGGCAATAATCCCCTTATGCCCGCGGATGATGCCGTAGACGGAAGCCAGTCCGATGCCCGTGCCCTGACCCAGTTCCTTGGTGGTGAAAAACGGCTCGAAGATCCGCCCCTTCACCTGCTCATCCATCCCTACGCCCGTATCGGTAATGGAGATCCTGACAAAAGGTCCGGGGTTGATCTCGAAAGCCCTGACGTAATCCGCATCCAGAATCACATTGTTGGACGACAGGTAAAGCGCCCCCCCGCCCGGCATCGCCTGCCAGGCATTGACAAACAAATTCAGAAGCACCTGTTCGATTTGTCCGGGATCGGCTTCAACGCTCCAGAGATCCGGCAAGAGATTCCGGTGCACCTGGATTTCTTTTTTCGTTCGGCAAAACATCGACGCTGTCTTGGCGATCAGATCGTTGAGGTTGAGGGCTTTGATTTCGTAGCGGCCGCCCCGGGCGTATCCCAAAAGCTGACGGCTTAAATCCGCGCCGCTTTGAACAAAATTTTCAATCGCTTTGAGCTTTTCATGACAAGCGGCGCCAAGCGCCGCATCCTGCAGCATCAGGGATGTGTATCCCATAATCCCCATCAGCAGATTATTGAAGTCGTGCGCGATGCCTCCGGCCAACGTCCCGATGGCCTCCATTTTCTGGGCCTGGTGAAGCCGTTCGGTGAGTTTTTGTTCTTTTTCCTCAAGTCTTTTGCGCTCGGTCACATCCTGGATGATGCCCCGAAATCCGACGGGATGCCCTTGCGCGTCTCGGATGAGCGACGTCGAAGTCAGGACGGTTCGGATTTCGCCGTCCTTGCGAATAATCTGACGCAGGTAAGGCCTGGCGGATCGACCGGTACGGAGGATTTCGCTGAAGATCGACCGGATCTCCTCTTTGTCCTCCGGCAGGGTGTATGATTTGTGGTTGATTGCGGCAAGCTCTTCGCGGGTATAGCCCAAAATGCGTTCGGTCGCCTGATTGCAGAAGATGTTGTAACCTTTCAGATCCAGCTCATAGCAGCCGTCGTCGATGTTTTCCAGAAAATCTCTATATCGAAGCAGTTCGGCCGATACGGTTCTGCGCTCCGTAACATCCCGGCTGACCCCGCGATATCCGACATGGCGTCGCGCCTTGTCCAGAAGCTGCGACACCTCTGTTTCGACGATTCGAACCCTGCCGTCTTTATGCCGGAGCCGATATTCCGCCAAAACAGGCCGGTGGCTTGATCTGGCTTTTTTAAAGGCCGAAGAGAGACGTTCCCTGTCTTCAGCGGAAACAAAAGACGGGCCGTCCGACTCAAAAGCGGCGCGATCGAATCCCAGCGCCTCATAATTTAATGGATTGAAATAAGTGAACCGCCCCTTGAGATCGGTTTCAAAACACCCCATGATCACAGAATCTTCCAGGAAATCCCGGAAACGGGCGCTTTCACTTTCTAATGCCGAAAGTCTTTTTTCACACGCATCGATGGCTTGATCGCGTTTGGACAAAGTTTCCAAAAGTTCTTGCCTGTTCAACATTTCATAATTGTTCACGATAGACACTCCGCAAATCAAATTGAGAACCGGATGCCGCGCAGGCATCAATCAAGCCATCTGGAAACCGGTAAGACGCATTTGAACTGATTTTAAACGTCCGGCGATGCTGATTTTCTCAGTATCGGGATCATCCTTCGCTTCCTTTCCAAGGACACTCCGTCGTCAAGCAGACAGGAGAGAAATTGATCTGAGCATTTTGCTTCACTGCGCCGGTTCAAGGCGAGCGACACTTGCTGGAATGACATGGCGGTAAACCATTGCGGGGCACTATACAACTTCCTGGAAAGATTTCAACAATAAAAATACGGCGGCCTAAGCCCATGGGCGACTCGCCGCCGATGAACAGGCATTTTAATTCTTGACATTTCGTATGCAAAATATTTCTATGGCGCAGAAAACGGACGTTGCTCAAGCGGGCATCTTGATCGGAGCGGCAACCGGATCTTTATAACAATAAGGGGTATCCGCCATGAAAAGTTCTGAAAATCTCGACTTTCTGTTTCATCCTCAAACCATTGCCATCGCCGGCGTATCGGAAAACGTCAATAAGTTCAACTTCGGCCTGAAATTTCTCGAGGGTCTCACCCAGTTCGGATTCAAAGGAAAAATCTACCCGGTGAATCCCACCGGCGGCAAAATCGGCGACAAAATTATTTATTCAAGTCTTCGCGATATCCCCGACCGCGTGGATTATATCATCTCGGCCATTCCCGCCCCCTACACGCCGCAGCTTGTTGACGACGCGGCGGCAATCGGCGTGAAGGCCATCCATTTTTTCACCTCGGGGTTCGGTGAAATTGAAAACGAAGAAGGCAAACATCTTCAGCAGGAAGTCATTGCCAGAGCCCAAAGAGGCGGTATCCGCGTGATCGGTCCCAACTGCCTGGGACTGTATTGTCCGCGGGGCGGACTGACCTTCAACTATGATTACGCCAAAACCCCGGGATCCGTCTCCATGATTTCGCAAAGCGGCGGCAATGCCGCCCACTGCATTCAGGAAGGCACCAGCCGCGGTGTCTATTTCAGCAAGGTCATCAGCATGGGCAACGGCGCGGATTTGAACGAATCGGATTTTCTGGAATATCTGGCCAAGGACGACGAAACGAAAATCATCACCGCCTATATCGAAGGCGTTCGCCAGGGGCCGCGTTTTTTCAAGGCGCTGCAGGCCGCCGCAAAGGCCAAGCCCACCGTCGTGCTCAAAGTTGGCACATCCGAATCCGGTGCGGAAGCGGCGGTTTCGCACACGACGGCCCTGGCCGGCTCCGACCAGGTCTGGGAGGGCGTGCTGCGCCAAACGGGAGCCATCCGCGCCGGCAGCATTGAAGAGATGATGGACGTGGCGGTGGCCTTCGACCATATTGCCGCACCCAACGGAGACCGGACGGCCATCGTCGGCATCGGAGGCGGCGCAAGCGTCATTCTGGCTGATGAATTCAGCTCCGCCGGGCTTTCGCTGCCCAAACTCAGCGACGACACCCGCCAAAAACTCATCGGCGTGTTTCCGTCGGAGGCCGGACGGATTTTCAAAAATCCCGTTGATCTCAATCACTTTGAAAGCCCAGAAAAATTCTTCGCGGCGCTGAAAATCCTGGATCAAAACGTCGAAACCGATCTGCTTGCCATCCACGTGGCTTTCGACCACTTCGGACTGATTTCCAAGGCGGAAAAGGAATTCTGGGTGACCGCGTTCGTTCAATTGATTGCGCAAATCAGCAAGGAAATGACCAAACCGCTGTCGGTTATCCTGCACAGCTACAGCTCGCCGGACATGAAGATTCTGGCGCAAAAGGCGGCAGTCGAACTCGCGTCGCAGGGCATCGCGGCCTTCCCCTCTATCCGGCGCGCGGCTCTGGCCTTAAGCCGGTTTGTGGGCTACCATATGAGAAGGGCGGCGTCCCCTGGTTCGAAACGCCATTAGTTTTTCTCGAATTGCGCAAAAACCGGAATGCGGAAAAAGCATGATCAAAGCGATTTTCTGGGACAATGACGGCGTGCTGGTCGATACCGAAGGCCTATTTTTTGAGGCCAATAAAAATATCCTTGCGGATCTGGGTATCGCGCTTCGACGCGAGCAGTTTGAAGAAATCTCCCTGCTGCGCGGGCAAAGCGTGCTGAGACTGGCGGCCGATCCTGAAACCCCGGAGTTCATCCGCCTGCGTTCTTTGCGGGACGTCCGCTACGCCGAACTTCTGGCCGACAAATCCCTGGTGATCGACGGCGTGCGCGAGGTGCTCGACAGGCTTCACGGACGATACCTCATGGGCATTGTCACCAGTTCCGGTCAGGAGCACTTCGACATCATTCACCGCCATTCGGGTCTTTTGCCCTATTTTCAGTTTGTTTTGACCCTGCAAGACTGCGAACACGCAAAGCCGCATCCCGAGCCGTATCTCAAAGCGATGAACAAAAGCGGTTTTTCGGCTGAAGAATGCCTGGTCATCGAAGATTCGCCGCGCGGCCTGGCCTCGGCGCGAGCCGCGGGCATCCGCTGCATCGTGATCCCCAGCCCTTTTACAAAAGGCAGCCGCTTCGCCGGCGCCTATAAGGTTTTAGACAGTATCCACGATCTTCCGGCCGCACTGTCAGAAAACTAGGGCAGACGCGGGCATTGGAATAACGCACAGATAATGGTCGGCCTTTCAATCTTTTGAATTCAATTGACAGTTACATCCGCATTGACTATATTCGCGGGGCGATGGAAGGTCTTGTCCTCGCAGCGTCGTTCGGGTGAGGCGTGTTTGTCCGGTAAAATACCATAGGCCTGAAATGAACACATCGGCAGCTGGCGGCAAATCCTCAGGCGCCCGGACCCGTCGCGTCCTCACCAGAGTGTGTCAACCTGATCGGCATTTTCCAGGTACAAAAAAATCTCTTATGCGCATATCCGTCATTATCCCCGTGCTGCATGAAAGCGAGCGCATCGGCTCCGTGCTGGCATCCCTTGAGGCCGCAGCCGGCGGCACGCCTTATGAAGTCATCGTCGTGGATGGAGACCAGGCCGGCGGCACCTTGGCGGCCATCCCCGCAGGACGGGCCGTCACCATGACCGCGCCGAAAGGCCGCGCGCGCCAGATGAACGCAGGCGCGGCCAGGGCCGCAGGCGATATTCTGCTTTTCCTGCACGCCGACACGCGGCTGCCTTCCGCAGCGCTTCCCAGGATTGTCGCCGCGATGCAAGACGGCCGGTTTGCCGGCGGCGCGTTCGATCTGGGCATCGACAACCCGCGCTGGATCTTCCGCGCAACCGCGTGGTGCGCCTCGCGCAAGCACCGCCTCACGCGTGTTCCCTACGGCGACCAGGCCATTTTTATACGCCGCGAGGTATTTGAGCGTCTTGGGGGCTATCCGGATATTCCGCTCATGGAAGATGTGGAACTCATGAAGCGTTTGAAAAAGCTAGGCGGGCGCATTCTCATCCTGCCCGACACGGTCGCGACCTTGTCGCGCAAATGGGAAAAAGACGGCATTTTATTCACCATCCTGCGCAACTGGACGCTTCAGGTTCTGTATTTATTCGGCGTGCCGGCTGAAAAGCTGGTGCGCTTTTACTATGGGGAGGACCGATGAGTATCCGCATGGCGATGGTTCTGATTTGCTGCTTGATGACGGTTTCATTGTGCGCCCCCGCGGCCGCGCAAGGATTTCGCGAAGATTTCGAAACACTGGCCGACTGGAAGCCGCTGACTTTTCCGAAAATTCCACGCCACAGCGCCTATGCCGCAGGCGGCGAGGGCGCGGATCGTTATCTTGTCGCCACGGCCGACGCGTCGGCGTCCGCCATGGTTTCTGTGCGCACGTTCAATATCTACCAAACCCCCGTCATCCGCTGGCGCTGGAAGGTTTCCAATGTTTACGCCAAAGGGGACGAAAAAAGGAAATCCGGCGACGACTATCCGCTGCGGATCTACGTGATGTTCCGATACGACCCCGAAAAAGCCGGCGCACTTGAGAAAATTCAATACGGCGCGGCCAAACTGATCTACGGCGACTATCCGCCGCATTCGAGCCTCAACTACATCTGGGCCAACAAAACGTATCCGGAGCGGATTCTGCCCAACCCCTATACCGCCAAAGCACAGATGATTCTTCTGCAAAAAGGCCCGGCCCGCGCGGGACAGTGGGTGGAAGAAACCGTCAACGCGCTTGAAGACTACCGCAAAGCCTTCGGCGCCGATCCGCCTGCGACGGCCGCCCTGGCGATCATGAGCGACGCCGACAACACCGGCGAAAAAGCCACCGGCTTTGTCGATTACATCGAGGTATCCGCCCGTTGACAAAAGACGCGCTTATTGTTTTTTTAAGGGCTCCCGATCACGGACGGGTGAAGACCCGCCTGGCGGCGCGACTGGGAAACGATGTCGCGCTGGGGCTCTATCTGGCCTTTTTGGAGGATTTGGCGGACCTTGCCCGCTCGTTTGTGGAAAAGACCTTTGTTGTCTATGATGGAATTGAAGAAAATCCGCCTCAAGCCTTTGCCGGGATGCCCTTTTTCAAGCAGCGCGGCGCAGACATGGGCGAGAAAATGGCCAACGCGCTGGCCGACGTTTTTAAGATGGGTTTTGACAGATCTGTGTTGATCGGAAGCGATCTGCCCGATCTGCCCGCAAATCATCTTCATCAGGCCTTGAAAAAGCTGGCTGACGCGCCGCTGGTTTTGGGGCCCGCCACTGACGGCGGCTATTATCTGATCGGTTGCCGGAAAGAGACCTTCTCACGCGCGCTCTTTTCGGATATTCACTGGAGCGGCCCGACGGTTTTGTCTGAAACGCTGGCGCGTGCATACGCCGTCGGCCTGCAAACGGCGCTCATCGATCCGTGGCCGGATATCGACACGGTGGAAGATTTAAAGCGGTTTTACCTGAGAAACGCGCAAACGGGGCGCGCACCGCACACGATGCAATTTTTGAAGCAGCAGGAGGCGGAACATGGCCTACGATTATGATTTGATCATTTTGGGCGGGGGCGGTGGCGGCATCACTGGAGCGATGCTGGCGCATGGCCTGGGGAAAAAAGTCGCGCTAATCGACAAGAGACGCTTCGGTGGCGAATGCACCTGGTCGGGCTGCGTTCCCAGCAAGTCGCTTCTGCACGCGGCGCATATGGTCGCAACGGCCAGGCGAGCGGCGCTTTACGCGGACGGAGCCAAAATGGATGACCGCGTTTCCGGAGCGGCCGTTTTGCAATCCGTCCGCGACATTGTCGCGGACATTTACGAAGACGAAAAGCCGGAGACTTTTGAGAAACTGGGCATCACAGCGCTCGAAAACGCCTCCGTCCGGTTCACCGATGCCCACACCGTGGAAGCCTCGGGAAAGAAAATGAGCGCGAAGAAATTCCTGATCGCGACCGGCTCCTCGCCGCTTGTGCCGCCGATTCCGGGGCTTGACGCTGCGCCATACTACACCAATGAAAATATCTTTTCGCTAGATCAGCTTCCGGCGTCGCTCATGATCCTGGGCGGCGGCCCCATCGGCGTCGAACTGGCGCAGGCCATGAATCGCCTGGGCGTGGCCGTCACTGTTATCGAAATGGCCCCGTCGATATTAATCCGCGAAGAGGCGGAACTGGCCGCAAGGCTATCCGACATCCTCACGCGCGAGGGGGTGCGTTTGATAACCGGCGCAAAAGTCGTCCGTGTGGAAAATCCCGAACGACCGGCGGTACTCTATGATAAAGACGGAATTCAGGGACGGACCGAAGCCGACGCGCTTCTGGTTGCGGCCGGCCGCAGGCCCAACATTGAAGGGCTGGATCTCGATCACATCGGCCTTGCCGTCACCCGGCAGGGCATTGCCGTCAACGGCTATCTTCAGACCAGCCTGCCCCACATCTACGCCGCGGGCGACGTGGTGGGACCTTATCAGTTCAGCCACATGGCCAACTATCAGGCCATTGTCGCCGTCTCCAACGCCTTTTTGCCGTTTAAAAAACGCGTCAATTACGACGCCGTGCCCTGGTGCACCTTCACCGATCCGGAACTGGCGCGAAGCGGCCTGACCGAAGCCCAAGCCCGGGAAAAATACGGTTCGAAAATCCGGGTGTACCGCGCCGACTACGCCAAGCTCGACCGCGCCCGCACGGAGCGGGCCACCGACGGCCTGGCCAAATTCGTCTGCGATGCGCGCGGTAAAATCCTGGGCATACACATTTTGGGGCAGCGCGCAGGCGAAGTGCTGCACGAGGCGCACGCCGCGCGAACGCTGGGCATCCCGCTGCACAAGCTCAACGAGGTGATCCACACGTATCCCACCTATTCGGAACTGACCCGCCTGGCGGCCCGCGCCGCCTATATAGACCGGATCGCGTCGCATCCGGTCGTGCGTCTGGTCAAATGGCTTCGGGGGTCCAAATGAAGCCGGCTTATAAAAAAATCCTCATCGCGCTTGTCATCGCTGCGGCCATTGTGCTCATCCGGGTTTTGGGCTTTGATCAACTGCTGAGCCTGGAAACGTTTCGCCAGTATCGCGATCAACTGCTGGCCTTCACGGACCGCCACTACATCCCCACGGTGGCGATTTTTGTTTTGATCTATATCACAGCCGTGGCGCTTTCCATTCCCGGCGCGACCGTTCTGACGCTTAGCGCCGGATTCCTGTTCGGTTTTATCGGCGTGCTCTATGTCAACATCGGCGCCACTGCAGGCGCGTGCCTGGCTTTTCTGATTGCCCGCTACCTGCTGGGCGACTGGATTCAAAAACGCTATGAAGAAAAACTTGCGTCGTTTAACCGGGAGATCGCCGAAAACGGCTACAACTATCTTTTGACCCTGCGCTTCATTCCGCTTTTCCCCTTTTTCCTCATCAACCTCTTTGCGGGATTGACGCGCGTGCCGCTTTTCACGTTTGCCTGGACAACGATGATCGGCATTCTGCCCGGCTCCTTCGTTTACATCTACACCGGAAGGCAGTTGGGCATCATCGACAAACCGGGCGATATTCTCTCCGGAGAGCTTTTGCTGGCGTTCATTCTTCTGGGTCTTCTGGCGCTAAGCCCTGTGATCGCCAAAAAGATTTTGAAGAAAAATACCGGAGCCAGGCCGGAATTATAAATTTTAACTGCATCAGGGAGGTCCTTATGAAATGTTTATTTGTGTCGATTTCGGCATTATGCCTCATCTCCGGCCTGTCGTTTGCCCAAGATGGCGGCGCTTCGCCCGGCGGGGGCTTCGCGTTCAAATCCTGCCCGTCAAGCCCCAACTGTGTCTCTTCTCAGGCCGTTGATCCTGAACATGCCATCGCCCCGATTGCCTATGCCGAAAGCCGCTCCGAAGCCCTGGCGCGCCTGAAGCGCGTTCTGGCGTCGATGAAGCGCACCGAGATCGTTTCGGAAAGAGCCGACTACCTGCATGCCGAAGCGAAATCGCTCATCTTCCGTTTTGTCGATGACGTCGAATTTTATTTGCCGGACAATCAAAAGGTGATTCATGTGCGCTCCGCCTCGCGCGTGGGCTATTCCGACCTGGGCGTGAACCGCAAGCGCGTGGAAGAGATCCGCAAACGCTTTAACGAAATGAAATAGCTGAAGATGAAGAAATTGATTCTGGCCGGCGCGGGGCACGCGCACCTGATGACCATCCGCAACCTGTCGGCATTCATCAGCGCAGGCGTTTCCGCGACAGTGGTGAGCGCCGGAGATTTTCATTACTATTCCGGCATGGGGCCGGGACTGCTTGCCGGCATTTACCGTCCCGAAGAAACCCGCTTTGACGTGCGGAAAATGACCGAAGCACGCGGCGCAACGTTTCTTCAAGGTGTCATCGAACGCATCGACGCGGCCGGCCGCCGCGTGATCCTGGCCGATGGAAGAACGCTTGCCTATGATCTTTTATCCTGCAACCTGGGAAGCGACGTCATTACGCTTCCCGGCGCATCGCCGCATCTGATTCCCGTCAAGCCCATTGACAATCTGCATCGCGCGGGCGCCGAAATCCGCAACCGCCTGCAAGGCGGCCCTCTGCGCGTGGCCGTCATCGGTGGGGGCCCGGCCGGTGTGGAAGTGGCGGGAAACCTGCTTCGCCTGGGAAAAGGCGCCGCGCATCCGCTGGCGGTCACGCTGGTGAGCCGCGACGATCTGCTTTTGCGTTATCCGGCGCGGGCCGGAACGCTTGCCCTGGCCTCCCTGCGGCAAAGGGGCGCAACCGTGATTGAGCGTCAGGCCGTCCGGCAGGTCGAGGCCTCGCGCATTGTGCTGGACGCAGGCGAACCGGTGTTATTCGATCTGGCCTTAAACGCCGCGGGCATTGGTCCATCCGCCGTTTTCGGGCGCTCAGGACTGCCGGTTTCAAAAGACGGCGGCCTGCGGGTGAATGCCCATCTGCAATGCGTATCCGATCCGGCCATTTTCGGCGGCGGCGATGGCATCCATTTTGATCCTCAACCGCTGGATCGCGTGGGCGTTTATGCTGTGCGTCAGGGTCCGGTGCTTTGCCGCAATCTTACCGCTGCGCTGAACGGCAAACCGCTGAAAGCGTTTTTGCCGCAGCGGCGTTATCTGTCGATTCTCAATCTGGGTGACGGGCGGGGCATCCTCGCCTGGCGGTCTTTGATTGTGTCGGGGCATCTCGCATTTCGCCTAAAAGACGCCATCGACCGTTCCTTCATGCGTCGATTTCAAAAGGAATGATGTTTTACGGAGAGGACATTCCCACGGGTGGATTGATAGGTTGAAGAACACGCAATAGATCCCCTTGAAATATTCATCATGAGCAGCATGCCAGGCACGATCCGGTTCGTGTCCTTGAGGTGAGGTTATCGTGTTGAATCCAAACATGTTTTAAAGCCGGTTTTGGCGCTGAATCCACACCGCCGGACCTGTCAACACGACAGGAGCTTGAGCATTTCCGGCGGCATGAGAAACCAGGTGGCGAGCGATCGGCCGATGACTTGTCGTTGAGCATTAAACAGAACCGTTGCCGTGTAAAGTTTTCTTCCGTCGCTCCCGGTGGGCCAGGCGGCGACAACACATGGCTCATTGCAGCGCAGGGGCTTTTCGATTTGACCGATCAACCGTCCCAAAAAACCGGGCTTCGTATCCGTCAATTCCCACAAAGCATAGGCGCCCGGGCAATCCAGCGCCGTCCAGATAAATTCAGGCCGGACATACCCCCGCTCGTCGCCATACGCCACTGATGGTGTCCAGGGCGCGGCCACCATGTTCAAACCCGGAACCCGGCCCGGGTGGATCTTCAGGCCCTCCCCGTCCGGTACATCCGCGCCGCAGCAAAAACAAATGGGGTGAATACCGCGTCCGGTCACGTGGAGATAAGGCGTCGGTTTCAGAGCCAGAGAGGCCTGCGCGGCTCTCGCGGCTTCCTCATAGCCGGGGGCCTCGGGCGCTGGAAGGTCCAGAACGCCGGGTTTTGCCGATATGATCACCTGATCATCATCCATCAGATAGTAAATTCCGTCGCCGTCTGTGCAAATTTGCAGGTCTCGGTCAAGCGGCGTGGGGCGTTTGATCATGACATCGATCACACCGTCAATATAGTCGGCAAAGAGGCTGCACACATAACCGCCGTTGGCGATATCCGGCGGACCTTTATAGACGGCCGGGATGTTGACGCGGCGCAAGTTTTTCACAGTGGATGCACGATTTTTCAGAAACATTGAGCAGTTTTATTCTCTCCTTGTCTTTGCTGTTGCGGATAAACCCTTTCGTATCGCATTTTGTTTGTCAATCTATTTTCATTTGTGAATTTGTTGGGTAAATGGTTCGCCATAAAAATATTCCAGTTACAGCGGCGGACCGACTTTCAACCGATTTCAGCAATGAGATGAAACAGAATCAAGGCATGCGCTTGAATCCTTCGGGGCACTGCTCTGGGGCGCTTACACTGCGTTCTTCGACCGCGCGGCAGTTCTCTTTTCCGCCCATTCAAAGTAGGACCTGATCGAGTAGACGGCGTCCTGGATTTTGGCATAAACGGGAAATCCCGCCTTGCGCAGCGCGGCAAAGGTTTCGATCCGCACGCGCTCATAGTCGAGATTGTCTTCCACAAAACTCGCCAGAATCGGAATGACGGGTTTTTTAATCTGACGGGCCATCTCCAGCATGGTATCGGCGTTGTTTTTGACATTGAGGAAAAGCTCCGCATGCAGAATGTATTCGACGGAGAAATAAGGCACGATGACGTCAATGTTTTCATCCGCATCCATAGCTTTCATGGTGTGCATCATCACATTGAGATCAAAGCCGAAAGCGCCCAGATCAACCGGATTGATGGTTGAGGTATTCACGCCCATGATCTTCTCGCTGATTCTCCGCTGCGATTCTGCGCTCAACTCGGGAAGAGCAAGACCCGCCTGCACGGCCAGATCGGAAAAAAGAACGGAAACCCCGCCCCCCGCGCCGAGAAAGCCGACGCGTTTCCCCCGCGGCGTTCTTGTCGCCGTGCCCAGCATGACCAGGTGCATCAACTGATCAAAATCGTCAACCAGCAGGCCGCCGTGCTGACGGACCGCCGCTTCCCAGATCGTGTAATTGCTGGCCATGGCGCCCGTATGGCTGGCCGCGGCTTTTGATCCGATTTCCGTTTTCCCTCCCTTGAGAATAATCACCGGTTTTCTGTCGGTCGTCCGTTTGAGGGTCCGGAGAAAGGCGTTGACATCTTTAATATCCTCCACGTAGCAGGCAATCAGCCGGACATCCTGATCGTCGGCCAGATAATCCAGATAGTCTTCAAGCCGCAGATCGATCTGGTTTCCGTAAGAAACGACTTTATTGATGGGAATTTTCCGCGTCGAGGCCATGGCCATGAAATTCGCCGTCACGCCGCCCGATTGACCGAGAAACGCCACCGTGCCGGGCGCTTCCAGAGGAGGGGCAAAAACAAATGAAATCCTTGACGCGGTGCAATGCACGCCGACGCAGTTCGGTCCGACAATCCGCAAATCCCCCCTGCGGGCTTCCCGGATGATTTCCTCTTCGAGCTTCAGGTTTCCCGTTTCGCCGAATCCCGACGTGAAGAAATGAATGAATTTGATTTGCTTGCTCACCGCCGATCTAACAATGTCCACGGACTGTTCCACCGGCGCGGCAACAATGGCAAAATCGACCGGCTCGGGAAGATCGTCGATGGATGCATACACTTTGACTCCGTTTATCTCTCCGCCTTTGGGATTCACCGGGTAGACCGGACCCGCAAAACCACCTCCGCGAATAATCTGAAAATAGGGCATCTTTCCGCCGCCCAGATTATTGGACGCGCCGACAACCGCTATACTTCCGGGATAAAATAACCGATCGAGATTCATTGCCGTCCTCCTGCTTCCGCTTCCGTCTCAAGATTCCATGTCATCGCAACGTCCAGTGTCTGATGTCACCCATCGCATCGATCGCCCCGGGCATCCCCGGATCATGAACCTGAATAATCAATCCGTTACTTTCCGGCTCCGCCGTAAAACGGCGCCTGGGAAATATACAACTTCTTCAAGACGATGCAAGCCCGAAATACAGTCCCAAAAAGCATGTCTGGATATTATTAATTTTCCAACGGCGGCCTGATATATGGCGATTGAAACGAACAGAGGAAAGGAAATATGGACATGTCTTTAAATACTGAAGGGCATCGCTGTCGCCCCGCACCCTGGCGGCGATTACCGCTTGAGCTCATCCCGGAGTGCCAGGCCGATCTTTTCCATAATATAGGGCTTCTTGACGTATGCGCCCGCTCCCAGTTTTTGAGCTTCCCGGACACGATCTGTTTCCGAAAAACCGCTGACCAGAATCGCTTTCTGTTGCGGGTTGATTTCTAAAACCTTCTGGTAAGTCGTAAGACCGTCGATTCCCGGCATCATGATCATGTCCAAAACCAGAATATCCGCCCGATGGTCTTTCAGATACTCCAGGGCCTCCTCTCCGCTCGCAACGGTATGCACCGTATAGCCCAAATGCGTCAGGATTCCGGAGGCGACGTCCCGCTGCTCGGCAATATCATCAACGACCAAAACGGATTGCCCGCTGCCCATATATTGTTCGATCGGCGTCTTTTCTTCAGGGACGGTTATTCCCTCGCGTGTTGCAGGAAAATAAAGCGTGAAGGTGGTTCCCAAGCCCGCTTCAGAGAGCACATCGATGTATCCGCTGTGATCTTTCACCGTTCCCCAGACAATCGCCAATCCCAGGCCGGTTCCGCTTCTCCCCATGGCCTTTTTTGTATAAAACGGTTCAAAGATCTTTCCCCGATGCTCGACGGGAATCCCCATTCCCGTATCGGACACGCTCAGGATGGTGTAGTCGCCTTCCCGGACTTCATCATACCCCATCACCGCCTTGTCGAGATAACAGCTCTGCGTCCGGATGACGACTTCTCCCGTTTCGGGAATAGACTCGGCCGCATTGTTGACCAGGTTCATTAAGGACTTCTCCAGATGCACGGAGGAGCCTTTGATGTTTAACAGCGACTCTTGAAGCTCCGTCCTGAATGTCACGCGGGAATGGTGATCTTTCATTTTTTCGAACGCGGGTGTCCTGAGAAAATCCGACACAATACAATTGAGATCGACAACCTCCGATACCGTGACGCCCCGCCTGGCCAGTGTAAGAAGATCCTGGATAATGGCGGCGCCTTTCTCTGCGGATTGGAGAATCTTTTCCGCATAAGTTCTAGCCCGTTGCCCCTCCGGAATTTCCATCAGCAACAGCTCCGAAAAACCGGTCATGCCCCCCAGAACATTATTCAGATCATGGGCGACGCCGCCGGCCAATTGCCCCAAGGCTTCCATCTTCTGGGCGCGCTGCAGGCTTTCCTCCAGGCTTCTTTTCTCTTCTTCCGTTTTGCGGCGGTCCGAGATGTCGGTGATCAGATTCAACGTTGCAGGGCCGCCTTCCCAGTCGATCAGGACGGAACTGATTTCAATCCACTTGGTATGCCCTCTTTTGTGGAAAGCCCGGTACGTGTGCCGGGTGGGCGTTTTGTCGCCGCTTATTTTTTGAAGATACCGCTTCGCCACCGCGTCGCGGTCTTCCGGATGGATTAATTCAAAAACGGGAATGGACAAAAACTCCTGCTCCGAATAACCGAACGATTCGATCGACCGGTGGTTGGTGTATTTAATCATTCCGTCCTGGATCACCAGAATCGCTTCATCGGCGTTTTCCACCAACGATCGATACCGCTCTTCGCTCTTTTGCAGGGCTTCCTCCGCCCGCCTGCGGTCTGCGATGTTGCGGCAGATTTGCACGATGCCATAAGGAGATCCGTTATCGTTCCGAAGAACATCGCCGTTGACTTCAAACAGCAGCTTTACGCCGTCCTTCATGATGAGGTGATACTCCTGAGGCCCGAGTTTTCTTTCAAGCATCAGAGACGTGTTTTGCGCCGCCTTAGCCTGATCCTCGGGCGCAATAAAGGACAACATGTTTTTCCCGATGATATCTTTTTCCTGATAACCGCTCAGAGTGAGGCCGGCATCGCTGATAAAAAGAACCTCTCCGTCTAGATTCATCCGAATGATGATGTCCGGCACCGAGTCGATGAGTTTCGTATATATTTCCTTGCTTTCATGCAGCGCCTCATTGAGCGCGCCGAGCTCATCATTTTTCCTGCTGAGTTCTTCCTCGGCGCTGATCCTGATATCGATCTCCTTTCTGTAACTGCGGCCTAAAAGCCAGATCATTAAAGCAATGCCCACGAGAAACCCGGAAACAAGCACGACCCGGTTGACAAAAGCAACGTCCGCCGTTCGATAGGGTTGGATATAGCCGACGGAGATCATCGCGGCGAGGCACAGATAGGTCACAAGACAAATCGCAAGGGCGATCCACATTTTACGATACCCGTAGATGATCGCCACAAAGATGATCATCAGGGCATACATGAAATTGCCCGGCGCATCGATGCCGCCGATATAATTCGCATTGACGGCGGGAAAATACATGAGCACAGGCGGAATCATGCCGGCTAAGCGCCAGTATCCTGCATGAGTAAGAAAGATGGCCGCACAAAGCATCACGGAGACGCCTGAGTAGATGAGTAATGTATCCAGCGGCATTTTGTCGAAGAGGTAAAGGCCGAAAGAAATCAGGGTAAAAGAAAAAGCAACTCCAAATGAAAAGAACAACACCTTGCGGGTGATGTATTCCCGCCTGGCTAATTCCGGGTCGGTTTCTCTTAAGGTGCGAATAAAACTTAATGGGTTCATTTGCTTACCCTTAAGATGCGGCGGACGGAGTTATTGTTGAACGGTCGAAAACAATCATTCAATTTTTAAGCTATTTAAACCATACAACTCAGATGGATGTCAATATGCGCCAGGAGATGTCGGACGGCTTGGAATGGATCGATGTCCTGGAAATTAAAGCGAAAAGAATATTCCCCGGTTTCGCAGGCAGGCAGACCGCGCATGGAATTTTTTCGGATTCCGTCTTTGAGAAGGGATCTCCTTTGCGTTTTCGCTTCACATCAGGCTGCCGGAGAAATAACATGCCGAAGAAAGAAGGAGCCAAATGGGGCATCCTTAAAAAAATTCATTCATTTCCCAACGGCAGCCGGATTTTCAGCCGATTGCAGCAACCAGATGAAAAAGAATAAAATTTGTGACCACAATACGAAAGGACGTTGCCCTCAACTTCCGGAACACACGGCAGAGAAGGTTTGCGCGTTGTTCTCTGCCGTGTGCTCCGTCTAATTAATCAGAGATTATTCAATTTCCTCAATGCCCAGCGGATATTTGGACAAGACCTCGCAGCCGTCTTTCGTGATGACGATGTCGTTTTCGTAACGGAAGCCGATCCCCTCTTCCGGCGCCGCATATTGCATCGCGCAGACGACCATTTCATTTTCTGAATAGACATGATCCTGATCCGTCCAGTAGGGAAGATCGGGATTGACCACCGAGCCGATGCGCCATTCGTCACCGAAAAGCCCGATGCCGTGTTCGCAGGCAGGCTGAATGAAATCGCCGCAGCCGCGCGATTCGGCAAAGTCCATCATCAGCGCGGCAAGCGTTCCGGGAGTCGTTCCGGCTTTGTAGTTATCGATGACCTTCTGCACAATCGCGACGAAATTATCCGCATGCCAGCGCTGGCGTTTGGTGGCCGGGCCGATCAGATAATTGTGCGAATGGTCGCCCAGGGCCAGCTTGAACATGGCGTGAAAATCAAGCATCAGCGGTTCGCCGGCCTTGATCTCTTTGGTGGTCGGCGGCGTGCAGGCGCCCAATCCCGTGCGATAGCCGCTCGAGATTTCATTTAGGCCCGCAAAATTCCATTCCGATACACTGCCCGCTTTGCGCATGGCCAGCGCGGCGATACCGGCGATGACGGTCTCCGTCATGCCTTTGTAGCCGGCGTTTTCCAACGCCGCACGGGCGGCCTTGTGCCCTTCATCAACGATAAGCGAGGCGGTGCGGAAACGTTCGATGGTGCCTTTGTCTTTGATGATTGAGAGTGCATCAATGATATCATGCGAATTGACCCATTCAAATCCGGGAAGCGCGTCTTTAAAATGCGTGTATTCCCAGTGCGTCAGATTGCCTTCGGCCGTGTAAGTGGAAACGCCGTCTTCGAAACCGATGCGACCGCGGGTGATGCCGAGTTCGTCCTTGATAAAGTCGGTGATCGCCGACACCTGATCCATGCCGCCCATCGGACCGTAGGCGCGAACGCGGTCGGAATCGAGCCAGGTTTCATCACCCACGCGCAGCGCGTCGACGACAAACGTAAAATACGTCGGCTGGCCTTCGGGCGGAATGATCAGATAGCTTCGCCACGGACAAAAGGTATCCAGCACGAAGCTCATGGTCCGGATACGCGACCCTAAATAGACATCGATGCCGCGTTTGTGCATTTCTTTCTGGATGTCCCGGACGCGTCCGGGATTGTCGATATAATATTTGTCTTGAGGATCCAGGATTCTGGGCATAGCGGGCCTCCTTTTCAATATTTTGCCGGTATTTTGGCCAGAACCTTGTTGAGACGGTCCGACACGGAGGCAAGCTTGAGCGCTCTGGCCAGATTGCCTTTAAGTTTCAACTTTCCGGTCATGAGCGCTTTCTGCGCGCCCAGTTCCGCCCGGGAAATCTTGGCAAATGTTTCGTAATCGCCGAGAATGCGGAATTCCGCCTGGGGCGGCTCGCCCGCGCCTGTTTCCACGCGGGTGATCTTTCCGTCCTTGCATTCGACAAAAAGAAACATTTCCTCCCCGCCGGGACAGTTTTTGTAAATGTTGGACATGGATGTGGTGACGTTGTTCATTTTTTCCGGAGTAAGTTCGGCCTGAAGCCTTTTTAGCGCTTCGTCGCGCCAGGCGGGGCTTAAGTAAGCGATCAATTCCGACATAAATTGTTCCTCCTGTGATGTCTTATTTACCCGACGGCCCGATCAAACCGTCTGAATATCGATCCTGCGCAGCCCCCTCGAAAAACCCTGCGGCATCTTTTACTGGCGTCACTATAGATCAAAATAATCTCCTGTCAATATGGGAGAAAGGAGATCGCAAAGGGTGGATGAAGAGGTCAGAAACGGAAGATCACCTATGTTTGATGGTCGGAAAAGCCCGGTCGTACGGCATGATAAAACTGACAGAAACCGGATGGGGCAAGGGCTCAGCGCCAGTATCCTGCATGGGTAAGAAAGATGGCCGCACAAAGCATCACGGAGAGGCCTGAATAGATGAGTCATGTATCCAGCGGCAGCCGGATTTTCAGCCGATTGCAGCGGTAAGATGAAACACAACGAGGACAGTCATTCGTATTATATGAGGAACCTGACCTCTGGCGGTATTTTTTGAATTGACAATCAATTCTCATTCAATGGACAGCTTGAAAAACAACGATAAAAGTCTCTGGAGCAATCTTCATAGCAAGAACTGCTTCCTCCGCATTGATCTTTGCAGTCCAGCTTTTCGTTTGAACAGGTATCGGCGCACGTCAGTGGAACGCTGCCGATGATTTTCCCATCATTCGTTATCTTCTCTCTTGTTATAATTTTTCCGTCGTTATCTTTGCATACACGATACAAGTTTCCCGGAACCATATAACTGTAACCGGTCAGAGAGGATTTTGGATGACGATATTTCGTGATTCTGCTTCGCTCCTGATAACACTGATTCTTCGGCTGGTCTTTTGCGTCGGCTTGATCCTCCTGGGCTCTTTTTGCCTGCCGGTCTTCATCTCTTTTCTGCTCTTCGAGCTGCCCGCCCGGTAAAGCATCATCATAGGATTCTTTTATGACGCAGTGGGTCATTCCATCTTGCGGGCTGGTTGTCATAATGCTTGCGCCGTCGCGGTCGATACACCTGTAGATTTCTCCTGCAGAAGCAGGCGTTAAAAGTGAAAAAAAGACCAACGACCATAAACAAAGTCGGTTTATTTTATGCATGCCTTCTCTCCGGATGATTTGAATAATAATTTCGAACGCTTTATTGAAAACGTGTTTCACCTATCACAATATTTGTCCGATGAATAGTCGTAAGACGAAAGAAAGCCTGCGCCGAAAAGCCAAGGCATCTGCTTGCTTTATTTTCTTTCAATAATATTTTAGGATGGCCTCCATAAAGCATGAATCTTCCGGAGCGGTTCGTCTGCATCGAATAAAGCTCCTGTGCGGAATCGTGAGCCGTCTTCTGCGTGGATGAAAATCGGAAAGCCAAAATGAAGGGATAGCGGATATGAACCTGGATGATCTTTTTAAAAAGCTTAACGACCGGGAGGCCTTGTCTCAAAAGGAGCTTATGTCTCTGCTTGAGTTGCCGCCGTCAAGCGCCGGAGCTTTCCGGGTGATGGCCGAAGCCAATCGCCTCTCCAAAGAAGTCTCGGACGGAAAAGCCGAAGTCCATGCCCAGTTTGCGGTGAATCTTTCGACCTGTCCCTGCGAATGCCTGTTTTGCTCTTTTGCCAAAATCAACAGCGTCTTTGAGGAATCGACCGAGCTTTCGCCCGATCAGGCGGTGGCCTATGCCCGCCGGTTCGAAAAAGACGGCGCCAATGCAGTGTTTATGATGTCCACGGCGACTTATTCCTTCGAGCGGTATCTGGAGATCGCCCGCGAGGTGAGAAAAAGCCTGAAACCCAAAACCGTTTTGATTGCCAACGTCGGCGATCAGACGCTGAAAAACGCAGTCCGGCTCAAGGACGCCGGATTTGCCGGCGTCTATCACGCCGTGCGCCTGCGCGAGGGAACGGACACCAGTCTTTCCGTGAAAAAGCGCAAGCAAAGCATTCGCCATTTTATCGAGGCCGGACTGGAAGTGGGCACCTGCGTGGAGCCGGTGGGGCCTGAGCACACCAACGAAGAGCTGGCCGAAATGATCCGGTTTACGGCATCCTTTGACCCCGCTTTCAGCGGCGCGGCCCGACGCATTTCGATTCCGGGAACCGAAATCGCCAAACGGGGCATGATCAGCGAGCTGCGGATGGCGCAGATTGTGGCGGTGACCCGGCTGGGCATGCCGCAATCCGTCAGGGGCAACTGCACGCACGAGCCCTGCGCGCTGGGCGCCATCGGCGGGGCCAATCTTTTCTGGGCGGAAGTCGGCGCCAATCCCCGCGACACCGAGGCGAAAACGGAAGAGGGGCGCGGCGAAACCGTGGCCGGCTGCAAAGCGATTTTTAAGGAGAGCGACTGGGCTGTGCTCGACGGTCCTTCACGGTTTTACCGCAAAGCCGGCCGGTGAAAAGAATCCATCGGCAAACATTGTTGGCCCGCCTTCATGGCTGCGGCGCAAAAGAAGAAATGATCCAGCTGCCTTGTCAGCGCAGCTTCTGCAGGGACCAGGCCAATTCCAATTTTCTCGCTCTGATGCAAAAAAACCTGAAAGACGACGCGTCAGGGCTTTCCGACCGGCTTTTTACGAATCGTCATAGCGCTCATGGGGACGGGTTTTTCGATGTAGGACAACTTTCTTTGAAAGAAAAGCCTCGCGGCTTCAAACAGAATTCTCGGCATCGACAGATGCGGCATCAGCGGGTGTTTGAGCATCACGGCGGCCAGATTTCGAGAGGTCAGAGGCCGCGACTTTCCGCGAAGGCTCGCTTCAAAAACAACGCCTTCCTCCCGATGCAGAATGATGCGGATGTTCAGCTCCGGCCCGATGGCTGAAAAGAAAAATTCATACCGGCCGTTTAAGTTATTGAAGGGTGAGACATGAAATGATTTTTCAGCCATGTAATGGGCAAGATAGCCGGGAACCCGCTCCAGGGGCTCATCGAGCACATAGAGGTGCTTTTCGCCGAACGTGTTGTTGACCTCCGCCACAATGCAGGCCGGATCGTCTCCATCGTCAAGACAATAATAAAAACTGACGGGATTGAAGACGTAGTGAAAATAGCGGGCGGACGTGATCAGCATAACGCGGCGGATGTTTCGCGCTTTCCCGCTTTTTTCGACCACCGCTGCAATCTTCTGCCTGATCGGTTGCACAGCTGCGTCAAGATAATCCTTGTCGTAGACGGAGGCGGGACGGAAGCGGTTGTAGCCGAACCCAATAATCCGCCGGTCGAGGTCTTCGAGTTCATCGAGGTCGAAACAGTAAAAATACACCGGATAGCGGAAATCATGCCGGACCGGTTTGATCCGCCGGTGTTCGACTTCTCCGACATAAAGGCTTGATCTCACGAAATCCCTCCCCTTCAGCGATGATGATCATCGCAAGCTACAAATCAATGCCCATAAGCTTTCCGACATCAACGGCCGAGCGGACCGCATCTTCGTGGAATCCGTATCCGAAGTAGCTTCCGCAAAAATATGTCCGGTTCCGGCCGTTTAAGGCCGCCAGGCCCTTCTGTGTGGACAGGGACGCAAAATTATACACAGGATGGTCGTAAAGGAAGCGGTCGATGAGCTTCTCTCGCGCAACGGGGCGTGCGGGATTCAGCGTCACACAGTAGCGCGAATCCGTCGGAAGGCGCTGAAGCCTTGTCATGTCATAGGTCAGGCAAACCGGCGCGTCGTCAACAGCGGTGGATTCACGCCGGTAATTCCAGGACGCCCGCGCTCTCGGAATTGAAGGCAGAAACGTGTCGTCGCGGTGCAGCAGCGTTTCGTTTTGCGTGTAGGTCCAGGCGGACAAAAGCCGCGTCTCTTCCGGCGAGGGATCGGCAAGCATGCGAAGCGCCTCGTCGGCGTGCGCCGCGATAATGACGGCATCGAACTCCTCTTCGCCGCCGGCCCGGGCGAGGGCGACTGTCGACGGTTTGCGGCGGATGCCCGATATGGCGCAGTCGGTCATAACCTTGCCGCGGAAGTCTTTTAAAAAAGCCCGCACATAGGTCTGGCTGCCGCCCGTCACGAAGTGCCACTGCGGCTGTCCGCTCACGGACAGAAGCCCGTGGTTTTCATAGAAGCGCGCGAACGTTTCAGCGGGGAAGTCCGCGATTTTGCCGTCGGGCGCCGACCAGATCGCGCCCGCCATGGGCAAAACGAAGTCCCGGGCGACACGCCCGCTGATGCCTTCGCGCTCAAGGTGCTGCCCCAGGGTCACCCCTGAAAGCGCCCCTTGATGAAGCCTTTCCCGTGTGACGCGGTTGAACGTGAGAATGCCGCGCAAAAACCACCAGAAGGACGGGTTGAGAAGATTTTTCCGCTGGGCGAAGGTGCTGTTTAAATCCATGCTGGCATAATGAAGGCCGCGTGTCAGATCGGCATAGCTAAACGACATGTCCGTCTGGCTGACCGACACCTGAAGCCTGGACAGGAATTGGTTGAACAGGGGGTACGTCCGGTCGTTCAGGACGATGAACCCGGTATCGACGGACAGGCCCCGGTCGGGTCCGTCGGGAATGACCACTGTGTTGGTGTGCCCGCCGATATAGCTGTTTTTTTCATACAGGGTGACATCGTGCTTTTTCTGCATCAGGTAGGCCGACACAATGCCCGCCACCCCCGCGCCGACTACGGCGATTTTCAACCGGTTGTTGTTTTCCATTTCAAGACCTGCTTTCCGAATGTTCCGATCTATCAGGATTTCTCAGTTGTGTGATGTCGCCGCCTCCGGCCGGCATACCTAATGAAATGTTTCGAGACCTCATCTTTTACCTCCATTTAGCGTCGGTGGGACCACAGGCACAGACCCGCTCACCTGGGGTCGGCGCGTCTTGTTCCGATTGCTCAAAATCCGGTCTTGATGCCGTAAAATACTCTATTATTTTGGTGATGCTACCCAAGGTTTCAGGGCAATTCAAGAAAAAAGATAGAAGAGAAGGCGCCATAATAATGCTTCTTGCCGCCCGCCGGTATCCGCAGCCGGCGCCGGCTAGTGACAAACGGATTATAAAGACCTGTCATGTCGGCCGAGATGTCGGCTGATCTCCGCCGCGGCTTCAACGAGTAATGCAACATACTTCCCCCGCACGGCTTTCGGAAAACGACTCGTCGGACAGGAAATCGTCAACGATGCAACCACATGCCCCTTGACGTCGAAAATCGGTGAAGCGGCCGCGCTTGCGCCATAAGCCAGTTCATCAACAGCCGTCGCCCATTTCCGGAGGCGGATCTGCGCCAGTTGTTTCCGCAATAGATCCGCATCGCCGATTGTCTGCTTCGTCAGTCTCTCCAATCCGGCGGCAATATAGCGCTTCAGAAACGGTTCATCATAAAAGGCCAATATGGCTTTGCCGCTGGCCACCGCGTGGAGGGGCGCCGAACCGCCCATCGGAAGAAACAGGCGAACCGGCTGGGGCGTCTCCAACCGCTCCAGCAGAACCGCCCTTTCGCCCTCGGCAATGACCAGATGAATCGATTCGCCGATTTTCTCCCAAAGCTTTTTCATCACAGGAAGCGCTGTCTCCCGGAGATTGCCGTTTTCCGCCACATGGCGCCCGATGCTGAATGCTTTTGAGGTGATCTGCCAGCGTGTTTGCGGGGCGTCGCCCTCCCTTTTGATCCAACCGCAGGCGCAGAGCGTTTGCAGACAACGCTGGGCGGTCATTTTGTTGATTTTCAGATGCCTTCCGACGTCGCTGACGCCAATCGGCTGGTGCGTTGCGACCGTTTCGAGAACCCGCAATGCCGTCTGTACGCTTTGCAAGATGGCCATTTTTTCTCCTTGACACACAAAAGCTCTGGTTTTATAGAGCCATAACACATGTGCATATTGCGTATCACATATCGTTACATTCAGCAAGAATGCATTCATCCGCTAACGCAACACCATACCCAGGGAGACAGGAACACGCCTGAAGCAAGTCGCCTTTTTTAGGACCTTTTGCGGCAAGATGGTTTCTGTTGTTGATATCGCAACGCGTATTTTGAACCATTAACAGGAAAGGGGGCAAAAGTATGCAACGGAGGGGTCGTGTTTTTTTTCAAAAAGCGGGCTGGTTGTTTTTATGGATAATTTTGTTTTTGGGCGTGGTCGGGCTGACCGCTTGCAAGGAATCCGGTGTGTTTTTGGACTCTCCGGTGGCGGGGCTCACCTATGCCACCGCGTATAAAGGCCAAACGGTCATCTCACAAACCAATGAAGACGGCGTGTTTTTCTATGCCAGGGGCCAAAACCTCACCTTTTCCATCGGGTCT
>JAHDKI010000026.1 GCA_018436925.1 Syntrophaceae bacterium
CTATGCCGCAAACGACGACACCTGGCAGTTTCTGGGCATTCCCTACGCCGCTCCGCCTCTGGGCGATCTGCGCTGGAGGCCGCCGCAGCCGCCGGCGCGCTGGAAGGGCGTGCGCGACGCGATTGCCTGGTCCGACCAGGCGCCGCAAAATCCCCTTTACCAGTCCATCAACGAAGGCGGCATGAGCGAGGACTGCCTGTATCTGAATGTGACCGCTCCCAAAGGCGCGCACAAGCTGCCGGTCATGGTCTGGTTCCACGGCGGCGCCTTTACCATTCTCAGCAGCAATTCCAAGCAGTACAACAACCCGACGGCGCTCTCCACAAAAGGCGTGGTTTTGGTCACGGTTAATCATCGGCTCGGCCCGTTCGGCTATCTGGCGCATCCGCTTCTGGCCCAGGATTCAACCTACGGCGGATCGGGAAACTACGGCCAGATGGATCTCGTTGCCGCCCTGCAATGGGTGCAGAAGAACATTAAAGCCTTCGGGGGCGATCCGAAAAACGTCACCATCTTCGGCCAGTCCGGCGGCGGCGGCAAAGTGATTTCTCTGATGTACTCGCCGATGGCCAAAGGTCTGTTCCATAAGGCCGTCTGCCAAAGCGGCATGTCGCCTGCCGATCCGACAGCGACCAACGAATCGGCGATTGCCGCAACGGAAGCCGTCGGCATGGCCATGTTCAACCGCCTGGGTGTGGCCTCTGTCGCGGAGGCCCGCGCTCTGCCCTGGACGGCTATCGTGCAATCGGACATTGTCGCCGGCATTCCCCGTGAAATCTACCGCCCGACAGTCGATTACCACTATATGTCCAAAACCTACTACCAAACGTTGATCGACGGCATGCCCAGCGACGTGCCCTTCATGGCCGGCGTCACCAACGGCGATTATGTGTCTCTGAGGGCGGTTCTGTCGCCTTTTATGATCCAGCGGACCCCCTATTACACATCCGATCAGTTTGTTTACAAATTCAGCCGCGTTCCGGACGGCTGGGCGGCGATGGGCCTGAAAAGCTGTCATGGCTGTGAACTGCCGTATCTGTTCAACTACCCGATGGGGCTCGTCAGCAACTACACTCTGGGGCTGGTGCTGACCCCTGCCAACACCAAGCCCCCGATCGGCGATCTCAACGGCAACGGCATCACCGGCACGGCGGGCGACATCGAAGACATTTACGCCTCGATGGAGTACGGTCCGGTCGATGACGCTTTCGCCGACACCTTGATGACCTTGTGGAGCAATTTCGCCAAGACCGGAAATCCCAGCACAAACGATTTATTCTGGCCCGTCTATTCCCTGTCGGACGAGGCCTACGTGGAAATCGGCCCGACGGCCACTGAAGCCAAAACGGGGCTGTCCGGCGCTCTGCCGTAATATCCCGGACGCAAATGCCGTCATAAAAAGCAGGCCCGGCCGCAAGGCGGGGCCTGCCTTTTCTATGAAAAAAATCCTTACCCCCATTCATCCATCCGCGAAATCATCCGTTATTTCCGATGGATGCCGAAATCAACCTTTCTTGTTTCAAAAATAGATCCCCGAGCAACCCTAAACAATTTAAACGATTTCATTCTGGCGATCTCGCTGCCGATAGATTAATATGAGACCGACGGAAGGTGATGAAGCCATGGTTGCCAAGAGCGCTCGTCTTTCTAAAGGAAAACGGGAAACCGCCCATCCGGTAAAAAAACGATCGGGCTCGAACGCACCCGATCGCGGATCCGGAACGAAACGCCCCCCCTCAAAGACGATATCGGGCAAAGCATCAGGATCGATTCGAAAAACCGGCGCGGAACATCGCGCCGCCCGTCAAAAACCGCGCGCATCCTCCGCGCGCGCGACCGGAAGAACCTCAACTCCCGCAGACGACCGCCGGACCATTATTGAAACGATTCAGGACGGTTACTTCGAACTTGACCTCGCCGGAAACTTCACCTTTGTCAACGAACCGCTCAGCCGGAATATCGGATACCCGAAAGACGAGCTCATGGGTTTAAACTATCGTGAGTATACCGACCCGGCCAACGCAGCCATCTTGTTCCAAAATTTCAACCGGCTCTATCTGACGGGAAACCCCGTTGACATCTTCGAATGTGAAGTCATCCGGAAAGACGGAGGCAGGGCTTTTGCCGAAATCTCGCTGTCTATGATCCGGGACGCCAAAGGAAACCCGACCGGATTTCGAGGAACTTCGCGGGATGTTACCGAGCGGCGGAAATTCATCAATGCACTTCGCTCAAGCGAAGAGCGCCACCGGATCATTCTGGAGAATATGCAGGAAGGGTATTTTGAAAATGATCTCGCCGGCCGACTGACCTTTGTCAGTGACGCGGCCTGTCGCCATTTGGGCTACACCCGCGAAGAGTTGATCGGAGCGAAACCGGGTTTTATGGAAATAGGGCCCGGATTGGAAAAAACGACTCAGGCCTATCTGAAGGTCTTTGAAACAGGAAAACCCGTCAGGAGACTGGAAACGGAGTTGACCAGAAAAGACGGTTCCGTGGGCATCTATGAATTGTCTCTCGATCTGATCCGGGATGCCTGGGGGGCGCCGGCGGGTTTTCGGGGCGTGTGTCACGATATCACTGAACACAAGCAGCTGGAAAAAAGCCTTCGGGCTTCCGAAGAACGCTATCGAAACATCATCGAAACCATCCAGGACGCCTATATCGAAATCGACCTGAAAGGCCGCTGGACTTTTGTCAATCGCCGGGCTTGCGAACATTTGCAGTACACCCGCGAAGAACTCGTCGGTTCTCACTACAGTAAATTTCAACCCGACGAGGCCAGCGCGAAAAAACTCTATGACGTCTTCGGCAACCTCTATCGGACGGGAAAGGAGATCAAGGCGCTTGAAATGGCGGGCGTGAGAAAAGACGGAACCCTCGGCATATATGAATTCTCGGTGTCGCTGATGAAAGACGCCAAAGAAAAGCCGATCGGCTTTCGCTGCATCTCCCGCGACGTCACCGACCGGAAGACCATGGAAAACGCCCTTCGGCGCTCTGAAGAACGATATCGAACCATCATCGAAACGATGCCCGACGGCTACATCGAGGTCGATCTGCACGGCAACTGGACCTTCTTCAATGATGTCATTGTGCAGCGCAGCGGCTATACGCGGCAGGAATTGATCGAGGCGGATTTTCACACGCTTCACACCAAAGACAGCGCCAAAAGAGCGGTCAAGGCCTTTGCGCAGGTGTATCAAACCGGCCGGCCCATCAAGGCGCTGGAAGTGGAAACCGTCAAAAAAGACGGATCGACGGGTTTTTACGAATTGTCGGTTTCTCTGATGAAAAACAACGCCGGCGCGCCTATCGGTTTCCACTGCATTTCCCGGGACATCAACGAACGCAAGCTGGCGGAAGCCTTGCTCATTGAAACCAACCGGGAGCTTCGCGAGGCTACCGATCGCGCAAGCGAGATGGCCGCGAAAGCCCAAGCCGCCAATCTTGCCAAAAGCGAATTCCTGGCCAACATGAGCCATGAAATCCGGACGCCGCTCAACGGCGTTATCGGCATGATCGGCCTTCTTCTGGATATGGATCTTAACGAAGAACAGCGCCGTTACGCGGAAACGGTTCGCGCCAACGGCGAGTTGCTGATGGAACTGATCAACAATATCCTTGATTTTTCCAAAATCGAAGCCAAAAAGCTCCACCTGGAAACGCTGGACTTCGATCTGCTGACGTTGCTCGATGACTTCACCGCCACTCTGGCGCTTCCGGCACATGAAAAGGGATTGGAACTTTTGTGCTCTGTGGATTTTGATGTTCCGACGAGGCTGCGGGGCGACCCGGGACGGCTTCGCCAGATTCTCACCAATCTGGTCGGCAACGCCGTGAAATTCACCCAGACGGGCGAAGTGGTTATTAAAGTGTCTGCGGCCCTCGAAACACCGCAAGCCCCGTCCCGAAGCGATGCGACGGACGCGACGCAAAGCGTGCTTTTGCGATTCTCGGTGCGCGACACCGGCATCGGAATCCCCAAAGGAAAAATCGGATTGTTGTTTAACAAATTCTCTCAGGTGGATGCGTCCACCACCCGGCAATACGGAGGCAGCGGTCTGGGGCTGGTCATCTCCAAACAGTTAAGCGAACTTTTCGGCGGTGAAACCGGAGTGGTCAGTGAAGAAGGAAAAGGATCGGAATTTTGGTTTACCGCCCGTTTCGATCTGCAAACGGGAGCGCGACAAACCCCCTGCGCGCCAGCCGACCTGCAAGGGGTGCGTGTCCTGATTGTCGATGACAACGCCACCAACCGCGAAATTCTCTCCAAAAGGCTTGCTTCCTGGGGCATGAGGCCGTCTGAAGCCAAAGACGGACCTTTAGCCCTTGAGCTTCTGAATACGGCTATCGAAGACAATGACCCCTACCGGATGTGTCTGATCGATATGCTAATGCCGGCTATGGACGGCGAGATCCTGGGGAAAATCATCCGCCAGGACGAGCGTCTCTCGGAGGCCCGCTTAGTCCTTTTGACTTCGCTGGGTATGCGGGGCGGCCTCCAGCATCTCGAGCAAGACGGATTTTCCGCCTTTATCACTAAACCCATCAAACACCGCGAACTCAAGAATATGTTGGCCATGGTCCTGGGCGCATCCCGGGAACCGGATAATCAGACACGGTCCATTGTCACACAGCAAACGTATTTTGATCCGCCTAAGATTTTCGCCGCGCGCAAGTCCAGAATTCTCATTGCGGAGGATAACAGCACCAATCAGCAGGTGGCTTTGGGGCTGCTTAAAAATCTGGGGCTTCGCGCCGATGCGGTTGCCGATGGGCTGGAGGCGATCAAGGCGATGGAAACGCTGCCCTACGATTTGGTTTTGATGGATATCCAAATGCCGCAAATGGACGGATTCGAAGCAACCCGGCATATCCGCCGCTGGGCCCGGCTCCCCGAGAGTAACAGCGGACATCGCGCAGCGGAGTTGCGCAAACGCGCTTCACGAATTCCGATTGTCGCCATGACCGCATACGCGCTGGAAGGGGACCGTAATCGCTGTCTGGAAGCCGGCATGAATGACTACATCTCCAAACCCGTCTCCCGCAAAGCGCTGGCTGAGGTTCTGGATAAATGGCTGCCGAAGGAAGGAAACAACCCGGAAAGCCGGCAAGACGGCCGGGCGCTTTCCGCCCCGGAAAATGAAGCGGAGGCGGGCTGTGCGCGCAAAGTTTTCAATACGATAGACCTGCTGGACCGGATGGGCGATGAAGCGCTCGCCAAAACAGTTGCGCTTCGCTTTCTTGAAAGCCTTCCTTTTCAGATCCAATCCTTGCGCGAGTTTCTGTCTGTCGGAGACATTGTCTCCGCCTGCCGCATGGCGCACAGCATCAAAGGCGCCGCGGCCAACATTGGCGGCGAAGCCTTAAGCGCCGTGGCCCTTCAGATGGAAACGGCGGGCATGCAAAACAAGAAAGAAGAGATCGAAAACCGTTTTCCCGAACTCGTTCATCAGTACGAAATCCTGAAGTCGGCCATAGAAAAGATCTATCCCCCCGCCGATCAATAAAGCGTAAAGACGTCCCGTAATCCCCGCTTGACGCACATGCGGATGGAGAAGATTTTGACATCAACATCATCTTTGCTTATACTGGCCTCCGAATAAATCCCGTATCGGCGCGGAGCCTGAATGAAGCATTCCTTATCCGTTGAAGACCGAAAAACGCTTGATGGGCGAATCGCCCGGACCGAGGCGCAAACCGGCGCTCAGATCGTGCTTGCGGTCATCGAACGCAGTGACGCCTATCCGGAAATCCCCTGGAAGGCCTTCGCACTGGGGATTTCGTTTTCCGCGCTCGCTGTTTTAATCGTCAACATCCTTTTCCCTTTTGCCCCGGACCAGACAGCGACGCTATGGACCATTGTCATCCTGCTTTCATCGGGCGCGGGACCGGCCCTTTTGTGTGTTTTTGTTCCGGACTTTGCGCGCCTGTTTCTGTCGCGCGAACGGGCCGAAACGGAAACCCGTCAATACGCGGAAAACCTCTTTCTGGACCGCGACCTGTTTACAACCCCGACAAGGCGGGCTGTTTTGGTCATGATCAGTTTATTCGAGCATCGCATCGTCATTCTACCGGATAAGGGCCTTGCCAAAGAATTATCCGATCCGGCGGCAAAGGATATCATTGCTGCTATGCGCCCTCACTTGAAGGCAGGCCGGCTGGCGCAGGCGTTTGAAGCGGGGCTCGACGTCCTGGAAACGGCAATTCATGTCGCCAACTCGCCTTCACCGGGCACAGAGGGCTTGCCCAACACGATCATTGAGGAGAAAGGCGCATGAAGAAAACGTTGAGCGCGGGATGGATGATCGTTTTTTTGCTTGCCACGTTCAGCGCGCATGCCGTCGAGATTCCTTATCTCACCGGACGCGTGACGGACAACGCCGGAATTCTCTCTGATGAAGCAATCCGGTCGATCAGCGCGCGCCTCAAAGCGCATGAAGACAAAACGACCAATCAGATCGCCGTCCTCACCGTCGAAACGCTCGGCGGCGCAAGCATTGAAGATTATGCTTTTGAAGTATTCACCGCCTGGAAGCTTGGCCGCAAAGAACAAGACAACGGTTTGCTCATCATTGTGGCGCCCGCCGAGCACCGCGTGCGCATCGAAGTGGGCTACGGTCTGGAAGGCTTCATGAACGACGGGCTCGCCGGCGGCATTATCCGCAACACCCTGACACCGTATTTCAAAAAAGGAGAATACGACGCGGGCCTGGAGGCGGGTGTTAAGGAAATCCTTTTTCTTCTGGAAGGCGGCCTGGCATCCGATACCGATAGCCCATACAAAAACGCGGCGAAAGGAAAAACGGGGGGATTTCTGGAACAGCCGGACATGTCGCTCACCGAACGCATTTTGATCGGAGCCTTTATCTTCACGATCATCGGCCTTTTCACCTTTATCGGCGTGGTCACACCCGGCGTGGGCTGGTTTCTCTACTTTTTTCTGATACCGTTTTGGGCCATGTTTCCCGTGGTTGTCGTAGGCGCAACGGGCGCGTTATATCTGCTTATCGCTTATCTGATTCTATTTCCCTTAGCCAAGCTGTATTTGAAAAGAAGCGGATGGTTTGAAAAAGCCCGAAAAGATCTGCAAAGCAATGGACACATGCGCATCGGCCCCTTCACGGTCAGCCCCGGCGGTTCGAGCCGGTCCGGCCCATCGTGGAGCTCCGGACGTTCCGGCGGCGGTTTTTCCGGCGGAGGCGGCCGCTCCGGCGGAGGCGGCGCGTCGGGTGGCTGGTGAGAGAAAAAACTCGAGTACGCTAGGGATCCGGCCCGGGAAGAGGTACGATCCGCTAAGCAATCATAACCCTCTATGCTAGCCGCAGATCTCCCGTTAAAAGCGGCCCCTTCTGACAGAATCAATTATTTGCTTGCATCCCAGTTCGGCTCAAGTTCGATGTACACATGGTGAATCCCTCTAAGAACATGCAACACAACCGTTTTTGACCTTTTGTCTTTGATGCGTTTCATGACCTTTTGGAAAGACAAAACATCGATAATTTTTTCTCCATCTACCTCCAGGATCAAGTCTCCGCTGTTGAGATTTCCAATGGCCGCCCAACCACCGGGATCGACCGATTCAACATAAACCCCCTGGCGAGTGTTATCCCAAGCATTTCCCGTCCTATCGTGAAGGGCCAGATCGCGGACAGTAAAGTCGAAGAAACCGCTGCGATACTTGTTCAATTCTCTGGCAAGCAACGGCGCTCTCAAAAGATCTGCTTTTACAACAGACGGTTTGCCGTCGCGTATGATGCTCAGATCGACGCTTTCGCCGATTCTATACTGTCGTAGCAGAGCCGGAAAGACATCGGCGTCATGTGGGGTGGATGCCGCGATTTTTTCGCCGTCAATGCCCACAATCAGATCACCGACGCGCAGACCGGCTTTTTCAGCACTGCCGCCTTTATGGATACTAACAATGCGAACACCGGTATACTCCGGTACACCCATTTTTTCGGCTAATTCGCGCGTGATGACCTGAGTTGATATATCCAGCCACGCTTTTTGAGCTTCCAGGCCGGTCCCTTCCATTTCGCTGATCCCCAGATTGACCACTGTGAGGTATTTCTCCGCGTTCCGCTCGAAAGCAACCAAAACCGGCAGCGGCCTATTCTTGCTCTCCGTTATCTTCCGGGTTATAGCCACAAGGTCTTTAATATTTTTAATCGGCACCCCATCTATTTCAACGATAATATCTTTCGGCAATATTTGCGGTTTAGCTTCGCCGCAGGGACCGCCGGTTCTTATGGAGGTTGCCTGAACGCCTTCTAATGTGTCCCGGCTCATTTCTTTGGCCGCCATCAGCGACAAGTCGCGAGCCGTCATGCCCCACTGTGGCAGTTCCGATTCCTTTAATTCAATGGGCTGACGTTCAATAGGTGTAAGTTTGAGAACCTTTTTTGCGCCTTTCCTTATCACCACGGCTTTGTTTTCCTGAGAGATCGGCAGTTCGGCCGTCATTTGATGAAAAATCGGCAACTGATCGCGGAAACGGACTTCCACAGCATTGCCGTTAAGACTCACAAGGATATCTCCGGATTGAAAACCGGCCTTATCGGCAGGCGATCCATTGATGACGCCACTGACGAGAACTCCTTCCCGCATCGGAGAATGCTTCAATTGCGGTTGAACTTCCAGTCCCAACCAGGCCCGGGTTACCCTCCCCTTTTCGATAATCTGTCGGGCCACTTTCTTCACAAGGTCTGAAGGAATCGCGCCCCCCAGCCCGATATTAATCTCGTTGATACCGACAACTTCGCCTTGCATATTGACCAGCGGCCCTCCGGAATTTCCGCCATAAATCGGGGCATCATGCGCAATCCAGCGGACCATTGAACCGACGTCTTCTCCGTCCATCTGCAATCGAATCCCGTATCTCTCAAACATCCGGGGAACAACCATTTCGGTATTGCTCACGATGCCGAGGGTGACCGATTGGGCTATGGACAATGGACTGCCCATGGCCAGAACGAAGTCGCCCACACGGACTTTGGAGGAATCGCCCAGGACCGCAAACGGTAAGGCTGGCTGATTTTCTTTTTTGATACGAATAACGGCGATATCGGATAACGCATCCGTCCCGATCAGTTCCGCTTCGAATTCTTCTTTACTGGATAGAACACAGAACAATCGTGCCGCGTGTCCCGCTACATGATGATTGGTGAGGACATGGCCATTTTCATCGATGATGACGCCGCTGCCGTAGGCTTCGGATTTTTTCTCACGGCCTTCTTCATAGAGCAGGTTTACAACCCGGATCTGAACGAGCGCCGGTTTGACTTTTGAAATGGCTGCGTAAATAGCCTTGTCAAAGGGATCCTGGGCGCCGGCGATGGCTGCAAAAATCAGGCTGCAGGCTATTGCTGAAAGACAGACCACTATACTGACCATTTTATCCAAGCTCATCATGATGATCTATTCCTTTGCTTTTGGTTCGTTTGGCGCTTGTTTTGACGCCTCCAGAATTTCAGCCATTGGCATAATCACGGCCGTAATCCCCATAGCTCCCGAGCCGCCCATCATTGCGTTGAACCCCACCGCGCCATCATGATCAAGTATGCGAATCAGGATCACACCAATCGGCTTACCGTCGAGGCTAAAAGCGGGAGTCCCGATATATCCCGGATCACCGCCTTCCATTTGAGGGATATAAAAAGTGCGCGGTTTACTGACGATAGCAGCGATTCTGGCAGCCATCGCACTGGGTGCATATCTGGCCACTTTGCTCAGCCGGCCAAGCACAACAATTTCATCCATAACCCGGGGGTTTGCCTGATCGTTTAAATTAACTGAGACTATTGACTTTTCCATTTTCTGTTTTGTCCGGATGAACGCCATATCCATATCCCTGTCGCGCAAAACCACTTTTGCGTCTATTTCCGTTGCGTCGGGTAAAATTATCTTCACTGACTTAAGATCAATCTTGATGTCCATTTTCATGTCGTCTCCGGCGCCGCGCATCAGGCTATCCATAAATCTGGACGGATCAACAGCCGTAAGCGAAACGAGAACCAGACCCGACGGGTCTATAACCGTTCCTGTAATCTCGTTTTTAAATTCCCTGTTCTGCATCTCGCTGCCGTTCATCAACCATTTAATTTGGCTGACCGTTTCAACTTTAACCACGGCGTTGTGATAGGACTCCAATATTTTCCTGCCGGCTACCGCTGTGTCATCAGCCTTTGTGATGTCGCTGCCGGCCAATAAAACCATGACGGCTAAAAAAGTTACCATTGTCGTCTGTTTGACGTTGTGCCTAACTTTTCTTGTGTTTTTCATCATCAGGTCTCCTTTTGCAGTTTTCCATCCATCATCAGGTATTGTAAGTAATACCTGAGGGTTTCGCTCGTAAGAGTTCATGGTGATAATCGATAAGCTGATATTATTGGCCTTTAGCTATATAAGACGCAATTTGATACGTCAAGAATATACCGCAATCTTCAGGCGGAGGCGGCGCGTCGGATGGCTGGTAAAGCCCCCGGTCGCTTCAAGGATCTCTTTCCAGTAGTTCGCCTAAAATAAAGGCCGTGCGGCCGACAATACGGATGCAGCGGCGGACCTTGTCTCCCGAGTAAAAGTCTTTGGTCTGCACCCGATCGGTCCAGTCCACACCGGCAATATCGCGGCAATAAATCGTGCCTTCTTGGTCGACCGCTTCGTCGCGGAAACGCTTCAGAAGCTCGTGCGCTGCCGCCCACATTTTCGGATTTTCTTTTTCATCTTGATGAGCTCGGCTGTAACGAAGCCCTAAAACCGCGAGCCCCCCGGCCAGCGCTCCACAGACTTCGCCGTTTCCTCCCAATCCTCCACCGAAGGCGCCCATCGCGCGGATCACATCATCACCGCCTTTTCCCAGTTTTTCCTGACCCACAGCAGCAATCGCCTGACTGCAATGAAACCTCTGCACCGCCATCAATTCAATCGCTTTTTTCTTCATCTCTTTCGGCGTCATCCCCATCACTCCCCCGTTCCTCACGCCTGACTCCTCACACCTTACGCCTGACTCCTTACGTCAACGCCGCCACATAGCCTCGATTCCAGGTCGGCGAAATAATCATTTCGTTGATACAGACCGTTTTGGGAAGACGCGCGACAAACAAGATCGCTTCGGCCACATCCTCGGGTTTGAGCATCGTCGCTTTAACCTCTTCGCTTAACTGATCGGGCCGCCGGTCGATGATCGGCGTCCAGACTTCACCGGGACACAGCGCGCAGGCCCGAATGCCGTTTATGCATTCTTCCATATTGATGCTGGCGTTTAACGCCATCAGGCCGTGCTTGGCTGCGCTGTAGGCAGGCCCGGTCAGAAGCGAATAAAAGCGGCCGGCCCAGGAAGACACATTAATAATGAGGCCGTCTTTCTGCGATCTCATGGCGGGCAACACCGCGCGGGCGCAATAGAACGCGCCGTCGAGATTAATCCGGATGACCTCGTTCCATCCTTCAGGTGAAATTTTCTCCCAATGCCGGTCGCTTAGATTGATCCCGGCGTTGTTGACGAGGATGTCGATCCGGCCGTGGCGGCCCACGATTCGGTCCGCCGCGCTCCAGACGGAATCCGCATTGGAGACGTCTAAAACCTCCATCGACACCAAATCGACATTCGGCGAAATGCGATCCGCTGTTTCGATGAGCGGGTCGAGTCTTCGCCCCGAAAGCGCCACACAGGCTCCGTTTCGGGCCAAAGCAACGGCCGCCGCCCGGCCGATGCCCGTTCCGGCTCCTGTTACCCAGGCCACTTTTCCCGATAGAGATTCAAGCATGGCCTCTCCTTCACCAGTAGATGATCCAAGACGGTGCTTTTTGTTAGCATGGCCGGCATTTTTGTCAAGTCTTTATCAAACGGGTCATTCAGGCTTGTGCTTGAAAGTCGCATATTTATATGATAGGTGACGGCGGTTAATGGAATCAGGCTTGCGCTTTTGGCAGCCACTTCAGACATGGGTCATTGATGCGGGTAACCCGCTATTTTTTTTGAAAGAACAGGAGCAGCATCATGGATTACAAGCAGACGTTGAATCTTCCCCAAACCGATTTCCCCATGAAAGCCAATCTGGCCCAGCGCGAGCCGGATATGCTCAAAAAGTGGGAAGCGATGGATCTTTACGGCAAGATCCGCGCCGCCGCCAAAGGCAAAACGCCGTGGCTGCTGCACGACGGGCCGCCTTACGCCAACGGCAACATTCACCTGGGCACGGCGCTCAATAAAATTCTCAAGGATATCGTGATTAAATCGAAAAACATGACCGGTTTCGACGGCGTTTACGTGCCGGGATGGGACTGCCATGGACTCCCGATCGAACTTCAGGTGGATAAAGAACTGGGAGCCAAGAAGCAGGGCCTGTCGCAGGTCGATAAGCGGCGGGCCTGCCGCGCCTACGCGGAAAAATTCGTCGACATCCAGCGCGCCCAGTTCAAGCGCCTGGGCGTTCTGGCCGAATGGGAGAACCCCTATCTGACCATGGCCTATTCGTATGAAGCCGCCACAGTCGCCGAATTCGGCAAGCTGTATTTAAACGGCAGCGTTTACAAGGGCAAAAAGCCTGTTTACTGGTGCGCCTCGTGCAAGACGGCGCTGGCCGAAGCGGAGGTGGAATACGCCGACCATTCCACCCCGTCCATTTATGTGAAGTTCGCGTTCGACTCCGACATCAGCCAGGCGCTGCCGAAACTGGCGGGCGAAAAAGTGTCCATGGTCATCTGGACGACGACGCCCTGGACCATTCCGGCCAACCTCGCGATCGCCGTTAAGGACGATTTTGTCTACGCAGCGGTAAAGCTGGGCGGCGAAGTGCTAATTGTCGCCAAAGACATGCTCGACTACTGCCTCGACGCGTTCGGGCAGCGCGGCGCGGCCTATGAGATTCTCGACGAGTTCAAAGGCGAGGTTCTCGAAGGCCAGAAATGCAACCATCCGCTGGTGAAGCGCCACAGCGTCCTGATCCTCGCGCCGTTTGTCACGCTGGAGGCCGGCACCGGCGCGGTGCATATTGCGCCCGGCCACGGGCAGGAAGACTATGAAATCGGTTTGGAATACGGGCTTGACAACTACGCCCCCGTCGACGAATCCGGCCGGTTCACCGAAGATGTGGAGTATTTCGCAGGCCAGTTCGTTTTTGACGCCAACGATAATGTCATCAAAAAACTCGATGAGCTTGGCGCGCTTCTGGGGCATGTCCCGATGCAGCATTCGTATCCGCATTGCTGGCGCTGCAAAAAGCCCATCATTTTCCGATCCACGGAACAGTGGTTCATCTCCATGGAGAAAAACGATCTGCGCAAGAAGGCTCTGGCCGCCATCAACGAGGTGCTGTGGATTCCGTCCTGGGGGCGCGACCGCATTTACGGCATGGTCGAAAACCGCCCCGACTGGTGCATTTCGCGCCAGCGTCTGTGGGGCGTACCGATCACCGTTTTTTACTGCGCCAAGTGCAAAAACGAAGTCCTGACCCAGGACATCCTCGATCATCTGGTGGGTCTGGTGGAGAAAGGCGGCGCGGACGTCTGGTTTGAAAAAGAGCCGGCCGACCTGATGCCGAAACACACCTTCTGCCCGCACTGCCGGCACACGGAATTCACCAAGGAAGTGAATATTCTGGATGTCTGGTTCGACTCGGGCGTGAGCCACGCGGCGGTTCTGGAAAAACGCCCGAACCTGAGCTCTCCGTGCGACATGTACCTGGAGGGCTCGGATCAGCATCGCGGCTGGTTTCACTCCTCGCTTCTGGAATCGATCGGCACGCGCGGCCGCGCGCCCTATAAAAGCGTGCTCACCCACGGCTTTGTCGTGGACGGCGAGGGCAAGAAAATGTCCAAGTCGGTGGGCAACGTCATCGGCGCGGAAGAAGCCGTCGCCAAATACGGCGCGGAAATTCTCCGCCTTTGGGTGGCGGCCGAAGACTACACCGATGACATTCGCATCTCTGAAGAAATCTTAAAGCGCCTGACGGAAGCCTATCGCCGCATCCGCAACACCAGCCGGTTTATTCTGGGCAACCTCTACGATTTCAATCCCGACGCCGACTGCCTGCCCGATGATCAAATGCTGGAAATGGACCGGTGGGCTCTGCACCGTCTGCAGGAAGTGATCAAACGCGTCACGGAAGCCTATGAGCGCCATCAATTCCACATCGTTTTCTTCACACTGCATAACTACTGCACGGTGGATTTAAGCGCGCTGTATCTTGATGTTCTGAAAGACCGGCTCTACACGAACAAGGCGGCATCGCCCAACCGCCGCTCCGGCCAGACGGCGATGTTCAGAATTCTCGGCGCGATGACGAGGCTTCTGGCGCCCATTCTCACCTTTACCGCTGAAGAAGTGTGGAGTTCAATGCCCGCCTGGGCCGGCAAAGAACAAAGCGTTCATCTGGCGCAGTTTCCCGCCGTGGATAAAACCATGCTCAATCCGGATCTGGGCGACCGCTGGAAACTTATGATCGACGCCAAAAGCGAAATCGCCAAAGCCGTGGAGCAGGCGCGCAAGGAGAAAATTATCGGCCACTCGCTCGACGCCCGCATCACGATCGCCGCGCCGGAAAAGCTGCGGACGCTTCTGGAAACGCACATCGAAGAGCTGCGGGCGCTTTTAATCGTTTCTCAGCTTACGGTTACCGATGAAAAAGACATCGCCAATCCTCACCGAAGCGACGAAATTCAAGGGCTGGTCGTCGGCGTCGAAAAGGCGCGAGGCGCCAAATGCGAACGCTGCTGGATTTACGAAGAGTCGGTCGGCCAAAACGCGCAACATCCGACCGTCTGTTGCCGCTGCCTGCCGAATCTTTAAAAGGAAAGGTTCAAGGATCAAAGCGCAAGGCGCTAAGGAGAAATAATTGAAAAAAAACCTTTTGATATTTATTCTGGGCGCGGCGGCAATCATCGTCCTGGACCAGATCACGAAATCGGCCATTGTGTCACGATTTGTTTTACATGAAGCCTATCCCGTCATTCCGGGGTTTTTTAACCTGGTTTACGTGATGAACCCCGGCGCGGCCTTCGGGTTTCTGGCAGCGGCCTCGGAAACTTTCCGCTTTGTGTTCTTTACCGCAATTACGCTGGCCGCCCTGCTCCTGATCGTTTATTACCTGGTCAAGACCCCCCTGCGCAGCGCCATGCTCGTTTGGGCGCTTGCGTTCATCTTCGGCGGCGCGCTGGGCAATCTCATCGACCGCCTTCGCTTCGGCGCGGTTGTGGATTTCCTCGACGTCTATCTCGGCTCCGCACACTGGCCGGCTTTCAACGTGGCCGACTCGGCCATCACCATCGGCGCCGCGCTGGTGATCTGGGACATGATCAGCACAAGAAAAGTCAAGGATGCAACCTGAAGGAAAGTCCTTTAAAGCTTGAAAACCGGGCGTTGGACATTTTTCCCGCCCGGTTTTTTATACGCATTATATCTTTTCTTTGACGACATCAATGCGGATGACGCAGTTGGTCACCGAACTTTTTCCCGTGTAGAGAAACGACACCGCAAAAAGAATCCCGAAGAACAGGATGACGCCGGGACGCCACAGCGCGAGAAGCCCTTCCGCCAGGTGGACCGGAAGTGCAGTTGCTTCGCCGAAAAGCCAGGCAACCCCCCAGCCGTAAACCACCGCCGCGCCGGCCATGACCTGATAGGCGGAGATTCTGCCGCGTCCGCGGTAATCGGCGCGCAGTACTTCGGAAATCAGCCGCCACAGTTGTGAAACGGTTAATGTCAGCAAAAATGCCGCAGCAAGAAAGCCTTTCAAAAACAGATAGAAACCGACCAGTCCCGTCAGGCATAAAATCACCGCCGTGAGGGCCTGCACCGGAAACACCCTTTGGCCGTCAAGCTGGTGGGCATAAGCGATTTTTTTGGTTTTCCCCGAAAAAACAAAACAGGATTTTGCAAACAGGCTCTGAATCCATGATGGGCAATCGGATATTTTTTTCCCGTAGCAGCATCCGAAGCTGACGCAGGCCAGCCGGCCTATGCCTTCGCCGAAGGCATAGGCAATCGAAACCGCTGCGAGAAGCGGCAGCACGGCAACAGGCTGAAAACCGAGAGACTCCGTCACAACAGAGGCAAGAAAAATGACCCAAGGCAGGATCAACATACCCACAAAAGAGGCGCCGCCGACGGAAAGGGTACTGCGCTTTCCTTCGACCAAACGGGCCACAATGGATGCGGCAGGCAGGCAGATCGCCATGGCCAGCCCCGCAATCCCGAGCGCCGCAAAAATCGACTGCCCTGCCGCCGTGGACAGGGTACAAAAGACGGCCACTGCCGAGGAAATCGCGAGGGCATTGAAAAACCCGTACCAGGTCAGGTTCACGCCGCGCCAGGCGCCGTCATCGTTCCTTTTCGCGGGAATGCAGCCCATGATCTGCCATCGCTCGTCGGGAAGATTCCTAAACGCCCAGACAAAAAGCATCGCCAGCGCCAGATAAAGCCCCAGAATGAAGAGTTCATCAAGCATGCTGCCAAACCATCCGGCTTCCGGCGGCCAGGCGCCTTTGTTGACGTATCGCGCGATTTTCCTGGTCCTGCTGACACGCCAGGCACAGCTTGCTTGCCGGCGCGGCGCGCAAACGCTTGCGTGAAATGGGTCTGCCGCAACTGTCGCAAAAGCCATGCAATCCGAGATCAATCCTCATAATTGTCTCCTTGGCCTGTAAAAGCATCTGCCATTCCTTCGTCCGGCATTTCAGCTCCACGGCTTTGCTCGATTCCAGGGCGGCCAAATCAAAGTAATCCGCCGGACGGTCGTCGGCGGCTTTCATCTTTCCAACCGCCGTCTCGACCGATTCTTTCAGAAGGTCCATTTGCTCGACCATGGTCTTTCGGATGTGATGGATCATCTGCTCTCTGTTCATAAAGCCCTCCTCTGAGTTGCATCAGCTTGCCGTGACTGCGCCGGTCGCCGTTGCGATAAACGACCGCACTTCAACCTCCGTTTCGACCAGTTGCCTTCCAAATCCCTGCGAGAAGATGCTGCGCGCGTCGGGATCACAGCGATTGGCCGCCAGATCGTCGGCCGGACGCACGCGGTCTTTTTGAAACAGAAGGACAACCGTGGAGCTGCCCGGACGGAAAAGACTTTTGGGGCAACCCTTGCGGACAAACAGGCCGGTCCCCACGGAAGCCGGCTTTTCGTATTCTTTTTCGCTGTAGCACTGGACAATGTCCCCGATCATCAGAGCAACCACTTCAATCATCGCCACCAGACCCGCCCCCGTCCCGCCCGGCACATCCGTATCGATAATCGACACAACGCGCTTGTTTTTGGAATAAGGCGTCACCACGGACACGACCGCATTGGGATTGCAGGCGTGATAACTGCCGTCGATCGGATAAAAGTCAATCACTTTGCCGGCAACCGGCGTGTGGTTGTAATGATACTTCTCCGGCGTGAGGCGGAAAACAGCAAAGTCGCCGTTTTGGAATGCGCAAAGCCAGGTTCTTTTATTTTTTCCCAGCAGTTCTTCATAGTCGAAGAACTTTCCCTTGATGAACAGGCTGGAGGTCTCTTCAAACGAGCCGAAAAGCATTCGGGAATCGGCGGGCGCCACAACGGCCGCCGGATCGCGCGGCATGGGACGGCACTGCCAGTAGCGGATCTTTCGTTCGAATATCTTCCTCAGGGAATCGAGCGCCTCCGGCGGATCGACGCATTCTCCGGCGCTGACTCTCAGAGAGGCCTGCGCCGAAAAATGGTCTTTCAGACGATGAGAAAGAAATCCCGAATAATTCATGTAGCTCAAAATCCGTGACGCGCGGGCACTCACAAGCTTTCCGAAAAGCCAGGGGGCGACTTCCCGAACATTGGAGTATAAAAGTCGGACGGCCTCGTCTCCGTACAGGCGCTCCGTGGCGATTTTCCGGGTTTTGCGTTCAACATATTGATGAATCATCAGGCAACCTCCTCCTGCGTGATGTTTTGATATCCGCGGTGCGCGGCACAAGCGGCCTGCGTCAGCATAACAACCAGGGCAATCAGCCTCTCAAGATCCCGCCGCGAGGCTCTGTCCTCGAGAAGATCGTTTTTCACCGACGCGACAAAGGATTGCACGGAAGTCCGACCGATAATCGCAGCAAACTCCGCGCGGAGACCCGATTGGCGAGTCATGGCGTTTCGCTCCAAATGCATCAGCCCCTCTTCCAGATGATCCAGGGCTTCTTGCGTATGTCTGCGCCGCAATCCCGTGCGATAATACGTTTCAGCCTTCCGGTTGAATCCGCAGGCGTCCATCTGCATCGCCTCGCGGGCGCCGGTGTCTGAAAGAATACCCCGCGTCAGCTTTCCCGCCGCACCGTAAAGATCCGGCTCGCGCACACGGTATTCCAGATGAAGCAGCGTCTCTTCCATGCCCATCATGTCGATCAAATCCGCAGCATCGGCGCGAATCGTTTCCAGAAGCGCAAGACGATACTCCTTGTTATAAACGCGGATGCAACCGGGATATCTCCTCGATGAACGGAGTTTTTGTGTGCGGCCGAGAATTTTCGCCGTCAGGCGATTGGGCGTGTTTTTATCCACAAAGAACGTCGGGATGCCGATGGCGCTGCCAAAGATGACTTGTCGGCGCTCACTTTCCACAAAGGGATCGTCCGGAATGCTGTCGTGGCTGATTTCTCCGGAAGCGATATATTTGAACGCGAGCAGATACAGGAGATTCTGAAGATTCACCGCCGGGGCCATATCCTCGTCGAAACTTTCAAACAGACTGTAGTGACGGGCTTCGAAGCCTGAAAAACCCATTGCATCAAACTCCCGAAGCTTCTCAAAAAGATAGACGGACATTTTCGTGTCGAAAATTCCCAGATCGGCAAGATCCCGCTTGAGGGGCAGACTGTTGCCCAGCGTGCCGTTTAGCGCCGGGCTTCGATCCGTGCTTAAAAGCGCAACCAGATAATCGATGAGACGGTAATCGGCGATAACATCGCCTTTCAGATGAAACAGTCTGCTGACGAATTTGTCCATCAGGGGCGGGCCGAAAGGCGTTAACGGATGGCCCAAAATGTTCAGATCCGCCTTTTTCCTCCAGCGGCGCCAGAGCATGCGAAGATGCGTAAAGTCGAGTTCATGCGGCAGAAACCCCAGAGCCTTTTCCGGATGAAAATCTTCAAAGGCCATCCGGTAGGGCGCGGCGGTAAACGTGCCGACGAAAAGCGGCAGAAATTGCTCAACGATTTTCACCGCCAGATCGCCTAGATATTTTTCGTGATGACGGGTAAACCCGGAGGCGGAATCCTTAAGCAGGCCCGACAACTTCAGACTGCCCAGACTGACATGGGTGCCGTTATTGGCCAGACTGATATTGGACAAATTCGGCAGTGCGATCAGATTGCTGGTGATGATGCCGGCTTCCCGCAACTTGAGGGCGGCATTGAACTGCGAACGGCTCAGCACCTGGTGGCACAAATGCATGTAGGCATGCTTTTCCTCTCCGCGCGTCCAGCCCGACAGGCAGGGATTCATAAAAAGGTCGCGATAGAAGCTGTCCGAGACGCATTGACTCAGACGCCTTTGCCGAATCGGCGGATGCGGCGACAGGAAAATCTGTACATCCTGGCCGTGTTGTCTGAGGGAGAACCGGTGATTGGCGTATTGCGCCAGAAGTTGCGTCAACAGATAGCGCAGCGACATCTCCCGCGATACGCCCCGTCCGGCGCTGCCTTCCGTTTTTCCCGCAATGATATATAGCGAACTGGTTTCGGGAGAGGTGTTGTCATTTTGAAAATGCGACAACAGGCTTACGCCGATTTGCTTAAGCGATATGGCCTGGGAAGGAAATTGCGATACCGCCTCGGCCAGAGCAAGCTTCAACAGATAACTGACCGGCAAGCGACAACACTCTTCACCGTGCCTGTTCACAAAGAAATTCGATCGGTCTTTGCGCAACCCCGCGGCGGGATTGTCCTGGTCGGCCAACAAATCGCGTTCGAACACGCAGGCGGCATCCGGACCGAGGACGGACTGCGGAAACACGACCCATGAATTTTCCCAGACGCCGTCGGGATTGTCCGCGAGATAGGTTTCAAGATCGCTGAGTTTTCTTTTCGCCAGGTCGCCGCGTTCTATTCGTTTTTTGGTGTTGGCAAAAAAATTGGATTGTTCAATGGTTAAAGGCAGATCGACATCGGATCTGGCCCCTGCAACGACCGTCTGCAGCTCCGATTCGCTGCCTGCGGTGGTATCCCCGGAAACAAACGGCAGGGAAGCCGGATCAACCGATCCCGATCGGTCGTAACGGACGCCGATTCGGGTCATGAGACTTTTAAGAGATTGCCGGGATACCGGACCGCCGTCGGTTGGACAGCTCGCGACCCTTGCGGTTGTTCGGCTCATTTTTTCATTCTCCTTGCCAAGACTTCATTTTTGCCAGGAGAATAACACCGGATTGTTTCAGGATGATGACACTTGAAAGAAGAGATGATGAAAAAAAGCCGGGCGGGATGAATTTCCCGTCCGGCTCGTTAACTATTATCTGGCGCTGTAATCCTAGAAGGTCAGCGTCAGCTTGTTGATGACCATGAAATCGTCGTCGATCTGATTGAATTCGTTGGTTCCCTTGTAGTAGTCGCCGGTGAACAAATAGCCGGCGCCCAGCATATAGGACAGGTTGCTCGTGATTTTATACGTGGCGGTGAGGTCCACTTCAAAACCATAGTCGCGGTTGAGCACTGCATTGGGTTTCTCCGCGCGGGCGTAAGACACGGACGCCATGATGTCGAGCGGCGCAATCGGTTTCACGCCGGCTCTGGCCTGGAAGAACCAGCCGTTGGCCATGGCCGTATCCTGATTGGTGCCGTTATACCCCTGGAGGTTGCCCGCCCAGTTCGTTCTTTCGTAGTTCCACATGATCAAACAGGGATTCCAGTCGCGGCCGCCGTTGACGCCGAAGCCTTCGTTCTTGGTCAGAGTTCCTCCGTCGTCCCCGGAGACGTAGGCCACGGAGCCGCCCACATAGACCATGCCGAAGTCGGCCGTTGCGTCAACCCAGCCGGAGATTCCCTGCAAATCAATGTCGGGATTGAGCGACGGAAGCTCATATTCCTGCTTGCCGGTTGCATAGTTCATTTCCGCCTGCATCGATACCGGCCCGAACTTGGCAAAAACGTAAGGCGTGAACAGGAAATATTTCCGCAGGAAATTGGAGGGCTGGCGTGTGCTGGCATAACGGTAGTAATTGACATTCAGGCCGACCTTGACGTCTTTCCACTTGTACTCTCCCTGGATGCCGTATTTGTCGTTGTCCCCGTCCGCGACGCCGGCGGTGTTGATCCGGGTGTAGCTGTTTTCCTGAACTTTGGTATAGGCCAGGGCGATCTTCGCCGGACCATACACGTAAGCGTATTTGATTCTCGGCGTCGGCGCATAGCTGTTGCCGAAGATCGTTCCGGTGGATCCGTCGTTCATGTAGCCCACGTCAAACACACCGATAGGGGACTTGTAGGTGATATAAGCCCAGTCAAATGCGATGTTCTCATTTTCGGCAACGGTTCCGGCCGAATCGGTCGCCACGGCTGTTACAGCGGCGCTTCTTGCCGAGCCCCAGGATCTTTCCATCGCGTCAAAACGTGTGGTGAGTGTCAGACCGGGAGCGATGGTGAAATCGGTCCGGACTCTCAATCGCTGGAAGTAAAACGCCGTGGAAGAGCCTTCATCGATAACCCCTTTGCGAACGGACGTTTTGTCCAGATACATGCCGCCGGCATAGAACTCGCCGCTGTTTTTCATGGTGACCTGCGCCGACGAAACTCCGCTGAAGACGGCAATCATCCCCAGCGCCAACAAAAAAACCCAAAATCTCTTCATTTTTTTCCTCCTGAACCATCATTGAATTTTCATTAAGACCTTGTTCGGGCACTTGGTCTTTACCTTTATCATCGAGGCGGGACTATACAGCCGCTTTGTTACAATACGATGACGAAAACGTTAATAATCGATGACATGAATCGGATTTTTCATCAAACCGCCGTCCGGTCTTATGCTAAAAATAATCTAGCGCCAGTTAACAGAATTTCAGGAACTTGTAAACATGAAAAGTCGGTTTTTGTAATTCTGGGTTATTATTTCCCCCCAATCCGGGGTTTCGGGCAGACGCTCAGGAAAAGCCTGAATGGATGGCAATCATAGCTTTTCTATGAAATATCAAATTGATACACATCGCTTGAAGGCCGATGCGGTCGGGCCGGCCCCAATACACAGGAAACCGGACCGGTTTTTGCCTGTCAGCCGGCATTGATCGCGTCTCGGATTTCATTGGCCAGCTCATACCAGCGCTGAACACTGTTTTCCAGGCGGTAATAGTGCAGGATGTAGGCGGCGGATAATCCCAAAAGCAAAACAGCCAGGGCGATAATCGGAAGCATCGGATAAAGAAAGGCGAACCCGAAGGACAGAAGGAAGAACAGGCAGACAAACAGCATGACGATCAGGTGCACAAGCCGTTCATGCTGCATCCAGGCAATTTGCCTGTCCTGATCGTCCAGAAGGTTTTTGAGCTCCGGCAATTCCGGACGGCCGTCAAGGACGGCTCTTACGCGGCGTTCGTGACGCTTGATATAATCGATCATGTTTTCCCCTTCCCATCGGTTTTTTGTCGAGCCGGGTCCTGGCGATAATACTGTTTCAACAGCCGATACAATTGCGGAGCATGGCGCTTGGTTTCCCGCGGTTGATCGAAAAAGTGTTCGGTGGCCACGGCAAAAAACTCGACTTCATCCGTGGCTCCGTATTCGTCCAGAAACGTATCTTTGCCTTTTTGAACCTCCGACAGCAGCCTGGAATACTCCCGCGAGAAAGCGGAAATCCAGTCGGAGGCTTCGCTTCCTGAGAGAGGTGGTGTTCCGTCGGTCCGGCCGTCTTGCATATCCAGTTTGTGGGCGAATTCGTGATAGACGACATTATACCCCGATCCGGGAGTACGCAGACCCTGCTCTATAGCTTCCCAAACCAGGATCAGCGGCCCCTGCTCAAATGCCTGTCCGGAAATGGGTCCCGACGGCTCGACGGGCTCCATCACCGTTTCAAAAAAGCCGATCTTGCGCTCCGGCAGCGCCAGTTCCGACGGATAGACAAGGATGGTTTCTACATTTTCATAGTAATTGTGAGGCAGGTAAAGGATGAGTCGGCAGGCCATGGCCGCAATCGTCACGCGCATCTCGTCGGTCAACAAAAGCCCGCCGCATCCTTCCCACTTCTTTTCAGCGATAAAGATCTGGATCATTTCCCGAAGGCGAAGGCGTTCGGAATCGTGAAGCAGAGGATAGAAAAGAACATTCTGCCGGAGCGTTTCTTCCCACTCCGGAGGGAATGCCGAGGCGATAATCTTTTTCCGTCTACGCGCGGCCAGCCAGCCGAACATGCTTTTTCCTTTAGATTCAACGTTGGAATTCTTTTTAGCACATATTTCCGGGATGAAAAACCGGTTTTCCCCCGCGGCGTGACGAGCAACCCCGGTATAAAACCAAAAAGGGCGGGGTTAACCCGCCCTCAACGTGCGTATCAGCCTTTGGCCTTTGGCCTTTTACCTTTCGCCTTGCACCTTTGGCCTTTCACCTTGTTCCTTGTTCCTTGCTTCTTTATCCTTCAAACCTTTCCCGCGAAGTCTTTTCCGAACGCGACCGCTTCGGCCAGGGCCTCGTCGCTGGGTTGCCACATAGTCCTGAAGCCGTCGCCTTGCACCTCAAAACCGGCCCGGGACAAATGCTCGCTTAAAACCTTCACGCTCTCGCCGCTCCAGCCGTAGCAACCGAAAGCCGCGGCTTTTTTCTTTTTGAATTTGAGCCCCGCGATCATATCGATCAGCGCCGTCATGGCGTTGAGAATGCCTTTGTTGATCGTGGGCGACCCCAGAAGAATCGCCTTGGACTTGAAAACTTCCGTCACCACGTCATTGATGTCGCGCCGGGAGATATTAAAGAGCTTCACCGTCACCTTGTCATCGGCCTGCTTGATTCCCTTGGCAATGTGCTCGGCCAGCATCCTCGTGCCGTCCCACATTGTGTCGTAAATCAGCGAAATCTGGTTTTCCGAATAGTCGGCCGCCCATTCCAGATATTTATGCGCGATCTGCAAAGGGTTATCCCGCCAGATGACGCCGTGGCTGGGACAGATGAATTTAACGGGTAGGTTGAGCGCCACCACTTCGTTGATCTTTTTCGTCACCAGAGGCGAAAACGGCGTGAGAATGTTGGCGTAATATTTCGTCGCCTCTTCGAAAAGCTCGGCCTGATCGACCAGGTCGTTAAACATATGCTCCGTGGCATAGTGCTGGCCGAAGGCGTCGTTGGAAAATAAAATGTCGTCGCCGGTAAGATACTCCATCATGGAATCCGGCCAGTGCAGCATCATGGCTTCCACAAAAATCAGGTCTTTTTTACCCAGGGAAAGCTTGTCACCGGTTTTGACCACCTGGAAGTTCCAGTCCTTGTGATAATGCCCCTTGAGAGATTTCAGGCCATTGGCCGTGCAGTAAACGGGCTTGTCGGGAATATGGCGCATCAGCTCCGGAAGCGCGCCGGAATGATCCATTTCCGCGTGGTTGGCAATCACGTAGTCGATCTGATTCAGATCGATTTCTTTGGCGAGATTCAAGACGAACTCCTTGGCAAAAGGCGTCCAGACCGTGTCGATGAGCGCGGTCTTTTCGTCTTTCACCAGATATGCGTTGTACGACGAGCCCCGATGCGTGGAGTATTCCTCGCCGTGAAACTTGCGCAGTTCCCAGTCGATCTTCCCCACCCAGTCCACACTCGGAGTGATTTTAAATTTCATCATGCACCTCCTTGTTGTTTAATCATGATCAAAAGCATCTTATAACGCGTGACGGCGTGAAGCGCATGGGGTTTGCCCGCCGGCATGATGATCATTTCGCCGGCCCGCACCGCGTGAGGCTTCCCCTCGATGCGAATTTCCGCCTCCCCTTCCAGAATGTATACCATCGCGTCAAAAGGCGCGGTGTGTTCGCTTAATCCCTCTCCTGCGTCAAAAGCAAATACACTGACCGTTCCGGCGGGCTTGCGGATAATCTCACGGCTGACCACCGAATGATCCTGATACGCGGCCATGTCTTTCACAATCTGCACGCCGGTCAGATTATCGATTTGTTTTAAAGTGTCTTTCATCGCCATCCCTCCTTACGAAGCTGATCTGAAGTTCAATTTCCCGGAAGATTCAAAGTGCGGACCGGGTTTACACCTACCATCTTTTGGCTCTTTTATAAACCTGCCGGGCCAAAAAGGTCTTTGACTTAAGTCAAAGAACGCCAATATCCTGATTTAACGGATATATCGATTTAACCGGCCGGACCGCCGGTCACGCAAAGGCTATTAGCTTTTAAATTTCTTGAGAAAAATCCTCAATACTGCTATGCAGGAAGCGCTTTTTTGAAATTTTTTTTAAGGATGGTTGCTATGCAAAACCCAAATTTCAGTTCAGGACCCTGCAGCAAGAGGCCAGCGTGGAGCATCGACGCCCTGAAGGACGCGCCGGTCGGCCGTTCACACCGCTCCGCTCTGGGCAAAGAGAGAATCGTCAAAGCTATGAACGAGACCCGTAAAGTCTTGAATATCCCGTCAGATTATCTTGTCGGCATCCTGCCGGCTTCCGATACGGGCGCTTTTGAATGCGCCATGTGGTCGCTTCTGGGCCCCAAGCCGGTCACGGTCTTGGTCTGGGAAAGTTTTTCGGAAGGCTGGGCGACGGATGTCAACAAGCAGCTTAAGCTCAACCCCGCGATCGTCAAGGCGGATTACGGCAAGATTCCGGATCTTTCCAAAGTGGACTGGAAAACCGACGTGGTCTTCGTGGCCAACGGCACGACCAGCGGCGTGCGCATTCCCGACTGGAGCTGGATTCCCGCCGATCGTGAAGGCCTGTCTTTATGCGACGCCACAAGCTATGCATTCGCCAATGAAGTCGACTGGAGCAAAATCGATGTTCTGACCTTCTCCTGGCAGAAATGCCTGGGCGGAGAGGCCGCGCACGGCATGATGATTTTAAGCCCGAAAGCGGTTGCCCGTCTGGAATCCTACAGCCCGGCCTGGCCCATGCCGAAAATTTTCCGCCTGAAAAAAGGCGACAAGATCAACAAGGCCATTTTCGAAGGCGACGTCATCAATACGCCCTCCATGCTGTGCGTGGAAGACTATCTCGACGCCCTGGATTGGGCCGGCAAAATCGGCATCGACGGTCTGGTCAAAAAAAGCAAGGCCAATCTGAAGGTTGTGGAAGACTGGGTCGCCAAAACCGACTGGATTGAATTTCTGGCCGATGACCCCAAGGTCCGCTCCAACACCTCGGTGTGCCTGTCGGTCGTCCATCCGAAAGTGGCGGCGCTTGACGCCGACGCGAAAAGCAAGTTCTTAAAAAGCATCGCCTCGGATTTGAGCAAGAAAAACATCGCCCACGACATCAACTCTTACAAAGACGCGCCCGCCGGTTACCGCTTCTGGTGCGGCCCGACGGTTGAAGAGGCGGATCTCAAAATAGCGCTTGCGGAGTTGGAAAAAGTTTTCACCGAGAAGGTCAAAAGCCTCTAGGGTTAAAACAGCGTAGGACAGGTTATGAAGCGAGTACTGGTCAGCGACGCCATGGCTCCGGAGGTCGCCGAGATTCTGGGCAATGCGCCGGGAATCAAGGTGGATGTTAAAACCGGACTTCCGCCGGACGAATTGAAGGCCGTCATTAAAGATTATGACGCGCTGATTGTTCGTTCGGCCACCAAAGTCACGGCGGATATTCTCGAGGCGGCGACAAAGCTTTCCGCCATCGGCCGCGCCGGCGCGGGAGTCGACAACATCGACATTCCCGCCGCCAGCAAGCGCGGCATCGTGGTAATGAACACGCCCGGCGGCAACACCATCACCACCGCCGAGCACGCCATCGCCATGATGGTGTCGCTGGCCCGCAAGATCCCCCAGGCCACCGCATCGATGAAGGCGGGACGCTGGGAAAAAAGCAGATTCATGGGCAATGAATACTGCAACAAAACCCTCGGGATTATCGGTCTGGGCAATGTCGGCACGGTCGTGGCCGACCGGGCCCGCGGCCTGAAGATGAACGTCATCGCCTATGATCCTTACATTTCTCCGGACGTCGCGCAGAAGTCGGCGGTCACGATGGTGGGGCTCGACGAACTTTACGCCAACGCGGATTTCATCAGTGTGCACTCGCCGCTTTCGGCGGAAACCCGCAATATGATCAATGCCGACGCCTTCGCCAAAATGAAAAAGGGCGTGTTTCTGATCCACTGCGCCCGCGGCGGCATCGTCGATGAAAAAGCGCTCTATGACGCGCTGACCGCGGGAAAAGTCGCCGGCGCCGCCGTCGACGTGTTTGAAGAGGAACCGACGCGCAACATGGATCTCGTCGGCCTGGATAACGTCATCTGCACGCCGCACCTGGGCGCCTCGACCGATGAGGCGCAAACCAATGTAGCCATCGCCATCGCGCATCAGATTGCCGCGTATTTCGCCACGGGCGAAATCAAAGGGGCGGTGAACTTCCCGTCGGTCGGCGCCGAAGTGATGGCCGTCATCCGGCCCTATCTCGATCTGGCCGAAAAGTTGGGCGCCTTCCAGGTGCAGATGCTTTCCGGTGCGCTGCAGGACGTCACGATTGAATACAGCGGCGAACTGCTCAACGTCAATGTCGCCCCGATCACCGTGTCGCTCATCAAAGGGCTTTTGGACCCGATTCTGACCGAAACCGTCAACTACATCAACGCGCCGGTCATCGCCAGAGAACGGGGCATCAAGATTGTCGAATCGAAAAGCACGGAAACCAAGGATTTCACCAATATGATTTCCTTAACCGTGAAAACCTCCAAAGAAACGGGCAAAACGGCCGGCGCCGTTTTCGGCCAGAACGACCCGAGAATCGTCCGCGTCAATGAATTTTCGTTGGAAATCATTCCCGAAGGCTACATGCTGGCCGTCTCCAACGAGGATATGCCGGGCGTGATCGGAAATCTCGGCACCACTTTGGGCGACAACAAAGTCAACATCGCCCGTCTTCATTTAAGCCGCGATGCGCAGGCCAAAAAGGCGCTGGTGGTTTTGAACACCGACTCTGCTGTGGGGTCGGACGTTTTGGAGAAACTCAGGCAATTGCCGCACGTCGTTTCCGTAATCCCGATTAAAATGTAGGAAAGCATAACTCATGGCAAATGTTGCAGTCGTAGGCACTCAGTGGGGTGATGAGGGAAAAGGAAAAATCGTTGATCTGTACACCGAGAAGGCGGATGTGGTGGCCCGTTTCCAGGGCGGCAACAACGCCGGCCATACCCTGGTGGTGGGCGGCAGAAAGACGATTCTGCATCTGATTCCGTCAGGCATTTTACACCAAGACAAAATCTGCATTATCGGCAACGGCGTCGTTTTCGACCCGGCGATTTTTCTGGCCGAAGTGGACGAACTGACCCAAGCCGGCGTATTGCCGTCTTCCACATCGCTTTACGTGAGCGAAAAAGCGCATCTGATCATGCCCTATCACCGCGCCCTCGACCAGGCGCGCGAAGCCAAATTTTCCGGCAAGAAAATCGGCACCACCGGGCGCGGCATCGGTCCGGCTTATGAAGACAAAGCCGCGCGCACGGGCATTCGCGTGGGCGATCTTTTCGAAGAAGGCCTGTTCCGGGAAAAACTGCGCCACGCTCTGGAAGAAAAGAATTTCCTGTTTAAAAACTTCTTCGGCGTGGAACCACTCGACGCCCTGAAAATTGAAGAGGAATACCTCGCCTACGCCCGGATAATCGCGCCTTACGTCGCCGACACCTCCATGATCCTAGACCGCGAAATCCGCCGGGGGAAAAAAATTCTCTTCGAAGGCGCCCAGGGCGCCCATCTGGATGTGGATCACGGAACCTATCCGTATGTGACTTCCTCTAATACGGCCGCAGGCAACGCGTCGTGCGGAAGCGGCATCGGTCCGAACAGCGTTTCCACCGTCGTAGGCATCGTTAAAGCCTACACCACCCGGGTCGGCGAAGGCCCCTTCCCGACGGAACTTCAAGACGCCGTGGGCGACCATATTCAGAAAATCGGACAGGAATTCGGCGCAACCACCGGCCGGAAACGCCGCTGCGGTTGGCTGGACATGGTGTTAGTGCGCCAGGCCGTCCGCGTGTCCGGCATCACGAAGCTGGCCATCACCAAACTGGACGTTTTGGCCGGCCTCGAAAAACTCAAAATCTGCACAGGCTACCGCCTGGGCGGCCAAGAGCTTACCCACGCGGTTCCGGCCAGTCTTGCGGCGCTTTCCGCATGCGTTCCCGTCTACGAAGAGCTTGACGGGTGGGTAGAGGATATCGCCAAAGCGGAAAAAATGAGCGACCTTCCCGCCAACGCCAGGAAATATCTCGACCGGCTCGAAGAACTGGCCGGCGCAGAGATCATCCTCGTCTCCGTCGGCGCGGGACGCGAAGAAACCATTCAGTTGGGTAATCCTTTTCAAAACTGAAAAATATCGAGTTTCTTCTTGACATCGGCCCCCCCAGCTGCTAGAAGCCGATGGTTCAAAAGCTTACCTCCATGGGCCGTTAGCTCAGCGGTAGAGCAGCGGACTTTTAATCCGTTGGCCGCGGGTTCAATCCCCGCACGGCCCACCAGAATCAAGGGTCTTAAACTATCCAGTTTAAGACCCTTTTTTTTATTTTCCCCTTTGATGATTTCCTTGACTCTCTATCAAGGCCATTTTATACTCCGCCCCGCAATGAATAAGGTTCTTTAAAAAAAGATCCTTCTTGTTCTTGGCGATCAACCCAAAGAGGCGCGCAAAAAAGCAGGAAAAAGCCCTCTAATAAAAAGATATGGAAAGGAGTCGAAGTTATTTTATGTATCGCATCGATTTATTAAACAAGATTTCGGAAAAAGGCTTGAGCCTTTTCACGCCGAATTATGAGTACCGTGAGGGCATCGCCGATGCCGACGGCATTCTGGTGAGAAGCAAGGAAATGAAAGACATGGCCCTGCCCGCAAGCGTGAAGGCCATTGCCCGCGCCGGCGCCGGCGTCAACAACATTCCCATCGACAAATGCTCGGAAAAAGGCATTGTTGTTTTCAACACGCCCGGCGCCAATGCCAACGGCGTGAAAGAACTGGTCATTCTGGGCATGATCCTGGCGGCGCGCCATGTCGCCGACGGCATTGCCTGGGCCAAAGGGTTGGTCGGCGAAGGCGATAAAGTGCCGGATCTCATTGAAAAAGGAAAATCAAAGTTTGTCGGCACCGAAATCCAGGGAAAGACCCTGGGCGTCGTGGGCCTGGGCGCCATCGGCACCATGGTGGCCAACGCCGCGGAATCTCTCGGCATGGAAGTCATGGGATACGACCCCTTCTTGTCGATTGAGGCGGCCTGGAAGCTTTCCCGCACCATTAAAAAGGCTCCGAGTCTGGATCGTCTCCTGGCGGAATGCGACTATATTTCGCTGCATGTTCCCCAGAATAAAGACACCAAGGGCTTCATCAATGCCGATAAATTCGCCATCATGAAAAAAGGCGTGGTTATTCTGAACTTCGCCCGCGGCGGCCTGGTGGACACGGCATCGCTGAAAAAAGCGGTTGCCGACGGCATCGTCGGCTGCTACGTGACGGACTTCCCGGATGAAGAAGTCATCAAAACCGACAACGTCATCGCTATCCCGCATCTGGGCGCCTCCACCGAAGAATCCGAAGAAAACTGCGCCGTCATGGCCGCCCTGCAGCTGATGGATTTCCTGGAAAACGGCAACATCAAAAACTCGGTCAACTTCCCGGAATGCATCCTCGACCGGACGGGGAAAAAGAGAATCACCATCTCCAACACCAACACGCCGGGCATGATCGAAAAGATCACCAAGCTGATGGCGGAAAACCAGCTTAACATCGCCGACATGATCAACAAAAGCCGGGGCAATCTGGCCTATAACATCATCGATGTTGAAGGCGAAATCAACGGAGACCTCGCCAAGAAAATTTCGGCCACCGAAGGCGTCATCGGCGTAAGAGTACTGTAATTTTTTCTGAAACGAATTGCCTTTAAACAAAAGGGGCTGCGGAAACGCGGCCCCTTTTTCGTTTCTATGGGCCGGCGGGCGATGGAATCGACTTGGCAAACGCCTCGTCGGTGCTTTCCAGCGGGGATGAATCGCCCGTATCTTCGGCTTCACAGCGGGCTTTGACGGTCACAAGTATTTCTCATTGGCAAAGAACTTACCGGAGGCAACCCGGCTTGACCCCTCGCGTGGCCTCGCGTGACCTCGCGTGACCTTCAGGTTATCAGGTTATCAGGTGATCAGGTGTTCTGGTTATCTGGCGATCTGGAAAATCCGCGAATTCTTAAAGGTTTGATGTGAAGCCAAAAGGTGAATTTGATATTCATCAAATTGCTCTTATATTAAGACCTGGTGTCCTTGAATTCCGGGGGGCTTAACCACTGCCGGCCGGGTAAGAAAGAAACGAGACCCTGTCGCGGCAATCTGCCGGGAATTAAAACTCGCCTCGCTTAAACGGAATTGAAAATGGCGGATAGACATAAAGCATCGAGATGCTTATTAGTCAATAAAGCGAAGTTGTTGTTTGACCCCTGAAGACGGCAAGATCCGGGATCGTTGAGTTGTGAAGAGGAAAATACTGGAGGCGCCCAAGATGACAAAGCACGAAAATAATAAAGCAAATGAGCATGGAGACTTTCGCGTGGCCAAAGAACCTTTTTATCTTCCTCAAGGCAAGGAAATAGAGATGTTTGAGGCGGCTCACGCCAGCAAATTGCCGGTTCTACTCAATGGCCCCACAGGGAGCGGCAAGACCCGACTGGTGGAACACATGGCCTGGCGCCTGAACCGCCCTCTTTACACGGTTGCCTGCCATGATGATCTCAGCGCCAATGACCTGACCGGACGCTACATTATCAAGGGCGATGAAGTCCAGTGGATTGACGGCCCTCTCCTGATGGCCGTTCGCAGCGGTGGGATTGCTTATCTGGATGAAGTGGTTGAAGCCCGCAAGGACGTGACCGTCGTCATTCATCCTCTGACGGATCATCGCCGTTACCTGCCGGTGGAGAAAAAAGGGAAAATCTATCATGCGCCGGAAGAATTCATGATGGTCATCAGTTATAATCCCAATTATCAAAGTGTTCTGAAGGAACTGAAACCCAGCACCCGGCAGCGTTTCATATCCATTAATCTGGGCTGGCCCGCGGAAGATCTGGAGATCAGAATTGTCAGTCAAGAGGCGGGCGTGGATGAGCAGATATCCGTGAAACTCGTCCGCGCGGCCAACCGGATCCGCCATCTGATTCATCAGGGACTCGAGGAAGGCGTCTCCACGCGTGAACTGGTTTATGCCGGGACACTGCTCAAAAGCGGAATGCCGGTTCAAGACGCCCTGCGCGCCACTATGATTGAACCGCTGACCTACGACAGCGACCTGAAAAAGAGCATTGAAGAAGTGCTGAAAAACTATTTCAGCTTTTAGCGGGCGCCCCAATGACTGAGGATCGCATAAAAGACGCCTTCAAGAATGCCGCTCTTGCCAATGGCTCCGGGCCATTCCCCGAGGATCCCGGATATGAGCGGATGGCCCGTTTGGTTGAGGCATTGGCTCCTATCGCCTTGCGCTGCGGCGAAGAAAGCACAGACACCATTCTGTCCGCGATCACCCGAATCGCCGGCAATGATCGCCGGGCGGCCCTTATCCTTCTTGAAGAATGTCCGGACATCATTGCCAAGCTTCTTGGCGCAGGCGACGAAACTCTCCTGAATGTCTTTGATATCGTTCATCAGATGATTCCCTTCGGCGCTTCGCTCGCCGTGCGTTTTGTGGAAGTCAGCCCCGCTCTCATTGCTGAAAATGAATTCGAAACCCTGACCCAAACCGCGGCCCTGGCCTGCAGCGTCGCCCAGGTCAATGTCCGGACGGCGATAAGCCTTGTCGGGGAAAGCCCGGCCATAATTGAACGCATCGGTTTTGAAGGCCTGCGTAAAGTTGCAGCCCTTGCCGCCACGATCGCGCAGTCCAGTTGGGCTCATTCCATTAAAGTGGTTGAAGAAAGTCCGGCGCTGCTTGATCGGATGCTTGACGCGGGATCGGATCGCCAATCTTCCCTCAGTGTATATCATCTGGCCTCCGTGATGGCCCGGGATGATTGGAATATCGCCGCGGATTTTGTCGCAAAAATACCCGCCATCCTGGAAAACCCGGCGCATCGCATTGACAAGCCGCTTCTGGACAGACTCTTTACCCGTACTGAAAAAGCGTCGTTCTTCGGCGCGAGGCCGGCCTATACCTTCCTGGAAACCGCTCCCGCGCTGATTGACCGCCTTGGCCTCAAAGGCGCGGAAGATGTCTGGGAATGCGCCTTTGCCATGGCCGAAGACAACCCGGAAAACGCCGTCGCCCTGCTGATGAAAACTCAGGACATCTTGGATCGCCTGCCTCCTGGTGCCGGCACAAAAAGAACAGAAACCATCTTTCATCTGGGGCGCAAACTTTCCTCTATCAGTTCCCGGGTTGCGCTTCGATTCATCACAACAAGCGTTTTGCTGGTCCAGCGTCTGGACGACGAAGGCCTGTCTCACATTGCGGACCTGGCGAGCGATTTGGCCAGGCTGAGTCAGACCGCGGCTGTCACCTTTGTGGATATCGCCCCGTCTGTTGTGGATAAATCCGGAAGGGACGGATTGATGAAAATCGGCGCGCTGGGTATCGATACCGCAAGGCAAAGCTGGGAAACAGCGGACCGGCTTCTTCTGAAAAGCCCCGATCTGATTGACCGCATTGGCATTGACGGCCTGTCCATGATTGGAGATTTCGCCTCCACGCTGGCCCGGGAAAGTTCGTCGGTGGCGGTCGGGCTTCTCGATCAATGCCCTTCCATCATCGACGGGCTTCTGAAACATGGCGACACCTCCCTTATTGCCAAAGTCTGTCATCTGGGCGGCCGCATCGTAAAATACAATGCCAGAATGGCGCTTAGCCTCCTGAAGCGAAGCCCGGAGATCATCAAACTGATTGGTTTTGAGGGACTCGAAAAGATCGAGGACCTCGCTTCCCGGACAGGCAAAGAGAGCTGGACCACCTCGGTTAGTCTGCTGGAGGCAAGCCCTGCGATCATCGAACGGGTGGGGTATGCCGGTCTGGAACAGATCGCCGCGCTGGCTTGCCTTATCGCCCGCCAAAACAGCTATGGGGCTGTGAGCCTCCTGGAGAAAAGTCCCGACCTGATTGATCACTTGCTGCTCCACGGGGGAACGCCGTTGGTCCTTCGTGTGTATGCGCTTGCCAACGATGCGGCACTGGCCGACTGGATGCTGGCCTCGACGCTTTTGGAAAAAAGCCCCGGATTGCTGACGAGAATCGGCACAGACGGGCTTTCCAGATTATTCACCCTGATGAACAAAAACACCCTAAACAGCGGAAAAATCGCGAATCGACTGCTGGATATCAGCCCCGCCATCATCGATAAGATCGGTTTTGAAGGCCTGGAAAACCTGATTACCTGCGCATCGACCATCGCGGAAAGAGACTGGCAGGCCGCCATCACCGTTGTCGAAAAAAGTCCCCGCCTGATCGACAGACTCAATTCCGCAGGGGACAAAGCCATCGCCCCGAACGTCTATCAAATGGCCGCACTGACCGCCCGAACCAGTGCGGCGGTTGCCGAAAAGCTTCTGGAGAAAAGCCCCGAATTCATCAACTGGGTGGGATTGGACGGATTCGGCCTGATCGCTTCGTTTGTCGAAAACACAGCGAAAGAAGACGAACAAAAGGCCTTGTCCTTTTTGACAGGCCATTCTCCCGCCTTCAGCGATTTTATGGAAAGCATTCCCAAAGGGCTGGAACTCAAAACCATCAAGCATATTCTTTCCGCCTATCTGCGTGCCCTTCTGGGGCGCCGTGTGGAAATTGCCGAGGCTGAAACAGTCTACACGGACGGCAGAAAAATTTATCTTCCCAAACGAATCAAAGATTTTCAGGACCGGGAGGATAACTTCAGGCTCTACAAAGTCTCCGCCACACACCAGGAGGCGCATCTGGAATATGGCAGCTTCGAATTCGACATCGCCAAAATAAGCGATACGATCCGGCAAATCCTGTCGCATTACGGAGAAAAGGGGAACACAGAGGACGGAAGCGATATCGTCCGCTTCTTCCATTTGTTTCCTGAAACAGAGCTGGCGCATGATCTTTTTAATCTGCTGGAAGACTTCAGGATTGAATGCATTCTGAAACGGGAGTATCCCGCCCTGGGAGACGACATTGACGCCATGAACCGCCATATGACCAGAAAGCGGCGATCGCCTGAGAAAATGACCAACCCCAAGCAGCGGACCGTGGAGATGATTGCCCAGTCTTTATTGACGGGAAAAGAATTTAATACTGTCGATGATCCGGCCATCCCCATCCTTCGCAGAACACTCGATGCCGCTGATATCCTGCAGCAACCGCATGCCGACGTCCATGCGGCCGCCACGCTGGCAGCGAACGTATACCGGATGATCGATGAGGCTTTCAAAGAACCTTACAGGGCCATCAAGCCCACCTCCAAGCCGCTCGATCAGGATATGGTTTCGCAAAACATCGGCAGCTTCGGCAAAACCTCGCAGCAGATCCAGAATCGCCTCACGGGCCGTCAGTCATCCCAGCGCAGCGGGTCCGGGTCGCAGGTGGAAGCCGAAAGCAATCCCGAAAGTGATACCACGCCCACCCAGACGCGGCCGACCATGGAAAATGTCTCCGAAAGACACCACCGGACGGGGGAGCAACAGCAAAGCTTCCGCGGCTCGACTGCCGGCGGAAAACCCGAAGCCGGCTTTGGGGAAAGTTCCGATGACGAAGCCGGCACGACGGACCCTTCCATGAAATACGATTCGCCCGAAAAAATCGAACGACTGCTGCGGGCTGTGTATCATGATAAGGGAATCACCCCCCGGGAAATCGAGAGGCGCGTGGAAGCGCTCCATCCGAATGACGTCTTTTTGTTCATGCGCAGTCTCGAAACCTCTCTCGATATGAAAACGGAACTCCAGAGTGAACGGGGTACATCGCTTTATAACGAATGGGGAGAAGATCTCCATGACTATCGCGCGAACTGGGCCAGAATCCGCGAGCAAACCCATGCCGGACGCTCTCTGACTTTCTACCGCGACACGGCCGAACGCCACGCGGGTTTGCTCAAGAAAATCCGGCGGGAGTTTCAGATGCTCAAGCCGGAAGGCTTCACCAAATTGAAGCGCCAGTATGACGGTGACGATATTGATCTGGATGCCGTGGTGGAATTTCTGGTGGATCGGAAGGCGGGCATTTCCCCATCCGAAAAGAATTATACGCTCATTCAAAAAAGAAAGCGCGACATCGCTGTTGCCTTTCTCATCGATATGAGCCGCAGCACCAAAGGCACGACCATCGAACGGGAAAAGGAATCGTTGATTATCATGTCGGAGGCCCTGCACGAAGTCGGTGACGCCTTCGCTATTTACGGATTCTCCGGGGACAACCGCGACAATGTCGATTTCTATCGCATCAAGGATTTTGACGACGCTTATGACGACAAAGCCAAGAAAAGGATTTCCGCCATCGAGGACCGCTTCGAAAACCGCGACGGGACGGCCATCCGGCACACGATCAGCAAGCTCAGACGCAGGCAGGAAAGAACAAAGCTGATGATCCTTTTGAGCGACGGCAAACCGGTGGACAAGGAATACTCCGGAACCTATGCCATTGAGGACACCCGCATGGCGCTTAAAGAGGCCCAGCATTTCGGGATCAAAACCTTCTGCATCACCGTCGATAAAACCGCCGCCGAATATCTGCCGCGCATGTACAGCCACAGCAGCTGGACCGTCATCGACGACGTGGTTAAACTGCCTGAGAAAATTACACGGATCTACCGCATGCTGACGGCGTGAGTTAACTGCGGCTATCTTTAAAGAATGCTCGAATAATCGAGCATCTTCGGCAAATGTGAAATATTGTTTGTTCTTGACTTGAAAAACGCTTTTTCTTAATATCCTTGGCATAGTTTAGAATCAGCCAATGATCGAAAAGGTAATTTATGGCGCGGCCTGTAATTGACATTCCCATGGAGAGCATCAGGGCTTTTTGCTCGAAATGGAAAGTTGTGGAATTTTCGTTGTTTGGTTCCGTGTTGCGCGATGATTTCCGGCCGGACAGCGATATCGATGTCTTGCTGAGTTTTGAAGATAATTCCGCTTACAGCCTGTATGATCTTGTCGATATGAGAGATGAACTCAAGGCCATCTTTGGCCGTGAAGTGGACCTTGTGGAAAAAGAAGCCATCCGCAATCCCTACCGCCGACGGTCGATGCTCGCCGAATGCGAGGTGCTTTATGCCGCGTAACGAAAGCCGCGATCCGGCATATTTATGGGACATGCTGGACGCGGCTCAGACTATATCGGAATTTATTGCCGACCGCACATTTCATGATTTTCAGACGGATCGAATGCTCAGAAACGCTGTTGAACGAAATATGGAAATTATCGGCGAGGCGGCAAATCGTATTTCTGAAGATTTTAGAAAATCTCACCCGGAAATTCCCTGGAGAAATATCATTGGTCAGCGAAATATCTTGATCCATGAATATGGGGAAATAAAGAATGAGCGAATCTGGATTGTGGCATCGGAAAGAATTCCGGAACTTATCACATTATTAAAACCGCTTCTGCCTCAGTTGACTTCGGATGGTTAAAGCTGACTGGAGAAATAATAATTGTAGAGAAAATAAAGACAATGTGCATCATCCAGCGCCTTTCTTCAATACAACCCTTTAATATGTACATCCCCATGATACGCACAGCAAATGGACCGTCATCGACGACGTGGTCAAACTGCCCGAAAAAATCACCCGGATTTACCGCATGCTGACGGCGTGATGAGGGTGGCAGTTACGTCGGGGCGCGTCTTAGCTCAATGGCCTCGACTGTAGCGCTAGGACCTGCTCCGCGATAGCCAAAAACTCGCCCTTCGGGCTCAAACAGTTCGGCTGTCCGATGCACCGCTGCGCCAAGCGCCACAACGTCTCGGCCATAATTCGCTCAGTCACGCCCTGATGCAACTGCGGATTATTTGAGATGCTTAAACACTGTAGAGTACCCATCTTGCTACACACCTCTTACAGCATAATCGATTTTCGTTGACGTTCGCCTTTTGTATAACTATACTGGCTGCGCAATGAGTATAGTTCCTTAATTATTTAGGCCTTTAGAATGAGATTTGTAGCGGACGGTCCATCAATACCCGATGATCTTCTTGTAGCGCGAGATGAGGGCAGAGTCGTCTTTATTTGTGGTGCCGGAGTTTCTCAAGCACGAGCCAATCTACCCAATTTTTTTCAATTGACGCGGTATGTTATTGAAAGACTAGGGGCTACGTCTGAAGATCCGGCACGAAGACTTCTTGAAGAAGCAGAAAGACAGGATCAGATCGTGGGAGTCACTGGCGTTATTCCATACGACAGAATATTTGGACTTCTGGAAAGAGACTTTTCCTTAGAAGAGATGGAACAAGAAGCTGCAAAAGCTCTTAAACCAGATGAGAATCCCGATCTTTCCGCTCACCGGATCATGCTGGATTTAGCAAAACTGCCAGATGGACGAATCAGAATTGTTACGACAAACTTTGATCTCCTTTTCGAAGCCTGTGATTCAACCATACCGTGTTGCCGCCCTCCTCGCTTACCGGACCCCCTGCGCGATGACGATTTCGAGGGAATAATTCATCTGCATGGCCGCGTGGATAGTGAATATAAACGTGCTGACGGTGACGGCTTTGTTCTCTCCAGTGCGGGGTTTGGACGTGCTTACCTCGCTGAAGGATGGGCAACTTCTTTTATCCGATCTATCATAGATCAATATATTGTCGTCTTTGTAGGATACGCGGCAGATGATCCTCCTGTTTATTACCTCCTAGAGGCACTGAACAGCTATAAAAAATCTTTGGCAGGTGCATATGCCTTTCAGGCCGGCAATACGGGAGATGCTGAGGCCAAGTGGAGGCATAAAGGTGTATGTCCCATCGCGTATGATGAAGCGGACAACCATAAGGCCCTTTGGGACACCTTAGCAGGATGGGCAGAGAGGGCAAAAGACCCGAATGCTTGGTTAGAGAAAGTCATTACCCTGACAAGGAATGGACCTGAGGCGCTCTCACCCCATGAACGAGGTCAAGTCGCTCATCTTGTTTCAACACATGAAGGTGCCAAGAAGTTCGCCAACTCAAAAGTACCCCCTCCAGCTGAATGGCTGTGCGTTTTTGATCCATGCATCCGTTATATGACGCCCGGCAATATCAATATTTATGCTGATGATAAACAGTCTTTTGATCCATTTTATGATGCATATGGATTGGATAATGATACGCCGCCACCGAAACTTGATCCGCAGGACCACTTTGCGAAAAGGGACTTACTCTTCGGTGAATGGGATGCTTTTGCACTCAATGCGTCAGATATCAGGAACGTTCAAGATAATCGTTATGCAGCATTGCGGGGACACTGGGCGATTAATGTACCCCGTTTATCTTCGCGCTTGGAATTCTTATGTGTTTGGATTAGCAAAGTCTGTCATCAACCGGCTGCCGCCTGGTGGGCTGCCGGGCAAAAAGGTGTACACCATTCGCTTCAAGATCTGATCCATTCTCAGTTAGTGAAATTTGATAAAGATACCTGCCTTCCTGAGATTCATAAGGCGTGGCAAATTATTCTCGCTGTATGGAAAGACCGTCAGCGGGATGCTGATCTGGATTGGTATCAATTGAAAACCTCTGTCGATCGGAATGGCTGGACAATTGACTCGATCAAGAAATTTGCTGCCCTCAGAAGGCCCTATCTCGCAATGGAGGGGCGGCCTCGATGGAGCGGCCCCAAACCACCCATTGCGAAACAAGGGATTCAATGCAACGAAATGGTCAGTGTGGATGTAAAATACCCCACGCCTTATGGTGATGCAGCAATTCCTGATGACTTTCTCCTGACCGCTGTCCGAGAATTCCGAAACAACTTAGAGCAAGCAGTCTATCTTGAACAGGAAATAGGTGGATATGGGTTGAGCCACTATTCACCGATTGAGCCGGACAAAAGTGTCAAGGGTGATTCATATGAAAGAACCCACGGCGTAACCAACATTCTTCTCTATTATGTCAACCTCTTCAAAAGACTTGTTGAAAAAGACCCACAAGTTGCGAAGCGTGAATGCATGGCATGGCGAGATGATGAAGAAACGGTTTTTGGTCTTTTAAGAATCTGGATCGTCGGCGACTCGCGCCTCTTCAATGGCAAAGAAGCAGGCGACTTACTCATGCGGTTGAGTATGCGGTCTTTTTGGGAGCATCGTAATCAACGGGATTTGCTACTCACATTGGAAAAGCGATGGAACGATTTTCCAAAGGCCACGAGATTATGTCTCGAACGGCGGTTGGTGCTGGGACCGCCGTCTTGGGAATCGGAAGAAGAAGCACGGTATATTGATAGACGAGCTTGGACAACATTAAACCTGGTTCATTGGCTGGCAGCACATGGATGCCGGTTCAGTTTTGGTCTACAGAAGAAAAGCGAGAAACTCCGCAAGCAGGCACCTGAGTGGAAGTCAGAATATGCTGCGAATGCCGCCCACTCCCTAGAAGGACGAGGTGGATTTATTGAGAGGAAAACAGAATATTCTGTTCTTCTTGCTGAGCCGCCGGAAATGATTCTTCAAAAGGCAAAAGAGCTGAGCAGCAGGGATTTTGATAGATTAACAGAGAATGATCCTTTCGCTGGCCTGTCATCCGAAAAGGCAGACCTTGCCCTTGCCGCGCTTGTTAGCAACGCGGGTCGCAATGACTATCCCGAATGGGCATGGCGAACCTTCCTATACGCAGATGCACGCAAAAATGATCCTACAGACTTTTCAGCGCAGATTGGAAGTCAGATATTGGAAATGTCAGATGATGTCATCTACAGCATCATTTCGCCTATTTCAGAATGGTTCTTAAATGCAAGCAAGGGTCTTTTGGCCACTAAGCAGGAGCTCTTTTGGCAGATCTGGGAACGATTAATTGCAATCTTGAAATCTAAGCCTCAAAGTGCAACCTCAAACATCGTGAGACAGAAGAATGAACCTGATTATGCCACGGAAGGCTTGAATGCGCCGGTTGGCAAACTTGCACAAGCATTGCTGAATGACCCTGCGATAAATAATTTGGGCAAAAAGAAAAGCCTGCCATCCGTTTGGAAAAGACGCGCGGGAGAATTACTGCGTTTGGAAGGGGATCTGCACCGACATGCCGTTGTCATGTTTACACACTCCCTTGGATGGTTCTTTGTGAGAGATCTTCGCTGGGCGGAGGCGAATCTGATTTCGTTCCTGGATACCGATTCTGACGATCAAAAGGCTTTTTGGTCAGGGTTCTTTTGGAATCCTAAAGTCCATTCTAAACTTTTTGAAGTATTGAGACCTTACTTGGTACGTCTGATCTACGATAAGACCATTGAGAAACAGGGCCATCTGAATACCCTGTCCGCGATTCTTCTGGCCTATTGGTGGAACGTAAATTCTAAAACAGGCAAAAGATTTGTCAGCAATGCTGAGATGCGCGAAATTCTTCTCAAGGCTGACGAAAATTTTCGGGTGCAAACTTTATGGCAAGTGAAAAGCCTTCTTACAGGGAAAAAGGCTGACAGAAGAAATTTGGCAACATTCCTTACGGATGTATGGCCACGTCACAGGAAGGCAAAAAGTCCCCGAATATCGACTGCCCTTTGCGAACTGGCATTTACAGATACTGAGGCTTTCGGAACCATCGCCGAGATAATTCTGCCTCTGGTAACGAAAGTTGAGGGGCATGGTTTTTTCATCTACAAGATCGAAGATTCAAAGATTATTGATTTGTTCCCCGAAAAAGTACTAGCGCTTCTGTGTGCAGTTCTGCCCAATAGCATTGCTGAATGGCCTTATGGGATCGGGAATGCACTCAAGCGAATTGGCGAAGTAAAACCGGCTCTTTTGAAAGACAGAAGATTGCTTGAATTAAAGAAACGATTGGGCTTTTGATAAAGATAACAGAGAGACATGAAACACAGGGACATTGTTTCCTTTTAATCTTTCTCGATCAACCATTTGAAAAAAAGCAGTTTCACTGGGGCATGGCTTTTGGCGAATCATGGCCGAGACGTTGTGGCGCTTGGCGAAATGGAGCATCAGACGGCCAAACTGTTTGAGCCACAGGCGAGTTTTTGGACGTCGCGGAATGAGCCTTAGCGCCACAGTCGAGGACATTGAGCGAAGACATGCCCCGGTGAAACTGCCACCTTATAGAATACAAGATTGCCAAGAATCCCGAGGGGCCGCAAGGGTTCTATTATCGGACAAGCACAGTAGAGCTCTTTCCCGAAGAGAAGTTGGAAAAGTTTGTTATGTCTTCGGCACTGAAGAAAAATCCCCCTTGATCCCCCTTTAGGAAAGGGGGAGAAATAACCCGTTACGTCGCATGAGAGAGCAGGGCTTGCAATGACACACACTGAATGGTACGTATACAAAAATTGCATCCTGCGCATTGGAAACGAAAAGAGGCCGCGGTTAATAGCCGCGGCCTCTTCTTTCATTCAAATTTTGTTAACTTGTACTTCTTACCAGGCAAACGCCTCGTCGGTGATTTCCAGCGGGGTTTTGTCGCCCATCTTCACGGCTTCTGAGCGGGCTTTCACTGTGGTCAAAATGTCATTGGCAAAGAATTTGGCCGATGCGATCCGGCCGCTGTAGAAGGCGGCTTCTTTATCGGATCGCTGCAATCCCTTCTTTTTGCCCGCCGAATCGGCTCCCTGGGCTTCATAAATGGCCGAAAGCTTGGCAGACGCTACATCAGCGGCCTCTAATAGCAGATGGCCGACAATCACGTCGCCGAAGAGTTCCAGAAATTTGCAGGCGTTCAGAATCGGCAGGAGGAAATCGCCGGACTTTCCGGCCTGGGCAAAAAACATGGTCAGTTCCAGGCAGGCATTGGACGCTTCTTCCAGAATGGCGGCGGATGGGGCCAGGTCTTCGTTCTTTTTGGCCCCGGCAATGGTTTTCTGAATCAGAGCCGCCATATTCATCACATTGGCGCCCTTGCGCTGGCCCAGCTTTCGCCCCACCAGGTCAAGCGCCTGAATGCCGTTGGTGCCTTCATAAATCTGGGCGATTTTTTCATCGCGCAGATACTGCTCCACCGGATATTCCGAACAATAACCGTAGCCGCCGTAAACATCCATCGCCATGGAGCACGACAGCAATCCCTTGTCGGTCGTCCAGGCCTTAAGAACCGGCGTCATCAGGTCCAGCAGACCTTCCCATTTGACTTTTTCTTCCTCGGTTTTGGCCACTTTAGCCATGTCGATGCAGAAAGCGGTGAAATAGCAAAGACTGCGGGAGCCTTCGACGTGCGACTTGATCCACAGCAGCTTCCGGCGGACGTCGGGATGGTTGATGATGGTCACGGGTTTGGCCTCGGGATTTTTCATCTCCCAGATGGCCGTTCCCTGAACGCGTTCCTTGGCGTAGGCGACGGCATGCTCAAGCGCCGCCGAAGACAGCACCAGGCCCTGCATGCCGGTTCCCAGCCTCGCTTCGTTCATCATCATGAACATGATCTTGATGCCTTCGCGCTCATTGCCCAGAAGTTCGCCGATGCACTGGCCGTCTTCGCCGAAATTGAGCGTGGCAGTAGCCGATCCCTTGATGCCCATTTTGTGCTCGATGCCGCCGGTTTTGACGTCATTGGGTTCGCCCAAAGACCCGTCGTCGTTGACGCGGATCTTGGGAACGATGAAAATAGAAATGCCCCTGGTGCCGGGCGGATCGCCTTCGATGCGCGCCAGAACCGGGTGAATGATGTTGGGGGTCAGATCATGATCGCCCGCCGAGATGAAGCACTTCGTGCCGGTGATCAGATATTTGCCGTCCGGAAGCCTCTTGGCGGTGGTTTTGAGCGCGCCGACATCACTGCCCGCGCCCGGTTCGGTCAGACACATGGTGCCGGTCCACTCGCCGGCAAAGAGTTTTTCCATGTATTTCTTTTTCTGCTGGGGCGTGCCGGATTCGTTGATCAGCATGGCCGCGCCGTGGGTCAGCCCCGGATACATCGAAAAAGCATAGTTGGCCGCGCCGAAATACTCCAGGGCGGCAAACCCCACGGAGGCGGGAATGCCCTGCCCGCCGACCTCGGGCGAATCCATGGGATTGATCCAGCCGCCTTCGGCGTATTTTTTGAACGGATCACGGAAGCATTTGGGCACCGTGACCACGCCGTCTTTAATATGGCAGCCTTCCTCATCTCCCTCTTTGTTGCAGGGAGCAAGAACGTTGACGGCCAGTTTCTCGGCTTCGTTTAAGATCATCTGCAAATCATCGCGGGAAAAATCCTTGTACGCATCGTACTCAAAGAGCTTTTCAATGCCCAATTGTTCAAACAAAACAAACTGCTGATCCCTTGTATTGACTAAACCGTTACTCATAGACTGCGACTCCTTATCCATTTTATTTTATATCCGCCGACTCCGGCTGTGTTATTTCACTTTCGGCGCAAAGCTATTATAGGATTCATCCACCGGCGGCATTTTCACGCACTGGGCGATGGTCGGAAGTTTGCCGTATGTGGCATCCTTCTGCCAGCCATCCATGTTGGCTGCGCGCCTGGCCGCCGCCTGAAGTTTCTTCCAGTCGGCGCTGCCGTAGAGGAACATCTCCTGTGCGGCCATCGACCCTTCGCCGTGGATGGTATCGACCTGCCAGTGATTGCCGGTGATGTCCTTGATGAGGCGCAGGACACGCAGACGGTCTTCCGTGGAAACGCCGTCTTTGGCCGCCAGATATTTGTCGATAAACGGCTGAATCTCCGGATTGTTCCAGTCGCGAAACGCCGGCACGGTGGTGGTGAGACCTCCGCCGATATCCTGCATGTGCTGGCACATCGTGTGGAAGTTGCTCGCATAGGTCCATTTGGAGGCGTTGATCGCCATCCGGTTGGGCATCATGACATCCATGCCGAATTCGGTGATCGGATCAAGGCAGGCTTGTTTGGCCAGCATCTGCACCGTCTCCGTAATATAGGCCATCCAGGCCAGTTTCTTGCGCACATGCGGAATATTCTGAACGCCGTTGTATTCGGCAATGAGGCTCGCCGCGCCGGTCATGAGCTCCAGCGTCCAGGTCATCTTGCAGGTACCGAACAGGCGGTGATAGCTCGCAAACGCATACGCCAGCGTCTGGGAGTACTGCCATTCCCCGCACATGAAAACGCGATCCCACGGAACAAACACATCGTCGAAGATGATGAGCGATTCCGACGGCTGGAGATGGTCCGACGCCGGATAATCAAATTCGCATTCTTCGCCGTAGAGGCGCACATTCGGTTCAACCGCGAGAAGCTTCACTCCCTTGGTCGCAACGGGAATGGCAAAGCCCAGCGCGTAGTCCTTGTCGGCTTCGCCGTGCGTCCGGCAGGGCAGACACAGAAGCTCGTTGGCGCAGGGCGATGCGCTGATATGGACCTTGGCGCCGCGCACCACGATGCCGTCTTTTTGACGATCCACAATTCTTAAGTAGAAATCCTGATGCTGTTTCTGCTGCGACGGATGCAGGCTGCGGTCGCCTTTCACATCGGTGATCGCTCCCGTGAGCGCCAGGTCGTTTTTCTGCAGATAGCGGCGGTAGTTTTCCACACGCTCCACGTAGTTTGTGCCGGTTTTCTTGTCCATCACTTCCGCCGCGACGCTGAAAGCGGCCAGCGCGTCGGCGCCCATGCAGTGCACCAGCACGCCGCCGCCCGAGCGCATGCCGGTCATGTAGCATTCGCGACGCCGCAGCATGTCCTGTGACGTTTTCGGAGAAGTCAAAAGAAAATTGATATTCTCTCCATCCGCGTCTTTCGTGACAAATAACTCCCGGTAATCGGGATGGTTGGGCAGTACGTAGTCCATCGCCGCCATGCGGACGATGGTGCTGACGGTCGGATGCGTCCGGACATCTTTCACCCGTTCACCCAGGCACCAGACTTCCCGGCCGTCGTTCAAACTCTCCAGATACTGCTCGACTGTTTTGATCATAGGGCACTCCTCACTATTTTTATTTTATTTCTTTTATTTCTTGCTTTTGGCGATTTCCTCGTCGCGCAGGATCTTGCGCAGAATCTTGCCGACGGCGGACTTGGGCAAATCTTTGCGGAACTCGACCAGCTTCGGCACCTTGTAGGGAGCGAGTTTCTGTTTGCAGAACTCGATGATTTCCTTGTCGGTCGCTTCGACCCCCGGCTTCAGAACGACGAAGGCTTTCACCGTTTCGCCGCGATAGGCGTCCGGAACGCCCGCAGAGACCGCTTCGGCAATTTTCGGATGCTGATAGAGCACTTCATCCACTTCCCGCGGATACACATTGAAGCCGCCGGCGATGATCATGTCTTTCTTGCGGTCCACGATATAGAAATAGCCGTCTTCGTCCATCTGGGCGATATCGCCGGTGGAGAGCCAGCCGTCTTTGAGCTGATTGGCCGTTTCTTCCGGGTTGTTCCAGTAGCCCTGCATCACGGACGGCCCCTTAATGAGAATTTCTCCGGGCTCGCCTTGCTTGACGTCATTTTGGCCCGTTTCCAGATCAACCAGTCGAACTTGATTGTCCGGAACCGGGCAACCGATGGAACCGGGTTTATGACGGAGAATCGGTATGCTGATTCCAACGGAGGTGGTTTCGCTCATTCCCCATCCTTCATTGAAGAAAATGCCCATATCTTTGACCTGCTGAATCAGTTCGACCGGCATGGGAGCGCCGCCGGTGGAAAGAAGCCGGATGCGCGCGCCCAGGTCGAGCTCGGCGGCTTTGGGATGATTCACAATGGCGGTCACCATCGTCGGCACGGTCGGGAAATACGTGATCTCCTGCACGGAGGCCAGAACCGCCATGAACTCTTCCAGATCGAACCTGGGGAACATCACCTGGGTGGCGGCATTGAACATGCCCCAATTCATGGCAAAGGTGTTGGCGTAGATGTGGAAATAAGGAATGGCCGCAATGACGGCACGGTTGGCGTGCGGCGTGAAGGCGGTGATCGGATTGCCCCAGAAGGTGCCCTGGCAGGTTGCTTTCACCACATTGGCATGCGTCAGCAACGCGCCTTTGGGCAGTCCCGTTGTGCCGCCCGTGAACTGGATCAGCGCGGGATCTTCGGAGACGACATCCACCCGCGGCAGGTTCTCGCTGGTCGTGCTTTCGATGACCTGTGAAAAATGTTTCCAGCCTTCCTCCAGATCCAGGTCTTTGGCCGTGCTGACCGGGAAGCCCTGAATGTAATCCGTCACCTTGGTGATGATCACGTTTTTCAGTTTGAGTTCTTTCGCCAGCGGCCGCATCACGGGCAGAACCATGTCGAAAGTAAAGAGCGTCTGCAAGCCGGAATTTTCCATCATGAACTTAAGTTCGTCATGCGTATATAAAGGATTCATGTTCACGACGACGGCGCCCAGCGACATGGTTGCGTAATAGGCGATGATATACTGCGGACAATTGGGCAACGCCAGTCCGACCCGGTCGCCCTTTTTCACTCCCAATCCGGTCAGGGCGTTGGCCATGCGCAAAACCTGCGAGCGGATCTGGCGAAACGTCATCGTCGAGCCGTAAATATTCGTTGCGGCCTTATGCGGATAGGTCGCGGCGGCAAGGTGCAGAAAACTTTGCACGGGAATTCTGGGGTACTGGATCGTATGCGGAACGTTATAATCATAACATTTCACCCAGGGCTTTGTTTCGTACATGGAACACCTCCTGAAAATTGAATTCGAGTTAAAGCACTCGTATATTTGTTGGCTTTTCGGATCGTTTTGACGCGCGGCGCCCGGCGCCGTGCGAAGGAAAACCAAGCAAAGGCGCCCGATAAAACAAACGATCTGTAAAAGAACATTGCGGAGGAATAAAGACTATAGAGGCGCAAGAAAAGCACTTGAAAACTCCTGTGTCCGAAAGCCTGCCGGGCGGGTCGACCATCCGGCATAAGCTTGTCATGGCCGTCTTAATACACGATATCATTTTTATATTCAACATTTTTTATGATGAATATTACTTTGTTATTGCAAATATTTACGTAGCTATGTTAAACAGACGTATGTTTTCTTGATGCAACTTGCTTTTAAGCGGGAGGTTTGGTAATGACATGGCCATCCAACGGATCGCTGAAACCATTTCCGCGCAGGAGGCAGCCGGGCGTGTCTTTATTCTTATCGCCCTTTTTCGGTGACGATCCGAAACCATCAAACAGAAAAAAGCTTCGCAGGCGGACACCACAGTCCATCGGAAAAGGAGAATTATGAACGACACCGATCATCAAAACAAGGATATTAGCCCGATTGCTCAGGACGCCCCCGATCCGGTTCGCCAGGAGGGAACAAACGCCAGAAAGAACAAAATCATCAAGAAGGCCACCCGTCTGTTCATCAAAAAAGGGTACGCCCAGACCACGATGCGGGATATTTCGAAGGCAACCGGCATCAACCTGGGAAATCTCTACAACTACATCAGCAGCAAGGAGGACATCCTGTGTCTATCCTTTGAGACCTATCACGACCCCGCCATGGAGTGGTTCCGGCGCGAAGGCATCCTGGAGATGGAAGATCCCAAGGAACAATTGCAAAAGGCGCTGCGCCAGATGCTGATCGCCATCCACGATGTGATGAGCGAAGTGCTCATGATGTATCGCGAGACGCGGGTCTTGCCTCCGAAATTCCTGAAAATCGTTTTAAAAAAGGAAGGCGACCTGGTCAGCCTTTTTGAAACCATTATCACGCGGGGCATGGAAAAAAAGGTTTTTAATGTTCGCGATCCGTTCTTTGCCGCCAACATGCTGGTCTTCCAGCTGTCCTTGTATCCCCTGCGCAGCTGGAATCTGAAGCGGTACAGCCGCGAGGAATTCCTGGCCCTGTCGGAGGAAACCATCCTCAAGGCGATTGTTCCGGATTTTCCGTAGCCTTTTTTAAGGAGCACATCATGAACCCCCTTGCTCATCTTTTATCGCCGCTTGCCATCAAATCGCTGACGCTGCCCAACCGCGCGGTCATGCCCCCCATGGGCACGAACCTCGGCAACGCCGACGGCACGGTCAGCGAAGAAAATCTCGCCTACCTGAAGCGACGGGCTCAAGGACGGCCGGGCCTCATTATCACGGAAATCACCGGCGTGCATCCCGACGGCATGGTCACTCCGCATGAGCTGGCCGCCTATGACGACCGGTTCCTTCCCGGCCTGCGCCGGATGGCGGACGTCGCGCACCAGGAAGGCTGCAAGATCGCCATGCAGATTCACCACAGCGGCCGCGAAAGCCTTTATCTGCTCAAAAAAGGACGCGCTGTGGGCCCCTCGGCCGTCCCGAGCATCGTTTTCAAGGGAACCCCGCGGGAAATGACAAAAGAGGATATCGCGGAAGTCATCGCCTGCTTCGGATCGGCGGCAAAGCGGGCGCGCGAGGCGGGTTTTGACGCGGTGGAAATCCACTGCGCCCACGGGTACCTGCTGACGCAGTTTTTATCGGCGCTGTCCAATCAGCGCACCGACGAATACGGCGGACATACACTGAAAGAACGGTCGCGCTTTGTGCTGGAGGTGATCCGCGAAACCCGCCGCCGGGTCGGCGCGGACTTTCCCGTCTCGCTTCGCATTTCCGCGGAGGAATTCATCAAAGGCGGCTACACCGCTTCCGACATGCAGGCCATCGCGCCGGATTTTGTCGCGGCGGGGGCCGATATTCTTCATGCCTCGTTCGGCACACACGGCACTCCCGGCGGCATTACGCAAGCCCCGGGCGAGTATGCGCCCGGCTTCAACATCTGGCTCGCACGAAAGATGAAAGAGGTCGTCTCCATTCCGGTCATCGGCGTCGGACGCTTTACCGATCCCGCGGATGCGGAAGCCGCGCTGGCGCGCGGCGACGCGGATCTGATCGCCTTCGGCAGGCAGTTTCTGGCCGACCCGGATTTCCTGGTCAAGGCCGCGGCGGGACGAACGGATGACATCCGCCAATGCATCGCTTGCAATCAGGGCTGTATTGAGCGGGAAATGCTGGGCGAAGGCAATATCCGCTGCTCCATCAATCCGGAAACAGGCCAGGAAACAATTTATCCCGTTGAAAAAACGTCACATCCCCAAAATGTCTGGGTGGTGGGTTCCGGCCCGGCGGGGCTGACGGCAGCCTCTGAAGCTCATCGGCTGGGGCACCGCGTGACGCTTTTCGAAAAGAAAAAAGTCCTCGGCGGACAGATCCGCTACGCCCAGATTCCGCCGCATAAAGACATTTACGGCCAATGGATCGACTGGCTGATCGGTCAGGTCAAAAAAGAAGGCATTCCAATCCGGGTGGAAACGGAAGTGGACAAAAAGCTGCTGGAGTCGGGCAAACCTGATTTTGTCATTCTCGCCACCGGCGGCGAAAAGCTCGTCCCGCCGATTCCGGGAATCGATAAAGCTTTTGTCTGCGACGCCTGGCAGATCCTCGACGGACGCGTCGCCCCGAAAGACAATATCGTCATCATCGGCGGCGCGCTCATCGGCATGGAAGCGGCGGACTTCCTGACGCAGAAAGGCAAAACCGTCACCATCGTGGAAATGCTCAAACGCTCGCCGGTGCTCATGATCACATCCCACGGCTATATGCTGCACAAGCGCCTGCGTGAAAACCGCTGCACCTTGATGTTCGGCGCGCAGGTGAAAGCCATCGGCGACGGCGCCGTTGAAATCAGCATGGACGGCCAGACCTCCGTCTTGTCCGGCGTGGATCAGGTGGTGGTCGCCGCGGGCATGAAACCCGTCAATCAACTCGAAAGCGTTCTGGAAAACCTGGCCATCCCGTTTAAAACCGCGGGCGACGCCCGCATCGTCAGACGCATTATCGAAGCCACGGAAGAAGGCGCCCGCGCGGCCTGGGAGATTTGATTTCACTCGCCCTCCCCCTGCCCCTCCCATCAAGGGAGGGGTCATTACGCCTCCATCAGGGGCTTCTGTCACGATCATCCTCAAAGAAAGAGGGGCGGAAAGAATCGATCTTCCAGCCCCTCCTTCGCAACATCATCCAACAGATGTTTTACCCAAAATACTTCTTCTGCACGCCTCGCAGGATGTCTTCGGCTTCCTTGACGATCGTCTGCACCATATCCGCGACCTTCGGCATATCGCCTATGCGCTGGGCGCATTCGCCCGCCGCCATCATGGCTTTTTCCCGGTCGCCGTCGTAAACCGCCTTGATGGATTCGAGTTCGTAATTAATCAGATTCATGTCGATCGTGGTAAAATCGTCAGGCGTTCCCAGATAAACGCCGGGAGATTTTTTAAGCGTATTGACCGCGTGCTCTTCACTGCGCTTGTTTTTCACCCAGCGAGCCGGCCCCACAAATCCACGGGCCACCAGTGTTCCGCGGTCGCCTGCCGCCACCACGCCTTCTTTCCAGATCTGATGAAAATCGCTTTCCTGCGTCGCCAAAAAGCGCGTGCCCATCTGAACGCCGTCGGCGCCCAGAACCAGCGCCGCCGCAAGCGTCTTGCCGTCGCAGAAACCGCCCGCGCCGCACACCAGCGTCTTTTCATCGGACACCGCCTCGACCACCGCCGGCAAAAGAATCATAGAATGCACCGGCTCCCAGGAGGTATGGAATCCGCCTTCATGGCCGGAGGCGACAATAACATCCACTCCCGCTTTCTTGCAGCGCTGGGCGCCTTTGACGGACGGCACCACGTGCATCCAGGTAAATCCGGCGCCCTTGATCTTGTCGTGCCAGGGCACGGGATCGCCCGCCGACGTGAAGATCACCTTGAAGTGGTTTTTCATGTCCGGATTTTTTTCCCGCACGTCAATGGCCTTGTTGATGATGATTTCCGCTTCTTTGGCCATTTCCGCCGACACCATCACGTTGATGCCGAACACGCCGCCTTGGTCTTTCGTCAGACGATAGGTCCGTTTCAACACCTTTTCCATCGCGGTTTCCATATCATCGTCCGGATCAGCCTCGGCGGTCTTAATCCAGGCGTCGTAAACGAACGGCTGCATGTCGCGGCCGGTCAGACCGCTTGTGGACAAAAGCCCCAATACACCGGCATTGGCCGCGGCCACCGCCAGGTTGTTGTTCGAAAACGGACCCATGCCCGCCTGGATGATCGGATATTTCGTCCCGATTAACTGACACAATCTTGATTGAATCATGAAATGCCTCCTTTGAGTTTTTATGAAATATTTTGCAAGACGTTTCTATCACATCTTATAAATAAAACATACGTTCATTTTTTTAGTTCATTCATAAATAAATATTACTTAATAATATCAAATTAATACGCATGCTCTGTCTTCATTTTGCAAATATTTTTGTTAAATTTTATTGACACGCGACGCGTCTTTGTATAGGGGAAATAAAACGCTCGTTTTATCTGCTGAGAGCAAAACGATGACGGGGAGGATCGGATATTTGGACATCGGAAGATATCAAAACAAAGTCGATCTGTTTTTGAATGGCGCCCCGGACATCGGTTGCGCCGCTGTATCCAAAGCAGTCCTCTTTGTGACCCTCAACCGGAATTCATGGTTTAAACGTCAACCCGTCAACCGTCTTTGAAATGCGAAATGTCCGGCCGCAATCCTTGCACAAGCGGCCGACCGGCGGACTTGCCCGGAGGGAAAAAACATGAAGTCGCAAGATTGATCCCGGCGCCCAACGCTCAATGCCGGACCAGGCCCTTTCAGGATATGAAGAAAAACCATACCCCGACCGCCGCCCTCCGGACAAGACACACGGGACCCTCTTGCGGAATTCATCAACCTTGGAATCAGGAGGAAAGTGAAATGAAGCGCAGCAGTGTTGGTTTTTTAAGTGTTTTTCTAGCATTCGTCGTAGGGTCCGTCGTCCTGTTCAATTCACCTGCGGTTTTCGCGGCCAAGCCGGAAAAAAACGTCAAAGCGATCAAACCGGTCGCTTCTTTCGACGTGAAAAAAATGGCGGATATGTCGGATTTCGATCCCAGCAATCCCATAACGCCGTCGGGCGACACGATTAAAATCGCCGTCGTCGCGGCCTTCTCCGGCCCCAGCGCCTATAACGGCCAGATTTATTATGCCATGGTGCAGTGGGTGGCCCACGACATCAACAAACGCGGCGGAATTCTGGTCGACGGCAAGAAAAAGCTCATCGAAGTCATCAAAGCCGATCATCAGTCCAAAGTGGATCAGTGCAAAAAAGTCACCGAGCGCATGGCCCTGCAGGAAAAAGTTCACTTCTTCTGGGGCACCGACGGCAGCCATTTCATGAAGATCATCAATGACACGGCCCGAAAATATAAAATCATCGCCATCAACGCCACCTGCATGTCTGATGACTTACAAAACGCCACCAATTTCTCCCCCTACGCCTTCCATGCCACCTTCTCCACTGAAATGGTCGCTCGCGGCATGGCCTACTACTACGGTCAGATCCGCAAAAAGGAGAAAAAGTTCTACATCCTCAATCAGGATTACGCTTTCGGCCGTCAGTTTGCGGAAGATTTTAAAAAAGGCCTTCAAGAATACCATCCTCAGGCCCAGCTGGTCGGCGAAGATTTCCACAAGTTATTCCTGACGGACTACGCCCCCTATCTCACCAAGATTCAGGCTTCCGGCGCCGAAGTCATCTTTACTGGCGACTGGCTTCCCGATGCGGGCAACCTCCTGAAGCAGGCCCGTCAGATGGGCATCATGCTGCCTTTCGCCAACGTCTATGTAGATGAACCCAACTACCTCAACGAAACCGGTGTGGAAGGCACCAAAGGCCTGACCAACATCAGCGCCTACTACGACTCGACGCCTTTTTTCAAAACCAAAGAACACATTCAGATGTACACCACCTGGAAACAACAGCAGGCCAAATGGAAAGAGCTCCCTTACAGCAGCATAGCGTTTCAGCATTTTACCGCCAACGCCGCGGCCTGGGTCATGACCACCTACTGGGCGATGAGCGTTCTGGAACGGGCCGGAAGCACCGATCCGGATAAAATCATCAAAGTCTGGGAAAACGACAGCTTTGAATACATAAACGGCAAAGTCGTGAAAATGCGCTCCTGCGACCACAAAGCCATTATGGATCTGGGGGTCACCGAGTATGTGCCGCCGGAACAGCAGAAAGTATCCATGAACATCGAACCCTTCTACTGGTTCAAAAACGCCTCTTACACGGGCCCGGTCTACAAGGTTCCCGCCGAAAAGGTGCTGCCCTGGATGGATCAGAATCTTGATCGCTGCAAGGGCAAGAACGGTTGGGGTGAATAGGTATTCATGATTTTCCGGTTGCCGGAGCCAAGCTCCGGCAACCGATCCGAAAGGCAAGATAATGGATCCAACGGTATCAATGTATATTTCCCAGGCCATGCACGGCATCGCCTATGGAATGATCCTGTTTCTGATTGCGTCGGGGCTCAACATCATCTTCGGAATGATGGGCATTCTCAACATGGCGCACGCGGCGTTTTTCATGCTGGCGGGCTACTTCTGTTACACCGTGGTCGGCATCACGGGCAACTTCTGGCTGGGGCTTTTGATCGCTCCGGTTTTAACCGCTTGCCTAGGCGTTTTAATGGAGCGGATCTTGATTCGCCGGTCGCATGCCGCGGGCCACTTCGGGGAATTGATCCTGACCATGGGCGTCGCATCCGTCATCGTGGCGCTCATCAAAAAGATCTGGGGAACCGAAAGCCTGCCCTTGCGCGTTCCGGACATTCTCCAGGGCATGGTGAGCATCGCGGGCATGAATTATCCGATCTACCGGCTGTTCGTCATCGGCCTGGCGCTCGGGGTTTTGGCTCTCATGATGCTGCTTTTATACCGGACGCGACTGGGAAAAATCGTTCGGGCCGCGGTTTCCGACCGGGACATGGTCAACGCGCTGGGCATCAACATCAACCTGGTGTTCATGTTCGTCTTCGGCGTGGGCACCTGGATGGCGGGACTGGCCGGCGTGGTCATCGCCCCGCTTTTAACCGTTTTCCCCGGCCTGGCCGATCAGGTGGGCATGGATGCGTTCATCGTGGTCGTCACAGGCGGTCTCGGATCGCTTGCCGGCGCCTTCATCGTCGCGATCATTTTCGGACTTTTGAACTCCTTCGGCGTGCAGTTCGTTTCACAGTTCGCCCCGGTCTTGATGGTCGCGTTTATGGCATTGGTCCTGGCGTTTCGGCCTAACGGACTATTCGGAGCAAAAGATCGATGAAAAACAACTTATCCGTCAAAATCATCCTCTGGATCGCCGGCCTCATCCTGTTGACCGGCCTTCCCCATGTGATCGGAATTTACTATACGAACATGGTCGTGGCCTTCGCGATCTTTTCCGTATTTGCTTTGTCATTGAACATGCTTTTGGGATTCACGGGGCTTCTGAGCTTCGGCCACGCGATGTTTTTCGGCATGGGCGGCTATGGAACGGCTTTGGCTTTAACGCACATTCCGGGTCTGGCCGTGATCCCCGCCGTCGGCATCGGCGCGGCAACGGCCGTCTTGCTGGCCTTGATCCTGTCCCCGCTTGTCGTTCGGGTGAGCGGAACGGCCTTTGCCATGCTGCATCTGGCTTTCGGCCAGTTGCTGTTCGTTGTAGCCCTCAAACTTTACAAAATCACCGGCGGAGAAGACGGCATCGGCAATTTTCCCATGCCCGGACTTTTCACTGAAAGCTTAAGCACGTCGCCGGTTCATTTTTATTACCTGGCCATGATCATCTTGGGGCTTTGCGTCTGGCTGATGTGGTTTGTCACGAAAACGCCTTTCGGACAGATCCAGGTGGGAATCCGCGACAACGCCAGACGCATCGACTATCTGGGCTACCAGGTGCCGCAAACCAAAGCCGTGGTGTATGTCTTGTCCGCCTTCTTCGCGGGAATCGCCGGATCGCTCTACGGTCTGTCTCATAACCTCGTGTCGGCTGAAGGATCGCTGGGGCTGTGGATGTCTTTCTACCCGATTATCGCCACGATGATCGGCGGCGTCGGCAGCTTCTTCGGACCCATTCTGGGCGTGGCCGTCTTCCAGGGCATCGATGAACTGATCCTGCGCTATACCGAAAGCACGGAACTGGTTATGGGCGTAATCCTCATTCTCGTCGTCATGTTTCTGCCGGCGGGCCTGATGGGTTTTATCTCTTCGCTGATGCTCAGGCTCAAAAGCCGGTCCTGCAAGAATCAATCTTAACTGGAGAAGCCCTCATGAACATCCTGGAAACAAGAAATCTACAGCACAGTTTCGGCCCGCTGAAGGTGCTCTTCGGCGTGGATCTGCAGATTGCCCAGGGAGAGCGCCACGCCGTGATCGGCCCCAACGGCGCCGGGAAAACCACCCTGTTTAACACCATCACGGGCACCTACCGGCCCACGGCGGGAGAGGTCTTTTTCAATGGAAAAAACATCACCGGTTTTCCGCCCTACCGTCTGGCCCGGATCGGCGTCGGACGGTCTTTTCAGATCACGAGCACCTTTGCGAATCTGACCGCTTTTCAGAACATCCGCCTGGCCATTCTCGCCAAAGACGGCATCCGCTTCAACCTGTTTCGAAAAGTGGATCAGATGAAAAAGATCTCGCAAGAAACGGATGAAATGCTGCAAAGAATCAATCTTTACGAGGACCGGCACACGAAAGCAAGCGCCCTGTCCTACGGCAAATCACGGGCGCTCGAAATCAGCATGGCGCTGGCGACCGACCCGGAGCTCGTGCTGCTTGACGAATTCGCCGCGGGCATGTCCAAAGAGGAAACGCAAGACGCCGTCGCGCTGATTCGCAGACTGACTGAAGGCAAAACCGTGGTGCTGATCGAACACGATATGGATGTCGTTTTTTCACTTGCGGACCGGATTACGGTTTTACATTACGGAAAGATTCTGGCGACGGGAAAACCGGAGGATATCCGGAATAACCAAGATGTCAAAGACGCGTATTTGGGGGATCTGGAGGTATAGAAACCATGTTGCTGGAAGTTAAAGATTTAAATACTCATTACGGCCCCAGCCATGTCCTGCAAGGGGTTCATCTGGAAATTGCCGAAGGAGAGTTGGTGGCGCTTCTGGGCCGAAACGGCATGGGAAAAAGCACCACGCTCAAAAGCATCATGGGCCTGGTGAAACCTACATCCGGCTCGATCAGGCTCGACGGCTCGGAGATTGCGGGATTGCCTCCCTTCAAAGTGGCACGGGCCGGCATCGGCTATGTTCCGGAAGAGCGAAGAATATTTCCGGGACTTTCCGTGCTCGACAACCTGCTTCTGGGCGTCAAGGGAGGCAGGATGGCTGATCCGAACGACCCGAACGCCTGGACCGTCGAGCGCATCTTTCATCATTTCCCGAAACTCAAAGAGCGGACGCATCAGCACGGCGGGCTGCTTTCCGGCGGCGAGCAGCAAATGCTCGCCATCGGCCGGTCGCTCATGGGAAATCCTCGCCTGCTCCTGGTGGACGAACCTTCGGAAGGCCTTTCTCCCATCATGGTCCAGGAAGTGCGCAACGTCCTTGCCGACATCAACCGGGCGGGGGTTTCCGTCCTGCTGGTGGAGCACAACCTGAAAGTCGCCCTGTCTCTGGCCAGCCGCGTTTATCTCATGTCGAAGGCCTGCGTCGGATGCCAGGCGTCCGCCGAAGAGGTCAAAACCAACGCCGGGCTGCGCGCCAAATATCTGGAAGCCTGAAAAAAAAATCATCTCCTGCGCCACCCCTGTCCAGCCGCCTTACGGCGGCTTTTGACTGTCTGCTCAAAAAAAATTGAACCGCGTTGTATTTTTCTTGACAGAAACCGGCCAAGTATAGTCTGAAAGCCCTATCAACCCGCCTAAAAAAAACGGCCCTGTTTACGGACAGGAGGGGAGTTTGTTATGGAACAAAGCGTTAGAGACGCCATCTTGAAAAAAGTATCCGAGGAACCGTTCGCCTTGATGCTCGGCCTGCAATGCGTCCAAATCGGCAAGGGATATGCGAAAGTCGAAATGCCCTTCACCGCCGGTTTGCAAAACATGTTCGGCATGGCCCACGGCGGCGCGATTTTCTCGCTTCTGGATGCGGCCTTCGAAGTCGCCTCCAACTCCCACGGAACAATGGCCGTCGCGCTCAATATGAATATCAACTATCTGGCTTCCCCCGCACCGGGCGCACGACTGACCGCGGAGGCCGCTGAAATCAACAAAACCAGAAAAACCGCAACCTACGACATCCGGGCCACGGACGATACCGGCAAACTGCTGGCCACCTGCCAGGCGCTGGTCTATCGTCTGGACAAACCCTTGCCGTTTCTGTCTTCGCCGGACGTTTCCTGACCGAAATCCGCAAAGGCGCTTCCGAATCCAACTGTGGAGAAAAAAAATGACAAGACGCTTACGACATGTTTTACTGCTTCCCCTGGCATCGCTTCTTTTCCTGGCGTCCTGCGCGGGACAATCCGGCTTGTCGCCGGCCGGCGCGGATCTGTCGGGCGCCGTCGTCAACCTCTACCTGACGGAGTATACGCCGCAGATCAGCGCCGCCCGATGGGCCTACTACGCCGATAAAAAAATCTGCCTGTCCAACATCACCAATGATGCCGCCGACACCACCACCTTTTTTTATTTCAGCCGGGACAGACAGGTGCGCTATACGCTCGCGGCAAAAGCCAACTCGCCGATTCAGCCGATTCCCAGCTTCCTGTGGTATGCCTATCAAAAAGCTTTTCTCACGGCCGGCATCGACGCCGGCTTCGGCTGCGCGCCCGGCATGACGGAAATCTGGATCACGGTGCGGTCGCTCGACGACGAGGGCATCCGGCTGAAAGTTGTCCTGCTCAAAAGCGCCAAAGCCATTGCCGAAAGGCAAATCGAAATTCCGCGCGGTCCGGCTTCGGATCGCCACCCCCCGGAGCTGGCCCGCCGCGCCTATGAGATGATCGATCTCGCGGTTGCCGCCATCCTCGACGATCCCCAGATCAAAGAGATTCTGTTAAGAAAAGACTAAGACGCAGCGGCATAAAGCATCGCGGGTCACCCGCAGAAAAGAAAAGCCCCCGGAAGTTGTTCTTCCGGGGGCTTTTGAACAAGCGATGATGAATCGGTCGATTTACTGGGGCAGCGCGCCGGTGAAGATGTCTTCGAAGCACTCATTGACGGCGGCGGGCTCTCCGCTTTCGATATACTCCAGATAGCCGTAAAGATGTTTGAGCTCGGTCCCCAGATAGAACTTGTCGGACTGGATCTTGCCCAGATAGTAGGCCGCTTCGGCATTGTCTTTGGCCGTCGCCACGGCTTTTTCACCCGCGATGTCGCCCGCGATGGCTTTGAGTTTCGGAATCGCGACCGTCATCGACAACAGATGCATCCAGGCATGCGCGACCATTCTCATCGCCTGCTGCAGCGGCGTGGCAATGGCCAGGATGTCGAGCGCCTTTTTCGCATCGCGCCAGCCGCCCAGGACCTGCACGGTGGCATCCATTTTGTCCATCGCATTTTTCACGGCGGCGATATATTTGTCGTCGACAACGCCTTTGGCCTTATCGCAGGCTTCGGCGATTCTCTTTTTGAAAACGGTAAAATTGAACATGCCCGGATTCATGAGCAGCTTGCGCATGGTCATGTCCATCGACTGGATGCCGTTGGTGCCTTCATAGATCGCCAGAATCTTGCAGTCGCGCGCGAGCTGCTCGACCGGATATTCCGAACAGTATCCGTAGCCGCCGTACACCTGCATCGCTTCTGAGGTGACCAGCCACGCCAGGTCGGAGTTGCCGGCTTTGCAAAGCGGAATGAGGAAATCCAGAAGCGCCTGGGCTTCCTTGGCCGCATCGCCTGAATCGGCATGGGCCACATCCGCGCTGTAGGCGGCCAGAAGCGTCAGCATGCGCATGGCTTCCACCTGGGACTTCATCCAGATCAGCATTCTTTTCACGTCGGGATGTTTGATGATCGGAACGGACGTGAAATCGCCCTTCTTGGCGGGGTCCGATCCCTGGAGACGGTTTTTCGCGTAGGTCACAGCGTGCATGTAGGCGGAGCTTGCGGTGCCCAGGGCCTGCTGGGAAACGTCGAGGCGCGCTTCGTTCATCATCTGGAACATGATTTTCATGCCCTGGCGCTCTTCGCCCAAAAGCCAGCCGATGCACTGGTCATTGTCGCCGAACGACAGAGAACAGGTGGCCGAGCCCTTAATGCCCATTTTGTGCTCGATGCCGCTGGTGACCATGTCGTTGGGTTTTCCCAAACTGCCGTCGGCGTTCACATGAATCTTGGGAACAATAAAGATGGAAATGCCGGGGGTTCCGGGAGGATCGCCTTCGATGCGGGCCAGCACCGGATGAATGATGTTTTCATACAGGTCGTTGTCGCCGGCGGTGATGAAAATCTTCTGGCCGGTGATCTTATAGGTGCCGTCGGGCTGCTTGACGGCTTTGGTTTTCAGCGCGCCCACGTCGGAGCCGGCGCCCGGTTCGGTCAGGCACATCGTGCCGCCCCACTGGCCGGAAACCATTTTTTCCACATAGATCTTTTTGAGTTCATCGGAGCCGTGGTTGATAATCAGGTTGCAGGCGCCGACTTTCAGCGTGTCATAGGAGCTGAAGGCCACGCCGGCCGCGCAGAAATATTCCATGACGGCGCGATAGATCGTCTCGGGCATGCCCGTTCCGCCGTATTCCGGACCGTTGCTCAGTCCTGAAAAGCCCGATTCACGGTAGGTGGCCATAGCGGTGTGGAAGCCTGCCGGCACTTTTACGGATTTGGTTTCGGGATCGTACTTGGCGCCGGTTTTGTCGGCGTCCGCATTTGCGGGATACACTTGTTCCACCGCGATCTGTTCGGCCAGCTCCAGGGTCGCCTCATAGGTGTCTTTGTCAAAATCGGCAAACTGGGCATAACGGTTGAGTTTGTCTGCTTCAAGCACTTCAAACAGAACGAATCTCAGGTCTCTTGAGTCTAATAACGGATTTAATGCCATAATTTCACTCCTCGTTCAGATATTTTTTGCAGGCGCTGCCCGCGATAGTGCATTGAAAATAAAGGCAAATAGAGTGCCCTACTACCACAGAGGCATCGTTTCTAACACAATTGCGACTAAAAGTCATCCTTTGTCTGGATTTTTTCCGTTTAAAAAACCCCCAATGAAAACATTACTGTCGGACCCATCGGGGGAAAGGGGACACTTTGACCGGATCTAGGAAAGCAGATCGTTGAGAAGCGCTGCGAGATCGCTCAGGCGATAAGGTTTTCCCAGGCAGGCGTCAAACCCGAATCCGCGAGGATCGGACATAACCCTGTCTTCGGAATAGCCGCTTGAGGCAATGATTTTGAGCTGCGGATCGATTTCCCGCAACGCAGCCGTAATTTCTCTGCCGCCCTTGCCGCCCGGAATGGTTAAATCCAGAATGGCGGCGACAAACGGCCGGTTTTCGGCGATGGCCTCGCGGACCCGATTCAGCGCTTCATCTCCGGAAAAGACCGTGACCGCTTCAAACCCTTTCGACTTGAGCATGGCTTCGGCCACTTCCAGAATAAAAGCTTCGTCATCCATCACCAGAATCCGTCCGGTCGCCTGTTGGAGGGCCGGTTTTTCGCGGGGAACCTCGAAAACCGGCTCTGAATCCGCCTGGGGCAGGTATATGCGAAATTCGCTTCCATGACCCTGCTGAGACTGAACCTCGATGTGGCCGCCGTGCCTTTTGATGATGGAATAGCTTGTCGCCAGGCCCAAACCGCTGCCCTGCACCCGCGTGGTGAAAAACGGATCAAACACATTGGCCAGATGCTTTTTGGCGATCCCTTCTCCGGTGTCGCAAAGAGAGATGACGATGCAGTCTCCGCAAGCCATCTCCGGAGGCGCAAGGGAGGCCTCAAGCTTTCGAAAAGAGACCTGAAACCGGCCGCCGCCGGGCATGGCCTGCCGCGCGTTGATTGTAATATTATCAATAACCTGCGCGATCTGATGTTCATCGCAATTGCAAAACCAGGCCCCTTCCGGAATGTCGAATTCCGCAACGATATTCGACCCGGATAAAACAAACTCAACCCCCTCGCGCACGATGCGTTCAAGCGACTGAATTTTGCGGACGGGGGTGCCGCCTTTGGCGAAGGTCAAAAGCTGCAAGGTCAAATTCTTGGCCCGCTCGTACATGGAAAAAGTCTTATCCACGCCCGCCGACACTTTCGACCCGTCGCCCGCCTTTGCGTCGGATCGGATCATCTCCAGGTAGCCGTAAAGCCCGGACAGCAGATTGTTGAAGTCATGCGCGATGCCGCCCGCCAGAATGCCGATCGCTTCGAGCTTCTGCGCATTGCGAAGGGCGTCTTCCATTTTTTTCGACTCCGTCATATCCCTAAAGACCAAAACGACGCCGATAATGACAGCGTCGCGGTCCCGTATCGGGGCGGCGCTGTCGGCAATCATCCGCCTTGAACCGTCTCGGGCGATCAACAGCGTAGAGTTGGCCAGACCGACGACACGGCCTGTCTTGAGAACCTTCCGCACCGGGTCTTCGCAAGGCTTTAGGGTTTCCTCATTCACAATGCTAAAGACTTCCGCCAGGGATTTCCCTATCGCGTCGGAAATCGTCCAGCCGGTCAGAAATTCAGCCACCTCGTTCATCAGCGTGACACGCCCCTCAACATCCGTGGCGATCACGCCGTCACCGATGCTGCGCAGCGTCACCATCAGACGCTCTTTTTCGGCGGCCAGTTCCGCCTCCATCTGTTTGCGTTCGGTAATATCCTGAAAGACGGTGGCAAACTGCCCCGGCGCAGGTGAAAAGACGGAAACACTGAAGTACCGTTTCATCGGGGCGAAGTAGGATTCAAAAAAAGCCGGATTGCCCGACAGGGCAACCCGCGCAAACTCGTCGAGATAGCTTTCAGACGGATTGGCATACAACTGGGCTGATGTTTTCCCCCTGGCTTTATCGACCGGGATGCCGGTATGCTTTTCATACGCCGGGTTGACGTCGATAATTCGATAATCCGCAGGCCTGCCTTCGCCGTCCATCACCAGTTCATGCAGGGCGACGCCCTCAGTCATGGTCTCAAACAAAGACCGGAATTTCCGCTCGCTTTCTAAAAGGGCTTCCTCCACTCTCTTAAGCGGGGTTGTGTCGATGATAAACCCCTCAATGCCGACGGCCTTTCCATTGAGCCATACACTGTGCGCCGAATAGGTATGGTAGCCGATCGTCCCGTCTTTGATCTTGCGGCTGAACAAACCGGATTGAAAACTCATATCGTTGTGAAAAAGGCCGTAAACGATTCTTCTGAGTTGGTCGATATCATCGTCTTTCTGTAAATCAACAAAATTGCGGCCGATGACTTCCTTGGGCTCCTCATAGCCGTACATCCTGGCCCAGGCGCGGTTGACCGAAGCGATCGTGCCGTCTTTCTCCACGAAAAAATATCCCGCGTCCGCGTCTTCAATAATCGAGCGAAAACGCTCTTCGCTTTGCGCAAGCGCCCGAGCCGCGCGCCTGCGCTGAAAGATGTAAACACTCAAAAAAGCGATGACGATCAGCAGATACAGAATAATGACGGTCGCCGTGAGCAGAACCTCCCAGTGGCGCTCCACAAAACCGATCGGACGATTGATGACAACGGAGTCTTCCGGCAGCGCCGACATCGGCATCTGGAAGCGCGACATCACAAGGTAATCGAACATCGCCCGGGCGCTGCTTTGGGTGACCACCGGAATCTGACCGGGGTTTTCACCGGCAAGAATCCGCAGCGCAATGGCCGCCGCCTGGCGGCCATGCTCGCGGCCGTCGAGCAGCTTTCCGCCGACAATCCCCATCCCGAGCCTTTCGGTATGCACGCCGAAAACCGGAACCCGGCTGGCCCGCGTGATTTTTGTGGTCACGTCCCGCCAGTCATAGACGGTCCCGCGCGCATCTTTCGTGTAGCTTTGCAAAAGGACCAGCGTTGTTTCCGGCAGGACGGCGAGTTGTTTTTCCAACTCCGGGAAAGACACGGATTCGCTGTGAATAATATTGATACGGCCGGCATATTGGAGAGCCAGGCTGTCCATTTCTCTGCGCAAAGACAGCCCCGTCATCGTGTCGTCGTTGATGACCAGAACGTCTTTTAATCCCGGGTGCAGCGCGAGCATGATCTCCAAAGTGCCTCCCGGATCCATATTCTGGGCGACGCCCGTAATGTTTTTTAGTCCCTTGAGCATCCCGGGTTTGAAGTCGTTGATCCCGCAAAAAACGATCGCCGCCTGGGGGAAAAGATCTTTGGCGTATTGGACGACGAATTCCAAAGCCGGGTCGTCCAATACCATCACGACCGCCGGCGGATTCTTCCGATATTTAAAGGCCATGAGGCGCTTGTAGGCGTCCAGGTAATCCGAAAACGCGTGATGCTTGCTGTCGAGATAGTCCACCGCAACCCATCCCACCTCCGGCCTCGATTGAAGAGCCTGCAGAATTCCTTCCTGTTCGGCATCCGACCAGGAATAGCCGGGATGATAGGAATTCAGCACCACAATTCCCGGTTTTCCAGCGTCGGATTTATTAACAAAAGGCTGGGCGGCGGTCGCGCAGGGCATTGCGATCAGACAGGCAAAGAAAATCCCCCGCCTTAAGATGGATAAGGACAAGCTATCGGTATAATTATTATTTTTCCGGCATCGAAAAAAAAGAGTCATTATTCTGGACCCAATTCGTCCGGGCTGGATCTCATTGCGCCGGACCATGTCACCCATTTCCAAACCGAAAATCATCTGATTACAGTTATTTTCATCGGTTCTTTGTGCGGGATTCTTTAGGTTGGATTGATTCACCCTTCCGAATGGCCGATCGTCGAAAGTCCTTCAATCCTGGCGGTCCCGGTTTTTTCGTCATCGGTATGCCGGGGCAGTTTAACCTTGACAAACCATTGCGTTTATGGTTGAAGTTCCCCCTTATTACTTAAAGAGGTTTTGCAATGAAAAAGACATTGACGAATAAATCCAATCTCAAAAGGAAAAGAACTCACGGCTTTTTGGTGCGTATGGCGACCAAAAACGGCCGTCAGGTCTTGAGCCGGCGGCGCGCCAAAGGCAGAAAACGTTTAACCGTCTAAGTCCGGACAGACTTCAACGTCCTGCGGGAAGAGATGGTTTCTTTTCATGAAAACGCAATCTTACCGTCGATTGGACAGGGTCACCAAAAGAAGCGGCTATACGCGAATTTACGAACAGGGGGTCTGGAAGAGTTCAAAATTCTTTACAATCATTACCTGCGGCAATCCGCTCGGGCACACACGCCTGGGCATCACCGTGACGAAAAAAGCGGGGAACGCGGTTAAAAGAAACCGGATCAAACGTCTGATCCGGGAGTTTTTCCGTCTTCACAAGGATCTGTTCCCCGAGAACCATGACACTGTGGTCATGGCCAAAAAAAATATGCCGCCTCTCACCTATCTGGAAACCTGTAAGGAATTGACTGAGCTCCTCCAACGGAACACCGGCAGATAAACTATGTTCAGAAAAACAACGTCGGCGATATTGATCTTTTTCATTCGATTGTACCAGGCCTGCCTTTCTCCATTCTTCTTTTCGCCGGCGTGCCGTTTTTATCCGTCCTGCTCGCAGTATGCCATCGACGCCATTTCCATGCACGGTCCCGTCAAAGGAACCCTTCTGGGCGTCAAAAGAATACTGCGCTGCCATCCGTTCCACCCCGGCGGCTACGACCCCGTCAAGTAAATACTGAAATCTGGAGGTACTGCAAATGGACAAAAGGACCATCCTGGCGGTCGTGTTATCGCTGGTTGTGCTGTTCATCTATCAAACGTTCTTCGTCAAACCGCCGGTTCCCCAAACCGCGCCGGCCCCGCAGACAGCCGTCACCGAGGCCCAAAAGCCCGACGCAGCCGCGCCCGCCGCGAAACCCGTCCAAACGCCGGAGCGCGCCGTCCGGAAAGCGCAGCCCGTCAAACCCGAAGCGCCCCCGCAGGACATTGTGGTGGAAACACAAAACTATAAAGCGGTTTTTTCCACCCGCGGCGCGGCGCTTAAGTCGCTTCAGTTGAAGCAATATTACCAGGACTGCTACGACTGCCCCAGAGACATTTTTCCGCGGGTCAAAAGCCTTTTTACCGGCGGAGGATTTCAGCCCCCTGAAAAGACAAAAGATCTGGTCGAACTTGTCGATTTGCGAGGCGACATGCCTTATCCCCTGGCCGTGACCTTTCCCGACTCCGGCGCGGACATCCCCCCGACGGCGATTTTTGACGCCTCCGCGACGAAAATCGACCTGACGCACGACGGCAGTGAAAGCCGGCAGTTGATCTTCACCAAAACGCTGGGTGAGGTCAAAATTGAAAAAATCTACCGTTTCGACCCGGAAGGCTACCGGATCATGCTGGAGGTCAAGGTTCACAACCTGACCGGCGCCCCAGTCACCCAGACGCCGAAAATCTCCTGGTTTCAGTATGTCGACCCGGCCAAAAAAGACGACTCGTTCGGTCACGAAGGCCCCGTCACCTCCGTCGGCGGAAGCATTGATCGCCAGGCCGTCAAAAAACTCGATGCCGAAAACGTTCTGGGCCCCAACGTATCGTGGGCCGCGTTTGAAAGCAAATATTTCATCGCCGCCTTCATTCCCGAAAATCCGGCGCTCACGCAGGTTTCGCTCACCCGGGACGACGACCAGATGGTCGCCATCGGCATGAAGGGCGCAAAAGAAGTCATTCCCGGCGGCCAGTACGGCGCCTTTGCCTACAACCTCTATCTGGGACCCAAACAGCACGATTCCCTCAAGGCGCTCGGCGTCGGACTGGAAGACGCCATCGACTACGGATGGTTCTGGTGGCTGGCCATTCCCTTTTTGTTCATCCTGAATTTCCTGGCGGGATTTGTTCAGAATTACGGCATCGCGATCATCATTCTCACATTGATGGTCAAGATTATTTTCTGGCCGCTGGGGAACTTAAGCTACAAATCGATGAAGAAAATGCAGGCGCTTCAGCCGAAAATCACTGCGCTGCGCGAAAAATATAAAAACGATCAGGCGAAAATCGGCCAGGAAACGATGGCGCTGTACCGGGAAAACAAGGTTAATCCCTTCAGTGGCTGCCTGCCCATCCTGATCCAGATTCCGGTGTTTTTCGGCCTGTACAAGGCGCTGATGTACTCCATCGAACTGCGGCACTCGCCGTTTTTCTTCTGGATCATGGACCTGTCCGCAAAGGATCCCTACTACATCACGCCGATCATCATGGGCGTCACCCAGTTCATTCAGCAGAAAATGACGCCTTCAATGGGCGACCCCATGCAGCAGAAGATCATGCTGCTGATGCCTGTGATCTTCACCTTCTTCTTCCTGAATTTCCCCTCGGGGCTGGTGATCTACTGGCTGTTCAACAACATCTTCAGCATTGGACAGCAGCTTTACATCAACAAGAAAATCAACGTTTAAGGGACGTCAACGGAGCACAATCCCTATGCAGTCAAAAAAAATGATCGAAATCGAAGAAAAAACCATCGATGAAGCCATCGACAAGGCCTGCCGCGAGTTCGGCGTGACGCGAGGAAAACTGAATATTGAAATCATCTCCGAAGGGTCGTCAGGCTTCCTGGGGTTTATGGCCAAAAAAGCGAAAATCCGCGCATCCCTTTTGGAATTGGACATGGACTTTGCGCTCGCCGACGAACCGCAAAAGATAGAACAGGAAGAATCGGCCGTCGCGCCTGCAAACCGCCGCGAAACCAAGGCGCCGGCTCGTCTTGCGCCGCGCCCCGTTCAGGCGCCGAAAGAAAACAGGCCCGCGCGGCCGGCCCCGGTCGCTTCAAACACCCCCGAGCCCGGCCGTCCCGAAATAAAAATAAAGTCCTCCGAAGCGCCGCCCAAACCGCTCTACCTGGACAAGGGCGTCGCGGCCGCCTCGCCCGCCGCCTTACAGGCCCGGCAGCTTCTTGCCGGCATTCTGGAGCGGATGACTTTTTCGTGCGACGTCACCGCGACGGAAACGGCGGAGGCCATTTTTCTCAACATATCAGGCGATGAAAGCGGTCTGCTGATCGGCCGGCGCGGTCAGAATCTCGACGCGCTTCAGTACCTGCTGAGCAAGGCCGTCAACCGGTCCGACACCGACCGAAAAATGATCGTTGTGGATTCGGAGGATTACCGCCGGCGCCGCGAAGCCTCGCTTCTGGGCATGGCCGAACGCATTCGCGAAAAAGTAAAGAAAACCCAAAAACCGCTGTCGCTGGCTCACATGAACGCCCACGACCGGCGCATCATTCATCTGGCCCTGCAGGAAGACGAAGAGCTCGTGACCAAAAGCCGGGGCGAGGGCGAGTATCGCAAAATCATCGTCCTGCCGGCCCGAAAAGCCGCGGGCGGTTCAAACGGCCGCGCGGCCAGAAGCAGACCTTAAACGGTGAAAGGACAGCCGAACTGCTCGTGCGCGATCCGGATACCATTGCAGCCATCGCCACGCCCTGGGGCGCCTCCGGCGTCGGCATCATCCGTGTCAGCGGCCCGCTGTCCCAAACGGTCGCGCGCAGAATGTTCCGCTCCGCAGCCGACTGCCCCTGGGAAAGCCATCATCTCTACCGCGGTGATTTTCTAACCGCCGACGGCCGCGCCGTGCTGGACGAGGGCCTGGCCGTGCTCATGCGCAAACCCCGCTCCTTCACCGGCGAAGACGTTTTTGAAATCCACGCCCACGGCAACCCGGTCATTTTGCAAGCGATCCTTGAAGAACTCATGAAAGCCGGCTGCCGTCCGGCCGCGCCCGGTGAATTTTCAAAGCGGGCCTTTTTAAATGGACGAATGGACCTGTCGCAGGCCGAAGCGCTGGCCTCGATGATTGCCGCCCGGTCTCAGGCGGCTTATACGGCCAGTCTTTTTCAGCTCAAAGGCTCGCTCACGCACCGTATCGATTCCATCCGACTCAAGCTTATCGACGCCCTGGCGCATCTGGAAGTGTCCATGGATTTTGACGTGGACGTCGTCTCGTCTCAAACACCGCAGGAAACTCGGCAGGTCGATGACGCCGCCGACGGCGTCGCCCGGCTGATCGCCGCCTATGATTCGACCCGCAGATTGTCCGAAGGCGCGGGCGTCGTGATCGCCGGACGGCCCAATGTCGGCAAATCCAGCCTGCTCAACGCGCTGGCGGGTGAGCAAAAAGCCATCGTGACGGACATCCCCGGCACCACCCGCGACCTGATCACGCATCCGCTGGTCCTCGATGGATTTCTGGTGCGGCTGACCGATACGGCAGGCATTCGCGCCCCTCAGGACGACATTGAAAAAGAAGGCATCAACCTGGTCCAAAACGAACTGTCCCGGGCCGACGGCGTCATCCTCGTTCTTGACGGCAGCCGCCCGCTGACCGACGAAGACAGGACGCTTCTTTCCAATTTGCGCTGTCCATTGGTTTTTATCGTCATCAATAAATCCGATCTGACCGCCGCTTGGCGGGAAGACAGTTTGCCCCCCTCTGTTGCGGGAAAAGCGTCCGTCATCCGGATATCGGCCAAAACCGGTGACGGGCTGGATCTGCTTAAAAACGAATTGTCGAAGACCCTTGCCGGATCAGCCCGACACGAAACGCGAACGGATGCCTTCGTGCTGAGTCTGCGCCACAAGCTTCTTCTGGAACAGTCGCTGGCGGCGCTTCGCGCCGCGCAGGAACATCTTGCGCGCAATGTCTCGCCGGAGTTGGCCGCCTTTGAACTTCGGGAAGCCATTGGCCGTCTGGACGAAATCACCGGCCGGCAAATCGGCGAGGACGTTTTGGACCGCATCTTTTCGGGATTCTGTATCGGCAAATAATTGAAATCCCCGTTCGGGTTGTGCTACGATGCCTCGCGTACGGCCATCGGGCCGCGTTCCTTTTCCCGCAGAAAGGATGCCATGAAAAACCGCATTATCACCTTTTTATTTTCAATGCTCTTTCTGACAGGCGCCGCGACAGGCGCCGCCGCCCAGGCGCAGTGCCTAAGGACATCGGCAGAGGCGACGGTCATGAACGGCGATCGAGCCTCAGCCCGTCTTGAAGCCTTCGCGCGCGCGAAATGGGCGGCGGTCGAACAAACGGCAGGCGCAACGGTGAAAGTTCAAAGCCTGGTTTCCAACTTCAGACTGGTGGAAGACGCGGTCATCACCAAAACGAAAGGCGCCGTCACAAGCGGCAAAATTCTGAACGAGCGGCTCCACGACGGCATGCTGACCGTCGATGCGGAAATTTGCGTGGACCCTCAGGGCGCCAAAGAAGCGGTCTCGGATCTCGCGCTCAACAATGCCATCACCCTGTTTATTCCCGCCCGCAAACCCGGGCGGCAAGGCGATGAATACGCCGAAACGAACATCCTGTCGGAGACCCTTCTGGGCCGCTTTATTGCCCAGGGATACACCGTCGTCGATGCCGCCCCGGCCCATCCGTCCGACGCGGCAGCCGTTGAAAAAGCGGTTCGGTCCGGCTCAACGCTGACCGTGCGCAGCCTGATGACCGGATACCTGTCCAACCTGATGATCATCGGCAGCATGGACTATACGCTTTCCACCGCCAAAGGCGAAAGTATCGGCTACGGCCTGGCCATGCCGTTTAACGCCGTCACTGCCCGTCTGACCTGGCGCGTTGTGGCCAGAAACGACAAAACCGGAAACCTGGAAATTCTCGCCGCCGGAGCCGACGAGGCCAAGGGGCTGGCCAACTCCGTCGAGGATGCCGCGGCTCGCGCCATGAAAGTCCTCGCCGACCGGCTCTTCCCCGTCCTTCTGGAGGCGGTCGGCCGCCACATCCAGGGCAGCACCAGGAAAATCACGGTAGAGGTCAACGGCGTTGCCGATCTGACGACCATGCTGGAGGTGAAATCATTTTTGCAGAACCTCGTGTGGGTCTCGCAGGTTGAAGAATCGGGGCTTTCCACTTTTGTCGTAAGCTACCCGGAAAATCCGCTCTATCTGGCCAACTCCATGGAGGCGCGGGGCGTCTTCCGCGTCCGGCGCTTTTCGCCTTACGCGCTTGCCGCCGATTACCTCAGACCTGCGCAAACCCACACGGTCGATCCGGACAAGCAAACCCGCGAAGGTGAACATGACAATTGATTTAGGGGCCGTCAAACCGGGATATCTTTTGAGCGTCTTTTTGATCCTTCTGGGACTTTTGATATGCGGTTGCGCGGCCAAAGTGCGCGTCAACATGCTTGAGCCCGCCTCGTATCATGAAGCGTCGCTTGCCAAAACCGTGGCGGTACTGCCTTTCCACGGCCCCGGCGGACGGGAGTTCGCCTCGGAATTTGAAAGCGTTCTGGCCGGCATCGGCATTGACGACAAGCCTTATTTCACGCTGGTGGACCGGGCGTCCATCGACAAGATCCTAAGCGAAATGAAACTCTCCCAAAGCGGACTGGTGGACGAATCGACCGCCGCAAAACTGGGCCATCTCATCGGCGCCCAGGGTATTTATACGGGGGTGGTGACGCAAAACGCCTCAATGGACTCGCCCTTCCGGGAATGGCGGCAGACCTGCGTGCAATATGAAGAACGACGCGACCGGCAAGGCCGGATTTTCCAGGGCCGTTGCTTGCGGTGGCGGCAGTATCAGGTCGGATGCGTGCGTCGCGCGGCTGTATTTTCCGTCTCGCCTCGCCTGGTCGACGTGGAAACCGGCCGCGTCCTGTATTCGCGCAATCTTAGCGCCCAGGCGGAATCGGCCGGCTGCGAAGACACCCGCCCCGTGGAAAACGGCCTTTCGCTTCTGGCGCGGGCCAAAGAATCGGTGAAGGCCGAATTCCGTCGCGACATCGCGCCGTATTATGTGACGCGGGAAATCCGTCTGATGGACGATGCCGACGGCATCGAGGCGGCCGAGGCCAAAGACAAGCTCAAACGGGGAATGGATTACGCCCAAAACGGACGGCTCGACGCCGCCTGTGAACTGTGGGGACAGGCGCGCATCCTTGCGCCCGGTTCCTATGCGCTTTTATACAACCTCGGCGTGTGCGCCGAAAGCCGGGGCGATCTCGACGCGGCGCTTTCCTTGTATCGTCAGGCGGACAATCGTCTGGGTAAGCCTCACGACGACATCACGCTGGCGCTCACCCGTGTGGGCGACGCCATCCGCAACCGGGAAAAGCTGCGCGAACAGCTCGATTCCCGTTAGGCTACTTTCCCTCCAATCCTTCGATGAAGGCCAGCACATTGATCCCCAAAACGGCATGATTATAGCCGCCTTCCAGAAGGCCGAAGCAGCCGCCGCCGTTTCGCCGGGCCGCCTCTCGGACCAGATTGCCCATATACCGGTAATCTTCGGTTTTCAACAGCCCGCCCCAGTCGGCTTCGTGGTTGTCGAAACCGGCGGACACGGCGATCATATCCGCATCGGTTTTGGAAAGCGCGTCCGTCACCGTCCGCAGATATTCATTGCGGTCGGACCCGCCGGGATTGAATATCTCCACCGACGCGCGCTGTCCGAGAAGATTGATATTCCCGTCACCCACGTGCAGATCGAAATCCAGAAGAAAAACTTTTTTAATCTTTTGCTCGCGTTTTAGTTTTTCAATCGCAATGGCCATATTGTTGAAGTAGCAAAACCCCCAGGCGCTGTCGGCGGACGCGTGATGTCCAGGCGGCCGGATGACGGCAAAACAGGGTTCCGAAAGGCCGATCTGCGCGGCTTTGATCGCGCCGCCCGCGGCGAGCGCGGCGATATCGTAGACGCCTTCTTTGCGAACCTCGTCAATGTGCTTCTGGGTATGGACGGCGGCAATGTCTTCAAGGCCGGCTGGTTGGGGTTCGACGAAATCCACCTTGCCTTTAAGCGAAAATTCAATCGCTTCGATCCGTCCGGGATTCGACGCGGGATCATAAGAATAGACCTGTTTGAATTCTTCGGAGTAGACAACTTTCATCAAAGCCTCCTTTCAGGTAAGAAACCCTATTGCGTATAAAGCTTTCATCGTATTTTCCGAAACGGGCAGCAAGGCGAGCTCGCCGGCTTTGACCCAGCGGGCCTCATCGGCGTCGTCCGATCCGCAAGGCTCTCCTGAAACATACCGTCCGGCATAATCCACCACGACAAAATGAAACCGGATACGCCCGCTTTCATCGGTTTCAACAAGATCGAAAACATAGAGGCAATCGCCTACCGCAATGGTCACGCCGGTTTCTTCGAGCACTTCTCTGGCCGCGCATTCGCGCATCGATTCGCCCAGGCGAAGCGTTCCTCCGGGAATCGCCCACAGGCCGCGACCGGGCTCGACACCCCGCTTCACCAGCAGAATCGCGCCATCGCGGATCACGATGGCCCCCACCCCGACCCGCGGCGTTGCGGGATAGACATTTTTATTGGGACTCGTCACGCGGCGGCCTCCCGCTGAAAGGAAAACCGGCTGACCAGCCAGGGCTCGTCGGCGCCGTTGAAGGTCTTTTCCACAAACCGAATCCGGCCGTTTCGGGCGATCAGCAAAACCGTTGAAGCGCGCGTGCCGTAAACAGGGGTTTTGATAAACATCGGAGACAGCATTCTTTCCCACTCGAGCGTCACGCCGGTTTGCGGCAGAGCGGCATCCGGGGCGACCCGGCGATTGGCAAGAAGGTCAAACAGCGCATCTTCCAGGGCCTGGCCGGTTCGCTCCAGCGCCGCGGCAAGCAGCTTTTTGCCCCGCTTCACCTTCGGCCAGGGCGAATCCAGCAGATGATTGGACAGCCCATAAATGCCCGGGTCGAGCTTTAGGATTCGGTCGCGGTTGGAATAAACAAAAAGATCCCTGACGTCGCCCGCCAGCAGATTAAAGCCGTTGTATCGGTGGGCTTTCCCGGACATTTTTTGCAGGTAATCTCCGGGATCTTCTGATCCGGTCAGAAACCGGCTGACCAGTTGACCGCGCGAGGGCGCGTCAGGCCGCCAGGACGAAGGATCCCGGTAGTTGGTCACGGCGGCGAAGCGGCCGTCTTTCGCCACGCCCAGCCAGGTTCCTTTTTCCTGGAGGTCAATACCGGCCAACACTCGCGGATGGTCTTTCCAGAAATCGGCGGGCTGCGAAGGCCGGTCGTAGAACTCGTCGCGGTTGGCCGCTAAAATCAGCGGGTATGACGGATGAGCCTTCCAGGCAAAAAGAATCAGACACATAAGTTTTAAAGTTTAATGTTTAAAGTTTAATGTTTAATGTTTAAAGTTTTAAGTTTTAAGTAGTTCATAAGCCTCTGCCCTCTGATCTCTGCCCTCTACCTTTGGCCTTTATCCTTTGGCCTTGATCCTTAACCCTTGATCCTTTCCATAATCTTCGTCATCGTAACGCCTGCGGCATCGTCGATGCGCACATCGGCCATCGCATCCTGCTCGGTTTCCCCCCGATTGATGATCACCAGTTTGGCGCCCGCCCGACGGGCCTGAATCGGAACATAGGCCGCGGGATAGACGACCAGCGACGATCCGATCACGATCATCACGTCGCATTCTTCCGCTTCGCGCATGGCCTGGGCCAGAATCTGTTGCGGCAGGGCCTCTCCGAAAAAAACCACGTCCGGTTTGAGAATGCCCCGGCAGTATTCGCAAGACGGCGGATCTTCGGAATGAGCGTATCTTTCTTTGACGATGGAAATCGGATAGCGCTCCCGGCAATTCAGGCAAACCAGCATCTGCATATTGCCGTGGAGCTCGCGGATGAGCGCCGGAGAACTGCCGGCTTTCTGATGCAGATTGTCGATATTCTGCGTGACCAGCGATATCAATTTCCCCAGTTTTTCAAGCTCGACGAGCGCGTAGTGCGCGGCATTGGGGTTCGCATCCTCCATCAATCCACCGTCGCGCAGCCCCTGCCAGATCTTTTGCCGCGTCGCTCTCGACGCCAGAAATTTATCGATCGTGAAATCGTCGGGATCATACTTCGTCCACAGGCCGCCGGGGCCCCGGAAATCGGGAATGCCGGATTCCGTGCTGATGCCCGCGCCGGTGAACACCGCCACGCGGGATGACGAGTCAATCATCTGCGCCACCTGTTGAATCTCTTTTTCCATCTTCGGCAGACTCCTGTGTTTGCTTAAAAATCCGTGTCCGGATTAGATACACTATTTAAACTAAAAACCAAATGGAAAAATGCCCGCCTGAAGGCCTTCACCCGGCCATTGACAGCGTGGAGGTTTTCTCATAAGGATAGTAGCCATGTTTTCGACATTGGGCGTTCGCATTTTTAACGACAAAAACGGAAGCGGCAAACCATTGAAAAAACAGGCTTCAACATCCCGCTCCATGGCCAAGGCGTTTACGCGCCGGTATTTGCTCGCCTCGCTGGTCCCCTTGCTTCTTTTGCTCGCCCTCATTCTAACCGGCGTCGCCCTGACGCGAAGCCATCTGTCGGACCTGCTCACCCGTTCCAATGCCGAACTCACCGCCGACGCCAAAACCAATCTGCAACATCTCGGAGAACAAATCATTCTGCAAAAAGTAAGGGATGTCGCAAAGCAGGTTGAACTGTATTTTCGCATGCACCCGGACCAGCCGTTTGAGCAGATGCGGCGCGACCCGCTGTTTATGAAAATTGCCATTCAGAAGGTCGGTGAAACCGGCTATACGGCCATCACCGAGGCGCACACCTGGCTGTTCCGCGTTCATCCCAATCCGAAACTCAACGACACCGACATGCGGCCGCTGGCCAAAAAACTGCCGTCATGGTGGAAAATCGTCGAACGGGCCATCGACGGAGACGAAACCACCGGCTACTACGACTGGGTCGAACCGGATGGCTCCGTCCGGCAAAAGTTTATCGCCGTCACCCCGGTCGGCGTCAAGCAAAACGGCATCACCATCATGGTTTCAGCAACGACCTACATCGATGAGTTTTCAACGCCGGTCGTTAAAATGGAACAAAAAGCGCAAAGCGTGGTGGCCAATTACCAGACCTATGTCGGGCACCAGTTCTTTTTGTTCGGTCTGATCACAGCCCTGATATTTTTGCTCACCTTTGGGGGCACCTACCTCTGGGGCAGGCGTTCAGCCATGAATTATATCCGTCCGATCATGACCCTGGCCGATACGGCCCGGGAAATCGAGAAAGGCAACTGGCAGGTCCGGATGGATCCGCAGGTCACTTCGCGCGGGGATGAAATCGGCGCAGTCGGACATTCCTTTGACAGCATGTCGCGCCAGCTGGAAGCCACCTTCCGCAATCTGGAGCAACGGGTGGAGGAGCTGCACAATGCGCAGGCGGCGCTTCAAGAAAGCGAGGATCATTTTAAAACGCTTTATGAGGAATCCCGGCGCGCCCAGGAGCTGTACCGGTCGCTCATCGCCTCTTCGGCCGACGCGATCGTAATTTATGACCTACTGGGCAACGTCACCTATGTCAGCCCGATGTTTTCAGAAATCTTCGGATGGAAACAAGACGAACTGATCGGCAAGCCTATCCCTTATATCCTGGAGGATGAACGGGCACGCTCTGAAAGAGAACTGCAAAAACTGATCGACGGGGGAATGCGTCTGCGCGATTTTGAAACCCGCCGCAAAACCAAAGACGGCCGAGTCATTGATGTGACCATCAGCGCTTCGCGCTTCAACGATCACGAAGACCGGCCGGCCGGCATCCTTGTCTTTCTGCGGGACATCACCGAAACGAAAAAAATGAAAGCGCACATGCAGCAGGTCGAGCGCCTTGAGGCGGTGGGTACGCTGGCCGGCGGCATTGCTCACGATTTCAACAACCTGCTCATGGTGATTGAAGGAACGGTTTCCCTGCTTTTATACGAAACGCCCGCCGCCGATCCCAAATACCGGCATTTCATCGATATCGAAAAGCAGGTGCGGCGCGGTTCAAAACTGACCCGCCAGCTGCTGGGCTACGCGCGCAAGGGAAAATACGACGTCAAACCTCTGGACCTCAACGAATCGATCCGCGAAAGCGCGGAGGCCATCCGGCGAACGCGCAAAGACGTCCGCCTGCAGTTGGATCTGGCAGGCGGGCTTCATCCGGTTGAAGCCGACAGCTATCAGATGGAGCAGGTTTTTATGAACCTGTTGATCAACGCCTCGGATGCGATGCCCGAAGGCGGCGATCTTGCCATTGCCACGCAGAATGTTTACGCGGACGCAATCCCGGAGAAATTGCGGGAAGACCGCAGAGGCGACTTTGTTTTGGTGACGGTTTCCGACACGGGCGTCGGCATGGACCCCAAAACGATGGATCGGATCTTCGAACCTTTTTTCAGCACTAAACCCGTTCATAAAGGAACCGGCCTGGGGCTGGCGTCCGTTTACGGCATCGTCAAAAGCCATGGCGGCGCGATTGATGTGGCGTCCGCACCGGGAGAAGGAACGGTTTTCTCCATCTACCTGCCTGCATCCCGAAAACCTCTGTCCGCCGAGCCGCCCCGCGCCCGAAAAGCGGCTCATGGCCGGGGAACGATTCTGCTGATTGATGATGAAAAGCCCGTCCTGGCCGTGGCCGCGGACATGCTCAAGGCGATCGGCTACGAAACCCTGACGGCTTCGGACGGCAGACAGGGACTGGAGCTTTTCGCCCTGGAAAAAGACCGCATTGATCTGGTTGTGCTGGATATGATTATGCCGGATATGAACGGCGGCGAAGTTTTCGACCGGCTTCGGGCCGTCAAGCCCGGCGTGCCCGTGCTTTTATCGAGCGGCTACAGCCTCGACGGCAAAGCGATGGACATCCTTGAGCGCGGCTGCAACGGCTTCATCCAAAAACCGTTCGGTATGGAAGAACTCTCCGAGAAAATCCAAAGCATTCTTTCGGCCGGCTAAGCCCCGCCCTTGCCGTGGCGGCCGGTAAACAGCGCCGGTGCGGCCGACTCAATGAGCCCCCTCAGGGCGTCGCTGCCGCCTTCGGCCAATGCCTCGCCGACGTTTTTCACGGCCTGCGTGTAGAGTTTCAGCATATCTTCAATATCGGGGTTGCGCGCGATGATCTCCGCATAAAGCCCCGGATTGTTCCCGAACACTTTTCCCGCCAGTTCCATCTTCGCTTTGAAAACCGGGGTGGCGAATCTCGCGATGTCTTCCGGCGCGATGCCGCTTGCGGAAACCGCAAGCCCCAGCGCGATGGTATTGAGGTGGTTGAGCCCCTGAATCACCGCCATCAAACGATCATGTTCTTCAGGCGAGCGTTCCCAGACCGAATAGCCGGCCTTTTCAAAAAGGGTCTTAATCCAGACAAAACCTGCGGTTCCGCGCCCCGCGCACAAAACGATGTTGAGGCCTGCGGGATCGGCAACCGCCGGTCCGAAAAGCGGATGGCACCCGACCACTTCGGCGCGCGAATGCCGCAGCATCAACTCCACCGGTTCTTTTTTAAGCGAGGTCAAATCCATGAAAATCTGTTCCGGACCCAAAAGCGGCCCGACCTCGCGGATCACCTCCGCCGTCGCGGCGATGGGCACGGAAACCACCACCACCTTGCAAATCGCGGCGGCAGCAGCAGCCGTCATCTCGGTTTTGCGGCCGGTCACCTGCACATCGCAGCCTGCTTCGGCCAAAAGATCCGCCAGCCAGCGCCCCATGCCGTTGGTGCCGCCGATAATCCCCACTTTCGGCGCGTTCACGGCCGCACCGCCTTGGAGATCAAAAGAAAATCCGCCAGCACGAGGCAAACCATCGCCTCGCACACGGGGATAATCCGGGGAATCACGCAGATGTCATGGCGTCCTTCAATCGCAAGGGTTCGCGCATGGCCGTGTTGATCGACCGTTTGCTGCGGCAGCGAAACCGACGGAATCGGTTTGCAATAGACGCGCGCCGTCAAGTCCTGCCCCGTGGAGATGCCCGCCAATACGCCGCCTGCGGAATTTTTTATGAATCCCGCCTCGTTCATCGGATCGTTCATTTCAGACCCTTTTTTCGCGGCCGCCGCTTCGCCGTCGCCGATGGCGACGGCCTTGACCGTTCCGATGCTCATCAGCGCCGAGGCCAGGGCCGCGTCGAGTTTGTCGAAAACCGGCTCTCCCAAGCCCGCCGGGCAGTTGCGAACCACAACCTCCACCACGCCGCCCAGCGTATCGCCTTCGCTTCTTACGGCATCGAGCCGGCTTCGCATGGCCTCGGACGCCCGCGGATCGGGGCAGCAAAGCACGTCGGCGCGGGCGCGCGCCGCAAGATCGGACAGGGAATGCAGGCACGCCTCATCGATTTCAATGCCGCCGATGGCGCGGGTAAACGCAAAAACATCCATGCCGCAAACGTCGAGAACTTTTTGCGCCACCGCGCCGGCCGCCACGCGCGCGGCGGTTTCCCGGCCCGACGCTCGTCCGCCGCCTCGCCAGTCCCGCCGGCCGTATTTCATGAAATAGGAATAATCGCCGTGGCCGGGGCGGAACACGTCTTTGAGATCAGCGTAGCTCGACGAACGGGCATCCTGATTCGGAATGCAAAGAGAAATCGGCGTTCCGGTCGTTTTACCTTCAAACACGCCGGAGAGAATCTCCACCCGGTCCGACTCGCGCCGCGCGGTGGAAGCGGGCCCCGACGACGGCCGTCGGCGGTCGAGTGCCTGCTGAATGTCGGATTCACTCAGATCAAGGTCCGGCGGGCAGCCGTCGATCACACAGCCTGTCGCCGGACCGTGGGATTCGCCCCAGGTCGTCACGCGAAATAGTCTGCCGGAAATATTACCCCCCATGATCCGTCCCCCGTCCTGAAGTCTTCCTGCTTTTCTTTTGAAATGCGCCGATGCCGGCCACTACGCCCGTCTCGACGAGCAGTTCATAGATGTCGTCGGCCACCCGTACAATACTTTTGCCTTGCGTGTCCACCGCGAAATCGGCGGTCTGCTCGTAAAGCGGCAGCCGCTGGGCCAAGACGGCCTGAGTCTCTTTTTCCAGATCGTCGGACGTGAAAGCCGGCCGGGTTTGTTCGGTCTGCCCGTCGTGTTGCAGCCGCCGGACAATCTCCGCCGCCGGCAATTTCAACCAGATCACCGTCCCGGCCTGTTTGAGCGCCTCGCGATTGGCGGCCGAGAGGATCACACCGCCCCCGGTCGAAACGACACATGGCGGCATCTGTGGCAGCGTCGCCACGATGCACGCTTCGCGCCGGCGGAACTCCTCCCACCCGAACTGTGCGACGATGTCGCGAATCGGCAGCCCTGCCGCCCTTTCGATCAGCCGGTCCGTATCGACAAAAGGCAGCTTCATTTTTTTCGACAAAAGCATTCCGACAACGGTTTTTCCCGTCGCCCGATAGCCGGTCAGAATGACTTTCATAATCCGGCCAACTCCTTCCAGAAGCCGGGAAACGACTTGTCCACGCATTTGCGGTCGTAAATGGAAATCCCGGCAACGACCCGCGACGCGACGGCAAAACTCATTGCGATACGGTGATCGTTATACGTTTCTATGTTCGCCGGCTTCATCCGCCCGCCTTCCACTTCCAATCCATCGGAAAGTTCGCGGGCGCGGATGCCCGCGCGGCCGAGCTCCGCGGCCATCGCGGCCAGACGGTTGCTTTCTTTGATGCGCAGATGCGCCACATTGGTTAAAGTCGTGCGGCCGTTGCGAAAAGCGGCTAAAACCCCCACCGTGGGCACCATGTCCGGCATATCGCCCAGATCGAAAGTGAAATCGCCCTGGGCGAGCTTTCCCCCGGTAATATCCACCCAGTCTTCTCCGCTTTCCACATGGCAGCCCAGTGTCTCGAAAATATCCAGCAGACGGATGTCTCCCTGGGCGCTTTGACGCGTGATGCCGCGCACGCGGATTTTCCTGCCCGTCAGAGCGGCCGCCAGATAAAAATACGAAGCGCTCGACGCGTCGCCTTCCACGACATAGTCCCGCGCGCCGAAGAGATTGTGCGTGCCGACCTGAAAACGTCCGGCGCCCGTCCGCAGGACCTTTGCGCCGAAGGCTTCCATCACGCGGAGCGTCAGGTCAATATATGGCGCCGACACCACGGACCCTTCCAGGCTCAGATCAATGCCCCTGGCCGTGTAGGGCCCGCACAAAAGCAGCGCGGAAACATACTGCGAGCTCTCAATGTCCGTAAGCGTGACGGCGCCTCCTTTAAGCCCGTTGGCGTGAATCTCGACCGGCGGGCAATGATTGGTGCAACGAATATCAACCCCCATGGACGCCAGCGCCTCAACCAGCGGCCCGACGGGTCTTTCACACAAACGCTTATCGCCCGTCAGAACATAGCGGCCGCGCCCCAGCGACGCAACCGCAGTCAGAAAACGCAGCGCCGTGCCGTTGTTGCCCAGAAATAAAGCCTCACCCTCGGCGCGTTTCAGCGCGCCGCCGGTGCCTGTGACGATAAAACCGTCCGGGGTCTGTTCAATGAATGCGCCCAGCATGCCCAGACCTTCGGCCAGATGCCGGGTGTCATCCGCCATCAGCGCGTTGCGGATGCGCGAGGTGCCCGAAGCCAGCGCCGCGGCGACCATCGCGCGCTGCGTCAGACTTTTCGACCCCGGCACCCGAACAACTGCATCGGGCGGATCTGAAATCGCGTCAGGATTCATTTTGCTCCAACCTTTCCCGAACCACTTTTTTCATCAGCGCCGCGGGCGCGTCGTGTTTCGTCCATAATTGAAACTGCGCCGCGCCCTGGTGAACAAACATATCCAGGCCGGAGACGATTCGGCACCCCTGGGCTTCGGCCTCGGCCAGCAGTTTTGTTTTGAGCGGATTGTAAATCACGTCCATGACCAGCTCGAAGCGTTTCAGGCAGCCCGGCTCCACCGGCGATGCCGACACGTCCGGAAACATGCCCACCGGCGTGGTGTTGATCAGACCGTCGGCGCGGACTTTTTTAAGCATCGCCAGCGAATAGAAGGGGCAGCCGAATTCTTCAGCCAGCGCCACGCCCGTGCCGGCGGACCGATTGGCGATGAGAATCTCGCCTCCCTCCTTGCGAATGCCGAACGCCGCGGCCCGGGCGGTCCCGCCGGCGCCTAAAACCACGAACGTTTTTCCGGAAATCGCGGTCTGCGTTTTGAGCGCCCCGACCAATCCCAGCCAGTCGGTATTATAGCCGGTCAGACAGCCTGCGTCGTTCACAATGGTATTGACCGCGCCTAATGCAAACGCATCGGGATCGATCGCATCGAGATATTCCATCACACTGCGTTTGAAAGGAATCGTTACGGACGCGCCGCGAATGTTCATGCCGCGCAGACCCGCCGCCGCCTGGGCGATGTCGGTTGCGCAAAAGGCGCTGTAATGGCCGTTTAAGCCCAGGGCTTTGAGCGCCGCGTTGTGCATGAGCGGTGAGAGCGAGTGCTGCACCGGATTTCCGAGCAGGATGAGGTTTAGACCCTCCTGGCCGCAGGGAGGCGGCGCCGGTTCGACCGGTTGGGCCGCAATGCGCCGCCACAGCTCCCGCATGGCGCCGGCGGTCAGCTGCCCCGGCGCGGACGGGCCGATGCCGGGCAAAACCGCAAACGCCAACGCGCTGCCCAGAAGCGGCGCGGCCACGCGGCTGGCTCTGCCTTCAGGCCCCATGCACATGGTGGCGATCGCCTGGCCGTGCTTTTCGGCGTAAGAGAGAAGCGACAACACTTTCAAATTGTCGCCGGCGCACTTCGCCATCGTGACGATCTTGACGATGGCCGGTTTAAAGACGGCGCACGCCCGGAAAACCTGTTTTAACTTCGCCTCGGACGGTGTGGCCGAAATATCGTGCCAGGACACGATCAACTGCGACGGACTTTTCCGTTTGCGGCAAAAGGCCTGAAGCCCCAATATCGCGTCGGCCCCCATGGACAGTTCGATGTCGATGAAGTCCGCGGAAAGCTCGGCGGCCTGCCTTAAAATTTTCATTCGGGCCGAAGGGGAAAGACCGCCTGCGGCGCGCCCGGTCCGCTCGGGGGGCAGCAGCGATTCTTCCCGACTGCGGCAGGTGACAATCACTTTCACCCGGCCGCACGCCGCGCGCACGGCGGCGATCAACCGTCCGGGATCGGCCCCGGCAATGCAGTCCATCCGCAATTCAACGGCATCGGCAAACGGACAGCAGCGCTGAATGTCTTTGATCGCCTCGTCCTGCGACGGGGCGGTAATCGGAATGCAGATCATAGTCCATCCTTGGCCCCCGGATAGGATCCGAGGATTTTTAAAAGAGAGGTTTTTTCTTTAAGCTCCGCAAGGCACGACTTCACCGACGCGTCGCGCTGATGGCCGATCAGATCGACAAAAAAGAGATATTCCCACATGCGTCCTTTAACGGGATGCGATTCGATTTTCGCCAGGTTGATTCTCCGGCGGGCAAAGGCCGAAAGCGCCCGGTGCAGCGCGCCGGGCAAATCCGGCGTGGCGAAAATCAGCGAGGTCTTGTCGTTGCCGGTCTGCTCGCCTTCTCCGCGGCCGATAACCACAAAGCGCGTGGTGTTATTGGGGTTGTCCTCAATGCCTTCGGCCAGCAGATTCAACCCGTAGGCCGAGGCGGCAAGCGAGCTGCCGATGGCGGCGGCGTTCTTTTTGCCTTTGACCATCTGCGCCGCGGCGGCCGTGCTTTCCGCTTCGGCAATGACCGCATTGGGAAGATTTGTCCGAATCCACGCCTGGCATTGCGCCAGCGCCTGCGGATGGGAATAAATCTGTTTTACGGCCTTGATCGTCCTGCCCGACGACAGCAGACACTGGCTGACGCGCAGATACATCTCGGCCTGAATTTTCAGGCCCGTCAGAATCAGCCGATCCAGCGTGACGTTGACGGAGCCTTCCAGGGAATTTTCCACCGGCACCACCCCCCAGTCAATCGCGCCTTTTTCCACTTCGTCAAAAACCCGCCCGATGCCCGACTGCGGGAAAAAGCGGCTCGACACGCCGAAATGCAGGCGGGCCGCCAGGTGGGAGAAGGACGCCTCCGGCCCCAGATACGCAATGTGCATCGGTTTTTGCAGATCGCGCGACGTCGAGATGATTTCCCGGTAAATCGACGTCATCTGCGATTTTGACAACGGCCCGTCGTTGAGCTCGTCGAGATAATCGAACACGCGGGCCTCCTGCGCCGGATTGTAGATTTCCATGCCGCGCTGCCCCTTCACCCGTCCGATCGCCACGGAAATATTCGCGCGCTCGTTGAGCAGACAAACAATCTGCCGATCCTTCTCCCGCATTTTTTCCCTTAAAACCGCAAGCGTCGGTTTCATGCCTTCATGCCCTCGATTACGTCTGTTATCATTTCTTCAGGCAGCCCTCCGTTGACAAAGGGCATCCCGATTTTTTTTAAAAGGACGAACCGCACCGCGCCATCCTTTTTCTTCTTATCCATTTTCAGGCGCGCGAGGATCTCCGGCGCCGCAAAATCAGCCGGAATGCGAACCGGCAGGCCCGCCCGCTCCACCAGCGCCTCGATCCGGCGGGTTTCTTGCGCCGGCAAATAGTGCATTTTTTCCGACAGCCGGGCGGCGGCGATCATGCCCAGCGCCACGCCTTCGCCATGCGACAGACGATAGCCCGAAACCGCTTCGAGGGCGTGGCCCAGCGTATGGCCGTAATTGAGAATTCTGCGCAGCCCCTGCTCGTGTTCATCGATCTCGACGATCGACTTTTTGATCCGCAGGCAGGCCTCCACCACGCCTGTCAGAAAAGCCGTGTCCTTGCCGCCGACATCGTCGATGCGCGCCTCAAGCTTGCCGAACAGCGCCGTGTCTTCAATGATTCCATACTTGATGATTTCGGCCAGACCGTTGCGAAACTCGGCGTCGGGAAGCGTTTCCAGATATTTCACATCCGCATAAACCGCCTTGGGCTGATAGAAGGCGCCCACCAGATTCTTGCCCTGGGCCAGATCCACGGCGGTCTTTCCGCCGACGGCGCTGTCGACCTGCCCCACCAGCGTGGTCGGAACCTGAACATACGGAATCGACCGCATGTACACCGACGCGACAAACCCCGTCAGGTCGCCCACCACGCCGCCCCCCAGGGCGATCAGCACGGTGGAGCGATCGGCGCCCAGCGCCAGCAGTTTCCCGACGACCTCGACGGCCGTATCCAGAGTCTTTTGCGACTCACCGGCCGGAAAATCGATCAGCGACACATTGAGCCCCGCCTGGGTCATGGCGTCGATCAATGCAGGCGCGTGCAGCCTTTTGACGTTGCTGTCGGTGACGACCACATAGTGCGAGGCCTTGAAAGTTTTGGCGATTAAAAGCACGATCCGGTCCGTGATGCCCGCGCCGATGCGGATGTCGTAGGACGACACCGTTTTCTTGTCCAGATTGACTTTCAAAGATTTCATCGGCCGCCTCACACCGCCTTGGACCGCAGCGCGCCGGCCAGCGCCCGGATATCGTCCATGAGCTGGTAATACTTTTCCGGTTTGAGCGACTGCGCGCCGTCGGAAACCGCTTTTTCCGGCTCGGGATGCACCTCGACAATGATGCCGTCGGCGCCCACCGCGACGGCGGCCCGCGCCAGCGGAATGACGTATTTGTAATTGCCTGCCGCGTGGCTGGGATCGACCACCACCGGCAGATGCGTCAGGTTCTTGAGCACCGGCACGGCGCTGATATCGAGCGTGTTTCGCGTGGCGGTTTCAAACGTCCGGATGCCCCGCTCGCATAAAATCACGTTGGGATTGCCCGACGACAGAATGTATTCGGCCGACATCAGCAGCTCCTCGATGGTCGTCATCATGCCGCGCTTGAGCAGCACCGGCTTGCGGGCCTGCCCGACTTTTTTAAGCAGCGCGAAATTCTGGACGTTGCGGGCGCCGATCTGCAGCATGTCCGCGTAGCTTTCCACCAGATCCACATCGGCCGGGCTGACCACCTCCGTCACCGTCGGCAGCTCGGTTTTTTTCCGGGCGGCGTCAAGCAGCTTGAGCCCTTCTTCCTCCATCCCCTGGAAGCTGTAAGGCGAGGTGCGGGGTTTGAAGGCGCCGCCGCGCAGCATATGTCCGCCGCCTTTTTTGACGATATAGGCGCTTTCGAGCAGTTGCTCTTCGCTTTCGATCGCGCACGGTCCGGCCATCACGATGAATTCCGGGCCGCCGATCCGGAGGTTGCCCACCGGAATGATCGTATCGCCCTGATGCGATTCCCGGCTGGCCAGTTTGTAGGGTTTCAAAATGGGCATGGTCTTTTCCACGCCCGGAAGCGACTCGGCGTATTTGAGCACCGCTTTGTCGCGGTTGTCCCCCACGGCGCCGATGATGGTGCGTTCCACGCCGCTTGAGGGGTGGGCTTTGTAGCCGACCGACTCGATCCAGTTAATCACATCCGTAATTTGTTTTTCCGTCGCCTGACTCTTCATGACAATAATCATACAATCCTCCTGTGATGAAAAAAAGGCCATGGCTTTTTGCCGCCATGGCCTTTTTCGGAAACGGAAAAGCCATGGGCGGCTGTGTGCTCGATCCACCCATGGCTGTTTTGGTTTGGTTTGTCTTAAAACGACTCCCTCAGCGACAGGCAGACCGGCGCATAATAGGTATAAAACCAATAGCCAAAAAAAGTGCTGTATGCGTTTTTCTGCGTGTTCACTGAAAAAAAAGCTGTCCTTTCGCGTAATGGCGTTCCCTATAGAAGAGGATCGACGCCTTGTCAAGGATTTTTTTTCATCCTGACTTTCAGCGCGCTTAATCCATGAGGACTTTGGCCAGAATAATGCCCAGAATCAGCCACACGGGAATGGAAATGATCAAAGACCAGATGATGCCCTGGTTGCTGCGCAGCTGCTTGTTCATATCCTTTTCCACCAGCGCCCGCTCGATCTTGTGTTTGATTTCATCAAACTGGAACGGCTTGACGATGTAATCGACCGCCCCTTTCTTCATCGCCTCGAGCACGGTTTCAATCGATGGATACCCGGTAATGACGATGAAAATCACGTCCGGATCAAGGCGCTTCACTTCGCCAAGCAGCGTCAATCCGTCCATATTGGCCATTTTAATGTCGGAAACCACAATGTCGAAGTGATTCTTCTTGAAAGCGGCCAGCGCTTCTTCGCCGCTTGCCGCGCTCACCGCGTCGAGCCCGATGAGCTTCATATACTGGGTTAAGACATCGAGAATGGCCGGATCATCATCCACAACCAGAATCCGCTTATGGATCTTCGTTAAGCTGTTGAGCGTCGTCATGGGCACCCCTCGCTTTTGGATGTGGCAGAGTGTGTAACAGGATCGGCGGGCAATGTCAACGAGAAACATCAGTCAAGTCGGCAACCTATGAAGAGCCTGCCGGCATCGGGACCGGGAAGCGCGCCTCCCGGCTGGAGCGCGGCGCGAAGCCTTGCTCCGGGATAAACATTTTTCTTGGGACATTTTTATGCTATAAAAGCAGCCGTCTTTGCGATGCCGAGGAAAAAACCCCTTGCGGAAACCGCCTGGAAAAAAGGATGGATAGCATGCTTAATACCTTGATGGCTCTGGCCGCAGTCTGCGGCATTTTGTGTCTTGTTTTTCTTTTCATTGCCGTCTTCGCCCTGCGCAAAAAAGCCTTTTTCAACAGCGCGCTGAGTCTTTTGGTCGCCTTCCTGTCGCTTTCACTTGCCGCGCTGTTCGGAACGCTGATGGTCGCCTCCCGCGGCTATCAGGCCCTGACCCATGAAGCGCTTGCCGCCGTGGTGCGCGTGGAACCGCGGCCCAAGAAAACATTCACCGCGCATGTCCGATTTCCCGACCAGCGTCAGGCCATTTTCGACCTGGCGGGCGACCAGCTCTACATCGACGCCTACATTCTCAAATGGAAACCGCTCATCAACGTTCTGGGGCTGCACACCGTCTATGAACTCGACCGCATTGGCGGCCGATATCTGAGCCTTGATGACGAGCAAACCGAACCCCGGCGTTTTTTTCAACTGTCCAAACCCAAAACGATCGATCTTTTGAATCTGCGGGAAAGATACCTTTTTTTAAGATGGCTTCTCGACGCGGAATACGGCTCGGCTACGTTTATCCCTTCCGACCGGCCCGCCACCTATGAAATTCGCATATCCACCACGGGTCTGCTGGCGCGGGAAGTGGAACAAAAACAGCCCCGTTCGAAAGAATGACGCGGAGGTTGCTTTTCTCGTCCTTGCACACTGTTGACATTTTCCCCGCCTGAAGGCATGGGGGAAGGGCTGCCTGCTCACAAAACGCCTTGCAGCCTTGCGATCCGGCCGGCGCGAACGGAAACGATTCCGAATGGACACCTAACCCATATGAAAGCGGACCTCTCTTGAAACCAGACGCTGCGTCAAATGCTCACTTCTCCGGCTGGACCACCCTGCTAGGCGCCATGCTGGCCTACGGCTGCATCTGCGGAGACGTCACCTACGCCTTCGGCGTTTTTCTGCCCGCCATGAGCGAAACGATGGGCTGGAGCCGCTCGGCCCTTTCTGGGCCCTACAGCCTGTTTCTCATCATCGGCGGCATGCTGGGGCCCCTTGCGGGCGCCGCCATATCCCGCTTCGGCGCGCGAAAGAACATCATGGCCGGCAACCTGACCGCCGCGCTTGGTCTTGCGGGCATGTCGCAGGTGCAGGAACTCTGGCACGCCTACTTCTTCTTCGGCGTGATGGGCGGGCTGGGGCTGGCGTTTGCCGAGTTTCTCGCGATGACCACCGTCGTCAATTCCTGGTTTATCCGCAAACGCTCGCTCGCGCTGGGGCTGCTTCTGGCGGCAGGCGGCATCGGCGGCTTTATTCTGCCTCCGCTCGTCGGCTATCTGATGTCCGGCTATGGCTGGCGGTGGACCTGGATCTGCCTGGGCGTCTTGCATCTGCTTTTGGGCGTCGTCCTGGCGGGTCTGCTCATCCGCAATACGCCCGAAGAACTGGGGCAAGCGCCCGACGGCCGCCCGTGGGCGCCGCAAGGTGAAACCGCAGCATCCCGCCGCGTCGTCTATTCGACCGGCGTGGACTTTACCGTCCGCGACGCGTTCAAAACACCCGCGCTGTGGATGATTCTTGCGCTTTTCTCATCCGTGCTTTTTGTTCACAACATCATGACGACCCATCAGGTCGCCTATTTGCGCGATTTGAACTATTCGTCCGTCACCTCGGCGGCGGCGCTGGGCCTGATGCTGGGCATGAGCATTCTGGGCAGGCTGCTGTCCGGCCTCCTGGGCCTGCGCTTCGAAGGCCGCCACCTGGCCGTGTTTTTCTCAGCATGCATGGGCTTGGGCGTCGTCTCGCTTATCAATGCGCAAGGCGGTATTTTCGTCTATTTGTACGCCGTTCTCACCGGCATCGGTTTCGGCGGCATGATCGTGCTTCTGCCCAACCTCACCGGCGCGTATTACGGCAGAAGCCATTTCTCGCGGATCGTCGGCTGGACAACCCCGGTGGTGACGCTTGCCTCGGCCGCAAGCCCGCTTCTGGCCGGATGGCTTTTTGATCAGACCGGCCGCTATCTGGCGCCTTTGAGCCTTGCCGCGGCGCTGCTTTTCGTCTGCTGCCTGCTGGCCGTCTTTGCGCGTCCGCCCCACCCGCCTGCTTCTGCTCAAATTTCCAGGGTTTTTGATCCGATAAAATCCGATTGACAACGCCTGTGAATGGTCTAGAATTTCCCGCAAGGAAGCGATGCTCGTTATGGTTTCGGGATGCAAGACGGCATCCATTCGTTAGTCCTTACAAATCACACCGGAAGCCGCAAGGGGTTTACACGGAAACTTTTCAACCAACCCATCAAATGATTCAGGCAGTTCGTCCTGCCGGGAGGGAATGATGAGAACATTAAGATTGGCCGTTGTTTTGGGCGCGGCGCTTATTCTGACCGGTTGCGCCATGCTGGTTCCCATGGGAACGGTTTACACCGACGTCAAATTGCCGCTGGCCGCAACCGGCAACGGCGCGGTTTCGCCCAAAACGGGAGAAGCCTCCTGCGTCAGCATTCTGGGCGTGGTGGCCACCGGCGATTGCAGCATTGAAGCCGCGAAGAAAAACGGCGGCATTGCCAAAGTGAATTCAGTGGACTGGAAAGTCAATAACATTTTGGGGATCTATGGAACCTATAAAGTCGTCGTGTCCGGCGAATAATGAGGCGTCATGGATTTTCACTGGTTTGCCTGGCTTTTTGCCGTCTCCGTCACGCTGCACAACCTTGAAGAAGCCGTCTGGCTGCCTGCCTGGTCGCAAACGGCGGGAAAGTGGCACCGCCCCGTGGACGCCTCCGCATTTCGCTTCGCTGTCGCCGTTTTGACCCTTCTTGCCTACGCCGCCGTTTTGCTGGCCGTTACACAGGGGAAAGAAAGCGCGGGCGCGTATTTTCTTTCCGGCTATGCCCTGGCAATGCTTTTGAATGTGCTTTTCCCCCATGTTCTTGCCGCGGCGGTCATGCGCCGTTACGCGCCGGGCATGCTCACGGCGCTGCTTTTCAACCTGCCCGTCACTGTTTTTTTGCTCAGACGGAGCTTGGAGGAAGGCTACATTCAGCTTCCGACATTTGCCTGGGCGGGCCCCCTGGTCGTGATTTTAATTCTGCTGTCCATCCCGCTGTTGTTTGCCGTGGGCGGACATCTGCCCGGATCAGCCGCCGCGCGCCGGTTTCCAAAATAATGTTCCATGCGATGGAGTGATGCCGGGCGCGGCGCCGTAAGCTGTTTCGCGAACAGCCTGGCCGTCGCTGAAGAGCCAGGACAAATTTTCGGAGACCCGATTTCAGACCCTCGCTACCAAACGCTCAGTCGAAAAGATTCCTAAGAGAAATCTTCTGCCATTCGAAATGATCCGGCGCCCGCAGCCAGAGGGTCAGCGTCTCCGGCACGGCAACGATTTGATAGATGGTGTAGGAACTGTAAAGCCCTTGTTGAGTGATGATGTCCCGCGACAAAAGGTCTTTCATTTTCTCGACGTTTGCCTGACCTTTCTCGGCCTGAGCCCAATTCAGCGCGTTTTCCAGGCGCGCAAGCGTCCAGCCGTTTTCGGCGTCCTGCTCCGGCGAAGGCGGATCGATTCCCCATGACGGATCGCGGAAATGATTCGTCGAAACCAGAAGCCCCGGCTCGTCGGCGGCTCTGCGCTTTACGGCATCAAGCGAGCATTCATAGCTTGCGGCCCCGCTGAGATCGGACACATTCACAATGGATGAAATATCCACCGACAGGTTTGAAAAAGCCGCGTCCGCCTGGGCTGCGGTTGCGCAGCTTTGCAGGATATCGAACATGGAAACGACCGTGGGCGTGCGCGCCAGGCTGAATCCGCCCCCGGAATTGCCGCTGTTGAGCTCCATGAAGATGCCGTAGCGGTTCAATCCCGTCGGCGCATAAATCGCCCCTGCGTAGTTGACGACCGCCGTCGGAATGCCTCCGTCTGTGGGATTGAAGACGGCGACGACCGTGTAGCCTCCGAAAGACCTGAAAAAGGGATGATCGTCGTTGCTGCGCCCGAAGATCAGAGGCGCGCCGCCTGTGAAATCTCCCCACACGGCCGCGCCCGAGCAGTTTCCGGCGGGAACAATGCCGTTTATTTTCTGGATAATCTCAATGCCGTTGACCACGATTTGTCTGTCAAGGCCCAACCCCGATGTTTCGGCCATTCCGGCAATCACTGCTTTGTATTTAGGCGGAAAATTCGCGTAATAAGCGGTTGCGACCTCAAGCATCCGCTCCGGACCAATGCCATAGCCGGCATAGCGGGAAACGGCCAGATCATACAGGTCGTTCAAATCTTCTTTGAGCAGTGCGCCGTACTGTCTGCCCATCTGATAATGCGTGCCCCTCAGAGACAAAACCTTCACAGGGCCGGCTTGATACAGCGCGCCGCCTTCATACTGCCCGATGAAAATCAGATTTGAATCTGAAGACACGGTGCAACCCGCCGCCCACAGGCAAAAAATAAAAATCGAGCCGATCATCCTTGCCGTCTTGTTCATACACAACGCCCTCATTCGAGATAAGAATGCAACCCTTTCGTTTAGACATATATACCCGATGAGCATCTTCGTCAATTTTCTGGCAGCATCAAACTCAACAAGAAAAGAAGGCCTTTTGCCGGGGATCCGGCCATGAACAAACGCCGGCAATGCCGTTTGCCCCAAGAAAACGGCTTGGGGAAAGCCGCGCCGCGTCATTGCCGTTGACTTTACAGGCAAGTCCCTGTATTAAACCGGAGCGGATATTTTGACCCGGAAGAGCTGAATCAAAACACATAGCGCGCCTATTTACGCAAACATCTTGCAGATAGACGGGCAGCGGAGACGACCTGAATTATGGCAGTCCATCTCAGCATGAGCCAGCAGGATATCATCAAGGAAGTCATCCAGACGCTCGTTTCCGTCGTGGAGCACAAAAGCGAATTCTTCAGGGGGCATTCCGAACGCGTCGCGACCCAGTGCATCCTTTTTTCCAGTTTCTTAACGCTGCATCGGGATTTCATCAACGACCTTTATCTTGCCGGATTGCTCTATGACATCGGAATGGTCTATATTCCGATGGAGATCATCAACAAGCCGGATAAACTCTCGCCTGAGGAAATGGCCGTCGTGAGGGAACATCCGGTGATTGCGGAAACCATCCTCTCCCGCCTGAGTTATTTAAAAAAAGCGCTGCCCATCATCCGGCATCACCATGAAAACTACAACGGCGACGGCTATCCCGACGGGCTTCGGGGCGACGCCATCCCCATCGGCTCGCGGATACTCAGCCTGGTGGACGCCTACGACGCCATGACGTCCGAGCGGCCGCATCGCGCCGCGTTGCCCCAGGATGAAGCCCTGGCGCTCATCCGGGAAGGATCGGGAAAGACTTTTGATCCGCATCTGGTTGACGAATTCATCCGCTTTATCACCCGGGCCAAGGACGCGTCCCGGGGGAAAATTGACACCCCCTCTTCTCCTTTTGCCGACGGGCGCAGCCCTTCCGAACAAAAGGCCGACGCCGCGGAAGTGGATGCCGTTCAGAAAGCCGTGTCCGATATTGTGCTGGCCTTTAAGCGGGGAATTATCGATACGCCGGCATTTCCCGCCGTGATCCATAAAATCCAGAATGTGCTGCGCTCTCCCGATAAATCCCTTGCGGATGCGGCCAGAGTGATTGAACAGGACCAGATCGTCACCTTAAGACTGCTGAGCATGTCCAACTCTCTGCATTACGGCGGAGGCGGAAACGTCAAAACGGTTGATCTCGCGTTGTCGCGCATCGGTATGAAGGAAGCCCGCAATGTCATATCCGCGCTCGCCATGAAATCCATGTATGCCGCCGACAACGTCGAAATCAAAGAGCTTATGGAAAAGTTCTGGATTCACGCCATCGCGACGGCCTATGCGACCCGGATCCTCGCCGCGCGGCTTCGTGAGCCGGACGAGGATTCTCTTTTTCTTGCGGGCCTGACCCACGACGTGGGCAAAGTCCTCTTGCTCAACGGGCTGGCGGCAAGGCTTTTCAAAAATGGACAAACTAACAACGTCGACATGGAAAAAGTCCTCGCGAGCATTCAGGCCGTGCACGCCAGTTTCGGCGGCGCGCTTCTGAAGAAATGGAATTTCAGTAGCGAGCTGATTTCCGCCGTCATCAACCATGAGCGCCCCGATCTTTCGCCCGTTGCGTCCCGAACCAGCCTGATTCTGTATCTGGCCAACATGCTCACGCGCAGGATCGGTTACAGCCCGTATCAGGAAGAACCCGAGATCATAAAAGATGTGATGATCTTTCTGGACATCGATGAACCGGCCGTCGATGCCATTCTGGAAGAAGTCAGCTCGGCCGTGGAAAAAACCATCACTTCCGAATAACATCCGATGGGCCGAAAACCCCCGGCCTCCGCTTTGAAAAACAAACCGGCGAAGAACTCCGATTCTTTCCGGAACTCTGTCTTTTCTTCTGAGTGTAAAAACCGGCGCAACGACACCAAGCGCCGTCCATGAAACTTAGGGTCGTCCCGAATTCACCCGTTCATAAGGGTGTGACGTGCAACCTTCATGTTGTCCGCGACGGTGTCGAAGGAAAGGCATGACCGCTACCCGATATAGTCGTTCCGGTTGAGAAACGGCGATTTGTCGAGAATATCGGTTTTACGCAGCAAGTCGGATTTGGCCAGATACTTTTTGGCGGGGACGTTCTCCGAACGGCCTGCCACAACCACAGAGCTTTGCAGTGTCGACCAGTCATAGACCACATATCCCGTGCCCGGATACTCGATCAGAAACGAGTCGTACTGCTGAAAGTATGCCCCCTCGTCTTCCACAATTTTCTGATCCAGAAAAACCTTCATCAGGCTTTCCAATTGATCATTATTGGCTGGCTGCAGAAGATCAACCGTCGCACCGCCGATCGACGGTTTATAAGCAATGTCGGTGTAGAAGCACAGATAAACGAACACCTTCTTGTTACTGGGTTCGGCGCGATAACGCCTCCGGAGCGACTTGTCCCGGATAGTCCAATAGCTCACCTCGCCTCCGCCTTTTTCTTCCGCGGCAATATCGATAGACGATCCGCAGTCCAGATTGAATTTTTTCAGTTCCGTTTTAAATTCGTCGGGAAGTTTTCCCTTGTCCAATTTTTTTTGGGCCTTCTGATCCATCTCGAACAGCGGGTAGCGCTTTTCCTTAAACGCGGGGAAAGCGTTTTGATCAAAGTTCTCTTTAACGTTTTTAGTTAAGTCGATTTGCTTGCTTTCCGAACCATTGCCCATCAAAACCGCGGCAACCGGCACATCCAGAATTTCCGCCAGGGCGGACGCAAAAGACGTGTAGTTTTTAAAATAGGTCGGCTCAGTCTTTCCCCCTCTTTGCTTGATCGCATACTCCAGAATGTTACTGCACAGCATCTTGTTGAATACATCGTCACTTTTGTATTTTGATACTTTGCTGTACAAATAGGAATCAGACACGTCCAGGTCCTTTTTTTGTTTATCGGTCAAACCGGTCTGGAGCAGCTCCGTCAGCGCGCGGTCGGAGTCGAGCGGATAAGCGTTGCACCCCCAAAGCTTGACATAGCAATCAACGTCGAGCGTATCACGCAGCGATTGAACGTCGGTATTTAAATTAAATTTACCCGAACTGTCTTTTTGAAAAAACAAAGTATCGAGTTTCACCATGTCGACCCGCCCTGACGATGTCATCGTCACATCCAGCGGGTATCCGTTATAGGCATACATGCCGTTGTAGTCCGAATGAAAACCCACATGAATGGCCTTGATCTTACCGACCGGCTTCACCGATCCGATCCCGACAAGCAGATAATCTTTCAAAATCTGCACCGGGCTTTGACTTGATGAGATTCCGGCAATCAACGTGCTTTTTGCGGACGCCTGCAGAACAAAACTATCGGCGAAATTAAAAACGGTCAGCGCCTTGATCCGGCTGTAATCCAGAGCGCGGATCAACTGATGAAGCACATCCAGGCCACCGGGATTGACAACCCCTGTTCCGTTGGCGCCCAGAAGATAAATGATTTCTCCCCCGCTCATGTTGGCATGTCCTCGCTGACGATGTTGACATGCATGCCGGCTGCGGTCTTGTCCAGATCCAGATTGACATTCACGCTGGCATTCCCCGAGGTGCGAATATTGTAGTCGCCTGTGTTTTCCGCGGCGCGCAGCCGCTCATAGGCCGACTGGGCGTCGCTAAACCCCCCCTGTGCATAATCTTCAGGCAGAGGCGGCGTGAGCGCTTTGATCTTTCGCAGATCCAATCGGTCTTTTTCCAGGGTTGTCCGGTCGCGATCGATTTGAATTTCTTTCTGACGGACATCCAACTCCCGGTGGCGGGTGGCGTAGTCCTCCAGGGCGCTACACTGGCCCAGCATATTTTCCGCATAGACGCCGTTGGTATTGACGACATACGTGCGGCTCCAGATCCGTTTGGGAAGAGAATACGGACCGGCCGCGTCGTCGTCCCGATACCTTGCGGAAATGGCTGAATCGCCCTTATAGCGAAGATCTAGATTGGGCAGGAAATACGTCAGGGCGTCTCCCTGAATCTGAATCTTGTCGGCGCATACCCGGCTGTCTCCGATCGGGGCCTGCGCTTCCCATGCTTTCCCCGTTTTGGGATTCATCGGCCACCGCTCGGGGGCTTCCTCCTTCCCGAAAGGAAAAGCCGACACAGCCAGGCCTTCCGGCGACGCCTGCCCGCCGCCCAGCATCCGCCAGATTTGCTCGTTGATTTCCCTGGCCCTGGCTTTGGTCAGATTGCTGATCAAAAACGCATTGGTATTGCCGGTCTGAATCCGGGCCTGATAGGGCGGAGCGGTGATCACTACCAGAACATCCTGCGGATAAAGATCCCAAAGCTCGACCGGAAGCGGTTCAATGACTTTTAAACTGAACAGCGTTTGCACATCCAACCCGGCTTCGTCTTTGAGCTTTGAAAAATGCGGATTCACCCCCAGCACCCGCCTGGCCTCTGTTTCGTTGAGAACGCCCGGAACGAATATTTTGAGAATCGGATAGCGACCCGACGTATAAAAGACCTTCGCGTCATCCAGCGACAGCTCGGTTTTATACTGCCTGGTAATCTGGAAAAAGTTGATCGTCAAGTTCTTTTCCTTGTTCAGATTAGCGTACGAACGGGTGCTTTTGGATTCGTTTTCCGTTTCCGTTTCGGATACGGTTTCGTTTTTGATGTCAAAAGTCACCTGCCGTTTCTGGGAAAGTTTTGTGGAGAGTTTGCTAAGCACCGACTGGAGGCTGTCGGCAAAATTTCTTTCTTCATCCAATGACGACCACTTCCCATGCGCGTCGGCCGCAATGTTGATGATGCCCAGCAATTCGGCGCCGAATCCGCCCCCGATCTCGCGCTCGGACGTTTTCGACGATTTATTTTCCCGCTGCAATTGCTGCCTCAGTTCGTTCGACAGATCCTGCAGGGTTTCGGCGCTTGCTTCCTCAAAGATATTCTCGGCCGTGCTTGTTGTGGCGGTTTCCTTAAACCGTTGCCGGGAGCGCATTTCCAGCTGCACCGTTTCGCCGGGGAAAAGCGTCTGAGAATAAAGATGATTCCCCAGGCCGAATCCGTTGTGTTTCAATTCTAGGCGATATTCTTTTAAAAGCCCCACCGCCGGTTTGCAGATAAAAAAATCGGCGGCCCGCGCCACATCGACGGGGTCCAGGCGAAACCTCTCGGACACGAGCGGGCTTTTCAACGACGGCGCATCCGGAGACATAACCAGCGGCAGATAGGCTTGTGTGATGACGCGCAAAGGCCTGCACGCGGCGGTCAGGATGCCGGAAATATCCTTCACCCATTCGGCATAGAAAACACCCGCAGATATTTCCGCCTGAAGATCCATGTAAGCCTTGATCCGGCCGACGAATCGCGTACGGATATTGGACAGCAGCTGATCGACTTTGATCCGCGAGGCGATTGACACTTCAACGCTTTGCGACGCCTGGAGACGAAGCGCTTCGAGAAACTGGAGATAACAGGGGCGATAAGACCAGCTTTTGAGCAGATACCAGTCCGGATCGACCGCTTCAATCCCGCGGATCGCCGTCAAAAGCGCGTCGAGCAGACCCAGGAGATCTTCTTTGCCGGATGAATAAAGCGGATTCGGATCGGCAAGAAAGCGGTTGACAAACTCATAATCAAATGACGCGGTGGGCATCGAGAAAACAAAGACACCCTGCATCGGCAAAGAAAGGGTTTTCGGAGCCTTGTCGGAGGCAGCGCCGAAATAGAAATACCGAAGCAGCTGCGCCGCTTTTTCAAGAATATCCAAATCGCCATTGCTGACGGATTGCAGATGCGACACAGCGGCCGACGTTTCGCTTTGCATGGCCGCGGTGGCGCGCGTAATCGTTTCTTTCACCTGCCCAAGCCAACGGGATTCGGAGGCGGACGGCAGATAATGGCTTGTAAAAAGGATATTGTCGAGCTGCTCCGGAGGATAGGCGGACGTCGCATTATAATTCCGGGTCCACACCTGATTGGAAAAGCTTCCCCAATTCAAAACCCGCGACCGGAAATCGAAAATTTCGGCCACGGCGGAAATCGGCAGCGAAGCTTCCATCTGGTTTTTCTGACTGAAAAGCAAATGATTCGACATAATATTGAACAACTCGCGGCGCACGGTCCCGACTGTGGGCAAAGCGCCGCCGTAAGAATCGTCATCCGGCTGCGTCCGATTAAAAAGCGCCGACGAAAAGCCATAAGCGTAGCGGACCGATCCGTGACGTGAGGCGAAATCCTTCAGCAAGGCGATATAGTCCACGCCGACCGAGCCGATGGGAGATGTCGCATCGACCGGCCGTCCGCTGAGAAAATCCGCTGCGTCAAGAGAAATCTGGAAAAGATTGGCGGCGGCAAGCGGCGCAACAATGGTCAGTGGCAGATCGCTCACCTTGCCGTATTTTTCGATAAAATCCGCTTCGGCATTGCGGATCTCCCGCGCAGGGGCGTCTTCGGCGCGTCTGCCGGGCTTGATTAGATCAGTCTGGGCAAACAGCGGCAGGGTCGGCAGATTCACGGGCCTTGCTGCGGCTGCGATCAGAACGCCGCGATCGGCCAGAGCCGTTATAAATTCCTTTTTCTGCAGATGCTTTTCCATCATCCCCGACCCCAGTTTCATCCAGACGTCGGTCCACTTTTTATCGGCGCTCTGCCGGGCCAGGGCGTTTTGACGCGACTGTTTTTTAGCCAGCGCGCGTCGCGCGTCTGCGGCCGCCTTGAGCGATTTTGTCACACGCTGTGAAACCGCCGCGGCGGTTTCCCTGTCGCCCGCCGAGACGGCTTTTTCCAGAGCAGTCAGATCGGCGCCCAGGCTTTCCTGATCGGGCAATTTGGCAGCCTCGCCAAACCGACCCGAAGCGGTCAACTCGTCACGCAGATGATCGAGTTGCGGCAAATCCCGTCCGATCGCTTTGCGAAACTCCCGGACCCAGGAGGTTTTGCCGGCCGTCTGGGCGGCCTGCGTCGACAGGTGTTTGGACAATTTTTTAAACTCGGAATGCAAACGGCTTTCAAACGTAGACGTGGTTGCCATCGGATACACCTTCGCTTTCTTTTCTTTCAGGGGAAGACGCTTTTCGCCGCCATGAGCGGCTATTCATTTTTCTGGGGAATCCGTTAAACTGCGCCGCGGATCATATGAACAACAAAAGAATGTGTCAAGAAAATTCAAGATCGTTCTTCTCCATCCGCAGTCCGGGAAGGCCAAGCATCCTGTCGCTTCGAGCCTGGTGCGCTGGGCCGTTTAGAAATACTCAAATGCGCCCGGATCGAAGCCTGCGCCCTGGGGCCTGGCCGTTTCCGCAAAATCGTCAAGCACGGGAACCGCCGTTCCCTGATTGAGATAGTCGCAATCTCCCCTCAGACGAAAATCCCTGAGCAAAAAGTTTGCGTTGTCCGGATCGATCCACTGGTTGCTTGAAGCCAGGAAATTGTGGCTTTGCGTCAGATCGGGGCTGTCGTCGTGAAGAAGCTGCATCAAATCGGCCTCCGGCGCCAGATACGCCAGATTGTTGCGGACAATCGTCCGGCGCGCCTGCTCGCCCAGACGAATGCCTTCGCAGGACGTATAGGCGCCCTGAACCGCCGCCTTATAGATGGTATTGTGATAGACGCGGTTGTCGCTGGGTGCGGGCTCGTTTCCCCGCCGGGTAATCATCACCCCGGTATAGTAGCTCGACGACCCCGTGCCGTCGAAAAGATTGTTGCGCACGGTCACCTTGCTTGCCCAGATCAGCAGCGCCGCCTGAACCGGCGTGGCGCTGATGGCGCCCCAGCCCGCCAGAAAACGGTTTTTTTCGACAATGATATCCCGCAGGCGCTCGTCAATGCCTTCGTACTGAGGGCCGACGCACACCTGCCAGGGGCCGGAACTGCCGAAGACATTATTGGCGATCACGACAAAACGCGAGGGATGCACCAGCCCGCCTTCCCCGTTGCCGGCGTTGGCCAGAACCTCCTGGCTGGGGCCATGAAATTTCAGCGCATGGCGGCCGGACGTCGTATAGAGGCTTGCGCCCGACATCTCGTTGTGGCTGATCACGCCCAGATAGGCCTGCCACACGCGCAACACGTGACTTTCCGCGGGATTGCGAAGGCGGTTCCCTAAAAGCGCGAGCCGTTCGGAACCAATGTAGAGGATATTCGAATCCGCATCGGAAATGTCGCAGTCGGCCACCGTAATCTGGTCGTGGCCATCCGTGTCCCAGTGGCTGTTGCCCAAAGGCGTATTAAACCCCGACATCTTCAGACGCAAAAACAGCAATTGCCTCCAGTCGGTGGCGCCGCCCGTCGCGCCCCAGCGAGTGGTGTCGCCCGTGATGTGCAGATCCTGGATCCGCCAGTCGGTGGTTTTATAAAGGTTGAAAATTCCCCCTTCCGTGCTGCCGGTCAGATGAATCAGCGGCGCGTTGGCACAGATCCCCCGCTCATCGGGACTGCTGCATGCGCCGTAGGCGCCGATGGTGACGGGGCCGGAAATCTCACGATAATAGGCCGCGCCGTCCGTCGTCCACGACGCGCCCCGGCGCAGCAGAATCCTTCGCCCGGCCGCGACGCGCTCTTCCATATCCAGAATGTCGGTTGTCGTGACCTGCCCGGCTCCGGAAGGGCAGCCGTTGAAATCCGCGTTATCTGAAATACAAATCGTGTTGGTTCCCGCATAAACCGCTTCCGGATCGCTCACCGTAATGGAAAACTCGCGCTGTCCGACGATGCCGGTTTCGTCGCGCGCCGTCAGCGTGGCTGTATAGACGCCCGGCGTTTCGTAGATATGCGCGGCCACCGGCCCCCTGTCCGCATTTTTCGATTTGCCGGAAAGCGCCCAGCTTCCGCTTGCCGGATCGCCGAAATCCCAGACATACGAAAGCGTATGAAAAGCATCGTCCTCGGAATCAATGGCGGCGTTGAAAAACACGCTAAGCGGCGCAACCCCGGCGGTCCGGCTGGCCGTCGCGCTGATGACGACGACCGGAGGATCGTCGCCGCCTCCGCCGCCCGGATTGGCCGGAACAAAACCGCCGCCCCCTCCCCCGCCGCCGCAGGATACGGCAAAAAGCCAATACAGCGTCAAAAGAAACAGTCCCTTTATCTTCATGTTCGGCGCTCCTTTCTTTGTGCCGGCCGAAGCCGGTTTTCACAGACAGCCCCTTTTTGCGGCCGGACCGGGGTCAAACGGATCTTTGATGTGGAGTAGGATGTTTTTGTTGTGAGGCCGAGTATAGGAAACGGATCATCCCCTGTCAACCCATAATCTTTTCGCGTGGGGCGCCGGAAACAAGACGCGCAAGACACCGCGCCGGCTGACGGTTAAAACGGATGGCCGGCGGCCCGGTCATCCGGCAATTGACAAGAACCGTTTAATGTTGTTTAGTCCATCCATGCATATTCGGGACGTCACCATACTTTCATCCAAATTTCCGTCCGCGGAGATTTATCCTTTCTTGCTGCCCGTTTTTCAACACACAAAACAACTGGCCTTTGACACGCCGGTGACGCTGTTTGCCGGGGAAAACGGATCGGGCAAATCCACGCTCCTTCACGCCGTCGCGCAGGCCTGCGGCATTCATATCTGGCAGGAAACCGGCCGGACGCGCTGCCAGAACAACCCCTACGAAGAACGGCTGGGCCAATACGTTTCCGTTTCATGGAAAGACGGCAAAGTGCCGGGATCTTTTTTCGGCGCGGACAGCTTTCAGCACTTCCGGCAAATCCTCGACGAATGGTCGGCGGCCGACCCCGGCCAGCTCAGTTACTTCGGCGGCAAATCTTTAATGACCCAGTCGCACGGCGAATCGATCATGTCTTTTTTCACCGCCCGCTACGCCATCCGGGGGCTGTATCTTTTAGATGAACCGGAAACCGCCCTTTCTCCCAAAACGCAGATCCGGCTTCTGGAGCTTTTGACAAAAGCCTCGGAATCGGGGCATGCCCAGTTTATCATCGCCACACATTCGCCGATTCTTCTGGCCTGCCCCGGGGCCGTCATCTACAACTTCAACGCGCAACCCGTTGGCCCCATCGCCTACAAAGACACGGAACATTATCAGATCTACAAGCGGTTTCTCGACAGCCGGTAGGCCCGGGTGGAAACAGAAACAAGCCGTCGTGCCTAAACAGCAATCTGTGCCGCAAGCCCGGCCCCGCTGAAAATCGCGCTTTGAAGGCAGAGCCCCGGAATCCGTCTGCGAAAAAAAACTGAAAACGGCGCTCTGGCCCAAGTCACACTGGGGTAAATTGTTTAAATTGGGAAATGATTTATTCCGTTTCCAAGGCGCTGATAAAAGAATCGGCCTGCGCCGTGGCGTTTTCCATCTCTTTTACAAGTTTATCCACGTTGGCCTGAACGCTGACCACTTCGGCGCTTAATCCCGCGATCGCTTTGGCGTTGAGATTGTGCTTCATGAACAAAACCTGATCGCGCAGAGGAATCAAGGCCGGCTCCAGCTTGGCCTCGGCTTTTTTCATCGCCTTGATCAAGGTATTGTACTTGCTCAGGGTCAAATCCAACTTCTGTTTGCTGGCGCGCCGCAATTTATCGCTGTTGTACTGCGCGATTTCAGCGCGCCATTCATCGAACAGCGCTTCGGAAACATCTTCAACCGCCTTGATGCGGTCGCGAACCTCGTTGGCCTTGTCTTCACTTCTTTGCAGGGTCGCGCTCAGCTTCTTGTATTCTTTTTCCAAATCGCCGCCTTTGAAGTTGACCACGCTTTTAAACTGCTCCATAGCGGTGACGAACTGCTGCTTGGTTTCATTCTGGGTATCGCGCGCCTTCTTGACCCGATCCACCATGATGTCGCGCTTATGCACGCCGACTTTCTCCATCGCATTGTAATACACGCCGCTGCATCCACACAGAAGAATCAAAAACACTGAAATGAAGAACGCCTTGATTTGAATAGGCATCCGGGCCCTCCTTTATTCATCATGCGCCGAAGATACGGCAGATCCATCTCAGCCGTCAGGCACGATTTCTTTTTTAGCCTTTTTAATCTTGACGATCACATCTGTCAATCATCAAGACCCCCAACTGTTTCGCCGGGGCGATTTTGAACATAACCCTATTCGGGCATTCGTCTTTCCTTCCCCATCCATCCAAATAGCCTTCTTGGGCGCTTTTTCGACGCTTAAGGGTGTCGAATATTCTTACAATGACGAAAGCAGCCTTTATCCTGCATATCATAAGCATTTAGATTCTAAGCAACTTTTTGCATATGCCAGGCATGGCACATGAAATGCATCATTTGGCGGCAGTCATCAATTTTTATGTTTTTATGGAACCCAACTGATCTGAAGGAGGAAAAATCATGTTAAAAAGAATCAGTTTTTTCCGTTTTGCCCTTTTGTTTATCATGTTTTTTTTGTTGACATCGACAAATGCACTGGCCTACTCGGTCTACGGACAATATTCCGTCTATTTTCAAACGGGGTATGACGGCGTTGCCGATCTCTCTCAGGACATCGCTTTAGCGGATTCCCCTTCAACGCCACTGGCTTATGAATATTCCTACTCAACCAACCTTCAGAGCACGGCATCGGCAAAAGCCGGATTCTGGGGATTCGGGGATGCAGAAAACTGGTCTGCCTGGCTGACCGATGGCACAGGGGTCAGTCAATCTCATCCGAATGAAACATTTACCGATCCGGCGGTCATGACAATCAGTTTCGATATTTTTATTGAAGGTGAGGGATCCCTCTTACACACCGCCTGGTATGATGCAATGTATTTGCAGGGTGTCGTGGGCACAGGAGGCTATGTTGAATTTATCGGGAAAAACGATCTGTATGTGGGACAAGGCGGAACAGAAACCTACAACAGCACGGTGGAATTGAACTACAAAAAAGACACCGTGGGTGATTTCTATCTTTATATTCAGCAGTCCGGTTGTGACTACGGTGATCCAAGTTGTTATCAGGAACTTTATGGAGCCGACGATTACCTGCACCTGGTAGGAACCTATACCTTTATCGCCAAAAACGACGGCGGTCCCAGCGCCATTTCCTTTACGCCGGAGCCGCCTCCGGTTCAAACGCCTGAACCGGCAACGCTGTTGCTTTTGGCCCTGGGGCTTTTGGGGATTGTGCGGTTGAAAAGAAAATGAAATAGAAATCAATCGATCAGATACAAAAAAAGGATGGCAAAGCGACGGCATGCCATCCTTTTTTTTGCTCCTCACAGCATGCGCCTGTAAAAACCGGAAAAACGGTCAAAACGCCGGCCGGGCGATCCTTAACATAATACCCCCAAGCCCCCCTCTTGCCCGCTCATTTCAGGTGTGTCGTATGACCTCGCGCCACCTCTCACAACTTTCAGGTTATGAGCTGGCCAGGTTATTCGCGACAGCGCCGGAAAGACGTTTCGGACATTCACGCAAACCATCGAACGGGCGCACCCTTTCCCGGATTCAAATCACCTCAATGCCTTCGATCTGAAACTTTGTTCCGGACACCAGTGTGTAATTTTGCGACGAGCAAACCGGGCAGACAATCTCTTCTCCGGCGTAGCTTGCGCGGTCGATTTCAAAATCTTTTTCGCAATCGGCGCAGCGGCACACGATGGGGTCGCAAATCACCAGAATCTCGGCATCAGCCGCAATGGTCCCCCGGCTGATGTAGCGGAAATAGTGTTCAATCCATTCCTTCTGAATGTCGCGAAGCGCCCCCAGTCTGAGCACAATGGTGACCACTTTCGTGGAATTCGTCCGTTCGGCGTAGGCCAGCGCCGTATCCAGGATATTCTGCGTCAGGGGAAGCTCGTGCATGGCTGGCCTAGGGTTTGGCTTTGGCGGCCAGTCTGGCCTTGTCGATTTCGGCCCGTTCCAGCCCCATCCGTTCCTGGTTGTCGAAGAACTTGTCATCCAGGGGAAGCATCAACTGATCGTCGGGCTTTCTCTCCAGAATCAGCGCATCGGCGGGACAGGTCGTCACGCATAACCCGCAGCCGAAACATTTGTCGCGGTCGAAAATCACTTTCTCGTCCGGACCGAGGCTCATGGCCTTCATCGGACAGCGCTCGACGCAGGCGCCGCAGTCAATACAGGCCTCGTTGTCTTTCACGCATTTATAGTTGCTCCAGGTTTCAAATCCCGTGCCGCGGGATATTTTGGCGGCCATCAGAAAGCCGCAGTGGCACTTGGCGCAATTGCAAAACCCCGAAGAAGTTTTCGCATGCGACGCCTGGAGAAAATGACCGGCCTGGTCGTCATGGCGCAAAATGTCCAGCGTCTGCTGCACGGTCAGCACGCGCGGCCGTCCGAGGTTGGTTTCCAGGCTGTATTCGGCGGCCTTGCCGAACATGATGCAGACGTTCATTTCGTCCACGCAGGAACAGCGCTTTTTGGCAAACGTGGCCACCTTGCGGCACGCGCAGTCCGTGGCGGCAATGAGCGTCTGCTTTTGAATGATGCTTTCAATATCGTCATAGTCGAGAATTTTTCCGTCCCGGACGGCGTCGGCGCGAATCGGAACGATGCGGGCGATGGGAATATGATAATCCATCAGGACTTTCCCGTATGCTTCCATGTAGAAGCGACCCATGTTCACAGCGTCTTCCTGATCGATGCGGTCCACGTTGAATTCCCAGATGCCGTGGATGAAGGGAATGATGCGGTATTTCTTTTCGGCCCCTTCGCGCTCGAAATACAAAAGCCCCCGGTGGGCCATCGATTCAAGCTTGCGTGCCGTTTCCGCAGCGTCCATTCCCAGATCGGCCGCAACCTGGGCGGGCGTTTGCAGGCCGCGTTTCATCCGGATGAACAGATCCGCATCCTCGGGCGAAAAGACTTTTTTCAAAAAGACCATTTCAGAGCCTTTTTCCGTTTTGGGATAGCCCTTGGTCAAAGAATCCAGTTTCTGTCTTAGCCGTTCGTAAATCTCTTCCGCCATGAATGAACTCCTTCAGACTGTATTTTCCGCCCGCAACCGGGAATATTCAGACCTTACCGTGAACCCTTTCGCCATTTCGGATGGATCATCGAACTGCGAAAAAGCCCGAACCGCCGCAACACAAAACGTAAAAAAGGCGCTTGACGAGTCTTAATCTAAAGGCAGGCCGGATTTCAAGCACGAATCGAATAATCTTCCGACATGCAAGCGGGAATCCCGAATTCGTCCGAATATTTCACAACCCGGCCCTATGCCTCATCGGATAAGGCAAGCCATCCGCTTTTTTCCAGATGGTTTTCCAGCCACAGGCCGATCGCTTCGGCAATCACCTCGTGCCCCCGCGCGTTGGGATAACGGGTATCGCTTCCCACCAGTTGCGCGCTCGTCAACTGATGCTCGCTTAGATAAGACGCCCAGTAAGTATGAACCGGAATCAGATGGCAATGCAAATCCTGCGAGACAATGCGCAGCGAGCGGTAGAAAATATCGACCGACGCCATGTCTTCCGGATGATCAAAGGTGTGGCAGGTGGCGAGAAACAGGGCCGGGTTGAACCGTTCACGGGCAAGACGCACCATCTGCACCAGGTTCTCCTGAAACTCCGAGCGGTAAACGCAGGCAAACGCGTCATCCACGCCGAAATGCAGCAAAAGCAGCTCCGGGCGAAAGGGGTCGATATCCTCGCTGAATGTGCCGATCCCGTCAAAAGACGTCTGTTGAAAACGGGAACGGTTGATCACCTCGATCCCCCGGGGGCGAAGCCGGTCTTGAAGAATATCGGCATAGCCTCTTTGCGCCGCATGCCCGGCCGCAACGCTTCCGCCGCGAATCAGCAGTTTCATCCCTGCCCTCCTGTCGTTGGGGGAAAGCATTACCTGATTTTCGGGATTTAATCAAAGGGCCGCCGTCGCTTCGGAAGGCGATTGTATAAAATGGTGCAAGCGTTTTTCATGGCCGCGTCTTCTGCCCTGCCCGTAAACAACCGATGCCATCATGCCAGAAATAAGCAGACCATCTCCATAACCATTGTTTCTCAGTCACCCCGCCCTTGATGGGCGGGGCCGGGGGCGGGTGGTTCAATGCAAAATCCCGATCATACGTAAACAGCTTGTAAAATCCTGCTCATCGAACTTTAACTTAAGACCTGAGGGGCATATCCCCTTTTCACTTTTTCCCGAATTTTCGTCAGAACGGATTCAGTTTAACATTTTGCCGGCGCGCTCTTTCAATGCCTCTTCCACTTTTTTGAAGTAATCAGTGCTTTCAGCCACGTAAACATGCCGGACCTGGGCTTTCAGTTTGTGTATGTACGATATGACCTTTTCCACACCGCCCGGGTCCACACCGCCGGTTGACGTGAATGACCCGTAAAATTCATAGTAGTTTCCATCCTCGAAAACCAAAAAGACCTGGTCTGAGGGCTGCCCGCGTTCCTTCTGGGCCACCACAACGGCGCTGATCCGCCTGCCGACAATTTGCCTGACCGCGTCTTTCATTGATGCCTCCTTTACCGTGTATCAGATCCTCTGAACCTGCCGGGTCGATCCCGTGCGACTCTATCAGCAATCCGCAGCGCTTCAGTTTGCCTATTTCATCTGTTTGATCATTCAACGCGCAAAGGCTTCATGCCTCATCAAGGCGCTTATTGCTTCTTATAACAAAACTGGTAGGACATTTCGTGTCTCAGGGAAAAATATTTAACCGACGCCCGGCCAAATGGCTCGGGCGGCTTCCAGGCCAACCCAACCACCCCGGAAATGCATCGAATCAAATACCGCCGCGGGTCTTTCGTAAAGTGCGATTAAGGATTGAGCCTGCAGCTAGAGACATTAAAGGTCTAATGAATGCACCTGAATCGATGAATTACTTAACAATTTAAGGGCGTCCCAATTATTCCTCGTCCCAATTATTCCTTATGAATAATGCACCGCATTAAAGTATTCTGAAGCCTTAGAATCAATCTGTTTTCTATTATTATCTCTTATTAAAGTAAGCAGTTCGATGATTCTTGCATCATTCAAATACATAATAAGCCCTCTGCCATCCTTAAATGTGTCTACACATCTTTTTAAGAAGAGTTTCTCATCTTCAAAACTGCGGCAGCACATGATGCCAACTACACCTCTGTCACGTGAAAACCTACCGGACAATTGATCTATTTCTGGATTCGCAATGTCAGTTTTATAATTCTTACATTCGATTGAAATAAACGGACAGTGCAACTTACGAATTTCGTGCAATCTTCTAAAGATGCCAGCTTTTGCGCCGTTTTCCATCACAATATCTATGCGCTTTCGTCCATCATGTATTTCCTTTTCTTTTCTTGGGTAGATAAGATATGGATAAAAAATAAATTCTAAGACACCCAGCATAAGATTATGATACGAAGAAGCATAATCTGACCCTGTCGGAATATTCTGCAAAGCAAGTAAAAGCATGTCTGCTAATAAATGTTCATCTTCAGAACCTGCGTTTATTTCATTATGATTTTCTTCCAATTTATTTAAATCCGCCCTGTATTTTTCAAGCACTTTGGGATTGTTTTTTGAAAAATCAAATAAAAATTCCTTTGAAAAAGGGTATTTTGCTTTAAGATCTTTTTTATAAACAACCTTTCTACCATTCTTTAGTGTCCTAACAAGGCTGCTTCTGGCAGATAAATTCTCTACTTGTAAATAATTTAGTATATAGGAATTATAATATTCGCCAGAATCATAATCCAATGAATATCGTGCGATAAATTTAGGAATTAAGAGAATAGGTTTATTTTTGCAGATTGGTAGTTTGTAATAATCACTCACCCATGAATTCTCCTCCGGCGAAAAAAAAGGAGGCAGTGGTACTTGTTGAAGCGGAATATTATGAAGATTACATTGTTCAATGGTATACTCTTCTAATTTTTTGCGAATAATATTTGTTGTAAGATCAGATATCTTATCCCTACTTATACCGTCGATCATCAATTCGCATTCTTCTAAGGATGAAAGGAAACCTGTTTTAACCGCAGAAGAAGCACTTATTGCTTTGTAAAGTTGATCGGCTTGAAAGTGACCAATGCCAGCACCGTGTGGCCGATTTTTCGAAAAACCAAGATGTGTTTCATTTGGTTCTTTTAAATAGAGCAGTAATTCTTTCGCCTTATTATCATTTTTTGAGCGTATACTTTCGACAATTAATTGAAAATAATATTTTATTAGTTCATGGCATGATGTGCTCCATGAATCTTTTCGTTGTGAAATGGCGTATGGATCGATAAAAAGAGGTATATCACTGTTAATAGGTACATCGATAAAATCAAGTTCAGCCTGACTTTTATTGAGACGAAATACTTTGGAAAATGTTGTCATTTGGTACCCTCCAGATTATTCACTCCAAATATAAATCGTTTCTAAGCGACAAAAATCATCTAACTTCTTTATTCATGCTTTTCCTTCGAAAGCCTCGCGTAAAACCGACTGCATCAGCCTTTCGGATTTGTCTTTTCGTTCGGTGACTTGCTTTTCCAGTTCGTCAATCATGGACATCAGTTTATCCACACGCTCGACGATGGCTTGTTGCTCAGCAGAGGAAGGCAAGGCAATAATTATCGGATAAACACGTTTTCCAGAAATAACTGGCTGTGCGGTCTCTCTTGCCCTGTTTCTCAAATCCAAAGCAATTAAGAGTTTGACTAACCAATTACTGTTTAAATACTGCTCAAAATAATATGTTATAAATGCATTATCTGTAATCCATGCACGTTCTGGTGTGACATGAACTGAGCCACAAAGAGCACCGACTCTCCCAATAACAATAGTAGGTTTTTTAACATTGAATTTGTCATGATATCCGTTAATGCCGTTGCCTCCAAAGACAGGATAATCACCACCTTCTGTCATTTCCTTTGCCGTCAATCCATCGCCTGATGATATTTTTATCAAGTCACCTAGACGACACAAAACCCAGCTCCGTGGTAAATCGCATAGTTTTTCTGCATCAGTAATTGGCGGCAGCGGTTTGTCTTTTTTGATTTTTCCTTCTTTTATCAGCCGTTCTTTTTCGGCTTTGATTTTTTCCAGCAGTTTTGATGCATGATTTTCGCCGCTGATTAATTCGGGATGTCTCTTTCGCCAGTCCGCCGTCAACTTTCCTTCGATGGCTTCCTGGAGAACAGCTTGGCGAAGACGGGTAAGATAGGATGCCTGATTTGAAAATTCCTTTTGTAGTTTAACATGCGAATCAATCAGTTTATTAAACAATTCAATAAATGCTTTTTGTTTATCTATTGGCGGCACGGGCACTGTAATTTTGGCAATGTCTTTGATTGCCAGCGATACGTTTGCAGCACCTTTCATCAGCGGCACTATTTTTCGATCCTTATAAAATTGTAAATACCGGTGGAGAAATGCAGCTGACAGCGTCCGGGGGTTTTCAGGAATGACAGCGGCCAAAATAGAACCAAGCGCAAATTTACCGCTTTGATAATGCACATAGTTTAAAGTTTTTTTTCCATGACCTGTCGAAGATACCAGCGGAATGCACACGGCTTCGGTATCAAACTGAAAACTGTTGCATGATTTTCTTTCTGCGCCTGTGCTAACCAATGGATAATCACCGGGAATTGCACTGGCTAGACCCGTTACACCTTTCTCAATATGACAAAGCTCACCTATTGGTAAATGTGGATATTTATCCATGAATGAGTTCCTTCTTCAATTTCTCAAGAAGTTCATCACTCTTCCGAAACGAATCATGCAGCAGATTAACAAGCTCCACGCTGGTGTATTCGTGCGTCACTTCCGGTGTATGGGGATTCTTTATATCAAGATTGTAGCCATTCGCCGTTAACGTCTCGATGGAGACTTTCCAGGCCTGTTCGTTTTCTTTGCGCTTCTTCCACCATTTTTTAAGTGATTCAAATTCGCTTTTCTGAATCGGCTTAGTCTTGCTATACGCCTTTACCCCTTCGGGCAGTTTGTGCTCCCAGTACCAGACATGCTTTGTCGGTTTCCCTTTCTCAAAGAAAAGCAAATTGGTGGCTACGCTGGCATAAGGCTGAAAAACGGAATTCGGCAGGCGGACAATTGTATGAAGGTTGCAGGTTTCCAGGACATGCTGCCGGATGCGCTGTTTGACGCCGTCGCCGGTCAGGGAGCCATCCGGCAGAACAATTCCGGCGCGCCCGCCGTCTTTAAGATAACGCACCATCAGCATTAAAAACAAATCGGCGCTTTCCGTTGTCCGGTAATTGACGGGAAAATTCGTTTCCACTTTGTCGGCCACCGACGCGCCAAAGGGCGGATTAGCCAAAATGACATCGACCTTGTCTTTTTGCCCGATGGACGTATATTCGCGATTCAGGCTGTCGGTATAATCCACATTGGGCACTTCAATATCATGCAAAATCAGGTTGGTGACGCAAAGCATGAAAGGCAGCGGTTTTAATTCCATACCGTGAATGTTCTTTTCCAGCTCTTTAAGATCGTCCACGCTTTTGACATCCGCTTTGCGGATATTTTCAATGGCGCTGGTCAAAAAGCCGCCCGTGCCGCAGGCGGGATCCAGTATCTTTTCTCCCAGGCGCGGGTTGACCATTTCGGTGATAAACTCGGTTATAGCGCGTGGCGTATAGAATTCGCCGTAATTGCCCGCGCTTTGCAGGTCGCGTAAGATGGTTTCATAGATATCGCCGAAAACATGGCGATCTTCAGAGCTGTTGAAGTCGATTTTATTTAATTCGTTGAGTACCTGGCGGATGATCGTGCCGTTTTTCATGTAGTTGTTGGTGCCGTCAAATATTTCCCGGATAATGATGGCGCGCTTATTGCCGGAACTGATGTCAAGGTTTTTCAGTTTCGGAATCAGGGTTGTATCCACAAAGGCTTTGAGCTCTTCGCCGGTCATTCCTTCATCGTCACCGGCCCATTTATTCCATTGCAGAAATCTGGGGATCGGGGATTTATAGGCGTCGTTAATCAGTTTGAGCTCTTTGTCCTTGTCGTCGCGAATTTTGAGGCTGATCAGCCAGCCCAGTTGTTCAATGCGCTGCGCATCGCCGGATACTCCGGGGTCTTTGCGCATGATGTTTTGTAATGTTTTAATAATGTTGCCGATATTTTTCATGGTTTTTCCTTAAGCCGCATAAAGCTCGTGCTCCAGTTCTTCAATGACGCGCAGATATTGCTCTCTGCCGCCAAAGATTTGAATAATCTCCGCCGGTGTCCCGATTTTGTTAAACGGTTCAATGCGTAAGACGGTAAGTTCTTCGATGTTTTCAATGCCTTCATCCGCGTATTTGTCCAAAAGCGATTCGATGACCAAACGCGCTCTCTCGCCATATTTTGTAAAATAGTTACGTTTCCGCACCTGCGCCGCTCTTTCCTTGCGGGTCAGCGCCGGTTTGTCCCATGCCACATGACAGATCAGGTCAAACACATCCAAGTCTTTTTTGACTTCGTCCAGCAGATTTTCCAGAATAACGCCGTGAGATTCCAGTTCGGTAATAATCGCTTTCTTTTTTTGTGCGCCGTTCCAGCGCGCCAGAAAGTCATTTAGCGAACGAAACTCTTTTAGAAGACCCCGCTTGGTATAGTCTTTGAGGCTCTCAGTGATCAGTTTGCCGTCGCCATCCAGATGCTGGACTCTTTCGTTGAGAACCGACACGTCAACACCGGAAACATAAACTTTGGGACGTTTTTCGGAAAGAATCGGACCGGCAAGTATGATTTCCGGTTGTGCGGAATATTTCGCTGGTTCTGTTTTATCAAAATCAACGGGGGCGCCTGTTTCGGGATCAATAATATTCTCACCCTCTTCAGGATGAATGTCCTGATCGGTCAATTCTTCTTCGCCTTTAACAGTCTTGATCATGACCGGGTCGCCGTCAAAAGCGGGGTCGGCAAACAGATCGGTGACGTTGCGAAAATCCATGATGGCAAAGTAGGTTTTGTCGAACTCTTCATTGATGCGCGTGCCGCGGCCGATGATCTGCTTGAATTCCGTCATGGATTTGATGTTGGAATCAAGCGCGATCAGCTTGCAGGTTTGCGCATCGACGCCGGTGGTCATCAATTTGGACGTGGTGGCGATCACAGGATAGCGTTCTTCCGGATTGATGAAGTTATCCACTTCGCGCTTGCCTTCGTCGTCATCGCCGGTTATCCGCATGATGTATTTATGATTTTCCAAAACGAGGTCGGCATTTTCAATAGCCAGTGCCTGACGCATGCGCTCTGCATGTTCAATATCCACACAAAAAACAATGGTTTTATCGAAGCGATTTGTTTTCCTGAGATATTCGGATATCTTTCTGGCAACAAGTTGTGTTCTTTCGTCGATCACCAGATGCTTGTCAAAATCTTTGGTGTTGTATATGCGGTCTTCAATCGCCTGGCCGTCTTTATCCGTTTTTCCCGCTTCAGGCCGCCAGCCTTCCAGATCGGTGTTGAGTCCGACACGAATAACTTTGTAGGGCGCTAAAAAACCGTCTTCAACGCCCTGTTTGAGCGTATAGGTGTAAACCGGTTCGCCAAAATATTCGATATTGGATATATCTTTTGTTTCTTTAGGCGTGGCGGTCAGTCCGATTTGAATCGCGGAGTCAAAATACTTCAGAATTTCCCGCCAGGCGCTGTCGGCGTCGGCGCTGCCGCGATGGCATTCATCGACGACGATAAGATCAAAAAAGTTCCGGCTGAATTCTTTATAGGCATCTTTGTCTTCGTTGTAGTTGGTCAATCCCTGATACAAGGCAAGATATATCTCGTAGGCCTTGTCGATTTTCTTTTTCTTGATGATCGTCATGTGGTCTTTGAAATGTTTAAAATCCTTGCGTTTGGTTTGATCCAGCAGGATATTGCGGTCCGCCAGGAACAAAATTCTTTTCTTCCGGCCGCTTTTCCAAAGCCGATAAATAATTTGAAACGCCGTATAGGTTTTTCCGGTGCCCGTCGCCATAACCAGCAAGATGCGGTTTTGGCCTTGCGCTATGGCTTCGACGGTTCTGTTGACGGCAATTTGCTGGTAATAGCGCGGCGCGTATCCCGAACCATCAAGAAAATAGTCAAAAGACGCTATTTCTTCCTGTTCCGGTGTTTCGATCTTTTTGTATTTTTTGTACATCTGCCAGAGTTCATCAGGCGAGGGAAAGCTATTGAGTGATAGTTCCTGTTCAATGGTTGTGTAACCGGACCGGTCATGCATTATAAAACCATCGCCGTTTGAACTGAATGCAACCGGAATATCGAGTATTTCAGCATAGCCTAGCGCCTGCTGCAAACCCGCGCCAACTGAATGATTATTATCTTTGGCCTCAATGACGGCGATAGGAATATTCGGCTTTAAATAGAGGATGAAATCGGCGCGCTTGCGCTCGCCCCGCGCGGTCTTTTGACCTTTGACGAAGATGCGGCCGTCCGTGAAAAAGACTTCTTCCCGGATTTGTTTTTCGACATCCCAACCGGATTGAGTTAGAGCAGGCAAGATGAACTTTGTGCAAATATCGCGCTCGGAGAGGTCTTTTTTATTTGTCATGTTTTAATCAGGTCCATTACTTTTAACAGCATGTGCATTCATGGGGTCACATTCATGGGGTCAGGTCTTGAAATATAAGATTTCTGCTGCCCCTTCCTCAATATATAGTTGCCGCCTGATGATGCGCGGCAAATAATACAACTGTTTCAATAGATTGCAAGAAAAAAGACAGAAAGAACTGTTTACGGTTGCCGGTTCGCAGTTTACAGTTATCTGCAGGCAGTCAGGAGTCACGGCAAGGGGCCATAGGTTATGGGCGATAGGTATTTGGTAATGGGTGAAGAGCGACACGGGGCAGGCGTGAGAAGAAATCTTCCCCCACACTCGCCAGCGGAGGACACCATTTACCATCTCTGCGCTACCTCCCTGCAAGAAGGTTCAAAAGAACCTTAATCATAATTTCTTTTTCCGTTGGCTTGCTCGCGGCGATCATGAGCGTGAGAGCGACAAGCGCATTGTCGTCAATGCGTTTTCGTCCGTCTTTATGAAGGAGAATTCCCGTCTTTTGCAGGAAACAAACAAAGAGGGCCGCGGCAATGCGCTTGTTGCCGTCCACGAAGCTGTGATTCTTTGTTACAAAATAAAGCAGGTGCGCCGCTTTCTCTTCGACCGTGGGATAGACGTCTTTCCCGTCAAAGGTCTGGTAAATGGCGCCTATCGAGCCTTGAAAGCTTTTGTCCTTCTCCTGTCCGACAAGTACGGAATCTTTGAATCTGATTTTCATTTGTTCAATGACATTTCTGGCTTCGTTGTATGTCAGTTTGTATTTCGATTTTTTTGTTCCTTTTGGCGCAGAGAGGCGTTGATGATCGAAATCATCCAGGATGTTTAAAGCTTTTGTATATTCGGCGATGATCTGGAGAATACCTTTTGTCTCATCCGTGACATTGTCGAGCAGTGCAAGGTTTCCCATCAAACGGACGGCATCCTGCAATTCGCGGATTTTGTCCTGCTGAGCTTTCAGTCGTTTCTCGTTGATCGTATATCCGTCCACGAGATGACGCCGCAGAACATTGGTCGCCCAGATGCGGAATTGGGTGGCACGCATAGAATTGACACGATAACCGACGGACAGAATGACGTCGAGGTTGTAAATATTCATTTGGCGGCTCTTTCCGTCAGCGGCAACCTGTGCAATTTTTGCACAGGTTGCTTTTGCAGATAATTCACCGGTTTTATAAATATTACCGATGTGCTTCACGATAACCGTCCGGTCAACGCCGAATATTCCGGCAATCATATGGGCATCAAGCCAGACGGTATCCTGCTCAAACTTGACTTTTATCTCCGGCCCCGCCGGCGATTGATAAATGACAATGTCGCCTTTTTTGAATTCCTGGCTCATCATGTTACGTCGCAATCGGGTCGCATCTTTACTATTGACCTTTGCCTCATCTGTTTCCGTTTTCATTCGGATCATCCTCATATTCTTTTATGAGATTCCGGCATCTTCAGCCGCATCCATCTAAACAACCTCTGGGCCTTCACAGATATTCAAAAGCTCCGCCAGCGAGAGAATCTGTGGACGTCTGCCGCTGCCTTCGCGGATCACTTTTATCATGCCCGCTTTTTTTAAACGCGCCAGCATATTCATGATCATCGGCTTGCTGGGCATTCCCGGCTGATGGTCGAACAAGGAACTGGTAAAAACCGGCTGTTTGAATAAGCAATCCAGAAGGGGCACGGCATATTGCGAACGGGTGAGATCGGCAACATCTTTTTTCAGTCTTGCATACAGATCAATAATGGCCCGCGCCTTTTTTGCATTGTCTATGGCTTGTTCGTCCATCGCGGTCAGGAAAAAATCGATCCACCGGGTCCAGGCGACGGATGTCTTTTCACTTAATCCCTTAAGCCCGGCGATATATTCCTTTCTGTGAGCCTCCAGATACGACGATATGTAGAATACGGGGTTGGCAATCAATTTTCTTTCAAACAGAAAAAGCGGCACGATCATGCGGCCCAGCCTGCCGTTGCCGTCAAGAAAAGGGTGAATCAATTCAAATTGGGCATGAAGGATGGCCAATTGCACCAGCGGATCGGGACGGTCCGTATGATAATACTTTTCCCAGTTTGCCAGGGCGGGTTTCACGTCATTTGGCGCGGGTGGAACAAATTGCGCCTTGTCGATGGGGGTTCCCGGTATTCCAATCCAGTTTTGGCTTGAACGAAACTGCCCCCGCGCTTTGAATTTTCCCCGCACGCCGTCAAGCAAAACAGCATGCAGGTCTTTCAACAGATTGAGGGAAAAAGGCCGGGATTGCAGTTGTTCTTCAGCATGATGCATGGCGCGCCGGTAATTCATGATTTCTTCGATATCGAGCACGCGGGATTCTTCGACAGGCGCATCCCCGGCTTCAAATTTGAGCACATCGCCCAGCGTGGCCTGCGTTCCTTCTATTTTCGAGGATAAAACGGCTTCCTGTGTTGTCAGGGGCGAAAGCAGGATATCGGGATTGGCCAATCCGTATAAGATTCCGTCATAGTATGCGAGCGATCGGTTGGCCCGGCCGATGAGAGGAATCAGGGAATCCCATTGAATGTCTTTTATCGGAAGCTTCTGGGGCTGAAAGGGTTTCATTTTGTCTCTAATCCATTAGCCGCAAATTTGTTTGTCTATAATGAAATGTGGTTTCGTTATACGCATAACAAAATGACCTGTCAAGCCCAATAAGGGGGATTTCGTAAATGGTGGATAGAAAAGGTGCAAGGACAAAGGCACGAGGTTAAGGCTAACAGCCTCCACCTCCTGCGCTTTCGCGCCATCCAGCATGCGCCGGACTGACGCCTCCGTCTGACCGAAACACCGATTAACCTGAAGATTGAGCAAGTTCACTCGTGCGCAGGACGTTATTCTTTGTGCGGATCATCGGGCCTGGATCGATCATCGCCCTTCGCGAAGGTATCCAAGCCACCCTGCAGGGTTCATCCTTTGGTTCGCCATCGCGAATGCGGCCGTCGGAAAATCCATCACAAACCTGATGTTCACACACTGTCTTCTATCATCGATGCCATTGCCCGGTTAATGCGCTTCAGCGCTTGATCCAGATTAAAGGTCTCCCGTTCTTTTCCGGTCAACACTTCGAAAAGTTCTTCTTTAACTCGTGCGCGCATATCTTTTATTTCCTGAACCGACCGCCCCATGTTCACAAGGTATTTTTTCAGAGCAGTGTCAGCCTTATCTTCAGCCAGTTTATTACGAAATAGTTCAATGATCTGTTTGTTTTTCAGATTGAACTTGTTTCGCAAAATGAAATCGAGGTCATAAAAGTCACGCGGCGCGATGTCTTTTCTTAAGGCCGCCGCCCGCAGTTTTTCGCTGACGATTTCATTGAGCGCCAGACAGTTGACAAAACCTGCATCAAACAGGGGTGCGCCTGTAAAGGGGTGTTTATAGAGATGTTGAATCCGGCGCGATTCGGGATCGATCAGCGGGTTGAATCGGAGACTGATTTCAAGCTTTATGGATTGGGCAACAGGCAGCGTAACGGCATCATAGACAAGATAATAAATATACTGTTTTGATTCATTTCGGCCCGCGCTTTCCGTGCCTTCCAACCGCATGCCCAGGGTGTCGGCAAAGGCGGCGATATTATCTTTGATGGTTTGTATGGCCTTGCGTCTGATTCCCCTTGTTGCGGAATCGTCAGGCAGGCGCATGGTGAAATCCAGATCTTCGCTCAGCCGGTAATAGGAATAATAAATTTTGTTGAGACAGGTGCCGCCCTTGAAAATCAAATCCGCGCTGAGATCGAATATTCGGGATAGAATAAACGTCAGGTAATAGTCTTTCTCCATCAAAGGCGCGTAAAAACCTGCATGCATAGCCGCCCGATCGACAAGGTCGCGGAATTTATCTTTATCGTGATGGATCAGAAATGATGACGCGCCACTTTTCATTGATCTTTCCTTTTCGATCTTCGGTGAATGAAATGAGCGATGTTTTTTGCACGCTTTTTAACAGCGGCGCGAGAAGCTTGTCATCCACGCCGGCTTTTTCAAGCGTCAGCCCGATGCGCTTTCGCGTTTTGATCACGGGAAACCGCACGGCGTATTGGATCACTTTTTTTATGTCGCATTCTCCTTCTTTGACAAAGCGGGCCAGAATATCAGCGGCGGCATCCGGCCCACCCACGGGATTGCTGTAATACATCAGGTCGATCAACGTCCTCTCTTTCGAACTGACATTGACCGTTTTCCCGCGAATTTCTATGGTTTCCATCCCGTACAGTCTATTGGCCGGAATCTTGATGAATTTATACGAGATGCCGGTTATGGTTCTCTCGCGGGATATTCGGGGATTCAATATATAAACCGTCTGAAACTGTTGATCGGTCATGTTGTAATAATTGTACATGGGAGAATAACCGATGTAGTAATCCCCTTTGGGGAAAAAGACGGCGGGAATGAGAAATTCGCTGATACGGCGGCCCGTCGGCACGGCATCCAGCGGCACAAAGATATAGACACCGTTTTTAATGGGAATGAGAAACTTCTTTTTTTTGAGGCTGGAAATCAGCTTGCGCCTGTAAGCAAAATTGCGCGGCAGATAATTATCCATATCCTTCGTTGTAACGATATCCTTTTGCTCGTACGTTAGTCGGGCAACCAGTTGCGCCTCTGTTCGGGTCAGCGAACTAATTGTATTATCGTTTATCATATGTTCTCATATACAGGATTTTCGCGTCACATTTATACAACGGATAATTAGCACATTCGCGCGGTATGTCAACAGCTATTTCTTTAATTATTTTGAGATACTTTCGAAAGGAAGCAATCGAGCGATGGCAATCGGGATCGGATGGCAATCGGGGGTCGCATCTTTAGTATGGACATTTGTCTGGTCCCTTTCCGATTTCCTCCGGGATCGTGCCCGTTTTTATGTCGTTCCGGCAAATTCAACCGTCGCGCATCTAAACAACCTCTGCGCTTTCGCAGATATTCAAAAGCTCAGCCAGCGCGAGAATCTGCGGACGTCTGCCGCTGCCTTCGCGGATCACTTTGATCATGCCTGCTTTTTTCAAACGCGCCAGCACGTTCAGGCTGAACTACTTAAACAACCGCCCGCACTGCTTCCAACCGACCACGCTGATCCCTTTTTGCCGGTAGGATTCATCCCCGCCATAGATCAGTGCGGGACTGGCGGCCATATCTGCGGCCAGCGCATTCCACTTTTCCAATCCCGCAAACGATTCACGCGTCAGGGTTTGGCCGGATTTGATTTCGATGGGCATGAGCTTTGTCCCCTGCTCGACAATCAGATCAACTTCGTTGCCGATGTTGTCGCGCCAGAAATACAATGCGGGTTTTTCGCCCCGGTTCATGCGCGACTTGATCAGTTCCGCAACGATAAAGGTTTCAAAAAGGTTTCCCCGCAGCGGATGTGTTTCCATTTGCTCGGAAGTTCTTATTCCCAAAAGCCAGGCGGCCAGGCCGGCATCATAGAAATAAAGCTTGGGCATTTTGACGAGACGTTTATTGAAACTGACCGTATGCGGCCGAAGCAGGAATACAAGATAACTGGCCTCCAGAACGGATATCCACGCCTTGACCGTATTATGCGTGATTCCGCATTCCGTGGCCAGGGAGGACAGATTAAGCAACTGGCCGGTGCGGCCGGCGCAAAGCCGCACGAAGCGCTGGAAGGTTTCCAGTTCCTGAACCTTCAGCATTTGCCGGACATCGCGCTCTACGTATGCAGTCACATAAGCGCCGTACCACAATGCCGGTGTAAGCTCCCGGTCGTATATGGGCGGATAGCACCCGGTCAGCAGCATGTCATTGATCGACGCGGGCAATCGATCCGCGGCGGATAATTCCGGCACAGCAAACGGCAGCAGTTCCAAAAAAGCGGTGCGCCCGGCAAGCGACTGCGTGATACCGGACATCAGCCCGAATTGCTGTGAGCCTGTCAGAATATAAAGCCCCATGCGGCCGTCTTTATCGACCAGCGTTTGCAGATAGGAAAGAATTTCCGGAGCGCGCTGCACTTCATCGAGCACCGCCCCGTTGGGGAAGCGCGCCAGAAATGATCGTGGATCATCTATGGCGGCTTGACGGACATCAGGCTCTTCCAGCGAAGCATACGGCTTGTTTTTAAAGACAGCCCTGGCCAGCGTTGTTTTACCGGACTGACGCGGCCCCGTTACGGTAACAATGGGAAACCCCCGCAGAAGGGATGTGATTGTTTTTTCCGCATGTCGTTGAATCATGTTGAACACCCTACGCCTGTTTATACAATTTGTCAAAATGATTTACAGATTGTAAATGATGCCGAATAGGCTCCGGTTGTGCATCCTCCTCCAGCTTAACGCGCCGATCGGCAATCGGAATCGCATCTTTACTATGGACATTTGGTTTGTTGCTTTGCGCTTTCCTACGGAATCAGCCCCAATTTCTTTTTTTATGGAATTACGGAAAATTCAGCCACATCCCGTCTAAACAACCTCGATGCCTTCGTAGATGTTCAAAAGCAGCGGTGCGGTCTTGAAACATTTTTTCCCATCACTGCGGCTTTTCATTTCCCTGACACCGAATCCACTGAAACCTAAACCATGTTCGTTTTATCCTCATCCTTCATCTTTTCCTTCCCGACGCACCTCAACCCAGATATTGACAAGTGAGACGCTAATCAGGTTCATCGTGGTGGCCGCATACCAGAAATAGGCCTCACCCGCGGCCAACCTGGTTATCCAGCCGGACCACAGCACAAAGCAGATGATACTGAACGAAATCAGTGTGTCGATGGCAAGAAATAGCCGCGGATGATCAACCAGGCGGCCCGCCTGCGCGAGCGTGCAATATTCGAGAGGCGCAGGCCGCGCAGCCAGTGAATAGCCGATTCGCGTCAGGTTCATGATCAGGTCAACTATCGCCCACACAAGGGTCAGCCACGCGAAAACAAAAAGCGGGCCTGCGCCGCCGGCAACCCGAAGCGCCAGCAGGCCGAAGAGCAGCTTAAAGGCGCAAAAGGGAATGCCGATAGTCAGGGCCTGAAAGGCCGACGAGTTCAGAATGCGGTCGATGGAATTGGCAATCCGGCGGGTCGTCTGTTTTTTCATGATGAGGCTCCGGGCTGAAAAGTCTTTAATGAATGACGCGCGTCATCATACGGCTTCATCCGGACATTGCAAGAAAAAATGCCACCAGGAACCTGCGCCAAGCTCGTCAAAATCTCTCTGTCAAAATTCAGGGGGCTGTTGAGATCAGAATTTTCTTTCAGTGCCCCCTCCGCCTGAAGCGCCGCCTTCGAAATAATCCGGCCCGGCGGGCGCTTCGGGCCGCGCGGCTTCAATCGCGCCGGGCACCAGCGCCGAGGCGACATCGGCCAGGCGGATGCCCTCCTCCTGTGTTTTCATAATATCCTGCGCCGTGTAGCCGAAGCGTTTCCGGCCGGGACCGGCGTCAAGCCAGCGGCTCAAGAAGAAAAACACGGCCACCAGCGCAAGGCCCAGAATCGCCGGATCCCAGCTATAGCGGGCAAGCCCCAGATAGCTTTTGTTGGTGGCCAGCGTCGCCACGATCATTACCGCGCCGGCAATCCGAATCAACCGCTTGCGGCTTTTGATGCCGTAAAGAAAAACGGCGCCGGACACTGCCCAGGTGATTGCGTAGGACGTCCAGTAAAACCACGGCGCATAGACCGATGGAGCAATCTGCCGGATTCCGGAGCCATAGGAAAGGGAATCGATCAGGCCCAGCAGATGCAGATTAACGCTCAGGTACAAGGCGGCAAGCAGACACGCCTGCATCGCGGCAAGGCGATCTTTAAGATAATCATGCGCGGCTTGAGAGGCGAAAAGCGAAGCAAGGAAAAGTCCCGCCAGCATGGCGGCCAAAATGGCCCGTTGTGCCTCGGGCGACCATGAAAAAGTAAAAGGAAGCGTGCACAAGGCGAAAGCGGCAAGGCCCGCCGCCCAGAGACAACCCAAGCGCAGATAAATCCAGAACGCCCCGGCCGATACTGAAAGCGCCACGAAGCGCGAAATGCCGGCATGGCCCATCCCCGCTTCCTCCAGAGGCCAGACGCCGCCCGCCGAGCAAAACCCCACCGCGCACAGCGCGAGGGCTTCTTCGATGCCGTGGCGGTAGAGTTTCTTTTTTTGGACAAGCTCTTCCGCCGCTTTGTAACAGGCCGCGCCGCACAAGACGAGCAAGACAGCGATAAGGGTTTCGCTTGTGTCGCGAAGCAGCCAGGCGACTAAACCGACTGCCGCAACCGCGCCCAGAACCGTGAAGACGAAAAACAGGATGCGGAAAATCAGATGGGTGGTGCGCAGTCCGCCGGCAAGCTCGCTTTCCATTGCGGCAAACTGCTGTGCGGTAATCAGGCCGGCGCTTCGCCAGCTTCGGGCCTGCCGATGCGTAAAGAGGGTTTCTTCGTCCCGGGGCGAATAAAGGTTCACGGCATCTCCTTAAAGCGGCGAGATAATTTGAAGACGGACCAGACCACGGCCAGAGAAGACACCACGAAATAGGTGAAAATCAGAACCACCTCCCGTTCCATCCAATCGACAATGACGAAACTCACCCCGATATAGCCGTAGCCCATCGCATAAAGCATGTAGAAAAACCGCCGCGAGCGCAAAGCGTACATCGCCGTCAGCACACACGCCGCGGCAAGCAGGGGGAAATATAACGACAGGATTTTGTATTCAAATACTCCCGCAAGCAAAGCCAGACAAAGAAAATGGATGGCGAAGTTAAGCCAGATGTCGAAAAAATGTTTTTTCACGGCCAGGCGGTGCGATAAAAGGCCCGCCGTAAAGACGACCATGGCGTAGGCGATGGCGTAGAAACGCCAGTAAGCATCGAACCGGAAGACGGAGACATCCGACAGGGTAAAGCCGAACCAGGCGGCAAGCGACGAGAGCGCCATGGATAAAACCAGGCGGTTGTCGTAACGGAAGGCCAGGGCGCCGAAAAGCAGCGTCGATAAAAGCAGGTAGTGCATCCAGCCCGATCCCAGCATGCCGAAGCGGGTTTCGAGATAGGCGATATCCATGGCGAAAAAGGCGCAGCCGAAAAACAGGATATAGTCAAAGGCCATGCTGGGAGAGGCGACCCGGCCGCGGTCAAAGCCTGGGCCTTTGCGCACGACATACAAGAAAGCGGCGGCGGCGCACAGCGACAAGGCGGAAATTACAGCCAGATCTCCCAACGAGGCGAAATGGGTTTTGACGGTCCAGCCCGCTCCGGCGATGATGAGCAACAGGCCCGCATAAAGCAGGACGCGAAGCTCCTGATGAACCGGCACAATGCGCTTTTCATGCAAATCCAGAAGCAGCAAGCCCTGCGAGGCCTTAAGGATTCGGCCTTCTTCCATTTTTTTCAAAAGATCGCAAACGCGCATAAAGCCTTCTTTTCGTAATGAGAATGGTTGGTTTCGGAAACTGTGCAAACCTTAAAATCGCCCCGCCGCGATGTCAAGACAAAAGGCAACGCACCGGAAAGGGCCCTTTCGTTAAAATGATCGACCCCGGATAAAATATATGGCACAAATATTGTTACTTTTATGAGCCGGAAGGCCGCCGCAGCCAACCGTCCAGCGACCCGGCGGCCTGCCCGATGGGCGGCAGATTGTGAAAGCATGCAATTTCATAGCGCATTTATAAGTTTGCCATCCGTTTGCCCCCGAACAAGGCTGTGCAATGTTCGCGGTTTTCAGCGAACAATTTTGTGCCGTCCGCACGGGTGTTTAGCCCGGACTGAAGCGGACGACATGTGGTCGAACGACAATAAACAACCTGGAAGGATAACGATTTATGGCCCCCTACGCCCGCGTCACCACCGGCATGAACGGTTTGGATGAAATTCTCAATTCCCTGCAAATGGGCGACAATGTCGTGCTGCAGGTGGACGACATCGCCGACTACAAGCGCTTTGTCGATCCCTACGTGAAGGCCTCCATGGCGGCCGGACGCCGCGTGGTTTATATGCGCTTTGCCAACCACGCCCCGCTTCTGGATGAACGCGAGGTCAGTCGCGTATGCGTGTTGAACGCCAACCGCGGATTCGAGTCGTTTTCCACGGAAGTGCACAACATCATCCGCGACGAGGGGCGCGACGTTTTCTACGTGTTCGATTCTCTGTCGGACCTGCTTTTGGCCTGGGCCACGGATTTGATGATCGGCAATTTTTTCGTCATCACCTGCCCGTATCTTTTCGAGCTCAACACGGTGGCGTATTTCGCGCTTTTGCGCAGCCGCCATTCGTTTAAAACCGTGGCGCGCATCCGCGAAACCACGCAGGTGCTGCTCGACATCTACAACCAAGAGGGCCGGATATGCGTGCATCCGCTCAAAGCCTGGAAGCGCTACACGCCGACAATGTTTCTGCCGCATATTCTGGAAGGCGACAAGTTCGTGCCGATTTTAAACAGCGCGGACGCGGCCAATATCCTTTCGTTTCTCACCGACAAAAACGCCACCAGCGGCGTGCGCAACCTCGACTACTGGGAACGCATCTTTCTGTCGGCCGCCCGCATTTCGGATAATCCGGACGCGGCCGAAGAAAAGCAGGATATGGTGGAAACGCTCTCCCGCGTCATGATCGGCCGGGAAACGCGCATGCTGGCGCTGGTCAAGGAATATTTCAGACTGGAAGACCTGCTGGAAATCAAAAAGCGCCTGATCGGCACGGGGTTCATCGGCGGCAAATCCGTCGGCATGCTCCTGGCGCGAAACATTCTGCACAAGGATCCGACCTTCGACTGGAACGCCGAGTTGGAAATGCACGACTCGTTTTATATCGGCTCGGATATTTTTTACTCCTACATGGTGCAAAACGGCTGGTGGAAGCTGCTGATGGCGCAAAAAACCGAGGAAGGCTATTTTGAAGTCGCCCGCGAGCTTCAACACAAAATGCTCCACGGCGTTTTTCCCGACGAGGTCAAAGAACAATTCCAACTGATGCTGGAATATTACGGCCAGGCGCCGATCATCGTGCGTTCGAGTTCGCTTCTGGAAGACGCCTTCGGCAACGCGTTTGCCGGCAAGTATGAAAGCTATTTCTGCGTCAACCAGGGCACGCCCGAAGAACGCTACCGGAACTTCGAAGACGCGGTGCGCAAAATCTTCGCCTCGACGATGAATGAAGATGCGCTCACTTATCGTCTGCAGCGCGGCATGGCCAACCAGGACGAACAGATGGCGCTTTTGGTCCAGCGCGTGTCGGGCTCGCACCGCAACGCCTTTTTCTTCCCCGATCTGGCGGGCGTGGGCCTGTCGTACAACACGTTCGTCTGGCAAAAGGGCATGGACCCGAAGGCCGGCATGCTGCGCATCGTTTTCGGCCTGGGCACGCGCGCGGTCAACCGCGTGGAAAACGACTATCCCCGCATCGTCGCGCTCGACGCGCCTTTGACCAAGCCCTACGCGCGCCAGGAAGACGTGCGCCGCTTCTCGCAGCGGGAAGTCGATTTGCTCAACCTGTGCGACAACGATTTCCAGTCGCTTTCCGCCGACACGCTTCTGAGCACGGAAATCGAAGAACATCTGGATCTGATCGCCTCGCGTGACGAGGCGGCGGCCGAGTATCTGCGCGCCAGCGGCCGCGAGGTCCGCGACACCTGGATCATCACGTTTGACGAGCTGTTGTCGTCCACACCGTTTGCTCAAACTATGGCTCGTCTGCTCAAAACGCTGGAATCGATCTACCGCTATCCGGTGGACATCGAGTTCACCGTGAATTTCGATATGCAGGGCAAAGCCCGCATCAATCTGCTGCAATGCCGGCCTTTCCAGACCAAAGGGCATTACAGCCGCGTCGAGCTGCCGGAAAAGCTTCCCAAAACGAAAATCCTTCTCAAGCAGGAAGCCAATTTCATGGGCGGGAGCGTCTATCAGGCCATTTCCCGGATTATCTATGTCGATCCGCAGGGCTATACGAAGCTCGATCTGTCGCAAAAGTATGAGTTGGCCCGCCTGGTGGGGAAACTGAACCGGCAGATCGGACGGCGCGAAGCGATGCCGACAATTCTGCTGGGGCCGGGGCGCTGGGGCACCACGACGCCGGCCATGGGCGTGCCGGTGACCTTTTCGGAAATCAACAACATCACCGCCATCGGAGAAATCGCCTATCAGGACGGCTCGCTCATTCCCGATTTGTCTTTCGGCACACACTTTTTTCAGGATATGGTGGAAATGGATATTTTCTACATGGCCATCTATCCCGAAAACGACGGCGTGATTTTCAATTCATCCTGGCTTAAAAAGCAGCCCAACATCCTGGGCGATCTGATGCCGGAAGACACGCGCTTTGCCGAGGTTCTGCGCGTCTGCGACGTCCGGGCCAAGGATCTGAGGCTTTTGTCGAACATTGTGACGCAGGAGATGATCAGCTTTTTCGGAAAGTAGGAATTATTAAGTTTAAAGTTTAAAGTTTAAAGTTTCAAGTTAAATGTTTAAAGTTTAAAGTTAAATGTTTAAAGCTTAAAGTTTAAAGTTGAATGTTTAATGTTTAAAGTTGGATGGCGCACAGGCCATAGAAGATGGAATATTTAGGAGCTCGGATCTTGAGGCGTTTATCGTCTCAAACTTAAAACTTAAAACTTAAAACTTAAAACTTGAAACTTGAAACTTGAAACTTATAACTTATAACTTATAACTTGAAACTTGAAACTTTTTTAAGAGGAGGCCCCGCGGCGCTAAAGCCGTTTAGCGCCGCGGGGACCAAAGACCCGGCTCAACGCCGGGCTGACCGCTTCTTTACCGTCGGAAACGAGCGTCATCGTTTCCGACGCCTTGATCCTTTGGCCTTTTTCCTTGCGCCTGTTTCTTACACTACGCCGTAGGCCAGCATGGCTTTGGCGACTTTGGTAAAGCCCGCGATGTTCGCGCCGGTGACATAGTCGCCCTTCTTTCCGTAAGCTTCGGCCGTGTCGAAGCAGGCCTTGTGAATGCTCTTCATGATGAGCAGCAGGCGGCTGTCCACTTCCTCGCGCGTCCAGGAAAGCCGCAAGCTGTTCTGGCTCATTTCGAGGCCCGAGGTCGCCACGCCGCCCGCGTTGGCCGCCTTGCCGGGACCGTAGAGGATTTTGTTTTCCTGGTAAATTTTGATCGCTTCCGGCGTCGAGGGCATGTTGGCGCCTTCGGCCACGCAGTAGCAGCCGTTTTTCACCAATGCCGCCGCGTTCTTGCCGTTGATTTCATTCTGGGTGGCGCAAGGCAGCGCGATATCGACTTTGATGCCCTGCTCGCGGATGACATCCCAGACGTTTTTGCCTTCATAGCAGTTGGTGCCCTTGTACTTGTCGGCATATTCGGCAATGCGGCCGCGTTTGACGTTTTTCAGATCCAGCACATAGCTGCACTTGTTGTCGTCAATGCCCGCGTCGTCGATGATGCAGGCGCTCGAATCGCAAAGCGAGATGACCTTGCCGCCCATCTGGTTGACTTTTTCCACCGCATACTGAGCGACGTTGCCCGCGCCGGAAATGGCCACGGTTTTGCCTTTGAAATCCAGGCCGCGCGTAGCAAGCATTTCGGCGGCGAAATACACCGTGCCGTAGCCGGTGGCTTCCGGACGAATCAGGCTTCCGCCGTATTCCAAGCCCTTGCCGGTGAGAACGCCCGTGTGTTCGTTGCGGATCTTTTTGTAGTAGCCGTACATATAGCCGATTTCGCGTCCGCCCACGCCGATGTCGCCGGCCGGCACGTCGGTTTCGCCGCCGATGTGGCGGAACAGTTCACGCATGAACGACTGGCAGAATTTCATGACTTCGGCGTCGGATTTGCCTTTGGGATCGAAGTCCGACCCGCCCTTGCCGCCGCCCATGGGCAGCGTGGTGAGCGCGTTTTTGAAGATCTGCTCGAAACCCAGGAATTTGATGATGCCCAGGTTCACCGACGGATGGAAGCGCAGTCCGCCCTTGAAGGGGCCGATGGCGTTGTTGAACTGCACACGGAAGCCGCGGTTGACCTGCACGTTGCCTTTATCGTCCATCCAGGGCACGCGGAAAAGAATGGCGCGCTCCGGCTCGACGATGCGTTCGTAAATATTGGCTTTGACGAATTCCGGATGCTTCTTGACGGTCGGTTCCAGAGTCTCCATGACCTCTTCAACGGCCTGATGAAACTCGGGCTGGTCCGGATCGGTCTGCTTGACTTTCGCGATGACATCTTTAATGACTGACATAGTTTTCTCTCCTTCTTTTAGGTTGTGGTTTCCTTAATTTATAAAACGCTTAAACACGTTTGACATCCTCTAAAGACCTTCAATGTCGTGAAGCTTTTCATAGTCCATCACCGTGGACATGGCCTGGTTGTCCACGTCGATGCCGGCTTCAAAGGCTGCGGCCACCGGATTGAGGCCCCCGATAAGAATCATGCCGATTTTATTCATATCGACATGCGTCTGGCAAACGGGATGGCCGACGCCGCCCACCGACAACACGCCGGAAATGCCGGCCTTGGCAAAATCATCAATCACCTTGTCTACAAGCGAACGGCTGAGCGCCGGAATCTCGCGGAAGTTGGCCAGGATTTTCCCCTCGCCCTCGGCTACGACCTGGCGCACGGAGGTCATCCGCCCCCGGATGAAAATTTCGGAAGGGTCGAGCGATGAGCCGGCATAATGGATGAGCTCGACAAACCGCAGCGTCTCGCCGTTTCGCATCTGCAAAATGCCGCCGAACTTGGAATCGATGGGAATGCCGTGCTTGAGCAGCACGCCGTTGATCACGATGCTGCACACCGTTGCAAGCCCGACTTTGCCTTCGGGCACGACGATTTCGCCCAGGCTTTTTCCCGCCTGCGCCGCGGCCACCCGGGAGCTGACGGCGAGTTTCCGGGCGAAAACCGGCTTCATGATTTTGAGCGCCGAGGCAAACTGCTTTTGGGGGAAAAGGGAGATGTTCACCGGCACCAGACCGCGTTTCTTTTTGACGTCGAAGGTGGTTTTAAACGACAACACATCGATGCGCGAAATCGACAGGCCGATCTTGTCCTGCACGCGCGCGTCGCTGATTTCTTTGAGTCCCTTGTCGGTCACGCCTCGCCCGTCGCGCCTCCCCACCAGGCGGGTCAAACCCCGCTCATCCATAATTTTCAGGTGGTAGCGCACCGCCCGTTCGCTTAACTGCACGTCGCGTTCGGCCATCTTGCGGGCGATGACGCGCGCCCCCAAAGGTTCGGGACTTTCATCCAGAATCCGCAGGATCAGAAGCGTTTTGCGTTCGATATCTTCCGGCTTGAAAAGCTCTTTCATACCCCTCTTACGGCATACGGCAATCGTTTGCCGTATCCCTACGTTCAATCGACTATTTTGTCAAACACATTTTTGTCTTTTTTGAAAAAATCCGGTTCAAATTTGTTCGTTTCACGCTGAAAAGACATCCCGCTTCGCCGGCCTGAATCCCGAAAAATATCGAATTTCCATAAAGAACTTATGATCCGGCGGGCGCCGGCTTAAAAAATCCGCCCATTGAAAAACAATTGGAAATCGACTATAAGCCGAAAGGTAATTCAAAAGCGGGCCGGCCGGTTAAACGCCCCGGGCGCGCGCGTTTTTCTTTCCAAACCTGACTCATTAAAAAATCTGCAGCAGGAGACTGAATATTGCGATGCTCCGAATTCTTGCCATCATCGTGCTTGTGCTGACGCCCTGCGCCGTTCCGGCACAGGACGCCTCGCGCGTCGTCATTGCCTCGTTCACCACGTCGGTCGAAGACCAGGACGCGGGCGTGAAAACCAATCTGCGGCTGGCCTGCTCGCGGCTGGACGGCTATGTCATCGGCCCGAAGGGAGCCTTCTCCTTCAACGAAGCGGTCGGCGAAGGCTCGGCCCAAAACGGTTTTGCTTTCGGCCGGGTGCTGTATCGCGAAGGCGCCGTTTACGAACCCGGCGGCGGCTTGTGCCAGGTGTCCACCACGCTGTTTAACGCCTTTTTGCTTGCGGGTTTCCACATTCTGGAACGCCACCGTCATCTGCAGCCGGTGAGCTACGCCCCCCTGGGCCTCGACGCGACGATCAAGTACGGCAAAAAGGATCTCCGGATGAGAAATCCATTTTCTCAGCGATTCATGATTGAAACGCTTCTCACGGATCAAAGCCTGACGATCGCGCTGAAGTCCGACCAGACCCTTGCGTATCGATATGAAATTGTCACGGAGGAAGAAGACGTGGAGGTGCCGATTCTGGATTCATCCCGATCCGTCAGGCAAGGGATGTCCATTTACGTCAACCGCAGGCGATATGAGGGAAACCGCCTGATGGAAACGGGCACGCTGTATCGGGACTATTATCCGCCGGTGTATGTTAAATGATGGCTTGCCGATCCCTTGTGCTTCTTGCTGCGGCGTTTTTGATCGCCCTTCTCCCGGGCGGCGCGACGGCGCAGGATCCATCGCTTGCGGCCTGGCGTTCCTACGCCAAAACGCCGGAGGCCGCAAAGCTGATGATTTGGATGCACGAAGCCCTCGATGCCCGCCTGTCGGGCAAAATGCCGCCGCGGATGGATGCCGCCTACCCCGTTTTTCACGGCGAGCTGGGCGTGTTTGTCACTCTGGTTAAAAAAAATCGGGTGCGGGGATGCTACGGCGCGTTCGACCATCCCGACACCCGGATGGACAGACTTCTTGACGATTACCTTCTGGGCGCGCTGCGACGGGATCACCGTTATCCGGCGCTGGAGACCGGCGAGGCCGGCGGCGTGGCCGTTATTCTGACGATCGCCGGTTGCCGCCTGCCCGTGCGCGACATCGCGGATGTGGATCTGTCGCGCTACGGCGTTTTGGCCACCTTCGAGGATGGATCGCACGATGTGGTGGTCCCGGCTGAAATCCGCGGCATCGACGCTCTGCGCAGGCGCTGGAAGGGCAAGGAGATTGCCCAGCTGGACATTTTTTCCGCCGTAACCCTTAAATGACCGTTCCGAAAGGAGACTCGTTATGCGAAAGGACAATCGCCATATTTCGGTTTTAATAATTTTATGGCTGGCGCTGGTTTTTCTGTGCGGCCCGGCCGACTCCGCGCCCAACGATTTTTATTTTTTTCGGTCCGCGAATTCGGAAATGAACACGCCCACCTCGGCGGAGCTTCTAAAGCTTGCGAAAGAAACGCTCAACCGGGATGCGATTTACGGACGCGTGACCGATGCGCAAACCAAACAGCCCATCCCCGGCGCGGTCATCGAACTCAAAAACGCCAACTTCGGTCTGGGCTACTACCGTGTTGCCGCCAACAAAAATGGAACGTATCATATTCCCGATTTTATCCGGCATGTCCGTTATAAAATTGAAGTGAGCGCCCCCGAGTACGTCAACGCGTTTCACGTCTACGAAATCCGCCCCGGACGTTATGATTTCGAACTCACCAAAGAAAGCGTGATTTCCGGAATTGTGAGCAACTCGGCAAACAAACCGCTTGCCGATGTGGAGGTCAAGCTCGAAAGCGTTTACCGCCGCTATGACCGGTCGGATGCCAACGAAGAGGATGTGCGCCATCGGCCCATTTTCCTCACCACGGGCAGAGACGGAAAATACCGCTTCGGCAAACTGCCGGAAGGCGAGTATCTCGTCACCTTCCAGAAGGCCGGTTGGATCACCGAAACGGCCCGTGTGCGCGCCGTTTCGACATCGCTGACGGATCTGCCCATGCAGATGTTTTTAAACACGTCGGTCTCGGGCCGGATTCTGATCCAGGATCTGGACATCGGCGCGGCCAACATCGATGTGGTCATTGAGGGACGCTCGCGCGCCGCTGCGGCGTCCAACACCGACGGCAGTTATCAATTGGAGGGCATTAAGCCCGGCCGCCATCAGATCACCCTGAATCACCGCGGCTTTGTGGCCCGGGCTCCCGAACCGATCGACATCGTCGAAGGCCAATCCCGAAACAACGTGAATTTCACCGTGGTTCAGAAAAACCCGGAAGTTGAAGTGTATTCGGATCGCTACACGTTTGTGATCGGTCAGCAGGCAGCCTTCAGCCTGAAGGCTTTTCGCCTGGAAAAAGTCCATGTGCGCCTCTATCGGCTGCCGGTGAGCGTGGCCATGAAAGGACGGATGGCGTCCGACCAAATCCGTCCCGACGCCGACGGGCTCAAGCTGATTCGGCAATGGGAGGAAGGCGTCCGCGACTTCAATCCCTATGAGTGGCAGCACCAGCAGATCGACATCGCCGAACCCCTGCCGGCCGGCGGCTACTGCATTGAAGTTGAAGGCGCAGGCAACCTGATCAGCCGGAAACTGTTTTCCGTCACGTCGATCGGCGTGGTCGTGAAGCGCTCGCCGCATCAGGTCTTGGCTTATGTGACCGACCTTGCGGCAAACAAACCCCTGGTCGGGGCGCCGGTGATCCTGTTCGACCAGGCAAGCGCGCCGTCGCCAGCGCCTGCGCGTCCGCCCGGCGAGGAGGAAAGCGATGGAGAAACGGAAGACATCTGGCCTGACTCTTCCCGTCGCATGAATGAAAATTCCGGGGCGTTCTACAGCCCGCCGGTTCGACTCGATGACCTGCCGGTGACGATCGTGGCGAAGGCCGAAACCGGCCCGGACGGAACGGTTCAACTGCCGGTAAGCGAGGACAAAGCCCTGTCTTTGATGGCGGTCGCTTCCGACGGCAGTTACGCCGTCTGCGCAACCGGCGCGCCGGCGCAGTTCGCCCGCGAAAAGGACAAGACGTTTATTTACACGGATCGTCCCGTGTATCGGGCGGGAGACAAAGTGTTCTACAAGATTATCGCCAAGTCAATGACGGCAAAGCCCGAACCTCTTGCCAACCAGAGCCTCTTTTATGTCATCCGGCATCAGGAGACGGATTCCGTCGTCGATTCGGGTTCCTTCTCGCTCGACGAATGGGGAACGCACCAAAGCCAATGGACGCTTGCCGAAGACACGCGTCTGGGCGCCTATCAGATCCGGGTCGGGCCGAGCCAGGACAACCTCTACAGTGAAGGGACTTTCTATGTTGATCAGTACCGCAAGCCGGAATTCAAAATCGATCTTACGGCCGCAAAAGAATACTTCATCAACCGCGATGCGGTGGAGTTCAAGGTCGAAGCCAAATATCTTTTCGGCGCACCGCTTAAAAACGCGGTGATCCATTACCGCTTCTATGAAAGCAAACTTCGCGACAGTGAAGCCCGGTACTGGTGGGAGGATGACGAGGAACCGTCGCGATCCTTCAGCAAGGTCAAACTCGAAGGCGACAAGACCCTCGATGAAAACGGCATCGCGCTTCTGAAACTGGCGGCGGGCGATCTGCCCTACGACCGGGAAATCACCCTGGAAGTGACGGTCACGGACCGCTCCAATGTGAGCGTCACCGCCAGCGAAACCGTCCGGGTGGGGCGCGGCGAGTATTATGTAAAGATTCAGCCGGCGCAGAATTTTTTTGCGGAAGACGACAAAAAGGCCGTCACGATTAAAACGCTGTCTCACACCGGCAAGCCGGTTGCCGCCTCGCTCGACGTCAAAGTGTACCGCTATATCTGGCGGGCCTGGCAAAGACTTTACATGCATGAGGCCAAACCCATCTTCACCAGAACCGTCAAAACCGGCGCTTCGGGCGCCGCCACGATTGAACTGCCCGACAAGTTCGATTACTACGGCGAATACGACATTGTCGTCGAAGGCAAAGACGTCAAAGGAAACCTCATCAACGCGTCGCGCGTGGTGTGGATCTACAGCCGGCACGCATCACGGGTGGACTCCCGGCTTAAAAATCTGGAGCTGTCCGTCGGCGAAACGGCGCTTGACAAACCCGGCGAAGTCACCTGCCTTCTTAAAAGCCGCTACACGGATTCCTTCGTGCTTTTGACCGTTGAAGGAAAAGATCTCTATGAAAAACGCGTCATCCCGATGACCGGCAATGTCGTGCCGGTGACGGTCCGGATTGAGGCCGCCCACGCGCCCAACGTTTTCATCACAGCGACCATGCAGCGGGGACGCGCGCTGTTCATGAGCCGGGCGGAAGTGTCGCTGGCCAGCCGGGGCGTGGCGATGAATATCGAGATCAAGCCCGATAAGCCCAAATATCTGCCCGGAGAGAAAGTCAGAATCGCGCTTCGGGCCACCGACGAGACGGGCGCGCCGCTTGAGGGCGACCTGTCGCTGGGCGTCGTGGATGAGGCCATCTACCTCATCCGGCGCGACCATACCCCGAAAATGCGGGATGTCTTTTACGCGAAAAACTCCAACTGGGTGCTGACCAACTACTCCTATCCCTTCACGATTCTCGCCGGCGCCGCGAAAGACAGCAAGGTCAAAGTCCGCGAAAAATTCGCCGACACCGCCTTCTGGAAAGCGGATATCCGCACCGACCGCGAAGGCCGCGCCTCGGTGGAATTTTCCCTGCCGGACAATCTCACCACCTGGCGGATGACCGCGCGAGGGCATGACCGGACCGGACGCGTGGGCGAATCGAAGGATGAATTTCTGACCACGCAGGACCTCATCGCGCGCATCGGCAAACCCCGCTTCTTTATCGAAGGCGACCGTCTGGGGCTCATCGGCATCGTCAACAGCAACACCGACCGCGGCCTGCCCGGCGTCAAAACGGAATTCCGCGCCGACAACAAAACGATCGTCCCCGACGAGAAGCTCAAAGTAAGCCTTCCGCCTTTCGGCGTGGCGAGCCTGTATTATCCGTTTGCCGTACCGGAAAACAAACCGTCGGTGGATCTTTTCTTTATGGCCGAAGCCGACGCGGACGCCAAAGACGCGCTTAAGCTCACGGTTCCGGTTTACAGCCGGGGCATGAATTACAAAATCTTCGGCGCGGGCGACCTGGGCGCCAACCGCGTTCTGGAGCTTACCGCGCTTAAGAACTCGGAAGACTTCGAATACCGCCCGGACGATATTTACATTACCGTCAACCCCAGTCCGATTCACCAGCTTTTGCGGGGCGCGGACTATCTGGCCAACTTCCCGTACGGGTGCATCGAACAGACCTTAAGCGGCTTTATTCCGGCCCTGGCGCTGCAAAGCCTCCTCAAACAGCGAGGGCTTCCTTCGGCTTCGGCCGAAAAGCTTCGCGACAAGATCAACTCGGGCATCGATCGTATTTTGCGCTTTCAAAACAGCGAGGGCGTCTGGGGCTGGTGGGCCGGCGACGCCGGAAATGAATTTATCACCGGCTATGTGCTCTATTGCCTGCACCTGGCCCAATCGATGGGATACGACGTGGACTTAAAGCGCATCGACGCCTCGCTTGAGGCCGTGGATCGCTCGTTGAATGAAACGGTCGCGGGCAATCTCGACGCCCGCGCGCTTCTGTTTTACGCCTCGGCGCGCTGGGGCAAGTGGAACTCAAACGCCTTTAAGACGTTCGCCGCCGCAAAATCGCTCACCCACTACAGCCGCGCCCACTTCATCATGGCTCTTGCGCTCGGCCGGGAGATGAACCTGCCCAAAGCCGATAAAAGCGCCGTTGCGGGCGCGCTGGCCCAACAGATCGCGGCGCTTTCGGCCGCAAAAAAGGTCGACCGATTCGGCCCTTACTGGGAATCCGCGCAAAACCAGCTGTGGGGCTGGCCCGGCGGAAACACGGAAATCACGGCGCACGTGTTGTCGGCTCTGGCCGCGGCGCGGGAAAACACCGGCCTGCAGAAAGACATCGTCCGGTCGCTTATGCGCCGCTCCCGGGGCGCGGCGTGGAAATCCACCAAGGAAACGGCGGCCGTCATTCTGTCGATTTGCAGCCATTACGAACGTGAAAAAGCCCTGTCTCCCCAGCGCGGCAAAGTGTTCTTCAAGATGAACGGCAGGGATCTGACCGCCATCGAGTTCGATTCGGGCAACATCGACGAGCCGCACAAACTCACACGCATCGTGAAGCTGCCCAAAGGCACAAAAACGGAAAGCTTCAAAATTGAAGCCGCAGGGCCCGCCGCGCCGGATGTCACTTTCAGCGCAACCCTCAACGGCAATCTCTTCTTCGTTGACACGCCCCTGACAAAGCTGGCGTCGCCCGCCGGGAAGTCCCTTCCGGCCGCTGTCCTGAAAACCGCGCTGGCGCCCTTTGTCAAATCCGAGGAGGCTTTGATCCGGTCCATCAACAACGGCATCCACATCACGCGAAGCTATGCCTTGCTCAGCCGGGTGCGGGACATCAACAACAACGAGTACCTCGTTCCGCAGCCGATCAACGGCAAACGCGGGTTGAGAATCGGAGATGAAATACTCGTCACGCTGAAATTTCAGCTCCAAGACGATTTCGAGTTTCTTGTTTTAGAAGATTATCTGCCGGCGGGTTTCGAAGTCGTCCGCAAAAACGTTTATGACTCGTATCAGCCCTACTCGCATTCGGAGCGATGGGACAACCGCATGGTGTTTTTCTTCACTTCGCTGGGCAAAGACAGGGTCCATGAGGTCGCTTATACTCTCAGGGCCGAACTGCCGGGATCGTTTCTGGCCAGGCCGGCCCGGATGGAGTGCATGTATGAACCGGGCATTCAGGGCTGGTCGGCCCCGGCCCGATTTATTGTGGAAAAGAAATAACGGTCGCGCCCTGCCGGCCGGCTCCGCCGGCGGGGCTTCTTCCGCCTTCCGGGGCACGGTGAACCGTTATGATCCGAACATCTTCTTCCGGGCTTCATCTTTTCCGCCTGTGCGCAGTCGCCGGGATTGCGGCTGCTTTGAGCCTTGCGGCGCCTTGGCCCGCCGCATCCCAACGCCCTTTGGCGGCGCACTCCGACGACGGAAAGGTTGCCGTCTCCATCCTTTCGGCTCGCCTCAAACAGCTTGAACAAGGGTCGCTCGATCGGATCGTTCTCCGGTTCGACCGCAACACGAAGGCTTTCAATAAGGCAACCGGCGAGCACGTTCAAATAAGAGAAATGCGCTTCTCGGGAAGCCCAAGCGGCATTGAGGCGCACCTCGACGGGGTAAAGCGGATAACACCCGCAAACTGGCTGATCCACTCCAACCTCTCCGACGCCGTGTTTACCGTCTTCATCAATAACGAAAAGCGACTCTACCCCCTGCCGCTTTCCATCCGCTTCGACGGCAAACAGTGGCGGCTTGGAATCCGCGAAGACAAAATGCGCTATGCGCTGGACGCGGCGCGCGCCGAGTTGGGCCCCGACGGAGAAAACCAGACCGAAGCGCTTGCGGCGCTGGCGCTGCTCATCCGGTCGCGCGCGGACATGGCCGGCCGAAACCGCAGGCATGACGGCTTCGATTTTTGCGACCTGACCCATTGTCAGATCTACGCGGGGCGGACCGCCTCGCCGATCGCGTTTCCCTGGCTCATTGACATTCAAAACAGAACCGAGCCGCTGTCTTTTTCCGCTCGCTGCGGCGGACGGACGCTGGGCAACCGGGTGTTCGGAAACGCGCAGGAAGAAACCCAAGGCGTTCGCGACTGGCTGATTTCCGACGGCCGCTATCTTTGCGGACAAACCGCTTATGAATGGGAAACGTCGATTGCCGAGGACGAGCTGTCCAAAATCATTTTTTCTCCGAAAGGCGGCTCCGCCGCAGCGCCGGTGTTTGTATGCCGCGACGACACAACGCTTCGGGTAACCGTCCGATCCGGACACGCACAGGCGTCTTTCGCCGCCGAAGCGTTCCGTCTTCGGCTCAACCGGGTGCGTGGCTGGAATTTCCTTCCGGGCAATGCCTACGACATTGACGCAAAAATTGAAAACGGCAAGCGGTCTATCGTTTTTCGAGGACGCGGGTTGGGCCATGGCGCGGGACTCTGCCAGACCGGCGCCCTGCGTCTGGCACGCCTGGGTTACTCCCGCTATGAAATCTTAAGCCATTACTTCCCCGGACTCTCTTTTGCTCCGGCGGCGCGCGGGTCAACGCCCGCCCGGACGCCGGTTTCCTATGTCGTGTTTAATCTGAAAACCGGCGCCGTCTTGCTTGCCAGTCATTCCGATTTTCTCAAACGGCAATCGCCGCCCGGTTCGCTTTTTAAGCTGGTGGTGGCTCTATATCTGCTCACGAAGCATCCGGTGAGTTTCGATGACTATGTTTTTGACTGCCCGCGGGGGCAAGACAAGTCTGTGCCTCAGCGTTGCTCGATTCCCGAAGGACACGGCCCCGTGCGGCTTTCAGAGGCGCTCGCACAGTCGTGCAATCTGTATTTCGCGTCGCTTTACTCGCAGATCGACCCCGGCCGTTTTTGCCGGTTTGTGGAAGGCTTGAATCAACGCACCGGCATGTCTATTTCGGTCCCGCGCGCCGAAACGCCGGAGGCGTTTGCCCGGATTCTTTGCGGACTGGATCATCGCATCCGCCTGTCTGTGCGCGATATGACCACCCTGATTCAACTTGCCGCCCTGCCCCCCACGGACCGCCCGAACCTTGAGGCCGCCAAACAAAACCTCGCCCCGCAGGCGCGCCTGGCCCTGGCTTGGGCTCTGCATAAAACCGTCAGCCACGGCACCGCCTCGGAGACCGGACATCCGGCCGACAGACTCCAGACCCATTCTCTGTGGGGCAAAACGGCGACCTTTATCGACGGCACCAATCGTCAAATCCTTTACGGCCTCTTCGCCGGTGGAGACGAAACCCGCGGCCTTGTCGTCATGCAGGCAAACGGCACCGGACGCGATGCGGCCGAATCCGCCCGCGAGATTTTCAGCAGCCTGAAGTCGCTTGATCATCAATGACGGACTATTTTGAAAAGGAGGTCTCCATGAGCAAATATTCAATCAAAGACATTCTGACCCACGCAATGGACATCGAAGAATCGGGGAAAAAATTTTATGCGGCGCTTGCCGATCGCCTGGCTCGCCCGGAGCTTCAAAAGATATTTCAAATCATGTCGAGCCAGGAAATCCAACATTATGAATTCTATAAAAACCTGCTGGAACAGCTCCCCGCTTCGCCCAATGAGCCCGACGCCTCCTTGCAGGATTTCGACAAGCTTGAGCACGACCTGCTTTTGGACAGAATATTCAACCGGCTTACCGTCGTCTCCAAAACGGCGAAACTTCAGACGCTTGGAGATGCGCTGACCTATCTGATTGACATCGAAATGGATGTGGTGTCGTTCTTCGAAAATTTCATAAAGTTGATCCGCCCGACGGATCAGGCAACGCTTCGTCAAATCATTAATGAAGAACGGGCGCACGTCAGACAGCTTGTGGATCTCAGAAAGCGATACAGGGATGAAATGCTCCGGTAAGCCGCGGAGGGATTATTCGCGGCGCTTTTTGATATTTTTCATGACGTACATTTCGCGGTCGGCCAAAGACAGAAGGTCGTCGAGCGAGGCGGGCTTGTGCGGATCGTAAAGCGTATGGCCGATGCTGATGGACAGCCGGTAGGGCTGGTCTTTCCGGGCGTTGAATGAATTGATGAGCCGATAGAGCCGCCGCAAAAGACGTTCGCGGACTTCTTCGCTGGCGTCCACGGCGATCACGGCGAATTCATCGCCGCCGATGCGCGCGACGATGTCGAGCGACCGGAAAGTTTGATTAAGAAGCTTCGCCGTTGCGATCAGCGCACGGTCGCCTTCTTCGTGTCCGAACTGATCGTTGATCGCCTTGAGGCCGTCAAGGTCGGCGAAAAAGACCAGCAGGGATTTTTCCGAACGCTGGGTGCGGTTCAGTTCCCGCTTGCCCAGGGTGAAAAAGCCCCGGCGATTGTAAAGACCGGTCAGCTGATCGTCAAACGCAAGCGTTTCGAGTTCCTTCTCCATTTCGCGCCGCCGGGTGATGTCCGCTCCGAAAAAAGCCAGGCGCACAACCTCGCCTTCATCATTGCAGATCGGATGGATCACCTGATCGATGAAGCGGCGGTTGCGGAATTCCTCAAACCGGATCCGCCGGGCATTGGTCACGACATTTTGCACCTGCTGACGTCTGGAAATGGCGATATCGGCCGGCAGCAGATCGTAGAGGCTGGCGCCGATGATTTTGTCGAGACCGACGCGCATGCGTTTGGCGAAGGTCTCGTTGGCTTCAACAATGGTGCCGTCGCGGTCCGTCAGATAGAAAGACTCGGAAATGGCGTCGAGCAGACCCCGAAGGCCGCTTGCGCCTCCGCCGGCGTTAAGCCGGGTCAGACTCATGTCGGTTTGTTCACTGGCAATGACGAGCATCAGTTCATCGGTATCGAAAGACAGTTTCTGCGCCGTCATTTCGACGGGAAGGGTTTCTCCGGTTTTTTTCAAAATGGCGACGTGGACAAACATCGTGGCCATTTCACGGCAAATCTGTTCGCACGACCGGCCCGGCAAATAAGAGAGATCCATCAGCGAGTCGAGCGTCATGGCGCGCAGTTCGTCCTGGGCATAGCCGCAGATTTCAAGCGCGCTGGGATTGGCCTCCAGAATCATGTGATCCCGTCCGCGGATGAGAAAGATGCAGTCGCTGGTGTTCTGAAAAAGAAACGCGTAACAAGCCTGCCAGTTGTTGGCGCTGATCGTATCGGAGGCGCGGCGCGCCTGGCGTCTTCTGTTTTTGAGCATGCAGTTGGCTTCTCCTTCATTCGAGAGATCCGTCTTAAACGCACCCCATCGACGTCCGTGTCGATCCCGGCTTGCGGTTGCGTCCGGCAGGCCTCTTTTTCCTGAAGAGTCTCGGGTTTGGCGCTTTTTTCATACAACAATCCCGCGCCGATTACAAGATCGGTAAGCACAGGAACCACCCTGTTGTTGCGTCTTGAGATTATTTGATTGCAAAATGTATTACATTTCGCTACTAATGCACATCCTGGCTGATGAGGTTTTCCATGAACAGACGAATCGGAAAGGTTTTGCTGGCTGCGGCATTGCTTTGGATATCGGCCGCGCCGGTCATGGCCGCCGAGAGTTTCGACATACCCTCGCCGCCGAGTGCAGACACGCGCCAGGCGCTTATGGTTCGCGACGACGGCTTTCTAGTTTTTTCCCGGATTCGACTCTACGCGCTGGAAAAAGACGGCGATCTCTGGCGGGAAGCCTTCCCGAAGATGAAGGCCGCAATCGGCCGCAACGGTTTTGCTCCGCCGGGAGAAAAACGTGAAGGCGACGGCCGGACGCCGTCGGGCGTTTTTGCATTGAGCCTGGCTTTCGGCTATGACGCATCCGCAGACACGCGCATGCCCTACCGCCAGGCTTTGGATGACGACCTGTGGGTGGACGACCCCGCCGCGCCGGATTACAACCGCTGGGTGAAAAAAGAGACGACGGCCGCCCAGTCGTACGAATACATGAGACGTCCGGATGACCTCTATAAATACGGTTTGGTCATTGAATACAACACCGATCCGGTTTTGCCCGGCCGGGGCAGCGCGATTTTTCTGCATCTGCGCGATGATGCCGGGTCTCCCACGGCGGGATGTGTCGCTGTGTCCGAAGCCGATATGCTCAAGATTCTGCGCTGGCTTGATCCCACGGCCCGACCGGTCATCTATCTGAATCCCGACCACTGAAAAGGAGAAATGGACTGATGAACAAAACGCTGATTGCCGTCGCCTTGGTATCCATCTTTTTTTGCCTCGCCCCGGGAGGGGCCGCCTGCTGGGGTCAGAACCGTATGCCCGAGTCGTTCGTCGATGTCACGGAGGTCATCCCCGACGTGATGCTCGAAATCCGCTACTGGGGCGAACATAATTTTCTGGGCACGCGGGTGGACGGCTATCTCGCCCCCAAGTGCATTCTGACGAAAGCCGCCGCAGAGGCGCTTTCGGGTGTTCAGAAGGATCTGAAACCATTTTCGCTGTCGCTTAAAATTTACGACTGCTACCGGCCCCAGCAGGCCGTGGATCATTTTGTCCGCTGGGCCAAGGACCTGGACGACACGAAGATGAAAAAAGAATTCTATCCGACCGTGGATAAGCGCCATCTCTTTCGCGACGGATACATCGACAGCCGATCGGGGCACAGCCGAGGCTCTACGGTGGATCTGACCATTGTGCCGATTCCCGCGCCGCCGCAGCCCGCCTATGTGCCGGGTCAGCCGCTTTTTGAATGCACGCTGCCGGCCGGCGAACGATTCGCCGACAACTCCATCGACATGCGCACGGGATTCGACTGCTTTGACGAGCTGTCGCATCCGGCCACCCCGAACGTGGCCGTCTCGCAGAGAGCCAATCGCCTTTTGCTTAAAACGCTGATGGAAAAGCACGGATTTCGCTACTACGACAAGGAATGGTGGCACTTTACTTTAGTGAACGAGCCCTATCCCGACACCTATTTCAACTTTCCGGTGAAATGACCGATGGAATCCGCTCGTCCGTCTTTTCTGAAAGCTTACGGTTTTTCTCTGCTTTTGATCGTCTCGCTGATCATTGGGGCGGCCCTGGGTTGGATTTTCAAAAAAGAGGCGGCGGTGCTCAAGCCGCTGGGCGATGTTTTTCTGAACCTGCTTTTCACGGTGATCGTGCCGCTGGTCTTCTTTTCCATCTCGGCTACCGTGGCCTCGATGACCGATCTGAAACGGCTCGGAAAAATTCTTGCCGTCATGATGGCCATTTTCGCGGCAACGGGCGTGATTGCTTCCTTGGTCATGACGGCCGCCGTCATCGTTTTTCCGCCGGCATCCGGAATCAGCATGCCCCTGCCTGCGGCGCCCGACCTGGCGTCTTTGAGTCCGGCCGATCAGATCGTCCGGGCCTTCACCACGCCGGATTTCGGGTTCATCCTGTCGAAGAACAACATGCTGGCGCTCATCATTTTTTCGATCCTCACGGGCCTGGCGACGTCCGCCGCCGGAGAAAAAGGAAAAACGTTTGCCGCGTTTCTCGCCTCCGGCAACGCTGTCATGATGAAACTGATTGCGTTCATCATGTATTACGCGCCGGTGGGGCTGTGCGCGTATTTTGCCTATCTGGTCGGGGTATTCGGTCCGCAGTTGCTGGGCTCTTACGCCCGGGCGATGGCCGTGTATTACCCGGCTGCAATCTTGTATTTTTTTGTCGCCTTCACCCTGTACGCTTATCTGGCCGGCCGCGGCCGGGGCGTGAAGCGTTTCTGGACGAATATTATTCCGCCGTCGCTGACGGCTTTGGCCACCGGCAGCTCTATGGCGACGATTCCGTCGAATTTACAGGCCGCCGGTCAAATCGGCATTCCCAAAGACATACGCGAAGTGATCATTCCCATCGGCGCGACCATGCATATGGAAGGCTCGTGCCTGGCGGCCGTTTTGAAAATAGCCTTTTTGTTCGGGATCTTTGGAATGCCCTTCGCGGGGATGGAAACGCTTTTCACGGCGCTTGGCATTGCGCTTCTGACCGGCGTCGTGGTCAGCGGCATCCCCGGCGGCGGTACGATCGGAGAGCTTCTGATTTTGTCTTTGTACGGCTTTCCGCCTGAAGCGTTTGCGCTCGTCACGATGATCGGCACACTGGTCGATCCGCCCGCCACCATGATCAACGCCGTGGGCGACAATGTCGCCGGCATGCTCACAGCCAGGGTATTGGGGAGTGAGGGGGAATAAGTGTTAAGTGTTAAGTGTTAAGTGTTAGGCGCTTAAAACATAAAACCTAAAACATAAAACCTAAAACCTAAAACTTTAAACTTTAAACTTTTCTTTGACTCTTATCCGTTTTTCGCAGGACGAGCCGAATGGCGATAAACGGAAACAGGAAGAAAACAAACGCCATGATCTTGAGCGCCGCCATGCCGGTGTAGAAAACCAGATTGACGTCATACCAATCCAGATCGAACCAGTATGAGTGCAGTTGGAACACCCAGCCGCCCGCCAGCGCGAACACGGCAAACCAGAAAAGCAACAAGGCCAACGTCAAAATAAAACACCACAGAAAAATTCGCGACAGCCGGTCGAGCAGATAATGCACGTCTTCTTTCGTCATGGTGCATCTCCTTCTGATCAATGCGATTGGAAAAAGACCCCGAACGGGCGCTAGGGCTTGTCTTTGCGCCAGTCCGCCTGGATTTCGGAGACTTCCTTTTTGACCTTGCGGTAGGACACAAAACTCTGGCCGAACCAGCCGAGAATAAACCCGATGGCCACCGCCAGAAAGATCAAAAGGGCCAGAGACAACGAAAGGTCCCAAACGAGGAAACTCACTGTGACCGCCTCGACATTTTGCGTGACGAAGATGACGGCCAGAATGGCGACTATGATCGCAATGACGACTTTAAAATTCATTTTGACCTCCCGAATCAGTATGGCGCGTCAAAAAGATACCTTGCCGATCGTCTAAATGCAAACAATTTGATCGATTCTTTTCAAAGCGCCGTCAGGTGCAGATAGGCCACGGAGAAACGGCCGCTTTCGGGAATGTAGCACAAAATGCGCTGGCCGGGCTTGAGCCTGCCGGAATGAAAAAGCTCTTCGAGGATGACGTAAATGGACGCCGAGCCGGTGTTGCCTTTATAAGCAAGGTTCGTAAACCATTTGTCATAAGGAATCTCGAAGCCGATGCCGGCCATTGCCTCGTGCACTTTGTCGCGGAAAAATTCCGATGAGTAATGCGGCAAGAACCAATCGATGTCGCGGGCAAGGAGATTTCGGCGTGCCGCGGCTCTGCTTAAGCCTTCGCTCACGGTAAGCCGGATGACATGGTCGCCCAGCAGCTCCGTATCCTGTTTGAGCGCGAAGAAGTTCTTCGCGAGCGCCTCGTCCAGGGAATCCAGCGCGCGCCATCCGGTGACGGAGCCGTCTTCGTTTTTGCGGCCGCCTGCGTACATGCAGGTGTCCATTTGTCCGGCGTAGGACACATGTTCGATCCAGTCCAGACGAAGCGAAATCCCCTGTGGATTTTTTTCCGGCGACAGGAAAACCGCGCCTGCCGCATCCGAGAGCATCCAGCGCAGAAAGTCCGATTCAAAAGCCAGAATGGGACGGTTTTTCAAATCGGGATCGCCCGGCAGATGCTCGAAAAAATTCGACCGCAAAAGCGACGAGGCAAGCTCGGAGCCCGTCGCCACGGCGTTGCGGCTTAACCCCAATGCGACATTGGCCCAGGCCGCCTTAAGCGAGGTGATGCCGCACAGGCAAATTCCCGACGTGCTGATGACTTCGCACGGCGGCAAGGCCAGTTCGCCTGCCACCATCAGCCCGTGGCCGGGCGCGATGACATCGGCCATCGAGGTGCCGCAGCACAGGCACTCGATGTCGGCTATCGAAAAGGCGTCGTAGGGTTTGAGCCTTCGCACGGCTTCGGCCGTGAGCTGCGCGTTGGTGTAGTTGAGTTTGCCGGTTGCGCGGTCAATCGCGTAGTAACGCGCGGCAATGCCGTTGTTCTTCAACACGCGCGATTTGACGCGGGAACGGATGTCGTGAACTTTCCCCAGCACGTCTTCGATGTCGTCGTTGGTGACCGGATCGTTGGGGAGAAATGCGGCGATGTCATTGATGTAGACGTCCATGGCGCTCCTTAATTTTATGCGTCCGGCCGGTGCGGCCTGTCATGCAGTCTTTTAACCAGATCGGCATAGACTTTATAGAACGTGTCTTCCGGCATGGCCGTTTTGGTGACCGCGTTGGTGAAGGTATAATAATCGAAATCGGCGATCGTGATATCCTTTTTTTTCGCCTCATACAGAGCCGTGCCGGGCATGGGCGTCAGCACGGAAATCACCGGAATGTCGATGCGGTTGGAAACGATAAAGTCTTCCAGTTTTCGAAAATCGTCTTCAAGATAGTCGGGCGAAGCGATAAAGTCGCCGACAATGACCACGCCCAGACCGTGCAGAATGTCGATGGCGCGGCGCACAGCCGACGCGGCATATTGCTTGTTGTAAGCGGCCAGCCTGTCGTCGGCCACATCTTCAAATCCGACCACCACAGCGTAGAGGCCGGCGTCCTTCCAAGCGGCGATGAGGTCCGGATGCCGCACAATCGTGTCGGCGCGCACGTCGGCGAAGAATTTTTTTTTGATTCCCGACTGCTGAATCTTCCCGCAAAGTTCCCGGGCGCGGGCGGCATGGCCGAATGTGTTGGCGTCCACCATGCGGACAAAGGGAATATCGCCCAGAAGCCGGATGTCGCGCAACACCGAATCGGCCGACGCCGAGAGATACTTCCCGCCGGTCAGGGCCGGAATCGTGCAAAACGAGCAGGCGTGCGTGCAGCCGTAAGCCGTCACGACAAATCCCATCGACAGCCCCAGCTGTTCGAGATAATACTGGCTGCGGTATTGTTCGACCAGATCGTAGCGCGGCGCAATATCGTCCATCACGTCCTTGCGGCCGTAGGCGCGGGGTTTCCAGGTCAGCCTGGCTCCCGTCCCGGCGCGGGCGATGCCGTCGATGCCGTCGCCGGTTTGTCCGTCGGCCAGGCGGCCGACAAGTTGGGCAAAACTCTTCTTTCCCAGCCCGACAACGACGTAATCGAATTCACACCCGTTGAAGCATTCAGGGTGATAGGTCGCGGCGATGCCGCCGATCACCGTCACGGCCGGTACGATGGTCCGGATTCGCGCGGCCTGGCGGATCACCGTTTTGGTTTCACAGGTCAGCGCCGTGAAGCCGACGAGATCCGGCTTCCAGGCGGCCGCCAGATCGAACAGCGCGTCGGGAGATTCGCATTTGCCGTCGAAAATGCGCACCTCATGCTCGACAAGGGGTCCGGCCAGAACTTCCAGAGAGAACGGTTCGCCTTTGAAGATTCTTTTGAGCGATGTGATGCCGTATTGTTCTTCAGGAATACTGCGGCCGCAGTTGGGCGGATTGACGAGCAGAATTTTCAGATTTTTCCCCATGAGCGCATCGGATACCGGATTTCCGTCGGAATGCGGAATTCCAATAAAAAGCCCTCTTAAAATAAAGAGGGCGTATATAAATGGTGGGTCAGGGCAGAATCGAACTGCCGACACTCGGATTTTCAGTCCGATGCTCTACCGACTGAGCTACCGACCCGCCTGAAAGTCATCCCGGCGAAAAAGCACGATTCGTCTATAAAATAAGGTCTGCTTTGTCAAGGCATTTTTTGGTTTTCCGGCGGCGCATCCGTCTGCACAGGCGCGACGGGAGCCTCACAAGAGGCCTCGCCGGATAGTGAACCGGTCGAAGCCGACGGGCTTTCGGCTTTGGGCTCTGTTTCGGAAATATGAAGTCCCGTGGTTTCGGCAAGCGGCGCGCGAATGATGACGACCGTGCCGGCGATCTTGTCGTGCCAGCCTTGTTTTCTTTTATCAAATCCCGCCCAGATGAAACCCAGACAGAAAACCAGACTGGAGACCAAGTAGCCCACCGACCGCAAAAAGGCGACGCCGAAACCGATAGGGGCGCCTTCGGTGGAGACGACCTGAAGATTCAAAAGCATTTTGCCGGGCGTGCGTCCCGTGCTTCCATGAAAATAGATGAAATAGCCGAAGTTGATCAGAATCGAGAACAGCCACATCCACAGGCCCATGCCGGCCATGCGTTCCGGATCCATAAATATTTCCGCCAACCGGCCGCTATCGCTGGTCATCGCTCCGGCAAAGAAGGCGATGCCGGCCACAATCATCAAAATAAAAAAAATGACGGTTAATATAAACCCGTCGATCATGTAAGCGACCAGACGGCGCCAAAACCCCGCATACTTGTAAACGGCCATGGTCAGTCCCCCTCCCCGGTTAAGAATCTATGGCTGAAAAATCCTTTCTCGTACTGAATCATCGACAAAATCGCCGCCGCCGCCGTTTCAACTTTCAAAATCCTGCGCCCCAGCGACACCGACACAAAACCGGCATCGAACGCACGCCGAACCTCGTCTTTGGACAGGCCGCCTTCCGGCCCGACAATGATGAAATACGACTGCGCGTCTTTCCAGCGCGCCTCGGTCAGCACATCCCGGATGGTGCGCCGGTTTTCTTCTTCCCAAAAAAGCCACTTGGCCGACTCGGGGGCGGCGCAGGCAAGCATGTCTTCGAAGGACAAGACGCCCCGGACACGCGCGACATACGCGCTGCGCGTGCAGCGCGCCGCTTCCGCGGCGATTTTCCCCCATCTGGCCGCTTTCGCGCCCGCCCGCTCGCCGTCCATGCGGCTCACGGTGCGCGCCGCGTCAAACGCAATGATTTCATCGACGCCAAGCTCGGCCGCCAGTTTGACGATGGCATCCATTTTATTGGCTTTGGGAACGGCTTGCGCCAGCGTCACGCGCAGGTGGATGTCGGTTCGTTCGACGCGCCGTTCCAGACGGACGCGCACACTGTCGGCACCAAACGACTCGATGCGGGCTTCATGCTCGTTGCCGAATCCGTCGAATACATATAGCGGATCGCCTGGTTTGAGACGCAAGACGCTCTTTAAATACCGCAAATTATCGGCCCCCAGCGTCGCGGTGTCCGACGGCTTCAAATGATCGGGACTGTAAAGTCGGGGAATAGTCAAGGCGCCGGCGATCCTTTTATCTCGTCCGTCATCCGGGTCAGGCCGCATCCGAAGGCTTTCTTTTTAAAATGTAGCAGACCCATTCCTTTTCTCTTAACACGCGATGAAGCTCAAGCGGCAGCGCGCAGTAGTGCTCTTCAATGGTCTGCATATCCTGCTCGATAATTCCCGAAAGGATCATATAGCCTTCCGGCAAAAGGAGTTTAACAAAGTGGTCATGCAGTTTGACGAGCAGCTTGGCCGTCAGATTGGCGATGATCAGATTGCGCTGATCCCGGATCTGCGCGGCATCCACATTCAAAAGGCGCAGGTCAACGTCATTGAGCCTGGCGTTTTCTTCGGCGATTTGCGTCGCCTTGGGATCGTTGTCCACACACACTACGTCCTGGGCGCCGAGTTTTGCGGCCGTGATGCCGAGAATCCCGGTGCCGCAACCGACATCGAGCACTTTCCATCCGGAAACGGAGCGGTCTTTCAGCAGAATCTCTTCAATCGCCTCCATACACATGCGAGTGGACGCGTGCTGCCCGGTGCCGAACGCCATCCCCGGATCGATCTCAACAACAATGTCGCGGCTGGCCGGCGTATAGCGCTCCCAGGTGGGCTTGACGACGATATTGTTGCAGGCCCGAATCGGCTTGAAATATTTCTTCCACTGTTCGCCCCAATCCGGATCGACCACAACTTCGGTCTCAAGCGCCGGCGCGGCGCAGCCCGGGAAAATATCTTCCAGGCTTTTCAAATACTTGCGAACATTGGCGACGCGTTTATCCATCCGGACATCCACGGGAAAAAACGCAAAGACATCTTCCGTTTCGGCGGGTTCGGGAAGCTCGTTGCCCCCCGGCGGAAGCAGCGACTCGGAAAAGACTCCCGAAGCGCCCGTTTCCTCAAGAAAATTGCCAATGGCGTCAGCCATTTCCAGAGGCGCCGTAATCCTGAGCTTGAGCCACTTTTCCGGTCCGTTCTCAATCATATTTCTCCCGCGGGTATGACGTTTTTTTGTTTTCTATAGCCTGTTTCCGGCAATATATCAAGACGCGCGGCGGGAACACAGAGGCGGGCGGTTTTTGATTCCGTCAAAACAGGCAAAAGACGCATCGCATTTTTGGGTTGGGGCTTTTCGATGGGGCTTGACAGGACCGTCGTACATGAATACAATACGCGAAACGATTCAGTTTTTCGACCCGAAACAGAATGTTTTGATTTTTTCCGATTTTCTTAATCTTTTTTCGACAGCAACCGAATCAATGTAGTGTCTGATATTGTGAACTAACTTTTTAACGAAACCTTAACTCGCATTAGGGGGACAGAAAATGTTAGCGAACTATATCATTTGCCAGGCCTGCGGATGCCGGGGCCGGGCAGGCAATGCGTTGTCGCAAAGTCAATCAGAATCCCCTGTTTTCCGATACCACGGCCATGATCCCTTTGATGGGAGCATGCGGTATTCCTGCGCCAATTGCGGTGCGATTCTGCTTGTGGATCCGATGGACATGCTCACGACATTTTGCGTCCGGGGGGTTCCTCTCTGCAGGAAGGAACCTGACGCAATGAATCCGAAAGTTCGTTCTATCTTGCAGACCGGACGGATTCTGAAAATTTTCCCCAGGCGCTCAGGCGCGCTGAAATTTCATTGAGGCCATTGTCCGAAAAGGGCGTGGATGTGCGTTTCAAAGAGGACGGTAAGATCGTTTTTTCAACCCATTTAAAGGAGGTCGATTATGGATGCCAGACAAACCACAAAACAATTGATGGAGTTCAACAAAAGAGCATTTGACAACTTCTACAACACGCTGTCGACTCTTCAGGACGAAACGGAGTCGATCGTCTCCCGGTTTATGGAAAAATCCACCTGGATGACGCCGGAAGGCAAAAAGATGTTCAGCCAGATGTCGGAGTCCTACCGCAAAGGACGAAATGATTTCAAAGCGATGGCCGACGAAAATTACCGGAAAGTGTCCGAGTATTTCGTTCCCGCCGACAAGAAGCAGTAACCGCGATGCCCGGCTGAGAATCGGCATGAAACAACGCGCATCTCGAGGATCCGAAATCCGTCTGCGGCATGGGATACAAGCGGACCGTTCAACATGAAGACGCATCCTGCAAACCTTTTTGATCGGCGAGGCAAAAAACATGACGAATCCGCACATTCCCAAAAAATGATCCGGGACAGGCAGCCTGTCCCGGATCATCAGGGTGGATTTGCGCGCCGTCTTCGAAGGAGAGGCCTAAAAACGAAAAACCCCGGGCGCGGCGATCTGAGCCTGGCTTTTTCGCGGCGACGGAAATTCCCGCTCGCGCAGATGATCCGGCAGATCTTCTTTTTTACCCGGCCGGCCAACGGCGATCATCGCTTCGACCTGATGGTCGTCGGGCACTTTTAAGGCCGACTTCGCCCGGTCGTAATCAAATCCCTGCATCCCGTGAACCACCAACCCCATCAACGTCCCCATCAACGCAAAGCTTCCCCAGGCCGCGCCTGTGTCATAGGAGTGCGTAATGGACGGTTTGCCCGAATCAAACGTCTTTTTTGAAACCACGACAATCAGCGCTGCGGCCCGCCCGGCCCAGATTTGATTGCCTTCGGCCAAAAGATCGAAAAAAATCTGCCAGGAGGGCGTATTGCGACAGGCATAGATAAACCGCCAGGGCTGGTTGTTGTTGGACGAGGGCGCCCAGCGGGCGGCTTCGAAAAGCGACCGGAGCGTCGGTTCGTCTATTTCCTCCCCCGACATCGCCCGCGGCGACCAGCGCCGGAGGAACAGATCATCCACGGTGTATTCGGGCTTTCGATACTCTCTGATGTTCATTCGCAGCACCTTCCTTTCCGCGGTCAAACGGCGCGGGGCCTCTTTTCGGGCAGGCCTTGCTTTGTCAGTCGAGCTTCTTCACAGCCTGGAAAACCCTTGAGTAAAAAAAGTAGACGCAGGACTTGACATTCCGATTTGAAAAATATATAAGGCGCAACTTGCTTGTCGGGCTGATAACGATTTCCGTCCCCATCGTCTAGAGGCCTAGGACACGGGCCTTTCACGCCTGTAACCGGGGTTCGACTCCCCGTGGGGACGCCAAAACAAAAAAAGGGCAAACTGAAAAACTTTCAGTTTGCCCTTTTTTACATCGGCTTATTTGGCTTTTGCGTCGTCTTTCTTTTTGTCGGCTTTTTTCGCCCCGTCCGCAGCCGCTTTCTTCTTGGGTTTGGCTTCTTTTTCCGGAGCCGCCTCTTTGGCCTTTCCGGCTTTGGCCTGTTCCTGTTTTTGGACTTTGGCCGCTTTGAGGTCCTGAATCTTTTGCTCGTTTTTATCAACCGCCGCAATGCGCGCGTTGGTTTCTTTAATTTTTGATTTTAAATTTTTCACCAGCGCGTCTTTGAGGATTTTTTCCTTGCTGATCCCTTCCGCGGCGAGCTTGGCCAGTCTCGTCTCCAGTTTCTTTTCCAACACCCGCCGCTGCTCAATTCTTACTTCCCTGCTTTTTGATGGCATCGTTTTATCTCCTTCAGACAATTTGAAATTCAGTTGAACCGCACGGCGGAAAATAGCAGCATTTTTTCTTCATTGCACTAAAAAAATCACGGACTGTCGAGAATTTCCCGAACTTTGCAGGCCAGGTCTTCCAGACGGAAAGGTTTCTGCATGAAGGCCCGGCAGCCCTGGCGCATCACGGCGTCAATCTGTTTGTTCATGACATAGCCGCTGGCTAAAATGACCTTGACATCGGGATTGATCTCTTTGAGCGCCTGAAAGATTTCCGCGCCGTTCATGCCGGGCATCACCATATCCTGGATCACTAAAGCAATTTCGTCTTTCCGCCTCCGGTAAATTTCGACGGCTTCCCATCCGGTTTGAGCGGTCATGACCCGGTAACCCAAAAACTCCAGAATATCGCGATTGACCTCCAGAATAACCTGTTCGTCATCGACAAAGAGAAGGGTTTCCGTGCCGGTGGGATACTGGGGCTCTTCCGGATCGGCCTTGTCGAAAATCGCCGACATCGGCTTCGGCGCCGACGGCGCCAACTCCAGGGCGCTTTGCGCAGAAAGATCCTTGCCTGTTTTTTTCGAGTGGGTCATAAGCTCATCCGCCATCATCGCCGGCAGGGTCTCGGGCAGGACTTGAAATCATCCCGTCAACCTGCGGCGCTGTGTCAAACCACCGGTCCGGCCGAGATCCCTCTTCAAAAGCAGAAACCGAACGCTTTAAATCTCAGTTAAGCCCTGAACAAAAAAAACGCTGCTGCTTACAATCCGTGTTGACTAAAAAAATATTAAGGAAAAGCCGCCATTCGCGATGCTTGAAAAGCCAAAGCGCCGGAATAACCACAAAACTGATGAAAGGATTTGTGTGCAATGCCCCCAGCGTTAACACAAGAGTCCGAAAATTCCAAAAGAAAGAACGCGGTGAAACCGATTTGCACGCCGTATTAAGTTGCAATGCCTATATCCATCTGCAAAACATGTCAATACCTATTTCGCAGGTTGGACATAAATTATTCAGAGGGCAAGAGTCCGGCGTCAAGGGGACCGGACGAAGCCGCAGCCGATGCCGGATCAATAAAACGGGATATTAATTCGATATGTTGAGTTTGCGGAAACATGTCGAGCCCGACCAGATCAGACAGTTGATAGCCCGCGCCCGCCAGTTTGGCCGTATCCCGCGCCAAGGACGCTGGATTGCAGGAAATGTAAATCATCTCAGGCGGATGAAGCCGGATTAACCCATCAATCGCCCCAGCGCTCAACCCCGCCCGCGGCGGATCGATCAAAACCAGATCGATGTCGCCCGCTTTTGCGATGAGATCCGACTCTAAAACCCGGGCAATATCTCCAGCGACAAACTCCGCATTGTGCACCCCCCTTTCCGCGGCATTTCGGCGGGCGAAATCCACCGCCTCCTGCGATATTTCCACACCGATCACCCGGCGGGCAAAAGGGGCAATAAATAAAGAAAAAAGCCCGACCCCGCAACAGGCATCCACCACCGTCCGGAACCGGGGCGATCCCGCAAGACGAAGCACCTCATCAACCATCCGCCCGGTGAGATATACATTATTCTGAAAAAAACCGTCGCGTGGAAGCGCAAATGTCGCGCCTTTAACGTCGCGCAAAACCGGCCCCGTTCCCGCATCGCCGGACCACAAGATGATGTCGCCGGTTTCCGGACGGCCGCCTTGCCCGCGGCGAAGCCGCGCGATCTGATCGTTGATGCTTTCATGGACGATTTCGCAGCGCGCAATGTCGGCAATCCGGCCTCCCGAAACATCCATGAACCCCCAAATGGGCGGCCTTCCTCCGGCGGAATGAACATGCAAGACGGCCTTTCCCCGATAGCCGTAGTCCTCGGGCGAGGGCACGATGGAACAAACCGGCGGGTTCGTCAGGCCCGCAATTTTAACGAAAGCATCCGCGACCTGCTTTTGTTTGATCGCCAGTTCAGCGTCGTAGGCGATATGCTGATAGCAACAGCCGCCGCAATGTCCGTAATCCGCGCAGTGCGGCTCGGTGCGCGAAGGCGACGGCTCCAGAACAGAAACCAGGCGCGCTCGCCCGAATCGCTTTTTCATCGTCACAATTTCAATTTCGGCCAGGTCATCCGGCGCCGAAAAGGGCACAAATAGGACAAACGCGTCAACGCGCGCAATGCCGTCCCCGCCGAAGGCGACCGATTCGATCCGAACGATTTTTCTGTCCCCGACTTTCATGCCTCTACTCCGCCCGGGCACTATGTCTTATCGCGCCGCCTTCGTCAAGACGGGTGTATTTTCCTTTACAAGCCGCTTTATTGTTGTTAATAAAACGACCAAAATTTCCGGGAAGATTGCATGAGCTCCGCACGAAACTCCATATTGTGCCCCAACTGCCGAAAACTCATCAGCCGCGATGAATCCTCCTGCCCTTACTGCGGGCTGATTCAACCGGCCCTGCACAGCAAGGCGGGCAAACTGCGCAATATTTTCTTCGCTTTCGGCCCGGTGAAAACGATTATTGCCGTCAACATCGTTTTTTTCGCGTTGTCGCTGATTTTGTATCCGCAGGGCCTGTTTTCCGGCGGCAGCCCGTTTCGCTTTTTGTCTCCTTCCAACCAGAGCCTGCTTCTGCTGGGCGCCACCGGCACGTTTCCCGTTTTAGACCTGCTTCGCCTCTGGACGCTGGTTTCCGCCTCGTTTCTGCACGGCGGCATCATCCATCTCGGGTTCAATATGATGGCGTTATACCAGATCGGTCCGTTCGTTTTGCGGGAATACGGCGTGCACCGGTTCGTCAACCTGTATATTCTCACCGGCGTGGTCGGTTTTGCCGTGTCGGTTCTGGCCGGCGTCCGCTTCACGATCGGCGCGTCGGCCTGTATCTGCGGCCTGATCGGCGCGATCATCTATTACGGAAAAAGCCGCGGCGGGTCTTACGGGGAAGCGATCTTCAAACAGACCCTGGGCTGGGTGGTCGGCCTGATCATCCTGGGCTTCCTCTTTCCCGGCATCAACAACTGGGCGCACGGCGGCGGCCTGGCGGCCGGCATCGCGCTGGGCTGGGCGATGGGCTACAACGACCAGAAGCCGGAAAGCGCCTGGGTGAAGCTTCTGGCCTATGCCTGCATCCTGATCAGCGCCGGCATTCTTTTATGGGCCTGCCTCTCGGCCATTCTGATCCGGGTGGCGGCTCATTGACGGATTGAAAGCCTCGGCCGTTCAATTAAACATCATACGCGGTGTAACAGGGAGGTATCGTTCGATGAAAATCAAAGTGCTGTTGTTGCTTTGGGCGGTTGTGCTTTTTGCGGGCTGCGACGCGACCATGATGGTGCGCGGCAAGGTCATGGGGGTGAGCTCCGGACAATTCATTTACCACGACGGCTATATGACGACCCGTTACAAGGCGGACATCCAACCGGTCTGGCAAGCCTGCGAAAAGGCCGTGGCGGATCTCAAAGGGCAGGATGTCCAAAAAGATCGCAAAATCTCGTCCGGCACGATCAAGACGGTCATTTCCGAAGAGCGGGTCACGATTGTCGTGGAATATATTGAAAGGGATCTGACCTCGGTGGGCGTGCTGGCCGGTGTGGCGGGAAACAAGTTCGCCTCGCGCCTGATTCACGACCGCATTGCCGCCAATCTGCCCCAGCCCTGACAGTCCGGACGCCGGGCGGCCGGGGCTTTGTCCGCGGCTAAAGCTTTCTTAACAGAAGCCCTTTCAGATAGCGGCCTTCGGGATGCCCGAGTCCGGTCGGATGGTCCGGACCGGCCTCGAGCCTGGCCAGAACCTGGATGCGGACCTTCGCATCGGACGCCGCGGCGCCGACAATTTTCCCAAACAGATCTTCTTCGATAAAATTGGAGCAGGAAAACGTCGCCAACAACCCCCCTGCGGGCAGTTGTTTCATGGCCTGAAGGTTGATGTCCTTGTACCCCCGCGAGGCCCGGGTCACATCCTTGCGGGTTTTGGCAAACGCCGGCGGATCAAGAATCATCAGGTCGAACGACTCCGGCAGGTGCCGCAGATAGACAAACGCGTCGGCGGCAACAACCGGATGACGGTCCGGATCGAAGCCGTTTTGCCGCAAATGCCTTGCCGTCGCTTCACAGGCGCTTTGCGAAATATCCACGGAAACGACCCGGGCGGCCCCGCCGGCCGCACAGTAAACAGAAAAGGCTCCCGTGTAACAAAAGCAGTTGAGCACCGTCGCGCCGGACGCCAGCGCGCCCAGCATCCGGCGATTTTCCCGCTGGTCCAGAAAAAAACCCGTCTTCTGGCCGCCTTCGATATCCACGTCGAAGGTGTGACCGTTTTCAAAAACCCGAACCGGCCCGTTTTGGGCTTTGCCGACAATATATCCGCGAGCCTCTTCCAGGCCTTCGAGTTTGCGGGAGCGCCCCGCGCTTTGCTCATAAATCCGCGACGGACCGGCCAGATCCACCAGGGCCTGCACCACGGCCGCCTTGTGTTTTTCCATGCCGGCGGTGGTGATCGACAGCACCAGCGTGTCGCCGTAGGCGTCCACGATCAGTCCGGGGCATCCATCGCCCTCGGCGTTGATCCACCGCCAGGCGGTGGTTTGATCCGAAAGCAGCCTGCGCCGCAGATTCAGCGCCGCGCCGACGCGCTCGCGCCAGAAAGCCTCGTTGACGGGCCGGGACACATCGGCCGACAAAACGCGCAGCGCGATATCGGTCGCCGGATGATAAAAGGCCAGCGCCAGAGCCTGGCCTTTGGCGTCGGTCACCGTGACCACGTCGCCCGCCGCCGCATTACCGGAAACCCGCGCCACCGCGCCGGAAAAAACCCAGGGGTGTCCGCGCAGAAGCGACGCTTCCCGGCCGTTTTTCAACATCACATAAGGAGGATTTTCTTTCGCCATGGCGCAAACTATCTTTTCGGACTTGAAATATCAAGCCGGATTATACTATAAGCCTGACGACTCGAAGAAAGGGATCAACCATGCACGCAGTGATCATGGCGGGCGGACGCGGCACGAGATTCTGGCCGCGCAGTCGCGAAAAGAAGCCCAAGCATCTTCTGGATATCACCAGTGACAAAACCATCATCCAGGAAACCGTGGACCGTATCCGCCCGCTTGTCGATCCCGAAAACATTCTGATCGTCACCGGCGCCAAGCACGCGCGCGAACTTCGCCTGCAGCTTCCCGACATTCCCGAATCCAACATTCTCATCGAGCCGGTGGGCCGCAACACCGCCGCCTGCATCGGGCTGGCCGCCGTCCATATCATGAAACGCATTGGCGACGACGTGATGATCGTCCTGCCTTCGGACCACGCCATCGGCAACCCGAAAAAGTTCCGCTCGGTCCTCAAAGCGGCGGCCCTTGCGGCAAAGAAACAAGACGGCCTGGTCACCATTGGAATCCGGCCCTCGATGCCGCACACGGGTTTCGGCTATCTCGAAGGCGGCTCATCCATCGGAAAAATCGGGGGCGAAGAGGTCCTGCGCGTCCGATCCATCCGGGAAAAGCCCAAGGCAACGCTTGCCGCCAAATTCGTCAAAAGCGGACGGTTTTACTGGAACAGCGGCATGTTCGTCTGGAAGGCCTCAACGATTCTGGAGGAGATCAGGCGGCATCTGCCGGCGCTGTCGGACGGACTCGGAACAATTTCCGACGCGCTGGGCACCGCGTTGGAAAAACGGGTCGTCGCCCGAATCTATCGGCGTCAGGCATCGGTTTCCATCGATTACGGAGTGATGGAAAAAGCGAAAAACGTTTTTGTGATTCCCGCCGACTTCGGCTGGAACGATGTCGGCAGCTGGGACGCGCTGTGGGACATCTCGGCAAAAGATTCCCAAGGAAACGCCGTGCCGGGCGGTTTTGCCCTCCTTGAAGATACGAACAACGCCTTCGTGTACAGCCCCTCCAAGCTCGTGGCGATGATCGGCATGAAGAATGTGATTGTGGTGGAAACTCAAGACGCGCTGCTCGTTTGCAAAAAAGGCCGGTCCCAGGACGTCAAGAAAATCGTCGACGCGCTGGAGGCCGCAAAAAAGATTCAGTATTTGTAATCCTCTTTCAGCGGTTCGGGGTAGGTTTTCAGATAAACCGGCTTGTCCTTGATCGGGTAGGTTCCCTTCGCCAGGGCGTCGGTAATGGCCGCAAGGCTGGTTTGTTCGTCGTCGAAAACGAGGATCAAAAGATTCGGCGGCCGGGTTTGAAACTTTTCCACGCCGTCGAGCTTCTCGAGGATACGACCTATCCTCCGTTTCGCCCCTCAGGCGAAACATCCGGGAACCGTGAGCTGCACGATCTGCTGCGCCGCCCAGGCGCTTTGGGCGGCCCCCGCAAAAACCAGAACCATGCACAAGACGGCAACGATTTTTTTCATACCAGGCTCCTTCGGACATTTCTTTTATGCGAAGTTGCGCGCAGATGCAACGTCAATTTGCAATTGACACCCGGATATGAATCTGAAATACCAATCCCCGACAATCCCGGCAGGAGACACGCGCGACATGATCATGGACCCGGCGACAAAACTCATTCTGGCTTCCGCCTCGCCGCGGCGCAAAGAACTTTTGCGTCAGGCGGGCCTGACCTTTAAGATCCTTCCCGCCCATGTGGATGAAACGTATCTCCCCGGAGAGCCCCCGCGCGCCCATGTCCGCCGGCTTTCCCGCGACAAAGCCTCGGCCGTTGCCCGCAAACATGCCGACGCCTGGGTGCTGGGCGCCGATACGATCGTGGTGATCGACCAACTGGTGCTGGGCAAGCCCCAAAGCCGCCGCGAGGCGCGCGAGATGCTCGCCCGTCTCGCGAACCGCGAACATGAGGTTTTCACGGGCTTCACGCTCACACGCGCCGCCGATCGGGTTTCCGTCTCGCGGGTCGTCCGCTCGGCTGTCCGCTTTAAAGCCATCAGCGAAGAAGAGATGGACTGGTATGTCGGATGCGACGAGCCCTACGACAAGGCCGGCGGCTACGCCGTGCAGGGGCTGGGCGCCTTCTTTATCCGATCCATCCGGGGCTCGTACACCAACGTCATCGGCCTGCCGCTTTGCGAAACAATCGACGAAATGCGCAGGCTGAAGATTGTTTCATTCGGGAAAGACCATGGCTGATCCTATCGCCGCGAACATTGACCACATCCGCGAAAGGATCGCCCGCGCCGCCCGCCGCGCCGGCCGCAAGGAGGAGAGCATCCGGCTGATGGCGGTCAGCAAGACCGTCGAGCCGGCCCGCGTCCGCCAGGCCGTCGAGGCCGGAATCCGGATATTCGGCGAAAATTACGTCCAGGAAGCCCGCGAAAAAATTCCCGCCTTGGGCCCCGGCATCGAATGGCACATGATCGGCCATTTGCAGACCAACAAGGTGAAATACGTCGTGCCTTTGTTCGACTGGATCCATTCCGTGGACCGCATCGAGCTGGCGGGCGAGCTGGACCGGCGGGCCGGCAAGCTTGGACGGACCCTGAATATCCTCATTGAAGTCAATGTCGGCGGCGAGGCGTCCAAAAGCGGCGCGCCTCCGCAAGATGTGCCGGCGCTCATTCGTGATGCGGCCTTGCTGCCTCATCTCCGGATTCGGGGACTCATGACGATGCCGCCTTACTCCGAAAATCCGGAAGATGCGCGCCCTTATTTCGTTTCGCTCGTAAAACTGCGCGATGCCATCCGCGCGCTCGCCATCGACAACGTGTCCATGGATGAGCTGTCCATGGGGATGACCGACGATTTTGAAGTGGCCATCGAAGAAGGCGCAACCATTATTCGCGTCGGCCGCGCCATCTTCGGCCAGCGACCCGCCAGGTAGCGGAATCTTGCCCCCATACCGACGCGCGACCGCATCGCCCTAAACGGCTAAAACGTCACAGCGACACGGCAGCCGACTTCGGTGGATTTGTTTTTGGGCTCCACAAAGCCGTCGCCGGTAAACGATCCGTAATAGGTCAACCACGCGACGTCGGATTCCTCGATTTTCCAGTAGCGCACGTAAGGCTCGACGACAAACCCCGCCCTGGCGCCTTTGAATCCGAAGGAGACGCCGCCCCGGATGCCGAACCCGTTATGCTGCCGGTTTTCCAGGTCGTTGTATCCCGGATCGATGTCGCTGAACCGGGATTTCTGTTTTCCCCAGATAAACGCATCGTATTCCAGATTGGCCGCCGCAAACCATCCTTTGCCCAGATCAAAAACCGTATCCACCCCCAAAGGCGAATAGAAATAATTCGACTCCCTCTGATAGCCGCCGGGATATTTTCTTTGCGGATTGTCCTGCAGCCAGCGGTAGCCCAGCCCGACGTAAGGCGTGATGGTCGCGATGCCGACGACAAAATCATATCCGACCAGCCCCCGGCCTTCCAAAGCATAATTCGGGATATTGGATATGGAAAGCGGCGTGCCGCCCATCGTCCGGCCGTCATACTCTATCACACCGTAAGCGATTTTCCCTTCGGCTTTGAGCATCACTTGATTCCGGTAAGCGTAAGAGCCGACCAGGCCCACCATCATGCCGTCTTCCTGCATGACATCCGGCTCCTTGTACTTGATGTAGGAGACTTCCGTTCCAACGGTAAAAAAATGTCTCTGCCGTTTGACTTCGGGTCGGTCGTCGTCCTTGATCAGACGCTCCACGTCGGCAAATTTGCGCGTCACGAGCGCGCCGTCGCCGCTGTCGATCTGGATTTCTTCCGCCGTCATCTTGACGACTTTTCCGTACACGACAACGCCATCGGTAAACTCGACACCTTTGATGTTTTGAACGGCCGCAAACGCCGTCGTCAGACTGAAGAACAAAACCGCTGCAACCGCCGCCGCAAAGACAGAAATGCTTTTTGAATACCCTCTCATAGACGCTCCTCCGTTTTTATTTTTTCTCATGAGCCTCAAAAACCTTTTGCATGGATTGTCCGGTTGGATTCCAAATCCGGTTCAAACTGATTTTTCGCCGCCCAAAAAGACGGCAGATGGCGCAACAAATACCACAGACTTTTGCGATGCTGCCACAGCCGCCCGCGAAACCGCCTGCGCCAGGCCGGATCGGAATAGAATCGTTTGACGTGCTCGTTATACAGCAAGTCAAGCCTTTGCGCGGACGCGATGCCTTTGGGCACAAACACGAAGTTCAGGCAGTTCATCAGGCGCCAGTCTTCGTTGAAGGTTCCTTCCTCCCGGATGGAGGGCCAAAGCGGCGCGCCGGGAAAAGGGGTGAACTTGGCCATATTCATGTCGTCGAGTCCCAGCGACACAATGAAATCCGACGTCCTTTTGACGGAGTCTTCCGTTTCGCCCGGCAGCCCCATCATGAACAGGCCCTTGGCGCGCAACCCCGCTTTCTGAATGCGACGGACGGTGTCTTTAACCTCCGCAAGCGATACGCCGGACTTGTGCCGGGCAAGCATTTCGGGGTCGGCCGATTCGATGCCCAAAGACACCATCAGACAGCCCGCGTCTTTGAGCATCGCCAGCAGATCGTCGTCGGTGAACCCGACGCGCACGGCGCAGTTGAAGTTCATCCCCAAAGGTCGGCTTGCCAATGTCTGGCAAAGCTCGACGATCCGGCGGCGGTTGGCCGTGAACAGGTCATCATAGATATTGACGTGGCGCGCGCCGAATTGGTCGCGCAGATATTTCATGTGCTCGTAAATATAAGCCGCGGAATTGAACCGGTAGCCTTTCTGGAAGACCGACCGGTCGCAGTATGAGCACGAAAACATGCAGCCGCGCGAGGTGATCATCGTCGCCCCGGGCGTTTGAATGTAGCTGAAGAGCGGCAGATGGTAGTGTTTCGGGAAACCGCGCAAGGTTTCATAGGCCGGAAAGGGCAGCGAGTCGAGATCCGCGATGTGATTTCGCGGCGGATTGGCGATGACTTCTTCGTCTTGCCGCCTGATGAGGCCTGCAATTCCCGCCGGATCGGCGCCGGCGGCAAGCTCGCTCATCGTGACCTCCCCTTCTCCGGCAACCAAAAAATCCACGGCGGGATAGGCGGCAAGAAGCTTTTCCCGCAGGGCGGAGGCATGGACGCCGCCGCAGACCGTGACGATGCCGCTGTGCCGCTTTTTGATGCCGGCCGCGAGATCGGCCGCGTCCGGAAAAGAAGACGTGGTGGCCGAAAACCCGACCAGATGAGGCCGGATGCGAAGAATATCCGCAATCTGTCGATCGATGCCGGCGGGCGCGCCGGGGCCGAGACAGTCATAGACGAACACCTCATGACCGTCGCGGATCAGATACGCCGCAATCGACAGCAACCCCTGCGGCACCATGCGGTTGGCGATATCGGTGATGTCGCGCTTCCCCGGAAACCAGTTGAATCCTCGCGGATGAACCAGGGCAATGCGTTTTTTCCCCGTGGGCAAAGAATCGATCATGATCTTCCGCTTGAAAAAGATATTCAGATTGTCGACGCTGCAATGAGCGCCTTCTTGCCTGCCGACGAGACGCCGGCATGAATCACCAGCGCATCGCGCTCGGCGCGCAGAGCGCGGGCCAGCCCGAACGCCGCGGCCGTCGGATGAATGCCGCAGCAAGGCAGATAATCGCGGCAGTCCCAGCCGGCGGGCGCCTCCGGATGCAAAAGCCGGAATCCCGGCAGCCAGACGCGCCGGTTTGCGGATGTTACTTTTTCGGCGGCGGCCAGCCCGGCGGCCAGAACGTCTTCCGACGCTCCGGCTTTGGGCTGCATCAGCACAAAATGGAGCTCGCCGATCCGGCGCGCCGGATCGGCGCCCAAAAGCAGCCAGGAACTGCCTTCTCCGATGGGCAGCGCGCGGGCGTTGTCCGGATGAACATACATGCGCTCGCGGTATTCCTCGACCGTCGGCGTATACACGTCGCAGCCGCCGACAAGCGCCAGATCAATCTCGCCTGAGCGCAAATAGCTTTGCGCCAGCCACAAAGCCGATTCAAAAGACAGCTCCTCATCCGAGAGGGTTAGAATCACGCCCCGGACATCGCACTGGCGCGCCAGAAAAAACGCCGCGGCATTGCTGACCGAATTGGCAAACTGATTGGGGCTGGGAAAACCGCCGTCGTGTTTGAATACCTGCGTCACGAAAGGAAGAATTTCATCGCCGTTGCCCAGGCCCGTGGCCAGAAAAATTCCCGTCTTCCGGTTTTGAAGCGCGCCGGGCGGCGCGGCCTGAAGACACGTCATGGCGCCGGCGCAGACCATCTTGATAAAGCGGCCGGCCCGCCGCATGGGCTGCCCCAAAACCCGCTGCACCAGATCGTCGCAGTTAAAAGGCAAATCCGCTTCGGCCCAGGGCGCCTCTTCGTTGGGCGTAAGAGACGGGCCCACCCAGCCGGCGGCAATCACGGAAGCGGAAACAGGATGTATTTGAGTCTTCATAAGCTCGTCCAGAGGCGTCCGAATGAATCGGCTTGTCTTTTGGCAATCACGTAACTGGTGCAGGTCGCCCCGAAACCGAAAAAGTTGAACAGATAACATCCGTTTCGGACCGGCAGGTTGACCGTGGACGGCGCGAATCCGATATCCGGATCCGGCTCGGAAAAACCGAAACTCGCAGGAAGGCTGCCTTCTTCGAGGCAGGAGAGCCAGACGGCGGTTTCCACAGCGCCGGCCGCGCCAAGCCCGTGCCCGAGGGCGCCTTTGAGCGATATCACCGGAGGCAGCGACTCGCCGAATACTTTTTTCAGGCCCCGGCCCTCGGATAAGTCATTGTCCCGGGTTCCCGTCCCGTGCGCCTTGACCGCTACGATATCCTGCGCCGTCACGCAGGCTCGTCCAAGCGCTTCTTCCACCACGGCCTTCACCATCTCGCCGTCCGTGCCGGCGGAGGTTAAAGACGTGTTGTCGTTGTACAGATATCCCCCCAGAAATTCATACCGGCTGCCTGCAGAAGACGCCAAAGGCCCCGCGCCCGCCTCCAGAATGATGCAGGCCGACCCTTCGCCGATCTGCATGCCCATCCGCGTGTTGCAAAACGGACGGCAGCGCTCGGCGTCATAAAGCAGCAGACTGGCAAATCCATGGAGCGTCATGTTGAGCAAGGGTTCGAATCCCACAATGATCGCCCGGCGGATGACCCCCTGGCGCAAAAGCCCCAGCGCGACCACCAGCGCGTGCGCGCTCGACACGCAGGCCATGCTCAAGGTGAAGGTCATGCCGGCAATGCCGTATTTTTCGGCGATGAACTCGGTGGCCTCGCCCGGACCGCGGTTGCGGCAGGATATCGGCGGCGATTCTTTATCGGGATTTTGACGCACGAATTCCGTAAATTCATATTCATTGCGAATGAAAAGCCCGCCGGTCGTGCCGACCAGAAGGCAGCTGTCCGCGATTTCTTCGGGCGACAGCCCTCCGCGTTCAAAGGCTTCCGTCATGGACCGATCGAGCATGGCCAGCGACTTGGACAGCGGATCGCCGTCAAACGGCACTTCAAAGGCTTTGAATTCGCTTTTGACCAGATGGGAAGACGAACATAAGCCGGCCGACCGGACATCGCCCGCCAGAAGACGCCTCGCGGAATCGCCGGCGCTCCACCCCAGGGTGGAAACCGCGCCCCATCCGCGAATATAAACGGCAGCTTCGTTCACTTTTTGACCTTCGGCGAAGAGATCACAAAGTCGGCCAACGTATCGAACGACTGCATCGCCTGCGCAGCCGTCGAGGCGTTTTTCAATTCGACGCCGAAGGTGTAGCGAAGTTCCATCGCGATTTCCATGGCATCGAGCGAATCGAGCTTGAGCGGTCCGGGTCCGCCGATAAAAGGCACATCCGTGGGCACGTCCTCGGGCCGGACATCTTTAATCTCGCAGGCACGGATCACCAGTTCCTTGAGTTTGAAAATCAGGTCCTCCCGGGAGGACACATTCAATTCCTGATAAGCCTTGTCTAAATCCATTGCACTCTCCTTCCGGCGACATAAAAGCAGATGAAGGCGAACACTGTCAATACAATTAATTTTGGAAAGATATCCGCCAGAGAGGCGCCGCGCAGCAGCACGTCCAGATAGGCCTGGTGCGCCCAGTACATTGGCGAGATCATCGCCAGTTTCTTCATGAACGCCGGCATGACGATGTGCGGAACCATAATGCCGCCGAAAACCCCCGCCAGAACGGACAACGTGGCGGCCAGCGTGGCCGCCTGCTCGGGGGATCGGGCGCACGCGGCGACAAGCACGCCGAATCCCGTCGCGGCGGCGGCGACAACCAGCGTGATCGGCACCAGATGCCAGGCGTGTTCGCCCAGGTCAAACGGCAGCCCCAGGATCGCGGGCATAATCCAGACGCCGACGGCCAGCATCAACACAAACTGAGCGTTGTTGATCAAATAGTAGGGAACCACCTTCCCGGCGGCAACCAGCGCCGGCGCCACCGGATAGGTAAAAAGCCGCTGGAGCGTGCCGTCGTTTTTTTCCCTCAAAAAGCCCATCGACAGGGGAATGGCAATAAAGAACATGGCGAAGATCGTCCAACCCGGAACGCTTTGCTGCAGCGGACTGGGGAAGGACCGGTTCGGACGGGTTTTTTCCACCACGAACGCGGCCGCAATTGTCTCGAGCGGGTCGGCGTCCATGACGACTTCAAGCGCGACGCCGGCAACGAACGACTTAAGCGCAATACGGTAGCCCGCGTCCAAAACCGGATCGAACTGAATCTCGACGGGTCGTCCGCCCTGCTCAAAACCGTCGGGAATCCACACCACCGCCTGCGCTTCGCCCGTTTCGAAAAGCCGGTCGTTGTCCATCCCGGAAGGCCGCGCTACCTTGCGAATCATGGAAGAAGCGGCGATCCTGGCAGCCAGTCTGTCGGACTTGGCCGAGGCGGCTTCCTGTTCGATCACCACCGCCACGGGCTGGCCGATGACTTTGTCCACATAAACGCCTTTGAGCGCCAGCGACAAAAAGAAGATCAGCGCCACCGGCATGACAAATAAGAGCAAAAGCGTCTGGCGGTCGCGCGCCGCCAGCAACATTTCCTTTCGAAAGAGCTCCCGGATTCGGCTAGTCATCGCGCAGCCCCCTGCCGGTTTTCGCCAGAAAAAATTTTTCAAGATCGCCGACATCCGACATGGCGCCGTCGAAAACCACGCTGCCGCGATCGACCAGCGTGACGCTTCCGCACAGACGCTGAGCCTCTGCCATGATGTGCGTGCACAGCAATACGGTTACGCCTTCGGCGGCCAGCGACAGGAGCGTTTCATGGATATGGTTGCGGCTTTGCGGATCCACGCCGACGGTCGGCTCGTCCAAAAGCAGCAGTTTCGGTTCATGCAGAAGCGCGACCGCAAGATTCAGCCGCCTTTGCATTCCGCCGGAATAGGCCGAAACCCTTTGATGGGCGTACGCATCTAAACCGGTGCGGGAAAGCACCTCCCGGCTGCGGTTTTGAATCCGGGTTGGAGAAAGACCGGCCATCGCGCCAAAGAAGCGCAGATTTTCAAAGGCGGAGATATAAACAAAAGTTGTGTTTAGGAAGATAGGTGGTGTATCCAGCGGTTGATTGTTTCCCGACAGTCAAAACCGCCCAAAAAATGGAAAGGATACACACACCATGAAGAAAGATAATGTAATAGCGATAAATAAG
>JAHDKI010000015.1 GCA_018436925.1 Syntrophaceae bacterium
CGCGGGGATGCGGGCCAACCTTCTGGCCCTGCAGGACACCGTCAATCTCTTAAACCGCACACAAAGCCGTCTTTCCACGGGCAAAAAAGTCAACACCGCCATCGACAATCCGGTGTCGTTTTTTGCGTCCCAGGCGCTCACATCTCGAGCTTCAATTATTGACAGCTTGAAAGACGCGATGGGCCAGGCCGTTCAGACGATCACCTCGGCAGACAAAGGCATCAAGGCGATCACCTCCATGATCGAACAGGCCAAGGGCGTTGCCCAGTCTGCCCAGAGCGCCGAAACCGGCGGAGCTGCCGCTACAGGGGCCGTGACGCTCAGCGCGATGTCTGCGGGAGGCGGATTTGCCACGGGTACGCTTGGAGTTATTTCTGTCATTGAAAACAATGTCATTACCTTTCGCCTGGACGGAGTGGGTGGATTAATCGGATTTCAAGCGGCTTACGATGACTCAACACCTGAAAGATACCTTCTGGTGGACGGCGACATGAATGCGACAGCCGAAAACCTTGCCGAAAAAATTAACGCACGGGACTACACCGGCGGGCAATGGAGATATGAGGCGCAATATGTCGCAGGCACCAACACCATGGATATTTTTAAATATGACATCGGAACGGGGCTACAGGTGGATTTTGTCGTTGCCGATTTCGGCGCTTCGAATGGATTTTATTCCAAGACGGTTAACCCCGCGCCTGCGCCTGATCGGGTCGAGATCGGGGGCGTGACGTTTACAGCTACGGAGGGCGCGACTGCGGGCCAGAATTTCAATGTCAGCGGAAATGACGAGGCCGATATGCAGCAACTGGCCCAGGCGATCAATGACTACGCCTGGGGCGCGACGGCCTTTTCAGCAACTGTGACCAACGGGGAGCTGATTTTGTCTAAAACGGTCGGCGGAGTGGACACCTCTGTCGAGGTGGGTGACTTCGATGCCTCCGGCGTGACGGGCGGTGCAGCCGCCATGAATATCGTTCAGTCATCGAGCGAATTGGAAAGCCTGCAGACCCAGTACAACACCCTACGCACGCAGTTGACGGAACTGGCGGAAGACTCCGGCTACAAGGGCAAGAACCTTCTGTCGGACGACGATCTGGTTGTGAAGTTTGAAGGCACCACGCTGACCGTGGAAGGTTTCGACGCGTCGGCAACCGGTTTGGGCATTACCGAAGCCACCTGGTCAACAGGCGGCAGCATTGACGCTGACGTTAATCTTCTGGATGCGGCGCTGGTCACCCTGCGTCAGGAATCCTCGAAGATGTCGGGGAACCTCAGCATCATCACGGTTCGTCAGGAATTTTCGACGAACATGATCAACACGCTGACCGAAGGCGCGGACAAGCTGACCTTGGCCGACACGAACGAGGAAGGCGCGAACATGCTGATGCTGCAGACCCGTCAGTCTTTGTCGACCACCGCACTGAGCCTGTCGGCGCAGGCGGCCCAGTCGGTTCTGAGGCTGTTCCAGTAGGAGACGTAAAAAAAGAATTTTTGAAATATTGGCAGCAAAACAGCGGCCACTTTCACACAGTCGAGAAAGCGGCCGCTGTTTTTTTGGCTTGAACCTCGTTCTTTATTTCAGGGGTCTGTTAATTTTTCCCCGCTATGGTTTCCTTTTCGCCTTGGCAAGCAGATCGCCCAGGGTGCCCATGGCTTTCGGCGCTTTGGGCATGAAACTTTTAAAGTCTTCTTTTTCCTGCCCCTGCGGCTTTGCCTCTTCATCGGGTTCAGCCGGCGCCAGGGAGATCTTTCTGTTTTCGCGGTCGATCTTGTCGATTTTCACTTCAATCTCGCGTCCTTCGGAGAGCACGTCGCGGGCATGCTTGATCTTTTTCCCCTTGCCCAACTTCGAGATGTGCAAAAGCCCGTCAACACCGCCTTCGAGTGTCACAAACGCGCCGAAATCGGTCAGTCTCGCAACTTTGCCTTGATGCACGCTGCCTTCCGGGTATTTGGCGATCACCTCGTTCCACGGATCGGGCAGCGTGTCTTTGAAGGACAGGGTAACGCGGTCGTTTTCCCAGTCGAGGTTGATGATGACGGCTTCGATGGTGTCTCCCGGTTTGAAAAGCGCTTTGGCGCTGTCCACGCGGCCCCAAGCCATTTCGGAAACCGGCAGCAGCGCCTGAACGCCGCCCAGATCGACAAACGCGCCGAAATCGCGCACGGAGGTGACGCGGCCGGACACGGTCATTCCTTTTTCCAGGTTGGCTTTGAGCTCGGCGGCTTTTTCTTTTTCGATTTTGTCCAGAATCGGGCGTCTGGACAAAATAATCTTCCTGCCTCTTTCTCCATATTCAATCACGACAAACTCGAATTTCTTTCCGACATAATCGGCCGGGTTTTCGATGCGCCGGGTATCCATTTGAGAAAAGGGGCAAAAACCGCTTGTTCCCGCGCCGACTTTGACCAGAAATCCGCCTTTGACTTCCTTTTCAACCGTCGCTTCCAGCGGGATGGCGTTTGAGTATGCGTTGACGAGGAATTCATCGACGCTCTTTTTGGCGACCAGTTTGGTGGTAAAGAGTTTTTCACTGTGGCGCGAGGAGAGGAAATAGGCCGTGATGACATCGCCTTCTTTCACGGTGAGGCTTCCGTCTTCAGCGAGAAATTCCTTCTTATCAATGTACCCTTCGCTTTTTGCGCCCAGGTCCACGAAAACCCACTCCGGAGAAATGTTGACGACGGTGGCTTCAACTTTCTCTCCCACCGAGAAGCGCTTCGGGGTGGCGTAGGATTCTTCCAGCATCTGGGCAAAACTTTTGTTGTCGTCCATAAATAATTGTCCTTATCTGTTTAATGATGCCATCCCGATGCGATAGAACCGCTGATCCATCGCCGGCTTCCTTCATCTGCAAATTCAGAGAAAGTGTTGGAGACTTAGATGGCCTGTCCGGAAGATCATGCCTTGTGCAGAAGGTGATTCCCGATGACGACTTTCAAGTATCACGAAAATTGTTTTTTGTCTTTTGAAAATTTTCGCCGCCGAGGTCGTAATGGACGGGAAATTTTTAAAAAACTCTGGATTAAATTCGTAAGATGTATTATGAGCGGACATATAATTCGTTAAGGAGTCTGACAACTTATGCGTTTTGAAATCTCCCGCGGCGGCAGCGGGCTTACCTATGAAATCCGTAATATCGTCATGATCGCCAAGAAGATGCAGCAGCATGGCCTGAAAATCATCTGGGAAAATATCGGCGATCCGGTGCAGAAGGGAGAGAAAATTCCCGACTGGATGAAAGAGGTGCTCATCGACATCCTTAAGGAAGACGCTTCCTACGCCTATTCGCCCACCAAGGGCATCGACGCGACGAGAGCCTACATTGCCGACCGGACCAACGCGCGGGGGAAGGTTCAAATCACGCCGGAAGACGTCATCTTTTTCAACGGTTTGGGCGATGCCATCGCCCGCGCGTACAGTTCCATTCAGGTGGATGCCCGCATGATCATGCCGGAGCCGACGTATTCCACGCATCTGATGGCGGAAGTGTTGCACGCGTCTTTCCCGCCGAACACTTACCGGATGAACCCTTACAACAACTGGGCGCCGGATCTGCGCGAGCTTGAGCACAAGGTCAAAAGCCACCGGGCGATTGTCGGCATTTTGATCATCAATCCCGACAACCCCACCGGTTTTGTCTATCCGGCGGAGATGCTCGAACAGGTTGTGCGCATCGCGAAAGAAAACGATCTGTTTCTGATTTCCGATGAGACTTACACCAATATTGTCTATAACGGCAAGGCCACCGTGCCCGTCAGCGATGTGATCGGCGATGTGCCCGGCATTTCCATGAAAGGCATTTCCAAGGAGCTGCCCTGGCCCGGCGCCCGCTGCGGCTGGATGGAAGTGTACAACGCTGATAAGGACCCGATGTTCGCCCGCTTCATCAATACCATTTTGCACCAGAAGATGTCGGAAGTCTGCTCGACGACGCTGCCGCAGATGGCGATTCCCCGGATCATGGAGCATCCGGAGTATAAAAATTATCTGCGCGAGCGAACTCAGCACTACGAAAAACTGTCCTCCATCGCCTACGGCGTTTTGAAGGATGTGCCGTTTGTGATCGCCAATAAAACCAACGGCGCGTTTTACATGACGGTGCTGTTTAACGAATCCGTGCTCAACGAGCGCCAATATTTGTCCATTGCGCAGCCGGAAGTCCGCGCTTATGTCGAGAGTCTGACCAAGGGCATTGAATACGACAAACGCTTTGTCTATTATCTGCTGGCCGCAACGGGCATCTGTGTGGTGCCGCTGACATCCTTCTTCTCGCCGCTTTTGGGGTTCCGTATGACGCTTCTGGATAAGGACGTTGATGAGTTTGAGCACATCGTTAAAACCATCGCGGCGAAGATTACAGAGTATATTCAGTCAAGCAAGTAAGGATGATGTCTCTGTCTTAACGGACGACGCCTCTGCGTCTTGACATGGGAAAGTGCCGAAAGTGTTCTGATCCGGGTTCGAAGCGGCAACATCCATTCCAGAATGACACTTTTATCGGGGCTATCCATCTCAGGCAGCGCGCAAGACGCGCTTGTATCGATGCACTGGTCAAGAAAATTCAGGAATCCGTGTTCCATTTAAAGGATGCTGTGGTACAATCCGTCTGAATTAAGCTTCCGGTTCGAAAGGAACATAAAAAAATTGCGCATGAAAAGAAAAGAAGAAATTTCAAATAGAATCAAAATCGGCATCTTCGGTTTCGGGAAAACCGGCCGAATCGTGGCCGATGAGTTTTTTAAAGAAGACCACTTCCGTTTGGAATGGGTGGTGAGACGAACCCATAAAGATCATCACAAGTATGCCACGCGTCTTTTGGGGCATGAAGTCGACGGCGCGCCCATCTACTCGGTCGACGAAGTCTCTCCTTCTTTTTTTCAAAAAAATCCTGTCGATATCATCGTTGATTTCGCCAGTGCGCGGGCGCATGAGCATTATATGCCCGCCGCCGATTGCGGGATCCGCATCATTTCTGCGATTTCGAAATATAAAGAGAAGGATCTGGTCGATCTGAAAAAGCTGGCCGATAAAACGGCTGTGCTTTATTCGCCGAATATCACCCTGGGCGTCAATTTTCTTCTGGTCGCGTCGCAGATTCTTCAGAAAATCGCGCCTCACGCGGATATTGAAATTGTCGAAGAACACTTTCGGGGGAAAAAGGAAGTATCCGGAACCGCCTTCAAAATAGCCGAGACGTTAGGTTTGGACAAGGACAAGCATGTCAATTCCATCCGGGTGGGCGGGATCGTGGGCCGCCATGAAATCATTTTCGGTTTGCCGAATCAAACCATCCGTCTGGTTCATGAAAGCATCAATCGGGCGGCGTTTGGTCAGGGGGCGATCTTTGCGGCCAGGTGGCTCGTCGATGCGCCTGCCGGTATGTATTCTATGGAAAATATCATTGCCGACATGTTCAAAAGAAACATCCCCGTGTATTAACCGCCAGCGGTCTTCAGGCTCGGGTTGATAAAAACTGCGGCGCCGCGAAGCTGAAAGGCTTTTGGTTGCAATAAAAAAAGCAGAAGGCCGGATGGAATCGACCTTCTGCTTTTGTGCATAATAAATTTGCAATGACGGGCCGGGATTTAATAGCGGCCGCGTCCGCCGCCGAAGCCGCCTCCTCTGTTGCCGCCGCCGCTGCGGAAGCCCCCGCCCCCGCGATTGCCGCCGCTGAATTCTTTTTTCGGCCTTGCTTCGTTGACGGTGATCGCCTTGCCGTCGAGCGTGCCGCCATGGAATTTTTCAATCGCCTGCGCCGCGCCTTCTTCGGTTTTCATCTCAACGAAACCGAACCCTTTGGACTGTCCCGTGAATTTATCCTTGATGATGGCGACGGACGCAATTTCACCCGCTTCGGAGAAATTTGCTCTCAGGTCGTCTTCGGTGATTTTCAAAGACAAATTGCCTACATATAAATTTTTGTTCATGTCTTGCTCCCTTCCCGCAATGCCTCAATCGGCATGCATTAAACCTTCACCTCCCCCGTCCGGGGTTAAACAAAGCATTGTCATCGCTCCCGTCTTGCTCCGGATTGAGAAAGAAGGTTGAAGGGAGGGGCCCAAATGCCTCACTTGCCTGACGGCGTTTTGATGCGCAGACCGATCAATTCCTGCGCAAACTCCGCCGTAATCCGATATCGCATCGGTTTTCAATATAAAAACCGGGACGACCAAGCGCGTCCGGTAATCTTCCTGTCTGAAATGGGTAAACGAAGATCAGTTTTCCAAATACAACACGCCGTATGTGAACTTGTTCCTGCCCTAATGCGGCTGTTTAGTCAAGAGGGTTTTTTAACCGTTTACTTTTCAGGAAGCTGATCGTCGAATGGATAAAGAGGTTGGTTTGGGAGCTTTTTCTGTTATAATCGCGCCATTGACCGGCTTGCCGGTAAGGCGAGAAACAGAAGGAGGCCGCTATGTTTGAATTTCTGCTGACGAAAGAACAGTTGAGGATCCGGGATGAGGTTCGCGAGTTTGTCAAAGGCATTCCGCGCCAGATGATTCTGGATATGGATAACGACACTATCAAATTTCCCCGCGAGTTTCTGCGCGAAGCAGGACAGAAGAACCTCCTGGGTTGCCGGTATCCCAAAAAATGGGGCGGCAGGGATATGGACTGGGTGACCACCTGCATGATCATGGAAGAAGTCGGGGTCATCAGTTATGAGTTTGCCTGTGTCTTCGGCGTGGGCGCGGAACTGGTTTGCGATGCCATTATTCTGCACGGGACGGATGAGCAAAAAGAAAAATACGTCAAACCGCTGTTGCGCGGCGATCTGTTTGCGGCCGAGTGCCTGACCGAGCCGCGAGGCGGGTCGGATTTCTTCGGCGCAACCACAAAGGCCGAAGACTGCGGCGACTACTATCTGCTCAACGGACAAAAAAGATTCATCGTTGGCGCCGAGGGTGCGGACTTTTTTCTGGTTTACGCCCGTACCCATCCGGAAGCCAAACCGCAGGAAGCCATTACCTGTTTTATCGTGGACCGCTCAGAGGGCGTCGAGGTGAAGTATCTTTACGGTTTGATGGGTTGCCGGGGAGGCGGCACCGGCCGCATTATATTTAAGGATGTGAAAGTGCCCAAATCCAATGTGGTGGGCCGTGTTCAGGGAGCCTACGCCGTTTTCAACACGATGATGATTCCCGAGCGACTGGGGACTGCGGCCATGACGATCGGCGCGGCCAGGCCCGCTTTGGAAATTGCAACCGGTTACACGTCCCGGCGCAAGGCCTTCGGCCAGGTGATTAACACCTTTGAAGGTGTGAGCTTTCAGGTTGCCGAAGCGGTGATGCTGCTTGACGCGGCGCGCTCCATGGCCTATACGACCGCCCGGGCGGTCGACACCGGCGCGGAGATGAACCTCATCCGCCGGATGGTGTCGGAGAGCAAGAAATTTATCACCGAAGCCTGCCAGAAAGTCGTTCACAATTCCATGCAGGTCATGGGCGGCATCGGTTACACCAATGTTTTTCCCCTTGAGCGCATCTATCGCGACGTTCGTCTGGCGTCGATCTGGACCGGAACCAGCGAGGTCATGTCTATGATCGCCGCGCATGAGTGGTATCGTGAATACTTCCGCGAAAAAGCCAAACAAAAGACGCGTGACTGCGAGTTGGATGCTCCGGAAGCCACGGATGTCGAGAAAGTCTTCGACGACGAGGATATGTGGGAAAAAGGATGGTAGGCAGCCTTGCCGCGCGGATGCTTCAAGACATGCAAAAAATCATTGGCTAAGGGCCAGCAATAAAAGGTTTGGCGGCTGCGGAGAATCTTCTTTTGGTTGGAGAGCGGCGCCGTGTTTTTAACGTTCGTGAAACCGGTATTTGTCTTCGGGCGCGATGCATCTAACTATTTGTTATTGAAGAATATTATATTATATAGCTGAAGAGGTTTTCTGCGTTGGGAGAGCCTCGAATGTTTGCCAAATAATCCTTGACATCACCTGGATATTAAGGTAGGTGAGGTCGCAAGGATAGATTGACTTGCGGTCAAAATATGACCTCTTGTTCATAAATCAGTAAGATTCAGTATTTTCAGCCCTTTAAGAACAAAGGGTTGCCCCGTTTTCGGATGCGTTTTTTCTGAGGCAGACGAAAAAGCTAGACGAAAAAAAGTGATGCCGGCGGGTCGTTTCATGACGCTTCGCGGCTTAAGGTAAAAATTAATATTTAAACGTGTTCACAATGGCGGTGCACACTTCTACTCCGGTGAGCCGGCGGGTTCACCGCGCACCTTAAGCGTACCCGAAGCGTTCGAGTTCGCAGGACTAATCCCGTTCCAGTCATGGCATTGAATCACTGTTTTGTTCCATTTTCAATGCCGCAGAAATTGAATATTGAAGGTGTTTTAAAAGAACTTTAATGGATGTCAGAAATCGGCATGGTTCCAAAGCGGAAGATTTTATTTTTTATGGCGAAACGCCGTCTTGGCGTTTAAAAATAAAAACTAAAGACTAGGAGGAATAGTTAACATGGCGGATGCAAAAGTAGAGTTGAAGGAAATATACCCGATTCCTGAGAAGGCGAAGGCGAAAGCCTGGATCAGCGGGAGAGAAGCTTACGACAAAATGTGGAAACGTTCCATAGATGATACGGAAGGTTTCTGGGCTGAAATTGCCGAGCAGCAGGTGACGTGGTTCAAAAAATGGGACAAGGTTATGGATTACAACTTTGACATTAAGAAGGGTCCCATTTACGTAAAATTCTTTGAAGGCGGCAAGCTCAATGTTTCCTACAACTGCCTGGACCGTCATCTGGAAAAACGCGCCAACCAGGTTGCCATTCAGTGGGAAGGCAATGAACCGGGCGAAGAAAGAGCCATTACCTACAAGCAGCTGCATGAAGAAGTCTGCAAGTTCGCCAATGTGCTCAAAGCTCAGGGCGTCCAGAAGGGCGACCGCGTTATTCTTTACATGCCGATGGTTCCGGAACTCGGCATCGCCGCTCTGGCCTGCTCCCGCATCGGCGCCATTCATGGCATCGTTTTCGGCGGATTCAGCGCCGACGCTCTGCGTGACAGAATCGTCAACTGCGACGGCAAAGTGCTGGTTGTTTGCGACGGCACCTTCCGCGGCAACAAAGCGGTTCCCCAGAAAGCGACCGCGGATGAAGCATTGAAGTCCTGCCCGTCCATTAAAAGCGTGATCGTCGTCAACCGCGTTGGCGACAAAATCAAGTGCGATATGGTGGCCGGCCGCGACAAATGGTACCATGAAGAAATGGCCAAAGTGGATGCCAAATGCGAACCGGAATGGATGGATGCCGAAGATCCTCTGTTCATCCTTTACACCTCCGGCTCGACCGGACAGCCCAAAGGCGTTATGCACACCACGGGCGGCTATCTGGTTTACGGTTCTTTCACTCACAAGATCGTTTTCGATTATCATGAAGGCGATATGTACTGGTGCACCGCCGACCTGGGTTGGGTCACGGGTCACACCTACATTCTGTACGGGCCTCTGTGCAACGGCGCCACCTCGATCATGTTCGAAGGCGTTCCGAACTACCCGACCTACAGCCGCTTCTGGCAGGTTGTTGAAAAATACAAAGTCAACATTTTCTATACCGCTCCGACCGCCATCCGCGCTATCGCCAAAGAAGGCGATGAATTCGTGAAGAAGTGCGACATCTCCTCGCTGCGCACGCTGGGCACCGTCGGCGAACCGATCAATCCCGAAGCCTGGAACTGGTATTTCAACGTGATCGGCCGTGGCGAATGCCCGATCGTGGACACCTGGTGGCAGACCGAAACCGGCGGCATTCTGATTACCCCGCTGCCCGGCGCCATTGAAATCAAACCCGGCATGGCCACACTGCCCTTCTTCGGCGTCCAGCCCGTGCTGGTCGATGACGAAGGCAAGGAATTCACCGACACCGTCGCCTCGGGCGCTCTGTGCATCAAGAAACCTTGGCCCGGCATCATGAGAGGCGTCTATGGCGATCCCAAACGCTTCCAGGAAACCTATTTCGAACAGTTCCCCGGCTACTATGTGACCGGCGACGGCTGCCGCCGCGACAAAGACGGTTACTATCAGATCACCGGCCGCATCGACGACGTCATCAACGTGTCCGGTCACCGCATGGGCACCGCTGAAGTGGAAAGCGCGCTGGTTGCTCACAAGGCCGTGGCCGAAGCCGCCGTGGTCGGTATGCCGCACGACATCAAAGGCCAGGGCATTTACGCTTACGTCACGCTGAAGACCGGCGTGGAAAAAACCGACGACCTGAAGAAAGAATTGATCGCGCATGTCCGCACGGTCATTGGCCCGATCGCGACGCCCGACAAGATTCAGTGGGCCGACGGTCTGCCCAAGACCCGTTCCGGCAAGATCATGAGACGAATTTTGAAGAAAGTTGCCGCCAACGACCTGGATAACCTGGGTGACACCAGCACCCTGGCGGATCCGTCGGTTGTTGACGACATCGTCAAAAACAGGCTGTAGTAAAGATGCCCGGTTCTCTTTCTGAGAGAATCGGGCGTTTTTATAAAACGGATCAGATGTTAGAAAATTTAATGCACGCATCGGCTGGTCTATGCGACGTGCAGGAGAAGGAGGTTTTTGACAGTGAATATTATTGCATGCGTAAAGCAGGTGCCGGACACTGAAGCACAAATCAAGGTCAAAGCTGACGGTTCGGGCATCGAAGAAGGCCAGATCAAGTGGGTGATGAATCCCTACGACGAATTTGGCGTGGAAGAGGCTCTTAAACTCAAAGAGAAAAACGGCGGCGACGTGACGGTTATTTCCGTCGGCCCGGCCCGTGCGATGGAGACCATCCGCACCGCTTTGGCCATGGGCGCCGACAAGGGCGTGCACATCTGCGATCCCGCCTTCGACGGTGCTGATGCGTATGTCGTGGCCAATGCGCTGGCGGCTGTCATCAAAACCCTGCCGCACGACATCATCTTCTGCGGACAGCGCGCGATTGATGACGACGCAGGCCAGGTCGGCGCGATGCTGGCGGAAGCCCTGGGGGTTCCTCAGTTGACGCTGGTCACCAAGCTTGAATTCGCCGGTTCTTCGGTGAAAGTCATTCGTCCGATCGAAGGCGCGCAGCTGTCGATTGAAACGGCGCTTCCCTGCGTCGTGACCGCTCAGAAAGGCCTCAATGAGCCGCGGTATGCTTCTCTTCCCGGCATCATGAAGGCGAAGAAAAAACCGGTGGACGTCAAAGACGCAGCCGCGATCGGCGTCGCTACCGATGCGAAAGCCAAAGTCGCCAAGACCATTCCGCCTCCGGCCAGACCTCCCGGAAAGATCGTTTGCGGTGATGATCCCGCGCAGAAGGCGGCAGAACTCGGCCGGTTACTTCGGGAAGAAGCAAAAGTTATTTAATTGAAAGCGGAGGAAGAAAAAATGGCAAAAGGAGTTATGATCGTTGCAGAGCAGCGCGAAGGCGCGCTCAGAAAAATCAGCTTGGAGCTGGCCTCAACCGCCCGCAAACTGGCCGATCAGACAGGCGATGAAGTCAGCGCCGTTCTGCTGGGCTCGGGTGTTGAAGGCATGGCCGCTGAGTTGGGCAAATATGGTGTGGATAAAGTTTTCGTCGGCGACAACGCCGCGTTGGAACCCTATGTAACCGAAGCGCACGCTGAAGTGACCGCGAAAGTCATCAAAGACAATGATCCGGCGATCGTGCTGTTCGGCGCGTCGGTTCAGGGCAAAGATCTGTCCGCCCGCGTGGCCGCCAAACTGGCCACGGGTCTGGCGACGGACTGCACGGATGTGAAGCTCGATGGCGGCAAACTGGTTGCCACCCGTCCGATGTACGCCGGCAAGTGCTTCGGCGAAGTCGTCATTAATGCGGCTCCGCAGGTCGCCTCGCTGCGTCCCAACGTTTTCCCGGCGGCTGAAAATGCCAAAGCCGGCGCTGTGACGAAGGTCGATGTGGCCGTCGGCGAACAGAAGAGCAAGGTTCTGGAAGTCCAGAAAGACACGAGCGGCAAAGTCGACTTGACGGAAGCCAACGTGATCGTTTCCGGCGGCCGCGGTATGAAAGGCCCCGAAGGGTATGCCATTCTGGAAGAATTGGCCGAAGTGCTCAAAGGCACGGTCGGCGCGTCCCGCGCGGCGGTGGATGCCGGCTGGCGTCCGCAGAAGGATCAGGTTGGACAGACCGGCAAGGTCGTTTCCCCGAATCTGTACGTCGCCTGCGGTATTTCCGGCGCGATTCAGCATCTGGCCGGTATGAGCTCATCGAAGTGCATTGTCGCAATCAACAAGGATGCCGAAGCGCCCATCTTCACGAAGGCCGATTACGGCGTGGTTGACGACCTGTTCAAGGTTGTTCCCGAGTTGACGGCGGTTTGCAAGAAACTGGTTGCTTAACATAGAAAACGGAGGTCTCCGCGCGTTTGTCTTCGCGGAGGCCTCCATGCCCAACAACTCATCTTCATGGGCGGCATTATGAAAACAGCCCTCACTAATTGTTGGAGGATCAATGAAAGTAGATGATTTTAGAATAGGTATGGAAGGTCGCGAGGTTTTCTGGAATATCCCGCTGCCGGCATTTGAAATCCTGCTTTTTGCGCTGACTGCCGTTGCGCTCGTCATTTTCGGCTATGGTATTTACCGCCGTTGGCTGATGTGGAAAGCAATGGGAAAGCCGGAAATGCGACTGGATGATATGGGCCGCAGAGTCAAGACCGTCCTGATGGAGTTCTTCCTGCAAAGGAAAGTTTTGAAGGATCCTTATCCGGGCGTTATGCATGCCCTGATCTTTTTCGGTTTTTTTGTTCTGATTTTCGGCGCCGCGTTTGACGCGGGACAACACCATTTTACGGAGCCGATTTTTCACTGGACATTCCTGAAAGGCAATTTTTATTTAGTTTTTTCCTTCCTGATGGATCTGTTCGGATTGTTTGTGCTGGTCGGCGTTGTCATTGCCTTGGACCGGCGCTTTGTTCAGAAGCCGGAACGCCTCGGATATCGGGGCAAAATGGACACCACGCCGGACGATGTGATTGTGCTTCTGCTCATCGGCGCGATTATTGTTACCGGGTTTGTCATTGAAGCGCTGCGCATTCATGTCACCAATCCGCCCTGGGAGCACTGGTCGTTCGTCGGCTGGCTTTTAGCCAAAACCTTCACGGGTGTTGAGCTCGACACCGCCAGAGTCCTCCATCAGATCAGCTGGTGGGTGCATGCTCTCTTGGGTCTGGGCTTCATCGCCTATATCCCGTATTCACGCTTGCTGCATATCATTACGACGCCGGCGAATGCATTTCTTGAATCGCATCAGCCGACCGGTTACATTGAGCCGATCCGCGATTTTGAAAACGCGGAAGCCTTCGGCGTCGGCAAGCTCGAAGAATTCACCTGGAAACAGATTTTTGATTCGGATGCCTGCACCCGTTGCGGCCGCTGTCAGGACGGCTGTCCGGCTTATTTGACCGGCAAGCCTCTGTCGCCCAAAAAGATGGTTCAGGATCTCAAAACCTTCTGGCTGGAAAAAGCCCCGCAGGCGGTGAAAGCCGCGAAAGCCGGCGAAGCTCCGGCGGAAGAAGAGGGCGGAAAAGCCCTGGTCGGCGAAGTTATTGATCTGCACGAACTGTGGGCCTGCACCAACTGTATGTACTGTATGGAACACTGTTCGGCGTCGATTGAGCATGTGCCGAAGATCATCGACATGCGCCGTTACAAAGTGCTTACCGAAGCGGATTTCTCACCCGAACTGCAGCTTAGCTGCCGCAATATGGAAAACAACTCCAACCCGTGGGGCGTCGGCGCGCATGTGCGCGGCGATTGGGCCAAGGAGCTGGGCGTGAAGACACTGGCCGAGGATCCGAATGTGGAATACCTCTTCTACGTGGGCTGCTCCGGTTCGTTTGACGACCGCGGGAAGAAAATATCGGTTGCGTTTGCGAAGATTCTTCAGGAGGCCGGCGTCAGCTTCGGCATCCTGGGCACGGAGGAAGGCTGCTGCGGCGATTCCGCGATGCGCTGCGGCAATGAATATCTCTTCCAGGCGCTGGCTCAGGCCAACATCGACGTGATGAATGGTTACGGTGTGAAGAAGATCATTGCCATCTGCCCGCACGGCTATAACGCGATCAAGAAGGATTACCCGAATTTCGGCGGCAAGTTTGAAGTGTATCATCACACGGAAATCATCGCGAAATTGATTGCCGAAGGCAAGATCCGTCTGCCTGAAGCGCTCAAGGGAAAAATGGTGTATCACGATTCCTGTTTCCTGGGTCGCTACAACCAGATCTACGATGCGCCGCGACAGATTCTGAAATCGATACGCGGCATCGACGTCGTGGAGATGGAGCGCAATCTCAATAAGAGCTTCTGCTGCGGCGCGGGCGGCGCGAGAATGTGGATGGAAGAGGATATCGGAGAACGCATCAACAACGCGCGCACGAAACAGGCGATAGAGGCCGGCGCGGATACGATTGCAGTTGGTTGCCCGTTCTGTCTGACCATGATGTCCGACGGCATCAAGGACAATCACAAGGAAGAGACCATGCAGGCCTGGGATTTGGCTGAACTGGTCGTGAAAGCGATGGGCAAGGAAGAAGTCAAACCGCCGGTCGATACCTGTGCGGTGTAAAAAGGCTGAAGGCTTAAGGCCATAGGCTAAAGGTTTAACATTAAAGCCCCTTGTCCGCGCCGGACAAGGGGCTTTTTCTTAAGATGAAGGAGGGGGTTATGAACTATTCGCATATTCTTTTGGATGTCCATGAGGGGGTCGCGACGATCACGTTTAATCGCCCGAAAGTATTGAACGCCATGAACTACGACGTAATGAGCGAGCTGTCCTGCGCGCTTTACGAGTGCGATCAAAATGAGGCGGTCAAGGCGCTTATTCTGACGGGCGCCGGCGAAAAAGCTTTTGTGGCGGGTGCGGATATTTCGCAGATGCAAAATTCAACACCCGTTGAGATCATGAAACTCATGGAACTGGGTCAAAATACACTTCGATTTCTTGAGACCATGAGCAAACCGTCGATTGCCGCGATTAACGGCTTCGCTCTGGGAGGCGGAACGGAAATCGCGATGGCCTGCGATATCCGAATCGCGTCGGACAACGCAATGTTCGGACAGCCCGAAATCCTCATCGGCATACTGCCCGGCTGGGGAGGGACTCAGAGATTGCCCAGGCTGGTCGGCATGGGGATTGCCAAAGAGCTCATTTTGATGGGTGGCCAGATTGCCGCGCAGCGCGCCTACGAGATCGGTCTCGTGAACAAAGTGGTGCCGGCGGCTCAGCTGCTGGAAGAAGCCGGAAAGATGGCTAAAAAATTCACCACCCTTCCGGGCTTTGCCCTCAAGATGGCGAAAAATGCCATGAACTTCGGCTTTGACATGCCCCTGGAAGGGGGCGTAAAACTGGAACTGTCCTGCATTTCCCAGTGCTTCAGCACGCAGGATCAAAAGGAAGGCATGAAGGCGTTTCTGGAAAAAAGAAAACCGAATTTTGTAGGTAAATAAAAAAATACAGGTACAAGGTTCAAGGAACAAGGTTGAGGAGATTTTATGTCATTACATCTCGAGAAATTAAAATCCTTTTCCGGGAGAAAAGGTCCTCTGCTGCTGATCATTATGGACGGCATCGGCATCGGCAGGCAGGATGAATCGAATGCCGTCTTCAAAGCCCGCACGCCCAATCTGGATCGATTGCTCAAATCGGATCTTTATACGCAACTGAAGGCCCACGGCACGGCTGTGGGACTCCCTTCCGATGATGACATGGGCAACAGCGAAGTCGGACACAATGCCATCGGTGCTGGCCGGGTTTTTGATCAGGGTGCACGCCTTGTCAACAAAGCGCTGAAAACAGGCGCGATATTTTCGACGCACGTTTGGGATGAAGTTACGAAGCGCGCCCACGCGGGTGGAGCAGTCCATTTTATCGGCCTTCTGTCCGACGGCAATGTCCACTCGCATATTGAGCAGCTCTTTATTCTGATCGACAAATGCGCCGAGCTGAACTTCAAAAAAGTCCGTCTTCATCCTCTTTTGGATGGACGGGATGTCGGAGAACGCACCGCGCTTGATTACATCTCGCCCACTGAAGAAAAGTTTAAAAAGATATCCAATCAAAAAGGCCTCGATTACGCCATAGCCTCAGGCGGCGGCCGGATGAAGGTCACGATGGATCGCTATAATTCCGACTGGAATATTGTCAAAAGGGGATGGGATGCCCATGTTCTGGGTCAGGGCAGAGCTTTCCCCTCTGCGTCTGAGGCCGTGAAAACCTTTTATGCGGAAGACCCGAAGGCGACGGACCAGTATCTGCCGGCGTTTGTGATCTCCGATGCGTCTGGTGCTCCTGTTGGTAAAATTTCGGACGGTGATGCCGTCATTTTCTTTAATTTCCGCGGCGATCGCGCCATTGAAATCTCGCGCGCCTTTACTGAAAAAGAGTTTAACGAATTCGACCGCGGCCCGCTTCCGGATATCTTTTTTGCGGGCATGATGGAATACGACGGTGACGCGCATATTCCGCCGAATTTTCTGGTTCAGCCGCCGGCGATCGACCGAGTCGTGACCGAGTACCTGTGCGCGGAAAAAGTCCAATCCTTTGCCGTTTCCGAAACGCAGAAGTTCGGCCACGTGACCTATTTCTGGAACGGCAACCGTTCCGGCTATATCGACGCCGCTTTGGAAAAATATGTGGAGATTCCCTCCGACCGGATCGAATTTGACCGCGCGCCCAGGATGAAGGCCGATGAAATCACCCGGACAGTGGTTGATTTGCTCAAGTCCGGCGATTACAAATTCGGCAGGCTGAATTTTCCCAACGGCGACATGGTCGGCCACACCGGCATGACCGAGGCGGCGATTACCGCAGTGGAAAAAGTTGATGAATGCGTCGGCACGCTGCTTGCCGAAGTGGAGAAACTAGGCGGCATTGCCGTGGTGACCGCCGATCACGGAAACGCCGACGAGATGTTTTCCATCGATAAGAAAGGCGCAAAATCCGTCAAAACCGCGCACAGTCTAAATCCGGTGCCGTTTGTGATTTTCGATCCGCAGTTTGCCGGCGAATACCGGATGGCAAAATTGAAAGAGAAGGGCTTGTCGAATATCGCCGCGACGCTTTTGAATCTTTTGGGGTATGAAAAACCCGGCGATTACGATCCGTCTTTGATCGAATTCATCGTGTAGCGAAAACCATCCGGCCGACGCGTTGGAAAACGGTTTTCAGAAAGCGCATGGGCGCGGGCAAACGAATTTTAGCGCGGTTAACAAGGTGGTGCTCCATGTCCTTTTCCCGTTGTTTGTTCCAAACGTTGCGGCCGGTTTTTCTAATTGGGATCGTCGTTGTTGTTTCAGCGTGCGGCGGAGGCGGAGGGTCCGCTTCGCCGCCTTTTGTGCCTGCGGACTCTTTCCGCGCAATCGTTGTTTCTTCCGGAACGATTCATGCCGGCGGCACGGACTATCCTTACCAATTGCTCAGGCTGGAAGTTGCCGGAAAAGATCCATCCTTTGCGCAATGGATGCCGCAGCCCGGCGCGGCGCAGGCTCCGGCCGTCATGCTGACCGATCCTTACGGGCATATTGTCTGGAACGGGGACTTGCCGCCGTCGTCACTGGATCTCATCAGGTCTCCCGAGGATGTTTTTAATGATGCCTTCGTTTACCTCATCAACGGCTTTTCCGTGTTGAATGTTTTCGGCCGCTTTTATACGGAAGGCAATATTCAAAATGATGTGGACGACATGGTGGCCGGTTTGCAATACCTCGGCCGGCACGAGGGCGTGATGCAGGATCGCATCGCCGTCTCGGGCGGATCCTGGGGCGGGTTTGAAGCGCTCTGGGCGGCCGCCAACGCTCCGCAAAACGCCGTTCCGCGTGTGGGGGTTGCGCTGTTCCCCGTCAGTGATTTTGAAGATTTAATGGATTATGTCGTAAATGATATTCCGGCGACGATTGTCGATCCGGATAAACGAGTTCAATATTTCAGTTTCTTTGCTCCATACGTCCAGCGGATTAACGGGACCGCGCAAGCGGAAGGCTATGGCCGATGGACGCGGAGCTATTTGCTCGCGAATTTACAAACGGATTTTCTGGTCGTGCACGACCAGTGGGATACTCTGATTCCATTCGGTCATTCGTGGAATCTTGCGGCGGAATCGGTCGGACGCGTGCAGGGGCTTTGGTTTTTTAAGGGATCGGAGGCGGATCTGAACGATCTGCCTTTTGGTTACGCGCACGGAGACCTGCAGGCGCGGGATTCCCTGGGCACGCCATTTTCTTTCCCCGCGAGTCTTACTCTTTCTCTTGCCTATCTCTTAAAAGGGATAGCCCTGCCGGACCAGGTTATTTTCAACGGGTTTGATCCCGACGCGCTTGCAGCATTCGTCCAATACCTGAAAACCTATAAAGACGGCGGAGTGGACATGGAATGGGCGGCGCCCAGACTTCTTGACCTGGCCGATGACCGTGTTCGGTTGATCAATATGGATACGGCAAATGATGTGCGCTTCGGCGACGCGGAGACGGCCCGCATTCTCAATGAAGTCTGGGGAACCGCATTGGATGAAGATAATGTCCGAAGTGCGCTCGCGGCGGGTCTTCCGCCTTATTAGGCGCTCTGAAAGCCGGATCGAAGCTGTCGCCTCATGCTGACCCGGCATTTTTTGCTTGATTTTTCAGGTGTCTTATACTTTGGTGTCGAAAAAAATTAAGCCGCTTCCTTAAACGGGCGGTGGAAGGATGAACATGCTGATTCACGGACGGGAATTTCAGGTTGCGTCGCTCAATGAAATTCATTTCAAGATTGTCGATAAATTGAAAAAGATGCCGAAAGGGAAAGCGCTCGATTTTCCCGCGGGCACGGGTCGCCTGTCCTGGATGCTTTATAACGAGGGGTTCGACGTGACGGCCGCGGACATCGGCCCCGAAGGTTTTCAGAATCCCGAGATTCCCGTGGTGAAGGGCGACCTCGACAGCCGATTTCCCTTTGAAGACGGCACCTTCGATTACGCCTGCTGCGTGGATGGCCCTGAGCACGCGGAAAACGTCTATCACACGTTCCGCGAATTTGCCCGGGTTTTGAAAAAAGGCGGCCTGTTCACCATGAGTTACCCGAACTACTCCAACATCGAATCGCGGATACGCAACGTTTTCTATGGCATCCTGGAACCGGTCGAGCCTTACAACCCCAAAGATCACAAGAATAACGGCCATATCAGCCGTCCGCCTTACGCGCTTTTGAAAATGGCGCTCAATTACGCGGGCCTGGAGATTGAAAGCATCGAAAGCGAAAAGACCAAGTATAATCAGCTTTTCCTGCTGCCCGTGGCCATGATACTTTTTTTGTTCACCAAAATCAAAGGGGAAAAAGGACGGCAGAAGTACTGGCTTTCCGAATCCAATTCCTGGAAGATTCTGATGGGCGGAAACGGCCTGATCATCGGTTCCCGAAAGGTCCGCTAGAGCCGGATCCGATTCTACTCGACGAAGATGCGCGTCAAGGAGTTGCGAGTTTTTCAACGAACGCCACTTCGCGCGGAACTTTGTAAGGAGATAAATGGACCTTGCAATGCCGGATGATTTCTTTGTCGTCGAGCTTTTCGCCCGCCTTGAGGGCCACTTCGGCCCGGACGATTTCCCCGCGCATTAAGTCTTCCTTTCCTGAAACACGCGAAGTTCGCACCGCCGGATGGAGGTTTATAACGTCTTCCACTTCCTGGGGATAGACGTTGAAACCGCTGGTGATGATCATTCTTTTTTTGCGCCCGGTCAGGAAAATATATCCTTCCTCGTCCATGCGGCCCAGATCGCCGGTATGGAGCCATCCGTTGCGAATGACCTCGGCGGTGGCCGCTTCGTTTTTATAATAGCCTTTCATGACGTTTTCGCCCCGGACGATGAGCTCTCCTGTGGCGTTGCGCGGAAGGTCGTTGCCTTTTTCATCCACAATCCGAATGTCAATGCCGGGAAGCGCCAAGCCGATCGAACCGGGTTTGGCGTCTCTTTCCATGCGATTAAACGAGCACGCGGGGGCCGCCTCGGTCAGTCCGTAGCCTTCAAGCATGCGCACGCCGAATTTCTGTTCGAAAACCGGAATGAATTCAGACGGCATGGCTGACCCGCCGGTGACGCAAAGCCGCAGGGAGCTGACATCATATTTGGGGGCTTTATCAAAAAAAACCATGCCGATGTAAAGACGGGGAACGGCGCAGATGTAAGTGATCTTTTCTCGTTCAATGGCGGCAAAAAGGCTGTCCATCGTCAGCCGGTCCATCATGACCGTGGAGCAGCCGGCCTGGATGACATTGAGCATATTGACGGTGGCGCCGAAGGAATGAAACAGCGGAATGAGGCAAAGACCGATATCGTCCGGCTGCCGTCGGAAAATCGGCTGAATCATATTCAACTGGGCGCACAGATTGCCATGCGTCAGCGTGGCGCCAAGCGGTTTTCCGGTCAGGCCCGATGTAAAAATGATTTCCGCCGGGTCGTCGGGATGGATCTGTACGAAGGAATCATCATTTTGAACGGTGGCTGCGGCTGCTTCCGCCGCGGAACCGGGGTGGTCAGTGAGGTATAGGGATCGGCAACTTGAAAGCCCTTTTTCAATTCCCCGGTATTTTTTTTCATGCGAGCCTTGAGTGATCAGCAGCGTCGCATCGCTGTTGTCCAGAAGATAGGCCAATTCAGACGGCGTTGAGGAGGTATTGAGCAAAACGGCCACCGCGCCCGAGCAAACGATTGCCAGATAGCAGAAGACAAATTCCGGAATGTTGGGCAGCATCAAAGCGACTTTGTCGCCTTTTTTGACGCCGAGTTTCTTGAATGTCGCCTGGGTTTCGTAAACGGAATTAAGAAGCTGAGCGTAAGTGATTCGCCGCTGATCGGAGATCAGGACCGGCCGGTCGGGATAATTCCGGACGGAAGTTTCCAGCAAGTCTTTCAGATTCGTAATGGTGCGTCCTCCTGAAAATGATGCCGCTCACTTAACAAAGAACAGGTTTTTTTTCAAGCGGATAAAGAATTCGACCGCAGTCCGAATCGGTAATTTTGCTTGCGGGCCTGCCGGTTTTACCCTATAATCGCGCCGCCGTTGAAGAGGGGCGTCCCGATTTCATTAGGCATGGCCCCTGCATCCTGCGTTGTTGGACCTAAGGAGGAGAAAATGAAGAAGATTTTGATAGCGGTCATGTTCGTTTTTCTGTGTGGCACCATGAATCTCTATGCGGCGCAGCTCAAAGTGGGCGATAAAGCCCCGGATTTTTCTCTCATGGACGGGACCGGCAAGGCCTATTCTTTAACCTCGCCCGAGTATCAGGGGAAGGTCATGTCGATCTTTTACGTGGATCCGGATGAAAAAGACCTTAATTCGCATGTCGAAGATGCGCTTTTGAAGGATCCGGGCCTTGAACGCAATGTCCGGTATAAGGGCCTGGGCATTACCAATCTGAAAGCCAGCAAGTTGCCGAATTTCGTCATTAAAGCCGCCATCAAAAGCAAGCAGAAGAAGACCGGCGCCGTCATTTTGCTGGATCCCGACTATATCATTCTCAATTCGTGGGGACTGCAAAACGATACATCAAGCCTGGTGATTCTCGATAAGGAACGAATCTGCCGGTATATCTACAACGGCAAGCTGCCTCAGGCGGAAGTGGACAAAGTTTTGAGCATCATTAAGGAATATCAGGTTAAATAGCCAGCGGCTAAAGAAAGAAACCAACGCGCCGGTTTGGTCAGTATAAGCCGGCGTTTTTTATCAGATTCGAAGTTCGGATCGGAAAAGAGGAAGACATTTCATGTCGGTGGTCATTGACGGCAACAAGGTGTCGCAGGAGATTCGTCAACAACTGCGCGGGGAGACAAGTGCATTTCAGGCGCAAACCGGGATTGTCCCGGGGCTGGCTGTGGTCCTGGTGGGCGACGATCCGGCTTCCCAGGTTTATGTGGGAAGAAAGGCAAAAGCCTGTGAGGAAATCGGTTTTTTGTCCCGTGAGTACCGGCTAAGCGCCGACACCTCCGAAACGGCACTTCTGGATTTAATTCATGAGCTCAATCTGGATTCTCTGATTCACGGTATTTTAGTCCAACTGCCTCTGCCTAAACATATATCGACGGATAGGATCATTGCCGCAATCGACCCGCATAAGGACGTGGACGGCTTTCATCCCTACAATGTCGGGGGCCTTGTGACAGGCTCGCCGCTTTTTGTTCCCTGTACGCCGCGGGGCATCATGGAGCTTCTCGACCGGACCGGCATTGCTCTGGCCGGAAAGGAAGCAGTCATTGTCGGACGAAGCAACATTGTCGGAAAACCCATGGCGCTTTTGCTTCTGGCGCAGCACGCGACGGTCACCATCTGTCATTCCCGGACAAAAGATCTGCCCGCCGTCACCTCGCGCGCCGATGTTTTGATTGCCGCGGTGGGCAAAGCCCGGATGATTACGGCGAACATGGTTAAAGACAATGCAGTGGTGATTGACGTGGGCGTCAACCGCCTGGAAAACGGAAAACTCGCCGGCGATGTAGCGTTTGACGAAGTGGCGCCGAAAACGTCATTTATCACACCGGTTCCCGGCGGCGTGGGCCCCATGACGATTGCCATGCTGATGAAAAACACGCTGGATGCAGCCATCGCCGCTTCTAAAAAGTAACCGATGAAACCGGTGAGCGGGCGGGCGCCAAAACTAAGAGACACAAGGAAGCCCTAAGCGGAAAGTTGAGTAATCCATGATAACAAAATTGTCTAAAGCCGTTTTGGAAATATTCGGCGAAAAGAAGATCATTCAGTTCAGCCCCCCCAGAACCGGAAGTACCTTGGTTTTCAACGTGCTGAGAGAGATTTTCCCCGGTCGGCGAATTGATAAATCGCACAACTACGAGACCAAATTCGAAAAGTATCCCGTCGTCGTGACCTACCGCCATCCGCTCGATGCCATGGCATCGAGCATTCAGCGCTACGGCCGAACTCCGACGGATGAAGAAATCGAAAATCAAATCAAGGAATTTGAAGCAAACAGCCTGTGGGACATTCTTCCCATCCGCCGTCATCCGAATGTCTTAATGCTGAAATATGAAGAATTCTACAAGAACTACGATTATATTTTCGACGCCCTGGAGACATTCTTTGGCGTGACGATCTCCGCCGAAAAGCGCCGGGAGATTGCGGATCGGTATAATATTGAAGCGGTTGATAAACAAGTCCGCGAGTACGGCGATTTTCAAACCTACGACACGGTGACGCAATTGCACGGCAGGCACATCTCGGCTTACAAGGGCGGCGTCAATTACTACCGGGAATTCTTCAGCCCCGAGCAGATCGACTATTTAAAGAAAGTCTACGCCAAGCTTCTTGCCGAATTCGGATACGATTAAAAAAACCGGAAGCGGCCGGATTCACTTCAGATGATGATCGCGCAAATACCGGTCGAGGTCGTGTTGTTGTTCGGCCAGATGTTTGTCGATGTTCTCTTTCGTGACCAAAACGCCGAAATCCTCCGGCACGTCGGCCGTTCCCGCGCCGAAGATCTTTTTGATCACCATGTCCGCGACCCGGTAGCGGAAATGGACTTCTTCGTAATAATTCATGGGATCGGTCGTCACCGAATTCATTCCGCTGAAATCATAAAATTCCGTCAATTGCGCCAGCCGCTTTTTGATTTTGAAAAGGGCTTCCATCTCGTTGAGATCAATCAAATAGTAGGAAGGCGAGATATAAAAGATTAACCGGAAGTGATGTTTTCGCGACAGATCGATCAGCTCTTCGATGGCCGCGAAACTGAGATCCGTGATGTTTTGTTTATATGTTTTCGGTTCGTACTTTTTAACCCGGTAGTCGAAATAGGGTTTCCCCGTTTCTTCGATGAAGCGGTCCAGATGTCTCCAACGCAGCACAAGGCCTTGCCGGTCCATGGTAAATCGTCTTTCCGGTTTGAGGTTTCTTTTTCTTTCCCGCCAGCCTTTGAGTTCAACGAGATCCGGTTTTCGGAAAAAGTAGATGCCGAAAATCTTGAGTCGGTTGGGACCGCCGGCGTCGGGGTGCATAATGCGCATTAATTGGGTTTCGTGGTCGGCGGGAGGTTTGTCGAAACAAAAGCCGTCGAGTCCGACAACAACATTCTTAATTTTTACGCCTTTTTCCAGAAAGGCTTTGATGATCGCCAGATGCTGAACCGGCAGGCCTTCGCTGTAGGACATGTTGTAGAAGCGTCCCTGCGGAATTTTCCCGACGTCCATGACCCAGATGCGCGAAGTGCCGAAGAAGAAGGAATCGAACTGGTCCGGATGACGCAAAACATATTCGGTATTGAAAAGATGCTGGTTCATTCCGTCGGGGTAAGAGGCCGGATACAGCGGTTTGTCGCCGCTGAATAGGGCGAGCCGGACGGCGTAATGGTCAATATGAAGATTGATTCCCACGACGGCCAGACACAGAAGCCCGATCAGCGTCAGAGTAATAATCAGCCATTTCCGGTAATTCATCTCATCTCACCGCATTTAAAAATTAAAGTACAAAAACGTGCTGGCCTGGTTGAGCAAAAGCAGTCCTACGGCCATCATGAAGCCGGTTGCCAGCGCGGTTTTCCAGCTCGGGGAAAATTTTTGCTCCATCTCGTTGGAGTTTTTAGTCAACAGGATAACGGGAATCAGCGCGACGCACAAAAACAGGATGTGCGCATCCACGGGCGGAAGATTCTCGCGCCACTGGCCGAACCGCACGCCGAAGACCGTCAGTTTTTGGAAAAAGGGATTGCCCGCGAGCTTTTCTGAAACATAGATGCCGTTCATGCCCAAAACGCCTTTGAAAACTTTCATGGCGTCGTCCCAAGTTCTTGCCCGAAAGAAAATGGCGGAGATGTGAAAGAAATTGAAGAACAAAAACCACGCCAGGGCTTTGGGCATGCGGATGCCCAATTGCCGCCAGTAACGGTAAAAAATGGATACGGCTCCGTGGATGAATCCCCAGAATAGAAAAAGCCATGAGGCGCCGTGCCAGAAGCCGCAAATCAGAAAGGTCAACATGATATTGACGTTGGTCCGGATTTCGCCTTTGCGGCTTCCGCCCATCGGAATATACAAATAGTCGCGCAGAAAGCGTGTCAATGTCAGATGCCAGCGCGCCCAGAAATCGACAATATTAACGGCTTTGAGCGGTGAATGGAAATTGATCGGCAGCCGGATATTGAGCATCAGCGCGACTCCGATGGCCATATCCGTGTAACCGCTGAAATCGAAATAAATCTGCATTCCGAACGACATGCTCGTGAGCCAGGCCTCGGTAAAGGTCAGCGTCGAGGACATGTCGTAGCCGTAGTTGACGACCATAGCCAGTGTATCGGCGATGGCGGTTTTTTTAAACAATCCGATGGAAAACAGAAAAAGCCCCCGGCAGACATTGTCGATGTTGAAGCGACCGGCCGCCTCGGAAGAGATCTGCGGAATCACTTCGGAATGGTAGGCAATCGGACCGGAAACGACGTAGGGGAAAAACGTAACGTAAAGACAGTATTGGAAAAAACCATAACGGTACTTGCCGTGGCGATAGATGTCCGTCAGCCAGATGATCTGCATGAACGTGTAAAAACTGATGCCCAGAGGCAGCAGAATATGCAACGCGCCGATATGGGTGGAAAAAAGCGAATTGATGTTGTCCAGAAAGAAGTTGTAATACTTGAAAAAGCCCAGATAGACGATGTTGGCGGCAATGGCGGCGCCGAAAAGGCTTTTCCTGCGGGAGGCCTTTTTGCCGTCGGCCGGAAAAGACGCCAGCGCCGAGCCGAAGGCGTAATTGAACACGACCGAGCCGAGAAGGACCGCCGCAAAGTAAACGTTCCAAAAAGACATAAATCCCACAGAGGCAACCAGTAAAAACCGGTGGGCCCATTTGGCGGACGCATATTGGTGAAGTAAGAAATAACCCGCTAAAACGATCGGCAGGAAAAGAAGGATGAAAACGTATGAGTTAAAAAGCATGCTTAGTCCTGAACGAAAGCTTGCGCCGTCGCCTGTCTGGTTTCCGGATACGCTGTCGATAATCGGTGGATTCCGGCAATTGCCGAAAGCTTATATACCCATTTTATCCGCTTTGCAAGTTTCTGTGGCCTCGGCGCAGGATGGGGATCTTCAGGAATCATTGGCCTTTTTTCGATCTCATCGGCCGCCTCCACAAGGCAACTTACAAACCGGACCGTTTATGCGTTTCACGACCGGATAAATCATTTGCTTCTTGCAGAAAATCCAAATGCCCTTGATATGACCGGTAATCTTTGGTAGGAATCATGTGCGTTAAAATAAAAAATGATAAAGAATTCAATGCTGGTAGACATCATTGTCACGACCTATAACCGCTCGGATATCCTGCCGGATACATTAAAAAGCATTCAAGCGCAGACCTATTCCAACTGGCGCTGCTGGATTGCCGAGGATGGCCAAAGCGACGAGACGCGGTCAGCGATTTCACCTTTCCTGGAGGACGAACGATTTGTTTATTTGCCCGGCGACCATGCCGGAAGGCCGGCTGCGCCCAGAAACCGGGCGATGCGCCGGGGTCAGGGAGATTTGATCGCTTTTTTGGATGATGACGATCTTTGGCTGCCTGAAAAACTCGCCCGGCAGGTCGAGTTTATGCGGCGACATCCGGCTTGTGCGCTTTTGGGGTGCAACGCCTTCAACGTTGAACCGGGCCGGACGCCTGAAGGCGACAAATCTTTGTATTTTGACAAGAAATCTTTTTTTGGCCGGATTGACTACGACAAGTTTGTGCAGCGCAACTACATTATTTTATCTTCCTCCATGATCAGGCGGCACGTTGTGAGTCAGGCGGGAGGATTCAATGAAAGACTTTCACCGGCTGAAGACTATGAATACTGGCTCCGCATCGGGGCGCTGGGTGAAATCTATAATCTTTCAGAGCCTTTGGTCCTCTTTCGGGTGCCTGCTTCCGCCAAGCACTATCCGACGTTTGAGCGCCGGGAAAGTTATCGCCAGAGAGCCCGCGTTTTGGATCTGGCGCTTTCCGGCGACGGAACTTGGCCCAGCCCCCTTTTGCTGCCGGGGAAAGAAGCGTTTGCAGACGCTTGTCGTTTCGAGAGGGATTTTTACCTCAAAGGTCCCCGGATTTTAGGCCGGCTGCGCCATGAGCTGGCGTGGGCATTTCGGACCTGTTTAATGCGCAAGAAATAGAGGAAGGCTTAAGGATGCGAGAGAGGATAAAAGCCGCAGCCAATTTCCTTTTGAAACCGCTGGATCTGTCGATTGGGCGGCGCGACCTCGCCTGGGAGCGCAATGCGGCGACCGCCTTATATGAGTCCATCGGCAAATGGGCCGAAAGAGAATTTACGCACCCGGTTGAATGCATCATCTTTTCCAAAGATCGGGCGTTTCAGCTCCACGCGCTTTTGTCTTCCTATTACGAAAAGATCTTTTCTCCAGCGCCGGTTCACGTCCTGTATCAGGCCTCGACTCCGGCGCATCAAGCCGCGTATGACGACGCGCAAGCCCTGTTTTCCGGCAAAGATGCCGTCTTTGTCCGGCAGCGTGACGGAGGGTCGTTCAGGCGGGATGTTCTGGATTTGCTTGAGACGCTGCAATCGGAGAAAGTTTTTTTTCTCGTGGACGATATGCTCTTCACCGAGGAAGTGGATTTGGCGGATTTTGCGAAGTTCAATACAGATCTGTTTGTTCCCAGTTTACGGATGGGCGAAAATCTCTCGGTTTGCTTTACTTTGCAAAAAGCCCAGCCGCAGCCGCCGTTTTTGCGGCACGAGGCCGCCGGGCCGGATAAAATGGTCTGGCGCTGGGAACAGGGCGTCTATGACTGGAACTATCCCCTGTCGCTCGACGGCCATTTGTTTTCCCGAAGAGAAATCAGCGTGATGACGGATTGCATTGTCTTCCTGGCGCCGAATTCCTACGAGGCCAACCTCCAGCGGTTCCGCTGGCTTTATTTAAACCGTCTGGGCGTTTCCTACCGGAAATCCAAAGTCGTCAACGTGGCCTGCAACAAAGTGCAGACCGAAAATGACAATCTCTGCGGCAACGTCCATCAGGACGCTCTTTTGGAACAGTGGCAAAAAGGGTTTCAAATGGACTACCGGCAATTGTTCGGTCTGGTCAATCAAAGCGCCCACCAGGATGTCGCGTTTAACCTGGTTCCAAGGCGCAAAGAATGATATGAAGGCGCTAAGTTCCAAAACAACGCGGTTTAGACAACTCTGCAAGAGGAAGCCATGAGGGTGATTGAAAAGATAAAGACATTTCTCAATATTCGTTACGATATGAAGGAAGGCCGCAACCCGCATATCGACGCCCTCAAAGGGATCGCGATGATTGTTGTGGTTTGGGGCCATTCGGTTCAGGTCAACGATCCGAATTTCAGCTACAATCCCCTTTACCTCACGAATTATCCATGGGCCATGCCGATGTTCATGATGTTGAGCGGCTTTATTCTTTTCACTCAGCTGTCCAGCACGGTTTTGGACTATGTGAAGAAGTACGCGCTTCGTCTCATTTTGCCGTTTTTCGTCTGGGCCCTGGTAAGCTATGTCTTTTTCCATTTCTACCGGGACGTCAGTTTGCCCGCTTATCTCTGGAGTGTGGCCAAAGCGCCGGGCACCCATCTTTGGTTTTTGTGGAATCTGTTTATCAACGCCGTTGTGCTGTTTTTGGTTCTCAAACTGGTGCGGGTCAAAAACTGGGTGCGCTGGGAAAACTATTTTGTGATAGCGTCCATGCTTTTCAGCCGGGCCTTTTCCTCGGACTATTTCGGGTTGTCGGATTTCAAGGTCTATTACCCTTACTATGCCGCCGGCTATTTCGTCTTTAAGTACTGGGACTGGTTGATTGCTCATCGTAAAGTGATCTATGCGTTTGGATTGATCAGTTTCCCTTTGCTGGTTTTGGGTTATCGCAGAAATGAGTTGCCGACATTCTATCCTTTTTTGTTGAATATTTTCGGTGAGACGGGACTGGCCCGGCTGATCGTATCGGTTTACAAATATGTGATCGCTTTTGCGGGGATGGCCCTCGTTGCCTTTTTAATCGACCTGGTCCGTAAAACCCGTCTGTATGTTTTTTTATGCTGGGTCGGCACGTTAACCCTCGACATCTATGTCTGCCACAGATACTTTTTAAATTTCGGTGTCGGAAGCGGTGTCTGGCAGTATCTGTCTGCCGCCTTATTCGGGTTTTTCGGATCACTGGCTTTGACGCTGCTTGTCTTGCGGCGGTTTCGTATTCCCCGTTTGCTTTTCCTGGGCGAGCCTTTTTGGAAAAAGAAAAACTTGTCTTCAACTTCAGGAGAGTGATCTATGGCCGAAAAAACAAGGGAGGCGGGAATTGATTTTCTGAAGGCTTTCAGCATTTCGCTGGTACTCGTCTGGCATTTAAAAGTCTTCATTATGAGCACGCTGTCGGATCAATCGTCGGTGGATCTTTTGATCAAAAACATTGTCGCTTATGCCTTTCACTACTTTTTGATGCTGTCCATCCCTTCATTCATTACGATTTCCCTGTATTTCTTTTACAGGAAGTTGGTCCAGGCTCCTGATTACTGGAAACAACGGATTTTTCGACTGGTTCAAATTTATGTGTTTTGGGTCGGCATTCAGTTTATTCTCTACGTGATCTTGAGCGGAGATTATCATCTGCCGCTCAAAACGATTTTCCGCAGCGGCGGCCCGGATCTGCCCTGGCTTTCGTCTCATATGCCCAGTCCGTCCATTTTCTATTACCTCTACGCGTTATTGTTTTGCACCGTTTTGGCCTATTTGTTTTTCAAACTGCCCGAGAAAATCAAGCTTGTTGTGTTTATTGTGGTTGTCGCGGGAAGTTGCATTTACTTTTTTATCGCCTCGGCTTCCGGATGGACCATTGACACCCGATCCATGAGAAACTGGTATGTGTACGTTCCGATTGCTTATTATCTGTTTCGATATCAGGAAAGATTTGTGCGGATGCGGTGGTTTTTCCTCGCCGGATTTCTTGTGGCCGTGCTGGTCGAATATCTTCTCGGAGGCATGCTGACGGCGTTCGGCAGAGTTTCGGTTTTTCTGGAAACGCTGACGGCGATTGCTTTTTGCATATCCGGATGGGGGAAAATCAGCAGGCCCACGGCCTTGTTGTCCCGTTACTCGCTGGGCTTATACGCCCTTCATCCCTATTGGATGGGGTTGGTCATGGTCGGTTACGCCCTGCTTCACGGCGGTCCGCAGGCCTATCCGCCCGGGATGCTTTACGAGGGGGTTGTGATGTTTTTCATCACCCTGGGATTGACGTTTTTAAGCGTATGGCTGATCGGTAAAACTCGATTGCGGATGTTTGTCGCCTAATTTATGCCCTCTGCGGAAGCTTTTGTCCGCATCAGGCGTTTTCGGTATCCCGCGGGGTTGGGTCTTTTTTGGCGCTGCGCCATAAAATGGTGATCATCGCCAGAAGGGTATAAAACACCATCCAAGACGGGTAGTATAAATCATGAAACAATCCTTGAGCCAGGACCGAGCCCAGAGAGGCCAAAAGGCAAATGGCCCACAGCCGGTCGTCTTCACTGCCGGATAGCCTCCAGACCCGCCACAGCATGAAAACGGCAATCATCGGAATGGACAAGAAAATAATCAACCCGATGATGCCCGTTCGAACAGCCACATCCATGTAAGCATTGTGCGGGGTATTGATGATCCACCAGGGTTTCATCTGATGCTCTTTGGCGAGTTTCTGATTGTATTGGCCCACATCAATGAGGGCGGGATTATTATAGATGGAGATGCCGAATCCCACACCGGTTAGAGGATAGTCTTTGACAATTTCCAGAAAAAGACGATTGATGCTGCTTCGAATGTCTTTGGTTCCCTCGGTGATCATCCGTTCTCTCACGCCCGGTATTGCCGCCATCATCAGCACCGCGATAACCGCCAAAACGATGGCTCTTTTTTTAGCCAGGCAAAACAACAGGATAGCGGCTATGAGGCCGACCAGCGCCGCACGGGATTGGCTCATCAGCGTTGCCAGAATCGTTATCAGGGTCACAAAACCAAACAGCAGCCGGGTCCAAATCGCTCGGGCCTGATAGAGCTTTCTGAGCATGAAGGGGATGGCGGCAACCGTGACGATGACCATGGTGCCGGTGTACATGACGCTGAAATTGGTCCCCAGCCTCGATTTGAAAGGATTGCCTTCGATGAAATAATAATAGACGATGGCGCCTGCGGAGAAAATGAACAGCGATAATATGATGATCCAGGACAGGGCTTCCAGCTTGTGTCGTCCCTTAAAGGAGTTGACCAGCAAGTAAAAAAGGATGAAATATTTCAGCAGATAGGCCCGTAAATCGTGCAGGGAGTTTGCGAAATCCAGCGCAAATAAAAGACCGAATGTCGCCCAGGCAAAGAAAAGAACAAAAGGCGCCGTCAACGGGTACCAAAGCGAAAAGTCCGTCTTTCTAAAAAGAATCAAGATGAAGACAAACACAAAGGAAAGATAGAACAAAGCCTCTTTCAGGCTGGATAATGGGTAGGGATTGATAAACACATACAGACCCATGAATACGGGAATCAGAAGATTCAAGACAATAAAGATCTTCTGACGCCGGGTCTCGGCGTCCGCCAGCGCGTCCTGGAAATAGCCCGCGATATAGGTCTTGATCGTTTTCATGACAGAGTGAGCCATGTATCACAGAGCCGGCAAAAATTCACATCATTTTTCCGTCTGGAATGTGTCTTGTCGGGGAACGGCCAGGGCTTGGCGAATAGCCGGTTTGACCTCCTGCGCGGTTAACGTTTCCAGGCAAAGGCTGCGGCCGGTGTTGTCGCAGCCCTTGCGGCGGCACGGGACGCAGTCTCTGTCGGGCACAACGACCCGGTGATCGTTTCCCGTCGGCGCCCAATCCTGCCAACTGGTCGGGCCGTAAATCGTGACGGTCGGCGTGCCGAGAGCCGCCGCGATGTGCGGGGCGGCGCTGTCCACGCCGATATGCAGACGGCTTTCAGCCAGAAGACCCGCCAGCTCCGCAAGCGATGTGTGTCCGGCAAGATTAAAAGTCCTGCCGCGCGATTGACGAGACAATGCCTCGGCTTTTGCCCATTCCTGTTTAGAGCCGATGATAACGGCGGGCAGGGCGCATTCCTCCCACAACCAGTTGAAGAGGTCGATCCACTGGGCATCGCTCCATTCCTTGTAGGACCATCGAGAATAGGGATTGACGCTTACCCAGGCCGAAAGGCCATCCATTTTTTGCTCGGTCAGAATTTGGCTAACCCGGCTGCGGACCGAGCCGGAAACCCACAGCCTCGGGCTGACCTTATCCGTGTCGATGCCGAGGGGCCTTAATATCCGTAAAGACTGATCGACGGCGCCGTTTTGGTGCAGACGGCGCGGTTCGTAGACACCATGGGTAAAAAGACAGCGGCGCCACAGCGGAAGACCGGCGCGAGGATTCAAAGTTATCCGCAGGGGGGCTCCCGACAAAAAAGCCATCCAGGCGCCCCGATCCCCCAGGCGCAAATCGACTGCCATATCAAAAGCATGCGCCCGCATGTCGTGGATTAATTTCACTTGTTGGGTCGCCATTTTGAACAGGCCCCCTGCCGTTTTTGTGACTTCAAAAACGCTTGTCACGGAAGGATCCGCCTCCAGCAGACCGCCGAATCCTTCTTTAACCAGAACCGATACTTTCGCTTCCGGAAGGGAATGCTTGACGGCGTTTATGCTCGGCGTCGTCCAGACCACATCGCCGATGTCTCCCAGTTGAATCAGAAGAATCCGTTTGATGCTGCCGGGCAGCGGAAAAACGGGGGAATCGATTATTTTCATAGTTTCTTCAGGTCGGGCGTTTGGGCCATTTTCGCGTCTAAGAGCTCTTGATAAATGTCGAGATATTTTGCCGCCGTTTGGGTCCAGGTGTTTTCCGACGCGGTTTGCAAAGCCGCCTCGGACATTTTACGGCGGACCGTCCCGTCGAGCAATAAAGCTATTTTGGCTGCTGTTTTTTCGTGATCGGCGGGGTTCTCGACAACGAAACCGTTTTCGCCTTCCCGGACCAGATCTTTGGCGCCGACATTTCCGCTGACGATGACCGGCAGGCCCGCCGCCATGGCTTCGAGAACGACCATGCCGAACGTGTCGAATTTAGAGAGCATCACATAGGCGTCTGCGGCAAGATAAAGATCGATAAGTTTATCTTTTTCGAGCGCGCCGGTGAAAACAATGGCGTCCGACAAGCCTATCCGGGCGGCGATCTTTTGATACTTCGAGGCGTTTCCTTTGCCGGCGATTACGATCTTGAAACGGCCGCCTTTTTTTCGAACCTGAGACAACGCTGCCAGAATGTCGTCGAGTCCTTTGATTTCAAAATTCATGGACGCGAAAGCAAGGACGAAAACATCGGCCTCAAGGCCGAGATTTCCGCGGACGGCCTGACGCACGGCGTCCTTGGATTTTTTTGAAAATGCCTCCAGATGAACGCCCGGGTGGATAACGCAGACTTTTTCCGGATTGATCGGGTAGTGGCGCAAAAAGATGTCTTTTGTGAGTTCCGACACGGCGACGAACTTCCTGCATCCGCCTTCATGCACCATTCGGGCTTCCACCCAGTCGGTCGCCCGGTCGTAGAGGCTCATCGATTTTTTCCGAACTTCGCGGACCCAGAAACGGTGGGGAACTCCGTGCATCGTAAAAAGATCCGCGGAGAAAATCCGTTCATGGCTGTGAACCAGATCGCAGGCGTTCCGGCGAAGGCCGCGACGGACAAACCAGGCGAAACTTGGCGTTGTCAGCCATTTGGGAAAAGAAATAACGGGCACCGGGTGAAACCGAATCGGCGTGGCATCCGGCTTGCGGCGGTTGGCGAAAAGATGGAATTCATCTTTCGTCCGGTCATAAAGTCTTGCGGTGAGTTCGGAAGCAAACTGCTCCGCTCCGCCGACCAGGCCGTATTTGGGAATGACCATTGCGATCTTTCTCATAGAAAATAACGGCAACCTCTTTTTGCCTGCAAGCTGTAACATACAAAAGAGAAAAAATCATGTTTTAATAATCAGGCTGATATGTTATCAAACTCCGAATCAACGGAAGGGGGCATCATGCGCCGGTATTATCGCCTTTGGAAACACTTCAAAAATTGGTATTTGTATGTGGCCTACAAGTTCGGGTTCGTCAAGCGCGACACGCTCGTTTTTGAGACCCGCAACGGCGTGATCGTTTGCGTACCCCGTCGCCTCGTTCAGACCTTCAAAGAAATCTTTATGGACGAATGCTACCTTGCGGGCCTGGGGAAGAATGTGCCCCCCGGAAGAACCGTCATTGATATCGGCGCGAATGCCGGATATTTCACCGTGTTTGCCGCTTCCGTCTTTCCGGAATCGTCGATTCTGTCTTATGAGCCGATTCCCGTCAATTACGCGCTGCTTGCCCGTCACCGCGACCTGAATCCTAAAGCCCGCATCCATTGTTTTGCCGCCGCGGTTGCCGGCCACACAGGTGAGATAGAGTTGTCGTTCGACGCCGGCGACTCGTTTACAACCAGCGCCACCATGATGCATACCGACCCCGGGGCGACCGATTCTCTGACCGTGCCCTGCGTGACGCTCGAACGGATATTCCAGATCAACGGCGTTCAAGACTGCGCCCTGCTGAAGATGGACTGCGAGGGAGCGGAGTATGACATTCTATACGGTTGTTCAAGCGATCTTTTCCGCCGGATTGATCAGATCGCCATGGAAGTTCATGGCGGCGAAGGAAAAGATCAGAACATTGACGCGCTCGAAGCTTTCCTTCAGAAACAAGGATATGCCACCAGACGCCGTCCGGTCGGCATGCTTTGGGCCTGGCGTGGTTGATCTGCTATGCGGCGATTTTTTTGACGGAATTTTTTTACAGCCGGCCGAAAACAGGTGAAAACCCAATGGACAAAGTTCCATTATCCGTTGCGATTATTACAAAAAATGAAGAACAAAATCTTCCCGCCTGCCTAAAGAGCGTTTTTTTTGCCCGTCAGGTTGTCATTGTCGATTCGGGCAGCGTCGATCAGACGCTTCAAATCGCCCGCACCTTTGGCTGCGAGGTGTTTTGCGAGGAATGGCTCGGATTCGGCCCGCAAAAACAGCTGGCGATCGACAAATGCGTTGAACCCTGGATACTGGTTCTGGACGCGGACGAACGCGTTCCGGAAGAAACCGCGGCCGCCATTAAAAAAATCGTGACGTCGGCCGGTGTTCGCGCGGCGGGATTTTCATTTCCCCGAAAGAATTATTTCCAGGGCCGTTGGATTCGCCATGCCGGCTGGTGGCCCGACCGGGTGGTGAGGCTTTTTCGGGCGGAGGCCGGATGCATGACCGATGCGGCCGTTCACGAAGCGGTTTGCGTGGAAGGACCTGTTGTCTCGCTTGATGCGCCTCTTGAGCATGAAACCGAAAGCCGCCTGGAGCAGATCCTTCAGAAGATAGACAGATATTCGACCCTCGGCGCCCGCGAGGCCTTTGCGGCGGGGAAAACCGCTACGCCCTGGTCCGCCTTTTTCCGCGCCGCCCTGACCTTCTTGCAGGATTATTTGCTGCGCCTGGGATTGCTTGACGGTCGGCAGGGCCTGACACTTGCCGTGACCGATGCCGTCAACAAGTATTTCAAATATGCAAAGCTCAGCGAACTGGTAAGACATAACCGCATCACGGCAAAACAAGAAAAAGACTCCTCCGGCGGGGCGTAAAACTGAAAATGGACATTTCCGTCATCATCGTCAACTGGAATACAAAAAACCTGCTTTATGACTGCCTGGCGTCCGTTTACAAAACCCTTGCGGGGCTGTCTTTCGAAATCATTGTCGTGGACAATGCCTCGACCGACGGGTCCGTTGCCATGCTGCAGACGCAGTATCCGCGGGTCCGCGTCATCGCCAATTCGGAAAACAAGGGATTCGGGGCCGCCAATAATCAGGGCTTTGCGCAAATGCAGGGCCGCTATGCTCTTCTTCTGAATACGGACGCCGTCCTGACCGAGGGCGCGGCCCAAAAACTTTTCATGTTTGCCGAGCATCATCCCGATGCGGCCATCGTCTGCGGCCAGCTGCTCAATGCCGACGGGAGTAAGCAGAATTCCGTGGCCGCCTTTCCCACGCTTCTGACCTTGGCGGCGAACATGTCATTGCTTGAATACCTGTTTCCTCGAAGATATCCCAGCAAGCGGTATGCGCATCGGGAACCCGTCGAAGTGGAATCGGCCATCGGGGCATGCATGCTGATCCGCAAAAAGGCGCTCGATGAAGTGGCTTTTTTCGATGAGCGGTATTTCTTCTTCTTTGAAGAGACGGATCTGGCCTATGCGATGCGGCAGGCGGGCTGGCGAATCTGGCACGTTCCGGATGCTTTTATTTATCATCTTCAGGGGCAGAGCATCGGGCGCAACGCAAACGCCCGCATCGAGTTTTACCGGTCGCGGTATCAGTTTCTGCGCAAATGGCGCAGCCGCGTCTATTATCGGCTGGCGAGGGGACTCATTGTGGTGCGTCTTATGGTCAATACCTTTTTGACCCTCTCCGCAGTGTTGCTGACGTTGGGACGGCTGATGGATCTGCGGGAGAAAGCCGGGGTCTATTTAAAGTTGATTCAATGGCATGCCGGGGAGCAAAAAGATCTCTAAATGCCCGACAGGCCTGATCAAACGTTGACATGAACCATGAGTTCGAGTAATTAATCAGCTGCTTTGCCGGGCGGTTACAAAGGCTTTGAAATGTAACTGAGAAAGCGGAGCTGTAAGTGCGGGTCATAAAAAAACGTAAACGAGGTTGTGCGCCAATGGATTATGCCTATGCGGTTTTCAAAGCGTTCATCGATCCGGTCTTTTTGATCTTCATCCTGCTTTTCGTCATCTGGATCCTCTCGTTGACCGGAAAGAAAAAAGGCCCGATCCTGGGGCTTTTTTTTCTGATTGTTTTCGTTTACGGCTTGAGCATCGCGCCCGTTGCCAATTACCTGCTGTATTCGTTGGAGGGAGAGTATCTTCGCCGGGGGCAGGAGAACCATCGGGAATATGACGTCCTGGTTGTGCTTGGCGGCGGGTCCTTTGACATCAAGCCGACCTCTGAAACCTTTTTGCAAAACGCTTCTTTGGCCAGGTTGATGCACGGTTTGAATTGGTATAAGCATCGGCCGTCGAAGTATTTCGTCTGTTCGGGCGACGGCCCGGCCAGCGTGCCGGAAGCGGAGATGATGGCGGAGCTGGCGCTTGCTTTCGGCGTGCCGAAGGAACGCATCCGCATCGAAGCGAAATCAAAAACCACCTGGGAAAACGCGCGGGAGGTCGATAAAATTTTTATCCGGAAGGACCTGTCTATCGGTCTGGTGACGTCCGCATTCCACATGAAAAGAGCCGAAAGAGAGTTTCAGAAATACTTCTCCGACGTATCGCCTTTGCCGACGGACTTTCGCTACACATCACCGGGGAAATACGCCGCGGTCCGGTACCTGCCCCAGACGGAGTCCTTATACCGGACGTCGATCGCCCTTCGGGAAATGACCGGCTATCTGTGGTACGGCATCAAGGGATTCTAATCGGCCGGGTGAAAAGCCGGCAGATGGAGCAAGGTTGATGAAAACGTCCGATTTTAAAATGCTGTCCATTGTCATCCCCGTTTTCAACGAAGAAGCCTATCTCGAGCGGCTTGTTGAAAAGGTTGTCGGCCAACCGCTGCCCGGAGGCTTGAAGCGGGAGCTCATTTTGGTCAACGACGCGTCAAAAGACGCCTCCTGGAAGGTGATGCAGACGCTGCCTGAAAAATTTCCCGAAGCCTCGTTTCAACTGATCAATAAAGCCGATAATGAAGGGAAAGGCGCCGCGTTGCGCGACGGGTTCGCCCGGGTGACAGGCGATCTGGTGATCATCCAGGACGCCGACCTCGAGTACGACCCGGCGGACTATCCAAAGCTTCTGGGACCGATTCTTCAAGGCAAGGCCGATGTGGTCTACGGCAGCCGGTTTATCGGCGAGCCGCACCGCGTTTTATATTTCTGGCATCAACTGGCCAACAACATTCTGACGACGTTGTCCAATATGTTGACCAATCTGAATCTCACGGACATGGAGGTCTGCTACAAAGTTTTCACGCGGGAGGTGGTTGACCGGTTGCGGATCAAAAGCCCGCGGTTCGGCGTGGAACCGGAGATCACCGCGAAAATCGCCAGAATGCGCTTGAAGGGGAAACGTCTGCGGGTTTATGAAACGGGCATTTCCTATGACGGCCGGACCTATGAGGAAGGAAAGAAAATCGGCTGGAAGGACGCGGTGTCGGCGATCGCGACGATCATCCGCTTCCGGTTCACGGATTGAAGGCCGAATGACAACGAAATGTCCCCAAACGCAGACGCCGCGCATCCCTTTGCGGTTGTCCGGCGCTGAATAAGGAATTTTAAAAATGATGCGACTGCCCGCCCAGCTTAAAACGCCGACGTTCTACTTGATGATCCTGCTTGACGCGGCCATGTTCGGCCTTGCACTGTGGTTGGCCTATCTTCTGCGCTTCGAATTTTCTCTGTCGCGGATCAATGTATATCCGCCCTGGGCGCTACTGCCCTGGGTGGTGCCGCTCAAGATTGCGGTTTTTCTGGGGATGGGCGCCTACCGCGGCATGTGGCGTTTTACGAGCATTCGCGATTTCTGGCTGCTGGGGCGCGCGAGCATTCTCGCGACGCTTTTGATTCTGGGGATTTTTCTGTACGGGGCGGGCTTCGAAGGCTACTCCCGGGCCGTTTTATTTCTGGACGGCGTTTTGACCTTTCTTTTTACCGGCGCTTTAAGGCTTTCGATCCGGTCCTACTTCGCGGCCTCCGGCCGTCGCGAGTCTCTCGGGGAAAAGCAGCCGGGGCGCCGTCCGAAAAAAACCCTGATTGTCGGAGCGGGCGCGGCGGGTGAAAAAATCCTGCGGGAAATTTTCGAAAACACCGAGCTGCCATTCGCCGTCGAAGGGCTGATCGACGACGATCCGCAAAAGCAGGGGCGCTCGATTCACGGCGTGCCGGTGATCGGGACGGTGAAAGATCTGCCGGCCATGATAGCGCGCCGCCGGATCGAGGAGATTCTGATCGCTATCCCGTCGGCGCGCGGCGGCCAAATTAAACGGATCATCGACACCTGTCAAAACAACAGCGTCTCCTATAAAATCCTGCCGGGCATCGGCGAGCTGATCGACGGCCGCGTCAGTGTAAAGGTTCTGCGCGATATCCGCTATGAAGATTTACTGGGCCGGGAACCGGCCCGCCTCAATACGGAGGGCATCCGTCATTATCTGGAAGGCAAGACGGTTCTAATCACCGGCTGCGGCGGGTCGATCGGGTCGGAGCTGTGCCGCCAGATTCTGGCCTTCGGACCGGGGCGTCTGGTTTTGATCGATTCTCATGAAGCCAACCTTTTTGCCATTTCCATGGAACTCGAAAACGAAAGGGCATTTAAAGGCGCGGCCGCCATTCTGGCGCACGTCCAGAATGAAAAATTGATGACGGAGGTCTTCGACAAATACCAACCGGAGGTCGTCTTTCATGCGGCGGCCTATAAGCATGTGCCGATGCTGGAGCGAAATCCCTGGGAGGCCGTCTATAACAACATTATCGGCAGCCGGACGATAATGGATGTGTCCATCCGTCACGGCGTGGAACGTTTTGTTTTGGTGTCCACGGACAAAGCGGTGCGTCCGACGAACGTCATGGGAGCGAGCAAAAGAGTCGCCGAACGGATCATGCAATTGCGGCGGGGCGGGGAAACCCGTTTTATGGCGGTGCGTTTCGGCAATGTGGTGGGGTCCTCCGGGTCGGTGATCCCGCTGTTTCGCAGACAGATTGAACAGGGCGGCCCGGTTACGGTGACCCATCCGGAGGTGAATCGTTTTTTCATGACCATCCCGGAAGCGTCCCAGTTGATCCTGCAGGCGGGCGCGATGGGGGAAGGGGGCGAGGTGTTTATCCTCCGCATGGGGACTCCCGTGAAAATCGCGGATATGGCCCGCGATCTGATCCGCTTGTCGGGACGTGAGCCGGATGTGGATGTAAAAATTGTTTTTACGGGCCTTCGCCCCGGTGAAAAACTTCATGAGGAACTTATTACACAAGGAGAAGATATTCTGCCCACCAGCCATGAGCAACTCATGGTGCTGCGCGCCGGCGCGTCTCAGGAGACGGCGACGTCCGAATCGGCCGGCGAGTGGCAGACGGATATGGATCTGCTGGTCGATGCCGCCGCCCGACACGATGCAAAAACCATCAAGAAGCACCTGCAACGGCTGGTTCCGGAATATCGGCCCCAGGAGAACGAGAGCGTCTTGTGAAAGGGGTTAATCATTTTGAAACGGTCAAGTCGTTCCGTATAAAAAGGACGGCTGCCGATGTGCCGTTTCGCGTGAAAAATGATAAAAACGGCTGATCATGTTTAAGTGGATAATCAAAGGCTGGTCCGATGTCCGGGCGTCTCTGCAAGGGGGAAGGCTGGCCGGGGTGCTGGGCTGGCAGGACATCCGCCAGCGGTATCGCCGGTCGTCTTTGGGGCCGTTTTGGCTGACCATCAGCATGGGCGTGCTGATCGGGGCGCTGGGATTTGTCTTCAGCGCCCTCTTTGAGATGGAGGTGGCGGATTTCATCCCCTTTTTAACGCTGGGGCTGATTATCTGGTCGCTCATGACGGTTTCCATCAATGAAGGGTGCACGGCGTTTTCAGATTCCGAGGCGATGATCAAACAGATCCCGCTGCCGATTTTCACGCACATCCTGCGGGTCCTGTGGCGCAACCTGATTATTTTTGCGCATAACCTGGTCATCTTTCCGTTGATTTTGATCGCGTTTGGCAAACCGCTTACTCCGACGGCGTTTTGGGCGATTCCGGGGATTGTGCTCCTCGTCGTGAATCTGTCATGGATGGCCTTGATCATGGGAACCTTGTGCGCGAGGTTTCGGGACATTCCCCAGATTGTTTCCAACCTGTTGCAGGTTTCTTTCTATCTGACGCCGATAATTTGGATGCCCGAGCTCTTGCCGGAGCGGGCCTCTAAAATGTTGCTGGACGTCAATCCGTTTTTTCACCTGATCGAAATCGTGCGCGCGCCGCTTCTGGGCGCGACGCCGTCGCTTTTAAACTGGCTCGTCGCGCTGGCTCTGGCTATGGCGGGTTGGATCGGCGGACTTGTGTTTTTCGGACGATTCCGTTCACGCATCGCTTATTGGCTATAGGACAAAGGGTATGACGCAGATCATTCTGGACCAGGTCAGCGTGGAGTTTCCGATATACAACGCCACCGGCCGGTCGTTGAAGGTGCAGTTGATGCAGTCGGCCACCGGCGGACGGATGAATGCCAACCGGCAAGGCCGGGTGGTGGTGCAGGCGCTTCGCGAGGTCAGCCTGACGCTCCGCGAGGGAGACCGTCTGGGGCTGGTCGGACACAACGGCGCGGGGAAAAGCACCCTGCTGCGCGTTATTAGCGGCATCTACGAGCCGACGGGCGGGCGGCTCGACGTGGCGGGAAAAGTGACCAGCCTGATCGATTTGAGTCTGGGGATGGATGCGGAAGCCACCGGCATCGAGAACATTTATCTGCGCGGCGCGCTTTTGGGCTTCGACCGACGCTGGCTTACGGGCAAGATATCCGAGATCGTCGATTTCGCCGGCCTGGGTGATTTTATCCGCATGCCGTTTCGCACCTATTCCACCGGCATGCAGATGCGTCTGGCCTTTTCCATTGCGACGCTCGTGCAGCCGGAGATCCTGGTGATGGACGAATGGCTCAATGTCGGTGACGCGGACTTCAAAGAAAAGGCCGAAAGGCGGCTCAACGAGATTGTCGACAAATCCAGCATTCTGGTCATCGCGACGCACTCGCCGGAGCTGGTCGCGCAAGTTTGCAACCGGCGTGTCCGGTTGGATCACGGGGCTCTCCTTGACGACTGAGCGTCAGTCCGACAAGCCGGCATGAAGCGATATAACATTTCCGCCATCGTGAAAAACGTATCGGGCAGAGCTCTGCTTGAACTCTTGCGTCTCAAAGCGCGCTGCCTGCGCGCGCCGCGGAAAGACACGGCTCAAACGCAAGACGCCGACAGGGTTCAAGAGGTTGCTTCAGATGCGTCCTCAGAGGTTTTCCTCGAAACGGCTCCAGCCGTTTCCGCTGCAAGGTCCATGATGGACGCGCTGGATTCCTTTCTGGGTCAAAAGTTGAAGGCCTTTCTGTCCAACCCCGAAGCCCGCATGGCCCTGCCTTTGGCGCGCCGTCCGAAAATTTCCATCCTGATCGCTTTTTTCAACCGGGCGGCCTATACGCTGGCCTGTTTGGAAAGCCTCGCCGCGCACGCCGACGAGGATTGCGAGATTCTTCTTGTGGACGACGGCTCGACGGATGAGACCACCGGCCTTCTTGCCCGGATCGATAACGCCCTCGTCATTTCCAACCGCGAAAATGTCGGTTTTCTGAAAGCCTGCAACCAGGCGGCGGATCGCGCGACGGGCGATTGGCTTTTGTTTCTCAACAACGACACGCAGATTCTGCCGGGATTTCTCTCGGCGCTTTTGCGCGCGGGCGAAAGCACGGCCCATTGCGGCGCGGTGGGCGGGCGCCTGATTCTTCCGGACGGAACGCTTCAGGAGGCGGGCTCGATCATCTGGAATGACGGATCCTGCGCGGGCTACGGCAGGGGGGATGATCCGTTTAAACCGGAATATTCCTATCTGCGCGAAGTTCATTATTGCTCCGGCGCCTGCCTGATGGTCAAAAAGCGGTATTTTGAATCGGCCGGCCGGTTCGATGAGCAATATGCGCCCGCCTATTATGAAGAAACGGACCTTTGCATGAAACTGCGCGAGATGGGATTGCAAGTGATCTATCAGCCCGCGGCCGTTTTGATGCATTATGAATTCGGCAGCGCGCCGTCGCGCGAGCAGGTGCGGCGGATCCATGTCCGGAACATGGAAATATTTCATCACAAGTGGACCCATCGGCTGAATGCGCATCCGGCCTCTTCGGAGGATCCGCTGCGATGCCGCGAGATTCTGCCCGCCGGCAAAAAAAGAATTCTGGTCGTGGACGATCTCATTCCCGATCCCGCGTTAGGCAGCGGTTTTCCGCGAACGCACCTCATTGTCCGTCTGCTTGCCGATCTGGGTCATGCGGTCACTTTCTATCCTCTCCAGTTTCCCGAGCGCCGCGAGCCGGTGACGCATGAGCTTCAGCAAAGGGGTGTGGAGGTGATGTACGCGAGGGAGGGCGCGCCTTTGGATTTTGAATCCTTTCTGTCTTCGCGCCTTCATCACTATGACGCGCTCTGGATCAGCCGTCCGCATAATATGGAGCAACTGGGTCCTGTCCTGAGACGGCTGGCGCCGGATTTGCAACTTATCTATGACGCCGAAGCGCTGTTTGTAGTGAGAGAGATTTTGAAATCCGAGCTCGACGGACAGGCCATTTCGCCTGAAGAAAAACACGAGATGATTGAAAAAGAAATCGCATTGATGCGGCAAGCGGATGTTGTCGTGACGGTCTCATTGCAGGAGAAATCGGTTGTGGAAAAGTTTTACTCCGGCATCGTTTGCGTTCTGGGGCATTGTCATGATCTCGTCCCGACGCCTTTGTCCTTTTCCGAGCGAAAAGATATTCTTTTTGTGGGCTCGTTTCTGAGATCGCCTTCTCCCAACGAGGATGCCGTTCAATACTTCATGGATCATCTTTATCCGAAGATTTATGAAGCCACCGGCGCCGGAATGCATATCGTCGGGACGAATTATCTGGAATCCGTCCGGCGTCTGGAAAACGCCTCGGTGAGGGTTGCCGGCCGGGTCGACGATTTGTTTGAGTATTACAACCGCTGCCGGCTGTTCGTGGTGCCGCACCGGTATGCGGCGGGCATTCCGCTCAAGCTGATCGAATGCATGACCTATGGACTGCCCGCGATTGTCACGCCGCTGATCGCCGGGCAGTTGGGCCTTGATGAGCAAGCGGCGCTGATCGGCGCGACGGATGCCGATTTTATCGCCAAGGCCGTAAAGGCCTACACCTCCGAGACGGTTTGGAAGGCGCTTCGCGCCGGTTCACTTCGCTATGTTCAGGACCATCATTCTCCTGCAAGTTTCAAAGAGAGACTCAATGCCATTCTTTCCTCAGGGGATGGGGAGGCCGCCGCATACTCGGTCGGACCAAGCGCGCCCCCGTCGAGTGAGCTTGCGGTGCAGCCGGCCTCGGATAAATCAACATGAAGATGGGTTGATGCTTTCATGACGGACAACAGAAAAATCATCGTGGTTTTGGGGATGCACCGAAGCGGCACCAGCGCGGTCGCCCGCGGCCTGAAAGTTCTCGGGGTCGAATTGGGCAACCGCCTGATGCCCCCCGTTGCGGGTGAAAATGACAAAGGGTTCTGGGAAGACCTGGATATTTACGGGCTCAATGAAGAAATGCTTGAAGCCGTCGGCAGAGGCTGGTGGTCTCTTTTGCCGCTGACTCATGAAGATCTATCGTTTCTGCTTGAGAAGGGGTATGACCGAAAAGCGGCGGAGCTGCTGGCCGGGAAAATCGCCGCCTCAACGGTGTACGGCTTTAAAGATCCCCGGTTCAACCAGCTTCTTGAACTCTGGAAAAAGGTTTTCAGTCGGGTTGCCGGCGATGTGGACTATGTGCTTGTTGTGCGCGATCCACGAAGCGTTGTCCGTTCCGTGTGCCGACGCAACGGGTTTCCGCCGGAAGTGGGCTCCTATCTTTGGGCCGGTCAGGTTCTGTCGATGCTTGCCGGGACAGCGGGAGAAAAACGCATCCTGCTGGATTACGATCAACTGCTTGAAGACCCCGCCTTGCAACTCGGCCGGTTATCCGAAGCGCTGGGCCTGGATGTTATGCAGGAAGAACTCCGTATCTATAGTCGCGATTTTTTGGATCCGGCGCTGAATCACGGCCGGGGAAAGGACCTGCAGGCGGACGCCGCCGGCGACATCTTCCATCTTGCCGAAGAGATGGTCGCGCGCCTGCGCCTGGCGATTCAAGCCGGAACGGATTTGAGCGAGTTGCCGCTCGAGTCGTGGAGGGCAAGACTCAACACTCAGACCTTAAGTCCTTGCGCGGCGGAGGCGCTGCTTTTCGCTTTGGACCGGAGCCGGCAGGCGTATCGACAGCTTCAGGAACAACAGGGTGCGACGGATACGGAAATACAGGCGCTCAAGCAAGACGCGCAAACTCTGCGCCTGACAGACGAAACCAGGCAGGCGCAGATGCTCAGGCTGGAAAACGCACGGAACTCGCTTGTGGAGGAAATCAGCCATTTGCAAAAAGCCAATCTAAACTACATCGCCTGGGCGCAGGACCTGGAAAAGCAGCTTGCCGATGCGCGCGAGCAACTTGCCGCAATCGCCGCGAGCCGCTCGTGGAAAGCCACATTGCCGTTTCGGGAACTCAAGCGTTGGGTCAGCCGGCCAGGCGAGCAGTCAGGAAAATACCTCCATCAGCTGGGCCTTCTGGGTCGTCGGGTATATGATTGCCTGCCTCTGAGTTTTGAAACCCGCATGCGTCATCGGGGGATGATTGCCAAAGTTGCTCCGTCGCTTTTGCGCGCCCCGGATATCGGCCACGGCAGCCCGTCGCCAAGCCGCGATTGGGCTGCGGAAATCTATGCCGTCGATAATGCGCAAGCTTTTGCCGGGTCTTTGGATCTGACGTTGCCGGATCAACCGGTTGTGTCCGTCATTATTCCCGTCTATGGCCAGGTTGAGTTTACTTTAAGATGTCTTGCCTCCATTTCCCGGCACATGCCTCAAACGCCTTTTGAAATCATCATCGTGGATGACGCCTCGCCGGACCGGTCCGCGGAGATTCTGGAAGCCGTAAATAAAATTCGGTTGGTCCGCCAACCGACCAATGAGGGGTTTATTCGGGCCTGCAACGCGGGCGCTCGGGAGGCCCGGGGGCAATATCTGTGTTTTCTAAACAATGACACACAGGTGGCAAAAGGATGGCTCGATGAACTCGTTAGAACCTTTGACGAGTTTCCGGGCACGGGGCTGGCCGGCTCCAAACTTCTGTATCCGGACGGAACGCTTCAGGAGGCGGGCTGCATTGTTTGGCAGGACGCCAGCGCCTGGAACTTCGGCAGAGGGGAGGATCCCTCCCTGCCGGTCTACAATTACGCCCGGGAAGTGGACTACTGTTCAGGCGCGTCCATCATGACTCCCAAGGCACTGTTTGAAAGCCTGGGCGGTTTTGACGAGCATTATCTGCCGGCCTATGCCGAAGACGCCGATCTGGCGCTGAAGATCCGGGATAAAGGATTCCGGGTCGTCTATCAGCCGCTGTCCGTCGTTCATCACTTTGAGGGGGCGACGGCCGGCCGCGACACGTCCAAAGGCGTTAAGGCCCATCAAGTTGCAAACCTCCGAAAACTGCACGAGCGATGGCGCGGACGCCTGGTAGCCCATCAACCCAACGGGCACAACGTCGATGCCGCGAAAGACCGGCGTGCGACAAAGCGCGCGTTGGTTCTGGATTTATGTACGCCGACGCCGGACCGCGATTCCGGCTCCATCGACGCGTACAACTGGATGCTCATCCTGCGCGAGATGGATTTTCAGGTCACGTTCATTCCCGAGGATAATTTTCTTTATATGCCGCCGTATACGCAAGACCTTCAGCGAATCGGCGTGGAAGTGCTTTACGCGCCTTTTACCGCATCGGTAAAAGAACATCTCATCGAGCACGGCCGTCGATATGACCTGGTTTTTCTGTTCCGGGTCGCCGTGGTGCAGCGCAATCTGTCCGATATTCGGCGTTACTGCCCTGCTGCCCGCATTCTTTTCAATACGGTCGATCTTCATTACCTTCGTCTGGAGCGAGAAGCCCTTCTCGAAAAGGATGATCAGAAAATGCAGTTTGCGCGCGACCTGAAAAAATTGGAGTACGACGCGATCCGGTCGGTCGACGCGGCCACCGTGGTGAGCGCCGAAGAGCATCGAGGACTCCGAGAGGCGCTGCCCGATGCGCCGCTGCATCTTCTTCCCTTTACACGGCATATTGAAGGGCCCTCCGCGATGTTTCGACAGCGTCGGGACATCGTTTTTGTGGGCGGGTTTAAACATCCTCCCAATACGGATGCCGTTTTATGGTTTGCGTCGGCGGTCTTTCCGAAATTGAAGGACCGTTTGCCGGATGTCCGCTTTTATATCGTGGGGGCCGATCCGCCGCCGGAAGTTCAGAAGTTGGCGGGACCGGACAGGATTGTCACTGGTTTTGTCCAGGATCTTTCTTCATTGCTGGGGCAAATGCGGGTATCGGTTGCGCCGATTCGCTATGGCGCCGGCATCAAAGGCAAGATCGGGACGGCTTTGGCTGCGGGTCTTCCGGTGGTGGCGACATCCGCGGCCGCGGAAGGCATGAATCTGGTTGACGGACGAGACGCGCTGATCGCAGACGATCCGGACGAGTTCGCCCTGAAGATCGAAAAACTCTATTGCGATGAGCGCCTGTGGCGGCGCATCAGCGAATCGGGCCTTGCCTTCGCGCGCGGCGCCTGGGGCGCCGATCAGGGTTGGCGCAATCTGGAGACGATTTTACGAACGCTCGGCTTTGAGTCGGTTTCCCCCCGGTATCCCCTGAAGCTTTACACGGAAAGTCTGGCCAGTCGGCAACCGTTTCAGGCGTCCGTCACGACCTGAGGCGGCAAAGGCCTTTATCCGCAACAAGACTCGATGATCGCCCATCTCATCATCCGGGCGGCCTTACGGAGAGATTCTTTTTTATGAAAGTGCGTTTTCCGGAAAACATGAAAGCGTCGGCCTTGCTCGTCATCTCCATTGCCGCGCCCTTTGTGATGATCTTTTTGTATGTCTGGCTGACCGCTTCCCAAGTCGTCTTCCGCGACGACATCTATCTGATCAAGGGCGGATGGGTCGAAAGCTACTGCAATGGAACGCTGGCTTTTTCCGACTTCTGGCGCCCCGCCGCGTCAACACGAATTCCCGGCTATAACTTTTTGCAGTTCATCAATATCTAGGTCTTCGGCATGAACTCGAAGCTCATTGCGCTTTCGATTCCATTTTTGGTGCTCGGCAGCGTCTTGATGATCTATCGGGATTACCGGAAGTGCTTTGCGCCTCGCCGTTCATCCGGGTTTATCGCCCTGTCTTTTTTGTTTGTCAGCCTTTTGATGTTTAATATCATCCAGTGGGAAGGGTTGACTTTTTCCTATGCCTTCGTCTTTCAATCGCCCCTGCCTTTTTTTATCGCGAGTGTGATTTGTTTTGAGCGGATTCTTACAAAAGGAACTCCCGGCTATGTCGCGGCAGGGCTCCTTTTGAGCGCTTTGTCGGTGCTGGTTTTCGGCGGAACCCACTCCTATTCTTTTGCCGTGGCGCTCGGGCTGACTTTTGTCTGTTATGCGGTCACCCGTCGGGACCGTATGACCAAAGAGGTGTGGCTGCGCGCGCTTGGGGTGAGCGCGTATCTTGGGGTGCTTGCGGTTTTGTATATGTACAATATTCGCCACAATGATTACTTTCCACATGCCACACATCATGTCGATAAAATGATCGCCCAGCCTCTCGCGGCGCTTCAATTTCTGCTGGCGGCCTTCGGGGCGAGCGTTGTCGGCGTGAATGCCGCGAAGATGTATTTTCCATTCTCCGGCATGGTTTTTTTAGGATCGCTCGTCGTGTGCCTCTATGGCCTGGCTCTGTTTTTGTATTTTCGCTTCCGGCTCTACGAGCGATCGTATCTTCCCTTTTATCTGCTGATGCAGGCTTTTTTCTATCTGGTTTTTATGACCGCGGGCAGATTCGGTTATGGAATCGATTACGGCATGGCGTCGCGCTATACCTGTGTGAGTGTGATGGGCCTGGTCGGGTCCGTCTGGGTGCTCATCTATGTCCTTGCCGGCGGGAGGACGCGGCGGACGGGCGCCGTCAATTTGTTGTTTGTTCCCCTGATGGTGATCGCCGCGGGGTTGATCCTCACCGCTATGACCGAATGGCGCATTCAGCCTCATCGAAAGGCGTATTTCGAAAATCTGCGCGAGATCGCCCTTCGTGTGGATTCCGCCTCCGATGAAGAATTGGCGAAGTTTGAAGAACGACCCGCACTGGTCCGCGAGTCTTTGCGGGTTTTGAAGGAGTGTCATTTGAATGTTTATCATCAGCCGTCTGTCGTGCGCCGATCAGGCTCACCCGGAAAGCAGTGATGCATCATCATTTTCGAAAGCTTTCGGTTCTGATTCCCGCCTATAATGAGCAGGAAACCATCATTGAGTTGTTGGACAAGGTGAAACGGGCCGATATTCCGCTCGAAAAAGAGATCCTTGTCATAGACAATCATTCCAAGGACGAAACGCACAATCTGGCGGCCGGCTGGATAACGGCCAACCGCGATGTCAGCGCCAGGTTGCTCGTTGAAAAAACGCCGGGGAAAGGCGCTGCGGTCAGAACGGGACTCAAGGCGGCAAAAGGAGAGGTCGTGGTCATTCAGGATGCGGATCTCGAATACGATCCCGCCGATTACAGCGCCTTGCTTCGGCCCATCCTTGAAGGCACAACGATGGCCGTTTACGGCAACCGGTTGGGTTTTAAGGACAACGGCTCGGCCCATTTTTCTTTTTATGCCGGCGGCAGGGCCATGACGATGATCGGCGCTGTGCTCTTCGGCCAAAACGTGCGGGATATCAATACCTGCTATAAGATGTGGGTTGCGGAATTGACAAGGGGGATCGACTTTCAGGAAAACGGCTTTGCTTTTGATTTTGCTGAAATAACGCCATATTTGATTCAATCCTTGAAAAAGCGCAAAATGGAAATTCTGACGGTGCCCATTCATTACACGCCGAGAACTATCGCGCAGGGCAAGAAGGTCAGATGGAAGGACGGCGCTTATGGTGTTTGGGCAATGCTGAAATACAGGATAGAAAGCTTGAGATTTCATGAACGGTAAATTTCTGAGCCTGACGCTGATCGTCGCTGCGATGCTCCAGGGGGTCATCCTGTGGGCGGATCATCATCCCATGTTCTTTTTCGGCGATTCAGCAAGCTATCTTTGGACGGCCCTGTTCGGCTGGCTGCCTTCCGACCGGTCCTTTATCTACGGCTATTTCATTCGGTTTACGGCGCTCCCGGCCGGTTCACTGACTGCGCTGGTCGTCGCGCAGGTTCTGATGAGTCTGGCGATCTGCGTTGTCACGGCGCATCTGTTGATGCGTTATTTTCGTGTTCGTCCCTGGATTGCTTGTGGAACCGGTGTTTTGATGTCGCTTGAGCCGATTCAGCTGCTTTTTTCGCGTTACGTCATGACCGAAACCCTGGCTTTGTTTGTGTTTGTTCTCTATGTTTGGGCGGGGCTCGACTACCTCGAAAGAAGACGCATTCGTTGGCTCATGGCGATTCAGGCGCTTGCCGTCTTGCTGATTGCCGTCCGTTTTGCGTTTATTCCCGTGGTCTGGATCTGCGCGGTTGTCCTGCCGCTTCTGGCCGTCCGGTGCGAATCCGGATGGAAACAATATGCCGGCCGGGCGGTCATGCATGTCGCGCTGTCGGTCTTGCTTCTCCTGTCGTTGACGACGGTTTATAAACAGGTTCACGGGAGCCTTCAGCAGAAGCCGCCCGCGTATTCTTATGATGACGGTTTTTTTGCCCTGGGATTCGTCCTGCCGATCGTCGAGCCCGGAGATTTTCCCGACCGTGAGCTTGGGGAAAAGATTATCAAGGAATCGGAATTTCCAACGAGTGACCGCCATAAGCGGGCCGGGCACAGATGGATGGCCGACGGCGCTGTGGCGCGCCTCCAGAAACTGGCGCCGGATCGTCTCGAGGCCAACGCAATAGCGCGCCAAACGGCGATCAACGCCGTTGCAAGCAAGCCGCTGGCCTTTCTGAAACTCGGCTGGCAGAGCTTTACGGATTATTTCGACGAAGCCCGCCTGCGCCAGATGATGGAAGCCGATCTGGGAAAGAGAAGACTGGATGAGCCTTTCCTCGACCAAATTCAGAAAGCTTTTGCGTATCCGGCGGACCGGTCCTCTCCTTTTGAGTTACGCTCTGTCACGGGGCGATACTTCCTGCGCGGGGTCGTCTGGGTGCAGGTTTTGCTGTTTGTTCCTCTGATTTGGCTTCTTCTGGCGGTCATTTCGCCGGATTCGGAGATCCGGCGAAATACTCTTTTTGCAGGCATGCTGGCGCTCATTTTCCTGGGCATCGCCGTTTTTCTGGCGGAGCGGCCCACTCCGCGATATCTCCATCCCATGGCCTGGCTGGCTTGTGCGGCGGGAGGTTTGGGATGTAATCAGCTGATTCGTTTTCGAGAAGAGACGGTGAAAAACTTCGGCGGTCTCGTCCGGGCGATCCTGGCTGTCGGCGAAGAAGGCATCGGATTTTTGCGCCGCCACGATAAACTATTCTGGATCTTTGCCGTCGCTGCGGTTTTTGTCCTCTTATTGCTTAAAAACATCATCTTTTATCAGTCGACCGGAGCCTTGTGCTTCCGCGATGAATGGATATACAAAAATAACGCATTAAAATTTTTTTCCGGAAGCCCTATTCCGAGCGCGCATTATCCGCCGCTTTACTCTTTGCTTTTGGCCCCCGCCTTTTTGTTTTCGAACTGGTATGACGTCATGATTCGAATCAATGGTCTGCTGTCGATCCTTCTGGTCATACCGGTGGGGCTGATTGCGAAATCTTTTTTGCCGGCGCGCTACTGCGCGATGGCCGTCATTCTTTCGCTGATGATTCCTTTTCAGATTATCTATCCCGGCTATATCCTCAGTGAAAACCTGTTTTTGCCCGTTTTCGCGTTAGCCGTGCTGCTGGCGCTCAAAGGCGCCGACGCCGGAGCCTTCCGGGCCGCTATGTTCGGGGCTGTTCTGGCCGCCGGCTATCTCACCCGGCACCTCATGCTGCCCGCTGTTTTCATTCTGGCCGGTTTCTGGATCCTCCTTCCTTATATCACGGTGCAAAAAGACAGCTTTCCGTCTTCAGCGAGGATTCGCGCCAATACACTCATCATGGCATGCTGCTGTCTTGCGGTTTATTCGCTGTGGCTGTTTTATACGATGCATCTTGATATTCCCGCTGCGAAGGCCATGGGCTTTGGAATATCCGGATTTAAAGCGCCCCATCAGAATCCTTCGGCGGCGCTTCTGTGGCTTTCAGCTTATGGATCTTACGTTGTCCTGGCGGCGGCGCCGTTTCTTGTATCTCTCATCGCCTGGGGGCTTGCATCCGTGTCGAAGCGGCGCTTTGGTCCCGTATCGAGAGAAGCGGCGTTTACCGCACTGATTCTGGTCTTGACTTTATGCTATCTTGCCGTGGCGACCAATCACTCTTTCAGCGCCGGGTATAATGCCGCACATCCCAAGTATCTGATCGGGCGGTATCTGATGTTTCTGACGCCTTTATATATTGTGCTGGGCCTCATTGCGCTCAAGCGGTTGGTCGATAAAGAGCTTCCCCTGCGCGGATGGCATATCGCCGCCGCGGCTTTGTTGGCCGCCGCATCGGTCATGACCGCACGCTGGGTTCTTCATGGTGGAGGACTCTGGGGACTGCCCGGGTGGTTTGCCGACATTGAATTTAATTCTCCGGATGCATTTGTCTACAAAAGTCCGGTTATGGCCGCCGTCGCCGTGTCGTGTGTGGCGGCATCGGCGGCGCTGTTGTGGTTCAGGGCGGCGTTGGCAAAGTCGCGTTGGCCGGGGGGGCGCCTATCCACCGTCCTGATCGTCCTTCTTTTGGTCTGGCATGCCGCGATTTACGGATACGCGGCCGGCCGGTTGCCCATGAACGCGGACGGTCTGCATCCCAGACGTCTGGCGCCGGCGCTGTCGGAACGGATCGCGGGCGAAGCAAAGCACATTGATCTGTTTTATGACGTTCCCGGCTTGACGGAAGAAACGATGCTTATCGCGCTGTCCTTCTGGGGGGTGGATAGGACTCAGGTGCGAGTGCATTCCGTTTTTCACTCTCCGGAGGCGGCGGCGCCTGATACAGGGGCGGTTTTCATGTTGTCCCGCCATCCCTATGACAGACAGGCCGATCTTTCCTATACCGTGGGCGGACAAACCTTTTTCCTGTATAAAATGAAGGCACGCAAGGGCGTTCTGCCGCTGAACATTCATCAGTACGGACCGGCGACAGTCCGCGCGGGCGAGTCGTTTAATGCCCAGCCGGGCGGCTTTTCGGCCATGTGGGTCAAGACGGCGCACGCCACCTCCTGGACGAGAATCACTTTAAACGGCAGGGAGGCGAGAAGCGTTGTTGAAAGCAATCAAACCGTGACGGCGGTTGTGCCGGATGCTCTTTTTGTCAAACCCGGCAGAATTGAAGTTCGCCTTAAAGATAGCCTGACGGGCGCGCAAAGCGAGCCCGTTTTCATTGATGTGACGCCATAGGCCGAAGATGCGATGAAAGAGGATGGGCGTTTCTTCGGCGCCCGCATTTAAAGCAAGGAAAATTGATTTGATTAATCGGTTAGGGGATCAGACAGCTTAAGAAAATCATTGACGGGAGATGAAATGGAGATGCGCTACAGCGCGCCTCTGAGCTTTTTTCAGCGGGTGGTCCGCCAATGGGGCCTGTGCCGCAAGGATTTTCCCGATCGGATCTGGATGGCCAGAGCCTGGCGGTTTCCCGCGTATTTGAAAAGGAAGTCGGGTATCGAAAAATATTCCGACTGCGCGGTTTATCTGTTTCATTCTTTATATTTGGCGATCTGCGCGATTTGGGACAAGAGGCGCTCGTCTATGCGGACAGCGTCAATGGTCCATGATGCCGATGTCCGAAATGGATGATGATCGTCACATGGATTTACGGAGGACATCTTGATGAAAGCCGCGACGATTAACCATCCGATCATGCCAAATTTCCTGGTCGCAGGTGCGGCCAAATGCGGCACGACATCGCTTTATCATTATTTGAAGCAGCATCCGAATGTGTTCATGAGCGACGTCAAGGAGCCGAATTTTCTGATCGAAGGGGCGCCGATGAAAAGTATCGGCGTTCGCGATCGACTTTCGGCCTCGCGCGACATCCGGTCACATGACGCCTATCTCCGTTTGTTTGAAAAGGCCTCCGGTTATCAAGCCGTCGGAGAGGCAAGCATCAGCACGCTGTTCCTTTATCCGTACAGTATTCCGGCCATTAAACGTTACCTGGGCGATCCGCGGATCATCATCATTTTGCGCGACCCGGCCGAGCGCGCCTATTCCGCCTATACCTTCTTGGTGCGCGACGGCTGGGAGCCCCTTTCTTTTGCCGAGTCCTTGCAGCGGGAAGAAAAGCGGGCCGCCGAGGGGTATCGGTTGATGTGGCGCTATCGGGCTCTTGGCCTGTATTCGCATCAGGTGCGGGCCTTTCAGGAGAATTTTTCTTCCGTTTTGATTTTGCTCTATGATGATCTCAAAAGGGATCAGTCTTTGCTGATGCGCTCCGTCTATGCCTTTCTGGGCGTTGACGATACCGTTGTTCCGCAGGCGTTTCAAATCCAGAACCCGTCCGGAAATCCCCGCTTACGGTTGCTCAACGCTTTGCTGGTCAAACCCAAAAGGCTGCACGCTGTGGCCAGGCGTCTGGGAAGCGCGGTGATGGGCGAGCGAAGGTGGATCGAACTGCGCGAAAACGTTCGCCGCGCAAATTTACGAAAACCGTCTTTGCCGGATCCGCTGATCATGCGAGAGCTTCGGGAGTATTTCCGGGAGGATATCTTAAGGCTTCAGGATCTCATCGGTCGCGACTTGAGCGCCTGGATCCAGGGCCCCCGGAGGTCTGAAAACATCGGCTGATCGGGATGTCGGGTCATACGGTATGCCGGTGAGATGAAAATGTTTGGGAAGCGGGGGAGCGGCCTTTTAAAGCACTCCGCTGTGCGTGTGGAATGGGATGAGCCGGCGATGGATTGTCGAAAAGGATGAAGTGTGAAGAGATTATGTTGATGAGAAACCCACAGCAAAAGAAACCGGTGCTGCCCAATTTTCTGATAGTCGGTGCGGCCCGCTGCGGGACGACGTCTTTGCATCATTATCTGCGGCAACATCCAGATGTGTTCATGTGCGATCCCAAAGAACCCAGGTTTCTATCCGGGCTCGCAAATCATCCCGGCGCCGGCCCGGGGGATCGCGCTGTTTCAAGGGTTGCCGTCAGGACATTAGAATCCTATGTTCGCCTGTTTGAAAATGGCGCGGGTCGAAAGGCTGTGGGAGAAGCCAGTGTTGAAACGCTCTATTTTCATAAACAGTCGATTCCGGCCATCCGAAAGACACTCGGTGATCCGAAAATCCTCATGATTCTTCGGGATCCCGTGGACAGCCTCTTTTCCACATTCAATTTTATGCGCCGCTTGGGGCGGGAGCATCTTCCGCTTCGGGAGGCCTTGCGCCGCGAAGAAGAGAGAAAGCGCAAGGGATACGACTGGATGTGGCGCTATCGGGAAGCGCGTCTTTACGCGGAGCAGGTGCGCGCCTTTCAGAACCATTTCAGCCGCGTCTGCGTGCTGTTTTATGATGATTTGAATAAAAACCCTATGACGGTCCTCCGGACGGTTTGCGAATTTTTAGAAATCGATGATCAATTTTCCGTTGACGCCGGACAAGTGCTCAATGCATCCGGCATCCCCAAAAGTTCCTGGTTCAATACGTTGTTTATCAAGCCCAAGCGATTGCATAAAGTCGCCAGAAAAGTCGGGACCGCGCTTTTAGGGATCAATCGATGGGTTGCCTTAAGGGAGCATCTCATGCGGATGAACCTGGAAAAGCCCGACCCGATGCCTGCCGATATCAGGCATGATTTGAAAGTCTTTTATCGAGACAATGTTCTCCTGCTGCAGGACCTCGTCGGAGCGGATCTGAAACCATGGTTAATTGAAGGAGATGCGCCTGATGCAAATTTTTCAACCCCGTGATGTCGTCCCCAAAATTCCCAGACTGCTTTTTTCGAAGAATTTTGATTTTGAGTTTGAACTTCTTCCGTATCGCGCCTCCGGCATTTCACGGAGAAAAGCGGCCAATTTTTTCTTGGCGGGGCTCAATCAGTATCTGTTTCCCGCCCGGCCGCTGGGCTATCCGGTGGTGGCTCAGGTTGAGCCGGCCAATATCTGCAATCTGCGATGTCCGCTTTGCCTGACGGCCTCCCTCAACAAATCGCGGCCTCCCGCGCTTTTAGCCTACGACACCTTCGCGCGCTTTATCGAGGACTGCGGGGATTGGTTGCTGCACCTGATCTTCTGGAACTGGGGCGAGCCGTTTCTGAATCCGGATTTGTTTCGAATGATCGCGCTTGCGCGCTCGCGCGGCATCATCGTGCACACCAGCACCAATGGAAACGTCGTGCTTGATGAGGCATCAGCCGAGGCACTGGTCGATTCGGGCTTAAGTTCGCTCGTGTTTGGCATTGACGGGGCGACGCAGAAAACCTATGAAAAGTATCGCGAGGGTGGACGTCTGGATACCGTGCTTGCGAATATTGAGAAGGTTGCCCGCATCCGGAGGCGAAAGAAAGCTTCCTTTCCCGTTATCAATATGCGCTTTGTTGTGATGAAACACAACGAGTCTGAAATCCCTCTGGCCAGGGAATTGGCGGCGAAACTGGGCGTGGATTACTTTTCACTCAAAACGGTGGATATGCATCCGAAAATGGGCGATGAGCTGGATCGCGCCTACGCGCCGGACACAAAAGATTATCGGCGTTATGCCTATGAGCAAAACACGTATTTGCGCAAAGCGGCGCCGTTTAAATGTATGCGTCCCTGGAAACGCATCACGATGGATGCCGCAGGTTATGTGATTCCCTGCGAGTATGACTATCTGAACCGGCATGCCTTCGGGAATATCCAAGACACAGGGGCCCTTGCGGCCTGGAAAAGCGATCGCGGCGGCGCTTTTCGCAAGGCTTTTCATCTGGGCCACAACAATTTTTATCTCTGCCGCGACTGCACATACAAAAACAGTGTCGTAGACGACTGTGTCGTGGAAAAGCAGATCATTGCAAAAAACAAGTCTGAATGGGATTGAGGATGAATCCGGCTGGTCGATGATGAAAATCGCCTTATTCGGAAATTATCATCAGCATAATTTCGGCGACGATCTGATGGCCGTTCTTTTCGGTTTGTTTCTGCAAAGGCGCAATATTGAGTTTTCCGTTTTTGGCCAGCATACCGGATATGCGAATTCTCGGGGCTTTCACGTCGTGCGGTCTTTTGATGAGTTATTGGACGGAAAAGACATGCTTGTCTTCGGCGGCGGCGGATTTCTATGCGACGAGTGGACCTATGGAAAACAGTACGAGGCCGATCGATGCGAGATCATCGCGCTGGCCCGTCGCAAGAGAATCCCGATTTACGGTTTTTCTCTAGGCGGCAATGGAAGGTTCCCCAGACCCTTGCGTCCCTTTCAACGATTATTTTTAGAAACGGCGCGCTACATTTCCGTGAGAAACGCGCAAGACCTCGACTGGATCGGAAAGCTCGATGAACCGCCGTCCATGGATTATTTCCCGGACGTGGTTTGGCAAACCTCATCCTTTTTCTCCAGGAAACGCCAGATGCGCCGGAGAATCAGGATTGGAATTCAGATTCATGCCAACCCGCTGCTTAGGCGGGCGGCCTTCTATCTGCCGGTGTTTTTGTCCGCCTGGGCTCGTCTGAGCAAACGTATTGATTTCATCCTTCTTGAGACGACGGGGAAAAATCAAAATCTGACCCGATTGAAAAAATGGTTCGGCCGGTCTCCGAATATTTCATATTACTCATTTTCTCGGATTGATGACGATCTGGACGTACTGAGTTCCCTGGACTTGCTGTGCTCGACGCAATTGCATTGCGGGATGGTTTGTCTGAGTTACGGCATACCGTTTATATCCCTTTTCGGCCACGCAAAAACAAAACTGATGCTCAATAGTATTCGTTTGCCCTCGCTGTACTTCGGCCACCGGGATATGCCGCGTTTGTGCTCGCTTGTGCTGAATTCAGAGCGGCTTCGCCGTAATCTGGAGACCTTTTATGTTCCGGATTTTGCGGAAATACAAAAGCAAAGCGCAGGACATTTTGACATGCTCGTCAAGCATTGTTTGAGTAAAGCGCCGGCATGAAAGATCAGCGGATGCGGATCGCGGGATCGCCTCGGGGTCGGCTGCGACGGCGCCAAAGATATTCGAGGCGGGTTTGGATACCCGGATGAGCCAAACGGTCCGATACAGCGTGATCCTGCCCGTTTGTCACGGCGGTGTTTTTCTGGAAAAAGCGCTTCTTTCCCTTGCGCGATTGCTCTCACCGGCCGGTTCTTTTGAAGTGATTGTAGCGGGAGATCTCGAAGGTGAAAACATTCAATGGTCCGGCGCGATGGCTCCGAAGTGGAAAATAATCAACCAGACGGGTAATCGTTCCAAGGCGCTCAATGCGGCCTGTGCGGCGGCCGCCGGTTCTATCTGGGTGTTTTCCGACGACGACTGCGTGTTTCCGCCCGACTGGCTTTTGAAAATCGATGACTTTATGAACCGCCATCCAAAGGCCGCGGCCGCAGGCGGGGCGGATGTTTTACCTCAAGGGGCGACGTCGTTTGATGTCGCGCTCGATGCCGTATTAAACTCATGGGTGGCCACCGGCGGAACGAGATCTGACCGCTTAGTGAAGGCCGGCGCCTATTATCCGAAGCTTTGGAACATGGCCGTGCGAGCGGATGCGGCCGGGCATAGTGCGCTGGAGGGCCAAAACGGCAGATTGATTTTTGACCCTAATCTGCCGGTCCATGAAGATGTGGATCTAATCGATCGCATCCGGCGCGCGAAGGCAGGCGCTATCCTGTACGCTCCCGAAATTGTCGTTGAACACAGCCGCGACACGACCTATGCCGAATTCTTCAAGCGCAATGCGGCGATGGCCCGGGTCAGCCGGCAGAAGAAAATTCATGTCCAATCGCATCGGATGATGTCGGCCGCTTTGCCGGGGCTTCTGGTCTTGAGCCTTCTATCCTTATGGTTTGATACCGCGCGCTGGGCCTTGTGTGCCGTATTGCTTGGCTATTCGGCCATGCTCCTTCTTCCGGCCGTTTTCGGAGCCTGGCGCAAGAAACGCGCCCAGTTGCTTTTTTGGATGCCGATTCTTCTGGGATCGATGCATTTGGCCCGCGCCGTCGGGTATATCCTGCCCGACGGTTTGATCACAAGGCAATCATGACTCGTCGGACACCTGCTTTCAGCGTTATTATTCCGGTCTGTAACATGGAAGCCTATCTGGCGGAATGCCTTGATTCCGTTCTGAGTCAAGACTTTCAGGACTATGAAATCGTAATCGTGAATGACGGATCGACGGATGCGAGCCTTTCGATCATCTCCCGCTATATGGATCAAGATGACCGGCTGGTCCTCATCGATCAGGCAAACGCCGGAACGGGTCCCGCCCGCAACGCGGGTATCAAAGCCGCGAAAGCAGAGGGTTTGCTTTTCCTCGATGCGGATGACTGTCTTGCGCCCGGCGCACTGGATGCTCTGCATCAGGAACGGCGGAAGGCCCCCTGCGATATTTTGATATTCAATGGACGTTCGTTTCGGGATGCCGATAACGGGCGCCTTTGGGACGAAAAGCCCTATTTTGACCTGGGGCCGGACGATGAGAATGTCACCGATACGGGGCTGTCCTGGATCGAGCGCACGGGCGGGCAAATTCAGCAACCGGGTATGAAGCTCTACAATCGACAATTTATTGTCGAGGGCCGCATCGCGTTTTCCGATGCCTGCGCCGGAGAAGATTATTACTTTTTCTATGTCAGCATGATTCATGCGCGCCGCGTTCGATATTTTCATTACCAGGGCTATTGCCGCCGTTATCGGCCCGGCTCGTCGGTTACCGATTTGTCGATCCGGAGCACGCGGCAGCGCATCGCGTCGTTTTGCTGTGTCGCCGCGACGCCCTCGCTTGCGGACTTGCCGAAACACAGGCGGTTGATTGCTTCGCAGCATGCCTACTACGCGGCTGTTTTATGGGTGCGATCCATGGTTCGGACGGACCCGGAAGAAAGGAATGTCCTTCTTGCGGATTTCCGCGCTTTCGGCCTGGCGTCGTATCTTTGCCAAAACAGGTGGGACTGGAAACTTGCCGCTTTCTACCGGATCATCTCTTTGCCCAGGTTCTGCTTGCCGCTTCAGAGACTTTCGGCGTTCCTTCTGCGCCGGTTGTATCAATCCAAAACGCGTCTTTTGTAAAGTCTGTCGCACAAGGATATGCCGTTGACCGGTCCGCCTTCGCTGAGTGTTATTGTCGTGAGCATGAATCGCAAAGCGATTCTGGAGCATTGCCTGCTTAAGCTTCAGGATCAAACATTGCGGGACTATGAAATCATCGTTGTGGACAACGCTTCAACGGACGGCACGGGCGACATGATTCGAAGCCGTTTTCCGCATGTCCGGTATACGCGGCTTGAGGCCAATCTGGGCCCCCCGGGTGGGCGGAATGCCGGAGTGCAAATGGCCTCAGGCGATTTGTGCGTATTTCTGGACGACGATGCGTACTTTCAAGATGGCGACGCGCTTGTGCGCATCCGCGAACGGTTTTCGCGCGAGCCTCAGCTGGATCTGGCGGCCTTGCGTATCATCCGTCCTCAAGACGGCCGGGAGGAGTACAAAAGCATTCCGCGTGCGGATAAAAAAAGGATTGATGAAGACTATGAATGCAGCTATTTCTGCGGCGCCGGCTTCGCGCTGCGGCGCGATATGTTTGTAAATATCGGCGGCTTTTGGAACAACCTGATTTATTTAACGGAGGAGCTGGATCTGAGTTACCGTCTGATGGATCAAGGAAAGCGGCTGCTTCGGCTGTCGGATGTTTCCGTTGTCCACGACGAGACGCCGCAGGCGCGAATTCCGGGGAAATGGATTTATTTCGGAGCAAGGAATCGTTTTTGGGTCGCTTTGCGAAACCTTCCTACGCGATATATTCTGACGCACACCCTTTTGTGGTGGGGATACTATTTTGTCATGGCCGCGAAAAACCGCCACCCGGTCTTTTATCTGCGCGGTGTCCTTGACGCGTTCAAAGGCGCGCCAGGCGTCCTGTCTCATCGACGCGCCATTTCGGAGGAAGCGATCGCCCGGCTTAAAGCGCTGTCCGGGCGAGTCTATTACTGAGGATTGGTCCGACTGCCGCTCGAGGTGCTAAACGTTAAAACGATCATCGATCGATTTCGCCATGTCGCCGGACATGGTCTGATGCTGGCCACCTGTATTCGATGGCTTTCGGGCTGTGGCCTCAAGATTTTGCCCTACAGACTGGTTCTGGAGTCGCGGTGTCGGATGGCCGAAGCCGGTTGGGCGCGTCCCGACGCGCAAGTCTTTCAGGCCGTCAGGGTCGACGAGGGCCGCTTCGATCTGTTGGGGGAACTGGCGTACGATGTCCATAGGAAAAATGAGTTCAGTCAACTGTGGGCTAAGCGATGCGTTTGTTTTTGCCTGCACCGATCGGGAAGCGCGGTCGCCTGCGGCTGGTACAACCTTGAACGCTGTCTTTACGCTTACTTGCCGTTCCATCTGCAAGACGAGGAGGCTTATCTGTTTAATTTTCGCACGTTGCCGCGGGAACGAGGGCGCGATTATGCCGTCTATCTGCGGCTTTTGATGATAGAACATTTGGAGAAGGTCGGCCGCACCGCGATTTACAGCATTGCGGAAATATTCAACACGCCGGCCATGCGTTTAAAAGAAAAGGTCGGCGCTTGTCCGATTCGGTCGTTTGTTTATGTCAACCTTTTCGGTTTGTATCGAAGAAATATCGAAATCGGCGCTGGGAAACGAGACGATTAAGGATGAATAATCGGCAAAACTCGGCCGTCATGAATCTGCTTGCCAAAATTGGACATGTCCGGCAAAGAAAGCTGGTGTGGGCCACGCTCTTTCGCTGGCTTGGCCGGATGGGGTTAACGGTGGTTCCTTACGGACTTTATGTGGAGACGAATGATTATCTTGATTCGGCAGGTCTGATGAACCGTTTGAGCCGCTATTATGAGACAAAGCTGTTGACACCCGACACCCGCGACTTTCCAGTCTTAAACGAAACGGGGATTGTGTCGGAAATTAAGTTCAACACGCTTTTGAAACAGGGTTGTTCCTGCATTTATGCCGAGCGCCAGGGAGAAATGATCGGTTATTGCTGGTTTCATCCCGGGCGTGTCATGTATGATTATTTGAACTACGAACTTAAGCAGGATGAAGCCTACGCCTTCGGGTTTTGGACGGCCGGGCATGCCAGATGGGTGGCGCCGGGATTGGCGAACATTGTCCACCGTCATCTGCGAAGCCTGGGCAAAACGCGGATTTACGGTGTGACGGAACAGTTCAATACGCCGGTTAAAGCGTTGCGCGGAAAATTACGCTCGGCCCTATGCCGCCTTTATGTGCACATCGGGCTGTTCGGTAAAATCCAGGTCAATATCCTTCTTAAGGACTACAGCGTCCCATGACGACCCTGAAACACCCCTCCTTGCTTCATGACGATCTGATTTCGGACGTTTTGCTTGCCGACGCGCCATGGGCCGAGTCGCACGGCGCCGATCCTCAAAATGGATATCTGGGCGCCGGTCTTCTTTATTACACGCTGGCGTATATGTTGCGCGCAAAACTATGTGTGTGTATCGGCTCAGGCGGCGGATTTGTGCCTCGCCTCATGCGTCAGGCGCAACGCGATCTCGGGCTTGACGATGCCAGAACAGTCCTGATCGACGGCAACACAGGGGACTGGTCCCGCCCGCAATGGCTGAAAGAAGACAGTCTTTTCCGCAAGGCCTACCCGGAGATTGAAATTCTGCTCGCGACGTCACGGGATGTCTCCGAGCGCCGTGAAACCCGCGCCTGGAAAATTGATTATCTGCATATTGACGGCGATCATTCGCACGCGGGGTCGCTTGAGGATTTTCAAAGGTTTGAGCGTCTGATGTCTCCGCGGGGACTCATCAGTTTTCATGACACCAAACCCTATGAGTATTTCAACGTGACCTGCTGGAAAACCCTGGCCGATCTTCGCGCCGAAGGATATCAAGCGGTTGATCTGCCGTGGATCGGATGTGGAACCGCCGTCATTGCGCCGGGCCGGAGTGTCCGAAAACCCAATCCGGCGCGCATGCTCAAGAGGCGTTACCTTCAAAATTTCATTTCGACAATTTTGCGGCGGATCAAGGCGGGACTGTCCGCTCCCAAATAATCCGGGGAGGAGCTCATGAAACTGATCATACAGATACCCTGCTATAACGAATCCCAAACGCTGGGCTTGACGCTGGCTCAATTGCCCAGAACGCTTGCGGGGTTTGACACCGTCGAATGGCTGGTGATTGACGACGGAAGCAACGATGATACCGTCGGAGCGGCCAGGCGGGCGGGCGCGGATCATATTGTTTCGCACAAGCGCAACGCCGGACTGGCCCGGGCTTTCATGACCGGTCTTCAAGAGAGTATCCGGCTGGGGGCGGACGTCATCGTCAATACCGACGGCGACAACCAGTATTGTGCGGATGACATTCCGGCGCTTGTCGGCCCGATTCTGGCAGGCAACGCGGAAATCGTTGTCGGCGCCCGGCCGATTGACGGCATCGAGCATTTTTCTCTTGTAAAGAAGCTTCTTCAAAAAGCCGGAAGCTGGATGGTGAGGGTGCTCAGCCGGACGACCGTGGCCGACGCCACCAGCGGCTTTCGGGCGATGAGCCGAAGCGCCGCCAGGCGTCTGATGGTTTTCAGCAAGTATACCTACACGCTCGAAACGCTGATCCAGGCGGGATTGAAGAACATGGCGGTCCTTTCCGTTCCCGTGCGCGTCAATCCGATTCTGCGGCCGTCGAGATTGATCAGCAGTATTCCGGTTTATGTCTTTAAATCCGTGGCGACGATCATCCGCATTCTGGTCATCTACAGGCCCTTCCGGTTCTTCGCGTCAGTCGGCCTGATGCTGTTTTTTCTGGGGCTGCTTCCGGGAGTTCGATTTCTTTATTTCTATGTGACGGGCGACGGAGCCGGGCATGTCCAATCGCTGATTCTTGCGGCCATCCTGCTGGGGATGGGATTCCAGATGTTTCTTGTGGCCTTTATCGCCGATTTGCTGGCGTCGAACCGGGTCTTGCTCGAAGACATTCGACTTGCAGCAACGGAGCGAGAGCATGATCGGACCAGATCGAACCGGAAAACGGATGACTAGCGCTTCCCGCGTTGAGAAGACGGCACGCGGCGGGGTCGCTTTTCTGATTGTATATTGGCAGGGTGAGCGCTGCCTTGAAAAATCCCTTGCTTGCGTTCTCGCCCAGCAGGGCGCAGCGGCGGATGTTTTTGTTCTTGATAATGGTTCGGAGGCCGGGCTTTCGCAGGATATGAAATCGCGCTTTTCCTCGGTGCGCTTCATCCGCAGCGAGATTAATTTGGGGTTTGCCGGCGGCAACAATCGCCTGCTGAAAGAAGCCGTCGGATACCCGTGGATCGTGCTGGTTAATCCCGATGCATTCCTGGAGCCGGATTGGTTGAAGCATATGCTCGACGCGGCGGAGGCGAATCCACAGTATTCTTTTTTCGCTTCGCGTCTGATCAAGGCGGATGATCCGGCTGTGCTCGACGGAGAAGGAGATGCGGTGCATGTCAGCGGTTTGGCCTGGCGGATTCGGCACGGCCTTGCGCTGAAACGGGGAGTCAAAAAGCCGAAAGAGGTCTTCTCCGCCTGCGCGGCCGCCGCGTTGTATCGCGCGGAGGCGTTAACCGAAGCGGGGGGGTTCGATGAGGATTTCTTCTGTTACTTTGAAGACGTGGATCTGGGATTTCGTTTGCGCCTTTTGGGTCACCGGTGTCTTTTGGTTCCGGTCGCTGCGGCGCGCCATGTCGGGTCCGGCTCAACCGGAGGGCGCCGCAGCGACACGGCGGTATATTACGGACACCGGAATCTTGTCTGGACGTACATCAAGAATATGCCCGGTTCGCTTTTTTGGCTGTTTTTGCCCTTGCATTTGTTTTCGAACCTTGTCAGCATCCTATGGTTCGCGGCACGGGGAAAAGGGCGAGTGATTCTGAAAGCGAAAGTTGACGCCTGCCGGATGCTTCCCCGCATGTGGAAGAAACGGCGGCCGATTCAGAAAACATGTCGGGTTTCGACAGCATCGATCGCCAAGGGACTCGATAAAAGCTTATTGCCCAAAATTCGACTCAGAGAGTAAAAGCCGCCATGCCGGATGCAGCCATCATCATCGTCAATTACAACGCGGGAAACAAGCTGGCCTGCGCCGTCGCATCCGTTTTGGAATGCCGGGCCCTCAGAGAAGTCCTCGTTGTAGATAACGCCTCGAAAGACGACAGCCTGAAGGCCGTTTTGGAAATCGCGCGCGACGACGCCAGAATTTCCATTTTGCGAAACGATCAAAATGAAGGGTTTGCAGCGGCCTGCAACCGCGGCATGAAGGCGGCGGGAAGCGACTATCTGATGATCTTGAATCCGGACTGTGTCGTGGAGGCGGGCGCTATAGAAACGCTCCTTCAGTTTATGGAACAGGCTCCGGGCGTCGGCATGGCCGGCCCTTTGCTTTTGAACCCCGACGGAACGGAACAGGCGGGTTGCCGGCGGACGGTGCCGACGCCCTGGCGTTCCTTTGTCCGGGTTTTCAACTTGTCGTTTTTGAAAGACCGCTATCCGAGACTTTTTTCCGATTTCACTTTGAACAATGATCCTCTGCCGGTCAAGCCCGTCGAAATGGAGGCGATTTCCGGCGCCTGCATGCTGGTAAAACGCGAGGCCGTGGAAGACGTGGGACCGATGGACGACAAGTATTTTATGCATTGTGAAGATCTCGACTGGTGCATGCGCTTTCGTCAAAGGGGATTTTCCATTATGTTTGTGCCGGCGGCGCGCGTTGTCCATTATCAGGGCACATGCAGCAAGGACAGGAAGCTCTTTGTTGAATGGCACAAGCACAAAGGCATGATTCGCTTCTACAGAAAATTCTTTCGACATCAGTATCCGGGGGTGTTACGGTGGCTGGTCGAGGCGGGTGTCTGGCTCCGGTTCGCCGCGCTGGCTGTAGGGCATGTCTTGAAACGAAAGCCGCATAGGATTTCAAGATGAATCCGGAGCGCCGGAAAGTGGGCGTCATCGGAGCCGGCGGGCTTGTCGGCAGGGCTCTTATGGCGCTGCCGGAGAAGGCGGACAGAACCATTGTTGCCTATTCACGATCTGCGTACCCTTCCCAAGCGGGCTGCTCTGTGGTCTGGAAACGGCTGGGCGATCCGAACGCCGTGCAGAGCGTTTCGAACTGGATCAGCGCGGCGCCGATATGGGGTTTATCCGCCTACTTTGATTTCCTGGAACGATGCGGTGCAACGCGACTGGCGGTTCTTTCTTCCAACAGCGCCGATGTGAAGTCCGCTTCGGCCGATCCGGCTGAAAGAAACCTGGCCGTCCGCCTTAAACAGGCGGAGGAGGAAATTGCTTTTTGGGCGAAAGCGAGGGGCATTGCATACACAATCCTGCGGCCGGTGATGATTTACGGTATGGGGTTGGATAAGAATATCAGCGCGATTGGCCGGTTTATTTCCCGGTTCGGCTTTTTTCCCCTGGCGGGCCGCGCGGAAGGACTTCGTCAACCCGTTCATGCCTGTGATGTCGCCGGGGCCGGCCTGTCGGCGCTTACCGCCGACGCGGCCGCAGGCCGCCTCTACACAATCTCCGGCGGTGAATGCCTTGCCTACCGGGACATGGTTGCGCGGGTGTTTCACGCCCTGGGGAAATCGCCTCGTTTTTTAAGCTTTCCGGTCGTTGTGCTTAAGGCAGCCGTGAAGGCGGCCGCGCGCTCCGGCTTGATGCGGGGGTACTCGCCTGCGATGATCGACCGAATGAACGACGACCTCTCCTGCGGCCACGCCGACGCCCGTCGGGATCTCGGTTTTTCACCCCGGCCGTTTCATTTAGGTCCGGAGGACTTGCCGCCCGAAATCAGACCGGGCGGTAAAGTAAAAGGATAGCATGATGAAAAAAATCCTGATCACCGGCGCGGCCGGCTTTATCGGTTTTCATCTGGCCCGTGAATTGTTGCGGCGGGGAGAGCAGGTGGTCGGTATCGACAATCTCAACGATTATTACGACGTTAATCTGAAAAAAGCGCGGCTGTCACATCTTAAACCGTTTGAGCATTTCGCCTTTGAGAAAATCGATCTAGCCGACCGCCCCAAAATGGAAAGCCTGTTTTGGGACCGGGAATTCGACGCGGTGGTGAATTTGGCCGCGCAGGCGGGCGTGCGCTACTCCCTGCAAAATCCTCACGCCTACATCGAAAGCAATCTTGTCGGGTTCGCCAACGTTCTGGAAGGCTGCCGGCATTCCCGGGCCAAGCATCTGGTTTTTGCGTCGTCGAGTTCCGTCTACGGCCTGAACACACACGTTCCCTTCTCCGTGCATGACAACACCGACCACCCCGTATCCCTTTATGCGGCTTCCAAAAAGGCCAACGAACTGATGGCGCACGCCTACGCCCATCTTTACGGTCTGCCGTGCACGGGACTGCGTTTTTTCACCGTTTACGGACCCTGGGGACGTCCCGACATGGCCTACTTTTCTTTCACAAAGGCGATTCTCGAAGGCCAACCGATTGATGTCTATAACCACGGAAACATGAGGCGTGATTTTACCTATATCGATGATATCATTGCGGGGGTGATGCGGCTGATGGATAGTATCCCTGCGCCGGATGTTAAATGGGATGCAGGCTGTCCCGACGCGGCGACAAGCAGTGCTCCTTACAGAATCTACAATATCGGAAACCATGCGCCGGTGGACCTGATGCGCTTCATCGATGTTCTGGAAGAAAAGCTCGGCAAAAAAGCGATCCGCAACCTGCTGCCCATGCAGTCCGGAGACGTGCCCTCAACCTGCGCCGATATCGCGGATCTTCAGGCGGTGACAGGCTTTTCCCCGTCCACATCCATCGAAGTCGGCTTGGCAGAGTTTGCAGCCTGGTACCGGGATTACTATCAAACAGTGTGACACCCAAGGGGGATGGATAAGAGATCGTGCGTGAACATGCTTTTTTGGCAAGATTAAGGAAGTTGTCTTATCTGATCGGCCGCGCCGGGCGCTTGAAATTCGCCGCTCTGTTCGTTTTGATGATTGCCAATGCCATTCTGGAAATGGCGGGCATCGGCGCCATTCCGCTTTTCATTCTGATTTTGTCCAGTCCGGAAACGGTGCTGAAGAATCCGTGGGCCGGCCCAGTCCTCGCCTGGCTGAACATTGTCTCGCCTAAAAGTCTGATGATCTGGGGTTCGTTTTTTCTGGTAGGACTCTTCGCATTTAAAAATATATTCTTCAGCTTGCTGATCTATATCAAAACCAGAATGATTTACAACGAACAGATTCAGTTTGGGGATCGTCTGTTTAAAGCTTACATGACAGCCGAGTACACGTTTTTCTTGCACAGGAATTCCGCAGAGTTGCTGCGCAATGTGCACAATGAAACAAGATTAATCATATCCGGCGTCCTGATGCCTCTGATGCAGATCATTTTAGACGGCCTGGTTTTATTGATGATTGTTTGTCTGCTTCTAAGCGTGGAGCCGCTGGTTTCCCTGGTGACATTCGTTTTGCTCACGGCCATCAGCATTCTGTACGCGAAGATCACCGGCGGGAAAACAAAAGCGTACGGAAAAGAAGAGCAGCAGCACCGGAAAAAAATGAGGGAATATATCCTTGAAGGCGTCTCGGGCATCAAAGACATCAAAGTGCTCGGGCGCGAAAAGCATTTTCTTGACAGATACCATTTCAGCTCTGTACGCACGGTGCGGGCGCTGCGGTATAAACAGATGATTAGTCAGTTGCCGAGGCCGGTCATGGAGACCATTACACTGATCGGTATGTTATTCATGGTACTGGCGCTTCTTTTGCTTGAAAGGCAGATCGCGTCTCTGATTCCATTGCTTGCGCTGTTTGGTGCGGCAACCGTTCGCCTCCTGCCGGTTCTTAGAACCATTTTGTCGTCCTTTATCGACGTGCGCTATAATATCTATGCCGTCGATCCTGTTTACCGGGATCTGATGCTTCTTGAAAATAGGGCTCCCTCGCCGTCCGACAGCGAAGATCTTATCAGCTCACACGTGCATCAAGCTGTTTTAAAAATTGAACTCAAAGATGTTGGTTTTCGCTATCCACAGGGAAGAACGCAAGCGGTTGGCCACATCAGTATGGAAATTCCCGGGGGATCAGTGATTGGACTGGTCGGACCGTCCGGCGCCGGGAAAACCACCATTGTAGATATCCTGCTGGGCCTGCTTAAGCCGCAGGAAGGAGAGGTTCTTGCCGACGGGTGGAATATTTTTGAGGATGTCCGCCGTTGGCGCGCGAATGTCGGATATATTCCTCAGTTTATTTATTTGAGTGACGACACGATTCGCAGAAACATCGCCCTGGGGTTGCCGGATGACGAAATTGATGAAAGAAAAATACTAAAGACCATTAAGGCCTCACAGCTAAAAGATCTGATTGCCAATCTGCCCGAAGGTCTCGACACGATGGTCGGTGAAAGAGGCATCCGTCTTTCCGGTGGGCAGAGGCAGCGCATCGGGATCGCTCGATCTCTGTACAATAATCCCCGGATACTGATTATGGATGAAGCCACCTCTTCGCTGGACAATGTGGCAGAGAAGCATGTCATCGAATCCATTGAGCGGTTGCGCGGTGACCGCACGATCATCATGATTGCGCATCGTCTGACAACCGTACAAAACTGTGATGTCATTTATCTGATGAAGGATGGCCGGATCGTGGAACAGGGCAGCTACGAATATTTGCTGAAGAACAGCAACGAGTTTAGAAAAATGAGCCTTTTGGATTAAAATGCCAATCGCCGTGAATAATAGTCTGCCGCCCGTCGAGGAAAAATTCAGACATGTCAGCAGTTGCGATAAATAACACATTGATTGACGCGATCTCGTCACGCGTAAAGCAAGACCCCCAGGGACCGGCCTTTGTATTTTTGACCGCGGACGGGCAGGAGCAGGAGGTCAGCAATGAACAGTTTTATCGGGATTTGCGAGGATGCGCTTTCAGGCTCGCCGATAGAGGAATTCAGCCGGGCGAGATCATCTTGCTTGCCCTGGACCATGGCTACGATCTGCTGATCTGTTTCTGGGGCGCAGTTTATTGCGGCGCCATCCCCTCCGTTCTGACTTATTGGCGCTTTGGCTCTGAAAAAGATGCCTATGTCCGCAAAGTCGGAAATATGGCGGCAGCGGTGCGCGCACAGGCGGTCATTACCCTGCGTGACTTGCATGTCGAAATGAATACGGCTTTATCAAAAAGAGGTTGTCGGGTATTTGCATCCGAAGAAGCAACCACGGGTTTGTTTGATCAAAACCGGACATTGCCGGAGTTGAATGCGGAACAAATCGCCTTGATGCAGTTTACCAGCGGGACCACCAGTGCGCCGAAGGCTATTCAATTTTCACACCGGGCGGTTCTTGATCACGTATTGGCAAGCGCAAGAGCCTATCAGATAAACAAAGAATGTGTTTACGTGTCCTGGTTGCCGTTTTACCACGATATGGGTTTAATCGGTCATATCCGGGCATTGATTCACGGCGGGATGCTTGTATGCATGTCTCCTCAAAAATGGATTGGGCAACCCGAATTGCTTTTGCAGGCCGTTAGCCGATATCGCGGCACGATGACGAATATGCCGAATTTTGCTTTTGACTATTGCGTGCAACGCATTCGCGATGAGGAATTGGCTGGCGTTGATTTAAGCAGTTGGAGAATATTATCCAATGGCTCTGAATACATTATGCTGGAAAGCATGCAACGCTTTGGTAAGCGGTTCTCTCAGTATGGTTTTACGATGGATGCGCTTGCGGTCGGATACGGGATGGCTGAAAACGTGATGGGTGTATCCGCAACAATTCCGGGTGAGGGGGTAAAAATAGATTGGATATCAACAGAGGGCATCACCACACTTAATCGCGCAATGCCAGACATCCCCTATTCAGCGGATGCCAGAGCCATAGCCAGCTGCGGTTATCCCTATCCGGGAGTTGAACTGGCCATTCTGGATGAGGAATGGGAAAAATTACCGGATAGACAGATTGGAGAAATCGCAATCCGGACGAACACGCTTTTTCAAGGGTATTATCTTTCTCAAGATGAGAATGAAGAGTTGTTCCACCAGGGATGGTTTCGCACCGGCGATATGGGGTATTTAGTCGCAGGAGAGCTCTATGTGTGCGGCCGCAAAAAAGATTTAATTATTGTCGGCGGCAGAAACATACAGCCGCAGGCCATTGAAAGGATCGCTTCAGACGTCTTTGGCGGACATGCAGGACTCTCAGCGGCTTTCGGGGTGATAAACGCAAGCGTAGGGACGGAAACGGCGGTTCTGATCCTCGAACAGAAGAATCCGCTGGACCCTGCTCAACAAGATGTCCTCATCGCTAAAATTAGAAAACAGGTTCTGGATGAATTGGATATTGCCTTGTCGGATGTCCGTCTAGTTCCGAAAGGCTGGGTGGTTAAAACAACCAGCGGGAAGATTGCCCGCGACGCAAACCGCAAAAAATACATCCAGGAAGGATTTCATCTTCAAAAAGACGACAAAGTCGAAGTGCTTTCCGGTGAAATGACTCGGGAACAGATACAAAAAATAGTGACGCATCTTTTCGAAGAGATTCTTGGCGCCAAAGATATCGGGCCGAAGGATGATTTTCTGAAACTCGGCGGCGACTCGTTATCCGCACTGAGGCTGTTGCTCGAAATTGAGCAGCGTTTCGGCAAGGACATCTCAGCCGCGGCGTTCTTTCAACATCCGACGGTTGAAAGCCTGGTGGTCCTTTTATCTTGCGAAAGCAGCCATGACAAAAGCGCGGGAAAGGAAGCTACGCCATGGTGGAACGCAAAATATGGATTACATCACAAAGTAAAATCGAGACTTTCGATTTTGTTTCGCGGCGGGCTAAAGGGTGTTATCACCTCGATCCGCCTGAAGCTTGCGGAAATGATCCCGGCTTGGCTCTTCGATAAGAAATGGGCTAAGCCTGTCTTAGGCCGGAAGAGAGTTCGCCTAATGCGGCGTTTCCATCGATTGCTTGAAAATCCTATGCAAAATGAAGAGGATTTTATGCAATGTGCTCTGGCTTGCCATGTTCCCTACTCAATCCGAAAAAAGTCACCTCAGGAATTTTCGGACCGATGGCTTAGGCAGTGGTCGCTGGATGCGGATTTGACGACACTACAAGAGGCGTATCGTAAGGGAACGGGTGTGATTCTGGTGTGCTGGCATTCCCATTTCTGGATCAACCGTCTGGTCAAAGAGTTCACTCTTGAGCTTTTGCGCCCCAATGCCTACAGCTATATTGGACGTTGGCGCCAATCATTGCCTGAATCTGCAAAAGCGCTGCCGGTGGTAGAGAAAGAACGTTTGCGGGTGATGCTGTATTTGGATCAGCTGATGAAAGCAAAAAGCATTTTAACGAAGGGGGGAATTATTTCCATTTTGCCGGATGGATATGGAGGATCGAGCCTCGGCCTGTCTGTTTCGTTTCATGGTCGGAGGCGCAGTTTCAGAGGTGGCTTTGCCGAGCTGGCGATTGAGACCGGCGCGGACGTCATCCCTGTTTCTTTAGATATCGATGCTTGCAAAAGAAAACTGACCATCACTTCGCTAAAGCCTTTGGACGTCGGCGGATACGGTATGCCCCATGTTGACCGTGTGGAAGGCTTGCTCAGACAATATGTGGCCTACTTTAAACAACAATGGGCCTGTTGTCCGGGTCTCGTGCCTTCCGGTCGGATGAGGAAACATATTGGTTAACAATGGACGGAAATAATGGAATGATGGCCGACCCTGAAACAGCTGCACACGAAACTAAGTAATTCGATTTATCAACAATAAGGCAGGCAGTATTTGACTGGAGAAGGAGTTTTAAAAGATTGCATTCTATAATTAAATCGGTCCTTGATCACTATCAATATTATTTGTTCAAGTTCCATCCCCTGGGTTACGCGATAGACAGCCGGGTGAAGAAGCAATGGGTTATTAACAGAAGCATGGTGTCCAATACCCTCAAATATTGCTACTTTCGGATTCCCAAATGCGCTAATTCAACGATTGTCAGAACGCTCGCTTATTATGACCCATCAATCCCGTATGATGGGAAGGATGAAACGGGAGAATCTTACAAAAAAAAGGCCACATTACTTCACGCTCGAGCTCTTTCCGTTTCGGCTCTGTATAAAAAGTATTACCTTTTTACCTTTACCCGCAATCCCTATTTAAGAGCTTTATCCGCCTATCTCGATAAGATTATTCCTGCGGATAAGAAAGGCTTTGTCGATAAACGAAACGCCATTGCCGCACTGTCGGCAAGCGGCAGCGAGTTAACGTTTCGTGCCTTTGTCCGTTATCTTGAAACCGGCGGGTTATGTTCCGATCCTCACTGGGCGCCCCAGTGCCTCATGCTTCCTGTCGGAAGGGAGATGATTCATTATGTGGGAAAAGTGGAAAAATTAGACGACGATTTGGAATTATTGATAAACCACCTTTTCGGTACAGGCGCTTATCAAGGCGCGATTATGCGACGGGTCGGCAGAACCGGTTCAGCAGATAAAGTCCTTCAATATTACGACAGTGAATTATTTGACCGGGTTTATAAACTATACGAACAAGACTTCATTAGGTTTCATTATCCGAAAGATTGGTCAATCTGAATATGTGTTTGACAAAGGTCGTGAGCCGCTGCCCATGATGGAGGCCATGCTGGCAGAAGCAAAAAGATTAAAAACGATAATCGCCAAAGAAGATTACAAAAACCATGCTTATATACATTATTCCTACAAGAGTCGCGGACTCTATTTTGGGCAGATTAAAAGATACCTCAACTATTTTCCGATGGACAAGATGCTGGTTGTAAACAGCGAAGCGCTTTTTGATGAACCTGAAAATGCCTTGCGTCGGGTTTTCGATTTTGTCGGCATAGATGCGGAGTTAAAAATTGATAATTTGAAACCACATAACGTTGCCATCAACAAAACCACAATAGATCCTGCTGTCCACGAATACCTGAAGCATTATTTCTATGCCCATAATCAGGCGCTTTATAAACTGGTGGGTGAAGATTATGGTTGGTAGAAAGTCTTCCGCATGTGAAGCTGCCGAGAAACGAATACAAACGCCGGTTCTTCGAAAAGAAGTGTTTGTGCCCTGATAATTGTAACCCTAAGATAGTCGTGCCATGAAAAATAAATATGATCGCATTCAGACGGTTTTCATCGGCGGCTGTCCGCGCAGCGGAACGACACTGCTGGGCGCCTTGCTGGGGTCTGGTCCGCGATGCGTGGCGACGCCCGAGTCTCAGTTTAAGCAAACCATTCCCGCCGACTTGAAGGTGGACTGGAGCCGCGGCATGGGCCGCGACGAGTTTCTCTTTGCGTTAAAAAAGAATTTCCGTTTCCGATTGTGGGGCGTGCAACCGCCCGGATTTTCCGGGGGCGGGATGATGACCGCGCCGGAATACCGCGACGCCTTGCTGTCGATCGTCGATGCTTACGCCTCAAAAGAGCAGATTCCGGATTGGACCGTGTGGATCGACCACACGCCTGAAAATATTCTTGAGCCTTTGGGGCTGATGAGAATTTTTCCCGAAGCGAAATTTCTTCATCTTCTACGCGATCCCAGGGCGGTGGCCGCTTCCCTCCTTCCGCTGGATTGGGGACCGGACACGGCGGAGCATGCCGCCCGTTTCTGGGCGCAGAAGCTTGCCTATGGACTGGCGCTTGAAAAGGCCCGACCGGATCGTTGCATGAGAGTTTACTTCGAGGATGTTGTGAAAACGCCGGAAAAAACGCTCAAGGCAGTGTGCACGTTTTGCGGCATTGCATTCAACGAATCGATGCTGGCCGGCAAAGGGTTCACCCCTCCTGCCTATACCAGAAATCAGCACAATCTGATCGGATCCGCGCCGGATCCGCACCGGCTGGAGGCCTGGCGAAACCGTCTGGATTCCTGGCAGATCGAAGAGATCGAAAAAATCGCGGGCGGCCTGATGGAGCTTGCCGGTTATTCCAGAGCCGCGCTAGGCGAACGGCGCAGACGGCCCTGGGGAAAAAGGCTTTTGTTGGGCGTGTTGCCGTTTGTAAGCTATGTGAAAAAGAAACGGCATGGGTTTAGGAAAAAATATTATGGGGCATTGCGGCATCGCGGCGCAGACGGAAACGATGATTGAAACGGGAAAAAACCATTCCGAGGTCTGCAGCGGCAACGCGGCAAGGCATCGGCGAAATCTGGAAGTGGTCATGGTCGTCTCCGCGTTTCCATCCGTGTCTCAGACTTTTGTCGCGCAGCAAATCGCCGGGCTTTGTCAGGCTGGATACGCCGTGAAAATCGTTCGAATGGGGGCGCGCGGAGACAAACGCTGGATCGCTGAAGATCTCAGGCCGATTTTCGATAAACTTGTCCTTCTGTCGTTGCCCTACAACGATACCCTTAATGTGATCCGGCGGTTTTTATCTTTTTTGCCGGTTTGTGCGGCCAATACGTGGCGACATCCTGTCGCCTCCCTTCGCGTTTTTCTGGACAAGGCGATGAGGCTGAAGCTTGCCGAGTTTGTTCGAATTCATAACGACGCCTACCTGTTTGAGCAAGCCGGCGGCGCGGAGATTATCCATTTTCAATTTGCCACGCTGGCCCATCGATACAGCCAGATGAAAAAGTACGGCTTTGTCCGCCGGGAGAGCGCCATTGCCTGTTCCGTGAGAGGCTATGATATCAGCCGGAAGACCGTCGTTGATGAAATGGATTGGAGCGCGATCGTGAAAGACGTTTCGTTGTTTCTTCCGGTGTGCGATTTTATCCGGCGAATTCTGGAAGACCGGGGCGTCGAAAAAGCGATTCGCGTTGTGCGCTCGCCTGTGGATGTCGAAAAACTGGCAAGCCTTAGAAAGCAAAGGGCGGCGGGTACGGAGATAAATATCATTTCAGTCGGCAGGCTTATTGAGAAAAAAGGGTTTGACGACGCTTTAAAGGCGCTTGCCGCGGTTAAACAAGCCCACGCCAATATTCAATATACCATCGTCGGAGACGGACCGTTGCGGCCGATGCTCTCTTTTCGGATTCATGAATACGGTTTGACCGGACGTGTGGACCTCAAAGGTGCGCTGCCGTCGGATGAAACCCTCAAGAGGATGGCCGAGGCCGACATTCTGATCGCCCCCAGCAGGACCGCGTCCGACGGCGAAGTGGAAGGGATTCCCAACGTTTTGAAAGAAGCGATGTGTCTGGGCCTTCAGGTCATCGCGACAAGGCATGCGGGAATATCTGAGCTGGTTGAAGACGGCGTCAACGGGATACTGGTTTCTGAAAACGCGCCGGAGGAGATTGCCAAGGCGCTCGATGAATTGATTCAAAACCGGGATCATTGGGCGATGCGCTCCGAACGGGCCATCCTGAAAGTTTCTGAAGAATACGATCCCGGCCGGACGACGCGGGATTTGATGGACGCGTATGAATGGTTGTTGAACGAAAGCAAGACGAAGCAATAATGGAATCAGGATAATGCAGCCCGACGCTACCCCTTTTGTTTCCGTGATCGTGCCGATTAAAAACGGCGAAAAGTCTGTCGACGCGCTGATGAACGCCCTTCTGCATCAGAGCTACCCCAAAGACAAAACACAGATCATTTTGGTGGATAACGGTTCGCAGGATCACAGCTATGATCGGATCAAAAGTTACCCGGTAGAACTTGCCCGGGAAGAGCGCCCCGGATCCTACGCGGCGCGGAATAAAGGACTGTCATTGGCCGCCGGAGAGGTGATTGCTTTCACCGACGCGGATTGCCGGCCGGCTGCGGATTGGATCAAGCGGGGTGTCGATGCGCTGATAAGCCAAAAAGCCGCCCTGGCGGGCGGCCGGGTGTCCTTTACACTGCCGGAAAAACCGACCGTCTCCGAAATGATCGATTCGGCCATTTACATGCAAAATGAGCTCAACGTGAAAACCAGGCGATCGGCCGTAACCGCCAATTTATTCGCGCGCAAAGAAGTGTTCGACAGGATCGGCGGTTTCGAGGCGGCGCGCTCCGGCGGCGATTTTCTATGGACGCAAAAAGCGACGGGCCTGGGATACCCGATCATTTATGCGCCGGACGCGGTTGTTCATCATCCGGCCCGAAGCTTTGCCGAGCTGATGAAAAAAAGCTACCGGGTCGGAAGCGGGTTTGTGAACCTGTTGCCCCGGCGTTATTTTGCCGTGCGTGTTGTCGGGCTGCTTGCCAGACTGCTTACGCCCATCCCCTCAAAGGTCATCGTCAGACTGGCTCGTGAGAACCGCAAAAATTTGGAAGCTCAAAAAAGCTGCCTAGCTTTCTGGGGGGTTTCGTATGCCTATCAACTGGTTCAGGCCGCTGCTGTTGTCCGCTCGCTTTTCAAGGGCCGGCATGGGTTTAGGCTTTAACGTTTATAAAAAATTGATCGCGTTTAGAAAGCGCGATCCGCAGGGAGGAAATCTTATGGTATTGAAAAATCTGTATGTGATGAAAGTTGCGGGGATTGTGGCGATCAGTTTGTTTTTCACTGCGGGGCTCATGTTTCCGCACAACGCCGCCGCACGGCAAGACAGCCGGGAGAATCCCCCCATTGAGGGTTCCATCCGCATTTCCGGCGCCTGGGCTCTGTATCCGATGGTGGTCAAGTGGGCCGAAGAATTTAAGAAAATCCACCCCAAGGTCCGCATCGACATTTCCGCCGGCGGCGCAGGAAAAGGCGTGGCAGACGCCCTGTCGGGGCTTGTGGACATCGGCATGGTGTCGAGGGAGCTTCGGCCCGAGGAAATCAATCAAAAAGCGTTTTTTGTGCCGGTGGTCAAAGACGCCGTTTTCCCCACGATCAATGCGGGCAATCCGATGCTCCGGGAACTTCTGGAAAAGGGATTGAAGAAAAAGGACTTTTCGGATATGTGGGTGGCCGGACGCCCGGTGACCTGGGGAGAGTTGACCCGGACGGATAACCGTTTGAAAGTCCGGGTTTACACGCGATCCGATTCCTGCGGGGCGGCTGAGACCTGGGCCAAATATCTAGGCGCCCACCAGGAGGATCTGCGCGGCGTCGCCGTTTACGGCGATCCGGGGCTCGCCGAGGCGGTCAGACGAGACAAGACGGGGATCGGATACAATAATCTCAACTTCGCCTATGACCTCAAGACGGGGCAGCCCGTGCCGGGCCTGCAAATTGCGCCCATCGACGTCAACGAAAACGGCCGGATTGATCCCGAAGAACGCCTGGGGACGAAGCGCGAAGCGATTCGGGCCGTGGAAGCCGGGGTTTATCCGTCGCCGCCGGCGCGCGATTTGTACCTGGTGACGAAAGAGTCGTTCAAAGGACCGGCGAAAGTTTTTGTGCAGTGGATTTTAACCGACGGACAGCGCTATGTCGATGAGGTCGGCTATCTCACCATCGGGAAGAAGCAGATTGACGAAGCCATCAAAAAAATTGGGCCTTGAATGTAAGGGCAACGGCAAAGTTTTCCAGGCGGTTGGATCATGAAGCGGCGTTTTAAAGACATTGTTGCCTTTGCCTCCGGTCGGCTGTTCCTGATTTTTGTCAACGCGCTGGCGCTTCTGATCTTTTGCGGCCTGCTTTTGAAGGCAGCGCCGATCTTGCAAACGGTGTCTTTGACCGACCTTTTGTTTTCGTCGGTCTGGCATCCCATGAAGCATCAGTTCGGTCTTTTCCCGTTTATCGTGAGCACGCTGGCCGTCACGCTTCTGGCGATGCTGATGGCCATCCCGGTCTGTCTTTTCGCGTCAATCTATTTGGCCGAATACGCAAGCCGGCGCTTTCGGGAAGTTTCCCGGCTGATCATCGACATCCTGGCCGGCATCCCTTCCGTGATTTACGGTTTGTGCGGCATTCTGGTGATTGTGCCGTTTGTGGCCGTTGTGGGGGAATATCTGGGCGTGTCCACGACCGGCTATAGTCTGCTGGCCGGCGGTCTGGTGCTGGCCGTGATGGTGATTCCTTTCATCATCGCCATTTCAGTGGAAGTTCTGCGCATGATTCCCGGGCCCTTTCGTGAAAGCGCTTTGGCGCTGGGGGCCACAAAATGGGAAACTGTTAAATACGTCGTGCTTAAAAAGGCCGCCAAGGGACTTGTTGCCGCCGTCGTGCTGGGGTTCGCGCGCGCGTTCGGAGAAACCATGGCGGTGCTCATGGTCGTCGGCAACGTCGCGCAGGCGCCTTCGTCGATCTTCGACCCGGCTTACCCTCTGCCGGCGCTCATTGCCAACAACTACGGTGAAGTGATGTCCATACCGCTTTATGACGCCGCGCTCATGTCCGCGGCGCTGATTTTGATGACGGTCGTCGCGCTGTTCAGCCTGACGGCCCACTATGCTTTGTCACGCCTCGGAGACCATAACGACTGATGAACCGCCGCAAGCTGGAAGAAAATTTTTTTAAATTCCTGATGGCGCTTTCGCTGGGCCTCGTTTTTCTGGCGCTTGCGGGAATTATCCTGATTGTTTTGATCAAGGGCTTGTCTTCTCTGTCATGGTCGATGATTTTTGAAACGCCCAAAGGCGGGTATTACCTGGGGGGAGAAGGCGGAATCGCCAATGCCATTGTCGGTTCGCTGTATCTGGTGGCGGGGGCGACGGTGTTGGCGCTCATCATCAGCCTGCCGGTGGCCCTTGCGCTGCAAAAAGAGTATCTCGGCAAACGGTTTGCCGACATCACCCGCCTGGTGCTCGACATCCTCTGGGGGACGCCCTCCATCGTCTACGGCGCTTTTGGATTTGTCGTGATGGTGTGGCTGGGGCTTCGCGCCTCGCTTCTGGGCGGCATCATTGTGTTAACGCTGCTCATGATTCCGATCATGACCCGCGCCATGGACGAAGCCGTGCGCCTCGTGCCGTATGAGCTCAAAGAAATGGCCTATGCGATGGGAACGACCCGGTTTGAGACCACGCTGGCGGTGGTGCTTCGGCAGGCTTTTCCCGGCGTCTGCACAGGCGTGATTCTGGCCGTCGGACGCGGCATCGGAGACGCGGCGTCGATTTTGTTCACCGCCGGTTATACCGACGAGATTCCTCGGTCGCTTTTCGATCCGGTGGCGTCTTTGCCTTTGGCGGTCTTTTTCCAGTCCGGCACGCCGGTGCCGGAAGTGCAGGCCAGGGCTTTCACGGCGGCCTTGATTCTGCTCGTCATCGTTTTGGTGATCAACATTGTTGCCAGGCTTTTAGGCTGGCGTTTTTCCAAAAACATAGTCAGGTAGTTTGATATGTCCAGAATCGAGATTAACGAGTTGTGCGTTTCGTTCGGCCGGAATCCGGTTTTGAAAAACATTTCTTTGTCCATTCCCGACCGGCAGATCATCTGCATCATCGGGCCGTCGGGCTGCGGGAAGACCACGCTGCTTAAAAGCCTCAATCGCCTTCTGGATCTGAACGAAGATGTTTCGATCACAGGAGATGTTCGTGTGGATGGACAAAGCATCTACCAAAGCAGGCTGGACGTGACCGCTTTGCGTAAAAAAGTCGGTTTTCTGCCTCAGCGACCCTATCCATTGCCGATGTCCATTTACGACAACGTCGCTTTCGGGCCCCGTATACACGGTCTTGACGGGTTAAACGCTCTGTCCGGTGGTAAGGCCGGTTCGCCCGCCGCCGGCGCAAAGACCTCCAGAAAGGACAAGGATCGGCTGGTGGAGCATTATCTGACGCTTGCGGGCCTGTGGGACGAAGTCAAAGACCGGCTTTCCGAGCCGGCCGCGAAGCTCTCCATCGGGCAGCAGCAGCGGCTGGCCCTGGCGCGGGTGCTGTCGATCGAACCGGAAGTGATTCTGGCCGACGAGGCCACCTCTGCGCTCGACCCGATTTCCGCAAGGCTTGTGGAAAATCAGTTCCGCCTGCTGAAGAAAGATTACACGATTATTCTGGTGACTCATATTCTGAGGCAGGCGCGACGCCTGGGCGATTACATCGTATTTCTGTACATGGGCGATCTTGTCGAACACAAACCGGCCGCGGAATTTTTCGGCGATCCTTCGGATGAAAAAACCAAGGCCTACGTAAACGGAGATATCAGTTAACATGAATTCATTAAAATTATCCTACCTCCGGCAGCTCGAAGCCGAATCGATGGCGATCATGCGCGAGGTCGCGGCGGACTTCAAAAATCCCGTGATGCTCTACTCCGTCGGCAAGGATTCGAGCGTGATGGTGCGGATTGCTCAAAAAGCCTTTCATCCGGGGCGGATTCCCTTTCCGCTGATGCATGTGGACACGGGCTACAAGTTTCCGGAGATGTACGCCTTTCGGGACGCCTTCTGCGACAAAATCGCCGCCACGCTGATTGTGGAGCGAAACGAAGAGAAGATCGCCTCGGGCTGCCATCCGCTTGCAGACGGCGTCGATAAATGCTGCGCGCACCTCAAAACCGGCGCGTTGCTTTCCGCCCTGCGCAAGCACGGCTTTGACGCGGCCATCGGCGGTGCCCGCCGGGAAGAGGAAAAATCGCGCGCCAAGGAACGGGTTTTTTCCCTGCGCGATGCGTTCGGTCAGTGGGACCCGAAAAATCAACGCCCTGAATTATGGGATCTATACAACACCCGTTTATCCGAAGGGGAAACCATGCGGGTGTTCCCCTTGAGCAATTGGACGGAAAAAGACATCTGGGAATACATCCGCCTGGAGGAAATCCCCATCGTGCCGATTTATTTCGCCCAGGAGCGCGAGGTGATCGTCCGCGACGGCATTCTGATTCCTTTGTATGACGGGGCGCAGGCCTCCGGGGGCAAGCCGGCCAAAGGCGACAAGATCCGCAAGATCGTTTGCCGTTTCCGCTCGCTGGGCTGCATTCCCTGCACGGGGGCGATCGCATCGACGGCGACGACGCTGGAAGACATCATCGCCGAGGTGCGCAAAGCGACCAAATCCGAGAGGGAAAACCGCATCATCGATTTGACCTCCGACAGCTCCATGGAACAAAAGAAGAAAGAAGGATACTTCTGATGTCAACTTCCGAGAAATCTCTGCTGCGGTTTGTGACGACCGGCAGTGTGGACGACGGCAAATCCACGCTGATCGGCAGGCTGCTTTTTGAAACCAAGTCGATCTATGAGGATCAATACGCCGCGATTGAAAAAACATCGAAGAAAAAAGGCCTCAAGGATGTCGAGCTGGCCTACCTGCTCGACGGCCTGGCCGCCGAGCGCGAACAGGGCATCACCATCGATGTGGCCTACCGCTATTTTGAGACCGCAAAAAGAAAATTCATCATCGCCGATTCACCGGGACACGTTCAGTACACAAAAAACATGGTCACCGGCGCGTCGAAAGCCGACTGCGCCGTTATCCTGATCGACGCCCGCAACGGCGTGCTCACCCAGTCCAAGCGCCACGGGTTTTTGATTTCGCTTTTGCAGATTCCTCACCTGATCGTCGCCGTCAACAAAATGGATTTGGTGGATTATTCGCGCGACGTATTCGAGCGGATTGTCCGGGACTATCAGGAATTTTCCCAGAAACTTGATATTCACAATATCCTGTGCATTCCCGTTTCCGCGCTCAAAGGGGACAATGTCGTGACCCCGAGCAAGAAGATGGCCTGGTATGAAGGTCCGACGCTTCTGACCACTCTGGAATCGATCAACGTGACGGCCGACCGCAATCTGGTCGATTTCCGTTTTCCCGTTCAGTATGTGATGCGGCCGAATTCCGATTTTCGCGGATTTTCGGGAACAGTCGCCTCCGGAACCATCACTCCCGGCGAGGAAGTGGCGGTTCTGCCCTCGGGCAGAACCACCCGCGTCAAATCGATTGTGACCTATGACGGCGATTTACAGGAAGCTTTTGCGGGCCAGGCGGTGGTTTTGACGCTTGCCGACGAGGTCGACGTCAGCCGCGGCGATATGATCGTGCGCACGAAAAATTTACCCCAGATGGCCGCCCGGCTAGAGGCCATTCTCTGCTGGATGGACGATCAGCCGCTTAATTTGGCGAAATCCTATATCCTCAAGCACACCACACGCAATGTGCGCGCTTACGTTAAAAAGATCATCTACCGGATCGACGTGGACACGCTGCATCGTCAGGCGGCGGAGGCCTTTGCGTTAAACGACATCGGCCGCGTGGACATTCAGCTGTCTTTGCCCATTTTTTTCGATCCCTATAAAATCAACGCCGGTTGCGGCCGGTTCATTCTGATCGATCCCGATACCAACCGGACCGTGGGCGCCGGAATGATCCGGGATGCCGCCCGTCACCTGGAAGACTATGTGTCGGATCCGCAGCACATCAAGGCTCCGGAACAAAAATCGCCTCACACCGTCTGGCGCGAGCTTAACATCGGCCGGGCGGAACGCGAACGGCTCAACGCGCATCGCGCCGTGGTGCTTTGGTTTACAGGCTTGTCCGGTTCCGGAAAATCGACCATCGCGATGGCCCTGGAGCGCAAACTCTTCGACTTGGGCTGCCGGACGGCGCTGCTCGACGGAGACCTGCTCCGGCATGGTCTGTGTTCCGACCTGAAGTTTTCCGCGGCCGACCGCCAGGAAAATATCCGTCGCGCCGGCGAAACCGCGAAACTCTTTTTCGAACACGGGCACATCGTTCTGTGCGCGTTCATCTCGCCGTTTCGAGAGGATCGCGACCGGGTCAGAAGCCTTTTCCCGGACGGCTGCTTTGCCGAGGTCTTTGTCAAATGCGATATCGAGGAATGCAAACGGCGGGATCCCAACGGCTTGTACCGCAAAGCCGCCGGCGGCCTGATTCCGGGATTTACCGGCATCGATTCGCCTTACGAAGAGCCCGACGCCCCCGAACTGATTTGCGACACGCAGATGTTTTCGCTCAACCGCTGCGTGGAAGAGATTGAAACGCATTTGCAAGAGGCCGGAATTCTGCGGAGGATCAAGACGCCATGAAGAAAGCCCTGATCATCGGGATCACCGGACAGGACGGATCGCTTCTGGCGGAGTTTCTTCTGAATAAAGGCTACCGGGTCGCCGGCACGTCGCGTGACGTTCAGGCGGCAAGGCTAGACAATTTAAAGCGCCTGGGAATCCTGGATCAAACGGACCTGTATTCCATGGCGCCGGGCGATTTTCGCAGCGTGTTGCAGATTCTGCTGAAAGCCGAACCGGATGAAATCTATAATCTGGCGGGTCAGTCTTCCGTGGAGCTTTCCTTTGCGCAGCCGGTGGAAACCTTTGAAAGCATCAGCGTCGCCAACGTGAACCTGCTGGAGAGCATCCGGTTCTCCTCAAAACGAATTCGGCTCTATAATGCCTGCTCAAGCGAGTGCTTCGGAAACACCGGGGGTGAGCCGGCCGATGAAACGACGCCCTTTCGTCCCCGCAGCCCCTATGCGGTGGCCAAAGCGGCCGCCTTCTGGCAGGCGGCCAACTACCGCGAGGCCTATGGCATCTTTGTGTCATCGGGCATTTTGTTCAACCATGAATCCGCTTTACGGCCGGAGAGGTTTGTGACCCAGAAGATTATCGCGTCGGCCTGCCGGATTGCGAGCGGCAGCCGCGAGACGCTGACGCTGGGAAACATGAACATTCGAAGGGACTGGGGCTGGGCGCCGGAATATGTGGATGCGATGTGGCGCATGCTGCAGCAGGACCAGCCGGACGATTACGTGATTGCGACAGGAGAAACGCATTCCCTGACGGATTTTATTGCCGCGGCCTTTGAGGCTGTGGGATTGAATTGGAAGGACCATGTTCGCCAAGATTCCGCGCTTTTGAGGCCGTCGGATATCGAATCGATTCAGGCCGATCCGTCCAAAGCGGCAGCGAAGCTGGGCTGGCGCGCCGGTCATCATATGAAGGATGTCGTCCGGATGATGGTCCAGACGCGGCGCGGCCCGTCGGTGCCGGAGAGCTGACAGCTTGCCCGGCCGGAGAAAAGCTCTTATCTGCACCGCCTGTGGAGTGCATCAAGACGACCATTCAAACGATGCCGATTGAAGACGGATGTCCATCTCGAATCGAGAGCCATCGTCCCGAATATGCCAAAATGTCAGGTAAGCGCCTTGATCATGAATAATGATGATTATATGGGTTGGAAGAACTGGCAGGAAAAGGACTTCGGTCGTGTCACGCCCGGCGCCCGCTTTTATTTCCGGCAAGTGCTCGACCCGAAGATGGCAAAATGTGGGAAAGTTCTGGAAATCGGATTCGGCAACGGCTCTTTAATGGGCTACCTTCGTGAAAAAGGCCACAGAGTCATCGGGCTTGAAGTCAACGAAGAGTTAGTTCGTCGTGCCGTGAAAAACGGATACCTTGCGTATAAGGGGGCGGCATGGGAGATAGCGGCTATACAAAAGATCCAGTTTGATTTTATCATTGTCTTTGATGTACTTGAGCACATGCGGCAGGGTGAAATCGTATCTTTATTTAAATGGGTCAAGCTGCATCTGAGTGAAAATGGTTCATTTATTTTGAAGTTTCCGGAAGGGGCCTCTCCTTTCGGACGTGCCGGACAACATGGTGATTTTTCTCATGTGACCGTTCTTACCCGATCGAAAGTGCAGATTCTGTGTGTAGAAAGCGGCCTGATTCTGAAGTCGTATGATGATGACCTGCTATCCTCCAACACGATGAGTTCTTGGGGGTTGATCGGTCGGGTCGCCTTAAGAATCATTCAGAGTTATGCTGCATTGGTAAAAAAAATTCTTCGGATCCTGCTTTACCCCCTTGCCCCGTCAATGAGTTTTGCGACGAACAGCATAGCGGTCATTGTCGGGCAACAGGCCAATCCTTCTTAATAAACGTGCAGACAGCGGTGCTGTCTGCACTTGAGTGCGCGGCAATTGCTTCAACAGGCGATGAAAAGGCTTTCTTTGGACATGAAAAAAATTCTCTTTTACGCATCGGTTCGCGACAGGAATCTTTTCCAGACCATGGGCTTTTACGCAACGGACATCAAAATTCTTGAAGATTGCGGCTACGACGTCACCCCGACAAATCGAATATCGGATTTTTTAAAATACGGAAGCTATGATATCGTCCTTATCTACTTCTGGACAAAAGGACTGCTGCCGGCTATCGTGGCCAAAAGCCTGGGGAAGAAAGTTCTTTTTACCGGCGGAATAGACGCGCTCGATCGCGGATTCAATCGCCGGGCGCTCGATTACACCGTCAAGAAATGGCTGTTTCGGGCCTGCGCGGCGTTTTCCGACGCCAACATCATCGTATCCCGCAGCGATCTGGCTAATGTCCGGCAAGCCGGTGTCGATGTCTCCTCTGTACAGCTCGTTCCCCATGTTATTGACGTCGATCGTTACGCGCATGACGGCAGGCAAAAGAAAGATCTGATCACGACGGTGGCCTGGATGGGGACAAAAGAAAATGTCCAGCGGAAAGGCCTGGACCGTCTGCTTCGTGTTTTTGGCGAATTCGTTAAGAAGGACAACCGCTATACGCTGATGCTGATCGGCCCCGGCGGGGAAGGGAGCGACTACCTCGCAAGAGTGGCCTCCGAACTGGATATCGCCTCCCGAGTGGTGTTTACCGGAGAAGTGACAGAGGAAGACAAAATCCGTATGCTTCAAGACAGCAAATACTATTTTCAACTGTCTGCGTATGAAGGCTTCGGCATATCGGCCATTGAAGCGCTGGCGGCCGGAAACCTGGTTTTCCATTCAGCCCGGGGTGGGCTTTCCGACTCGATGCCGCCGGAAGGCATTGAAGTCACGGATATCGACAATTTCCCGAAGATTGCCGAAACGCTCGCGAAAGTCAATCAGAATTACGGCGACTATCAGGATCGGATTTCCAGCGGTGTCCGGCGTATGCGCGAGCAATACGCTTACTGTGTTCGTAAGGAACGCATCGAAGCGATACTCTATTCTCTGGTTTCGTAAAGCAAGGAGAAAGCCATGTTCAAAAACAAGATCCTTCTGATCACCGGCGGAACCGGGTCATTCGGCAAAGCTGTGTTGCGGCGTTTTCTTCATACGCCGATCAAGGAAATCCGTGTCTTCAGCCGGGATGAAAAAAAGCAGGAGGATTTGCGCCTTGCGCTGGCCAATTCCAAGGTCAAGTTTTTCATCGGTGACGTCCGAAACGCCGACAGTCTTGTGCCCGCGATGCAGGATGTCGATTATGTGTTTCATGCCGCCGCGCTCAAGCAGGTGCCTTCTTGTGAATTCTTTCCGATGGAGGCCATCCGCACCAATGATCTGGGGGCGGACAATGTGATGAACGCCGCGTTGGCCTGCGGCGTGAGAAATCTGATCGTGCTGAGCACCGACAAGGCGGTCTATCCGATCAACGCCATGGGGATGTCCAAGGCGCTGATGGAAAAGCTGATGCTGGCCAAGGCCCGGATGTACGGCGAGCGGCGGACGATTTTTTGCGGCACGCGCTACGGTAATGTCATGGCCTCGCGCGGTTCCGTGATTCCGCTTTTCATCCGCCAGATTCAAGCCGGAACCGATTTAACCGTTACGGATCCCAATATGACCCGTTTCATGATGAGCATGGATGAGGCCCTTGATCTGGTTTTATATGCGTTTCAAAACGGACGGCCCGGCGATATCTTCGTGCGCAAGGCTCCGGCCGTGACGATCGGCGTTTTGGCTGAGGCGCTGCGGAATATCTTCCAGGCCAAAAACAAAATTCAGATTATCGGCACGCGCCATGGGGAAAAGCTCTATGAGACGCTTCTGACGCGCGAGGAAATGGCCAGGGCCGAGGATCTGCGCGATTACTACCGAATTCCCGCCGATGTGCGCGACTTGAATTACAACAGCTTTTTTATCGAAGGGCAAAAGAAGGTCTCGCGCGAGGATGACTATAATTCCCATAACACGCGAAGGCTCGATGTCGGAGAGATGACAAAGCTTCTTCTTGCCCTTGAGCCGATTCAACGGGCTTTGAGGGGAGAGCAGATAGACAACTAGGCGTCGGGAAGTGTTTTTCAAGTTTAAAGTCTCAAGTCTCAAGTCTCAAGTTTAAAGTTTAAAGTTTCAAGTTTAAAGTTTCAAGGTGGCGGTTCGCGCCGGGCCATGTGCGAGAGAAAAAAAGGGAGGCCGGGGATCAGGGGGCTCAGGGCAGAAGTCAGAGGTCGGAAGTCAGAGGCCAGAGCCCAGAGATCAGAAGTCGGGGACGGGAAATACGTGATGAAAGTTTTGGTGACGGGCGCAAAGGGGTTTATCGGGAAAAACCTAACAGTGGCCCTTGAGCGGCGCACTGGTTTCGAAGTCATCCCCTTCGATTTGAGAGATCCGGGAAACGTTTTGGAAACAGGGTTGGCCGAAGCGGATGCCGTTGTTCATCTGGCGGGCATCAACCGTCCGGATAAAACCGACGCGTACGATGCCGGAAACGCCGAATTCACAAGGCATTTGTGCGAAAGGCTGATGGCTTTCGGTCGCAGCCCCCATATCCTTTTTTCATCATCCGTACAGGCGGCGCTTGACAATCCTTACGGCTTGAGCAAGCGCAAGGCCGAAGAGATTCTTCTTTCATACGCAAAGCAAACAGGTGCGGCCGTTTCAATCTTTCGGCTGACGAATGTTTTCGGTAAGTGGAGTCGTCCCCATTATAATTCCGTCGTCGCCACATTCTGCCACAACATCGCCCGCAACGAGCCCATTGCCATATCGGATCCGTCCCGCGAGCTGGACTTGGTATACATTGATGATGTGGTCGCGTCGTTCCTGGGAGACTTGGAAAGTGTGCCTGCCGGCGGCCGATACCGGCCGGTTGATCCCGTCTATCGAGTATCATTGGGCGCGCTGGCCGAAACCCTGCGCTCGTTTCGGGCGGAAAGGGAGACGCTGACGCTTCCCGATCTGGGCGCCCCTTTCATCCGCAAGCTTTATGCGACTTACCTTTCTTATTTGCCCGAGCGCGAGTTCGCCTATCGGCTGACTGAGAAAACCGACAACCGGGGCGAACTGGCCGAACTTCTGAAATCGACGCAGTCCGGCCAGATGTTCGTTTCCCGCACAAGGCCCGGCATCACTCGTGGGCATCACTATCATGACACGAAAGTCGAGAAGTTCATCGTCGTGTCGGGGGAGGCGGTCATTCGGTTCAGAAAGATCGAAACAGAAGCAGGTTCAAGGCTCAAGGTTCAAGGTTCAAGTGATGAAGAGAAAGAAGAAAAAAGTTCAGAGGTCGGAGATCGGGGGGCAGAGGGCAGAGATCAGAGATCAGAAGTCGGAGATCGTGAGCCCCAGATCATCGAGTATCGTGTGAGTGGAGATGAGTTTACGGTGGTCGATATTCCGCCCGGTTATACCCACTCCATTGAAAATATCGGTCAAACCGATTTGATCGTGCTTTTCTGGGCCTGCGAGATTTTTGATCCCGGGAAACCGGATACGTTTGCTGAGATAGTTTAAAGTTTCATGTTTAAAGTTTGAGGTTTTGTCGTCAATTAGCGAAATGATATGAAAGGCTATAAAAGATGGCTACGATTCGATGCTTTGAAGACATCAAATCCTGGCAGAGAAGTCGAGAACTGGTTCGAGAAATTTACGCGATTTCAAAGACCGGGAAGTTTGCTCAGGATTTCAGTTTAAGGGATCAAATAAGGCGCGCGGCCGTATCCATCCTGTCCAATATTGCAGAAGGGTATGAGCGTGGTGGAAAAAAGGAATTCATTCAGTTTCTTTATGTAGCGAAAGGATCGTGTGCTGAAACGCGGTCACAGCTTTATGTGGCTTTGGATCAGGAATATCTATCTCCTGAACAGTTCGATAGCTTGTCTGAACTGTGCAAGACGGTAAGTAAACTGCTTGCAGGGATGATTGAATATCTGAAGAAAACATCCTTTGAAGGAATGAAATTTAAATCTGAAACAGTAGTAGCTGAACACGACGTCCATGAAGAATACAGCGAATAAAATATCTTGAAACTTTAAACATTAAACATGAAACTAGTCAATGGAGCGAAGCCCATGAAAGTCACCACCATCCTCGGTACAAGGCCTGAAATTATTCGTCTGTCGCGCGTGATGGCGGCGCTGGACCGTTATTGCGAGCACACCGTTGTTCACACGGGCCAGAACTACGACTATGAGCTCAACCAGATCTTCTTCGACGATCTGGGCATCCGCAAGCCGGATGCTTTTCTCGAGGCGGCGGGCGCAACGCCTTGTGAAACCGTCGGTCTGGTGATCGGCCGAGCCGAAAAAGCCCTTCAGGACATTCGGCCCGAAGCGGTGCTGATTCTCGGCGATACCAACAGCTGCCTTGCCGCTTACGCGGCCAAACGGCTTAAGATTCCGGTTTTTCATATGGAGGCGGGGAACCGCTGCTTCGATGAGCGTGTTCCGGAGGAGATCAACCGCCGGATGATCGATTCCATCAGTGACATCAATTTGCCCTACAGTAACATTGCCAGGGAATATCTGTTGCGCGAGGGTCTGCCGCCGGAGCGCGTCATCAAAACCGGGTCGCCGATGTATGAAGTGCTCCACCATTACCTGCCCAAAATTCATGCCGCCGATGTGCTTGCGCGTCTGAATCTTCGACCGCGAGGCTTTTTTCTGGTCAGTTGCCATCGCGAGGAAAATATCGATGATCCGGCGCAGTTTGAAAGATTCGCGGCTTTAATCAACGCGCTGCCCGGCCGCTTTGCCCTTCCGGTGATATTGTCGGCCCATCCACGGACGCAAAAGCGCATCGAGCAATCCGGAATGTCGCTGCATCCGTCGGTAAAGATCCTCAAACCGCTGGGGTTTTTCGATTACGTTCATCTGCAGCTGACCGCCAGAGCGACATTGTCCGACAGCGGAACAATCACGGAGGAATCCTCCATTCTGAATTTTCCCGCGCTCAATATTCGTGAATCGCATGAACGGCCCGAAGGGATGGAAGAGGGGGCCGTGATGATGACGGGCCTGAATCCCGACCGTGTTTTTGCCGTCATCGGCATTCTCGACAAACAGGAATCCGGCGAGAGAAGAACGCTCCGTCCGCCCGGGGATTACACCGTCCCGAATGTTTCGGAAAAAATCGTCCGCATTATTTTAAGCTACACGGATTACGTCAACCGGGTCGTGTGGAAAAAATGATAAGTTTAAGGTTGAATGTTAAAAGTTAAAAGCGCTCATTAAAAATACTTGTGAACCTGATCCTCAAAACGTGAAACGTGAAACATGAAACTTGAAACTTAACGATGCGCATCCTTTTATTAACTCAATGGTTTCAACCCGAGGTCATGCTCAAGGGGCTGCCTTTTGCCAAGGCGCTGGCGGCTCGCGGCCATGACGTGGAGGTGGTCACCGGCTTCCCCAACTATCCCGGGGGCAGGATTTATCCGGGCTACCGCCTGCGGATGCACCAGAAAGAAATGATGGACGGCATTTCCGTTCATCGTGTCTGGCTTTATCCCAGCCACGACCGCTCAGCCCCCCGGCGGATTCTCAATTATTGCTCTTTTGCCCTCAGTGTCCTGATTTTTACGCCCTGGATCATTAAGAAGAAGCCAGATGTGATTTATGTCTACAACCTGGTGACGCTGGGCGCGGTGGCGTTTATGCTTCGCCGATTGTGGGGTTGCAGGGTTCTAATGGACATTCAGGATCTGTGGCCGGAATCGGTGGCCGGATCGGGAATGATGAATAATGCTTTTTTCCTGGAGCGACTGACGCGCTTTTGCAACCGGATTTACTGCGGCGCCGATGCGCTGGCGGTTCTGTCTCCGGGTTTTAAGAATAATTTGATCGCAAGAGGCCTTTCGCAGGAGAAAGTCGACGTCGTCTACAACTGGTGCGATGAAGAAAGCCTGGCTCGCGACGTGCCGGGGGACGTCTTAAGAAACGATTTGGCGCTCGCCGGAAAATTTGTTGTTTTGTTTGCCGGAACAATGGGCGCGCAGCAAGGGTTGGATGCCGTTTTGGAAGCGGCGGCCCTCTGCCTGGGAAGATTTCCGGATGTCCGGTTCGTTTTGGCGGGCGGCGGAACGGAAAAAGACCGGCTGGCAAAAAAGGCCGCGGATAAAAAATTGAGCAATGTGATCTTCCTGCCTTTTCGTCCTGCTGAGGCGATGGGCGAAGTCTTCGGACTTGCCGATGCATTATTGGTGCACCTGAAGGATGATCCGGTTTTCCGGGTGACGATCCCCTCCAAAACGCAAGCGGGTTTGTTTATGGGCAGGCCTTTGATTATGGCGGTTCAGGGCGATGCGGCGGAGCTCGTCGCTCAGGCCGGCGCCGGTGTGATTTGCCGGCCGGAAGATCCGGAAGATCTCGTCCGTGCGGTTGGGAAACTGGCGGGTCTGTCGGCGGATGCGCGCAAACTGTTGGGAGAAAAGGCCCGCCTTTTTTATGAACAGCGCTTGTCTTTGCAGGCGGGCGCGGCGCAATTTGAGGAAGTCTTTGCGAGAATAGCAGTTGCAGCCGGGTGAAAATCATATTAAAAGAAAAACGCGTCAGGTAATGCATTTTAACCCGGAGAGATCTGATGATCGAAGAAGCGCCGGTTGTGATTTATGGTGCAGGAGGATTCGGAAGAGAAGTCGCATGGCTTGCCGAATCCTGTCAAATTTCCGGCAGGCCCGTTCGGGTGGTCTGTTTTGTCGATGATCAAATCACGGGAGAAATCCATTCAATTCCCGTATTGTCGTTGCCGGAAGCGGTAAGTCGCTTTGCCGGCGTGCCGATGGTTTGCGGCATCGGAAACCCGAAAATTCGAGAAGCAGCGGTCAAGAAAGCCCAAGCGGCGGGTTTTGACTTCGCATCGCTTTTGCATCAAAACACGCAGATGTCCGGCTACGTCACCATCGACGAGGGCGCGATTATCTGCGCGGGGAATATTCTGACGACGGATATTCAGATCGGGCGGCATGTTCAGATCAATTTGTCGTGCACGGTTGGACACAATGTCGTTATCGGCGATTATGCGACGCTGGCTCCGGGCGTTCATGTCTCGGGAAACGTGCATATCGGAAAAAGAGCCTACATCGGTTCCGGAGCCGTTTTACTAAACGGCACCAATGAGCACCCTTTGACGATCGGCGATGATGCCGTCGTCGGCGCAGGAGCCTGCGTGACCAAATCCGTGCCTTCGGGAACCACCTGCTGCGGCGTTCCGGCAAAGCCCGTTCAGTATTAAAAACCGTTTAGCCTCCGCTCACGATTTTCCGGTCTTAAAAGAGGAATTTTAAAGCAGCATGCCGCCGACTCAAAACTTTAAACTTAAAACTCAAAACTTAGAACTTTAAACTTTAAACTTTAAACTTTAAACTTACTCCCCATACCGCTAGATGCCGAATCAGCAAAGCCAGTATATCAAAAATACACTTGCCAATCTGCTTTCCAATGCCGTCGTGGTCATGCTTTTTCTGGTGACCACGCCGTTTTTGATCCGATGGCTGGGAGAGGCGCAATACGGTCTGTATCGAGTGGGTCTGGTATCGCTTGTGGGCTATTCCATGCTTCTGAACATGGGATTTGGAACGGCTGAGCGCCGGTATTTTTCCGAGGCTCTGCATGCAAAGCGATTTGACGAGGGCAATGAGGTGCTCAGTGTCGCCTATACCTTTCATGGCGTCCAATGCGCCCTTGTCTTTGCCGTATTCATGACGGCGCTGTACTGGCTGCCGCCGATCGTCAATACCCCGCCGCAGTATCTCTGGGCTTTCCGGTCGGTGATCTTCGCCTCAGGCGTTTATGTGTGCTGTCTGTTTCTCATCAGCCCGCTTCGGGCGATTGTGATGTCTTGCGCCCGATACGACCTCAACGATTTCAGCGATCTGGCTTTTCGCGCCGTGCTGCTTGCAGGCGGGATGGCTTTAATCTATTTCTGGCGTCCCAGTCTTTACGCTTTAACCGCCTCCTGCTTGATCGGCGCGGCCGTCATCACCGGTTTGATGATCCGGTTCAGCAGGCGCGTGTATGGCGCCATGCAAATCCGTTTCGGCCGCTGGGACGCGTCTCTGTTTCGGAAAATGTTCGGCTTCGGGCGTTATGCGATGATGATGGTTGTCGGCGCCATGGCGCTTCAGCAATCGCCGGACGTCCTGATTGCGGCCTTTCTGGGGCCTCAGTGGGTTGCGTCCTACGCAGTGGCCGCCATACTGATATCGCAGCTCAGGGCGATTGCGAATGCTTTCGCCGGTCCCTTGTTCCCAATTGCCAGCAGACTGAAAGCCGCGAGCGACGCAGCCGGGCTCAACACGCTGCTTCTGGAGGGAACACGCCGCAGTCTTTGGGCATGGGGCGCTCTGGTCTGTCCGGTTGTGGCCTTTTCCGGAGACATGCTTTCCGCCTGGGTAGGCGCACAGTACGCATCGAGTTTTCTGCTGGTGTGGATTCTCGTTTTGGGAGATTTCGGCTCGGCTCTGCACTACACATCCAGCCATATTCTGACCGCCGTCGGATCGATCAAGTGGCTGGGTTACTCGCATCTGACATTTTCCGCTGTGTCGATTGCCGCAATGGTCCTGATATTGGGCTTTACCTCTTACGGGATCACCGGCGTCGTCTGGGCGCTTGCCGTTCCGACATTTATTCGGGGCGGCATTATCGTGCCTGTTTATGCCTGCCTGCAACTGAAAATTCGTCCCTGGACCTTTTATGTCTATAATGTTTTGCCCTGTCTGCTTTATCTGGCGGCGGGAATTGCTGTCTGCCGGGCCGTCCGCTTCTGGATTTCGCCGGTCGAGCTTGTGCCGGTGCTTGCGGTGATGGCCCTGTGCGCCGGCGCAATTGCTCTTGGAGGCTTATGGGGCATGCTTTCAAAAAGCGAAAGGCGGCGGCTTTTCAATCTGGTTGTATCGATTAAAAGGAATTTTATCGGATGAAACAGTCTTGCCTTTCCGAAGCGGATATCCTCTGCTACTTCACCAATATGCCGACGCCGCGGATGCAGAAGATTGTCCGCGCCGCCTCGAAACAGGGGCGGGTGTGCGTCATCTACTGGAAGCGCTCTGCTATGGAATTCCAAAGCGGCCTTTCCGACTGCGCGGCGGAAATTCCGGTTGCGGCCTCCTTTCTGAATAACCGGGGCCTTTGCCGGATTCTGGCCTTTCTGATTTTTGCCTGGAAATCCTGGCGGCTTTTGCGAGGCGGAAAAAATGCGCGCATTGTTTATGTGAACTATCTTGATGTTTTGCTCATTGCGGCCTTCGCTTTCCGGAAACGCAAGGCGAAGTTCATTTACGGCATCGGCGATTTGTCGCCGGCGCAATATGGCGGAAGTCCATTAGTCAACAAAGTCGTGCGACGGCTGGAGCAAGCCCTGATGAAACGGGTGAGCGTCCTGATATTATCATCGCCGTTTTTCTGGAGCGAATACTACGCCGAGATATACCGGGGCGAGTGGCGGCTGATCGAAAACATGCCCCCGGCGCGCACCTGGGAAGGATTCCGTCGCACGCCGGCCTGCGGGCGCTGGACGGTGGGTTTTATCGGGTGGATTCGCGACCGAAAGCCGATTGAATGTTTGCTTGCGGCCACGGCGGAATTGCGGACGCAGGGCCGAGATGTTCGCGTTTTTTTCGCCGGTTTCGGGCCCGATGAGGAGCGGCTCAGGAGGCACTGCGCCGGCCGGGATGATGTGACATTCAGCGGCCCCTACCAGTACAATCGCGATATTCAGCACCTTTACGAAAAGGTCGATATCGTCTTTTCCGTTTTCGACATCGACGTGGCCAACAGCAAAATCCTCATGCCGAATCGGTTTTATGAGGCCATTATTGCCGGACTGCCGATCATGGTTGCGCGCGACACCATGCTGGCCGATCGGGTTGAAAAGCTTGGCACGGGGTATGTGGTGGATTATTTATCTCAAGACGACATGAAGGCCGCGATTCTCAGTTGGATCGAACAAGACGCCAAGGCAAAGTGCATTGCAGCCGCGCTTGAGCGGATAGATCAAGCGGCCTATTTCTATGATTCCTATGAACCGGTCTTGTCGGAGATCTTTTCTATCGGAGGGGGGCGCGTGTGACGCACTCTTTTTACCGCCGCCGCGGAAAGCGGATATTGGATTTTTGCGGCGCGCTGTCGGCTTTAATTGTGCTTGGGCCGCTTCTGGTTGGGCTTGCGGGATTGATCCGATGCAAACTTGGTCCGGGGGTCGTATTCGGTCAGAAAAGACCGGGGCTTCATGAAAAAATCTTCACGATTTTTAAGTTTCGCACCATGACGAACGAGCGGGATCAAAACGGCAAAATGCTTCCCGATGAGCAAAGATTAACGCCGCTGGGTGCATTCCTAAGAAAATCGAGCCTCGACGAACTGCCTGAACTCATTAATATTTTGCGGGGCGAGATGAGCCTGGTCGGCCCGCGTCCGCTGCTTGCGGAGTATCTGCCTTACTACACGGATCGGGAACGTCTGCGCCATAGCGTGCGTCCCGGCATGACCGGTTTGGCTCAGGTCAGCGGACGGAATTATCTGCCCTGGGACGAAAGACTGGAGGCGGACGCCCGGTATGTCGAAACAATGTCCTTCCGGTTGGACATAAAAATTATTTTACGAACGGCCCTGCAAGTGATAAGAGCGAAAAACGTCGCGGTGGTCCCGGAGAAAGTCAGTCCTTACCTGTCCCAGTACCGCGAAAATAAAAAAATGATCGAAGCCGAAAAATCGGGAGGTTGAAATCGGGCCGGAAAGGGTGACCCCGGCTTACTTTAAAAGTTCATGTTTTATGCGATGACGAAGGGAAATCCGCAATTCAATTAAAAAAATATTCAGGCATGTTCACCGGAAAGTCGCTTGCCGCTTGCCGGACGTGCGGGAGGATGAAGAATGAAAAAATTGATTATCAATTTCGCGCCGACGGGAATGATTCCCACCAAGGAAATGACGCCGCATGTGCCGGTCAGTCCGGAAGAAATTGTGAGAGATGTTCTGGAATGCGCGGCGCTTGGTGTTTCCATGGTCCATCTCCATGCCAGGGATGAAAAAGGCTCTCCCGCCTGGCAGCCGGAATTATTCCGCGAGATCATCTCGGAGATCCGCCGGGCGAATAAGGATCTGATCATCGCGGCGACAACCAGCGGACGCACCTATAACGAATTTGAAAAACGATCGGCCGTTTTGGATCTGACGGCGGATGCCAAACCGGACATGGCTTCTCTCACGCTCAGCTCGATCAATTTCAACAAAGTGGCCAGCGTCAACAGCCCGGATATGATTCTGGCGTTGGTGAAGAAGATGAAAGACAAAGGCATCAAGCCCGAGCTGGAAGTGTTCGATCTGGGCATGGTGAACGTCGCGCATTACCTGATCGGCAAAGGGCTTTTGGAGCCGCCTTATTATTTCAACATCCTTTTGGGGAACATCGCCGCCGCCCAGGCGAAGTTGCTGCACCTGGGGCTGCTGGTTTCCGAACTGCCTCCCGATTCGATCTGGTCGGTGACCGGCATCGGCGATTCACAGTGCCGGATGAACGGCATCGGTATTATTGCCGGCGACAGGGTGCGGGTCGGCCTGGAAGACAATATCTGGTTTGATGAAAAGCGCACGCAGCTTGCGACCAACGCCATGCTGGTGGGGCGCATCGCATCCATGGCGCGTGTGATGGGACGCGAAATCGCAACGCCTGCGGAAGTTCGGCAGATGTTGAAGCTTTGATCAGACGGCTTGATGGCGTCAATCCAATGACAACCGTTTTAAAGCCTACAGCCACATTCAGCGAAATATTCGGGAACGCGGCTGTTTTCACAGGCCGGTCTTCGCCCAATGCATCACGCTGGCTGCCCAAAGATGAGATGGCCCTGGATCTGCTCAGCGGGGGTCAGTTGTCCGTTGTGGGCGCTATGCCGGTTGTTTGCGCCGCGTCTGCCTCTACTCCGGAAGGGGTGGGGCTTTTGCGCGATGCAGGGTTTCGGATTCAGGCCCATCTACATCGATTCCGCAATGCCGCCGAGTATCTGGAATTGATAAAGAGGCTCTGCGCCGAAGGCAAATCGGTTGTGACGCAGCATGTGCATGCGGAAACCGATCTGCCGCTTTCGTCCTGCCTGGTCAAGCCGCAGGCGCTTTCTTATGTCAACAACAAAGCCCATCTTGCGCGCTTTGTGCAAAGCGAAAACCTGCCGGCGCGACAGCTTGTGCCGATCGCTGAACTGGAGACCATCAGAAAAACGATGCGCTTTCCGCTCGTGATCAAAGCGATCACCGACGAGTCGACCGGCGGCGGCGTCGATGTGCGCATCTGCCGTAGAGCAAAGGATTTGCGCGCGGCTGCGGCATACTTTTACGATTGCCCATGTGTCGTGGTTGAAGACTATCTGGACATCCGGGGCAATTTATGTCTGAACTATTTCATCGATAAAGAAGGCGGCATCGTCTATCTGGGCTTTGCCGAACAGGTCAGCGACGACGAGGGCCGCTACCAGGGCAACTGGATAGAAGATTCGTCTTGCGCCGACGGAATTGTCACGGCGGGCAGGGAAGTGGCCGGGCGGGCTTTCGAATCCGGTTACTATGGTTTTATGGGGATGGATGTGGCTGTTCTTGCAGATGGACAGTTCAAGATTTTTGATCTGAATTTCCGGGCCAACGGATCCACGCCCGCGCTTCTTTACGCGGAAAGCATACGCGAAAGTTTTAATAAATCCGTCATGCGTTTCCGGCGTTTTACGGGGACCGGCGATTACCGGCAAATGCTCAAGATCGTCTATGGGGCCATGGATGAAGATATCTTTCTTCCGCTGGCCAGTTGCGATCCATCCGCGGGATCCTATGGCGACAAACGTCCCGTGCTTAATGGATTGATTCTCGGCAATACCCGGCAGGAGGTTTTAGAAAGGGAACTGAAACTTGCCTCTATGGGATTGTCTGCATAAGGCCGCAGTCAACTGAAGAAAGGACCCTCACCATGCTTTGGGAAATCATGACGCGATATGGATTCTGGCTTTCCGATGCCGTAACCGGCGGCGAGGTCAGGCAATACATGCGCCAGATAAAAGACGCGATGGAAGGCGTGTCCGACGGGCAACCGAATGATTTATCGCAACTGCTTCGCCATGCGGTTGAAACGACGCCGTTTTATCGCCCTTTTGCGGGATATGCCTCGCTTGCGGATTTTCCGGTAATCTATAAAAGTTTCATTAAAGATCGCTACGAGTCTTTCTTCTCGTCGGTCTATAAGGACAAACCCCTGTTCAAAATTAAAACCAGCGGCTCCACGGGAGAGCGTTTTGTCATGCTCCATGACAAAAGCAAAAGAAAAAGGGTCGCCGCCGAACTCTGGTACTTTCTCGGGCGATGCGGCGTTGGACCGGGTTGCGCTTACATCGACGCGAAAATATGGCACGAAGATGTTCGCAGAACGAAATGGGCTCAACGGCTGCGTAATATGAAGATGTTCGACTGCTCATCTCTGTCCGACGAGTCTCTCGATCAACTGTATTGGATGCTGCGCAAGGAACGGGGGATGAAATGCCTGACCGGATACGCCACCTTTCTTTCTGCCATAGCGTCGTATTTCGACGCGAAGGGATACACGCCGGACCTGTTTGCTTTGAAGCTGGTTGTCAGCGGAGCCGAAAGGCTTGAGCATAGAACCAGGAAACTGCTTCAAAAGGTCTTCGGGTGTCCCGTCATTTCGCGATACGCAAATAACGAATGCGGATTTTTGGGCCAGCAGGAAGTGGGCAGCGAAGATTTTGTTCTGAATACGGCGCATTATCATTTTGAAACGCTGAAGCTGGAGTCCGATGATCCCGCGCAGCCGGGCGAGCCGGCCCGATTGATCCTGACGGACATTTACAATCGGGCCATGCCCCTGATCCGATATAACACAGGCGATATCGTCATCGCGAAGCCCTTTCAGGATAAACAATACGGCAAGCTGGCGTTAAGCGAGCTGTCGGGCCGCCAGGACGAGATCATTTACGACACACGGGGAAATAAAATCTGCCCGCACTTTGTGGCCTTGAAATTCCGGGCCTATGACCGGTTGCCCCAATATCAACTCATTCAGGAAAGTTCCGACACCTTCACATTAAACCTCGAAGGCGCAAAAGGCCTCTATCGAGATGAAGACTTTGCGGACACTGTCAGAGACCTGGTTGGTTCGACGGCCGGGGTCAAGATCCAACACATGGATCAAATTCCTCTGCTTTCATCCGGTAAATTGAAAAAGGTCATTTGCCGTTACAATCCGGTCTGTCGTGATTAGCATGACGACGGAAAGGACGCCGGAAAAGCCGTGAGTATAAACAATTTGCTCCAGACAGCGCGAAGAAATGCGTTTTGGTGTGTGGATGCGCTCCGAGGCGGAAAAATCGGGCGACATCTGGAGGACATCCGCCGGCTGACCGAAGAGGCGGGCGGCTCGTGGGCTGTCGGCCGAAAGCAGGAGTTGCTTGCGGCGCTTCTGCGGCATGCGCGGGAAACGACATCCTACTATTCCGGCAAAAATCCGTCCGCGCCGCTTTCCGACTATCCGGTGGTGAACAAAACCCTGATCCGCGAATCGGCGGCGCGTTTTTGCTCGCGTCAATATGGGGCGTCGAACCGCATCGCGGTTTTTACCAGCGGATCGACCGGGACGCCGTTTGAGGTCTTTCACAATTCGGGCAAGAAACTGAGAAATTCCGCCGACACGATCACCTTTGCCCGCCGGGCAGGTTTTGACATCGGCCACAAAGTCCTGTACATGAAAATCTGGGCGAAAGAAAAAATGAGCTCGCCTTTTCATTACTTCCTGCAGAATGTCGTTCCCGTGGATGTGATTCAATTGAATGCCGCGCAGCTCGAACATATCCTTCGGATCTTGTCGCAGGATGCATCCCGGTTCGGCATCGTGGGTTACGCTTCGGCTCTGGAGCTTTTGGCAAAGCATCTCGACGGGAGGCCCAAGGGTGACGCGCCGAAAAACGTCAAGTCGATCATTGCCATTTCGGAGTCTTTGAGCGACTACACGAAGGTCGCCTTGCGGGACTATTTCGGCGTCACGGTGGTGTCGCGCTATTCAAACCAGGAAAACGGCATTCTGGCGCAGCAGGAAATTAACGGATCGCCTCGATTTTTGGTCAATACGGCAAGCTATGTGCTGGAAACGCTGAAGCTCGATTCGGACCATCCCGCGCAGGAAGGCGAGTTGGGCAGAATTGTGGTGACCGACCTGTTTAACTACGCTATGCCGATGATTCGATACGATACCGGCGATGTCGGAGCGATTGAGATGGACGCGGCCCAGCCCGGGAAGCTATTTCTTTCGAGCGTGGAAGGCAGAAAGCTTGATCTTCTTTATGATACAAAAGGTGATCTGGTGTCGTCGTTCATCGTGTACAAAAACATGTGGAAGTATCCTGAAATTGTCCAGTATCAGCTTATTCAGGAAACACAGAAGCAATACCGCTTCAAAATCAACGCAAACGGCCCTCTTCATCGGGACGCGGAACTGATCGATGATTTCAAATTGTATCTCGGCCCGGATGCCGAAATAGCCATCGAGTATGTTTCCGAAGTGCCGCTTTTGGCGTCGGGAAAGCGGAAAAAAATTGTAAACCTCTATAAGAACCCCTGACGCCGCTTTGATTGATCAACGCGGATAGAAACATGCGGCGCCCTGAAAGCGGGCGGTCCGCGGCAGGAGATCAACGGTCATGAATATATTGATAACAGGCGCAGGCGGACCGACCCCCAGAAGCATCGCGCGCGCGCTCAGGACATACGGCGGCTATAAAAAGCCCTATCGATTGATTGCCACGGATGCCGATCCGCATGCGATTGGATTATACTTGCCCGATTTGTTTGATCGAAGCTATCTCGTTCCCGAAGCCGTACATCCCGACTACTGGCCTGTTCTGAATGCGATCATCGCCGACGAGCAAATCGATTGCGCCATTATTTCACCGGAACTTGAAGTTCTGGAATGGGCTCATAAATCGAAGGAAGGGCCAGCGCCCTGCAAGGCGATTCTGCCCGATTATCAACTGGCCCGGCGCCTGGTGGACAAATCTTTTCTGGCTCAGGCGCTTGCGCCCTATGGCCTTGCCCCGAAATCCTTTACGATCAACGCGGTCGATGCTGGTCCGTTGAAGGATTCTGATCTGCCCTATCCATTTTGGGTTCGCGCAACGACCGGCTCCAGCGGGATGGGATCGCTTATGGTTCACTCCGCTGATGAGTTGAAAAACTGGGTGCGCATGAATCCGGGCATCGAAAAATTTCTGGCCAGCGAGTATCTGCCGGGCCGGAATCTGGCCTGCAAACTGCTTTATCATCGCGGCGAGCTGATCCGCAGCGCTGTGGGCCAGCGGGTGGAATACATCATGGCGAAAGTCGCTCCGTCAGGCATCACCGGCAATACGTCTTTCGGACGGCTGATCAATGACCCCGGTGTGTTTCAGGTCGCCCGAAGAGCCATGGATATCTTGATGGAAAAAACACAGTCCGAAAAACATGGCTTTTTCACCGTCGATCTCAAGGAAGATCCGCAAGGCGTTCCGAAGGTCACCGAAGTGAACATCCGCGCGGTGGCTTTTGTCGGCTGCTTTGCCGCCGCGGGAGCGAATTTTGCAGAAGATATGATTCGCCTTTTAGACGGCGATTCGGCCTTTGATTACAATTTCCGCTTGTATGAGTTCGAACCGGGCACGATATTTCTGAGGGACGTTGATGAACAACCGGTCCTGCTGCGCGAGGATCAAATGATGAAGTTGTTTCATCGCGAAAAATAGAGCAAGTCCAAACGATGAGGGGAGAACATGAAATCCGTTTGTGAAGAAATCAGCGATCCTGTCCGCACCGCTCCTTTTCCGCCCTGGCCTTATTTTGACAAGGACGAAATCGAAGCGGCGATGAACGTTTTGCGCGCGGGCAAAGTCAACTACTGGACGGGCGACGAAGGACGTCGATTTGAAGGCGAGTTTGCGGCTTTTGTCGGAACGAAGCACGCCGTGGCCGTAATGAACGGAACCGTCGCGCTGGAAGCGGCTCTGTTTGCTCTGAATGTCGGTCCGGGCGATGAAGTCATCGTCACCCCGCGAAGCTATGTTGCGTCGGCGGGCTGCGTAGCTCTGCGCGGAGCAAAACCCGTTTTTGCCGATGTGGATCCCGTAAGCCAGAATATTACGGCCGCCTCGATCGAGCCGGTCATCACGCCCCGCACACGCGCGGTTATTGCGGTTCATCTGGCCGGCTGGCCCTGCGAGATGGATGACATTCTGGCCCTGGCCCAAAAGCACGATCTTGCGGTCATCGAAGATTGCGCGCAGGCCCAGGGCGCCCGCTATAAAGGGAGGCCCGTCGGATCGCTGGGCGATGTGGCGGCGTTTTCCTTCTGCCAGGACAAAATTTCAACCACCGGCGGCGAAGGCGGCATGGTAACGACGAATCGAAAAGACTTCTGGTCGACAATCTGGTCCTACAAAGACCACGGCAAAAGCTACGACGCGGTATACAGCGCCGAGGTGAAGCCCGGGCCGTCTTTTCGATGGCTTCATGAATCGTTCGGCACCAACGGGCGGATGACGGAAATGCAGGCCGCTATCGGGCGGATGCAGTTGCGAAAACTTCCGTCCTGGATTGAGACCCGCAGGCGCGCTGCCGCGATTCTGACGAAATCGTTTCAGAACATTCCGGCCTTTCGCGTGACCGTTCCTCCTCAAGAGGTTTTTCACGCCTATTACAAGTATTACGTTTTTATCCGGCCCGACCAGCTCAAGAAAGGCTGGAACCGCGAGCGAGTGATCACCGCCGTCAATGCGCAGGGCATTCCCTGCTTTTCCGGCAGCTGCAGCGAGATTTATCGAGAAAAGGCTTTTGATTCCCTAAGGCCCGCTGAAAGGCTGCCCGTTGCTTCTGAATTGGGAGAAACGGCCATGATGTTCCTGGTGCATCCGACGCTTTCGGAACAAGACATACTCGATACCGTCAAAGCGGTGGAGCGCGTTATGGGCGCCGCAAGCCGATGAAACCATTGTCCCGGATCGCCGGATTCCTATTTTTGAAAAGTTGAATTTTATGAAAAGACTGTTCGACGTCATCTTGTCTTTCGCGGCCTTGTGCGTGCTTTTTCTTCCGCTTGCGATCATCGCGCTTTTAATCAGAACGACTTCCCGCGGCCCCGCCATCCACTGGTCGGATCGCGTCGGCCGCGATAATGAGATTTTCAAAATGCCGAAATTCCGGACCATGCGCGCGGACGCTCCCCAGGTGGCAACGCACCTGATGGACAATCCCGATGCCTATCGGGTTCCCTTCGGGTCGTTTCTGCGGAAATCAAGTCTGGATGAGCTGCCGCAGTTGTGGAGCGTTCTAAAAGGAGACATGAGCATCGTTGGTCCGCGTCCTGCGCTGTATAACCAAGAAGACCTGATCGCCCTGCGGACGGAAAAGGGCGTGCATCGTTTGATTCCGGGCATCACCGGATGGGCCCAGATCAACGGCCGCGATGATTTGCCCATTCCCGTAAAAGTCGAGCACGATGTGCATTATCTGAATCACCAATCGATGCGGCTTGACCTGAAAATCCTGTTTTTAACCGTCTGGCGGGTTCTGCGCCGGGAAGGGGTGAGAGGGTGAAGCGCAAAGCGTGAGGCGTTAGGCGAATAATAAACAGTTTTAAGTGTTCAGTTTTAAGTTTCAAGTTATGCGCTTCGCACAGGTGGCGGGCAAGAGGCACGGGGCGATAAGAAATCAGGTTTAAAGTTGCAGGTTTCATGTTTCACGTTTAAAGTTCAATGTTTGATGTAAGGCGGGTTTGCCAAACGCATCGGGAAAAAGAAATTCGTAAACCGCCAACTGAAAACCAATAGATGATGACCGCTCTATGATCGTCAACGGGTCACTGTAAGCTGAAGACGGTCTTTACTGCCAAAGCCGAAATATGTTTGCTTTTTTGTCGGCATCGGCTATGAAATTTCGAATTGACACATCGAAATATCATGATAGGGTGTTTTCATGCAAATCATACGAAATGCCGAAATCGCGATAATTAAAGAAAGGTTAAAAAACAATCCTGTCGTCGCGATTCTCGGGGCGCGGCAGTGCGGGAAGACCACGCTGGCCAGCCAGTTTTCCAGTCAGTGGCCCGGTAAAGTTACTTTTTTTGATCTTGAAAATCCGCTTGATGTCCGGCGGCTTGAAGAGCCTCTGCTGGCGCTGGAAGGACTGGATGGCCTTATCGTGTTGGATGAAATTCAACGGGTTCCCGAGTTGTTTCCTGTTGTTCGGGTTCTGGCGGATCGTTCCAATAAGAAAGCAAAGTTTCTGATCCTGGGCAGCGCGTCACGCGATTTGATCAAGCAATCTTCTGAGTCTCTGGCCGGACGGATCAGTTATCTGGAGATGGGCGGGTTTTCACTGGCGCTTGTCGGAGCCGGCAAAGAAGAAAAACTGTGGGTCAGGGGCGCCTTTCCCAGATCATTTCTTGCTCCGAGTGAAGCAGCGTCCTATCAATGGCGTCAGGATTTCATCGCGACATTCCTTGAACGGGACATTCCGCAGCTGGGTTTCAATATCCCCGCTAAATCGCTTGGCCGGTTCTGGCAGATGCTCGCGCATTACCACGGCCAAATCTTTAACGCATCGGAGATAGGCAAGAGCCTGGGTGTGTCGGACCATACGGCGCAGCGATATCTGGATTTGCTTTCTGGAACATTTATGATCCGTCAGCTGAGGGCCTGGCATTACAATACAAAGAAAAGAATTATAAAAAGGCCAAAAATATATTTTCGCGATACCGGAATATTGCACGCGCTCTTCTCATTGGAGAATAAAAAAGATGTGTTTAATCACCCGAAATTAGGCGCATCCTGGGAGGGATTTGCGCTGGAGGAAACCATCAAGGCCATTGGCCTGAAAGACAATGAAGCTTTTTTCTGGGGTGTGCACACATCCGCTGAACTCGACTTGCTGTTTCAAAGGAAAGGCCGACTATACGGTATTGAGGTGAAGTATGCGCAGGCTCCGGGGTTCGCAAAGTCGATGGCCACGGCATTCGATGAGTTGAACCTGACGCATCTGTGGGTGATTTATCCCGGCAAGAAAATATACAAATTGAATCAGACGACGACGGTTTTGCCGATCTCCGAGATTGCGCAATTGAAATTGTAAGGCCGAAACTTTCGGCTGATCATTGCCTCAGGGCAGATCATTTCAAGATTCAGTGCTGAAGCATAAGCCAAACGAAAGCGTCCTCGGGTGTAACCGAGAGGGCGGAGCTGTAAGAAAAAGGATCAAGGGGGAAAAGCAGTTTCCGGTTCACGGTTCACGGTTGTTTGGTGATCAAGACTGCGCCGAAGGCATTCCACTAAATGTCCTCCGCTGGCGGAGGTGGCGCTTTGCGCCGGAGGTGGAAAAAGTAAGCAAGAGGTAAGGGGCGATAAGCAATGAGGTTTAAAGTTGCAGGTTTCATGTTTCACGTTTAAAGTTCAAAGTTTAAAGTTTAAAGTTTGATGTCGGGCGCGTTTGCCAAAACACGCCGGGAAAAAGAAATCCGTCAACCGCCGACTGAAAACCGATAACCGGAAACCGGCAACTGTAAACCGTAAACTTTTTTCTCAGGCGGTTCTGAACCGCCTTTATGACTGCCCGGCGTATCTTGGATGGTGTTGCGAGCCGGTAATCATGCTGTAGAAAACTTACGGTGATTCGGATAATCGTTTGCGTTTTATTATCTTATTGAATATAATAACATAATGAAATATGAAGATTTAAGAGCTGTCGTTCGAACGCCCTATTTTTCGGTCAACGATCCCGTGCTTGCGGGGCAATCGCTGTTTAATTACCAACTTAGCGTCTGGACAAAAAAGGGGTACCTGCTGCGCCTGAAAAACGGCTTTTATGCTTTCACGCGAGAAAAAGAGCGAATCCGGTCGGAAGAGTTGGCATCGTTTCTTTACGAACCCAGCTATCTGAGTTTGGAAAGCGCCTTGGCCTGGTATGGGTTTATTCCGGAGATGGTATTTGCCTATGTCAGTGTGACGTCGCGAATCAACCGGAAATATAAAAACGCATTTGGCTCGTATATTTATCGGCATATCAAGCCGGATCTTTTTTGGGGATATACGCAGATCAAGACGGAGTATGGACATATCCTGATGGCCGAACCGGAAAAGGCGATTCTGGACTATCTCTATCTGAACTTGGCCAACATCAATACTGATGACGATTTCGAAAACATTCGCTTCAACACCGACGTTATGGAAGAAAAAATAGACGCGAATAAAATGCAAAGCTACGTTGCCGCTTTCGGAGGCAAAAAACTCGAAAGGTGGGCTAAGCGATGCTTACGTTAGACCAGCTTTCCGCCTTTTTCCCGCCTGCCCTGGCGCAAAAAAATCCGGAAGGCATTCTGGTGGAATACTTGCAGCATGAACTTCTCGATTCAATTTTCAAAAACAAGGCATCGGGAGATTTGGCATTCATCGGCGGCACGGCCATTCGCGTTTTATATTCAAGCCCGCGCTTTTCGGAGGATCTGGACTTTGACAATTTCGGTTTGCCCTTTAAGCAATTTGAATCGCTGCTCACAGCCGCTTGCAAAGATATGACCTACAAGGGATTTGTCATTGAGTATCGTTTCGTCGAAAAAGGTGCGTACCATTGTTATGTCAAGTTTCCTGATATTTTGCATCGGGCCGGCATTAGCCCGCTGGCCTCTCGGAAAATACTGATCCGCATCGACACCGAATTAAAAGAGAAAAACTATGAGCTTCAGACCTTTGTCCTCAACCGCTTTTCTCTTTATCGGCGTATTTTTACCGCACCTGTCGCAGTCTTGCTGTCTCAAAAAATGATGACGGTTTTGGGGCGCAAGCGGGAGAAAGGCCGCGACCTGTTTGATGTGTCTTACCTGCTTGGCCTTGCTGAACCGGACTTCAAGTACATTGCCGGAATGATTCATCTCGAACGAATGGAATTTCTGAAACTGTTTGATCAACGATTGGATGAACTCGATTTGGAGTATCTGGCAAACGATGTCGAACCGTTTCTGTTTGACAGCGAGCAAAAAGACCGGGTTCTGACATTCAAAGACTACTGGAAGACGAAGAGCGCGACATGGCGTTGAGGCAAAGGACTTCAAACAGATGATGGATCTCGTTACAAGCAAGTGGGCATCCTGGGTGTAATCCAGAGGGCGGAGCTGTCTAAGGCGTGAGGCGTTAAGAGTAAGGCGTCAGGCGGGGAGCTTAAGGGGCGATAAGCAATTAGGTTTAAAGTTTCATGCATCACGTTTCATGTTTCACGTTTAAAGTTTAATGTTTGATGTCGGGCGCGTTTGCCAAAACACGCCGGGAATGGAAAATGTAGAACATAGCCTTTCACCTATAGCCCATAGCCTGGCACCAAACGGAATTTCTTGTGATTGTGCGCACGCCAAAAAACCGCAATTACATTTTAATAATCTCGATATTTGATTGCATTTTTCGAAGGCCTTGTATTATGATTCCGCGTCGCGCCACCCTTGAGCGGTCGGCACTAATGACATCGCAACAATAAAAATTTTTTCCACATCGTTGCTGGCCAAGCATGCTTGCGCCGCAGAGCCTCAGGGGCGTATCTCGAAGTGTCGCTGGTTTTTGGCAGGTCAAATCTTCCCAAAAAACATGTGCGTGAATAACACCTCGTATGGAACCCAGAGGGCGGAGCTGTAAGAAACGAAAGGCGTGAGGGGTTAGGCGTGAGGAGTCAGGAGTGAGGGGATCAATAAACCGTTTTAAGTTTTCAGGGCTCAGTTTTAAGTAAAGGGTATGGGGCGATAAGCAATTAGGTTTAAAGTTTCATGTTTCACGTTTAAAGTTCAAAGTTTAAAGTTTAATGTTTGATGTCGGGCGCGTTTGCCAAAACACGCCGGGAAAAAGAAATCCGTCAACCGCCGACTGAAAACCGATAACTGATAACCGTTTACCGACAACTGCAAATAGGTAACTGTTTTTATAACTGATAGCCGATTGATGCATTTAAGTCGCTTAAAATTAATAAACCATTTGACATATATTTCGTCATTTGGTATGTAATATGTCAACTATGTTGACGTGGTGATAAGACGTGAAAAAAACTTGGATTGAGCGTGAACTTGATATTCAAGACCTGCTTGGAAAACGGTCGCATTTTTTACTGGGGCCGCGCCAAACCGGAAAAACATCTTTAATTCTCCATCGCCTGCCGACTGTTCGCCTCTACGATCTTCTGGACAGTGCCGTCTATCTAACTTTCAGCCGTGATCCGGGCCGCCTGGCAGAGGAAATCGGAACATCGGTTAAAAAGGTTGTGATCGATGAAATTCAGCGTCTTCCCATGCTGCTAAACGAGGTGCAGCGTCTGATCGATTCGCGGGATGTCCAGTTTCTGCTTACGGGGTCCAGCGCCAGAAAACTGCGTCGCGGTGGTTTGAACCTTTTGGGAGGACGCGCTCGGATCGTTAATCTTCATCCCCTCACATCCCACGAGCTAGGCAGTCAATTTGATCTTCACCGGGCCATCGAGCGAGGGTTGCTTCCGTCCATCTATTTTTCCGACGATGCCGCCGCCGATCTTGAGGCCTATTGCGGATTGTATTTGCAACAGGAAATCATGGCGGAAGGAGCGACAAGAAATATTCCGTCATTCAGCCGCTTCCTGAAAATCGCCGCGCATAACAATGGTGCAATCGTTAATTTCACCAACATTGCCAGCGATTCACAGGTTGCCCGCACCACCGTTTATGAGTATTACGAAATCCTGAAAGATACGCTGATTCTGCGTGAACTTCCCGCCTGGCGCAAAACAGTCATCAGAAAACCCCTGGCCTCCTCGAAGTATTATTTTTTTGATGTCGGTGTAGTGTCGGCGCTTCAGGGCCGTCCGTTTCTGCCGCAAACGCCCGAGTTCGGCCAGGCCTTTGAAACCTTTCTGATGCACGAATTAACCTGCTTTAGCGACTATGTCTCCGGTGATCCTCTAAGCTTCTGGCGTTCAGCCAGCGGCTTTGAAGTGGACTTCATCATCGGCGACCATACCGCAATTGAAGTCAAAGCCAAGCCAAACATTGCAGCGCAGGATTTGAAATCATTGCGGGCCTTGAGGGAAGAAAAACAATTCAAACGTTATTTGTGTGTCTGCCTGGAGAAGCGGACCAGAGAAACAGACGGGGTCTCGGTACTTCCCTATGCCGATTTCCTCAAAGCCCTTTGGGGTGGGGAATATCAGGCGTGAGGAGAAAAGCGTTCGGCATCAGGAATAAAGAGTAAAGAGTTCGAGGCTTAAGAATCCGTTTTTAGTTTTCAGTGTTAAGTTTTTAGTCGGCTGGAATTGTCCTCGTATGTAATCCAGAGGGCGGAGCTGTCTAAAGGGCGTGAAACTTGAGGTGTTAGGTGTCAGGCGTGAGGGGTAAAAGATTTTAAGTAAGGGGTAAGGTGCAAGGCGTAAGGAGCATTCTCCGAACGCGCCGGGAAACTGATATCCATCAACCACCAACTGAGAACCGGTAACCGTAAACTGTATTTAACTGTTCTTTTATGATTGATAAACGTCAAATTGGAAGAAATGCGATTTTGATTACTGAAGCCTCTAAGAAGAATGGCGCCTGATTCAAATATAAATGCCGCCGGCTTTAGACGTTATTTTGCCAACACATCCTGGCTTATGGGGCATCGCGTGTTGAGCATGCTAGTTACGCTTTTTGTCGGTGTCTATATTGCAAGATATCTAGGGCCAGAACAGTTTGGTCTGCTAAGTTATGCGGGAAGTTTTGTGGCGCTATTTACGGCACTTGCTTCTCTTGGACTGGACAGCATTGTAATAAGAGAGCTAGTAAAAGATCCGGATCGACGGAATGAGCTTTTGGGAACGGCGTTTTGGCTCAAGTGCGGTGGTGCGGTTCTGATGTGGGGTTGTATTATCACGGCTGTTGCTTTTACAAGTAATGATGCGCAAACAAACATTCTAATTGCCATCATTGCTTTTGCTGTTATTTTCCAGGCTTTTAATGTTATCGATTATAACTATCAAGCCCAAGTGAAATCTAAATATGTTGTTTTTGTTCAGATTATTCAACTTGTCGTTTCGTCCGCAACTAAAATTATTCTTGTATGCCTATCAGCGCCTCTGGTCTGGTTTGCCTGCGTGTTCTTGCTCGACGCACTAGTAATCGCCGGTGGGTTAACGATTGTTTATATGTGTAATAGAGGAATGCTGTGTTCTTGGGAATGGCATTGGCAGATTGCAAAAAAACTCTTGAGAGATAGCTGGCCTTTGATTCTGTCGGGTATTGCTATTTCAGTTTATTTAAGAATCGGTCAGGTGATGATAAAGGAAATGTTGGATGCAGAACAGGTTGGGCTTTATGCAGCGGCAGCGCGATTGAGCGAGGCGTGGTATTTTATTCCCGTCGCCATTTCTTCATCAGTATTTCCCGCAATCATCAACGCAAAGAAAACGAACGAGGCGCTTTATTATCAAAGACTTCAGAAATTATATTATTTGATGGTTCTGATAGCCTTGACGATAGCCCTGCCGACAACTTTTATAGCACCCTGGGTTATTGGTTTGCTTTATGGCAGTGCATATTTACCATCGGCAGGTGTTTTGAGTATTCATATTTGGACAGGTGTATTTGTGTTTTTGGGTATTGCAAGCGGCAAATGGTTTCTTGCAGAAAATTACATCAATAAAAATTTATACCGCACATTGTTCGGTATGGTAATCAATATTGCAGCCAATTTAATACTAATTCCTGTGTATGGGATAGTTGGTGCGGCCATAGCTGCACTTCTGGGCCAACTATCCTCAGATTTGCTGTACGATATGGTTGACAAACAAACATATCCTTCACTGAAAATGAAACTCAACGCACTCAATCCAATTAAGCTGTTGTTCTATTCATGGCAAAGCATCCTTTCATTTAAGAAGGCAAGATTATGACTATCGATGATGAAAATGATTATAGTATTTACAGTACAAAACACCAATCAACGTTGAAAGGCATGCTGCGCTTTGAGTTCATTAGTCTTTACGGCCGGCTGTTCTTAAATAGAAAGCCGCCATTGAAAAATATCAGCAACTATCTGAATCTTGGATGTGGGCAAAATAAAATTGACGGCTGGATTAATGCTGATTTCTATAGTGGAATTAAATTCTGGAGAAAGTACAACAATCGACCCGAGTGGATGTTGGATCTACGCTATCCACTGAACTGTGATGATAATGTGTGGGATGGCGTTTTTACCGAGCATACGCTTGAACACTTGTATCCTAATCAAGCATTAGCATTATTGAAAGAGCTTAACAGAACTATGAAAAAAGGTTCATGGTTGCGGATAAGCGTGCCTGATCTCGCAAAATATGTTGATTATTATTGTGGCCTGAAAGTGGATGAAAAATTTGTAAGACGGGGAACAGGCTGCGAAGCCATTCATGCGTTGACACAAAGCCATATGCATTTGTCAGTATGGGACACAAAATTATTGACATGTTTTTTAAAAGAAGCAGGCTTTGATAATATTCATGAAGTTTCTTTCAGCGAGGGTGCAGATAGCAGATTGCTAAAGGATAGTATGGATCGTCGCTGGGAATCTCTTTATCTGGAAGCTCAAAAGACATGAAGGGTACTAACATGCAAGATATTTCAGGGTCAGATTTTGCCCCGCCCCATCCGCTGAAAACGGCGGTATTGTTCCTAGTATTTAATCGGCCTGATACTACAATCCAGGTGTTTGAGGCAATTCGGAAGGCGAAACCGCCACGTCTTTATGTTGCCGCCGACGGGCCAAGGGATTCACGACACGGTGAAGATGAGAAAGTTAAAACGGTTCGTGACTATGTCATGGACCATATCGACTGGGATTGCGAGGTAAATACACTATTTCGTGAGAAAAACTTGGGGTGTAAGTACGGTGTGAGTGGTGGTATTGACTGGTTTTTTAAAAATGAAGAAGAAGGAATTATTTTAGAGGATGACTGTCTTCCTGCACAGAGTTTTTTCTGGTTTTGCGAGGACTTGCTTGAACGGTATCGGAATGATGAGCGGGTAATGCAGATTTGTGGTTCCAACTTTCTTAATGGATGGCGGAGAAATGGTGACAGCTATTATTTTTCAAAATATGGACCTATCTGGGGGTGGGCTTCATGGCGGAGAGCATGGAAGTATTACGATGTTGATATGCGATTATGGCCAACGGTTAAAATGAGAAAAATATATTTAGATTTTTGTGATGGAAAGCAAGATATATCTTTCAGGCTGAATCTTTATGATCGGCTTTTCGCAGGTGAGATAGATACTTGGGATTATCAGTGGGGCTTTTCAAAAATGATCAATTCCGGTTTGTCGGCAACTACAAATGTTAATATGATTTCCAACATAGGTTTCGGTAAAGATGGTACTCATGTAAACGATGGCAATAGTCCCTTTGCGGCTATGCAAGTATCCAGTTTGTGTATGCCTTTTATTCATCCTGAATTTATTATCAGAGACAAACTTTCTGATCAGCGATATTTAAGGAAACTTTTATTCCCAACCCTTATCGACCGAATCATACGTAAATGCCTTGTAATTAGAAGAAAATAACATTTATCAAGGATAATATATGAAGAGTGTTTGTTTCATAACAACGGTTAATCACAATGTTGGCGACGATTTCGTTCGTGAGGGGATAATATATTTGTTCCAATCCTCTGGCATGATTAGCAAGGTTGCGTTGGTTCACAAACACTCACCAGTGACCGCAGTCTATGGCCGAGAGAATCTTCGCAATCTCAGAATATCAAGGCTGGTTGAACCACTGTGTCGCGCGGTGAATTCAAAAAATAGAATCAGCGATGCTGATATTTTGGTACAAAGTGGTGCTCCAGTATACTGGTGCCATCCGCAAACAGACGGCCCGCATTGTGCTGATAACGAATGGTTTGATCCGTTAATCCGCAAACGCTTCATGCCTGACCGACGTGAGCGTCCATTTCTGAATTTGGCGGGAGGCAGTTGTCAGCGTTACCACTCTGATGGCAGTGAGATTGAAAATTGCCAAAAATGTAAAGCCTATATCCGTGAATTTTTCGACACCTGCGATCTGACCATTCTGCGCGATAAGTTGGCGAGAAAAATGCTGAATCATGCAGGAAGAGACGCAAAGGTTTTGCCTTGTACGTCAATATTTGCCAGAGACCGCTTTGGAATAAAGCCAGAGCCAGGAGAATTTATTGTCCTAAACTTCATGGAAAATGGAGGGCATTACATTTTTGGCCAGGAGATTGACAGCGAGCGATGGAGACATGAATTCATTTCGATAGCCTTTGAAGCTTCACGCATTGGACGCGCTGTGGTGGCCTGTCATACGCCGCATGAGGAAAAACTTGCTAAAGTTCTTGTGCCAAATTTAGAGCGTTTTCTTGTGCCAAATAATCACCTTGAATTTATGAAATTTTACGCACGTGCCAAATGGGGCATAATGAATCGGGTTCATGGTGCGTTCATGATGGCTTCGTTTGGCAAACCTGCGATAGTCATAGGCAACGATAGCCGGGCAAAGATGATAGAGAATCTGTCTCTCCCTTCATATTACGTAAGTGATGTTGAACTCGTCGGTGTAGAATCATTAATTGATCAAGCGCGGTCGCGATGCGATTCATATCCGGAACAGATAGAGGAAATTCGTCGGCATTCTCGGCAAGAATATGAAAATGTATTGAAATCCGTTTTGGAAAAATGATTATGAAGATGAAAGCTATAAATTCGAGAAAGCATGATATCAATAAAACAGCTTCTTAAAAGAATATTCTACTTTCCAGTCTCACCGGAATTTACGAGACGATTATTTCATGTTGATAGCGAGCCAGTCTCGCCAGTTAATTCGCCGAAATCAATATTGTTGGTTTGTCTCGACGAAATTGGCGATATGGTTCTGAAAAGCCCTTTTATACGGGAACTGCGAAACAACTATCCCAAAGCAACGATCACTCTCATCGTTAAAAAGGGCATAGAAAATCTTTTTGAACTATGCCCTTACTGCGACAATCTTCTTACTTTTGATCATAAGGCACCAAGGTTTGTCAGGCCTTTCATTCTTCATATTCGGGCATATCGGCTTGCTAAAGAAAATTTATGGAAGGCTGCTTTTGATTGGGCCATTATTCCCCGGTGGGATATTGATAATTATCATGCTACCTTTCTAGCATATTTTTCTAAAGCGCGCCGTCGCGTAGCTTTCTCGGAAACAGTTAATAAACTCAAAGCTTATAGTAATAAGGGCTATGACACACTACTGACAGAACCGATTCATAGATCTATTGTTTCCCACGAAGTGCCTACTATGTTAGGCATCCTTTCTTACTTGGGTGCTAGTATATCTTCGGATACGCTTGAGTTGTGGATTTCTGAGGAAGACCGTAAGTACGCTATCGATCTTTTGCCAGATGATTTAATGCGTCCAATCGTTGCGATCGCGCCGGGTGCTTTGCATAGTAATAAAGAGTGGCCTGTAGATCGTTATAGAGAGCTTTCAAAATGGCTCGTGCAGACATTCCATGCCCGCCTAATTATTCTTGGAGGAATAAACGACAGGGAGCTAGCTCAAATTATAGTAAATGGGACACCTGAAGAATCTATAGTTGATATGACTGGAAAAACAACTCTGAGGCAGACCGCCGCACTACTTGAGCGTTGTTCTTTGTACTTAGGAAATGACACTGGTGTCAAACACATGGCTGCTGCCATGGGTGTTAAAGTCATAGAAATATCGCGGTTTCCACAGTGTGGTGATCCGATGCACCAGAATTCACCAGTTCGTTTTCATGCATGGGGTGTTGACAATATTGTCTTGCAGCCGAAAGTGCCGATGCCACCTTGTGACGATAAGTGTATTCGAAAAGAGGCGCATTGCATTTTAGGGGTTAAATTGGAAACTGTCCAGTATGCGGTTGTAAAAATTCTTTCAGACGAAAAGATTGGTGGCGGGATTGAATAATAGTAAGCAGTTTGGGCAAGTTATTGATGGTCAAAGCCGGAATACTAAAATGGGTGTTTATAGGATAAATCTTAATATTCTAAAAAATACGGCCATTTTAGCAACATTTATAATTATTTTTTTTATATTCGGCTTGAATATCCCAACTTATTCAACAGCAGCCATTGTGGTAGCATTTTCTATATGTTTAATGTTTGGATGGTATTCTAATTGCTTGAATACAAATTTTCTTATCAAATTATCCTTGCTCAGTTTTTTTACCGGGAGCTATTATCTAATTCTTTACTTGTACGGCGATGTTACTCTTAGAAGCGCATTAACAAATAGCATTTTAATCATTTGTGCTTATATCACTGGTCGTTCTATTAATGTACCTTCTCTGCAAGGGGATATTTACGGAGCAATATTGATTCTATTATCAATGATCGCCGGCCTAATTATTTTTACCCTTCTAAGTGTTAATATATCAATTTTAGACAAGCCTGAAATGGTAGTAGTCTCGCGTCAGGTACAAAGTTTTTGGGATGCCGATGTTCTACAACAGGCAACTTTCTTAGGTGTATTGTCTTCGCTTGGTTCAACTCTAATGCCCGCACTCTTATATGTGGACAGCATAAAAATGAATCATATATATAAAATCTGTTTCGGTCTTATTGTTTTATCCTTTGTGTTAATCGCGCTATATGTTGGCACATTACTTCAAAATCGATTACCACACTTCTCGCTATTGTTGGCTCTATTGATATCTTTGTTTATTGGAAGAAAATATCTACTAAGACTATTCAATAGACGGGCAATTAGTATCATGATTTTTCTAATCGTTGGGCTTTCAGTATTTTTGTTTACAAATATTATCGATCATATTTATTCTTTTGTTTATAACGTAATATATGTTCGATTTCAAAGCGAAGGATTAGACACTTATCGTTATGTGTCATGGAGTTATATGATTGGCGGATTATTCGATAGTCCTTTTGGTGGCCGCTCTGTGTACATTGGTAACGCTAGCTATGTTCATAATCTGTGGCTGGATGTTGCTTTTCGTGCTGGCTTAATTCCCATGTTATGTCTCATTATGTTTCACATTGCACAAATCAAAAGTTTCATTTCTATTATCAAATCTAATATGACATTATTTGTCGTTATTCTCTTGGTATGTGTAGGGATTTCGTTCCTTGTTTCATTTGTTGGTGATCCCACGATGGATTCTTCGCCACTATCTTTTGCAGCAAGCTGTTTCTTTCTCGGTATTGTGAATTCACTGGCATTTGGCTCTAGAAATTATGAAAGACCTTCTGTAAGGACTAATGAATAATGGATATAGAGAAGAAACCCAAGATTAGCATTGTAACACCCTCACTTAATCAAGCTAAATATTTAAATAAAACAATTAATACTATTTTGGAGCAGAATTATCGTAATCTGGAATATATCATCATTGATGGAGGAAGTACTGATGGCAGTGTAAACACTATTAGAAACTATAACTCCCGCCTATCATATTGGTGCAGTGAACCGGACGAGGGACAAAGCGCTGCAATTATGAAAGGTTTTTCTAACTGCAATGGTGAGCTTTTTGCCTGGGTTAATAGTGATGATATTCTTTTGCCGAACTGTTTGAATATTGTGGCGCGTTGTTATGAAAAAGAAAGTAAGCCAGATATTATTACAGCTAACATTTTATATATTGATCAAGATGACATCATTACAAGATTTGTTAGAGTTCCGAAACAAACAAGAACATCATTTTATAAAGGAGTATGGTATTCAAGCCAACCTTGCATATTTTATAAAGCTTCTTTATTTCGTGAAGTTGGAGGTCTAAATAATATCTACAGGCTTTCCATGGATGTCGATCTATGGATGCGCCTTATGAAAGACGGTGCGCGAGTGGTTCACCTTCCGCTATACCTCGGGGCATATAGATGGCATGAGTCCGCGAAAACAGTGCAGTCGCTTAGGGGGCGGCGAACATGTGAAAATGCAGAAACTTCAAGAATCTATGATACAGAGAATGATATGGATCGGCCATTAATTCGAACAGTCTGGCGGTTTGCATCGAAATTGTATCGCACAGTTAACCCTAATTACTACGCGAGGGAAATGGTAGAGTTCGCAATGATACAAAAGCCGCTTCGTTGGATGGAGTACGCTTTATCAGATAGTTTTATTCGGCAATTACGGAGCTACTAGTGAAAATCGCTTTTTGGGGCTTACAAGGTTCTTTTAATCATGATCAGGTCGGTGGTGTAAATTCGACGATTCGACGCCTCGCTGATAATATGAGCTGCAGCAATGAGATAACATTTATATATTATGATTGCAGGCAGCCTCAAAGCATGACATTATCAAACAATATTCGAGTTCTTTATCTCACAAACCTGGCGAGTGTTTTTGAAGAACTTTCGGACGGATATAATCATGTAGTCTCAATCTATATAAAGCCGATCGATCGACTTATGTACGCTCACTATAGGCGAAGAAGCCAGAGAAATATGTACTTTCACCATATATACTTCGTATGGAGCGAATCTGCTATAAAAAGAAAATTACTTTTTGCAGAAGCTAAGTATTTTCCATTTAATGGTTGCCTCTTCTGCGTATCTCCAAGGATATATCAATCGGCTTGCCAATTAAAGCTTGCGTCGAAAATCTTATTGCCACCTGTTCCGAATTCGTATTTTTTGCAACCGGACATGAAAATCGAATCAAATAAAATTAGAGTTACTTTCTGTGGTCGTTTAGATTCTGGCAAAGGGATTCGTGAAGTCGTCGAACTATTCGAGTACCTTAAAGTGAGCAGTAACATTGAGCCGTTAATATTCGGCTTTCCGTGGAAGCACAAACCTGAAACAACTAGTTTGCACGAGCAATTGCTCGGAAATGATAGAATTAATTATAAGTTCGTTAATTATGAACGATGGTCGCCACTGTTAGAAGATGAACTTCGCGAGGTATTGAGTAAAACAGATATTTTGCTACTTCCTTATAGACAATTGAGCAGTACTGTTGATATGCCACTTTTGCTCTTAGAGGGCATGGCAAGCCTCTGCGCAATAGTTACGCCACCGCTTGGTAATCTTCATGACATTTACGGAGATAGCCCATTTAACTTGAGTCGAGATTGGGACATTGATGCTATATTTTCTATAGTAGAAAATGCTAATCTTCATTTAAAGGAAGAAAAGCGTAGAATATATATACGTAATCAATCGCTAGGCTTCAATGAAGAAGATGCGACGCAAATATTTAAGAAAGCAATTGAGACAAATATCTAGTGACCGAACGTGAGATGTCAGTGTATAAAATTAAAACCTTAATAAGTTGCTTCTTTGAAGCGCTCCACCATCAGAACATATTATATTGTGTATTACGAAACTACGACGAACTTCCTGATAACATCAGCAATGACATAGATCTGCTAGTGTCTGAGTGCGATGTCAGCGCATTTGAAGAATGCCTACTGTCGGCAGCGCGAACGCAAGAACTGACTCTAATTTCACGACCCCGTCGCTATGGCTATAGATCGTATAGATTTCTGGTAAACCAATCGGGGAAAGTTATTCATTTTGATGCGTGGACAAAAATAACATGGCGAGGAATGGCTTGGGCTAATGTTGATGATATTCTCGCAAAAAGACGCAAATATTTAAACTTTTATATTCCGCAATATCCAGATGAAGTATGCGTCACTTTATTAAAAGATTTGGTTCAAGTTGGCACAGTTAAGGATAAGTATAAAGAATCTATTCGTCAATTTGCGCGACACAGCCGGCACGATATGATTCAGTCATTGAGTTGGAGTATGAAAAAACAAACAGTTATGGATTTATGCAGTCTGATTGCACGCGGCGAGTGGGTGGAAATTGAAAGAAATGTGGCTATTATAAGAAGGAGCCTTGTGGCTAAGTGCGCATTGGCTCGGCCTGTCTCGTTAGTATGGGGTGCTGCATGCTTTGCAGGGCATTATTTTCGCATGCTTAATTCTCGTCGGTCGGGTTTCTTTATTGCCTTCGTTGGGCCAGATGGTTCGGGTAAATCAACAATCGCGGGCAAAGTCATGGATAATTTGAAGGAAGCCTTTCCAAAAACCCTTTACTATCATGGCCGTTTTTACTTCCTGCCCGATTTAAGAAATATTTATAATGTGCTTATCGCACGATTTAGGCAATCAAGAGGCTCGAGTGAGAATATTAAAAGCGAGTTGAAAGAAGAAAGTGATAAAGTTCCAAAATGGCGATTGTACCTTTACATGATTTACTATTTTTGGGATTATTTTTTAGGTTACATAGTGATTGGAATCGTTCGATCAAAAAGCGCATTGCTAATTTTTGACCGGTACTTTTATGATTACTTTATTCAGAAACAGTTTTCACAAGGTCATCATAAGCTTGCCAGATTAATGCTAACATTAATTCCGAAGCCAGATATGATTATATATTTAAAGAGCGCGGCGCAAACGATTTATAACAGAAAGCCTGAATTATCTGAAGCGCAAATAACTTTTCAGCAGACAATGATTGAAAAGTATCTGTCCGGTATGAATGGATTTCGCACTGTTAGTAATGAGGATGATGAAATAACGTCTCTCAAAGAAATAACCGCAATCATAGTATCCGAGCTCGAGAAGAGAAATATTTGCGCATATTGATATGATACATCATAATAAATACAATTCGTCACCTAAACTAGCCATGACGGTTCTGATTTTAACCCACAATGAGGAGCAGAATATCTCGACGGCGCTCGACTCCGTTGTTCCTCATTTCGAGCAAATCATTATCGTAGATTCATTTAGTTCTGACAAGACAGTTGAAATTTGCAAAAGCTATCCTAGCGTCATGGTATATCAGAATGCTTTTCAGGATTGGGCTCAACAACGGAACTGGATGCTTGCAAACTGCGAGATAAAGTATGACACCGTATTTTTTTTAGATGCTGATGAATATTTACCAGATATTTTTGTGTCTGAACTTCGCAAATTGCTTAGCTGTAATAATACGTATGCATCCATAAAGATAATGCCCGCCTACATATTCCTCGGGAAAAGACTCAGATATGCATATGGGCATCCGAAGGTGCGGCGGATATTCAAAAGACAAGGGCTGAAATACACGTGCGAGGGCGCACGAGATCATGCAGTATCAGAAGGACGCGTATTGGAAGTAAAAACCCCGTTTATTCATCACGATAGAAAGCCAATCGAAAGGTGGATATCAAAGCATAATTCGAATGCAGCGAGGGAAGCTGATTTTTATTTTAAAAACGAAACAAGACTAAATTCATCGACGCAGCCACTTGACTTGCGTATTCGCGCCTTGGTTAGGCAGGGGGTGTGGAATCGCTTGCCTCTCCTAATAAGACCTTTTATTTATTTTTTTTATCGATACATTATTAAGCTTGGTATACTCGATGGGAAAGCGGGTTTTATTTATTGCTACCTTCATGCATTTTGGTATCAAAGTCTTATTGATATCATGATTATCGAAAGAAAGAACGATAGAAAGTGTCAATCAAGTACCTGAGCATCATAACGCACTATGTGCCTGACTATCACTACGGTGGCGTCGTTCAAAGCGGTCATCATCTTTTTCAGTGCCTGATGCGCCAAGCCAGTTTCAGAATATCCTCTGTGAGTAAAAATCCCATAAACGTTCAAAATATTATCGGCGACTATGGGCATTGCTATAAATCAATCTTGCTCCACAGATATGGCCTGTCATTAACTTTATTATTCGGACTATGGCGTGACATAAAGCAATCGGATATTGTTTACATACACGGGCTTTTGGCTTTTCCGGTAAGCTTGGGAATGCTTTATGCTTTTATCCAAAATAAGCCTTTTGCGATCGAGACAAATGGTTTGACCGAATGGTCCGCTTCTGTGAGAAAAATCCGAAAGCATGTCTTTTTTCAATGCTTTGCTTTTCCTTTGATGAAGCGGGCCAAGTATGTCCGTGTTACATCTTTAGCAGAAGAGCAGTATCTACATAAAAATGGTGTTATGAATACGGTAATGATTAGCAATGGAATTACATTGGATGAGTTTAAAGAATTGCCGGTTCGATCAAAAAGCGAAAAATTCGTATTTTTGTTTCTGGGTCGTATCGGCCAGGAAAAGGGACTGGATATTCTGATTCAGGCTTATCGAGAATTCTGCCAAGTATATCCGTTGCGAGATCATGAACTTCTACTTGTGGGCCCCGACCTCCAAAATTATCTGAAGCATCTGGCGATTGATTATAAAAATGAAAGTATAAAGTATCTCCCGGGAATATACGGACCGGATAAACTTCAGTTGATACGTGATTCTGATGTTTTAATTTTGCCGTCATACAGCGAAAATTTCGGTAATGTGGTTGCCGAAGCCCTCGCTTGTGAGAGACCTGTCATAACAACAACAGGAACACCCTGGCGTGAAATAGAGAAAGTGGGATGCGGCATATATATTCCGCCTGCGGCGGAAGCCCTTTTCAGCGCTATGGAAAAGATGTATCTGAAATCACCGGAAGAAAGGGAGGAAATGGGTAAAAAGGGGCGTGCATACGTATTTGATAACTTCGATTGGGAAAAGAAAGCTAAAGAAATATTCGATCATCTCCAGGCTTAAAGGATACAGCCATTCCATTCAAAATCTCTATCATCACCGCTGTATTGAATCGTAGAGACACTCTTTCATCATGTATTGAAAGTGTAATGGGACAGGATTATCCCGACGTTGAGCATATTCTCATCGATGGCGGTTCGACGGATGGGACGCTGAAAGTCATAAGAAGTTATCAGGATAAGATCAGCCGCTGGATCAGCGAGCCGGACAGCGGCTTATATGACGCCATGAACAAGGGCATTCGTCTGGCAACAGGCGATGTGATCGGCATCCTGAATTCAGACGATTATTATACGGACAAAAGTGCGCTATCGACTGTTGCTGAATGCCTGAAGAAGAAAATCGATTCCTGCTATGGCGATATTGATTATGTGGATGGATGTAAGAGTGGCAGTCCGGTTCGGGCGTGGCATGCCGGCGAGTATCATCGAAACCGATTTAAATGGGGCTGGATGCCGCCACATCCGACATTTTTTGCCCGCACGGCGCTCTATGAAAAGTACGGCCTATTTAATCTGGATTTTAAACTGGCTGCGGATTATGAACTGATGCTTCGGTTTCTATACAAGCACCATGTTTCGGCAACCTACATTCCCAAGTGTCTGGTCACGATGCGAACGGGCGGGGCATGCAGGCCGAGCCCATTGAATACGCTTAATAACATGGCCGAAAACTACCGCGCCTGGAAAGTCAACGGTCTTCGCCCGAATCCCTTAACCTTTCTTCTAAAACCTTTGTCGAAGATTGGGCAGTATGCGCGCTTTAGAAGCGTAAGGAGTAAAGAGTGAGGCGTCAGGGGGAAAACCGATTTAAGTTTTCATTGTTAAGTTCTGCGCTTCGAGCAGGCGATAGGCACGAAAGAAAACAGTTTCCGGTTGAAAGTTCACAGTTTCCAGTTGTTTGGCGGTGAATACAAAGCCACGATATCGTTTCAGATTTAAAGTTGAATGTTGTGCGAGTTCGTCAAAGCATTCCGGAACACGGATGAAAGTTTAAAGAAGCCCTTGCAGTTGATTTTTCTTTGTTGTTGTGTTACACGTAAGTCACGTGTACTCAGGAACGTGGAGGTTTTTTAAGTGAAACAAAATATCACAATCAGTCTGGATAAAGACATCATCAGCGCAGGGAAGCAGATTGCCGCAAAGCAGGGGACATCATTAAATCGCATGTTACGTGAGGAACTCGAAAGAATGATCCGCAACGCGAGGCAGTATGATGTTTCGAAACACAAGGCGATTACCGCTATGCAGAAAGGGTTTCATTCCGGCATGGATCGCTATCCTGCAAGAGATGCTCTCCATGACAGATAAGGTATTTGTTGATACCAATATTCTTGTTTATGCGCACGATCTGAGCGCCAAAGATCATCATGTCAAGGCTTTTGCCATTCTTGAAAGTCTCTGGGAGGAGCAAGCAGGTGTCATCAGTACCCAAGTGCTTCAGGAGTTTTATATCACCGTCACCCGCAAGATCAAAAGCCCACTGAAACCAGCCCATGCCAGAGATATGATCCGCAACTACCTTGCGTGGCCCGTGCAGGTCAATGATCCGCAGTCGGCGGTTCGAGCCTCTGAAATTGAAGAAAGAAACGGAATTTCTTTTTGGGATGCGCTCATCGTCGATGCAGCTCTCCAGTTGAATGCTAAAAAAATAATCTCGGAAGATCTGAATAGTGGACAGATCATAGAAGGCGTCCTGATTGAAAACCCCTTTTTGTAGAATGCAAATGGCGAGTCGCAGCGTATCGCATGTTGCTCGAAACGCATAGCTTTTCATTCGTCATGCCCCGGTCAGGCTGCCGGGATTTCCTGCCAGACTTCGCACCGACCTTTCGACTTGAACCTTGCTCCAATATCGTTACAAGCAGATTGGAGGATAGCCCATGAAAGAAAAAATGACCAAATCATCAGGCAATGTATTTGTCGATCTCGGTTACTCGCCGGATGAAGCTGCCATTTTGCAAATGCGGGCGGATATCATGGCTGATCTGCGAAAATTTTGCGCGTCAGCCATTCGCGTGTATCCGATTTAACAACCGGCAAATGGGAAAAGTTCAGTCTGGAGATGCTGATCTCTCTGGCGACAAAAGCCGGACGTCATGTCACTTTGAAGATAGCGGCGTAGGCAGAGATAAGGGCAAAGGCAAAAAGAATTTTACGGTTCACAGTTTCCAGCTGTTGGAGTATTAAAGCCGCGCCGCAGGCGTTCCGTTTTTCGCACCATCAACCATTTTATTACCGCCAGTTGATAATATTCTTAGCTTAGATACGGCTTGACAGATAGTATCCCATGGAATACGCTTCTCGCACGATGGAGATTCGCCAGACGGATCAATACAACAAATAGTTTGAAAATCTGGCTGACCGCCGGGCAAAGGTGCGGATTGGAAGACGTCAGGCATTAGGAAAAAGGAAAAAGGAAAAAATTAAATGCCGACGGTTAATAGGAAACCGTTTACACTTTCTGCCTTTCTTACCTGAAATTGAGGTGTGATCGATGACAAAAGCAAAAGCAAAAGCAAAAGCATGGGACGCGGCGGATCACTTAAAAACGGAAGATGATATGGCGGCTTACTTCGAGGCTGCTCTGGAGGAGAATGATCCCGCATTGATAGCGGCTGCTTTGGGGGACATCGCACGGGCCAAAGGGATGACGCATGTTGCCAGAAAAGCAGGACTCGGAAGAGAAAGTCTTTATAAAGCTTTATCACCTGAGGGCAATCCGGAATTCTCAACGATTTTGAAGGTCGTTTCCGCCCTCGGATTAAAATTGCGTGCGGGTATTTCAAAGTCAAAGAAAGCAGCATAGTTAAAAGTCGCCATTCACCATCAACCATTTCAATTTTCGGTAAATGAATATTTTATTCCCCTTCGGTAATGATCCGGCAATGACGATTGATTTACTATTCTTTATTCCCTATCAGGAATGTATTGCTTGACGGAGGTGATACCACCATCAACCGCTTTTACGATGATAGACAACAAAAAGACGTATTCGGTTGTAATGCACCATGCGCGCAACCTGAAACATTAAACTTGAAACGGATTTTTTAACGGTGCTCAAGTTCCTCCCTCGAAAGAAAATTGTGTTGTTGTTGGGCGATGCGGTCATCATTGCCGTCTCGATGCACGTCGCTCCGTTCTTGCGAACCGGCGTGTGGCCGCATCCGGCGGATCTGCTTTCGGCGTCGAATGTTGTGGCGCTTTTGGTTTATCTGTTTGTTTTGTACCTGTGCGATTTGTACAATATCCAACCGCCGGTCGAGAAAGTGCGACTAGCCTTGAAATTCTTTGTGGCCGTTTTGGTCATCGGCGTCATCAACGCATCTTTGTTTTATCTGTTTCATCTGCGGCCTTACAGTTCGTGGGTTTTGTTCATCAGCAGCCTTCTGACATTAGTCGGTTTTGTGGTCTGGCACTTTGTTTTCATTTATTTGGTAACGGCGGCCAGACGCCCTGTCCGGGTTTTGCTTCTCGGGGCGGGCAAAGGCGGCGCCAAGATGGCGGCCCTTTTGAAAGGACGGCCCGAGTATCAGATGGTCGGATTTGTGGACGATGATGAAAACAAGCAGGGATGCCGCCTTTCCAATCTTCCCGTGATCGGGAAAAGCAAAGATTTAATGGACATTGTCCGGAAGTATGCTATAAACAAAATCGTCGTTTGCATCAGCAAAACTATTAGACCGGACATATTTCCCATATTGGTGGAGGCGAAGTTCAAGGGCATCACAGTTTATGAAATGCCCACCTTCTATGAAATGCTGGCACGCAGGATTCCTGTCGAGCAGGTGAATGATATCTGGCTGGGGTATGCCGAGGTATCCGGGTTACAAAGAACCTTTTATAACCTGAAATTGAAAAACCTGCTGGATCGACTGCTTGCCGCGCTGGGGCTATTGATCGCTTCTCCGGTCATGCTTCTGACCGCGCTTTTGATTAAGCTGGAGTCAAAAGGCCCTGTTCTGTACCGGCAAAAACGTATGGGGCTGGATGAAAAAGATTTTGATTTATTCAAGTTTCGGTCGATGCGTGCCGATGCAGAAGTTGGCGGCGCTGTTTGGGCGCAAACGAACGACCCGCGTGTCACCCGGATCGGAAAAATGATAAGAAAATTGCGCATCGACGAGTTGCCGCAGTTGTGGAATGTGCTCAAAGGCGAGATGAGTTTTGTGGGCCCTCGTCCGGAAAGGCCTGAATTCGTTAACCTTCTGAAGAAAGACATTCCTTATTACATGCTGCGTCACAGCGTTCGGCCGGGCATTACCGGCTGGGCGCAGGTAAATTATCCCTACGGGGCATCCGTGGAAGACGCCCTGGAAAAGCTGCAATACGATTTGTATTACATTAAAAACGGATCGTTTTTACTCGATATGCACATCATGTTGCGCACGGTACGGGTAATGCTTTTCGGAATCGGAGCGAGGTAATTTAGGCAATGAGAATTCTGGTCACGGGCGGCGCGGGGTATATCGGAAGCCATGCCATCTTAGAGCTGGGCAGGCAGGGCCACGAGATTCTGACCTACGACAATTTATCCACGGGAAACGATTGGGCGGTTCTTCACGGCGATCTGGTGGAAGGCGATCTCGGCAATGCTGAATTGCTGCGCAAGACGATCAAGGATTTTTCTCCCGAGGCGGTTTTGCACTTTGCCGCCTCGATTGTCGTTTCCGAGTCGATGAAAAATCCGCTTTTGTATTACCGCAACAATGTCGTCAATACGATCAATTTAATGAAAGCCGTGACGCGCGCCAAAGTTCCGTATTTTATTTATTCCTCCACGGCGGCGGTCTATGGCGTTCCGGAGACGGCGCCCATCAGCGAAGAGGCGCCGATGGCGCCGATCAATCCTTACGGACGGTCCAAAATGATGGCCGAGCAAATTGTGAGAGACGCCTGCGGGCAGGCCGGCACGCAGTTTATCATTCTGCGGTATTTCAATGTGGCCGGCGCCGACCCGCAAGGCCGCTTGGGGCAGGTCAGCAACAATGCCACCCATCTGATTGCCCGTTCACTGAAAGCGGCGACAGGCGAACTTGGCGTGCTGCCTGTTTACGGGGCGGATTACCAGACGCCGGACGGCACCTGTGTGCGCGACTATATTCATGTGTCGGATCTGGCCGCGGCGCATACGGCCGCTTTGGCGTATATGACCTCCGCAACGCCGTCGGGAATCCGTCGGCATGTGATGAACTGCGGCTATGGCCGCGGGTATTCGGTGCATGAAGTGGTGGCGGCGGCAAAGAAGGTGACGGGCGTGAATTTCAAGACGGAAATCAAGTCCCGCAGGCCGGGCGACCCGCCCAGTCTGATTTCCGATTCTTCTCGAATCCGGAAAATCACGGGATGGAAACCGCAATACGACGATCTGGATCTGATGATCCGCACCGCCTGGGAGTGGGAAAAGAAAAGAGCGGACCGGGAGTTCGGCTTGAAGCTGGTTGACCGGCTGGGTCCGGTTGACGACGCCGATCGGCGGCAAACCCAAGCGCCCGAGCAGATGACGGTCGGCTAAAGACAATAACTTCCTAAAAAAACTGTTTGCTGAAAATAAAAAAACCCCGGTGCAAGCCGGGGTTTTTTCGTGTGTTTATATCGCGCGTCAGAGAGCCGCGATCATCACCGCCGTCACGGCGGCGATGTTCATCAAGATGGTGGAGATATCCTTGATTTCCCGCAGCCAGGCGATGCGTTCAAATTTTTCGGGAACCACGATCGTGTCGCCCGGTTCGATCAGACTGATTTCGCCGCCGTAGGCGGTCATTTCCCATCGGGACCGCGCCGAATTCCAGCCGATATGCGTTCTCGAAATTTTCCGGGCGCTGCCGTCCACCTTGAGGACGTAAGTGTTGCCCGGGTCGGCATAATAGGAGTACCCCCCCGCCTGGTCGATGTAGTCTTGATAATTGAGGCTGCTGGAATACAAATGGCTGCCGTGCGACATGACGGAGCCGACGACATTCACCACGTTATTCTTTTCGGGAACGTGCAACGCGTCTCCGTCTTCCAGTTCGAAATCGTATTCCGTGTTTTTAAGCTTTGCTGCATCGGCAAGATAGATGGTCATGCGGCCGGTGGCTTTGAGGTTTTTGAGATTGTTCATAAACTTCTGACGTTGTTCCAATTCGGCCTTCTTCGCGGCGATTTCTTCAGGAGAAAGGGCCGTGGCCAGTTCCCCCGCGCCGGCCGCCATGATTTCACGCTCGAGGCGGTCGACCATTTCCGTCAGACCCTTTTGTTGCAGCGTCCGCGCGCTGGCCCTTGTGAAATAGGCGCCCCGCAGATACGCATGGGGAGTGAACCCGCCGGCCCGATTCAGCAGATCAGAGAGCCTTTCTCCCTTTTTAAACGGGTAGCGGCCGGGGAACATGACCTGGCCCGACAAACTGACGAAACGAACCGTTTCATAGTCGGCGATGGTTTTCACCAGCAGCCGGTCATTGGGCGCAAGCTTCACGTTATGGGCCGGGTCGCCCTCCAGGGCCTTGCGCAGGCTGATGGTTTGGTGCGACAGGCTTCCCATCTTGCCGTCGACAACGCGCACGGACGTGATTTCCGCCTCGTCCAGGTAGGCCGATTTAAGGACATTTCCGGCCTTGAAGACCAAATCGCGAACGGTCAAGTTCTGCGTGAACTGATAGGTTCCGGGGTTTGTGACGTCGCCGGTGATAAAGACACTGATTTTGGGATGCCTTTCCCAGATGGAATGGATGACGATCCGGTCTTTGTCCTGCAGGATCAGATTGTCGCGCGGGTCGTCCGCCATGGCGCTTTCGACATTGAAGTAAAACGTTTTAAACTCATTGTTGGAATACTGGCGGATGATCTGTCCTTTGTCCCGGCTGGCGGCGGTTGTCAGTCCGCCTGCGTTTAAAATCGCGTCTTTGACCTTCATGTTGCCTTCAAGCTCGACGCGCCTGGAGACCTGCATCTGTTTTTCAAGTTTGATCAGCCGGTCGGTCAGATCGGGCCTGTCGGCTCGCTCCAGTTCGCTTTGCAGATAGCGCATGGCGCCGGGCGTCGGCCTTGCCTGCGTTTTGATTTCTTCTTCAATTTCTTCGATTTTTGCGGCGTAGAGATAAAAGCGATCGTTTTTGAGGAGCTCCTCTTTCATGGCGGCAAGCTCCGCCAGGATCCGGCGGTTGCGGGCTGCCTGAGCGGTGTCCGTCTTTTCGGCGTCTTTTTCGCTCAGAGAGCTGTTGCCGCGGATTTCGCCTTCGACCGTGACAAACGGCTTATCTTCAAAAAGGCTTTTGTTGAAGATGAAAACCCGATCTTTGGGGGTGAGCGCATAGTTGTATGCCTCGTCGTTTTTCAGGATCAGCCGGCCAAGGTGAAACGGAATTAAAACCACGTCCCGGCCGGGCGGGTTCTCTCGTTTGATGAGCGCATAGTCGAAATAGGTTTCGGCAAGCAGATCATCCGGCTTGCCGATGATGTCTCTGATTTTCATGCCGGGTTGATAAGCGTAGCGGCCCGGCCGTTTGACATTGCCCTGAAGATAGACGGCGTTGTCGTCGTAATCCATGATGGGGAAAATCTTGACCAGATCGGCGTCTTGCAAAACGAAATTTTTGACCAGATCCAGGGTCTTGTCGTTGATGTCGATGACGATCTGCTTTTCGTTTCTGACGATTCGCTCGACCTGCATCTGCTGGGTATAGGCGCTGGGGATCACGCCGCCGGCCAGATCGATCACATGCGCCAGGTCGAATTTATCTTTAAGTTCATAGATGGCGGGACGCTTCACGTTGCCGGTGATGCCCACCAGCGGGCCGGTAACCGGCACGAACACAACATCGCCCGCCTGCAGGACGACATCGCGCGATTTATCGCCTTTGAGAAACAAATCATAAAGGTCGAAGTGCGTGACGACCTTATCGCCTCTGCGCAACTCCACGCGCCGCATCGACCCGATGGCCGAGGGGCCGCCCGCCAGAAGCAACGCGTCGGTGATGGTGGCCAATGCGCCGATCGTGTGCGCGCCGGCCCGCGCCACATCGCCCAGCACGAAAATGGGGATGGTTCTTGTAGCGCCCATCGAAATATCGATGTTGGTTCCCGTGATCTGCGAGGCTTTGCCGATGAGGCGTTCCGAGGCCTGCTCAAAGGTCATGCCGGCCACCTGGATGGGACCGATGTCGGGAACGGTGATCTTGCCGTCCCGGTCGACCGTCAGCGTGTGCCTGGCGCTGACCCGCCCCCATAACAGGATGTTGATCTGATCGCCCGGGCCGACGACATAACCGGCGGGCACGGGGATGTCTCGCCTTTGGGTAAGAATGCGGATATCCGCGCCGTGAAAAAAATCGTACCCGAAGGGCTTAAGCGTATCTACGGACACGTCTTGGTAATTGCCGGCTTTGCGCGCGCGATGAAAGATCGACACGTCTTTGGGGTCTTCGACGACGGTCAGATTCTTATCAGCCGCAGGCGGCAGAATCACGGCTTCCGCAGGCGTTTGCGCTTCCTGGCGGTCGAGGGCTTCTTTGCCCCGCCGGATTTCGTCGGGTGAAAGTTCGATGCCCGCTTTTTTGAGTTCCGCCTGGACGGCCAGCGCGTCTTTGAGCGTTGAAGGCGTTGCCGAAACGGTTTGCGCGGCGCAAGGGGTGAGCGTGATGCAGGCCGCCCCGATAAACAAGGCGGTCAGAAGCAGCGCAATCAGAATGGGGGATGTGGAAAAGCGTCTATTTGGCATTTTCTCCTCCGGCGTTTTTTTTCGCGCGTTCCCGAATGAGAACGACAAAGACGGCGATGACGAGCGATGCCAGAAAAGCGACAACAACCATTTGCGATCTTTTGGGCCGGCTTTTCCGGTCGGGCGTCATGGGCGGGTCGAGCACCTTGAAAGCATAGCCTTCCTTGACCTCCGCCATCATCATGGTTTCAATCTTTTCGGCGATCAGCGTATAAATTTTCTGTTGCACCAGCGGATCGCTGGTTTGTCGAAGCTGATTTTCAAGATAGGCTTTGTTGATATTGGCGATGCGTTTGGCCTCGCCGCTCATGTGGTCGTTCAAGGCCAGGATAAAGTAGTCGGCGATTTTTGCCGCCATTTGCGCGTCCCGAAAGTCAACGGAAACGGTAATGATGTCTTCTTTGGTGTTGTAGTTGATCTTTGTCATCCGATCAAGCGCCCGGATGCCGTCCCAGATGTCCGGAACGCCCGGTTCCTTTTTGGGGGCGGAGGGGTCGGCGGGCTTGAGTTTGGCCAGATAGAACAGAGGGTTCAGGCTCAAGCCGGGTTTTTTCCAGGCCTGTTTTTCTTCATCCCAACGTTTGGGGAACAGCACCGGCAGAAGGTTGTGACGTTCGATGATGCTTTTTTTCAGGACATTGGATTTGAGCAGATTGACCATTTCCGTGGATGAGGCCGCCCCCGGCATGGCGATTCCCGCAAGGTTGGCGATGCCGCCGAACTGAGCCATCAAAGAGGCGGCGCGTCCCGAGCTCTGGGTTTGCGAGACGGGCTTGAGCACCGCGCGGGCCGTGTAGATATTGGTCATGAACAAAGAGGCGACGAGCACGGCGAAAGTCAACCCGCCGACGATCCAGAAAATGAGTTTTTTATTTTTCCAGATCGATTTGGAAAGATCGCTGAGATCGATTTCAACCCAATCGCTGTCTGTCGGTTTGGTTTTGCCTGCGTCGTTGTTCATGCCGGTCCTTTCTGCGAGATGGAAATGCCTGGTCATTTGCCTGCAAGATGCCCGGTGACGGGGTGGAAAGCCGGTTACGGATTTTGTTATTCCGGCGCATTTCTTAACATGAAGAAATGCGGGAATCAATATGAAATCCTTGCCGAATACGGTTGATTTCGCCGCCTTTTTCCCGTCTTTTCAAAGGCTAAAAGAAAAGCGCCGCTTCCAGGCCCAGCAGATGGTTTCTCTGCCTTGAATTTTCAATATGGTTCAGATTTCGAATGTCTTCGAACCCGTAGCGAAGCGAGATCTGCGCGTGCGCGTTGAACCGGTATCCCGCTTCGACGAAAACCTGATGCTTTTTTTGCGGGTGGTTTTGCAGCTTCACGCCGCTTTTTTCCCAGTCATAGCTCAATTTATAGAAGAATGGATCTAAGCTGTGCGACCATTCGACGAAAAGATCTTCCGCGTCGCTGCCGGCGTGGTGGCCGAAAACCCGGTCGTGAAATCGCATGGGATAATACCTGTGATTGTACCAGGCATTGGGCACGCTGTCGGGAGACAGCATGGCGTATTCGCCTCGAAGGGCGGCTCGTTCGAGTCCGAAGGGCTTGAAAAGCGCCGCGCCGACGATATAGGCGCGGCGGTCCGGCGGCGTTCCGGTGTCTTCGCCGCCGATTTCCCCGTAAAGTTTGATGCCGTCAATCACATAAAGGTATCGTCCGAGATTCGGCACCGTAAGCGCGATATCGGCGGCAAACTGCTGGTTGCTGTCGAGGTTGGTCCGGTCCCGGTTTTTGTTGCTGTACAGGATTTTGACAACGTCTTGGGCGCTAAGATGACGCCGCCCCGGGCCGCCGAACAAAACCAGGTGGGAGGCGCCCACTTCCAGCCAGGGATGGGGTTTAAGCCCCAGCCGCATGCCGTATAAGAATGGGTTGGCCAGCTCTTCGCCGGTTCGCGTGTCGTTGAGCTGCGAGAAAAGCAGGGTGAACTGGGCGGGTCCCAGATAGGATAAAATCCAGGGCAGAAGCACCGGTTCGGGATTGGACAGCTTAATCATGTCGAATGGCCGGGCATTCGTGGACATCAGAAGCGAGCCGTGGTAGCCCGGTCCCCACCACAGGGAGTCGCGGCCGACTTGCAGCTCAAGATTGAAAAGCGTCAGTTTTGCATAGCCTTTGTGAAGTCGCGTGTCGTGGCGGCGGCCGTCTTCCCCGTAAGCCAGATTTTGGTTGAAGACGAAAAGCGGCTCTACAAAAACGGAAAAAACACGTCCCAGCCGGGCCTGGGTCTGCAGGCGGAGCGTTAGATTGTGTCCCTTGTTTTCGGGGAGGCCTTCGTTGTTGAAGGTGGAAAACGGGCCGTCCAGATAGCTGTAGGTCACGGCAAAGGATTCCACCGGCTTGAAGTAAAACGCGGCGGCGCTGTCGGGCGACTGCGCTTCCGCGATTTCACCGTCGAACAGTTTTGTGTAGCGGTTTTGAATGTCGCGGCATGCAGCCGATTGCGTCTTTCCGGCTCGGCATCTGTCCATGGCTTCGAGAAGCTGCCGGCCGACTTCGCTGCCGGTAAAAGGCCTGATGGAGGCAAGCTGGCTTCCGATGAGACCTTCGGCGGCCCAGAAGGACATGTCGTCGTAAAGGTCGCGGTTTAAAGGGATATTCACCGACGAAGCGGCGCCGCAAAAGGGGATCGAAGCCGGCGAAAAAAGCAGGCAGGCGGCAAGCCCGGCCAGGCATAGCAGTTGTTTTCCGTTTACGCGCAAGAGTCTTCAATTCCCGATCAGTCATTTTTTGCGGCGACGGAAAACCTTCGGCCGAAAAGAAACCGGCTGAATCCAATATTCGTCCGCCGATGCAGGGCTTCTTTTAGGCATTGCTTACGCGGTCTTGTCAAGAATTTCTTTGTCGCCGCACGCCCCCGAAAGGCGGGCCGCCGGGGGGGCGGTCAGACGGGGCGATTGCCGCCGAAGGGATCCTTGTCATCGAAGTCCGGCGCCAGATGAAAGGAGCTCACTTCCTGCACAAAAAGGTTTTCAATGCCCAGGGCCAGCGCGAAATCGGTCATCTGCCTGTATTCCCGCTGCGACAGTCTGCGCCCGAGCTGCGGGTGATTGCGCACCTTCGGCATTGGCGTGTATTGCGACATGAGGCTGACCGGAATATTCGGCGAAATATCGCGGATTCTTCGCAGGGCTTCGCGCGTGTTGTCGAGCCGGCCCGGCAGGACCAGATGGCGGATGATGATGCCGCGCGAGGCGACGCCGTTGTCCGTTTCCAGATCGTCGCCGACCTGGCGGACCATCTCGCGGATGGAGTCCGTGGCATAGCGGGGGTAGTCCGGTGCGTCGGAAAATTCGAGGGCGTCTTTTTCGAGGCCGTATTTGAAATCGGGCAGGTAGATATCCACCATTCCGTCAAGCATGCGGATCACGTCGGGATTTTCGTAGCCGCCGCAGTTGTACACGAAAGGAACGGTCAACCCCTGGGCGCGGGCCATGCAGAGAGATTCCATAATGAGCGGCGTCTGCGGCGTCGGCGTAACCGGTTCGACATTGTGGCAGCCGCTTTTTTGCAGATCCAACATGACTTTCGCCAGGTCCAGCACGGAGAGACGTTGTCCTTGGGCCGTATGAGAAATCTGGTAATTCTGGCAGTAGGTGCATCCCAGGTTGCAGGAGGATAAAAAAATCGTTCCGGCACCGCGCGTACCGGACAAAGGGGGTTCTTCGCCGTGATGGGAAAGCGCGCAGTCTATAACGATGTCGGCGGGAAGCCCGCAAAAGCCCAACTCGCCTTTCGTCCGGTCCACAAGGCAGGCCCGCGGACACAGCGTGCAGGAACGATAAATTTCCAAAAGTTCGGGGATTAACATTTCCCTCCGTAAGGAGTGAGGCGTCAGGCGTTAGGCGTTAGGTGGAAGATTGACACCGCTTATTCTTTCAGGGCTTGCTTTGATCTCTCATTTGGCCTTTAGTGATTTCATCAGTCCGCCGATCAATCCAAACACTTTTTCAATCTGGTCGGACACCGTTTCATGATCTTTCACATATCACAGGTTTCTCGCAATGAGCCATTGGGTTTCCAATTCACTTAACGAACCACGGCTGATAGACAGATATTGAAGAAATTCTTTTGAACTGCTGCGCGCTGCGCCTTCAGCGACATTGCTGGGTACGGAAACGGCCGCCCGGCGAATCTGGCTTTTGAGCCCGTAAGTTTCAGCGTCCGGGAATGCGGCAGATTTCTCATAAATCAACGTGACCAGATCCATTGCCGCCTGCCAGACTTTCAAATCATGATGTGCTCTTTTCACACTTTACCCCTTACCCCTTACCCCTCACGCCTCACGCTTTACAGCTTTTCCACCATATCCTTTATCTTGCCGCTTTCGGCAAGCTCCAGAAAGTCTTCCCCCAGGGGCGCGGAAAGCTCCGCCGCCTGATGCCATTTGCGGATTCGTTGAGCCGGGTCGTCGACGTAGGCCATAAAATCATCGCGGTCGGGAACTTTTCCGTCGGGCAGCTTTTCAATGAAGCTTTGCGAAGGAAAAACCATCACAACATTGGCAAGGGTGTCTTCATCAGGCGTCCGGCGCTGAAGTTTTTTGTCCAGCCATCCGGGAATGATCCGTTCCTGATGGTGAAAAAATAAAACCAGGTCGTTTTCCGTCTGTGCGAACTGATGCGTCAGGTGATAGTCGATTAAACCTCCGTCCCGGTAGACGCCGCGGGGCGCTCCGAAAATATTCTTCACGCCCGCCACAACCAGCGGAATGGCGCCGGACGCCATCACGGCGTATTTGAAATTGACTTCGTTGATCTTGACGCAGCGTCCGCGGTAATTCGGATGCAGACAGAAAGGGGGCGGTTTGGAACCGTCGTAAAAAACCACCCGTTCGGCGAACTTGTAAAGATTATTGCGACTAAGCAGGTTGAACAGGAAACAGACCGCAAGGGACGCTTTCTGCAGCCCCGACATTTCAGAGGCGACAAGCCCGCGGGCGCGGGCCGTGATCACCGACAGTCGGTATCGCTTGTTGGCCAGCGCGAAGGGCAGGGCGTCATCTTCGATATACTCGTTCATGATCCGGGTGAATTTATCCAGAATCGTGGCGGGCGTGTCCTGGCGGGTATAGCCGACATTGATGTAGGCGGTAAGAAACTTTCGGTAGGCGTCCGGGGCCTGCGGCTGCAACCAGGCGGCGTAGCGCCACGCGCCGGCGGAGGCGCCGATTAAGTGAACCGGATGCTTGCGTCCCAGTCGCTGCTGTTCGAGCAGCGTCAGGTCGAAACCGGAAGCGACAAGCCAGCGCGGGCCGACGGCCGCCCCGAAACAGGCCCGGACGTCGTCGAAGTTGAAACCGCCATCCTGAATGATTTCGTAGGCTTTTTTACCGGCTTTGACTCGCAGTCGATGCATATCGGTCCGTGTTGGTAAATACCTTGACAGTCAAAGTTTTGTTCTGTAGATATTCCCCACAGGCCGAATTGGTTTTTAAAAACTGGAAAACCCTTTTATAATGAATACGAAGCCGTCCAGGGAACGTGAGGCGGCTTTTATCAGTAATGGCGGAAAATGCAAGTTCTTTTATCAACACACGGGAGATAAGCTGATGGATATTCATGCCGTAATCAGAAAGATTGCCGAAGAAGCCCTTGCGGCGTCGCGCCGGCTGGCGCGTATGCCGGAAACCGCGAAAAACGCCGCGCTTCTGCGCATGGCCGACGAGTTGACCTGGCGCAGCGAATTTATCATCGCGGAAAATAAGCGCGATGTGACGCTGGCGAAAGACAAAGGCTTGTCGGCGGCGATGATCGACCGTCTGATGATTACAGAGGCCACCATCAAGTCCATGGCGCAGGGGCTGCGCGAGGTGGCGGCGCTGCCGGACCCGGTGGGCAAGGTCACCTCGATGTGGCGCCGTCCCAACGGCCTGATGGTCGGCCGGATGCGCATTCCGCTGGGCGTCATCGGCATTATCTACGAGTCCCGTCCCAACGTGACGGTGGACGCCTCCGCGCTGTGTTTAAAATCCGGCAATGCCGTGATTCTGCGCGGCGGGTCCGAAGCGATTCATTCCAATTTGGCCATCGCTTCCATTTTGCAGGATGTTCTGGAGCAAAGCTCGCTGCCGGCGAAGTCCATTCAGGTTATTCCTTTTACTGAGCGCGAAGCGGTATCCACGATGCTGCAGCTCGACGAGCAGATTGATCTGATCATTCCGCGCGGCGGCGAAGAGCTGATCCGTGCCGTGGTGGCCCAGTCGAAAATTCCCGTCATCAAACATTATAAGGGGGTTTGTCACATTTTCGTGGATGCCTCGGCCGATCTGGACATGGCCGTGCGGATCACCCACAACGCCAAAGTTCAGCGTCCCGGCGTCTGCAACGCCCTGGAAACGCTTCTGGTGCACAAAGACATCGCGGACGAATTCCTGCCCCGCGCAGCTGCCGGTTTGCAAAAATCGGGCGTCTTTTTGAAGGGTTGCGAAAAGACCCGAAAAATCCTCAAAAACATTGAAGAAGCAACCGAAGAAGACTGGCCGATGGAGTATCTGGAATTGATTCTGTCGGTTCGTGTCGTCGATTCGATGGATGATGCGATCGCGCATATTGAGAAATACGGGTCGCTGCATACGGAATCGATCATCACGCGGGATTACGCCAACGCGCAGAGGTTCCTCAATGAGGTGAACTCCTCCACGGTGCTCGTCAACGCCTCCACGCGTTTTTCCGACGGGTTCGAGCTGGGCCTGGGCGCGGAAATCGGAATTTCCACGACCAAGCTGCACGCTTTCGGGCCGATGGGGCTCGAAGAGCTCACCACGTCGAAATTTATTATTTACGGCGACGGTCAGATCCGGACATGAAATGGGGTTTGTTCGGCGGAACATTCGATCCGATTCATACCGGCCATCTGCGGGCCGCCGAAGAGCTTGCAGAAACGCTGGGGCTGGATGCGGTTATCTTTATTCCCGCCGCCTTGCCGCCGCATAAGACCGATCGCGACATCACGCCTTTCGAACACCGCCTGGCCATGACGCGCCTGGCCGTGGAAGGCAACGACCGTTTTTCCGTCTCGGACATCGAAGCCCGGCGGGAGGGCAAATCTTACTCTATAGATACAGTCCGCCATTTTCTGGCCGAGGACAACCGGCGGCCGGAGCTTTTTTTTATTACCGGCCAGGATGCGTTCAATGCGATCACCACCTGGCGGGACTGGAAAATGCTTTTGGATCTTTGCCATTTTGCCGTCATGACGCGGCCGGGCTATTCAAACGGCGGGCTTCATCGAATTTTGCCCGACGAGGTGGCGGCGGCGCACGCGTGGGATGAAAAGCGGGAAGGGTTTGTCAATCCGCAGGGCAAGGGCATTTTCTTCCGCAAGACCACTTTTATGGATATTTCCGCCTCCGACATCCGCAAGCGCGTCGCGTCCGGCCGGTCGATCCGCTACCTGACGCCCGATCCGGTCGTCCGCTACATCAAGGCAAAGCAGCTCTATCGGTGAAACACTGTTTCAAGTTTCAAGTTTCAGGTTTCACGATGTTGTCTTATCCAACTCCTTTCTGACCGCCAGGCCCAGCGTTTCCATCAAATAGGGCTTGCGCACATAGGCGCCCGCGCCCAGCCGCTGCGCTTCGACCACCCGGTCCGTTTCGGCAAAGCCGCTCACGATAATGGCTTTCTGATCGGGGCGAAGCGCCAGGGCCCGCCGGTAGGTTTCAAGACCGTCAATGCCCGGGTCCATGATCATATCCAGAACAATCAGATCCACGGAGTTTGTGCGAAGGTAGTCAACCGCGTCTTCACCGCTTTGCGCGGTGACGGCCGAGTAATTGAGTTTTTTGAGCAGACCGGCGGCAAGATTGCGTTGCTCCGGCAGATCATCCACCACCAGAATGGTTTCTCCGCGCCCCATGTAGGCGCTGCGGTCAAGGGCTTGGGCGGGTTGGGTTTCGTCGTCGCGCACCGCGGGGAAGGATAGGGTGAAGGTTGTGCCGCGGCCCGGCGAGCTTGTGACATCGATCTGCCCCTGGTGGTCATGGACGGTTCCCCACACGATGGCCAGGCCCAGGCCGGTGCCGCTTCGTCCCATCACTTTGCGGGTGTAAAAAGGCTCGAAAATGTGCGGCTGATCCTCCGGCTTAATGCCTTCGCCGGTGTCGCTGACCGTCAGGACGACGTAATCTCCTTCCCGAAACGCGCTGCCCGAGCCGATCGGCTTTTCCAGATAGAGGTTCCGCGTGCCGAGGGTAATGGTTCCTCCGCCGGGCATGGCTTCCAGAGCATTGACGACCAGGTTCATCAAGGTCTTGCTCAGATGAATGGAAGAGCCTTTCATATTGAAAAGATCCTCGGCAAGGCCGCTTTCGATACGGACCGCCGGATGACGCAGCAGGTTTTTTTGCATTTCTTCGGAAGCCAGATACTCTTTAATGATTCTGTTTAGATTCAACACCTGGCTTGCGGCCACATTTCGCCTGGCCATCGTCAGCAAATCCTGCACGACGGCCGAGGCCCGCTCGGTCGCCGACATGATGCTGCGGGCATGGGGAGCCGCCGCGTGATCGGCGTCGAGTTCGTCAAGAAGCATTTCCGAATAGCCCAGAATAATGCCGATGACATTGTTGAGATCATGCGCAACGCCGCCTGCCAGAATGCCCAGCGCCTCCATTTTTTCAGCCCGCCCCAGTCGCTCTTTCATTTTTTTCTGTTCGGTGATGTCTTGTACATGCGCGATGTGATAAAGCGGCGTGCCGCGGCGGTCTCGGATGAGCGAACTGGCTACAATGCACTGGACGATATGGCCGTCTTTGTGATGGTATCGCTTTTCAAAGACATTGCGGACACTGCCCTCGCGGAGGGTTTTTCTCAGCATGGCGTCTTTGACGGACTGATCGCCGGGATAGGTTATTTCGCTGACGTCTTTGCCTTCGAGTTCTTCGCGGCTGTAGCCTAAGATATCGCACATCTCCCGGTTGACTTTCAGAAAACGTCCATCCAGATCAATAAAGCACACGCCGATGTTTGCGTTTTCAAAAGAGCGCTCGATGGTCTCCTGCGCCTCGCGCAGCGCTTCTTCGGCCCGGAGGCGCGAAATGGCGGCGCCGACAGTCGCGCCGATGCCTTCCAGATGTTCGATCATATCAAGGGTAAACCGGCTTTCCCGGCGGTCGTTGAGCTGTAAAAGCCCCACAATGTCCTCCCCCGCCTTAAGCGGGATCAGGGCGACCGATTCATACCCTTCGCCGTTGCAGCGATTTCGGGTGCGGGCCTGGCGATCTTCTTCGGTGGTGGCGGAAAGCAGTTGCGTCGTGCTGTTGGTCCAGAAGCTGCCGCCCGGTGTGAAAAATGGCACAGACGGATCAATGCGCCCTGAAAGAACATTGCCGCACATGCAATCCAAATAGGGCTTTCCTGTCGGGTCGCGGACAATCTGTCCATCTTGGTCATACCGGCACAGCAAACGTTCTTTTTCGACAAAATCCGGTTCAAATCCGGCGGTCTCGTAATAGGGATAATCGCCGCCGTCGGACAGACGAATGCCTGCCGCCTCAATGAGTGTGTGAGTGCGGATCAGGTCAATGATTTTGTGGACGAGGTCTTTGATATCCTTGATGCTGCCTGCCGCTTCGAAAACCTGGTTGACCAGCTTCTGACGGTTTTCGATGGTTTTACGGTAGGTAATGTCGATATTCGTGCCTTCATAGTAGGCGACGTGTCCGGACGCATTTTTCACCGCCCTGGCATTGCTGGTCACCCAGATGATGGAGCCGTCCTTCCGCAGTGCGCGAAACTCAAAATCGGACACCTGACCATCTCGGTTGAGCTCGCTTAGGAAACGTTCCCGATCTTGGGGATCGGCGTAGAGCTGGTGGCCGATATCGGTGACGGATGCCATCATCTCCTGCGGCGAGTCGTATCCGTAGATCCGGGCCTGGGCCTCATTAACGCTTAAGTAACGGCCGCCCGGCGTCGTCTGATAGATGCCCTCGACGATATTATTGAAGAGATTGCGAAACCTCTCTTCGCTTTGCCGAAGTTCTTCCTCCATTTTTTTGCTTTCCGTGAGATATTCGTAAAGCAAAACGATTTCTTCCGTGGGAAGTTTGTAGATAAAGTACTCGCACCAGGTGATGATGAGCCCTTTTTTGCGCACGGCCACAGGATAGCTTTGCGCAACGCCGGTGGCGTCGATCCGCTCGATCATGTCCAGCAGGCCGGAAGGCTCGACGGCCGGGAACAGGGCAAGCAGCGATCGGTCCAGCGCCTCATTGCGCCCGATCCCTTCCGCCTCGCAGGCGGCTGTATTGATATCGACAATCGTGAAATCCTGTTGGCCCGGAAGGCGCCGCACAACGATCGCGCACTTGGAGGTTCGGTTGAAAAGCTCCCGATAACGAAGCTCGCTGACTTTGAGCGACTCTTCATCGGTTTTTCTTCTGGTGACGTCGTGAGCCGCCCCGAAAATCAACCGGTCTTCGACCAGGGGATAGGAATTCCACAAGATCCATTTATAAGACCCGTCCTTGCAGCGGTAACGGTTTTCGAAATTCAGAACGATCTCACCGCGGAGCATCTTTTCTCCCACGTCAATCGTGGCCGCATGATCGTCGGGATGGACAAAGTCCAGCCAGGGACGCTTTTTCATTTCGACGGGCGTCCAGCCCAGTGTTTTTTCCCAGGCCGGATTGAGCTCCCGGAAGGTTCCGTCAAACCCTGCGATGCACAGCATATCGGGTGATAGGTCGAAATAGCGGTTTCTTTCCGTTTCTGCTTTTTTGCGCCGCCGGATCTGCTTTTTCAGGAGGATGATCCATCCGGCAAGCAGAATCACCAGCGCCGCCGCCGCGATGAGCGCCGTTCTGATCAGAAGCGCCCGCTGGCGTTCCTGTGTGGTGAAGATGATTTTCTTGCCCCACCATTTTTCCTTGATTTGAGAAAGTTCGCCTGTGGCTTGGATTTTTCCGAGGCCCAGGTTGATCTCGGACAGAAGCGCCCTGTTGCCCTTTTTGACGGCAATGGCGCTTTCCTGAACGGCGAAGGGTTCCTCCAACAGGGTGACGTTTTCGATCCCGTGTTTATGAATCGTGTAGGAGCCGACCCACTTGTCGGTGGCCAAAGCGGCGACCGATCCGGCCTTGAGGAGCTCAAAGCCCTCCAGGTGGCTGTCGACCGGAACCACGGTGAGGTCTTTTCTGCCTTGTAGCAGTTGGTGGGGCAGGCCGCCGCGAAAAACAGCGACGGGCTTTCCGACGAGATCGTTGAGCCCGGAGATGCCGATGGTGCCTTCCCGAAGAAAGAGGCAGAATTCAAAAAGCGTCACGACGTTGGAGTAGTCAAAAAGATCTTTGCGGGCGTCGGTGATGGACATGCTGATCACCGCGTCGGCCCGGTCTTCAAGAACCATCTTCTGCGCTTCGTGCCAGGCCATCAGCCGGATGTCGATATCTTTTCCGGCGGCTCCGGCGATAGCCCGGGTGACATCCACATAAAACCCTTTGGCCATGCCTTCTTCGAGATAGGCCATGGGCGGATAGTCGCGGTTGCCTACAAAGAGAAGCGAAGTCTGCTGCGATAAGGCAAAAGCCGGAAGGCTGCAAAGCGCAATAACGGCCAGGATGATGGAAAGGACATATCGTTTCATACACCTGTTCTGATCGTTCTGAATGAGAAACATAATGTCTTTGCCAGTTGATGAGTGACGCGGATTTAAATCCGCTGCGATATATTCTTATTGCGCCCGGTTTTCGGAGGCGGTTCAAAAGGGTATTGGCGGCGATGGCAGTCCGCGCGGGCCGCCTCCGATGCGATGCGCCTGATGAATATTCCGGGTCTGCCAAAAACCTCGAAGCGATTTTATTGCCCTGCATCCGATGCGGGGATGGTTGTATTCGGAAACCGCTTCGTTCAGCAGGCCGGAAAGATTCTTGCGTCTTTGCTGATTAATGGACGTCTTCCCGCTCAAAGGCATTGTCGCCTCTGTCGGCATAGATGTCCAGACAGATTCGAACGATTTCCGGGTCATAGAGCTTGCCCGAATTGTTGCTGATTTCATCCAGGGCGGCCTTTATCCCCAGCGCCGGTCGGTAGGGACGGTGCGCGGCCATGGCTTCAATCGTGTCCGCGACGCCGATAATCCGCGCTTCCAGCAGGATGTGGTCGCCCGCCAGGCCGCCCGGGTAGCCTGAGCCGTCAAGCCGCTCATGATGCTGCAAAATGATGTTTGCGATCGGATAGGGAAAATCGATGTTCTTCAGAATTTCGTAGGCGTTTTGTGAATGCGTTTTGACCATCTCCATTTCCAGCTTGTTGAGCCGCCGGGGTTTGGTCAGGATTTCCGAAGGAACGGCGATTTTGCCGATGTCATGCAAAGATGCCGCGATCCGGATGCTTTCGATCTGCTCGGCCGGAAGCTGCATCCGTTGCGCAATCATGCAGGCGATGCGCGCAACTTCCTGCTCGTGGCCGGCCGTGTATGGATCCCGGCTTTCAACGATCTTCGACATGGCCAGAACCGTGCCTTCCAGCAGCATGCTGATTTTATCGTAGCTGGCGCTGAGCGCTTCGGCCTTGAGCGCCAGATCCTTGGTTTTAATGCGGACCTTTTCTTCCAGATGCTTGTTGAGTTCAAGAAGCTCTTCGTTTTGTTGCTTGACCAGTTCGTCAAGCCGCCGGTTTTCCATGACCAGTTCGGTTTTGGTCAAAAGTTGATTCAATTGATACAGCAGGTCGTCCTTGCGGAAGGGTTTGGTCAGATATAAATGAATGCCCCCGGAGTTGATGGCGTCAATGATGGCGTCCATATCGGTGTATCCGGTGAGCAGAATTCTGGTGGCTAGCGGGCAAATATCCCTGGCGACGGTAAAAAACTGCACGCCGGTCATTTTCGGCATCATCTGATCGGAAATTATAATCGAAAAATCCTGTTTTTGTTTGAGAATCTCCAGTGCTTCCCCGGCGGACGCGGCTGTGTGCAGGTCAAACTTGTCGGGGGTCAGAATCATTCCGAACAGATCGAGAATAGCCGCTTCGTCATCTATAATGAGAATCGAGTGGCGGTATTTAAGCGGCTGTAATTCCAATGAATTCATAATCATAGTCCATTTTTGTCGTAGAGGTTGGTTATGCTTGTAGTCTATATCGTCACAATGGAGCGTGATCTGAAGAGATTTGATGTTTTTTTTTAGTCGGCGCAGGGGGGCCGGCAGTCGTTTTTACGTTTTCGATGCGGCCTGGGTGGTGGGGAGCTGCGGATGGAGGATGGCCTTGAGAAAAAGTCCGGTGGCTGATTGGGCGTTTTGAGCGATTTGCGCAACGGTCCCCGAGGCGAGAATATGACCGCCGCCGGGGCCGCCTTCGGGGCCCAGATCAATGATGTGGTCGGCGCACTTAATGACGTCGAGATTATGTTCGATAACCACCATCGTGTTGCCCATGTCCACCAGACGCATCAGCACGTCGAGCAGCTTCTGGATGTCGGCGAAATGCAGGCCGATGGTCGGTTCGTCGAGGATGTAGAGTGTGTTGGAATTGACGCGTTTGCCCAGTTCGCGGGCCAGCTTGATGCGCTGGGCCTCGCCTCCGGAAAGCGTTGTGGCGGATTGTCCCAGACGGATGTAGCCCAGTCCCACATCGGCCAGAAGCTGCAAATGCGAACGGAGAGACGGAATATTGGCGAAAAAATCCAGCGCCTGATTGACCGTCATATCCAGAACCTCGGCGATGTTTTTATCCTTGTATTTGATGTCGAGCGTGTCGGCGTTGAAGCGCTTGCCTCGGCAGGCTTCGCAGGTGACATACACGTCCGGCAGAAAATGCATTTCGATTTTAATGAGCCCGTTGCCCTCGCAGGCCTCGCATCGGCCGCCCTTGACGTTGAAGCTGAAGCGGCCCGGTTTATACCCCCGGGCGCGGGATTCCGGCAGACCCGTAAACAGATCGCGGATGAAGGAAAAAATGCCGGTGTACGTGACGGGGTTTGACCGCGGCGTGCGTCCGATCGGCTGCTGGTTGATCAGGATCACGCGCTCGATGTCGCCAAGATCTTTCACTTTCTTGATCTTTCCCATGGCGCCGGTGTGCTGGCCCAGACGCCGGGCGACGACTTTGTAAAGCGTTTCGATCACCATGGTGCTTTTCCCGGAACCGGACACGCCCGTGACGGCCGTTAAAACGCCGGTGGGAATTTTAATGTCGATGTTTTTGAGGTTGTTTTGCGAAGCGCCTTCCAGAAGAATGTGACGCCCCGTGAGTTTCCGCCGGGTTGCGGGCGGCAGGATCGTTTCCCGGCCCGACAGGTAGCGGCCCGTCAGAGAGGTTTCGCTTTGGAGGATCTCATCGGGCGAGCCTTCAAAGACGACCTCGCCGCCGTGCACGCCGGCGCCCGGACCCATATCCACAATGTGGTCGCAGGCATGCATCATGTCTGCGTCGTGCTCGACGACCAGCACCGTGTTGCCCATGTCGCGAAGCTTTTTAAGCGTGTCGATGAGCCGCAGATTGTCGCGCTGGTGCAGGCCGATGGTCGGCTCGTCGAGCACATACAATACGCCCATGAGTCCCGATCCGATCTGCGTGGCCAGACGGATGCGCTGGCCTTCGCCGCCGGAGAGCGTCGAGGCGGAGCGCGCCAGATTCAGGTAATCCATACCGACGTTGAGCAGAAACTGAAGCCGGCTTAGAACTTCTTTGAGGATGCGTTCGGTGATCTGCTGTTCCTGAGGCGAAAGCGGCAGCGAACGCAGAAAATTGAAACCTTCTCGAATCGACAGGCAGCACAGGTCGTAAATGTTTTTGCCGCCCACCGTGACGGCCAGGCTTTCTTTTTTAAGGCGGGCGCCGCCGCAAGTTTCACAGGCGCTCAGGTCGATGTAGCGGGCCAGGTCGCTGCGCACGCCGGTGGACGCCGTTTCTTTCCAGCGTCTTTCCAGCTGCCTGATGACGCCTTCAAACGGGCGCTCGGCGAAATAGCGCATGTTGTCCCGGTCGTGGTGAAACTTAATGGCTTCTTTGCCCGATCCGTACAGCAAGACGTGGCGGATCTTCTCCGGCAGCTTGTTAAAGGGCATGTTGATGTCGAAGCGATAGTGGGTGGACAGTGCATTGAGAAGGTTGTGGTAATACAGAGAGTTGCGGTTTGCCCACGGCGCGATGGCGCCTTCGCGCACGGAAAGCCCGGAATCGGGCACGACGAGTTCCTCGGCGAAATGCATCCTGGAGCCCAGACCGTTGCAATCCGGACAGGCGCCGTAGGGGCTGTTGAAGGAAAACATCCGGGGCGAAAGCGAAGGCAGGCTGATGCCGCAGTCGGGGCAGGCGTAGTTTTCGCAATAGAGCGTTTCCCCGCCGTCGGCGGTGAGGATTTTGACCAGTCCTTCGGCGCGGCCGGCGGCGATTTCAATCGAGTCGCGCAGCCGCTTTCGGATGCCGTCTTTCATGATGAGGCGATCGACAATCAGATCAATGTCGTGGCGTTTGTTTTTCGCCAGGACGATGTCTTCCGCCAGATCGCGCACGTCGCCGTCGATACGGACGCGGGCGAAGCCTTCCTTTTGAAGCTTCTTGAGCTCTTTGACATATTCGCCTTTTTTGCCGCGCACCAGCGGCGCCAGCACGCTGAATCGCGTCTGGTCGGGCAAAGACAAAACATTTTCCACAATCGCGTCGATCGTCTGCGAGCGGATTTCGCGGCCGCACTGATGGCAGTGGCAGACACCGATGCCGGCGTACAAAAGACGCAGATAGTCGTAAATCTCGGTGACCGTGCCGACGGTGGAGCGGGGATTGGACGAGGCGGCGCGCTGCTCGATGGCGATGGCGGGCGAGAGCCCTTCAATGGATTCCACGTCCGGTTTGTCCATCTGACCGATGAACTGCCGGGCGTAAGCTGAAAGCGACTCGACGTAACGGCGCTGGCCTTCGGCGTAAATCGTGTCAAACGCCAGCGAGGATTTTCCCGAGCCGGACACGCCCGTGATCACCACCAGCCGGTCGCGGGGAATGTCCAGGGAAACGTTCTTCAGGTTATGCTGGGACGCGCCCTTGATGCGGATAAAATTCATAAAGCCGATACTGCCGTTTACTGAAGCCTGATGTCGATAAAGGCTTTCTTGCGGACGTCGTCAATCCATTCGTCGTATTTTTTGGCGACTTTTTCGTCTTCGATCTTCGCCTTGATTTCGTTGCGCACAACCTCAAGCGGTTTGGTTCCCGCTCCGCGGCGGTCGGTTGCTTTGAGAATGTGATAACCGAGTTGAGTTTCGACCACATCGCTGATCTGGCCCGTTTCGAGACCGAAGGCGGCTTTTTCCAGTTCCGGCACGACAATGCCGCGTTCGATAAAGCCGATATCCTGAGCCTGAATGGCTCCCCCTCCGGAGGCGATGACGGCCTCCGGCGATTCGCCCGCGGCGATGCGCCGGCGGATATCCTGGGCCTGCTCGGCGATTTTTCTGCGCGCTGCCGCATCCGTCGCGGGAGGGACCGCAAGCAGGATCTGGAAGATCCGGACCGCCTCTTTTCCTTCGTATTCCTCGCGGTGCTGGTCATAGTAGCGTCCGATTTCCTCGTCGGTCACCACAATCTTGCCCTGAACCTCTCGCCGCAACAATCGCATGCGCAGCATCTGCGAGGCGATCTCCTTTTTCACGGTTTCAATCGACTGCCCTTCTTCGGCAAGACGCTTTTGATATTCGGCAAGCGTGATGTTGTTCTTTTTCAGCATGTCGTTGAATACCGCGTCGACTTCCGCCGGGCCGGCTTTAATGCCCGGGCCCGCTTTCTCAGCCATCTGTTCGATGAGCAGGTTGTTGATCATCTGCTGCAGAAACAGGGTTTTTTGCTGCTTGAGCACCCGGTCGATGTCCGTTCCTTTGTATTGGCCTTCAATGCTTCGTGCATAAGGCGCGAAGGCCGCGTCGAGTTCCGTCATGGTGATGATTTCGTCGTTCACGACGGCCACGATGCGGTCCACGACATCCGCATGGCCCGTTGGAATGAAAAGGGCCAGCGCGCATACCGTCAGCAGAATTCTAGTGAATATCGGCACGTCCGTTCCTCCCTGATTGTTTTGCTTCATCTTTTGACTTTCTCCCGAAGCACCGTCGGTTCTTTTTTCACGACGGCTTTGATTTTCAGGCCTTCCATCCATGTCGTGAAGGCTGCTTCTTCTTTGCCGGCGCGGATCTGCGCCATGACCTCCTGCTTGCTTTCCTCGAAAGACAGGGATCCGGCGGGACGGATTTGCGCCACTTTAACGATATGGTAGCCGTAAGGACTCTGGATGACGCTGCTGACAGCCCCGGGATGCAGCCGGAAAATGACGTCGTCTATCGGATCCGGCATTTCCCCGCGGCCGACGAATCCCAGGTCTCCGCCCCGGGTCGCCTCCGGTCCGATGGAAAATTCCGAGGCCAGGTTGGAAAAATCCGCCCCCATGTCGAGCCGGATCTTCAGTTCATCGGCCCGGGCCTGCTCGCGCACAACGATTTGAAAGACGTGCGCGCTCGCCTCCGATTTAAACTGGGCTTTGCGGTCGTTGTAATAGTCCTCCGCTTCATCCTCGGAAACACGGATGCGGGCGTTGACATCTTCTTCGATCAGTTTGTTGAAGATGATTTCCCTGCGCAGATTGTCCTTCCAATCTTCATAGCGGATTTGGTCCGTCACCAGCAGATTTAAAAAATCGTCGCCGTATTCCGACCGGATGTCCATGATCCTCTTCTCCAGCTCCGCGTTGCTCACGGAAATATGGAGCTCCCGCGCGCGCTGTTCGATGATCTTTTCCGTGATCATGGATTCGAGGATTTCTTCTTCCAGAAGTTTGAGATTCTGGGAGGGGTGCGTCAATCCCTTGCGGGCATAGAAGGCTTTTTGCATATCCAGCCGGCGCTGATAATCGGCCAGATAGATTTTTTCGCCGTTGACGATGGCGACGTGGTCGCGCGATAGAATATCATCGCGGCTGCACGACGCCAGCGTTCCCAAAACGATCATGCAGCCGATCAGACAAACCCCGGCTGATCGAGTTCGGATTTTCTCCAGTATGCCCATCGTTTTATTCATATCGAGGCACCATATCTTGATTGGCTTTATTGGGCAAGTCCCTTTAGCAGGGCCAAGCCTTCGTCGAGGATGGCCTCCGGCGTCCCGCTTTTTGCGGGAACAAATAGTTTATGATCGGGAGTAAGACGTAAATCCTTGTATTCCTTACGGGATAGTTCTAAAAGCCGTCCGGGATCGACCCGGGAGGATGGGCGGAAATACAGGTAGAAAAATTTGCCGTCATAACCCATTTTTTTTGCGCCCAGCGATTTTGCGGCATTGCGCAAGCGGATGACGCCAAGCAGATTTTTCGCTTCCGCGGGCGGTGGACCATAGCAATCGGCCAGTTCACGGTCTAAATCGTCGATGTCTTCATCGGCGCCCGCAAGCGAGATGCGTTTGTACAGGATCAGGCGCTGATGAATGTCTTCTACGTATGTCTCGGGCAAATACGCTGAAATGCCCATTTGGATTTCGGGCATCACCTCTTCGACCGGCGGCGTTTCTCCCTTGATTTCCCGGACCGTTTTTTCCATCAGTTCGGTGTAGAGTTCATAGCCTACCGCGGAAATATGTCCGGCCTGCGACAGACCCAGCAGGTTTCCGCCGCCGCGGATCTCCAAGTCGTTGTAGGCGATGCGAAAGCCTGAGCCCGGTTCGGAAAATTCCTTAATGGCCGAAAGCCGCTTCATAGCGTCGCGCGACAGCATCGCCCCCTTGGGCAGCATCAGGTAGGCCAGCGCTTCGGCGCTGCCGCGGCCGACCCGTCCTCGGATCTGATACAGCTGCGCCAGGCCGAAGCGGTCGGCGCGGTTGATGATGATGGTATTGGCCGACGGGATGTCGAGGCCCGAGCCGATGATGGTGGTGCACACCAGGACATCGAATTCCCGGCGGATGAATCCCGACATCGTCTTTTCAATGTCCGCGGGCTTCATCTGGCCGTGGACGACCCCCACTTTCGCCTTTGGAACCAGCCGCTGCACCAGATGGGCGATCGAGTAAATCGAGCGCACCCGGTCGTGAACGACAAAGACCTGTCCGCCCCGGTCCAGTTCGTTTTCCACGGCCTGGCGGAGTGTGTCCTCGTCGAACTCCAGCACATAGGTTTTGATGGGGCGGCGTTCCTGCGGCGGGGTATTGATGATCGATAAATCGCGGATGCCGACCAAAGACAAGTGCAGCGTCCGGGGAATCGGTGTGGCGGACAGCGTCAAAACGTCCACCAGGGTGCGCATCTTTTTGAGCTTTTCTTTATGCGCGACGCCGAAGCGTTGCTCTTCATCAATGATGACCAGCCCGAGGTTTTTAAAGGCTACGTCTTTTTGCAGCAGCCGGTGCGTGCCCACCGCGATATCCACCAACCCCGCCTGCAGATCGGCGAGCGTCTTTTTGATTTGCGCCGCGTTTTTAAAACGGTTGAGGGCTTCAACGCGAACAGGAAAGTCGGCGAGTCTTCGGCAGAAGGTGGCAAAATGCTGTTCGACCAATATGGTGGTGGGCGCCAGAAGCGCGACCTGTTTGCCGTCCATGACGGCTCGGAAAGCGGCACGAAGCGCCACTTCGGTCTTGCCGAACCCCGCGTCGCCGCAAATCAGGCGGTCCATGGGTTTGATATCGTCCATATCCGCGTGGATGTCTTCGATCGCGCGCGCCTGATCGTGGGTTTCCTCGAATTCAAACGTCGAGCAGAATTCCTCATAAACGCGGTCCGGCGGCGCAAACGCATTGCGTTCCATCGCCTCGCGGGCGGCGTAGATGGCCACCAGCTCTTCGGCCACATCCCGAACGGATTCCCGCACGCGTTCTTTGACTGCGTCCCACGAAGCGCCGCCCATCTTGTCGATTCGAGGCGTGTAGCCTTCCGGTCCTAAATAACGCTGAATTTTATCCAGGGCGTTGACCGGCAGGTAGAGTTTGTCGCCGTCGGCGTATTCAATCACCACGAAATCGTTTTCGATATTTCCGACGGAAATCTTTTGGAGGCCGCGGTAACGGCCGATGCCGAAATCTGTATGAACGACGAAGTCTCCTTCTTTTAAGTCGCCGAACGATTTCAGGAAATAGCCTTCGTGTTTGGGCCGGACGCGCCTTTTGGGCGCCTTGCGCACAAAGAGTTCTTCTTCCCCGAGCACGGTGAGCTTTGCCTCGGGCAGGACAAATCCTCCCGAGAGTCGTCCTGTTGCGATCTGAAGGGTCGGCGTGTCGAGCGGTTCGGAAAGGGCGCAAAGCAAAGGAGTGGATGTATCGACGGGCGTAATCGGCAGGTCATAGGCGGACAGCAGATGCCGCATCCGCAAGGCGTCCTCCGGCGTGGGAGAAATCAGGAAAACGCGGCCCCCTGCGGCCAACCGGTCTTTGACTTTAAACGCCGTTTGGCGCAAAAGGCTTTCTTCACGGATTTCGTCGGCCTCCGGAGCGGCTGGAGGTGGTTCGGGGCCGCCCGTCAGCGTGAGGGGCGGCTGCGCCGTTTCCGAATCGATAAGCAGACCGGCCAGGCGGACGGCGTGAAACGACTCTAAGCTGGCCTCCAGCGCCGCGTCGCCCAGGTTCAGGCAGTCTCCTTCAAGATAGAATTTGCCGCCGGCTTTCGCCTTGAAAAGCATTTTGTCGATATTGGCGTAAACGCCGGCCGCAGCCTGCCTGATGGCTTGCGGATCGTCGAGGATCAGCAGGGTGTCGGCGGACAGGTATTCATGCAAGCTTGAAAGAGTTCGGCTCCGACAGCGGTCCGGGTCGTCGAAATCTTCATAAAAAAGCGGTAAAAAGACGGGGTTGATCGACGCGGCGGTCTGCTGCTTCAAGGTTTCCACCAATCGATTGCGGACCTCGCGGGCCAAATCCAACTCCTCGGCCCGTCGCCTGACGTTGCGAACCGCGCGCGCCAGACGTTCCGAGGTGATGAGAATTTCGGCCGCCGGACCGAGAATGAACGCGTCGGCCGCGCCATGGGATCGCTGGGTGGCGGAATCGAAGCGGCGGATCGATTCAATCTCGTCGCCTGAGAGTTCCAGCCGCAGAGGCATCGCTTCGCTGGGGGGGAAGACGTCCAGAATGTTTCCTCGCATACTGAATTCCCCTTCTTCTTCAACCAGCGCAACGCGCCGATAGCCACCCGCCACAAGCAGGGCGGCGGTTTCATCGGAAATCAGCAGATCGCCTGTGGAGAGAATTTTCAGATACGAAGCAAACTCGGCCCTCGGCATGATTTTCTGCATCCAGGCCGCCGCGCAGGTGACGAGGATGCTGTCGGGGGCCGTCTGGAAGCGGGTCAGCGCGCTGAGCCGGGAGAGTTCTTCTTCCCGCTGGAGAGCGAACATGTCGATCGACAGAAAATCCAGAGGCGGATAATACAAGACGGCCTCATCGCCCAGAAAAAGAGCCAGATCACGGGCGAACGCAGCGGCTTCCTTTTCGGTGGGGCAGACCGCCACGCACGGTTTCCCGATGCGGTCAAACAAAAGAGCGGCGGCAAAGGCGCGCGCCGATCCGGAAAGGCCGGCGAGCGTGACGCTTTTTTCTCCCGCGGCGATCCGCTCGGCGATCTGCCGGACGGGCGGAAGAGTCGGGATACTTTTTTTGTTGATGATTTTTCTCAAGCAAACCACATCCGGGTATGAAATTTCAGGAAATCGCGAGCATTCGATCCAAGGCGGCCCGGGCGGCACGGCTGACGTCGTCGGGAACGGTCACGGTCGGTTCCAGCGTGGTCAAAGATTTTTCAATGTCGCCGAGGGTGATCTTTTTCATGTCGGCGCAAAAGAGATCGGGTGATGCCGGGATGAAGGTTTTTTCGGGATGACGCTTTTGAAGCTCCGTCAGGACGCCTACCTCCGTGCCGATCAGGATAGTCGTCGCGTCGGATTTTCCGGCAAAGCCGATGATGGCGGATGTGGAGCCGACAAAATCCGCCAGTGCCAGTACGTCGGGCCGGCACTCCGGGTGCGCCGCAAACGGCGCGTTTGGATGGCGGGCCTTAAGCCGGCGCACCTGTTGCGGCGTCAACGCATCGTGAATCGGACAGCAACCCTTCCAGGGCAGCACCGTCCGTCCGGTGACCGATTCCATGTGCCGGGCGAGATTGCCGTCCGGCAGCATCACAACCTTTTTCCCGTCCGGCAGCGACGCGAGCACTTTTGCCGCGTTGGAAGAGGTGCAGCAGATGTCGCTTAAGGCTTTCACTTCCGCCGTGGAATTAATATAGGTGACAAACACCGCATCCGGTTCTTTTTTACGCATGGCCAGAATCGATGCAGCGTCCGCCCTGTCGGCCAGCGGGCAGCCGGCGTCCGGGCGCGGCAGTAAAATCGTTTTGTCCGGGCACAGAATCGCCGCGCTTTGCGCCATGAAATGTACGCCGGCAAAGACGATCACGCGGGCCTCGGATCGGGCCGCCGCCTGGGCCAGTGCCAGCGAGTCGCCCAGGACATCGGCGATGTCCTGGATTTCCGGACGGACATAATAGTGCGCCAGAAGAACAGCGTTTCGATCGGCCAGCAGGACGCGGATACTTTTTTGCTGCGCATTCATGACTTATCCTTTCAAGCGCTGATTTCTAGCGCAAAAAAACGACAATAGCAAGAGGCGGAAGTCTGACCACCCGGCAATCGCGGCCGGCAAAGGGAGGTCCCGCGGCCGGAGGGTCAATTCGCCATCTTCAACTTAAAACTTGAAACTTAAAACTTGAAACATGAAACATGAAACTTGAAACTTGAAACATACTCCCATCGCCTATAGCCTTTTTTTTTCTTCTCTGATAAGGTTCGTCGAAAATGACATGCTGGAGAAGAAAAACATGATATCCGTCAAAGACGCGCTGGCCGTTATTTTAGAGTCTTGCCGTCCGCTGGGTCTGGAAAAAGTTGATTTATTGGGGGGCCGGGGCAGGGTCATTGGCGAGGATGTTTATGCGCCTCGCGACATTCCCTCGGCCGCCAACTCCGCGATGGACGGATACGCCGTCCGTTGCGGCGACACGATTAAAGCCTCAGAGGCGGAGCCCGTCGAACTGAAGGTGATTGAAACCATCGCAGCGGGCGCCTCCCCGGCGAAATCCGTCCGGCCGGGACAGGCCGCGCGGATCATGACCGGGGCTGTGATTCCCAAAGGTGCGGATGCCGTCATTCGCCGGGAAGACACGGTCGAACAGGGCAAGACCGTCTTCATCAAGAAGGCGGCGCACCAGGGGCTGGATATCCGTTTTTCCGGTGAGGATGTGCAAAAAGGCGAATGCGTCATCAAGGCCGGAAGCGTGCTGAGCCCCGGTCATATCGGGATGCTGGCCGCGTTGGGGAAGGCTTTTGTCGCGGTGCATTCCCGTCCACGCGTGGCGATCGTGTCCACAGGCGATGAATTGGTCGATATTGAAACCGATCCCGGTCCGGGGAAAATCGTCAATTCCAACAGCTATTCGTTGGCCGCTCTGGTGAGCGCCTGCGGCGGCGTTCCATTGTTAACGGATATTGTCCGCGACAAGAAAGAAGATCTGGCGACGGCGCTTCAGTCGGCGGCGCGGGCCGATGTGATTTTGTCGTCCGGCGGCGTGTCGATGGGCGATTACGATTTTGTCAAGGACGTGATGGGCGACATCGGAAACGCCATGCGTTTCTGGCAGGTCGCCATGCGTCCGGGAAAGCCTTTGGCCTTCGGGTCCATCGGAGAAACCCCTCTTTTTGGTCTGCCGGGGAATCCTGTATCCGTCATGGTTTCGTTTGAGCAGTTCGTTCGCCCCTATCTGCTGAAAATGCAGGGACACACAAAGCTTGCCCGCCTGAGCGTCACCGCAACCAGCGCCCAGACCATCGAAAAGCCCGCAGGCCTTCGCTATTTCCTGCGGGCTGTGGTACAGGAACAAAACGGCCGATTCATCGCCCGGCTGACCGGCGAACAGGGGTCCGGCATCTTGAAGTCGATGGTGGAAGCCAATGCCTTGATGGTTCTTCCTGAAGAGAGGACGAGAGTGAAAAAAGGCGAGGATGTCGTCATCCAGTGGCTGAATGAGCCCCTCTGGGGATGAAAAGTTTTGCGCGCTTCATTGCACAATCGGTTAAAGGAAAAATTGATTGACAAGCGGGTCGGATAATGGTGTTTGCTTTGTCGGTATGTAAAAGTCTTGTTTAAAATTTTCAGGATTCAGGAAAGGATAAGTTATGCGCAAATGGATATTGATAGTTGCCGTGTTGTTTCTTTTGCCGGCCTGTTCGCAGACTCCGAAAACGGATGATGACAAGGCGCTCTACGCCCTGGGCGTCCAGATCAGCAAACAGCTTTCCGTTTTTGATTTGTCAGCCAATGAACTAAGGCTGGTTCAGCAGGGTATGTCGGACGCGGCGGCGGGCAAAAAGCTTGCGGCGGAGCCGGAAGACTCCATGCAGACGCTCGGTGCGCTGGCCGAAAGCCGGGCGGCGAGGGTCACCCAGAAGCAGAAGGATCTGGCCAAACCGTTTATTGAAAAAGCGGCGGCTGAAACAGGCGCCGTCAAGACCGCATCCGGCGTGGTTTACAAGGAAATTACCGCCGGCACCGGCGCTCAGGCCACGCCGGCCAGTATCGTGACGGTGCATTATACCGGTAAATTGATCGACGGCAAAGAATTCGACAGTTCCGTCAAGCGCGGACAACCTGCCGAATTTCCTTTGGGACAGGTCATTCCCTGCTGGACGGAAGGTGTCTCCTTGATGAAAGTCGGCGGCAAAGCCAAACTGGTTTGCCCTTCGGACACCGCTTACGGAGACCGCGGTCGTCCGCCGATCATCCTCGGCGGCGCGACTCTGGTTTTCGACGTGGAGCTTCTCGATGTGAAAGAGATGTCTGCCGCTTCCGCGCCTCGAAAAAAGTAATTCCTCACCTCCTGTTGTTCAAAGCATCATGCCTTCGGGGAGCGGGCCGAAAGCCCGCTCCCCGAAACGGCCATGTCCGTTTAGGATTCAATTTGTCTTGACTTGCCCGTTTTGTTGTTTCTATACTCGGCGCACAACCCTGAAAGAGGCGTCTGAACGGTATGTCGTCGAAGGTTTTTATAGATCCGCACACAAAGCAAAACGGTGAGGAGCCTCTGCCGGATTTTGATTCTCCTTCCGATGTTTTCGAGGTGCTCTTTGAGGGCGCCAGCGTGGGGCTGTTTGTTTTGCAAAACGGCTTAATCCGATTAGCCAATGGCGCGCTCGCTGAAATTTTGGGCTATCCGGCGGCCGACGCGCTGATCGGCAAATCCTTTTCTGACTTTGTCCATTCCGATGACCAAGCCTCGCTCTATCCGGACGTTCTGCTTTCGGCGGATGTTTATTGCCCGGATGATCCAAGCTTGCGAATGCTCCGGAAGGACGGCGCAACCGTGCGGGTGCAGGTTGGGGGGCGGGTGATTTGCATACGAGGAGCCAAGGCGTTCGCCGGTTTTCTTGTCGACGTCGATCCTCTGTCCAACCGTCTCGATACGCTCAATGATTCCCTCCAGCGCTATGAGACGATTCTGGATGATGTCGACGTTCAGTTAAGCGAGATTGATTTAAAGGGGAATATCACGTTTATCAACGATGCGGGATGCCGGATGTGGAAGCTTCCGCGCGAAGAGCTGATGGGGATGAACTACCGGCATTACATGAAGGACAAGGATGTTCGTCAGTACGACGAGCTATACCGGCGGGTGTATTACACGGGGATTCCGGTGAAGAACATCATTTTGGAGGTGGTGGATCGGGAAGGCGTTCGGCGGACGATTGAGAAATCCGTGTCCCTGGCTCGCGACGCGTCGGGGAAGATTTACGGATTTCGGATGGTATCGCGCGACATTACCGACAAGCGGGAGTCGGAGAAGAAGCTGGCGGAGCACCGTTCGAGGCTGGAGGCGATCTTCGGGAGCGTGAAGGATGCGATCTTAACGGTGGATCCGGAGTTGACCTTGATTGATGCCAACGCATCGACGGAGACGATCTGCGGGATCGGCGTGAAGGGGATCGCGGGGAAGCCGTTATCATCGTGCCAGACGAAGTGCGGTCAAGCCTGCCGAGCCGTGTTGAAACAGACGCTGGAGAAGAAGACGGCGGTGCGCGAATACCGGATTGAATGCGGGCATAAGTCTCGTCCTCAGCAGGTGGTGAGCGTGTCGAGTTCACCGTTGATGGATCCGTTGGGGAACTTTTTGGGGGCGGTGCTGGTCATTCGGGACATCACCCTGATCCGTGACGTGGAGCGGGAGTTGCGAGAGCGCAACTCTTTTCA
>JAHDKI010000025.1 GCA_018436925.1 Syntrophaceae bacterium
AAAAATCAACCCGGTAAAGTTGTGCACCAGCTTCAGGTTCTTCAACCCGCCGAACACATAGCCGATAAAGTTAAACGACTGGAACATCATCCCCAGCCCCGTCAGGCACAGAAGCAAACAGGAGATGGCCATCGTCCAGTGGATAATCCGCTCATAGCTGTCGGTGACCTGTACATAGCCCTTTTTCATGGTTATTCTCCTCCCTTCTGTTCCTGGCCGTCTTCATGAGGCGTCTTGGGCCCGTGCGTGATGTAGTGGATAAACGCGCCGGCCATCACGCCGCCCGCAGCAAGCAAACTCAAGGGTTTGAGCCAGCCCTTCCACAGGGTCACCGACAGAGGAACGCTCGGATCCTTGTGGATATCGGCATAGACTTCCGGTTTTTCTTTGAGCACATACATGAAATGCGTGCCTTTGACATACTGATCGCCGTAAGTCACGGCGTCGCCGCCCAATTCTCCGACTCTTTTGGCGGCGACTTTGAGCATGTCTTCCTTCACGCCCCACTTCAGAGCGCCCGTGGGACAGGCTTTCACACAGGCCGGTTCCATATTGTTGGTGATCCGGCTTTCGCACATGTCGCATTTATAAACCTTATCCGTACGAGAATCGTATTTCGGAATCTCAAACGGGCAGGCGGCCACACATTCCTTGCAGCCGATGCATTTGTCATGATCCAGGCCCACCGTACCGGTAGCCTTGTTGTAATGCAGCGCGCCGCTGGGACACACGGTCACGCAGGCCGCATCCGTACAGTGCATGCAGGCTTCCTTGCGGAAAAGCCATTTCACATCGCCTTCCTTGGTGACATAGTCCTGAAAGTGGATCAGCATGTAGGTGCTGGGATTCAAGCCAGGCGGGTTTTGGTAAGTGCCCAGGTTTTCCGTCTGTGTGGCTTTCAACGCATTCCATTGCTTGCAGGCGAGCTGACAACCGCGGCAGGCGGTGCACTTCGAATCGTCGTAGAGTTTAATTTTCTCGGTCATCTTACTTTCCCCCCTTCTTCATCACATTCGCCATGAAGGCCTTGCTCTCGGGAATCATGGTGTTGGGATCGCCGATCGTCGGTACCAGCAGATTGGCGGAATCGCCATGTGTAAAGACTTCAGCTTTCTTATCTCCGGGATTGTAAACCCGGTCTTTGGTGGTGATCCAACCGAAGTGCCAGGGAATGCCGATTTGATGAATGGGATTGCCGTCAACGGTAAACGGCTTGAACCGCGGCGTAACGATCGCCGAACATTCGACTTCGCCGCGCGCCGAACTGACGATGCAGCGATCGCCGCTAACGATCCCTTTTTCCTTCGCCAGTTCTTCGCCGATCTCCACAAACATGCCGGGCTGCATCTCGGCCAGCCACGGACACCAGCGGGTCAAAACGCCCGTCTGCCAGTGCTCGCTGACACGATAGGTCGAGCAGATAAACGGATAACGCGGATCGCAACTCGTTACGTTGGAGTAGACATCCAAATCGGAGCCCACCCCCGGTTTGTCAAATCGCTTGACGACCGGGTTGTTCTTCTGCGGCGACAGCAGATTACCCTCGATCGGACACTCCAGCGGTTCGTAATGCTCGGGGAATGGACCGTCCGCCATGCCCGGGCCGAAAAGATGGGCCACGCCGTCGGGTTTCATGATGAAAGGCGGCCTGCCTGATCCGGGGTTGCCCACGCCGTCGGGCACATCGCCCACCCATTTTTCACCGTTCCACTTGATCACCGCGCGGGTGGGATCCCAGGGATTGCCGCTGGGATCAACGGATGCGCCGTTATAAATGATGCGGCGGTTGACCGGCCACGACCAGGCCCATTCGGGATATAAACCCAGCCCTGTGGCGTCTGCCTGCCCCCGGCGCATGGCCAGGTTGCCTTTATCGCTAATCGAGTTGCAGTACAGCCAGTTGCCGGAACAGGTGGAACCGTCATCCTGCAGCCAGGCAAAAGACGGAACGAGGTCGCCTTTTTTGAATTCCTTGAACTCGCCCTTTTTGGTGGGGTTTTCCAACTTCTTGTCCACCAGGAAGTAGCCGTTGATTTCTCTGGCCACCATGTGTGGATCATAGTGGAAATGCTTGCCGACCATTTTTCCGTAGGGCCAGGGCATTTTGGTGATGGCGTCCTTGTGCGGCCCGCCTTTTTTCTCGTAGAGAGCCTTCACTTTCAGGAAAATTTCACTCATGATGTCGCCGTCCGGCAGCGCGTCGCCGACCGGATTGACCGCCTTGTAACGCCACTGCATGACGCGTCCTGAATTGGTAATGCTGCCCTCCTTTTCAATGGAGGCCGCGCAGGGCAGCATGAAGACTTCCGTCTTGATCTTGGCCGGATCCATGCCGGGGCCGCGCCAGAACGAACCGGTTTCGTTGTCGAACAGGTTGACGTTGACCATCCAGTCGAGTTTGGAGAGCGCCTGGCGGACTTTATTGGAATGCGCGCCCGAACAGGCCGGGTTCATCCCCCAGGCAAAAAAGCCCGTAAACTTTTCTTTATACATCTGATCGAAAAGATTCAGCCACGAGTAATTGGCGCCGTCGTCGATTTTCGGGATCATCGCGTAAGCTTCTTCGGGGCGAACGTTTTCTCCATACATGGCGCGCAGGAAACTCGACGAATACTTGGGGAAGTTTTTCCACCAATTCAAGGAATTTTTCTCCTTGGTTTTCGGCGTGCGCTTGTCGTTATAGGCGCTGAGCGTCGGCATGGATCCCGTTGGAATCCCCATGTATCCCGGCAGGATGTGGAACAACAGCGCATAATCCGTCGATCCCTGGACGTTGGATTCGCCTCGCAGCGCCGCCACGCCGCCGCCGGCGATGCCCATGTTGCCTAAAAGCAACTGGATGATCGCCATGGTGCGGATATTCTGCGCGCCGACGGTGTGCTGCGTCCAGCCCATCGCATAGAGTTCGACGCCCGCTTTGTTGGGTTTGCCGGTTGACCCGTAGAGTTTGTAGACTTCAATCAGTTTATCTTCCGGCGTTCCGGTAATCCGGGAAACCAGTTCCGGCGTGTAGCGGGCATAGTGTTTCTTGAGAAGCTGAAAGACACAATTCTTGTCTTTCATGGTCGGATCCTTGCGAATCACGCCGTTTGCGTCGGTCTGATACGACCAGGTGTCTTTCTCGTACTTGCCGTTCACCAGGCCGGAGAAAACCCCCTTGTTGTCGCCGGGAAGCCTCAACGCCGGATTCACGAGGAAAGTGGCGTTGGTGTAATGCTTGATGTATTCCTCAAAATACAGTTTGTTGTCGAGGATGTACTTGATCATGCCGCCTAAGAAAGCGATGTCCGTGCCCGAACGAAGGGGCGCGTAGAGATGCGCTTTCGCCGCCGATTGCGTAAAGCGGGGATCGACGCAGATAATTTTCGCGCCTCGCTTTTCAACGGCTTCCATGATCCATTTAAAGGAAACGGGATGGTTGGAAGCGGGGTTGCTTCCCATGATCAGAAACACGTCCGTGTTTTTAAAATCGACCCAGTGATTGGTCATTGCGCCGCGTCCGAACGACTCTGCCAGAGCCGCTACAGTCGGGCTGTGTCAGATACGGGCCTGATGTTCGATGTAGACCAGGCCCAACCCCCTCAAGAATTTTTGGTACGTGTAGCATTCTTCGTTGTCCATCGCCGCGGACCCGACGGACGCAATGCCTTCGGTTCGGTTGACAAGCTCGCCTTTGGCGTTGGTTCTTTTAAAGCTGGCGTCGCGGCTTTTTTTCACATTTTCCGCGATTTTCTCAAACGCCCAGTCCCACTCGACTTCCTTCCATTCCGAGGCAAAGGGCGCACGATAAAGGGGTTTCCCCAAACGGTTTTCGTTGACAGCCATCTGGTAGATTGACCCGCCCTTGGAGCACAAAGACCCTTTATTGATGGGGCTGTCCGGATCGCCCTCCGTGTTGATCACCCTGCCGTCGCGCGTGGATACGATAATGCTGCATCCCACGGAACAGTAAGGGCAGATCGTGGTGGTTTCTTTGGCGTACTTGATCTTCAGTTCCTTCGCGTGGGCGGCTGTTGGTTTGAGACTGATCCCAAGCCCGCTTACCGCCGCGACGGCGCCGGAGAGTTTCAAGAAACCTCTTCTGCTGACGTTCATGAATTACTTCTCCTTTCCCCTAGAATTTTCATATTCTTCTGATCCACCGTCCCGACGTACACCCCATTCCCAAAACTGTTGTCATGCGGGAAAAGCCAACCGGAGCGAATCCGAGACAGACCAGGATCTGGCATCCAAAAAACCGCGCTTTCACGCCGTTTCGATATATATGGAATGCCGGTCATTGTCAACGCAAAAATATGTGTAATTTCACCTACTTATGTCATTAATGACATAATCAAAAAGAACAATAAGATTGAAATCATAGGGATCCGTCGAAAGACCGGGCCTGTTGCATTGACCTTCGGTCAAAGGGTAAGCAAAGATTAAGACATTGACTTTAACGGCCCTCAACTCTATATTCATTAACAACCTACAAAAGAGGGTTAGAACGATAAAAATGCGATTTTATATCGGATTTGACGATACAGACATCTTGGGGGCAAACGTCGGCACGGGAAAACTGGTGCGGCGCTTCGAGCAAGTGCTTCCTTCAGACTGCCGCGTTTGGGGTGTAGTTCGCCAGCAGCTTCTGGTCGATCCCGCCATCCCTTATACCTCCCACAATAGTTCGGCCTGTGTGGTGATCGATTGTTCGAACGAGACGGATGAAGAACTGCTTTTGAAGTTGGCCGTCCGACATCTCGAAAAAGGAGCGATCCCGGGCAGCGATCCGGGTCTTTGCCTGATCCGGGCCGATCATCCCGCGCTTTCGGCCTTGCAGGCGTTCGGACTCGAATGCACCCGGCGGATTGTGACGCAAAAAGAAGCATTTGACGCCGTGGGGTCCGGACATCTGTCCGGTCATGGCGGAACGAACGACGGCCTGATCGGCGCGGCGGCGGCGGTGGGGCTTACGGCTTCGGGATGGCACGGACGCTTTATTGAATTTTCGGGACTGCGCGATTTTCCCGATTCGATAAAGGTCTTGGATCTTTGGAAAACGGGCATTGGCGTGGTGTCGATGGACCGGGACGCCTGCGTGCCCGGGCCGGAAGATTCTGTGCAGACCAAAAGCTGGCTTCGCCCAAGGCTATGGGGACACGAAGCAGTTTTGCCGGTTGTGCCCGCTGGCCCCGGGCGCTGGGAAAGCCTGGGGGGAAAACGAAAAGCCAATAAAGACTCAAAGGAGGATTGACCATGGCCGGAAAAATTTTTTATCGGGAAAGACACAAAATCGGCGAAAAAGAACGAAAACCCCGTTTTAAGCTCGTGGCGACGGCGGGCGTGGACATCGCCTTTTACGGCGATCACTTGAGAAAAAAAGAACTCGAAGAAATCGCCGCCGCAGTGGACGCGGAACTGGTCTTGCTCAAAGTCCAGAAAAAAGAGGCGGATGACGATGTGGAAGTGAAAGACTGATTCAGGAAAGGAAAAAAGTATGGCGTTGGTTCGGGAACGAGACGGAAAACGTCTGCATGTGAAAAGCAAGCTCATGGGGGAGAGCCTCGTGGGGAAAACCTTCATGGACAGCCTGAATGTGGCGCCGCAGGAACGCCTGTTTCCCGATGTGGATGTTTTAAAGATCGGCGGCCAGTCCATCTGCGACCGGGGCGCACAGGCGCTGCCCGCCATCGTCAAGGAAATCGTCGCGTGCAAAAAGAAACATAAAATCCTTCTGACCACAGGCGGCGGCACGCGCAGCCGCCATATCTATTCCATCGGTCTGGAGCTGGGCATGCCCACCGGCATCATCGCGAAATTCGGCAGTTCCATCTCCGAACAAAACGCCCTGCTTCTCGCCACGCTTTTAGCCCCCTGGGGCGGCATCAAGATCGGACATGACGACGTCGTCAAGCTCTACACCTATTTCTCCCAGGGCTGCATCCCCGTCATGCACGGCATGCCGCCTTACGACTACTTCGCGCTTCCCGCCCCCAAATGGCGCATCCCCATTCACCGCACGGATGTGGGCACGCTGATCGCCGCCGACCTCATCGGCGCAAGAAGCTGCATTTTCGTCAAAGATGAAAAAGGTCTCTATACGGACGATCCCAAGAAAAATCCGAAAGCGTCGTTCATCCCGGAAATCAGCGTGAAAGACTTACTCAAAAAGAATCTCGACGATCTGATCATTGAGCGCCCCTGCCTCGACATTCTACAAACGAGCGAGGTCATAAACAAAATTCAGATCGTAAACGGCCTGGAAAAAGGAAACATCACGAAAGCGTTGGCCGGCAAACCTGTAGGAACGGTGATTTATAAGTAAGCGGGTGTCTTAGCGCTCCACGATGAGATTGACAAACCGCAAGGAAGGCCGAAGCGCGGGCGTGCCGCCTCCTTCGGAGATGACCTGCAGGGCGCGGGCGGCATCGGCCACCACCGCGCCGCCCAGATGCGTGACGGCAGTATCCGAAAAGATGTCCGGAGCAAGCGGCGTGGACGGTCCCATCAGAGCGACAAGTCGAGGCGCTCCCAGAAGGTGGATGGTTTCTTCAAAGGTGGCGTTGAGCAGCGTGGTGGCCGTGATGATGGCCACATCACAGGCCTTCAGCGCTGCGCTTTTATCTTCCGGGGCCAACACATTGAGGCGCTCCGGATTTTTTTCGATGATGGTGAGCGACGCGCCGGTTTTGCGGATGCGCTCAACCAGCGGCGCAAAAAGTCCGACCATCGCCACTTTTTCGCCGGGCTGCAGGTTAAACAGGCTGGTCGCTTCGCGATCTTCGTGATCGTTGTCCGGTGCGACGGTAAGCGCATTGGCGCAGGCGACGGCCATGGCGCGATGCAGGGCATGTCTGCCGGAGACGAGGTATTGCAGCAGCTCCGAGGCGGATGCGCCCGCAAAGGTTCCCGCCTCCTTCAAAACCGTGCACCCCCGGGGCGAAGCATCCGGCAGCACAGCGGCCAATCCCGCCGAACCATTATCCAGCCGGACACCCACGTAGCTCAGGCCGATGCGCAAATCGTCAACGCGCCGGTCTTGGGCGGCCGCCTGAAGCTTATCATAGAGTCGATTTAAGATCGTTTGCGGCTTTAGCATATCTCTAAACTACTTCGACGCACTGACGGAGACAATATCGGAATACGGCGTATCCCCCTGGCAGCTGCGGCATTTATCACCGTCGCGCGTGGGGTAGGCTTCCTGGCAAACGGGACATACAGCCACCGGACCCATTTTTTTTCGGCGGACTTTCTCGGGCTCGACCTGAACTTTCTGAAGACTGAGCAGGCCGTGTCCCGCTTCCTTGATTTGGCCGAAAAGCTTCTCTGAATCCTGATCCTGCTTCTTTTTCTTTTTTAGATACCAGTCGCGGATTTCGGGCCAGTTGTTCAGTTTTTCCGTGTCCAGATACACACGGACGCCGCGGCCCGAATATTTTTCATAGAGCGTCACGGCGAATTTTCCAAACGGCACAACGGACAGCCAGCCGTTGCCGATGGTGCAGGGCGTGAGAATCTGGACGGCGTCGGGCAGACACACAGGCGTCTCGCAGATCGCGTCGAAAAGCTCGCCGTCGGGCAGATTTTTCATGGCCAGATCGACCATAAACCCGCCGATCAACAGCCCCGGCGCGAGTGTGCCGTGAAAGGACTTGACCAGGTGCAGAAATTCTTCATACGAATACGTGCAGATGTTCATGAATCGTTTTCTCCTTATTGCGTAGGGAATGGCTGATGACCTTCAGGTTATCGCAACCATCGCCTAAGTGATTAATACACCAGGGCCAGCCGAGGTTCGCGCGCACCTTTGGTCGGCGCGCCTTCACCCGGTTCGCGCGAGATGGTCCGCTGCATCCAGCCCCGGTCGATTTTCCCCTCCACGACGGGCAGGATTTCATCCGCCAGAAACAGGGCTTCATTAATGTCGTGCGTCACATAGATCACGGGACACGCCAGTTTCCCTTTCAGGCTTTTGAGCTCCTCGCGAAGCCCGCGGCGCGTGACGACATCGAGGGCGGAAAACGGTTCATCGAGCAAGAGCAGCCGCGGATGCCTCGCCAGCGCCTGACACATGGCGCAGCGCTGACGCTCGCCGCCGGAGACCTGATGGGGTTTGCGTTTTTTTAAATGATCGATTTTAAAGAGCGCCATCAGGCTTTGCACGTCCGCTTTGTCCCTGGCCGCGAAGGCCGCGTTGTCGAATAAATTGAGATGCGGGAAAAGGTTATAATCCTGAAACACATAGCCCAGCCGGCGCGCCTGCGGCTTGAGGTTGACCCGTTTTTCCGAGTCAAACCAGAGGTCATCGCCGAAAGCGATTCGGCCCGCGTTCGGCGTGTCGAGCCCCGCAAGCATCCGGATGATTGTGGTTTTACCGCCGCCGGAGGGACCGATCATCACCAGCATCTTTCCCGGCGCGCAGGATAATGCCACGTCCACATCAAAAAAGTTCAGTTGCCTGGCTAAAGTGGCGACGATCTTCATGCGCGCCCGCCTGAATTGAGTTTGTTGATCGCCAGCAGAAAGACATAACTGATGGGAATAAAGCACAGCGCAATCACTCCGGCGGTCCGGTAATCCATCATCTCCACCGCTTCGTAAATGGCAATGGACGCCACTTTGGTCTCGCCCGGTATGCTGCCTCCCACCATCAAAAGGACGCCAAATGCGCCGATGGAATGCAAAAAAACCAGCACGGCCGAAGCCGCAATGCCCGCCAGCGAATTGGGCAGGATCACGCGGAAAAAGGTCGATGTTTTTGAAAGCCCCAGAACGCAGGCCGCCTCCAGAAGGCGGCGATCAATTTTTACAAACGCCGCTTTCATCGGCTGGACGGCAAAAGGAATCGAATAGACCACCGACGCGACAACAATCCCCAGAAAGGTAAACAACAAGGACCCGCCCGTGAGTGTCTCCCAAACGCGTCCGATCCAACCTTTCGGCCCCATGAGCATGATCAGATAAAAGCCGATGACCGTGGGCGGCAGCGCCATCGGCAGGTAAAGAAGCGCTTCGAGAAATGATTTCCCGGGGAACCGGGCATACGTCATAAAGTAGGCCACCGGCGCGGCGATGACCATCAGAACAACCGTTGTCACCACAGCCAGTTTCAGCGTAACGTAGAGCGCGAGATAATCCACTTAATGATACCCGTATTTTTGTTTGATCTTCAAGGCCGGCCCTGAAAGCAGATAGCAGGCAAACAGATCCGCCCCCACTTTATTCCTGGCGTTTTTCGCGACGCAGGCGGCCTGAACCACATCCGGCGCTTGAGGCACCGCGTAAAAACAGCCTTTTTGGCCTTCAGGACTGACCGAGGCCGAAAGCGCGACAAACCCCGCGTCCACCGCAGAGGTCGACGCGTATTGAAAGGACTGGGCAATGGTCTGGGCAATGACCGTTTTATCCCGCAAACCGTCCCACAGGCCGGTCTTGATCAAGGCTTCCTTTGACGAAGTCCCGTAAGGGGCGGTCACCGGATTGGCCAAAGCGATTTTTTTAATCTTTACATTTTGCAGCGCCTCCTGCCAGGAGGGCGCCTGGCAGAAATTTTTATCCGCCGACCATAGAATCACCTTGCCGCGAGCATAAATGAAAGAACCTTCCGTCCACCCTTCTTTCTGCAAAATGTCCGGCCGCTCCGTATCGGCGGATAAAAAAACATCATAGGGCGCGCCGTTTTTGATCTGACTGTACAGATTGCCCGTGGATGAAAAAGTCGCTTCGACTTTGACGCCTGTTTTTTCCTCAAAGTCCGCGGCCATCTCTTTAAACGCATTGATAAAGTTCGCCGCCACGGCGACGGAGAGTTTATCCTGTGCGCAAAGTTGAAAGGGAAAGACCAGAATCGACAGACACAAAATCAAAAGCAGGATATTTTTTTTCACAGCAGGAGCCTCTCTTTCCATCTATGCCAAAGATAGCATGTATTATTAATAGCATACGACGATCCAAAAAACATCCCGCAAAAAGGCTGCGGGATGTTTCACCCTTTTCTTAGTCGAGCTTGTCAATCCGGACCGCGCAGGCTTTGTATTCAGCCGTTTGCGTGATCGGATCGTACACCGGATTGGTCAGCCAGTTGGCGCAAGCTTCGCGGAAATGGAAAGCCATCCAGACCAGACCTTTTGGAACCTGGCGTGTCACACGGGCCTTGACCTGCACTTCTCCGCGCCGAGATTTGACGGAAATTTTTTCTCCATCGGCAATGCCCATTGTCTGAGCATCGACAGGCGAAATATCCGCCGTTTCTTCGCCCAGCAGTTCGTTAATCCCCTGAGACCGGCCGGTTTGCGTTCGTGTATGATAATGATACAGACGGCGTCCTGTGGACAGCACAAAAGGATATTCCTCGTCCGGCACTTCGGCGGGCGGAATCCAGTCGATGGCTTTGAATACGCCCAGTCCACAGGTGAATTTGCCGTCCTTGTGCAAGGTCGGCGTGCCGCAATGCTCTTCATTGGGCGCCGGCCACTGAAGACCGTTTTGCTCGATGCGCCGATACTTGATCCCGGCCAGTGACGGCGCCAAAACGGAGACTTCGTTGTCCCAGATTTCCTGAGCGCTATTGGCGCTCCACTCGTGCCCCATTCGTTTGGCGATTTCCTTAAAGATCAACCAGTTGGGCTTGGCCTGCCCCGGCGCAACACTGGCGGTGCGCACACGGTTGACGCGGCGCTCGGAACTGGTAAACGTCCCGTCATTTTCGCTCCAGGCGGCGGCGGGCAGAATGACGTGCGCGAAACGCGTGGTTTCCGTCGGAAAGATATCCTGGCAAACCAGAAATTCCGCCGAAGCCAAGCAATGCTCAACATGCTTAATATCCGGCTCGGTGTTGGCCAGATTTTCGCCGAAAACGTAGAAGGCTTTAACTTTACCCTTGGTCAGGTTTTCCATCATGGTGGGCATCATCATGCCCGGCTTGTCCGGCAGAGATTTAACGTTCCAGGCCTTTTCAAATTTGGCCCGCGCGTCAGCGTTATCGACTTTCTGGTAACCGGGAAAAACGTTGGGCAACGCGCCCATATCGCAGGCGCCCTGAACGTTGTTTTGCCCCCTGAGGGGATTCACGCCGCCGCACTCGAAACCGACGTTCCCTAAAAGCATCTGGAGATTGGCGCAACTCATGACGTTGTTGACGCCGCAGATGTGCTCCGTAATCCCCAGGGTGTACATGAGCATGGCGGGCTTGACGGCGCCGAGCCTGCGGGCCAGCGCGCGGATCTCGTCGGCGGAAACACCGGCGATTTCGGCGGCCCGCTCGGGCGGATAGTCCATCACTTTCTTTTTGAGCTCTTCGAATCCGACGGTGCAACTCTCCACGTATGTTTTGTCGTAGAGATTCTCGCTAATGAGCACATTCATAACGCCGTTTAAAAACGCGACGTCGGAGCCGACATTGATCTGCACATGCATTTTCGCCAAATCAACCAAATCGGTCCGCCGCGGATCCACAACAATCAATTCCGCGCCTCCGATCGCTGCGTCTTTGACGAAGGTGGCGGCAACCGGATGTGCTTCCGTCATATTGGAGCCGATCACGAGGATCATTTTGGCCTTTTTGAAGTCCGCAAAGGAATTCGTCATCGCGCCCGAACCGAATGATGTTGCCAGACCGGCAACGGTAGGGGCGTGTCAGGTCCGCGCGCAGTGATCGATGTTGTTGGTACCGATCACCGCGCGGAATAATTTCTGCATCTGGTAGGAGTCTTCATTGAGGCTGCGGGCGCAACTGACGCCGGCAAGCGCGTCAGGCCCGTCTTTCTGTATGATTTCTTTGAATCTGGATGCCACCAGGTCGAGCGCTTCATCCCACGAGGCTTCGCGGAACTCTCCGTCTTCCTTGCGAATCAGCGGCGTTTTAAGCCGATCTTCCGAATAGATGAAATCGTAGGCAAACCGGCCTTTTACGCATAGCCGTCCCTGATTTGGTTCGGCCTCTTCAACGCCTGTAACCTTCACGATTTTCCCGTCCTTGACGTGCAGCCACTGCTGGCATCCGACGCCGCAGTAGGGACAGGTCGTGCGAATCTTTTGAACTTCCCAGGGGCGTCCAAGTCCCTTGGCCTTCTTTTCCGTCAAAGCGCCCACCGGACAGACTTCAACACAGTGACCGCAGAAGACGCACTCACTTTCATTATAGGGGCTGTCGCCGCCGGTCACGATCTTGCTTTCCGCGCCGCGATAACCTTGCGTGATGGCACGATTCACCATCACTTCGTTGCAGGCCTGAACACAGCGTCCGCACAGAATACAGCGGCTGAAATCACGGACAATGAAGGGATTCTGATCTTCCGTCGGATAGATGTCTTTCTCATCCTTTTCCGTAAACTGCAGCTTGGTGATTTTATAAAAATAGGCCAGATCCTGAAGTTTGCAGTTGCCGTTGGCCTCGCACAGAAGACAATTGTGTCGGCCGCTTGAGAGCATAAACTCAACAATCATCTTCCGGGAACGGTGAACCAGCTCCGTGTCTGTAAAAACTTCCATACCCGATGCGACCGGTGTCGAACAGGCCGCCATCAGGGATCGCGCTCCTTTGACTTCCACACAACAAATTCTGCAGGCGCCCGTGGGGGCCGCACCCTTCAGATAGCACATCGTCGGAATATCCACGCCTCCGTTGCGGGCGGCCTCCAGGATCATTTGCCCTGGCGTAAAAGGCGTCTCTTTGCCGTTTAAAATAAATGTTTCACTCATTTTTCTCTTCTCCTGTATTTCAGCGCCGCTCGTCAATTCTGTCATAAATGACATAACTAACGTGTGGATACTTACAAAATGATCCTTCGCCTGTCAACACCAAAACTCGACTTATGGTGAAAAACAGCGCCCTGCGCTCAGGCGCTTATTTCAAAACGTTCCATGGACAGGTGGCCATCGGCGTATAGCCTTTATCTTGCATAATCATATCCAGATGAACAAGCGCCATCGCCGACACATCCATATCACGCGCCAGCAAGTGTCCAACGCGATACAATGTCACCAGATACCTTTTACATTTGTCGCAAACAAAAGCCGCCTCCTGGGACTTATTTTCAACATAAAAATAATCCATGCCTTCCGGGGCTTCATTTTCGCAATAGGGACACACCACGCGCGTATAACGCCAGTCGTGTCCGCAGGAGCTGCAGTGTAAAAACCGCCTACCCTCTTTTTCTTCAATCAGCGCAATGGAGGGAAAATCGCCGCAAACGGGGCAATAGCCTTTTTCCCATTGAACGGTGTCCAACGCAGGGGCCGCCTGCCGGGCGGCCTGCTCCAGAGCAACGCGTGAAACCAGCGTGATCAAAAAAGTGGCGTTTGACGGAGAATCCTTCAAATCCGGTTTTCGTTCATCTTTTAGACGGTTGGCAGACTGCTCGGACGGTTTCAGGTAATCCGCCGGCAGAATTTGATCCTTTTCAATATGGTCGGCCAGGCGGTCAAGGGAGTCTTTCAAATTCGGGATCCCTTCTTTGACCGCATTGATCAGATCCAGCGCGATCTTTTTCAGAGCCGCCGGTTGTCCGCTCAGCTCGATTTGGCGAATCAGCGCAACGCCGGTTTTCATTTTTTCTTTGTCCAGCGCACAGAGGTCGGCAAAAGCAACATCGGATTGCGCCGCGAGTTGACGCTGTTTAACAAGGATTGGTTTAAACGCATTCAACAGGTTTTCAGAATGTGGATTTTGCTCGATTGCCCTCTCAATTATTTGAAGAATGTCTGATGGATCCTGGGAACTCAACTGCATTAAAATATTCCTTCCTTGCCAATCGGAAACAAATAACAGCTGTAGGGAACGGTGAAGCCCGTTCCCTACAGCTTTGAACTTAGGCATGTCCTGCCTGATATACTCCACTCAGGCCGACTCGATTTTACGCGGTATGCCCGTGGGCGTCATCCTTCTTTTCTTCGCCGTAGACGATCAGTTTGCCTTCATGCTCCATCTCTTTGACCCATTTCGGATGCAGCATGGTCAGCACCTTCTTGTCCATCCAGCCGGAAAACATCGCCTGAACGGAACCGGGGTTCCCGATCGTCCCCAAATACAGGTGAATAAAGAAAAACGCGAAGATCGCCACGAAGCCCAATGCGTGCAGCGGGTACATCCAGCGAACCAGTCCCACCGGCAGCGCCGTCGGAAACCACATGATCAACCCCGTGATAATCATAATCACGCCGAAGCCCGCCACGACCAGGAAAAACGCCTTCTGGCCGGGATTGTATTTGCCC
>JAHDKI010000034.1 GCA_018436925.1 Syntrophaceae bacterium
GCCCACATACATCTCTTCAAATCGCATCTTCCGGATCTCCTGTAGCATCTCCGTCCGTCTCATCCGTCACCTCCACCGAGGCAACTTATCAACCGGACAGTTTATGTGCTACAACACCGGACAAATCATTTGCTTCTTACAAATGCAAGAAAGCCCCTTGACAAGCATCCGTTTTTTCGCTACAAGGGGCTCAAATTCATTCAGGAATTGAAGATGACTCTGAAAGATTTCGAAAGCGGCAGCATTGGCAGACCGTCCATAACCGGATGGCTCGGTATCGTAGTAGTCGTACGCCCGGGGTCTGCCGCTTCGTATCTCTAGAAAACAGGATACAAGCCGCGGGCCCCGAAAAGCCCGCGGCTTTTTTTATGGTCGAAAGCCGCTTTTTCGGAAAGAAACTGGCGGCTTTTTTAATTCCGAGATGCAATGACATGATGAATGGAGGAAGGGGACAATGAAACTGAAGGGAACGCAAATCCTTCTGGAAATGCTCAAACAGGAAAATGTGGACACCATTTTCGGTTACCCTGGCGGATCAGTTCTGGATATTTATGATCAGTTGTATCAAAGCGATATCAAGCATATCCTGGTTCGCCACGAACAGGGCGCCGTGCACGCGGCTGACGGGTATGCCCGCGCCAGTGGAAAAGTCGGCGTCTGCCTGGTCACCTCGGGCCCAGGAGCCACCAACACCGTTACGGGCATCGCCACCGCGAATATGGATTCCATCCCCCTGGTTGTGTTTACCGGCCAGGTTCCGACCGGACTCATCGGCAACGACGCCTTTCAGGAATGCGATATCACCGGCATCACCCGCCCCTGCACCAAGCACAACTTCCTGGTGCGCAATATCGACGAACTGGCCTCCACCATTAAGGAAGCCTTCAATATCGCGCGCTCCGGCCGTCCCGGCCCGGTGCTGGTCGATCTGCCCAAAAACGTCATGGCCGCTCAAACCGACTTCGATCCGGCTAATGTCAAATTTCGCAATTACGATGTTCCGCACAAAGCCGCGCCGAAAAAAATCGCCAACATCTTTGATATGCTGCAAACGGCGCAACGGCCGCTGATCATGACCGGCGGAGGCGTGCTGCTGGGCAGAGCTTCCGAAGAGTTGACCGCGCTGGCCAAGAAATACCGCATTCCCGTGACCGGCACACTGATGGGACTGGGATCCTTCCCGGGCTCTGATCCTCTTTGGTTGGGCATGCTGGGCATGCACGGCACCTATTATGCCAATATGGCTGTCAGCCACTGCGACCTCCTCATTGCCGTGGGCGTCCGGTTTGACGACCGCGTCACCGGCACGATTGAAACGTTTGCCCCCAATGCCAAAATCATTCACATCGACATCGACCCGTCGTCCATCAACAAAAACGTCACCGTCGATCTGCCGATTGTGGGCTACACGAAAGCCACCCTGCAGGATCTTCTCCATTTCCTCGACGACCATCATTATGCGCAGGATGATGACACGCGGGACGTCTGGCTGCGGGAAATCGCCGACTGGCGGGAAAAAGTCCCGCTGACCTACTGTTCCGAAGGCGACGTGATCAAGCCGCAATACGTCATTGAAACCCTGCACCGGATGACCGGGGGAGACGCCCTCATCACGACCGAGGTCGGACAAAATCAGATGTGGACGGCGCAATTCTTCAAATTCGACAAACCCAATACCTTTATATCATCAGGCGGTTTGGGTACGATGGGTTTCGGCCTGCCTGCGGCCATCGGCGTCAAATGCGCCCACCCTGAAAAACAGGTCGTCGATATCGCCGGCGACGGCAGCATCCAGATGAACATTCAGGAACTCGCCACGGCAGCCCAGTACAACATCGCCGTCAAGGTCGTTTTGCTCAACAACGGTTTTCTGGGCATGGTGCGCCAATGGCAGGAGCTTTTCTATGAAAAACGCTATTCCCACACGGACATGACCTACGCGCCGGATTTTGTGAAACTGGCGGAAGCGTTCGGCGTCGTCGGCCTGCGGGCGACGCGCCGCGATGAGGTTGAATCGGTTCTGAAACAGGGTCTGGCCTCGGACAAGCCGGTGCTGATGGATTTCCGCGTTTCCAGGGAAGAATGCGTCTATCCCATGGTCCGTCCGGGCGAGTCGATCACCCAGATGACGCTGGGGTCCAGAGAGATGATCAATTAAAATTCATAAAGAAAGGTTAAAAAAGGCATGGAAAGAAAAGAACACATAATTTCAATTCTGGTCCACAACAAGCCCGATGTGCTGGCCCGCGTCGCAGGCACGTTGGGCGGCAAGGGGTATAACATCGACAGTTTGTGCGTGAACACGACCACCCAGAAAGATATCTCCAAAATCGTGATGACGACCGCCGGCTCTCAATCCACGATCACACGAATCGAAAACCAGCTCCAGCGCCTGGTCGATGTGATTTCCGTTGATGATTTGACCAATGTCGAATCCGTGCATCGCGAAATGCTTCTGGTTCACCTGAACATCAGCCCGGATAACGCCGACATGGTCAAAAATGCGATTGACACAAACCGCTGGAAAGTAATAGTCACAAGCGACACCTATACGATTGTGGAAATCACCGGGGATCAGACGCAAATCGACTTCGCCCTGGCCCGCCTGGAAACACTCGACGTCGCGGATATCACCCGCACGGGGCTTGTCGCATTGAAACTGGACGACTAAATCGTTACCAAAAACGAAAACTTTATACCAACAATAGGGGGTTTTATTATGGCAAAGATTAATTTTGGCGGAGTGGTGGAAGACGTGGTGACCTCGGAAGAATTTCCGGTCAAAAAAGCTCAGGATATTTTGAAAAACGAAGTCATCGCCGTGGTCGGTTACGGCGTTCAGGGACCGGCCCAGGCTTTTAATATGAAAGACAACGGCGTCAATGTCATTATCGGTCAGTCTCCGGAGGACAAGCCTTACTGGGACAAGGCGATCGCCGACGGCTGGGTGCCGGGAAAAACCTTGTTCCCCATTGAAGAAGCGGTGGAAAAAGCGACGATCATCCAGTACCTCGTCTCGGATGCGGCCCAGATGATTCTGTGGCCGAAAGTGAAACCGCACCTGAAAAAAGGCGACGCGCTTTATTTTTCCCATGGTTTTTCCATCGTCTACAGTGATCAAACCGGCGTCGTCCCGCCGGCCGATGTGGACGTGATCATGGTCGCGCCGAAAGGCTCCGGAACGTCCGTCCGCCGCAACTTTCTCGACGGCAGCGGGATCAACTCCAGTTACGCCGTCCATCAGGATGCCACCGGCCGCGCTCTGGAGCGAACATTGGCACTGGGCATCGCCATCGGCTCGGGCTTTTTGTTCCCGACGACCTTTCAGATGGAAGTCTACAGCGACCTCACCGGCGAGCGAGGCGTTTTGATGGGCGCGCTGGCGGGCATGATGGAAGCGCAATACGCGGAACTTCGCCGACACGGCCATACGCCCTCTGAAGCTTTCAACGAAACCGTGGAGGAACTCACCCAGAGCCTGATCCGCCTGGTCGGAGAAAACGGCATGGACTGGATGTATGCCAATTGTTCAGCCACCGCGCAGCGCGGCGCGCTTGACTGGCGTCACAAATTCCGCAAGGCGGTTGAACCGGTCTTCGCGGAACTCTATAATGCCGTGGCCACAGGCAGGGAAACCGAAGTGGTTTTGCGCGTCAACAGCGCCCCGGATTACAAAGAAAAACTCAATGAAGAGCTCAAGGAAATGCGCGAATCCGAAATGTGGCAGGCCGGCGCGGCTGTCCGGGCGTTAAGACCGGAAAAAAGAAGCAAATAATCCGTCGCCGGGAAACGGTGGCGACTTTTCCCCGGCGCGCAAAAGGAGCAAAACATGCGAAGCGATTTAATGAAAAAGGGCCTGGAGCGGGCGCCGCACCGCTCGCTATTCAAGGCGATGGGCTATACGGACGAGGAAATCGCCCGACCGCTCATCGGCGTGGTGAATGCCGCCAACGAAGTCGTTCCCGGCCACATTCATCTGGATTTGATTACGCAGGATGTTAAGGCGGGCATTCGGATGGCGGGCGGAACGCCGGTGGAATTTCCCGTCATCGGCGTATGCGACGGCATCGCGATGGGACACGCGGGGATGAAGTATTCGCTGGCCAGCCGGGAACTGATCGCCGATTCCATCGAAATCATGGCGACGGCGCATCCTTTCGACGCGCTGGTTTTCGTCCCCAATTGCGACAAGATCATTCCGGGCATGCTTATGGCCGCCTTGAGGCTCAACATCCCCTGCATATTCATCAGCGGCGGCCCGATGCTGGCCGGCCGGTTCCAGGACAAACCGGCGGACCTCATCACGGTCTTTGAAGGCGTCGGCGCGGTGAAAGCTAAAAAGATGACCGCCGCCTCGCTGAAGCAGCTTGAAGACTGCGCCTGTCCGGGGTGCGGCTCCTGCTCGGGCATGTTCACGGCCAACTCGATGAATTGCGTGACCGAAGCTCTGGGTCTGGGACTGCCCGGCAACGGCACGATTCCCGCCGTGCTGGCCGGCCGCCATCGTCTGGCCAAGTACGCGGGCATGAAGGTCATGGACCTTTTCAAAAAAAATGTCCGTCCCCGCGACATCGCCACGCTTGCCGCGTTTAAAAACGCCATCGCCGTGGATATGGCGCTGGGCTGTTCGACAAATACCGTCTTGCACATTCCGGCCGTCGCGCACGAAGCCGGCATCAAACTCGACTTGGATCTGTTTAACAAAATCAGCAAGATTACGCCCAATATCTGCAAGCTCAGCCCGGCAGGACCGTACCATATCGAAGATCTCGACGCGGCGGGCGGCATCCAGGCGGTGATGAAAACCATCAGCAAGCTCGGCGTAATCGATGAAAAAGCCCTGAGCGTCAGCGGAAAAACAGTCGGCGCCAATCTGAAGGCCGCCCGTGTGCTCAATCCGGCGGTGATCCGTCCGCTGAACAATCCCTATTCCGAACAGGGCGGAATCGCCATCCTCCGCGGCAACCTCGCTCCGGACGGCGCAGTGGTCAAGCAATCCGCCGTCGCCCAGGCCATGCAGGTCAACGAGGGCAAGGCGCGCGTCTTCGACTGTGAGGACGACGCGATCGCCGCCATTCTGGGCGGAAAGATAAAGTCCGGTGACATTGTCGTCATCCGCTATGAAGGCCCCAAAGGCGGCCCGGGCATGCGTGAAATGCTCTCGCCCACCTCGGCCATCGTCGGCATGGGATTGGATAAGACCGTCGCGCTTTTGACCGACGGACGTTTCAGCGGCGGCACGCAGGGCGCGGCCATCGGGCACATCTCTCCGGAAGCGGCTGAAGGCGGTCCCATCGCGCTGGTGAAGGAAGGCGACATCATTGCGATTGACATTCCGCGCAAGAAGCTGACGCTCAACGTCAGCGATGCGGAACTGGAAAAAAGACGGAAATCGCTCAAACCCTGGAAGCCCGCCATCACCACCGGCTATCTGGCGCGCTACGCTAAAATGGTGACCTCCGCCTCAACCGGGGCGGTGTTTAAGGATTGATCGACGAAAAAAGGCCGCCGCCTTAAGGCGGCGGCCTTTTTTCGCGCGAAAGCTATCGAAGCAAAACAAAACTCGCCAGTGAAAAATAAACAATAATGGTGCAGATATCGGTCAGCGCCAGCGTCAGCGGGCCGGACGCGAGCCGAATGTCGAGTTTGAGCCGATGCAAAGCCGCAGGCACACTCACACCGAGAAAACAAGCGGTCAAAAGCGATCCGAAAATTCCTCCGGCGATGACCGCGCCCGCCTGAATATCTCCTTTCCACAACACGGCAATGAGGCCCACAATGCCGGCGCAGGCAAGCGCCAGCAAAAACACCCTGAACATTTCCCTTTTGAAAGCGGCGCCGTACCAGCTGGAATTGGGCCTTTTGTGGTGCATCATGTGAACCGTGATCGCCATCGACTGCATCGACACGCTTTCCCCCAAGCCCAAAACCAGAGTCAGGAAAAAAGCCAGAATCAGGCTTTGAGCCAGGGTGGCTTGAAAAAAACCGACCAGTATCGCGCAGACCGTTCCACTGGTGATGGTGGCGAGCAGCCAGGGAAACCGATGCCGAAAAACGCTCCATACGGATCGGTCCCGCATCTCAGCGATGCTGACGCCGAGCGTGTCGAAAATGCTGTGCACCTGTTCGCGCTCCTCCATGTCCAGCATCTCCTGCGTGAAGACATTGATATCAATCACGCCCAGCATCTTGCCGTCTCGGTCCACCACGGGAAAGGCCAGAAATTTGTACAGGATAAAAAATTCGATCGCGTCCGCCAGCCGGGCGATATCGGGAATCGTGATCACGTTTTTCGTTATGATCTGTTCCACTCGGACAGTCAAAGGAGAAGTCAAAAGCCTGCGGGTCTGAACCACGCCCAAAAGACGGTCGTCGTCGTCCACGACGTAAAAATACAAAATCGTGCTTTGCGTCTCGGATGAGCGAATGCAGGCCAGCGCCTCTTCCACGGAGCTTGACGCCCGCAGCGCCACGAAATCTTCGCTGGCATAGCGCATCACGGGATCGTTCAGGTCGGATATCTGCGCGACGTCGATCATAAACCCTTTCGGCAAGCCCTTCTTTTTTATTGCAAAGAAGTTTTGCATTGGATAAGGAACTCCGTCAAGGAAAAAAGTCTGGCGCGCAACCCGGAGGAAAAAAATGAACGTGCAGTGCTTTCAGCATGTCCCCTTCGAAAGCCTGGGCAATATTGAAGAATGGATCGCCCTGCGCAAGCATCGTCTTCGCATGACGCGCTTTTTTGCCGGCGACGGTCTGCCGAAAGCCGACGACGTCGATTTTCTGATCGTGATGGGCGGACCGATGAGCGCAAACGACGAAGCCATCCATCCCTGGCTTGCCGATGAAAAAAAATTCATCGCCTCCGCGATTCGCCGGGGCGTTAAAGTTCTCGGGATCTGTCTGGGGGCGCAGTTGATCGCCTCCGTGCTGGGGGCCAGGGTTTACCCGAACGCCTGCAGGGAAATCGGATGGTTTCCCGTCCGCCTGACGCCGGCCGGGCGCGGCGCCTCCTTTTTTGACGCCTTCCCGGATGAGTTTTCCGTCTTTCACTGGCATGGCGACACGTTCGATCTCCCGCCGGGGGCCCTACACCTGGCCTCAAGCGCCGGATGCAGACACCAGGCTTTTAGTTATCAAAGCCATGTCCTGGCGTTGCAATTTCATCTGGATGTGAGACGCGACGACATCGCCGCGTGGATTTCAAACGGCGCGGAAGATCTGAAGCACAACGGTCCCTATATCCAGCCCCCCGCCCGATTGATCGGAGGAGACCCTCCCTTTGAACGGATTTCGTCGGACATGAAATCCCTTTTGACGGCGTTTGAAAAACCGACCCCGTAAGACGATGGCCCGGCTCGCCGGCCGGCGAAATTGGAAGACGGACTTTTGCGTTATTTCACGGCAGGCGATGACGGAGCGCAGGGCGCATCACCATTGCGCTGATCGACCTTGAAACAACTTCCCGAAAACTGCTTGGCGTATTTTTTCATTTCGGCTGCGATTTCCGTGATCTCTCCATAGTGGGTAAACGCTCGGCCATGGGTCCGGACCACTCCGATGGAAATGCCCATCACGGGAAAATGCGTCGCCTTTCCTTTGCGGTCAAAGGATTTGATGAATCCCTGTTTGAGATCCGACGGGTCGTACATGCCGGAAATCAAACTGTCGAAGGCCCGGATGATTTCGGATGCCGCCCGCTGCGCATTGTCGCTATCCACGATAAAGACGAAATCATCGCCCCCGATGTGCCCCACAAAACTTCCCTGGGATTGAACATCCTGAATCACGCCCAGAATGATGCGGCCGGTCATCTTGATGACTTCATCACCGCGGCTGAATCCGTAGCGGTCGTTAAACGGCTTGAAGTAATCGAGATCGGCATATCCCAAAGCAAACTCCTTTTTCTCGTCGATCATCTCCTGAATGGCCTTGCTGATCGAGATGTTGCCCGGCATGCGCGTCAGCGGGTTGATCTCGACAATCCGCTCGGAACGCAAAACGGACAGATTCACGCGATGAAGAAAATCCGCGTCCAAGTCCCGCCGCCGGATGTAATCCTCCACGCGCATCTTCTTCCAGTCGACATCGCAGAAGGTATCCGGCAGTACCGCAAGCACGGGCAACTGCTGAAACATCGGATCGGACTTGAGATCGTTGAGCACTTTGACGGCCAGGGGATCATCTTCGGGAACGTCCATGACAATGAGGTTGGGCAAGGAATTGTAGATGTAGTCAAGCGCCTGGGGAAGCCCTTTGAACGAAACGACCTGGTAAATATTCTTCAATGAACGGTCGATGGCGTTTTGCAGAATGACATCGGAACAGACGACGACAATTGTCTTCATTTCCATTTATGTCGGCTCTTCAGCCGTTTCCATGTTGTCTTCCATCTCGGAGAGAATGTCCCGGATATCCTGATCGGACAATTTCAGAAGCTCCCACGCCACAGGATTGACTTCCGGAACCAGATTTTCTCCCGCGAATCCGAAACCCCGGGCCCGCACCAGCATATCGGCCACATGCACGATGGCCGTCTCCAGAGGCGCATTCTTCGCCAGGGCGGGGCGATGATGGAATTGTATGACCTCTATGAGATTCCTGGGGAAGCGCCATTTTTCAGCCAGCCAGCCGCCGACATCGGCATGCGTGGCGTCAAAACGGTTTTTTTCCGCTTCGAAGATCGGGAGGTTCTTTTCCCGAGCCTCATTCATGGCCGATTCATACGGCTCGGAAAACTCCAGAAGCAAAATGACCTTGCCGATATCGTGAAGCAATCCGGCAACCGATACTTCTTCCGGCTCCTTGAGCTCTTTTTTCTGCGCGATGACACGCGAGGCAATGGCACACGCCAGGGAATGCTCGTACAGACCGTTCATGGTCTTCTGCATCAGCTCGAAAACGGAAACGCCCAGAAGCAGCCCTTTGATGACGTTAAGCCCCAAAAGCATCGTGGCATGCGAGACGGACGCGATGCGTCCGGGAAAGCCATAGATGGCGGAATTGACCATCTTAAGCACCTTGCTCGTCAGAGCCGGATCACTGGAAATAAACGAGCTGATTTCGACCACCGTGATCTTGGGTTTCTCAATGACGGCGGAGAGTTTCTTTAAAACGGCGGGAACCGTCGGCAGCGTATTGATGCTTTCCACTTTGTGCCGCAGAATTCTGGAATCGATTTCACTCATAGAGGCCTTCAATATGTTCTCGAACAATTTTTTTCAGATTCTTCATGTAGGGTTTGTCCTCGATCGGCGCGAAGCGGGCATCGAGCGCAGACAGCGCGTCTTCCCTGGACACCGTTTGCACCGGCGGGCCGTCAATAAAGACCGAGGCGATTCCCATATCGTCTATCCGCTCGATCCAGGTCTGGGTCAATTCCGTCGCCTCGCCCAGCATGACCATCCCGTTTTTCGCAACAACCGGTTTGGCCAGTTTCATACCGGGTTTTAGTTGGCTCACAGGAACTTTCGGCATTTTTTTCATCTCCCCCAAAGTGGTGTTCTGTCGGCGCCGCGCAGACGATTTACGATGAAAAAGCGGGCTTTTGAATTTCCTGATCAATCCGGTCCGCATCGGAGGCGTTGAGCTGAACCAGACGTTTCAGGTGGTAGAATGTTTCTTCATCCATTGAAAGAAAGGAGACGACCGCTTCATCTCCTTCAACACGCAACAGCGTCCCTTCGATGTTCAGACAAAGGTCTTCCTGAAGGCGTAATTGCATCATACAGGCGGACCCGGGGGCCATAGGCAGGTCTCCTTGAAATCTGACGCCCGCCAGACTGATGTCCGTCGTTTTCACCGCGATGGTTTTTCCGGCGGCAATGACAGCCATTTCAAAACCGACCGGAACCCGGGTGCGTTTTCGTCTTTCTTCGGTCATCGCCTCCCCCTTTTGCGCCATTCGGCGGCATCTACCCAGTTCCTCAATGACTTTAGCAGCTTGACGAACATCGGTATCCTTTCATAACTGGGTATTTTGGTCAAGTCGGATTTTCGCCGAATCCGGAAAAATGACTTTTTCTCCGTCTAGTCGATACGAAAGGATCCGGACGTGGATGCTTTGCAAACGGTTTTCGTAGAGCAACGCGGCCTGCTCCGGCAAAACCAAGACGGCAACCGGGCTGCCCGGAGTCGCCGCCTGCCGAATCAGGAGGTCTGCCGCCGCCGCCATCACGGCCTGCTTATGGATATCGGTCACAACCGCAAAAACATGAGACTCGCCATCGCCTTCGGCATTGAGGATTGTCAAATCATTGCCCGCAGTATTTCCGATGGCGGATTTGCCGCGAATCAGCCAGGCCGCCAGCTGCTGCGTCACCAGATCGCGGTCGCAGAGCCTGGCCAGCGCATCGGAGAGATCTTCAGGCTCATCGCCCGACAGCTCCGGCCGAAAACCGGCTTGAGGAAAGTCGAAACGGGTTTGACTAGAACTCTCCGCCGCGGCTTTCAACCGCTCAACCTTCCGGACGAACACAGACACCTGCCGGGCAAACCGCACAGAAGACAAAAGGCCGATGACCGCCACCCGGCTCAACCCGTCTTTGTCTTCCATAAAGCTCCACACGCCGCGGTAATGCTTTTCAAAAAGCGCTTTCCCGACGCCCTTTCTGCCGCCGCCGATGATGCCTCGGTGAACGGCGTAAATTTGGCCCAGGGCGTCGCGAGCGAACGCACCGCCGGTTCTGCGGTCGATGCCTGCGGCGGGAAAATTGATTTCCGCGGCAATGGGCAGTTGGCTTTTCGCTTCGGGCCGGGCCAGTCCGAATGCGTTTTCAAAGCGGACGCCTTTGACGGATCGCGAAAAAAACCACAGGCCAAGCCTTTTGGACCACCAGACCCTGGCCGGAACACTCGCGCCCTGATGCCCCAGCTTGACGCTGATTTTCTCATCGGCGCAGGCCTTGAAAGCCGCGGTAAACCGTCTGGCGCACTGGCCGATCTGTTTTTCATCTGTAATCACTTTAAGCATGTTTCCTCACACGCCTAGCTTTGCCTTTTTCTTACCCTAATCCAGGCGTTTTTTAAAGCGGGCAATCGCGGCCGCAAAAACAAGAATTCCCAGAACCGTCAGAGAAGCCATCTGCGGCCAAAGCGCTTCGATGCCGACGCCTTTGAGGAAAACGCCCCGGACAATGACCAGAAAATGCCGAAGCGGATTGAGGCAAGTCAGCCACTGAACCGCCAGGGGCATGTTGGCGATGGGGAAAACGAATCCGCTTAAAAGGAAAAAAGGAAGCATCACGAAAAACGTGGCCATCATCGCCTGCTGCTGGGTGGCAGACACGGTTGAAATAAAAAGACCGATCCCCAGAGTGCTGAGCAAAAACAGGCAGGCCGTCCCGAAAAGCAGCGCCATGCTGCCGGCCACGGGTATGGAAAACCAGTAAACCGCCACGATGATGATAAACGTTAGTTGGACGAGGGAAATCAGGATGTAAGGGATTGTCTTGCCCAAGATCAGTTCATAGGGTTTGACCGGCGTCACTAAAAGCTGCTCCAGCGTGCCTGATTCTTTTTCCCGAATCACGGCAATCGACGTCAGAAGCAGGGAAATGAGCATAATCACAAAAGCCGCGATGCCCGGCACGAAAAAAAACCGGCTTTCCGTATTGGGATTGTACCAGGTGCGGATGCGGGCATCTATTCGGCCGGGGCTCATCGTCACCGGATAGAGTTCGTCCAGCATACGCCGGTTGAATGAATCGATCACTCGGGAAACGTAAGCGATCCTGACCGAGGCCATATTGCTCATCGTCCCATCCGCCAGGATCAACACTTGCGCGCTTTGCCCACCGCGGAGGCGCGCGGTCAAATCGTTCGGAATTTTAACGGCTAAATCGACTCGGCCCTGCAAAAGAAGATTTTCAAGGCCGCGTGCATCGGCCGCAAAATGGGTAATCTCAAAGAGCCCTCCCCCGGTAAAAGCGCGCTGCAGCATTCGGCTCTCCTGCGTGCGGGACTCATCCAGAACCGCCATCCGGATGAGGCTGATGTCGTAGTTCACCACATAGCCGAACACCAGCACCTGAATGAGCGGCGCCACGATCAACAGCACCCGATTACGCCGGTCTCGAAACAGCTGAAGAAACTCCTTGCGAACCAGTTCCCTTATTCTAAGGATATTCATAAACCGTCCTTTTTGAGCAGCAGATAATTCAGAGCCGCCAGGACGGCGCTCATGGAGGCCAAAACGATCAGGTTCGTCCAAAGAAGATCGAACCCCGCGTCCCGAAGATAAACGCCGGACAGAATCTCAATATAATATCGCGCCGGGACAGCATAGGTTATCCACTGCAGCACCGGCGGCATATTGGCGATTGGAAAAACAAAATCAGAAAGCAGCAGGGAAGGCAGATAGGTAAACAGCAAAGCGCCCTGGTTGGCCAAAAGCTGCGAGCGGGTCGCCGACGAAATAAAGAGGCCCAAACACAGCGCGCAGGTCAGGTAAAGCGACGTCCCGACGAACATCATCCCGAGGCTCCCCTTGATCGCGACGCCGAAGAGTATCCGCCCCAGCACGACGGCAATCAGGACATCCGCCCATGCGATCACAAAATACGGAATCGCCTTGCCCAAAAGCAGCTCACCTGCGCGCATCGGCATCGATTTGAGCGTTTCCATGGTTCCCTGCTCGTATTCCCGCGCGATCACCAACGAGGTGAGCATCGCCCCGACAATCATGATGATCACGGCGATGATGCCGGGAATGATGAAGTTGCGGCTTTCCAGATCTTCATTGAACCAAACGCGGATCCGTCCCTCCACCGGCGCAACCAAAGTGCCTTGGTGGTGTCGGTTTAAAAAGGCAAAAAGCAGCGCGGCGTTGTATTTTTCCGACACTGCGGTAATGTAGCTCCGGACCGCGCCGGCAAAGACCGGGTCGCTGCCGTCGATGAGGATCTGCACCTGGACCGTCCGGTCCGCCATGATGTCCGCTCCGAATCCCGCCGGAAGGATTATGGCAACGGACGCCCGGCCGCGATCCAGCCACTCATCGACCGCACGGGACGCGTTGAGCCGCGCCACCACATGGAAATACGAAGAGGCTTCAAACCGCTCAATCAAATCGCGGCTCCCGGCTGTCCGATCGTAATCCACCACGATGGTCCGGACCCGATCAACATCGAGGCTCAGCGCATATCCGAACAGAACGATCAGCAGAAGCGGAATGGCAAAGGCCAGATAAAGACTTCTATAGTCCCGAATAAGGTGACGGACTTCCTTGCGGACGACGGCCGCCAGACGGACGGGATTCATTCGGCCCCCCTCGACATCAGCTTGATGAAGGCGTCGTTGAGATCCGCCTCCGGCGCCCCCGGACAGGCACGCGCAATGATTTCAGACGGCGAACCGCTCTCAACGATTTTTCCGGCATTGATCATCACGATTCGCCCGCACCATTGCGCTTCCTCCATGTAGTGGGTGGTGACGAAAACCGTGATTCCCTGATCGGCAATTTTCCGGATGAACCGCCAGAAATGAGCGCGCGTCACCGGATCGACTCCGGAGGTGGGTTCATCCAGAAAAAGAATTTTCGGTTGATGCACCAGTGCGCAACCCAAAGCCAGCCTCTGGCGCCATCCGGCCGGAAGGTCTTTCGTAACGCGGTTTTTGAAGTCATCCAGACGCGTCTGATGCAGGATGTCCGACATCCGCCGGGGCCAGTCTTTTTCTTTAACGTTGTAGATCCCCAGATAAAAACGGATGTTTTCGACGGGCGTGAGGTCTTCATAAAGAGAGAATTTCTGGGACATATAGCCGATCGACTGTTTGACTGCTTCAGGCCGGGAGATGATATCATGACCGCCGACGAAGGCGCCGCCCGATGTCGGAGACAAAATGCCGCAAAGCATCCGGATCGTGGTCGACTTTCCGGAGCCGTTCGCTCCGAGAAATCCGAAAATCTCCCCTTTAGAAACCGAAAAGGAAATCCGATCGACGGCGACGAAATGACCGAATTTTTTCTCCAACCGGTCTACAACAATCGCGTCAGTCGCCGAATGCGTCACGGGCCAGCTCCTTGTCCGCCTCCGACAGGCGCGCGATAATGGCGGCCTGAAGGGTTGCATCGTTTGCCTTTAGACCGGACGGCTTGTCAACCATCAAGATTCGGCCGGCGTGCATCAGCGCAAGACGATCGCAATGCTCTCCCTCGTCAATGTAAGCGGTTGATACGATGATCGTCATTCCGATTTGCCTCATGCTTTGGAGAATCTCCCAGAACTCCCGCCGGGACACCGGATCCACGCCGTTGGTCGGTTCATCCAGAATCAGCAGCGTCGGTTCATGCGCTAGAACGCATGCCAGTCCGAGCTTCTGTTTCATTCCGCCGGAAAGATCGCCCGCAGGCCGGTTCAAAAATGCAAGCATGCCGGAAAAGCCGAGATATTTTTTTTTGCGCTCTGTTCGACGGCTCGACTCGACGCCGAACATGTCCAGAAAAAAGTCGATATTCTCTTCCACACTGAGATCCGGATACAAGCCGAAACGTTGCGGCATGTATCCGACGAGCGGCTTGATTTTCCGCCGGCTTAGCACGCAATCCATCCCGCAGATGGACATCCCGCCCGCATCAGGTTTCATCATCCCGGCCATCAGGCGCAAAAGCGTCGTTTTGCCGGCGCCGTCGGAGCCGACCAGCCCGAAAATCTCTCCGGGCATGACGTCAAACGAGACATCCCGCAAGGCCCGAACGTCTCCAAACGACACGCAGACCGCATGAGTGGAAACAATCGGATTGATCTTCTGAGGCGTATCCGTCATGATGATTTTTTGTCACTCCACAAGCAGGGCGTCCGCGGGCATCCCGGTTTTCAATTCAAATCGGGGATTCGGAATCGATACTTTGACCAGATAAACCAGTTTAACTCGTTCTTTTTGCGTCTGGATGATCTTGGGAGTGAACTCTCCTTCAGGGGATACAAACGATACTTTCGCTTCAAAGTCGCGATCCGGAAACGTATCCACCCTGACCAGCGCACGCTGACCGGGCCGAACCCGGCCGATTGAGGTCTCGTCCACATAAATGTTCAGATCGACGCGGGACAGATCGGAGACAGAAAGGATCTCGCGACCCGCGGAAACGATTTCGCCCGGTTCGACGCCCCGGCTGGTCACCACGCCGGCCAAAGGCGAGCGGAGTTCCGCGTAGGTTCGCTGAATCCGGGCCTGCGTGAGGGCGGCCTCGGCGACGGCAATCTGTGCGCGGGCGGCGTCTACATCTTTTCGGGAAGCCTCTAGCCGGCTAAGATTGCCCCGCGCCAGGCCCAACAGCGACTCGCTTTCCGCCAGGCGGGATTTGGCCATCTCATAGTTCAAACGGACGGTATCGCGGTCCTTTTCCGATACGACGTCTTGATCAAACAGATTTGCATAGCGTTGATCATTGCGCTCGGCATCGCGAAGCACGGCGCGGGCGCTTCGAAGGCCCGCTTCGGCGCGGGCCACCTCGGCCGGCAGCGTTTTTTCCAAAACCGCCAGCGCGGCCTTGGCCTGCAATTCCACCTTCCGGGCGCGATCCAGATTGGCCTGCGCCTGAGACACGCGCGCATCGAACTCGTCGGGTTCCATCTCAACCAACAGCCTGCCGTTTTCCACCCTCTGTCCTTCTTCGACATGGACTTTAAGCACCCGACCGGAAACCTGAAAAGACAACCTGACCTGGGTCGCTTCGATCGTCCCGGAATAAAACAGCGTTCCATTTTGACGATTTGCCTTCCCCACAAACACAAACAGCGCCGCCGCAATCAACAAGACAACAAATCCGATCACCAATCCTTTTGTTTTCACAATCTTTGCTCCGATCCAATCGCCTTTAAAACCATGCCTTGCACCATATCGGCCAGACTTCCTTTCAGAGGTTTGTCCCTGCGCTTGAGGGAAGCCGGAATCCAAGCCTGTCTGTCCTTGATGGGAGACACTTTCTGATAAAACAGAATCGTTCCCATAATCATTGAATGAACGAGAAAGGGCGGAATATCGGAAAAGATCCCCTGGTTTGCCCCGTCTTCAAGAATTCCGATCAACACCTTGAGCACCGATGCGATATCTCTTGCAGCCACTTCAGGCAAATGGGCGCCTTCGGAGGCAATCTCCCGAATCATGATAGAGGGCAATTCAGGATTGTCCTCAACCGCTTGAATAATCGTCCGGATATAGGCGGCCAATTTTCCTTCAGGATGAGTCTCCAGGGCCGCGGCATCGGCAATTTTCCGCGCGATGCCCCCAAGAACCTCGTGAATAACGAGCGCATACATCGCCTGCTTGTCGCCGATCTGATAGTAAAGCGTGGCCTTGTTAACGTCCGCTCGTCTGGCAATATCATCTACGGATGTTCCGCTGTATCCGTTTTCGGCAAATGCCTGACGCGCCGCCTTGACGATTTTTTCTACCGTTTGTTCAGACTGCGAAGATCTTCTTTCTCTTTTTGTCACACGCCGCTCCCTATCGTCTTCTTTTGCCGAAACAATAAATAACCGATCGGTTTAACCGAATAGTTAAACAAACAAATCCTCTTGTCAAGAACATTTTCTCCACCGACAGCCGCAACGCCTCCGCAACGATTGACTTCCCCGCGTATTTCCACTACATTGAACCCCGACCTTCGACCTTGAAGGTTTTTTCTTCGTTCCAGCGTCGTGCCTGACCCGAAAAGGAGGTCTTTTCATGCGCGTCTTTAAAAATGCCCAATTTATTTCCTGCGAAGAAGAAAACCGTATTTTTCAATACCTGGTTGAAGACGGCGGAAGGATTGTCTTTACGGGGAACCGGTTGTCGGAACAGTATTTCTCCTGCGACAGCCTGGATCTTCAGGGACGCTGCGTCATTCCCGCCTTTGTCGATACGCACCTCCATTTTGCCTCGTTCGCCTTTTTTTATTCAGGACTGGATTGCCGACATGTCAGCGATTTTGACGAACTGGCCTATGTCGTGCGCCGATATCTAGCTTGCAACAGCGAGAAAAAAATCTTTCTGGCTTTCGGTTGCTCGGCGCATACCGTTAAAGAGCGGCGGCTTCCAACCCGCGCGGATCTCGACAAAATCACCACCCGCCCCCTGATGATCATCAAGTACGACGGCCATGCAGCCGTGGGAAACACTTCCTTAATCAAAAAAATGTCCAAAGACATTTTATCTGACCCCGGATTTCACGCGGAAACGGGATGGTTCCATCTCAATGCTTTCTATAGAGCCGTCAACGCCATTACGAAATCCGTCTCACTTTCCGAACTGTTTTTGCAACTCGCAGCCGGATGCGACGGTCTGGCTTATCAGGGCATTGCGCTTGCGCATACGGCCGAAGGCGTCGGCTTTCCGCTGGATCTGGATGTCGATTTTATGAGATTGGCCAACCGGGGGTTCCCGTTGGACTTTCGAGTTTTTTTTCAGACCATGGATATCCGTAAAATCACTCGCCGTAAACTGCCTCGTATCGGAGGATGCTTCGCCACGGCGTTAGACGGCTGCTTCGGTTCCGAAGACGCGGCCCTTCTACAGCCTTATTCAAACAATTCCGGCAATTTCGGTCAGCTTTTTTACACCCAGAAACAGGTCAATGAATTCGCGATTTCCGCCAATCGCGAAGGTTTGCAGATCGCTTTGCATGCCATCGGTGACGGAGCGATTTCTCAGGCGCTTAGCGCTTTTGAAGCTGCCCTGGCCGACTTTCCGCGCACCGACCATCGCCACATTCTCATTCACGCCGACCTGATGGACGAATCAACCATCGAAAGAGCGGCAAAACTCGGCGTTTGCATCGCCCTGCAAACGCCTTTTTTACACTGGCCGCAGGAACCGCTATCGTATCTGAAATCGATACTCGGTTCGCGAATCGACAACCTGATACCACTCAAAAGTATGCGGCAGGCCGGAATCACGCTGGCATCGGGCTCTGACGCCCCATGCACGCCGCCGGATCCCATTTCCGGAATTTTTGCCGCCTGCAATCATCCGAATTCTGAGCAATCCGTCAACGCCCTTGAGGCCATCCGGATGCATACAGCCGCCGGGGCGTTACTTTCTTTTGAAGAGGCGTCGCGTGGAACGCTGACCGAAGGCAAACAAGCGGACTTTGTCGTTCTCAATGCCAATCCACTTGATCTTCCCCCGAACCGGCTGAACACGCTCAAAGTTGAGACGCTGTACTTAAAGGGGGAAAAATACCGGCATCAATCCGACAAAAGTTTTGGCCGTCTTCTGATGGACGCACTGGCGAACCGGGGCGGTTCTTTGAAAAGACATCATAGAAAGTCCGACTATGCAAATTGATGACCTGCTCTTTCCCCGCCGACTGGAAGCAGACGGTTCGGCCTCGCGCATCCGGCAACACCTCAAGTTGCATCCGGTTCAAATGGGTCCGGATGCGAAAACGCTGGTCCCGTTTCTTACCATGAGCGACGATCTTAGACGGTCGCTGGCCACTGCCCGTCTGCAGCGGCGCATTTGCAGGGGCTTCGAAGCAATCCGCGACAAACTCCAAAACGAACAAACCGGGCTGGTTCATCTCAGACAAAAAACAGGCGCCGAACAAAGTGTGCGCCTCTCGCGTTTGCTCTTTTTTACCAAAGACTGCGCCCCGCGCCTGAGCCGTCAAATTGAAAAGCTTCTTGTCATTCACCACCCTCGCATCCTGGCTTGCATGATCGATATCGACGCTCAAACCTTAGGAAGACTGATCTCAGGATCCGCTACGGAAATCAAAGTTATTTTGATTGATCACAAAGACGCTGTATCCGATATTCTATCCAGACTTTTTCCCGAGCAGAATACCGGGTGAGCCTCACTCACCTCGAAGCTGAAAAAAGTTTCACAGGACCAAATATCTACAAATTTTGTAGATTTCGCCTCGAAACTTGATATCCTGAATTCTTCCCGCTTTTTGCCTTGAGCCCAGTGTGAGTTTTTATCATATAATATCAGTATGATAGAATTATTTTTTCAATCCTCTCGCCATGACTAGTTCTGGCATGTCCATTGCGAATCTATTGTTCTAAAAAGTATTCAAAAAAGCGCGGCTTCGTCTGACACAAACGGAACACTGATCATTTGATCAAACAAAAGCCAATAAACGAATTTTAAATTCGCGGCAGCATGAAGAAGGTTGATATGGAAAAAACATCTCTGTCTCAGTGGAATCCCGACTATAGCTCCAATCTCGATTTTTTCGACAGCCAAAACAGACGGCTTGTCACCATTATGAGCCAAATTCAGTCTATCTATGAAAGCGGGTCGGGGAATTTTCTACCGGCTATCAAGCAACTGATCCATTTCCTGACTCAGAAATTTCATGAGGAAAATTTGGCCATGATGATCGCAGGATATCCCGATCGCTCCAAACATATTGAAGAGCATCTGGCCTTTGTGACTAAAATAGATGATTTTCTGATGGATTTCATCATAAGTGACCCAGACCTGGGACACAGCCTGCTCACTTATCTGCAACAGTGGGTTAGCGAGCATATTGCGATCCAGGATGTTCAATTTGGGCAGTATCTCAACAACCGGACGGACTTGAAGAAACGCGTTTTCGATCTGCACCAGGAACTCAACAAACCGCCTCTGCTCTACGTGGTCAATGCATGATTTGAAGTCCTTGCAAATTACTTGACCTCCCTCCTCCACTTGTAAAGAAGGACGCTCCGTCCAGCGCCGGGTTTGGCGAAAGCCAAACCCGGCTTGCCTTGATTTTCCGTATTTTCGTGATTAACTTAACTCTAATAAAAAGGAAAGTTGTTGTTTTCTCCCGTTTTTTAGGCCAAAGCGGGAAATTCCATTATTTCAGCCTCCATTGGCTCAACACGCCGATGATGGGCGATGAAAGGAGGAAGGATTATGTTTGCACCGAAAAATATTTTGGTTCCGACCGACTTCTCCGAGCATTCGGACGAAGCCCTCAAGGAAGCGGTGGACTTGGCGCATCAGTATCACTCCCGGGTTTATCTGCTGCATGTGGCCGAACCCATTACGCAATGCGCTGGAGATTATTGCCTGGATGCCGCCGCCATGCTTCAAGCGGAAGAAGACGCAAGAAGCGCGGCGAAAGAAAAATTGGAAAAAGAGATCGCCCAATTCTCTGATGATCGCGATCTTGAGATCATCAGCGAGATTCGAAAAGGCGACCCGGCTCAGGAAATCCTCAAGGAGCAAAGAGAAAGAGGCGTCGATCTGATTATCATGCCGTCGCACAGAAAAACCGGATTGCTCAAAAGGATTATGGGACCCGTGACCGAAAAGGTTATGGAAGAAGCAAAAAGTCCCGTCCTTTTGGTCCGTCACTAAAAATTTCCCCTATGAGACAAAAAGGGCGGTGCCGGATTCGGACCGCCCTTTTTTTATCCCTTTGACTTTCATACGATTTAGGCCCCTACCATATTTACACGACTTTCTATTTATCATGACCGGCAGTCATTTTTTTGTTGACTTGGCGCGTCGTTTTGCTTAAAATGGCCTCAGGATTGGAAAGGAACCGGAATTCGGCCGATCAAAAGACATCCCGGCGGATTCCGATAAAAGTCGCCCTGAGCTTCTTGTACGGATGATGTTTATGAATCACATGAATCACCAGGTTTGTGATGGTTACTGCGGGTTTGGGCCCCCAAACGGCCGAAATACGCCATAAATAGAGTAACGGCATTGTTGAAGTTTATGGGCGCCTTAATAAAGCCAAGGAGACCCATATGCCAAACGAAACTTACCCTGCCGGAGATCATTACAACTACCCGTTAATTATCAAGAAAATTCTAAACACGCCCCTGACATATTGCCCTGATCAGGAAATCGTTTACCGTGACGAATTCCGATATTCCTATCGCGGCCTCAATGAGCGCATCGGCCGCCTGGCAAACGCATTGGAAGGTTTGGGCGTCGTCGCGGGCGAAACCGTCGCCGTCTTCGATTACGACAGCCATCGTTATCTCGAATGCTTTTTTGCCATTCCCATAATGGGGGCGGTTTTGCAGACGGTCAATTGGAGACTCTCTCCCGATCAGATTATCTATACGATCAATCATGCGGACGCGAAACTGATCATTATCAACGCCGATTTTTTGCCCATCCTTGCCGAAATCCGAGACCAACTGGAAACGGTTCGAACGGTTTTAGTGATCTCTAAAAATGACGGGCAGCCGGAGGCGACATTCCCCATCGCCGGAAATTATGAAGAACTGCTCGATAAGTCCGATATCTTTTATGATTTTCCGGATCTCGACGAGAACACCAAAGCGACCACATTTTACACGACCGGAACAACCGGCCTGCCCAAAGGCGTGCATTACTCACACCGCCAGCTCGTGCTTCACACGTTTTCCGTCGCTGTGGCGCTGGGTTCTTACCACACGATCGGACGCTTCCGGTCCGATGACGTCTATATGCCTATCACGCCGATGTTTCACGTTCACGCGTGGGGTCTGCCATATGTCGCGACGCTATTGGGCGCCAAACAGGTATATCCCGGGAAATATGAACCGGAAATGCTTTTGAAACTGCAGGAACGAGAAAAAGTGACTTTTTCCCACTGCGTCCCGACGGTTTTGCAGATGATCCTGTCGAGCCCCTCGGTCCGGAAGACGGATCTTTCGAAATGGAAAATGATGATCGGAGGTTCGAGGCTCACCTCAGCATTGGCCAAAACCGCCCGGGAAGCCGGCATTACGGTTTTTACCGGCTACGGCATGTCGGAAACCTGCCCGGTCATCAGCATCAGTGTTCCCAAACCCGGCGAAAACACAGCGGGAGAAGATCTGGACAATCTTGTCACCAAAACGGGACTGCCGATCCCTCTGGCGGAAATTCAGGTTGTTGACGGAAATGACCAGCCCCTTCCTCATGACGGGGTTTCAACCGGCGAGGTGGTTTTAAGATCCCCCTGGTTGACTCAAAGCTACGCCAAAGCGCCGGATAAGACCCAAGAGCTCTGGCGCAACGGATGGCTCCACACCGGCGACGTCGGACATATCGACAACGGTTATCTTCAGATCACGGACAGGATCAAAGACGTTATTAAAAGCGGCGGCGAATGGGTGTCTTCGCTGGATTTGGAAAACATGATCGGCCAGCATGAAGCCGTACTGGAATCCGCGGCCATCGGCATTCCGGATGAAAAATGGGGAGAGCGGCCTCTGATCCTGGTGGTCTTGAAGCCCGATTATGAAAAACCGATCGGCCCCGAGGAATTCAAGCAGCACATGCAGCAATTCGCCGCACAGGGCCAGCTGCCCAAATACGGCATCCCCGATCGTTATGAAATCGTGGAGGCGATCGCCAAAACCGGCATCGGGAAAATCAATAAAAAAGACCTCCGTTCAAAATACGCCGCATAAAGGCCGTCCGGAATCAAACGCCTCGCTTTGTGGAAAAACAGGCGAGGCGTTTTGATTCCTCCTCCCGCACTTGAAGATCTCCGCCCCGGCCGACTGCCGCTTTTTCCCCTGCATTTGCCGGGTGCCCGGCAAATGCAGGGACACAGACAGCGCAACCGTCTTCATTAACTGCTTGCGGTCATTCGGTCCGGCAAACCCCTTGACGCATCGGATTGATCCCTGTATATACGCCGCAACAAACGAACACTGAAAGATCAGGTTTCTCATGCGGCCGCCAAAAACAACAAAGCAAAAAGATTCTCCCAAACCGGTCCGTCGCGTCAGACGGACCGAAGTGCGCGCCTCGGGCGTTCATGGAAAAGGCGTCTATGCCGTTTGCCCCATCAAAAAAGGTGAAACGGTTCTGGAGTACAAAGGCGAAATCATTACCTGGCGTCAGGCCCTAAAACGCCATCCCCACAATCCGGATCAACCCAATCACACGTTTTTCTTCCACCTGACCGACGCGCATGTCATTGACGCCACCCACTGCCGGGCGCCCGCCAAATGGGTCAATCATTCCTGCGACCCCAATTTGGAAGCGGATCAAGAGGGATTGCGCGTCTTTCTCAAGGCTCTTCGCGACATAAAGCCCGGAGAAGAACTTTTCTACGACTATGCGCTGATGATCGAAGGCCGGAAAACCTCGAAAGACAAAAAAAATCACGCCTGCCTTTGCAAATCGCGAAACTGCCGCGGCACCATGCTGGCTTGAACAAAGAATAGCTTACCTGCGGGGCAAAAGATCGGCAAAGCACTCCGGCACGGGCGCTTCGCAATGGATTTCTCGGCCGGTTTGCGGATGGGAAAATCTCAGCCGTCTGGCATGGAGAGCCTGACGAGGCAACAGAAGCTTTTCAGCAAGCTCGGGCGTCCATCCCGTTTCAATAAACCTCAAAAACAGCCGCTCATCCCTCCCGTAGAGTTTGTCGCCGACCACGGGAAAACCCGCCGCCAGAAGATGCGCTCGAATCTGATGCAGCCTTCCGGTTTGCGGAAAGCAGCGAACCAGCGACAATGCTCCGTTTGAAGACACTCTCTCAAATCGCGTCAGCGCCTTTTCGGTTCCTCCGGACCAGGCCCGGCGCTTCTTTCTGACCGCAGAGGATTCATCGGCGCCCAGCGGCCAATCGACAAGCATCTCGCCTTGCGGAAAAACGCCGTGCACCAAAGCAAGGTATTCTTTGGTCGCGCCCGCGAGCGCCGCCGACAGAAGGGCGGCGGTTTTGCCGTCAAATGCCACAAGCATCGCCCCCGAGGTTTCCCGATCCAACCGCTGCACGGCATAAACGCTGCGGTTGAGGCGCCTTTCCAGAATCATTGTGAGCGTATGGTCAAAATATCGTCCCGCGGGATGCACCGGCAGATTGCCCGGTTTGTCCACGACGGCGAACTGCGCTTCCTGGTAAAGAATCGTCACGCGGTCGTCAACGGCCGGCTCCACAATATGCCCTGAGTTCCAGGCCAGCTTATCCTTTGCTCGAAGAACAAAATTCGGCGAATACTCGACGCGATTATTGACGGATACCCTGCCGTGGGCAATCTCGTTGCGCCATCCCTCCTCCGTCAGATAGTCATACCGTGAAGCAAGATACCCCATCAGCGGCCCGGGATGCTGATGGGCCGGCAAGAAGCTGATATGAATGTGTTTACGAATCATTTGAGAACAACCCGTCGGATGTTTTTTACAGGGTTTTTCCGGGCGCCGATCTAGAGTGAGCGGGATCTCTCTCCCGCCCCAGCAGCGTCTCGGCAATCTCTGCGAGATCGCCTGTTTCCATAAGACGCGCAACCAATGCTTCCGCTTCAGCCGTGTCGATGGCACCGAGAATGTTTTGCACCGGCGCCAGATAGGCGGGGTTCACGCTGAGAGTCCGGATGCCGCAACCGATCAGATATTTCAGGTAGCCTGGGTGATTGGCCATGTCTCCGCAGACCGAAACGTCCTTTTCGGCCGCGCGGCCCGCGTCGGCCACCCGCTTGATCGCCCTTAAAACCGCCGGATGGTGAGGGATATAGTAATCCGCCACTTCCTCGTTGGTGCGATCGACCGCAAGCATATACTGGGTGAGATCGTTGGTCCCGATGGAGAAAAAATCCGCCACTTTGACGAACTCGCCGATGATTTCCACCGCAGCCGGTATTTCCACCATCATGCCGATTTGCGGACGCTCATGATGCGGCATTCCTTCCGCCTTCAGCGCGGCTTGGCATTCCAATACCATACTTCTGGCCTGGGAAAACTCTTCGAGCGAAAAGATCATGGGAAACATAATCTTGAGACGGCTATCGACTCCCGCCCTTAAAATGGCCCGGATCTGCTGGACGAAGATATCCGGATGCCGCAACGAAAACCGGATGGACCGCAGACCCAAAAACGGATTTTCTTTGCTGGCCGATTCCCAGTAGGCGGGCATCTTGTCGCCGCCGATATCCAGCGTGCGAAACGTGATATCCTTGCCCGGCGCGCCCTCCACGAGTTTTCGGTAAACAAAATACTGTTCCTCTTCGGTGGGAAAGCTTTTGCGGATGATAAACGGAAACTCGGAACGGTACAGGCCAATGCCGTCGCAAGTCAGCGCGCGGATCTGGTCAAGGTCTTTTAGCAGGTTGACGTTGGCCATCAACAACACACGCGCACCGTCGCGGGTCTTTGTAACGGATACCATGGCCGGAGGCGCCTTGGAACCGGCTTCGCCCTCAATGCGATCCTGGAACTGAGCAACGATGTCCTTGCCGGGATTGATATAGAGGTTCCCAAGCTCCCCGTCGATGAGCAATTGATCTCCGTCACTAATGCGGCTTGCCACCGGGTCGCTGACAATGACCATTGGAATCTCCAGCGATCGGGCCAGAATCGACACATGAGATGTGACGCCGCCGCTCAGCAGCACGATTCCCCGAACCCCTTCCGAGGAAAGCTTCAAAAGCTCCGACGGGTAGAGCGTCCCCGCCACGGCAATCCGGTCGCGAACCGGCGGCAGCCCGGCCTCGACGCCCGCAAGGTTCCGGATGATGCGGGTCACCAGATCCTCGATGTCGTGAGCCTTCTCCCGCATGTAGGGGTCGGTGCTGGCGGAAAACAGGGTGATGTATTTGCGCCCCGCGGCAATCACAGCCTCCGGTGCGTTTTTCCCCTTTTCCACCGCCTGGGTCATGGTTCCGACAAAGCTTCGGTCTTTAAGGATGAGCAGATGGGCGGTGAAGATCATGGCGGCCGCGTCGCTGAGCTTGGTTTCCACAACTTTCTGGAGACTTTCGAGCTCGTTTTCAGTTTTTTCAAGCGCGGAGGCCAGCTCAGCCAACCCGTACTTCCCCCCAAAGGATCGGGCGGCGATCTCATTGAATCGCTCTGCCCCCAAGGCCAGCGTAGCTTTGGCAAAGGCATACCCGCCGGCAGACGGTTTTCCTTTTAAAAAGACACTGGCCAGACGCTCTTTCGGGGCTTTTGGCATCTCTCCTCGTGTCGCGTGTTGCAGCGACATGATGATCTTGACGTTTTCAAGCACCGAGGCGAGCTGAGAGGCGACAATTCGAAGCGTCTGGATATCCTGCGCCTCGAATGGATTGTTCTCCTTGCGCTGGAGCATGATCACGCCGACCGGTTCGGCCACGCCGACAATTGGCGCGGCGAGAAACGCCCGGAACTGGCCCTCACCGCTACCTTTGAAATAACGGAAGTCCGGATGCGCGAAACCGTCGGCGGCCAGCACCGGTTCATTATTTTTGAAAACCCGTCCGGCAATGCCCTCCCCGGGTTTGAGCCGAATCTTGCCCACAGCCGGAGGCCTCAGCCCGGTGTTCGCCCGCAAAACCAGTTCGCCTTTCGCCTCATCATAAATATAGATCGAGCAGACATCGGAACGCATGTATTCGGCAACCATGTCCACAATCTTGGACAACAGATTTTCAATTGTGGAGCTGCCCTTGAAAACCCAGTCGAGCTGACCGATGTCGAATAAAAATTTCAGGTGATCCATGGCCTCCTCCCCCGGCGGAACAACAAGATGACTGTAAATAGCACATTCGCCGCTGTGAGACAACGAAGCCGACATTTTTCTTGACAGATTGCGCGTTTTGATCCATTGTGCGCGCCTGACGATTCGCGTAAATTCAGCTAACCACCGAAAGATTAATCGTTAAGATCACCCATCATGAATAACGTATCAGAGAGGATTCCTTTATGAAAAAAGAAGATTGTGTCTGTTTCAGCGGCGGAGCGCAGGGGGCGGAAGCCCAGTTCGGCGAGATGGCCGAACGCTTCGGCCTCGAAGAAGTGAACTTCACCTTCGAGGGTCACACCATCGTGCGAACCCGCGGTCTGCGCGTGCTGACCAACGAAGAGCTCAAAAACGGCGACGTTTCGCTGGAATACATTTCCCGGCTGATGAACCGCCGCTACACCGACAACGCGACGTTTAGAAAAATTCTGCAAACTATCTGGTACCAGATCAACAACGGCCAGGAAATTTTCGTCATCGGCGAAATCCTTCCGGACAAAACCGTCAAAGGCGGCACCGGCTGGGGCGCGGAGTTCAGCAAGATCTGCAATAAGCCCCTGCACGTCTTTGACCAAAAGCAAGGCGCCTGGTTCACCTGGAACAAGCTCGAATTTGTCAGACGTGAAAAAGGCGATGAGCCGGTCATTACCCACCCGCACTTCACGGGCGGCGGCACCCGCTTTCTGGAAGCAAACGGCAAGACGGCGATCAAAAATCTTTTCGAGGCCTCCTTTAAATAACTTCCTCCCCCAAAAAGAAAGCGGGGCAATCGATATCGTGTTGCCCCGCTTTTTTATCGTTCGCGCCTTGGCGTTTTGGCTCAACGCCAATTTACATGGTGCGTCGGGATTTTAAAAAGGTTGAATAGCGCTCAAGGCTGGAAAGCGCGCGTACGGCGCGAGCGAGCCCCTCATAAACCGGAACACCCGCCGCAAGCAAAATATCCTCCATACGGACTCTCATTTTGCGAAAACCCTCATCATCCTGATACTGGCGCCAGGCCACCACCATCGGCAGGCCGCCCAGGCGCTCGCGCCCCTCTGAAGCGAGATAGCGGGCAATGATTTCGACAAAATTCCCCTGCGCCTCCTCACGGCACAGCCAGTCCAGCGGCAGTGAAACGACAATATTGTCGACTTCGCCGCTTTGCTTCAAAATGTCAAAAATCCGCCCCACATAATCCAGGCTCATAAAAGCCAGGTAGGAATCAATCGGATTGCCGATCATGTTGCCGGCCGGCGGGATAAAGGCGCGGATCCGATCCATCGTGGCGTGCGAAAAGGCAGGCAGGTCCATGCCCGCCTGCGCGCAGGCATCCGCCACAGCCACCGCCTGGCCGCCGCCGACACTCAGCACGCCGACGCGTTTCCCCTGGGTTTGTTTCAGATAGTGAAAGGCCGCCGCGATATCGGCCATCTCCTCAAGCGAAGACGCGCTAAGCGCGCCGGTTTGCCTGAAAAACGCTTCCCACAGACGGCGGCTTCCGGCCAGCGCGCCGGTGTGAGACGAGGCCGCTCTGGCACCGGATTCGGTCATGCCGCCTTTCATCACCACCACGGGTTTTCGACACGTCGCATCCAGCATCACCTGGGTCAGCCGACTTCCGTCTTTGACGCCTTCGAGGTACATGGCAATCACCGATGTCGAGTCGTCGCGGGCCAGATAATCTAGAAAGTCGGGGCTGTCGAGCGTTAGCGCGTTTCCGTAGCTGATCACTTTATTGAAATACAGACGATGGACCTTGGCGGCGTGATGCGTGAATTCCTGGGCGTTGCCGCCGCTTTGGCTGATCATGGACACCGGTCCGGCGGGTGCGGGCGCCGCGTTCCAGGTCAGCATTTTTTGCGCCGGCACATACCAGCCCATGCAGTTGGGTCCCACTACATGGAGCTCCCCGTCGCGGGCGACGGCTTCGATTTGCGCCTGGAGAGTCCGGCCCTCCTCTTCTTCCGTTTCTTTAAAGCCCGCCGTAAAGATATGGACATTGCGGTGTCCGGAAGCGACACAGTCGGAAAGCGCCGCGGGAACCGCCTTTGCCGGGACAGCCAGGATCACCAGATCGGCTTTTTCGGGAAGCGACGCCAAATCGGGATACGCCTTGATGCCGTCGATTTCAGAGGCTTTGGGGTTCACCGGATACAGACGGCCTGCATAGCCGAAAGCCCGCATACTGCCGAAGATGCCCAGGTATCCCCCGCGAATGGACGACGTTGCGCCCACTACCGCAACCGACTGCGCATGGGCCATTTGATCGAGCGCCTGCCGGATTGCCGCGACATCGACGAGCGGAGAATCGCAAAAGTCCGGGGGATCCGCTGTCACCACCAGCGCATCCACCGCCGTCATCCGGCCGTCTGGAGACACGATGAGAGGATTGATGTCGACTTCGGCAACGTCAGGCCGCTCCGCCCCAAGACGGGACAAGCCGACCAGCACATCCGCGAGTTGGTTTAAGTCAACCGCCCCTTCACCGCGAAACGCACCCAGAATCTTCTTGGCGCGAATCTCATTGATCATGACCAGCGCCTGCATCTTGTCGAGCGGCGCGATCCGGAAAATGACGTCATCGAGCGCTTCAGCCAGCACCCCGCCCACGCCGAACATGACGCAAGGCCCGAACTGCGGATCGCGAAACAATCCCGCCGTCAACTCCCGAAGGCCACGCACCTGCGGCTGAATGAGGAAATCCTCGGCATCCGCGCCCGCTGCTTGACGCAGATCGGCAAACGCCCGACGGACCTCTTCTTCGGAATCCAGATGGGTTTTGACAAGCCCGCGTTCGGTTTTATGCGCGAGCTTGCCTCCCACTGCTTTGACAACGACCGGAAAACCAAGTTTCGCGGCTGCCAAGACGCATTCCTCTTGAGTGTGGACAACCGTCTCGTCCACAACGGGAATGCCATAGGTTTTCAATATCGTTTTAGATTCAACTTCCGACAGGGTCTTTCGTCCGGATTGGCGCGTCCGGTCGCTTTCATTTTGAAGGATCATAGACAGACAGACTTCCTTTAATGGAAATCTGCGAGGGAAGCCGACTCGCCGCCCCCGCAGGAATGCTTCTTCGGGAAGTTGTCCTATCAGATTTTAGGCCCAAAGCGCAAGAACAACCAACGTTCGTTGTATCCTTTCTCAGACCGGCATCCTAAAGTTTACGCAATTCCTTTTTCAGGATTTTGCCGACCAGGTTTTTGGGCAAAGCCTCCAGAAAGACGATTTCCTTGGGCATAAAGAAACTTGACAGCTTCGTTTTGCAATGCGCGAGGATTTCTTCGACCGTCGCGGTTTGGCCGGGTTTGAGCGAAACAAATGCCTTGATGTTTTCGCCGTATACCTCGTCTTTCACGGCGATCACGGAGGCTTCGGCCACTTTCGGATGGGCGTAGAGCGCCTCTTCGATCGTACGTGGAGAAATATTTTCTCCGCCTTTGATGATCAGATCCTTCTTGCGGTCGGTAATCCAGTAGTAGCCGTCCTCATCGCGATAGCCCACATCGCCCGTATGCAGCCATCCGTCGATGAGCACTTTGGCCGTTTCTTCGGGCTTGTTCCAATACCCTTTCATTATCGACGGGCCTTGCAGGACGATTTCACCGGATTGATTGTCGCCCATGAGTTTCCCGTCATCATCCATGATCCCCATGGTCATCCCCACGAAAGGAATGCCGATGGAGCCCACCTTGATCGGCCGGCCGTCGCAGGGGTTGGCGCTGCCGGAGGCGCCGCTTTCGGACAGCCCCCAGCCTTCGATAATCTTTCCGCCGAAACGCTTATAAAACTGATCCCAGGTTGCGCGAGACAAAGGCGCGGAGCCGCACATCCAGTACTTCACCCGGCTTAAGTCATGGTTGTTGGGATTGGGATACATGAGCATAAAGACATACATCGTCGGCACCAGCGCGACCAGTTTAGCGTCGTACTTGTCAATCGAGGCGAACAAGGTTTCCAGATCGAAAGTGTTGAGAATGACGCTTTTGGTTCGTTCATAAAACAGGCCGCTGTTGGCGACCGCGATGCCGTAAGCATGGCAAAGCGGCAACACCGTGATGTTCGTCATCCCGTGCGGCATCTTGGTTGATTCGTAAGACATTTTGGAGTTGGCGTAAAGCGAGCCGTGCGTCAGCATCACGCCTTTGGAGGCGCCCGTGGTGCCGGCCGTGTAAATCAGCGCCGCCAGATCGTCATCGGCCACATCTTCGATGTCGGGAGTTTCTGGCGCCTTGTCCACCAGGGCATGAAATGAATACATTCCGTCCGGAACGTCGTCGTTGACCAATAACACGGTTTTCGTCTGCGGCGCTTTCGCCTGCCCGGCTTGAATCTTCGGGAGGAAATCCTTCACGCTGATGACGACTTTCGCGCCGGAATCGGCATAGATTGAAGCGATTTCGTCGTCTTTCAACATATAGTTGACCGGCACGGCGACGGCGCCCAACCGCCAGATCGCACCGAACGACTGGAGCACCTCCACGCAGTTGGGCATCTGCACCATCACGCGATCGCCTCGTTTCACTCCCAGATTTTTCAGCACGGTGACCAGCCTGCGGGCCTGGCTTAAAAATTCATAGTTGGTCATTTCCCGGCCGCCGGAGACAAAGCTCACCTGCTCGGGTTCCTGCAGCACTTTCAATTCGCGTAATTTTGCAATATTCATTGTGCCCTCCTGGTTCTTCTTTCTTTTGCAGGCGGCCGGCTTTTGGAGCCGGCCGCCTGCCGGTGTTTCTCGGCCTTCTACTTCTGCCGTTCAAGCCAGAAATAGAAGTTCGTCGGCATGCCCTTGATATCACCCAGGCCGATTACGACATCTTCCGTTACTTTACGGAAGTAATCCATCATCGGGTGCTTGTCGTAGATCAGCGTCGCCTGCACCTTACCGCCATAGGCCACCTCGCGAAGCTGGGCCGTCCCCCAATTGTCCCAGGCGTAAACGGTTCCGTCTTCTTTGCGGCACAGCATCGGTTCGACGTAAGAAGCGTCTACAAAACGCTTTCCGCACCAGTTGATCGGATTCGGTTCCAGACCTCCGTCAAACTTCCCGCCGTACCAGGTGCCAATCATGAAATCAGCCGACGCCGGCTCCAGTTTATCATATAACGCCGCAATCTCCTCCGGCTTGTAAGCTTTCCTACTTTGGATCATATTCAGTAATTCCTTTTGTGCGCTCATATCGATTCTCCCTTTGCGTTCGTTGTTGTTTTTTATTCAGATACCGCATGCCATTTCTGGACGATGCCCGGCACATTCATCTGAGACCGTTTGGACCATTCCTTGAACTCTTTCTCCGACTTCACCCACCAAGCGTACTGTGAAATCTCCTCCAATTTGCCGTTAGTGATCGGCTGAATGGAGGTAAACATCAGCCAGCGCCCATTGTCGCTGATTCCCAAAAGCTCCATCGGATAGCCTTTGGGGTAGTCCCCCAGCGTCATGGGAAGAGCCTTCGGATAGGCCGCCCGGATTTTATAAACATCGTCGACGGACTGCGCCGCTTCAATGGCGCGCGCCAGGGAGTGCAGCATCAGATAGTGGACGGATCCCTCCCAGGTCGCTACTTTTTTATAAATGCCCTGATACTTTATTGCCCAGCGTTTGGCCGCCCCTTCGGGCATGGTTTTCATTCCGGCCACCGCGATGGCATTGCCGATTTTTTCCCGGCCGCCAAGCATTTCTGTAATCACATCCATTTTGGCCTGATCGATGAACACAAAGCCTCCTTTGAAACCAAGGCTACGCGCCTGTTCGACAACCAGCGCCGTCGCGCCGGACGGCCCGCCGATCAGCATAAAGTCCGGGTTTGTGGCCAGAGCCGCTGTCAGCTGTGCGGAGAAATCCGTGTCCATGTAATAATTGGCCGGCTTGTCGATCGTGACGATTCCGCCTTTTTTCTCCCAGGCGGCCCGGAAGGCGCGACGCCACTCATCGCCGTATGCGCCCAGCGTGGTGACCATCGCACACTTCTTGTATCCTTTGGCTTTTGCCCAGTCCGTGTAGAGATCTACATTGATGGTGAACGGCACATTCGGACAGAGCACAAGCCTATTGCCGACTTCCGTCACCGACGGGGTGCTGGTAAAGGCCATAAGCAGAAATTCATTTCCTTTATCCTCGTTAATTCTCATGAGCGGTGCCACAGTGGTGTAAACACCGTTAAAGATGGCTATGGCGCCATCCGCCCGGAAGCGCTTGGCGTTGTTGAGCGCCTGTGTGGGATCCGCCTTGTCATCGAGACGCATCAGTTTGATGGCATGCTTCTTTCCCCCGACGACCACTCCGCCCGCCTCGTTGATTTCCTTGGCGGCCATGTCCAAACCATTAAACATGTCCATGCCGTAGTCGGAGGCGATGCCGGAAAGCGGGCCGGAAAAGCCCACAATAATTTCATTTGCGGCAAAGACCATCCGGGTTGAAAGCAACAGCAGCGTCAGGGTTCCCCATACGAAAACACTTTTCATTTTCTTCATGATCCCCTCCTTTTAGTGAGACAGGTCATTGATCACCGCCCGCCCCGATATTTTTCCGCAAGCCAGATCTTCGAGTGTTTGATGTATTTCCGACAATTTTAGGTAGCGGCTGACATGCGTTTTGATTCTTCCATCAACAGCCAGCGCGACTACGGAACGCATATCTTCCACGGTCGCCACGGCCGAAGGCATCATCAAGGGCGACCGAATCAGAAGCTCCAAAGGCGTAATGGAAATGCCGCCTTCGGAAAGCGCCGGCATGCCGATACAGATATAGAGGCCTCCCCGGCGGATCAGCTTCATACCCAATTGAAAACCTGCGATCCGAGAGGAAAAAATGAGACTGGCATAAACACCACCGAATTTCTGCAGTGCAAATCCTTCCGCTTCTCCCGCATCCACAGCCCAGTCCGCTCCGACGGTTTTAATGAACTCAACCTTGTCGGATCCGACATCAACGCCAAGAACCTTGTAGCCGAATGCCTTCGCAATCTGGACGGCATAATGGCCCAACCCGCCTGCCGCACCGACAACGGCAATGGGTTTGTTCGGCAGTACGCCAAAATCGAACACCTTTCGAACCGCGCCGTACGCGGTCAGCCCTCCGCAGGCCAGCGATACTTCACTGTCTGGCACTTCAGGGGGCAGTTTCACCAACCCTTTGGCCCAAACCGAAATGTACTCCGCATAGGCGCCGTTGATCCCCTTCGCCTGCGGACAAAGCATCGGCCTGCCCGACAGACAGTATTCACAAGCCCCGCACCAGTAACCGCCGCCCGTTCCGCCGAGCCCCAGAATCACACGGTCGCCGACTTTGATAAAACTTTCCGCCCCAGGCCCTACGTCTTCGACAACGCCGATGCCCTCATGTCCCATGGGGATCGGCATCGGATATTCCCGCGTCGACCAATCGCCTCGAATAAAATGAATGTCCGAATGGCACACCCCCGCACTTGTCATGCGGATCAGCGCCTCTTCGGATTTCGGGACCGGTTTGGGCGCATCGGTCACGACCAGTTGCCCTTTTGTAAAAATTGCCGCTTTCATGTTTAACCTCCGACTGTTTTATTTGTCCGACTCTCAATCAAGATACATGCCGGAGTATTCAACAGCCCCAAGGAATGGCAACACCCCGAATTTGCGGCAGCATTATCAAGGCGGCTCCCTAGGAGCACCTGGACTGGCGAGTCAGGACACACTCCCGGGACGGCACACCTGTGTGCCATGGCACAACCCCTATGACTCGCCTGCAATCCGATAGCAGTCCATCTTCCGGTAAATCGTTCGTCGGCCAATGCCCAGAATCCGGGCCGCCTTGGCCTTGTTCCAACCGGATTTCCGAAGCGCGGACAAAATTTCGTCCGGTCCGATAACCTGCCGGACCTCCGTCAATGTTGCGCGCCCCTTTGCTCCTTCGACGTTCCGTATATCGGTTGGAAGGTGTTTGAGGGTGATCGTCCCGCCGTGGCACAGCACAAACGCATGCTCCATCACATGCTCCAGTTCACGAACATTCCCGGGCCAGCCATAATCCATAAACCGACCGAGAACCTCCCCGGATATCCCCTCGATCGTCTTGTGAAACCGGTCGTTGAACATCCGCCGGAAATGGTCCACCAACAACGGTAAATCCTCCAGACGCTCCCGCAAAGGCGGCAAATTCACTTCCACCACCTTCAGCCGGTAATACAAATCCTGCCGAAACTCGCCTCTTTTGACTTTCTCTTTCAAATCCCGGTTCGTGCACGCGATCACCCGAACATCCACTTTCCGGGAAACCGACTCCCCCACCCGCTCGAAGCTCTTCTCCTGAAGCACCCGCAAAAGCTTCAGCTGAATCATCGGAGAGATGTCTCCGATTTCATCCAGCAGAATCGTCCCGCCGTCGGCCGCCGAAAAACGCCCCTGCTTGTCTTTCACCGCCCCGGTAAACGCCCCCTTCACATGGCCGAACAGCTCGCTCTCCAGCAAGCTTTCCGCCAGCGCCGAACAGTTCACGGTCACAAACGGCCGAAACGCACGGTTCCCGCTGTAATGCAGCGCCCGAGCCACCAGTTCCTTCCCTGTGCCGCTCTCGCCGGTCACCAATACCGTCGTTTCCATGTCCGCCAAATCTTCCAGCAGATTATAGATGTCCTGCATGGTCTTGTTCCGACCAATGAGGTTCTGAAAAGAGTTGCGCTCTCGCAACTCCCGCTCCACGTCACGGATCAGGGTGATGTCCCGAATGACCAGCACCGCCCCCAAAAAGTTCCCCAACGGATCCATCAACGGTGAACTCGACACGCTCACCACC
>JAHDKI010000017.1 GCA_018436925.1 Syntrophaceae bacterium
ACGGGCAATCCGCTTTGATGCTGGTTGCTGCCCGACTCCGGCATGTTTCAGCCACCAGGTGGGGCAACCGGCAATATTTGAACATGGACAGATTGACAGAAAACCTTGCGGATATGGCATAAGCGCCAATCGCTCCGGGAGTTTTAACGACTCCCCGAGCGCTTGGCTTACCGATTACCGGATTGTTGGGATGCTAAATTAAAAGTGCGAAAGATTGTTGACACTACCCCATTATTGATATTGCGTCCACTATGTATTTATTCATTAATCAGCCCATCAAGCGTGGCTTAGCGGCGGGGCGGATTGCAGAGTCGCGAAGCGTGCCATTGCAAGACTTGCCGTGCCGTTCGAACTGGTTTTGCGACTTCAAGTAAGAATACGCGCATTTCAAATCGCCGTCAGGTTAATTCGATACGTCCAGAAAGCTGTTCGCTTAACAATTTAAGGGCGTCCCGCTTGCTCCGCCCGCTTGCTCCCGCTTGCTCCCGCTTGCTCCCTTGCAAGTTGAATGTGCCTTGCTTGTCGCATAACGACGAGCTAAGAGCCGGAGCAGCGCCGCAGGCGCTGCGATCGGCTTTAGCTGATGTTCAACAAATTTCAATTCATTTCAGGTGTACAATTAAATTCAGCCGAGCGGTTACTTGTTTGAGTAATACTACAAATAAATTTTTTCCCTTTACAAGTCGCTACCCAAGAATCATCTTTCAAATTTGTTATCGTTATATCTTCTGGTAGGCAACCAATCTTACCTGCGGTAGCTCTTTGGTAAGATGCACTTGAGGAACATCCAACTAAAAGCAGCAAACAGAAAAAACTACAAATTATAATTTTCATTTTATTCCTCCTTTTGTTGAACACAATCATAACCGGCGCCAGGCTTTATCGGCGTCCGATTCATGAAATTGTTGGATGCTGTCCTATCCAAAGAATTCCGCGAGAGCCTCTTCAATCCGGCCTGCCGAAACACGAAAGACTGCCATCTCCTCATCAGTGATCTCTTTTGCATGTGCATCAATCCGTAACTCATTGATAGTATAGAGATCGCGCTCAACCTTCTCCTTGTCTCGGCCAAGGAGATTAGTAAAGCAGTCCCAGTGCTTCATGACCAGTTTCGGGATGTCAGAGAACAGAATACCGGACTTGTTTCCGTCGAATAGGTCTCTGTATGAATAGCCTGAGCACCGTGTGGCCCTGGGATTCCCAAGAATAGATAGTACGGTTGTCCGGGCATCGCCCTCCCCCAGCCGAGCAAGTAGTTGCATTCTGCATAGTTTCCGTAACTTATGCTCCATATCATTCCTGCGTTGGGATATCTCTGAACGTTTCTCTTCAACCGTCATGTTCAGCTTTTTGTACTTCTCTTTTGATTGTATATGACGACGAACGACTTCGATGCGAAAATCAAACCGATGGTCTACCTCCTGAAGGACACCATACCCCAATAGGTGGTTCGTATAGAGAGGACTCAATTCTGCAAACTCCTGGAACGTCTTCTGGTCACCCCTTGATAGCATCCTAAGCATCTCGAACTCATCGTTGAAAAATTCGCGCAACACGCTGAGAATCATTTCCAAGAACTGAGTATAGTCGCGCAGGAATATATCTAAGGCACGAGCATAGAGCGTCTTGTCTACCCGGACAGGGCGTTCAGAACTCGCTATTCGATGTATAACGCTGCAGATGTGTCGCATAAGGTACGGGTGGCCTCCACAATCCTCAGTCAATTTCCCGTATACGACCTCGTCGAACTTCATCCCCATGATTCTGCCGAGTCGACGTACCATTTCTCGCGTCTGGGGAACATCGAAACCCGGTATGTACTCCAAGGGAACTTGTGCAAAAAGAGGGTTGTCAGTAGTTCCTATGGTGGGCAATTCAACGCACAGAGGGTTTGTCCCAACGAGGAGATACGAGAAGAGCCCTGACGACGATTGGAACAGGGATCGGACTGTCTGCCAGAAAAGCACAAAATCGCCACCTCCTCGCCAATGCTCGGTTGGCGAAACCGTTGGAGTGATATTTTCCACCTCATCAAAGATGAGCATTATTGTCTTCGATCCCAACTGTTCAGACATTCGGCGAAGATGCTTTTCAAAGAGCATTGCCGCTTGAGTTTCGGAGTAATCATCCAGTTGTCCCAGTCTCTCAGTGAGATTGTTCTGCGTTCGCACTTCCATGAGAACACGATGGAGCGCATGGTTCCACCTAAGCCGGTGGAAAGCAGGAGTTTGGCAGTCGATAAATGCAGAAACGCCGTCAATTTTTTGAAGCCCCCGTTGAACGCCAAAGATTACCGATGTCTTCCCTGTTTTTCGTAAGCCGAAAAGCCCGGAAACTTGGTTGGATCTATGTCTATTGATGAGTGAGTGCACCAGGTCTGTGCGCCCGAAGAAGTATAAGTCCTTCTTGAGAGGACTCTCAGATGCAAAAAGGTCTCGGGCATAGAAGTGCTCTATAAATCGATTTCGAAAGAAATACGGGTCGGATTCTCGGAGGCACAGTTCATTATACGTGAATGGTATAACAATCTGTGCTTCTTGATCATTCTTTAAAAGATCCCTGAGCTTTGTGCCAATATCAGGATCTTTGCTCACCAAGACACTGCATATACGCTCGATACGAAGGGCTTGGTGTTGCGATGTTGCTTTCGAAATGGCATCAAGTGTGCGGGGTTCGAAGTGGTCATAGGGGCTGAACAGAAGAACCATCTCTCGGTCAATGTTGAACATCTCCTGAAAGATGTCTGTTGGCTTGATGAGGGCGTAACGATAGTTGCTGGTTGGGCTCAACCAGAGTTCTCCACCGCCATTGGTCACATACCAGTCCTTTGCAAATCTATCGATGATCTGCCGTTCCTGCGTGTCGAAGTGGTCGAGTGTAGCCAGAGGGTTAATCCCAGGCCAGACCTTTTCACACTTGCCAGCATCTTCCATCGGTTCTCCTCATGTCGCGGCATCCAACAATTAATATACACAGTATGCAAAATCCGGCATTTTATGCCGATTCAATGTTTGGCAGCTTTTTTTCAAAAAATAACTATCGAATATCAAAAAACAATTAATTACCGACTCTGCAATTGGTCTTTATTATCAGCAAATGTATAGTAAATATAACATCGGGATTTTGGCAGGAACGCTGAAAATGACTCCATTTCATCAAGTGATACCTTTCGGAGACGCACGCTTTGACTACTGAGGAAGTGGTGACCACCTCCAAAGTCACAAAAGACAAAAGCACGGATGAGAAATGATAGTTCAAATCCAGGCTTTTCTAATATCAATACGCGCGGGGCGCGATTTCTGCTTTGGAGATTGTTTCTTGAATAGCTCCGTTTTCTTACACAAACATTTTGCGAAAATCAACTTTTTGTTCAACTAGCAGCATAGAGTTCATGGTTCCTGGTTCATCGCCTATCGCCGGTGAGGGCGTCTAAAATCCCCCTAAATCCCCCTTTTAGAAAGGGGGACTGACCTGGACGTTGTCCAATCCCCCAAAATCCCCCTTTATACCCTGAAGGGCACAGGCAAAAGGGGGACCGACATGGCCTTCGTCCAAAACCCCTTCGCGCCACCCTTGCGGTGGTAATAAAAGAAGGATCGCCCGGACTTTTGGCTCATCCGTCGGTTAGCTGTTTTTCAACTTGGTTTGGAGTTTGCGGCGTTCTTCGCCGGCGCGGGCCAGCGCCTCGCGATTGGAATCGTCCACCCGCATGAAGGCGTCGCGCCATTCATTTCCGGGCCAGAGATATGGGGTCTGAACGGTCGTGCGCGGCATCCAGGCCCGGGCCAGCAGATCCAGGGCGATGCCCAGAATCGCGCTTTGCATGGCCGGGTCGCCGGGCATGCCGCAGGGGTTCCCCAGCGGAAAATCGGTAAAGACAAAACGGGCGACGCCGCACTCCTCGACGATGTCGCGTGCGCAGCCGACAACAACGGTGGCCATGCCGTTTTCTTCCAGGTGGCGGGAAACCAGGCTCACGGTCTGGTGGCACACCGGTCAAAGCGCGAAGAGGACGACGGCATCGACATGGTCCTCTCGGCACCATTGAAGAATCTGCGGTCCGTAGAGGTTAATGGTTCGCGCCTGGCTGTAATCGGTGGGAACGCCATAGAACCTCGGCGATGCCGACCCGATGCGCCCCTGACGGGCGTGTTCCGCCAGCCGGTTAAGAGGCAGGAAACTGTCCACGTCTTTTGTGTGGGTTGCCTGTTTGTCCCAGAACAGGTCGTCGGTGAAGAGCGCTGAAGGCGCAGGCGCCGAGGGTTGTGCGTAAAGCTCCCGGCGGTACATCATGGCCTGCATCGGATCGGCGGGTTTGGGAAGGCCTGCCGTCGTCACCAAGCCGATGCGGGCTTCGGCCAGCGGCTTGGCAAGCGGCGTAAAGGGCACCTTGTCATAGCGCGGCCAGGCGTAAGGCTTTTTGTAGCCCTGAGCGCCGTAATAGTCCCGGCTGCGGTCGATATAACTTACGAACTTACGATAAGCAATAAGCTGATCCATAGACACCTCCCGCAGGCGGTATTTTAGGGGAAATGCCCGAGGAAGACAAATGATAAAATCCGGGGAACTTCTGTCGGAACCGGGCCACTCCCGGTGGTTCGCAGCATCGGGCATTCGCCGGACTGTCGGCTGCGCTGGGGAGGGAGTTAAAAATCCCCCTAAATCCCCCTTTATAGCCTGAAGGGCACAGGCAAAAGGGGGACCGACTTGGCCTTCGTCCAAATCCTTAAAATGGTTTGTGTCTCTGTCTTGGTTTTTACTGGATTTTTTTCCTTGATCCTTGATCCTTGCCCCTTGATCCTTGAACCTTGCGCCTTGATCCTTATCTTTATCGTCCGTGCCATACGTCGAGCAAAGTTTCGCACAGGGTTAAAGACTGTTCAAAAGGGTTCAGATGCGAGGCACCCGAGCCCTGAGAAGGGAGGCGTATATGAAAATACGCCGCAGTGACGAAGGGCGAGGGAAACGAAGCAGATGAGCCCTTTGTAAAAGCCTTCGGCTTATGCCGGTAGAGGAAGGACCTTATAAATTTTAATGCGCCTTCCTGACGGAAATGCGCTTCCGGTCAACAGTCCATTCAGAATTACAGGACCGTTCAAACGCATTCAGATGCAAGGCGTGCAAGAAGAGGGGTGCGAGGCGTATCGTGCCATACGTCGAGCGCAACGATTCGCAGCGCAACGCCGCAGATGGACGCGTTTCAACGGCCCTGTCAGCTCTTGAGGTTGTATTTCTTAAGCTTATACCTCAACATCCTCTCCGACATCCCCAAAATTTCCGCCGCGCGGGTCTGGTTGTCCGAGGCTTTGTCCATGGCTTCGCTGATGAGGCGTTGTTCAAGCTCTTCGAGCGAATCCCGCAAAGAGCCGCCGGTTTTTCCGCCGCGGGAGGCGGCCAGGGTATCGCCGCCGAACGGCAGGTCGTCCACGGAGATGTATTGTTCTCTGGCGATGACAACCGCCCGTTCCATGATGTTGAGCAACTCGCGGACGTTTCCCGGATAGTCGTATTTCAAAAGCAGGTCGCGGGCTTCGGCGGTAAGCCCGGAGATGGTTTTGTTGTTTTCCCGCGAGAATTTTTCAACGAAATGGTCGATCAGGGCGGGCAGGTCGTCTTTTCTTTCCCGAAGCGGCGGCATCATCATGGCGACAACTTTAAGCCGGTAGAAAAGGTCTTCGCGGAAGGAACCTTCCCGGACGCTTTCTTCCAGGTCGCGGTTTGTGGCGCTGATGATGCGGACGTCCACATGAATGCTGGCGTTGCTGCCCAGACGGGAAATCTCGCGCTCCTGCAGAAAGCGCAGAAGCTTCACCTGGACGGCGGGGCTCAGTTCGCCGATTTCGTCGAGAAACAGGGTGCCGCCGTCGGCTTCTTCAAACCGGCCGATCCGGCGGGACGACGCGCCGGTGTAGGCCCCTTTTTCATGGCCGAACAGTTCGCTCTCAAGCAAATTTTCATGCAGGGCGCCGCAGTTGACGACGATGATCGGCTTGGCGGCCCGCGAGCTTAGCTGGTGAATCAGCCGGGCCATCAGTTCTTTGCCGGTTCCGCTTTCGCCCTGAATCAGCACCGACGCCCGGCTGGCTGCCACGCGGTTGGCCAGATTGATCAGTTCGACCATTTTCGAATTTTTGTAAACGATCTTATCAACGGTTACGCCTTTTTTGCCCAGCTCCTGTTTAAGCAGCTCGTTTTCCCGGATGAGCCCCCGGCGTTCGGCCACCCGGTCCACCAATATTAAAAGTTCGTCGAGTTCAACCGGTTTGGTGATGTAGTCGATGGCGCCCACTTTGATGGCCTCTACGGCGGTTTCAATCGTGCCGTAGGCGGTGATGATCACGACGTCGATTTCCGAATTGATGCGCTTGACTTCTTTGAGCACCTGCATGCCGTCCATCCCCGGCATTTTGTAGTCCAGCAAAATCAGATCGTAATGATTGCCCAGCACGGATTTGATGGCCGCCTCGCCGTTTTCGGCCTCGGATACCCGGTGGCCTTCGGAAATGAGGAAATCCCGCAGCATTTCCCGCTGCGATCGTCCGTCTTCCACAATCAGGATGTTCAATTTCTGCATGTCGTCCGTCCTTGTCTGGCGCGGCTTTCGGTCAGCTCTTTTCGGTTAACCGTTCTTTGGGCAGAATAATCTCAAAGGTCGTGCCTTCGCCCCGGCGGCTGATCACCCGAATGTCGCCGCCGTGCCCGCGGATGATTTCCGCCGCAAGCGGAATGCCCAGCCCCAGCCCCTTTTCTTTCGTGGTGTATTCCGGCGAGAAAATCCTGTCGATTTCCTCGGCCGTCATGCCGCAACCCGTGTCGGCGATGGTCACCACCAGGTAGTTTTTGCCTTCTTTATCCACGGTGATGGTGATCTTTCCTTTATCGGAAATCGCTTCCATGGCGTTTTTGATGAAATTCAAAAAGGCCTGCTGAAGCTTGTTGATGTCCATGGGAATAACGGCGGGCATCTGGCGCCACCGGGTTTCAATTTTAATGTTGCGCGTGGCGGCCTCTTCCTGAATGACGTTGACGATTTTCTGAAGCACTTCGGTAAGCGAAAACTGGCTGAGCTCGAGGCGCCGGGTTTTGGAAAACGATAAAAACTCTTCGATAATGCCGTTGAGCCGCCGGATCTCGTCGCGGATGACGCCGGACAGATTTTGAAACTCCCTGGCCTTGTCTTCATCGGAAGGATTGTAGTCTCTTTTCAGCCTTTGTGTCGCCAGGCTGATGGCGTTTAGCGGATTGCGGATTTCATGCGCCACGCCTGCCGCCAGCTGTCCCAGCGCGGACAGGCGTTCGGCTTTCTCCAGTCGCCGCTCCATCTCGATGATGCCGGCCAAGTGGCGGTTCTGATCGTGATACAAAAGCCACATGGCCACCAGCGCCACCACAACCACTAAAGACATGAAGACAAAAATATTCCGGCGGTTTTCGTCGAGAATCGAATCCATCGAGCCCCGGTCGAGACCTATGCGCACAAATCCCACGACCTTTTTGTCCATCATGAACGGTGCGGCCACATCCAGAATCTTGCTGTTTGCAACCTCGACCTTCCGGCTGAGAATGCGGATTTTCCCGGATAGAAGACCCTTGTGATTGAAGTCCGTCAAAGCCGGATCGTCCGGCATCGTACCCACCGAACTCAGAAGCTTTTCATGATCGTTGTAAATTTGCAGGTACACCATGCCCTGCCCCTCGCCGATTTTGCTGATGCCCCGGTCAACGGCGACTTTCAGGCTCCAATAGGCCAGACCTTCTTTATCGAGCGTGATGACCACGGCGCCGCTTCCGTCTTTGCGGCCCAGGACGACGAAACCGATATCCTGCTTCTTTCTGATCTTATCGAGGATTTCGATGGTTCTCGTCCGTCTTCCCGACGATAAGGCCATGCCTTCGACGAGGGCTTCGGCCTTAAGCGGCCTGCTTTCAAAAACCGCGTCGCCCTGCCGGTTCAAAACGGCCAAATACCAGAAGGAATGCTCTTTGGCAAAGCGATGGAGGGCGTTGTTGTCGATCTTGTTTTTCTTCCATTCTTCGTCGATGTTGCGGCCCAGCGCCGTGATGGCTTCGACAACCAGCTTTTTGGAATAGTCCGCTTCTTCCTGGCTGGCCGTTTTCGTTTCGGGCGTTTTGCCCGGTGACGCGACGATGCTTTTGAGATTTTCTTCAACCAGACGCTCTAAAACGCCCACCGTGGACAGGGCCTGATCTTCGAGAAAGCCCACCAGGTTGTTTTCACTGCGCTGAATATCCAAAATGCCCATAATCAGAATCAACGCGACGAAAACCGCCGAAACAATGCCGACCGCGAGCGGCTGCAAAAAACTGCCGTTGTATTGTTTGGCGCTGCGTCGAACCACAACCTCTTTTTTCCGGAACAGGTTCATACACTCCTCATTTGATCCGCTCTGATTTTACGTTGCGGCCATCTTAAGCCAACGGCCTGAAATGTCAATGTGTAATCCCGGAAAGAATCGACAAATTTGTCGAATGACGGACAAAAAAAGTCGATCTTTTTATGCCTTTGATATTATTGTGTATTTAAAAATATTACCGGCAGCGGCCCGACATTTTTTGCCGGGTGGAGGCTTGTTCCGCAGGCGCCATTTTCGAAGCGATAAAGGAAAATAACATTAGATATTAAATGCTTAGAGATATTGCGCCGATTTGGGCATACTTAATGCATTGTTAGAGGTCAAGAAGTGTCGACTAAAACAATCACGGGCATGATTTAGCCGGCAACAAACTAACCCCGAAGGTCAACCAACCTTCACTCTTCTCTCCTTAATAGGGAGGCCTTGAAAAAGGCCTCCCGCTTTTTTTATGGCTTCAGAGCGTCTTTCTTGCGTTTCCTAAACGTGTTGACCCGTTCGGCGATCGTTTTCTCATATCCCGCGCCGCCGGGTTCGTAGAGAATTCTGCCCGCGAGCTTGTCGGGGAAATATTCCTGCGCCACAAACGCGTCGGCGTAATCATGCGCATATTTGTAATCCTTGCCGTAATCCAGCTCTTTCATAAGCTTGGTCGGCGCGTTGCGAATGTGCAGCGGCACAGGCAGGTAACCGGTTTTGGTGATCAGATCCTTCGTGCGGCCATAGCCGGCATACAAGGCGTTGCTCTTGGGCGCCGTGGCCAGATAGACGGCGGCCTGCGCCAGGGCCAGCTCGCCTTCGGGCAGGCCGATAAAATGAAACGCCTGCTGCGCGGCCATGGTTACCGCAAGCGCCTGCGGATCGGCCAGGCCCACATCTTCAGAGGCAAAACGCACCATGCGGCGCAAAATATACATGGGATCTTCCCCGGCCAGAAGCATTCGCCCCAGCCAGTACAGCGCGGCGTCGGCATCCGAGCCGCGCAGGCTTTTGTGGAACGCGGAAATGAGATTGTAATGTTCCTCGCCGTCCTTGTCGTACAGCAGGGCTTTCTTCACCAGCGCGTCTTCGGCCGTCTGGAGGGTCAGCACGCGTTCTTCCTGCGGAAGCGACCGGACCATGGAAGCGACGGCTTCGAGGTTGTTGAGCGCGGTGCGGGCATCGCCGTCGGACTGGCTGACGATAAACCGGACAACGTCGTCGCCCGCCTCGATGGCCAGCTTTCCCAGACCGCGCTGCCCATCGGCCAGGGCTCGCTTTAAAATCGTCGCCAAATCGTCATCGGTAAACGGCTTGAGCAACAAGACGCGGGTGCGCGACAGAAGCGGCGCGATGACTTCAAAAGAAGGGTTTTCCGTCGTGGCGCCGATGAGCGTAATCAGCCCGCTTTCCACATGCGGCAGGAAGGCGTCCTGCTGGGCTTTGTTAAACCGGTGGATTTCATCGACAAACAGAATGGTTTTCTTCTTTTTGGCTTCCCACAGTTCGCGGGCATCATCGATGACGGAACGGATTTCCTTCACGCCGGAAAGCACCGCCGAAAAACTCACAAACTCCGATTTCGTTTCATTGGCCAGAATCCGGGCCAGCGTTGTTTTGCCGGAACCGGGCGGCCCCCAGAAGATCATCGAGAAAAGGCGGTCTTCGGCAATCGCCCGACGAAGCAGCGTTCCTTCCGCGGTCAGGTGCGCCTGACCGATATAGTCCGACAGGGTCTGCGGCCGCATGCGCTCCGCCAGCGGAGCGGTGTCCCGGGCGTCGCTTTCGGTGCCCAGGCTGAATAAGTCCATGGTTTTCATGTTTGCCTCTTGGCTTTTTCAATCAGTTCGATCAGGCTTAAAACCTTTTCCTTGGGCTTGGCTCCGGAAAACCGCTCCCACTGATCCGGCGAGAGGGTTCGCCTAAGCAGGTCTTCCACATCGAAGGCCGCCTGCCAGCAGGAAATAATTCTTGCGCAGGGCAGATCGCCGGATTCATGCAGGCAATAGGAAAAGGTCATTTCGTCGCCCAGTTTCGGGCAGCGGATCATTTTGTCGTCCTGTTCGGTTTTCATGATGAGGCAGATTGTCGAAAAAAAGAAGGGCCGTCAAGAAATTTGTTTTTCTGACGGCCCTTAGGGACTATCGGCTAAAAGGTTTCAGGGTTTCGGGAAATCCTTGATGGCCAAAAGCGCTTTTTGAATTTCTTCATCCGGCATCTCATAGGCCTGAAGCTTTCCGGACAGATAGGCGTCGTAAGAGGCCAGATCCACCAGGCCATGGCCGCTCCAGTTGAAGAGAATGACTTTTTCCTTGCCTTCCTCCTTGGCGCGCATGGCTTCATCCACGACGGCGGCGATAACGTGGTTCGTCTCCGGCGCGGGAATGAATCCTTCGGAACGGGCCCACTTGACACCCGCATCAAAGGTTTTCAACTGATCGTAAGCTCGGGGCTCAATGAATTTTTCATTGACCAGATGGCTCACGATCGGCGCCATGCCGTGGTAACGCAAACCGCCGGCGTGAATCGGCGCGGGAATGTAGTCGTGTCCCAGCGTATGCATGGGCAGAAGCGGCGTGGTTTTCGCCAGATCGCCGAAGTCGTAGGCAAACGGGCCTTTGGTCATGGTGGGGCAGGATGTGGGTTCGGCGCCGACGACTTTGACGTCTTTGCCGTGGATCTTATCGCAGACATAAGGCATGGCCAGGCCGGCGAAGTTGCTGCCGCCGCCGCAGCATCCCATGACGACGTCGGGGTAAACACCCAGTTTCGCCATTTGTTTTTGCGCTTCCAGACCGATGATCGACTGGTAAATCAACACGTGATTGAGCACGCTGCCCAGCGCGTACTTGGTATTAGGCGTCGTCACTGCGTCTTCAATGGCTTCGCTGATGGCAATGCCCAATGAGCCGGGAGAATCCGGATGTTCGGCCAGAACATTTCGTCCGGCTTGTGTCAAATTCGTCGGGCTGGCCAGACATTCGGCCCCCCAGGTGTTCATCATCATGCGGCGATAGGGTTTCTGGTCATAGCTGATCCGAACCATGTAAACGCGGCAGGGCAGTCCGAACATCTGGCAGGCCATGGCCAGGGCGCTGCCCCATTGGCCGGCGCCGGTTTCCGTGGTAATGCGTTTGGTTCCGGCCACTTTATTGTAGTAGGCCATGGGAATGGCGGCGTTGGGCTTATGGGATCCGGCTGGGCTGACCCCTTCGTTTTTGTAATATATTTTAACCGGGCACCCCAGCAGCTTCTCAAAGTTGCGGGCGCGATACAAAGGAGAAGGACGCCACAGCAGGTATTTCTGGAGAACCTCTTCGGGAATATCGATCCATCGCTCGGATGAAACTTCTTGTTCGATGATATTCATGGGGAAAATAGCCGCCAGATCCTGCGGATTCACCGGTTGTCCGGTGCCGGGGTGCAGCGGAGGCTTCATCGGCGTGGGCAGATCCGCCATCACGTTATACCATTGCCGGGGAATTTCGCTTTCGTCCAAAAAAGTTTTAACCTGTTCCATAGTCTCTCTCCTTTAACCTGAAATTTTTTTCGCTCTTCCAAATGAAGCGTCCCGGCGGGCGGGATGAAAAAAAATGCCATGGAGTTTCTTCTTCCCATGGCATTCTATATTATCCAGAGTCATGGGAAGGAACTTCCCTGCCCATGCTCGATTAATTAATGGAGCTTATGGGCAGACACTTTTGGTCTGCCACCACCAGGTTTTTTTGGAAGGACTTGCCAGCATTTTCGTCATCCGGCCTTTCTGCGTTGTGCAGCGATGCGTAACACAGCCCGGAAAGTCTTGTCAAGGCGAAAAAATGCCGCCCGCCGGCAAGCAATACGGCAACCCGGGCGAATTGGCCCGACGGGGCGGGACGCGCCGGAGGCGAAAAGGAACCGGGCAGGACGGCCAACCGGCCGCGCGGTGCCAAATAGCGTGGGCGCCTGATTATTTCCGATTGCAGTTGACAAGAAAAATGCCGCTCGGCTATACTGGCGCCCAAATGAGGTTCCGGCGCGATTTTTTAGCTCATTAATAACAACCAATCCCGACGCTTTCTTTTGCTTACATCAGATGAATTCCGGATTGTTTACGCCCGAAAACGACGCAAGCATTCAATAAGGAGGTCAAGAATATGGAATCCCTGGTCTGCAAGCACTGGCATCATTGCAAGGCCGATGAGGTCGCAACGCTTCTTTCGACTGCGCCGTCCAAAGGCCTTTCACAGTTTGAAGCCAAACACCGGCTGGAAAAGTTTGGACCCAATATGGTCACGGCTAAAAAGGAAAAAGGCCCTCTGATCCGGTTTTTGCTGCAGTTTCATCAACCGCTGGTCTATATCCTGATCGCCGCCGGCGCCGTCACCGGTCTTTTGCAGGAATGGGTGGACACTTCCGTCATTTTCGGCGTGGTGATCGTGAATGCGCTTATCGGTTTCGTTCAGGAATCCAAGGCCGAAAAGGCCATTGAGTCGCTCAAACAGATGATGACGACACAGGCCAACGTCCTGCGCGACGGCAAATGGATTTCCATCGATTCGGTTCATCTGGTCGTCGGCGACATTGTCCGGCTGCAATCCGGCGACAAAGTTCCGGCCGATGTTCGTCTTTTGTCCTGCCGCGATCTCCAGGTGGACGAATCCGCGCTCACGGGCGAATCCGTTCCGGTCATTAAGAAAGAAGAGGTGCTGGACCCGGAAACGATTCTGGCCGACCGGCGGAACATGGCCTACGCGGGCACGCTTGTCACCTACGGCCAGGCCAAAGCGGTCATCGTGGCCACCGGCGACAACACGGAAACGGGCCGCATCTCCGAGCTGATTTCGACCGCGGCGGATCTGTCCACACCGCTGACCCAGAAGATCGCTTCGTTTAGCAAGATTCTTCTGATCGCCATTCTGGTCCTGGCGGCGCTCACCTTCGCCGTGGGTCTGTGGCGGGGTGAAAATGCCGTCGATATGTTCATGGCCGCGGTCGCCCTGGCCGTTGGAGCCATTCCCGAAGGCCTGCCCGCCGCCGTGACCATCACACTCGCCATCGGCGTCAACCGCATGGCCAAACGCAAAGCCATCATCCGCAAGCTGCCCGCCGTGGAAACCCTGGGCAGCACCACTGTGATCTGTTCGGACAAAACCGGGACACTCACGGAAAACCAGATGACCGTCCGGAAGATATTCACGGGCGGGGCCTTCTACGATGTGGAAGGCAACGGCTATGCGCCGGAGGGTAAAATCGTCCAAAACGGCGCCGATGTCGCAGGCAAGCTGCCTGCGGCTTTATCCCAGACGCTTTTGGCGGGCATTTTGTGCAACGACTCCCGCCTGGTTGAGTCCGACGGTCTGTGGCGCATCGAGGGCGATCCTACGGAAGGCGCGCTGATTACCGCAGCCGCCAAAGCCGGCCTGACGCCGCAGCAAGCCGAAGAAAATACGCCCCGGCTTGATGCCGTGCCTTTTGAATCGGAGCGCCAGTTCATGGCCACGCTGCACAAAACGCCGGAAGGCAATCTGTTGTATCTCAAAGGGGCGATCGAACGCGTGCTGGAGGCCTGTTCCGACGCGCTGACCGAAGACGGATCAACCGTTGCGCTTGATCGGGATAACCTGTTGACAAAGTCCGATGAGCTTGCCGCAGACGGACTGCGCGTGCTCGCGCTGGCGCGGAAGAAAATCGCCGGTGATAGACTGGAAATTGAAGACTGCCTGTCGGGGTTGACGTTTTTGGGCCTGCAGGGGATGATCGATCCGCCGCGCACGGAGGCCATTGCGGCCGTCGGCGTTTGCCGGGGCGCGGGCATTCATGTGAAAATGATCACCGGCGATCACGCGATCACCGCCACGGAAATCGCAAGACAGCTGGGCATCGGCCTTGCCGCCGGATCGTCCAATGAAAAGCCCGCCACGCTCACCGGTAAACAACTCGAGAGCCTGACCGACGAGGAGCTCATCGATTCCGCCGAGAAGACCTCCGTCTTTGCCCGCGTGGCGCCGGAGCAGAAGCTGAGGCTGGTGGAAGCGCTTCAGGCGCGCAACCAGGTGGTTGCGATGACCGGCGACGGGGTGAACGACGCGCCGGCCCTCAAGCAGGCCAACATCGGCATCGCGATGGGCATCACCGGCACGGACGTCTCGAAGGAAGCGGCTGACATGGTGCTCACCGACGACAACTTCGCAAGCATCACGGCGGCCGTTGAAGAAGGCCGCCGCATTTTCGACAACCTCGTTAAATTCATCACCTGGACGCTGCCGACCAACGGCGGCGAAGGTCTGGTCATTCTGGCCGCGGTGATGACCGGCGTCATGCTGCCCATCCTGCCGGTGCAGATTTTGTGGATTAACATGACCACGGCCGTGCTTCTGGGGCTGATGCTCGCCTTCGAGCCCGGAGAAAAAGATGTCATGAAATTTCCCCCCAGGCATCCCGACGCGCCGATTCTTTCGGGCATTCTCATCACCCGGATTCTGTTTGTTTCCGCGCTGATGCTGGCGGCGGTATTTTCCATCTTCATGTGGCAAAAAGCCAACGGCTATCCGATTGAAGAGGCTCGAACGGTGGCGGTCAACCTCTTCATCATGATCGAGTTGACCTATCTGTTCAACTGCCGGTCGCTGACCAAATCGATGTTCACCATAGGGCTTTTCACGAATCCCTGGGTTCTGGTGGGAAGCGGTTCCATGATCGTGTTGCAGCTTTTGTTCACCTATACGCCGTTTATGAATCGCATTTTCCAAAGCGCGCCGATTTCACTCAAAGACTGGGGAATGATTATCGTCATCGCGATTGGCGTTTACGCCATCATCGGTTTTGAAAAATGGATCAGGCTGCACGTGTTGAAGAAGGCCCGCTGAAGAGCGTAAATAGAAAGGGCGCGCGGGAAAACCGCGCGCCCTTTCTATTTCAATCCGGCAGTGAGTCGGACCATTCCCTTTCTTCTGAGCCGTCTAAAGGTACGATAGGTCTTGAGGCTGACGGGCGACCGGGAAATCTCCCTGCGTTGAATAAAATCGCGAAAGCCGCCGAGGATGCCCTTTACCACCGGTTCCAAAGCCCCCTTGTTCTTCCGCAGAAGGTTGAAGATATTGACCGTCACGTGGCCCAGCACGTGCGGCATTGGGACATTTTGCAAAGCGAACAAGATATTGTTTCTGGCCGAAAAGAACGCGATGGAGGGATCCTTTCGTGTCGGGCAGACATAGTGCAGAATCGGCTTTGATGCGCCCACCCGGACGAAATAGCCGCGCTCCAGCAGCCGGAGGCAGTAATCCATCTCTTCGCACTGGCGGACAAAAAAATTGCGGTAGCCTTTCAAGGCCAGAAACAGATCCCTTCTCAGGGCATGCGCCGTTCCGATGAATTCCGACGTCACGTAAACGGCTTTATTGTCCGGCGTGCGGTTGATCACCTCCGGACTTCGCAAGACGTTGACTTGGGGAATCGCCACGGCGCCGATGCACGGATCTGAAAAACACCGCAACGCCTCTTCGCAGATGGAGGCGTCGGAAAAAACCGCATCGTCGTCGATGGAAATGATAATGTCGCCGGCGGCAAGCGACGCGGCCCTCGTCCGTGCGGCAATCAAACCCGCTGAGCGCTCCTGCCTGTGCAAGAAGACGCCGGGATACCGGTCTCTTACCAAAACCGCGGTGCCGTCATCCGATCCGTCGTCGAAGATCAGAATTTCCGGCCGTCCTTTTTGCGCCAGACACGAATCGATGGCCCGGCACAGATCTTCTTTTCTGTTTTTCGTCGCAATCACGATGGAGGCGGTAAGCTTGTTCATAAAAAGTAGCGTCCGATCCGGCGATAGATATAGCGTTTCAGGCGCAACAGACCCATTTTCAGATGATGATCCGGATAATGATAAGACGGATACAGCGCTCGCCGCTGTCGGAGAGCGTTGTGCTTTTGAACATGCTGTTCGAAGAAACGGGCCAGCGTGGGGAAAAGATTGTATTGTTCGAGCAACCGGGTGCGGGCTTCGGTCAGGCTTTCCCGCCGCTGCGAATAGATTTCATCCGCGTAAAGCAAAATCGTTTTGATCTGATCGATGGTCTCGCGCGGCTTGTCAATATCAATGGATATGAAAGCGTTGGGGTTGAAGTAGGTCGAAAGGTTGCGGCAGCCGTGGTAGATCGGCACGGTAAAGGCGAGCAATGCGTCGGCAAGTTTTTCCGTCCAGTAGTGGTCAAAGACCGCGTTTTCGATACAGAGGCTGAATTGATAGGGCAAAAGGGCGCAGGCCTTGTCGGCCACCGGACGAATGCCTTGTCCGAAAATATCAATACCGTCTTTAAATTCTTTTTGGATCGCTTGAAGAAAGGCCATGCGTTTTATGTGGCCCGGCATCATGGTCTTATCCGACGTGATCAGGGAAATTTTTTTGCTTTTCAACGGCGGGGCCATGTCTTTCATGTCGTGATAACGAAAAGTAAATTGTCCGCTTTGCCGGTTCAGGCCGAAATGCCACGGCAGCGCCTGCTGCGTGCGGTGATAAGACGGATGCCCCGGGTGGCGATGCGATGAGATGACATGATCGAACTGCGCGAGAAAGCGGGAGGAATACGCCCGGCTGGCGGGCGGTTCTCCGGAGATGAAGACACAACCGCCGTTTCGGCATCGGATCGTCCGGGGCGCCGACAGGCCCTCATAGACCACGACCATGTCCCAGGGGTCTTCCGCGTCCGCGTTTTCTGAAAAAAGAAACCCTTCTTGCTCCAGGCGATCCGGCAATTGCCGCATGAATGTTTGTTGCAAGAAAGGCGTGAGGATGTTGATTCTTGCTTTCTTCATGTTCAAGGGATCGTGCGCCCCGCTGTCGTTTACCCTTTTACTCCGGGTCGGCGGCTTTCCTCCGGCCCGGATGGTCCTGCGGCCGTTTCGGAATTTGGGCAGACAGGCGCGGGCTTTTTGACATTGGCGGTTTTCCGGGCTTCAAATAATTTCAAGAACGATGTAATCCGTTCGGTCAGCCCGGCTTGCGGAAAACCACCTGGATATCGCCCAGAGCCCGCTGGGCAAACCCCGCCTCGCACGTGGCCAGGTAGTAAATCCACTTGCGCTGAAAGACTTCGTCAAAGCCCAGCGATTTGATTTTGTCGAGATTGTTCGTGAAAGCGATGCGCCAGTCTCTGAGTGTGCGGGCATAATGCGTCCCGATGTCTTCGAGCTGTTCCATAAGCAGGCTGGTATGCCGGGTGACCGCCTGGGAAAGCGCCGTCACGGAGGGCAGGTGCCCGCCGGGGAAAATATGTTTTTGAATCCAGTCCGTTTCCCGGCGGTAGGCCTCATAGCTTTGATCGGGAATGGTGATGACCTGAATGACGAGTTTGCCGGCGGGTTTAAGCAGACGGTCGCAGGCTTCGAAAAAGGTGCCCAGATATTTATGCCCTACGGCCTCAAGCATCTCGATGGAAACAATCTTGTCGAACAGACCCTTGACCTGGCGGTAGTCCGTAAACAGGATGTTGATTTTCTCCTGCAGCCCCGCGTCCCGCACGCGCTCAGTGGCCAGCCGATACTGCTGTTCGGAAACGGTAATACCGGTCACGCGGCAGCCGGTCGTCCGGACGGCTTCCAGAGCAAAACCGCCCCAGCCGCAGCCGATTTCCAGCACGTGATCGGTCGGCTCAAGTCGCGCCTTTCCAATGATGCGCTGCAGTTTGCAGATCTGGGCGTCCCGGCAGGTGTCGTTTTCCCCCTCATAGACGCCGCAGGAGTAAAGCATCGTGGGGTCCAGAAAGGTTTGAAAAAACGCGTTGCTTAAATCGTAATGGTCGCCGATGTTGCGGCGCGACCCGAAAATCGTGTTGGCGCGAAGCGCGTGCAGGATCCGGTTTTTTTGCCGGCCCAGCCAGGCCATCGCGGGATAGCCGTTGGCCATGACTGCGCGGTTGGCGATGAAAAGCTTGAAAAGCTCCGGAATGTCATCCGTATCCCACAGGCCCTTCATGTAGGCCTCTCCCAGCCCCACGGCGCCGCCGGCGACCGTTTCTTTGAAGAAGCGGTTGTCGCGGATAACCATCCGCGCCTGAAGGGCGGCATTGAGATCGCCGAAATGCCTTGTTTTTCCGTCGGGAAGATCAAGCGTTAATCCGCCTGTTTGAATCTTGTCAAACAGATTGATGATCAGATGTTTGCAGGTTCGCTCGAAAATAGTCGGCGTTGCGTCGCGGGCTACTTCCCGAGGAGCCGGGGTTTTGGGATTCATAAAGCGCCTCCTCTGAAAGGTCGTTTTGCCAGGCTCTAGCACAGGTTGCCGGGTTCTGGCAATATGGTTTTACAGCGTTTCCGCTAAAAACGGGCAGCCGTCAGGCCTCGATATTCAGCGCATAGAAAGTGTCGAATCCCCGTATTAAATGCGGTTGCGAATCCAGGTGATCACGAGCCCCAAAACCGGAGCCTCCTCGTAGACCACCGAGGTGTCCCAGTAGTCCTGATGAAAGGTCACCTGGCCTTGGGCGTTGAAGCGGACATGCGACATGCCGACCAGGCGCAGCGTTTCAGTTGGATTGCGTTTCAGCCTGACTTGCATGATCCAACGGAAGTAGTAATTGCCGTTGTGGACGGCCACATCCTGGATATCGAAGGCACATTCTTCAAAGGTATCCGTTGAACTCAAAAAATAGGCCCTCATGTCCTCAAGGCCCTGGACTTCCCGAAACCCGTCGCGAAAGTAAGCCGCAGGCGCGTAGAGCTCCGCGATCTGCGCTTCAATGACCGATGCGGCAAACACTTTGTAAAAATTCCGGAATCGCTCCAGGGCCTGCGCCTCGATGACGGAGCCGGGCGCAGGCGGCGCAACACTTGCGGGGTCGGTTGCGGCAAGCGCCGAGTCATAGTTTTTCATATAACTTCCTTTTAAGGCCGGATCCACCGCGCAACCGGATATGATCGCAGCCAGGGCAAGGCACGCAACCAGCATTTTGATCTTCATGGCCATCCTCCGTTGAATATTCTGGAAGTATGCATAAGCCTCCAATTTGGAGGCCGCCTTCTTTTTATCGTATTGCCCCCGCGAAAGCAATGCGCCTAAACGGTCTGATTCGGTGATCGGCGAGCTTTCTGGGTAAACCGCGAAAGGCCGCCGGAACAAAGACAGGGATAAAACCCCTTTCGACGCTTTAATCCTTTTTGGGAAACCAGGGGATAAAAACACTCGTCCGCCTTTTATAGTCGGCGAAAACCGGATTATCCTCCATGAATCTTTCCGTCATGGGAATCCCGGACACAAACAGGATGATGGTGGTGATGGTCAGCGGCCCGATGATGGTTATCCACCCCCACGGGACAGACAGCGCCAGCAGATAGATGCCCCACCACATCATGACTTCGCCGAAGTAATTCGGATGCCTGGAATAGCGCCAAAGGCCCTGATCCATGACCTTTCCCCGGTTGTCCGGGACCTTGATAAAACGATCGAGTTGCCAGTCGCCAACCGATTCGAAAACAAAACCCAGCAGCCACACAGTCACACCCACAACGTCCAGCAAACCCGGAGGGCCTGCGTCATACGTGTTGATGAAGAGCACCGGCGTGATGATCAAAAGCAGAAGGCAGCCCTGAAGGAGGAAGACCTGAAGGTAGCTTCGGATGACAAAATACTTCCCCCATTCCTGCCGCCACTTCTTGTATCTCACATCCTCCCCTTTGCCCTTGTCGCGCAAATGGATCCGGATGGCGAGCCTGAGTCCCCAGATCAGAACCAGGAGATTGACGATCCATTGCCGAGGGGTAAAGGAGCCATAGACGATCAGCGTCAACCAGGCCACGAGAATAAACCCCGTGCCCCAGACAACGTCTGCAATGCTGTTGTCTTTGCGTTTCAGGGCGACCAGAAATAAGGCCGTCATATAAAAGAAAAGGATCAACGCCGCGGTCAGAAAAGAATGAATCAACTCCATGGCATCATCCTCCCGGTAAAATGATTCGGCCAAATGAAGGATCGCGAAGGATCTTGATCAGGCCGTGAGCCATCGGCCGATTAGAAAACTCGCTGACGAAACACAGGATGTCAGGACCACGCCCCAGATCATATCGACCACGACGACCTTGACCGGCCAGTCCTTCAGTGTCGCCAGATTGGTTAAATCATAGGTGGCATAGGCCAGGAAACCGAAAAGCCCGCCCAACATCATCGCCTGACTAAGCGCATTTTTTTCCAAAGCCGGCATCACGGCGAAAATCAGGATTCCGGAAATGTAAAGCAGATAGAAAATGACCGCGGCCGGCCAGTTGACATTCGGCCGGAGCAGGTGACCCAGATGCTCGCGATAGAAGCGCCTGGCGATCAAACCGATCCATAAGATGTCGATGGCGAAGAAGACCGGAATCGTCAGGAGATAAAGATAAAGCATCTTCATGGGGATCCCTCCATCATGGGATGTAAAAATTCAAGGGGCGACGATGAGAGCCGAATCATCGTATTCCAACTCCTTTTAAGTCTCCATCCACCGTGCAATCGCGCATCTGGAAATTAGCACAGCCGGAGCAGGACGCGCAATGACCATTTTGTTGTTCATGGCCGGGCGCCTTGATTAAAAAAATGATGGAAAACCCACGGTCCTAGAGCCTGGCCCACTCAATCACAAAGGCGGCAATCATCGCCAGACCCGTGAGTGAGTGGACTTTGATCATGGCCAGATTCGCGGGTGCCATTTTCAATGGATCGTAAAGATGGCGGCGCATTATGAAAAACGTCTTGGCGGCGAACGGCAGGCTTAAAAGCCCCAGAAGAATGAAGGGGGACAGGATGCCGGTCGCGGACGAGACGATGAGGATGCCGTAAGCGACGGCCAGTCCCACGCCGTAAAGCCAGGCGCCCGTTTTCCGGCCGAATCGCGCGACCAGGTTCCATTTGCCGCCCTGCGTGTCGGCTTCGTAATCGGGAATTTCGTTGATAAGAATCATCGACCACATCATCAATCCCGGCACCAGCGAGGCCAAAAACGGCTCCATCGCAAAGGTTCGGGCCTGAACATAGTAGGCGCCCAAAACGATGACCGGACCGAAATTGATCAAAAGCCCCAGTTCGCCGAAACCCCGGTAGCCGTATCGAACCGGCGGGGTGGTGTAGAAAATGGACGAGGCCATGCCGAAAAGGCCCAAAGCCAGCACCGGCCATCCGCAGGCCCAGGTCAGGTAGGCGCCGATTCCCGCCGTGGCGGCAAAAAGGCCCGCCGCCGCCCGAAGCATGTGCGTATCTTTGAGCAGTCCTTCGGGCAGAACCCCGCTGCCTCCGGTGAAGAAATTTTTTTCATCACCTTTTTTCAAATCCACCGCGTGGCGGTAGTCCAGCACATCATCCACCAGATTGAGGCCGAAATGGTTGAATGTCACGCCCATGACGACCAGCGCGAAGAAAACCGGTTGAAAAGCATAGCCCTGCGCCCAGGCGATCACCGAGCCCAGAATTGCGGGCAACACGCTGGGGATGACAAAATACAGGCGCAACGCGCGCCGCCAGGCGATCCAGGCCGGCGGTCTTTTCGACGAAGGCGCCTTGAGATCAGCCGTCTTACTCGAATCGGATCTGACTTTCATGATCGACTCCCGGAATTCTCAACGTTGTTTTCCGATCGGGCATCTTGTCCCGGCTGCGGCTTCTTTTTTTTGAGCAGGTCCAGAATTTTATCCCGGTAAAAATACGCGAAAATCGACAAAAGAACGCCGACCATCGCGATGAAGGCCAGAAGAAGATACTTTTCCTCGCGGGCCGCGCTGCCGCTGACCGACAGCATGGCGGTGCCGAACACGCGCCCCACCGTCGAAATGATGATAAACGTCCAGACGGGAATCCGGCTCATGCCCAGAATGTAGCACAGATAATCTTTAGGAAAGCCGGGGATCAGAAACAGGACAAAGGAAGCCGCCAGCCCCTTATGCTCCATAAAATAGGCAAACTTTTCGAAAACCTCTTTTTTGACGAAGCGCTCCAGAATCGGCTCGCCGAAAAATCGCGCCAGCGTAAAAGCCAGCCACGACCCGAGCGTGAGGCCCACAGTGGAATAAATCGTTCCCCAGAGCGGTCCGTAGAGATAACCGCCGATAAATCCGCTGAATTCGCCGGGAATGGCGGCAAAAACCACCTGAATAATCTGCACGGCAATGAACACGATTTCGTCGTAACGATGGGACCGGATGAAGGCAATCAGGGTTTCTTTGTCTTTAAAAAAACGGGATATGTCGAAAGAAACGAAAAGATAGGCGGCCAACGCGACCAAAAGAACAAGCAGGACAATTCGCAGGCCGATGTGTCTGTTCATAGAGTCATAATTTCTTTTCATTTCGTATTTTTTCAGTCATTTCTATATGAATGTCCAATTTTTAGCAAACGGTTTCACTGCAAAAGCCCGCCGGCTCAAAACTATTGACTTGAACCCCGGGATATGCAAGAAAAGTTCGCCCTCGCCGGGGCGTTCAATCCTCATGTTTATTTGCGTGGATGCTCAATTTTAATAATAGGGAGAAATCATCATGTCCAAAGTGCCGCAAAAACTGGAAAGAAAAAAATCGGAGATTTATAAAAACGCCCCGATTGCGGAATTCGGGAAAAGAGTGCCCGACTTTTCCACCATGGGCCGTAAAATAAAGAATCCGCATAAAAAATTTCGTGAAGTCGTTTGCGTGGAAGCCTGCCGGACGCCCTATGGCCGCGCAGGCGGCGCGCTGAAAGATTATTCCGCGATGGAGCTGGGCGCGCTGGCCATTCAGGAAGTGCTGCGCCGCACCGAAGGCAAAGTGAAACCCGGCGACGTCGATTACATTTTCATGGGGCAGGTCGTTCCCGCCGGGTGCGGCCAGATTCCCGGCCGCCAGGCCACGATCCTGGCGGGCGTTCCCGAATATGTTCCCTCCATCACCGTGAACAAGGTCTGCTCCTCAGGCATCAAAACGGTTGACCTGGCCTTTCAGATGATTTTGCTGGGCCGCGCCGAAATCTGCATCGCGGGCGGCCAGGAAAGCATGAGCAACTGCCCGTTCGTGCTGCCCGACATGCGCTGGGGCGCGAAAATGGCGCTTCCCAACGGCCGGGTGGTCGATTCCATGGTCTATGACGGGCTGTGGGACGCGTTTTACAACCGTCACATGGCGATTCACGGCTCCGAAGTCGCAGACGAATTCGGCTTCACCAAAGCAGAGCAGGATGAGTGGGCGCTCAACTCCCAGATGAACGCCGTCAAAGCCATGAACGAAGGCAAGCTCGAGGACGAAATCTTTCCGGTGGAAGTCAAACAGGGCAAAAAAATCATCGTGATGGACAAAGACGAAGGTCCGCGCCCGGACACGACGCTTGAGGGCTTGGCGAAACTTCCGCCCGTGTTCGGCCATTTGAGCACCGTCACCGGCAAGCCCGGCTCCGTCACCGCCGGCAACGCCCCCGGCGTCAACGACGGAGGCGACGTGTGTCTGCTCATGAGCCGCGAAAAAGCCGACGAGCTGGGCCTGAAACCGCTTTTCACCATTGTCGATTACGCGGAAGTGTCGCAGCCGACGAAAGACATTGCCACCGTGCCGGGATTGGCGATAAGAAAAGTATTGGAACAAAACGACATGACGCTTGATCAAATGGACCTGATCGAAGTCAACGAGGCGTTTGCCGCGGTCGCGCTGGTGAGCTGCCGGTCGATTCTCGGCATGAGCAAAGATGATATGTTTAAAAGAGTCAACGTCAACGGAAGCGCCGTGGCCTACGGCCATCCGATCGGCGCGACCGGCGCCAGAATTCTGATGACGCTGGGCTATGAACTCCAAAGGCGCGGCGGCGGATACGGCGTCTGCGGCATCTGCTCGGGCCACGCCCAGGGCGACGCCATGCTCATCCGGGTGGATAAATAGAATTCTTTTTTCTTTGATGCGGTGATTTATGATGGCGGCGGCATCCTTAAGTGTGTGAGGGGCCGCCGCCTTTGTGTTTGTTGTGAGGGTGCCGCGGATCGCCGCCAGGGCGACCCGCACCCGCCGCAAAGTCCAAAACTGAGGCTCCAGGCGTGTTTTGAAGCCGAAAACTCGCCTTCGGCTCAGACAGTTCGTCTGCGCGACTTCTTCGCCAAGAGCCTCAACATTTCGGTCACGACGCAACGTGCGTGGGTCGTCATGTCGTCTTGACAGTCCCGGCCAACTTTATGGCGGGCTGACCGTTTCAAATATTCGGGAAAGATGGTTTCTCTGATGCGTAATGAACTGCTATACGAACTCTTTCAGCGCAGCCATCTGATCGAAAAATGGGGCCGCGGCGTCAAGCTGATTCTGTCGAAGGAAACAGCGACCGAATTCGAGGAAGTAGGCTCAACCCTTTTTTGTGGCGTGGTTCCGGAGAAAAGGATTGCAAAAAGGCGTTTAGGACAAATCCGATGTCACGCCGGAAAAAAGTTCGGGGAAAACTGAAAATCAGATACTCTCTCCTGTCGAAAAAACCTTAGATGACGATATCCGAGCCTGCAGAAACTCTTAAAATCAAGAGGCGTAGGAGAATAACGGGGGTCAATGAGTCGATAGAATGTGTTATAAAATCAGTGGCATCCATTACATAATCCTGAGGTTGACAAAATTCCGATATTCGATTATTATCTTCACCCTAGGGGTAAAGATGCTTTTGAGGGGTTAATGCGCATTCAATGGAAGTTCAATTCCGGACGAAAAAATTGCAGAAGCATTATGAAAACCACAAAGAGGCGGAAAAGGCTTATGGGATGCCGGTGGCGCGACGTTATATCGGTCGCATCAATATTATTAAACAGACCCGCGACCTGAGCGAACTGCTGCAGCTCCCGGGGCTCCGCTGTCATGAGCTTAAGGGGGACCGAAAAGGGCAGTATGCGATTAACCTAACCGGCTTTTACCGGCTCATTTTCACAGTAACAGGTAAAAGGCTTGAAATTGTTTGCATTGAGGAGGTGAGCAAACACTATGAGGACTAATAAAGAAATCCATTCCACGCTGGCCATCCCTCCGGGTGAATACCTGGAGGAAGTAATAGGCGAGCTGGGGATGACCAAAGACGAACTGGCGCAGCGCATGGGGCGACCGGCAACCAAGCTGAGCCCGATTTTCAAGGGCGAAAAAGCGATTACCCCGGATACCGCTTTGCAGCTCGAAAAGGTGGTCGGCGTGCCGGCGCATATCTGGATGGGACTTGAAGCGGAATATCGTTTGACGCTGGCGCGGCAGGAACACATTCAGGAAGAAGACAATTTAGAAAAGGAAACCGATCTTGTTGCAAAATATCCCTATCATGAACTGGTGAAGACGGGAGAAATAACGAAGCACACAAAGCCCGTCGATAAAGTACGCGCCCTACAGGCTTATTTTGGCGTGACATCGCTTTTCAAGATTCCTGAATTGCAGCGTTACCAGCCTGCTTTTCGCATGGCAAAAACAACCCGGGGTGAACGCACACCCGAAGCCGTGGCCGCGTGGCTGAGAATGGGGGAAAGAAGGGCGCAAAAAATAAGTTGTGCGCCCTACAACAAGGAACGTCTTTGCGCTTCAGTGCAGAAGCTTCGTGCTTTTACGCTACAAGAACCAGAAGTATTTCAGGGAAAACTGATATCTGAATTGGCCGGTTGCGGTGTTGCCCTGGTCATCTGTCCTCATTTTTCAAAAACCAAAACGCACGGCGCAACTTTTTGGCAAGGAAGGGAAAAGGCCGTTTTGATGTTGACCATCCGCGGCAAATGGGCAGATATTTTCTGGTTCAGCCTGTTTCACGAGATTGGTCATATTCTTCTGCACAGCAGGCAGGGCGTGATTCTGGAAAATAGCGGGCGGGACCAAATTGAGAAGGAAGCCGACGATTTCGCGTCGGATACCCTGATTCCAGATGATGCATGCAAGCGGTTTGTGAACAAAGGATCTTTCTATAAAAAAGATATCGTCGACTTTGCCGGCATCATCGGCATTTCTACCGGCATTGTTGTGGGACGATTACAGCACGAAAAGATAATCAAGCCGGAGTGGGCCAATGACTTGCGGGTGAGATATGAATGGAAGCAGGCCTAGGGTCCAGAATGCGAATTTTAGATCAGTGAACAGTGGAAGATTGTGAATAATGGCGGGAGTAAACGATTGAACCTTTTACTTGCTCTGCCTATATAGAAAAAAGCTGTACGGAAAATTAATCATTGAAAATAATGTGATTCAATCATCAAAATTGAACCAGCAAAAAGGTGTGGACATGATTGCTTGGGGCGAGGATGGCAGGATTACGGAATTCAATGTCATGATCCATCCGCGCAAAGCCATTAATATAATTCATGAAATGATGGCCGCGATGTTGCGAACTATTAAATGAATATTGCGGATGCCTGAGCAGACTAAGTGGAAATATAAAAAATGGGATTTGAACCCGCTGGATACGCAGATAAGCTAGGGAATCGATATGAAAGCCGATGGGTAGCAAGTCAGCTCCTGCGTCTATTAAATGAAGAAATCCAATCTGTAACAATAGAGGCCGTCGGCGATGATGAAAAAGGTGTGGATTTATGGATAGTGCAAAAAAACGGCCACCGTCAAGCGCAGCAATGCAAAGCTCGTAATCGGAGCGAAGAATCATGGTCCATAAATAATCTTAAGTCTCGAAATATTTTCAATTATGCCAAATTTCAACTTGATAATAACACAAATAATACATTTGCTTTTGTTTCGGCAATCGCGGCACAAACTTTTCATGATCTGTGCGAAAGCGCCAGAAATTCAAATCTAAATCCTGAAGATTTTGTTCAATGCCAAGTTGAGGCTGTCGGTCAAAAACGCAGAGAAGGATATCGACAGTTCTGTCACGCCATGCAGATCAATCCTGAAGATCCACAAGCTCGTGCACTGGCATTTAATTACCTCAGGCGAATGGACACTATTCTTTATCCTGATGATCATAATAATTGGCAAAATTTGTTAGCAGATGCTCAATATCTATTGACCGGTGCACCAGAAACCATAGTTTCAACTTTGATAGCCTATGCAGAAAATAATTACGCCTTTAGAAAACCTATCTATGCAAATGAGCTCAGAGAACATTTAGCAACTCTGAACATTCGACCAAAATTACTTGCTCATGATGTGCGCATTGCTCCTGTTATCGAGGAATTGCAGAAACAATTCGAAGAATCCATTCGTCCTCGGCTGATATGTGGCGACATTATTCCAAGGGAAGAAACTACAAAACTGATTGAATTAATCCGAGAAAGTTCAGATGCTATTTTACATGGTGTGGCTGGTAATGGAAAAAGCGTCGTGCTTTATGAATTAACCCAGCACCTTCGCACAGAAAAAATACCATTTCTCGCCATCAGATTGGACCGCCGCGAACCTAAGAATACAGCTGCACAATTCGGCGGCGATATGGGATTGCCTGATTCGCCAGTTTATTCATTAATCGCACTTGCCGGTGAGCGCCCTTGTGTTTTATTGCTGGATCAACTCGATGCCATACGATGGACATCTTCCCACTCCGCAAATGCCCTTGATGTCTGCAAAGAACTATTACGGCAGGTAAAGCATTTACGCTCCGGCGTAAGAAAAATAACAGCCGTGCTGTCATGTCGTACTTTTGATCTCGGAAACGATCCGGAAATCCGCAATTGGTTTGCCACCGACAAAACATTGAAAAAAGTAGAGGTAACCGCTCTTAGTTCAAAAGCCTTAGGTGAGATATTGGGTCCATCCGTGAATCAGATGACAAATCGTCAAAAACAAATTCTGGCATGTCCCCAAAATTTGGCGATGTGGATGACATTGAAGAAAGACAATTCGATCCCAGCATTTCGTACCGTCACCGAACTAATGCGCACCTTTTGGCAAAATCGTCGTGAAGTGCTAGGCAATGCTGGTATTGCTATGACAGAGTTGGACATATGCATCAATATGATTCTCGACGATATGGAACGAAGCGGTAGAATATTGGTGTCTACTCGTATTTCATCTCGCTCGCCAATAGTTTTTTCGGCATTGCAGTCTTATGGCATAATACAGGAAAACAACGACAAAGTGACTTTTTGCCACCAAAGTTATTTGGATTACTTGATTGCTGATCGCTTGCTACAACAGATCTATAATGGAGGGGGCAACATCATTAAATGGCTTGGTCCCAAAGAACGCCAATCGTTGTTTCGTCGCGAACAATTACGACAAACTCTTACTATGATGAGCGAGGAATCGCCACATGATTTCGTCACAATAGTCAAGAGCTTATTGGAATCAGACAAAATCCGATTTCACATGAAGCACGTCGCCCTTGAGCTCATTGGGCAATTGGAAGATTTAGATGAAGAACTCGGTACGTATTGTCTGGAATTACTTGCACGCGATTATTGGAAAAAGCATATTATTGAAACCGTATGCATCGGACATGATGTGTTTGTCATGCTTCTGATCGAAAAAGAAATCATTCTAGAATGGCTTAATTCAGATAAGGAAGATGATATTAACTTAGCGCTATTACTTCTCCGTTCCGTCAACGACAAAATCCCGGATAAGATCACGGAAGTCATTGAACCATTTATGGCTAATGGTGAACCGTGGCTTACACGAATACTGACTACACTTTGTTGGAATGTTGCAGGTGATTCTGAAAGAATGTTTGTTCTTCGCTTGAAACTTTTTAATAAAGGCGTTTATGCCAATTACGTAAACTGGCAAGACTTATGTAAGAAATATCCTCTTCGCGCTCTGACGTTAATCGAATCACTCGTCTCAACCTGGTCTGGCGAATTTCCAGAGTCTTCATCCAGGCCCAAGACGTCGTCTGCACCGATTGACCGAATGGATAAATTTTATGATGACGATATGAAAATTCTTAAGAGTATTGCGGAAAGTATTCCATCGGAAACTTGGGATCTTCTCGTCCCACATATAGTTAGGTTGACGACGTTTCAGCCCACTCCACAGTATGATAGCCGCTTGGATAAGTGGCAGAATGATAAGTGGGCGCGAGTTGATAGATATACTGACATCAGAAAAGGCATTGTCGAGCTTGTGATCACCGCAGGACAAAAACTTGCTTCTGAGAATCCGGAAGAATTACTCAGACGAACGTCCGTTTTGGAAAATAGTATTTCTATCATTATTCAGGAAATCATCATTAATGTTTATTCTAAACTTACTATACGTTACGCTGATATTGGTATTCATTGGCTGTTAACTGATCAATCGAGGCTCCGACTTGGTTCAGGTTATGATGAGCCAGTTTGGATGCCAGCAGTCCGTCTCGTAAAATCATTATCGCCGCATTGTTCAGAGACAACATTTCGGCAATTGGAAACGGCGATTATTCACTTTCATGCGGAAGATGAAAAACGTTTGGCAAAACATTATCTTAGTGCATGGCGTGACGGTTATTTTGACGATTACTGGGGCCGTGCCCAATATTTTCTTCTTCCTGCCCTCGATTCCAAGAGAGTTCTACCAACAACTGTCAACTTAATGGCTGTCTTGAATCGCAAATACGAGAAGTACAAGAAGGATCGATTTCTCAAAACTGGGCGCATATCTGGCGGAACGATTATCTCCAAACTCGACAAGTCACTTGATAGGATAAGCGACCATTCCTGGCAAGCCATCATGAAGAATGAGAAGATACCTCTAGATCATAATCGATTGCAACAAATTGACGAAAAGCATGCTGCAACTTCAACAATCTGGCAATTTTCACAAAGTTTAGGAAGAATTGCTAAACGTTTTCCAGAGCGATTTGGTCAACTTGCTCTTAGTCTTTCCCTAAATACCCATCCGTACTATGTAACAGCCATTTTCGACGCTTTTGCGCAAAAAGAACATAGCGCCGATTTACCCACAGAAGAAAAAGCCACTTGGCGTCCTGCAACCGTCAATACAGTCGAAAAGGTATTGGGAAGGTTCAAGGCAGGCGATGATAGAGATTCGGCAATGTCCTTTTGCAGACTCGTTCATGCACGCTCAGCAGAGAACTGGTCCGATGCAACGATAGAAAGGCTTATTCATTATGCAAAATCTCATTCTGATCTGGAGCCAGACAAGTTGAACATGCATTGCGACAAAACAGCAAATGAAGCTACTGTGCGTATTCTTTACGAAAATACCATCAATTGTGTCCGCGGCGTTGCTGCAGAAGCTATTGGCGCATTGCTATGGGATCATATTGACTGGTTGGACAAACTCAAGCCTGGAATAGAAGCGCTTGTAAGAGATATTCATCCTGTAGTACGCATGGCTGCTATTGATGCGCTTCTGCCTGTTTTGAACATTGATGAAGATATTGCTGTTAACTGGTTTTGTTTAGCTTGTCGGGATGATTTGCGTGTCGCAGCATCACCAAGGGCAGTATATTTTTTTAACCACGTTTTCAGCAGTCATGCAGAACAACTCACACCTTTGATCAAAGCAATGGTTAATTTCCCACTTGACGAAGTATCTCAGGAAGGCGCCGAGGAAGTGACCGCACGTTGGCTTTTTCACGATTATTTTGGAGAAGAACTCAAGTCCTGTATAAGTGGCAGCGTATCTCAGCGCAGAGGCGTCGCCCAAGTTGCAGCACATTTTCTCCATGACGAAAATTACACCGAACGTTGCCAAGAATTACTTCTTCCACTAATGAATGATCCGGAAAAGGAAGTAAGAAAAGAATTAACAGGTATATTTAGAAATCAGGATATCTTTAAGGCACACTTACCCCAATCTTTCATAAGTACCTTTATCAAGTCCAATGCCTATGTAGATGCCCCATCAGGAATTATTGATGGTATAAAAGAACATCCAGGTTCTTTATTGCCTCTGTCGTCTGTGATATTTGATGTTTGCAAAATTTTTTCTACAACGTTACTGGAAGAATCAAGAAATCTAAGTTTACAAATCCCACATACCGCTTCTGAAATCTATTCTTTACTTTTAAGACTTTATGAGCAGGCAGAAGGATTGAACAATGCTGTGATAAGAGATCAATGCTTGGATGTTTGGGATATGTTGTTTGAAAATAGAGTTGGCATGGTTCAAGAATTGACTAAAGCGATTGAAAAATAGGTTGCCCAGAATAATTATGAGACCACCATAATTAAACAGAGGGATGTCCTATATTGTTCCCGCCAATAGAAAATGTTGATTTTTTGAAAGAGCAACAAAATTGATCTCAATTTTCCAGTCTTTTGCAGAAGCATATCTGTATGCCAGTTACAAGACAGGCGCGCTGATTTTCCTTTTGTGCCGGGAAGATGCACATAAGAAAGTCCGTCCTTGATCCGAGGTCAAAGACGGACGGATGTGCCGATTTCTATTCGCTAGTCCTGCTTTAGCCTCCGAGGCTGTCCAGGTTGGGGTGAACCACTGTTTCCAGCAGGTGGGCAATTCCGCTGTTCATGGTGTTCTTCATGGTTTTCACAATGGCGCGGCTCTTGTTGAGAGTCTTTGCCCAGGCGATTGCCTCTTGCACCGTCGCTTCCGGTGTGGAACAGGCCTTGTAAACGGCGCCGCATGCTTCCAGTTCGGTTGCGGTGAACCGGTGCCCCGTCAGTTCGGCCTTGAAGACGAGGTGCTTGGGAAAAGTGCGCTGGATGATGGCATCCATGTAAGGAAGGAAGGGGATGTGCAGGTCAACCTCGGGGAAGCAGATGAAGCCCCGGTCGGATCGCATGTATCGAAAGTCAAACGAGCAGGCCAGGATGGCCCCGCCGGCGAAGGCATGCCCCGTGACGGCCGCTACGGTGATCATGGGATAGAAGGTGATTCTGCGATAGAGTTCGTCCTGAATCTTGAAAAATTCCTGAACCTCCGGGTCCTTTCGTCCAATGGCGGGCAGAAGCCAGTCCAGGTCCATGCCGTTGCACCAGATTTTCGGGTCCGATGCGTCCACGACCAGGGCGGTGACGTTGGTGGTGGTTTCAATGTCGTCGAGGGCCTTGAGCATATCGTTGCAGAAAGAAATGTTCAGGCGGTTTTCTCCGCTTTGCATGGTGAGGATTGCCGTGTTGTCGTCGACGGTCCATTTGACGCGGTCCATGGTTCGCACCTCCGGGTTGGTATTGGGCGGCGGTTAGTCGCCTCGCCACAGGCCATACAACGAAAGCCCCGGTCTGTCAAAGTACAAAAGGGTATTGATAGGGGACGCCAGTCACAGATCAAAAGACAGGTGTTGTCTAAGCGTTCGCCATATCGAGCAATGGAGTTTGAAAAATCAGCCCACCTCCTCCCCGTGCGGGATGAGGCGAAAATTCATTTTATCGATCATAGAACTGCCACGCTTACGGTGGAGCCTGCCCCTTCAGGGGAACAGGATACAACTACTGTTTCAGGGGTTTACATGACCTGTTCCATGGATGGCCTTGAGCCGATGCCTGCCTTTTTTACCATTCGCAAAAAGAGTTGAAAAATATCCTCAATCGCCATAGAAGGGAAGTCAGTCTTCCGCCCGGAGTGCGGGCGTTTAAGGATGGTCATGATTTCAAAGCGCGCGTCACAATTCACCTCTTTTATTGTCATGGATGTTATGGCGAAAGTCGAGGAACTCGAACGCCGGGGAGAACACATCATCCATATGGAGGTGGGCGAACCGGATTTCCCCACGCCGAAAGTTATTGCCGATGAGGCTATCGACGCGCTTTCCCGCAACAAAACCCGTTACACCCATGCGCTCGGCCTTTTGGAGCTGCGCCAGGCCATCTGCGATTTCTATCAAAAAGAACACGGCGTGACCATCACGCCGGATCAGGTGCTGGTGTCCACCGGCACGTCGCCGGTTTTGCTCTTCGCGATGCTGGCGATGCTCGACTCAGGCGATGAAGTGATCGTCTCCAACCCGCGCTATCCGTGCTATCAGAATTTCATCCTGGCGGCGGGCGGCGCGATGAAAGAAATCCGCACGTATCCCGAAGAGGGGTTTCAGTACCGCCCCGAAGACATCAAAAAGAACCTTTCGCCGCGCACGAAAGCCATTTTGATCAATTCGCCCTGCAACCCCACGGGCATTGTGATGACAAAAGATCAGCTTCGCGAAATCGCCCGGTTTGACGGCCCCTACATTCTGTCCGATGAAATTTACTCCGGTCTGTCTTATGACGGCAAGGCCCACTCCATTTTGGAATTCACAGACCGGGCGTTCGTGATCAACGGCTTTTCCAAGCTCTACGCGATGACCGGCTGGCGTCTGGGGTATTTGATCTTTCCCAAAGCCTTCAGTGCCGTCATGCAGAAAATTCACCAGAACTTTATGATTTCCGCAAACGGCTTCATTCAATGGGCGGGCATCGCGGCGCTCACCAAAGCCGGCGATGATGTTGCACGCATGGTTCAAATCTATGATGAGCGCCGGCGCTATATGCTCGCAAGGCTTAAAGACATGGGATTTGTCATCCATGTTGAGCCGACCGGAGCGTTTTACGTGTTGGCCGACGGACGCAAGTTTTTCACGGATTCCTACCGGGAGGCCTTCCGGATTACCGAAGAGGCGAAAGTGGGCGTGACGCCGGGCGTCGATTTCGGCTCCGGCGGAGAAGGGTTTTTGCGTTTTTCCTACGCCACGTCGATGGAAAACATTACGGAAGGGCTCAACCGGCTGGAGCGATATTTGAAGTCCAAACGTTGAAACAAACGCCCGAAGGGCAACGATTCGATAAAGGAGGAATTATGGCTTACAAGTACATTGATTTAAAAATTGAAAATCATGTGGCCACCGTGTCGATGGCCAGACTCGATGCGTTAAATGCGCTGAGTTTGGATTTCGCAAGCGAAATCGCTCAGGTCTTTCGCGATATGGCGGATCACGACGGCGTCCGCTGCATTATTTTTGCAAGCAAGGCCCGCATCTTCTGCGCCGGACTGGACCTCAAGCAGGCCGCCAGCGGCGATCATTCCTCCGCTAAGGGTATTCTTGATACGATCAAACACTCGCAGCCGCTTTTTGACTGCTGCAACGCCATCGAGGAATGCCCCAAACCCGTCATCGCGGCGGTGCACGGCAAGTGCATCGGCGGCGGACTCGATATGATTTCCGCCTGCGACATCCGCCTTTGCACGGAAGACGCGGTGTTCTGCCTGAAAGAGGCCAATATCGGACTGGTGGCCGATATGGGCGTCTTGCAGCGGCTGCCCATGATCGTGGGCCAGGGGTTCGCCCGTCAGATGGCCTTTACGGCCGCCAATTACGGCGCGCGCGACGCGGAGAAAATGGGACTGGTCAACGAGGTCTTCGCGGATCAGGCGACTTTGATGATCGGCGCGGACAAACTCGCAACGCAAATTGCCGCCAACGCGCCACTGGCGCTGGTGTGCACCAAAGAGGTCTTGAATTTCAGCCGTTACGTGAATGTGTATGAAGGCATGACACTGGCGATTCAGAAAAACGCCACCCTTTTGTTTTCCGATGATTTGAAGGAAGCGATGATCGCCTTTTTGGAGAAACGTCCGGCCGATTTCAAAGGCAAGTAAAAGACGGTCGGGCAAAAAACAAAAAACCGCGCCGGGCGACCGGCGCGGTTTTTTAATCGTGGTGGGAATGCCCCCGCTCTTTGCGGACATACAGCTTGCAGTCTTCGCCCGATGAGCCGTAAACGTCCACCGACGGCATGCGCATCGATTTGAATCCCATCGCCTTGCAGCCGTAAGGGAACTTTGCTTCGTAAGTAATGTAGAAGTGCTCGCAGAAAAAACAGTTGATCAGCGTGCCTTCGTGGTCCTTCTTTTTCATCTCGGCTTTCCGTCTCTGAGCGCTTTGCCTGCCCCTAAATCAGATTTTCCAGATCGAGTTTTTCGGGAAGCGCCTCGTTGGCCTGAACCAGCTTTTCCCGCGCCGAATAGACCGCCACCGCCTGACTGCTTGCGGCCCGGGCGAAATATTCGGCAAGCGTTCGGCGGACTTTCTCCGGCGTGGCCGACATAACGGTGTCGCGAAAAGTCTGGCGCATGGCGTCGGTGGCGCCGGCAAACGAACGGATCATCGCAACATAGCCGCGGCCGGCCGGATCCTGCGGCCGGTCGAGCGCGCTCAGCGTGCTGATTGCCGCCTTCTCCAGATCGTCCAAAGAAAGCTCGTTTTCGGCATAGAATTTTGCCGCCGCCGAAAAGACATCCAGCGTTCGAACGATGTGCGGATCGCGGTAGGACAAAAACGCCATCAGCCCCATGGAAAAATCGAATGCGGACATGCCGCCGTAGGCGCCGCCCTGGACGCGGATGTGTTTGTACAGATAGCTGTTGGATAGCTCCTTTGAAGCCAGCATGAGGATCGCCGCCGCCGGGTCGGTATAGGCGGGCGCTTTGAAGACACTGGCCACATAAGACACTTGCGTGGGCACGGCGATGCCGGCGCGTCCGGGCCGCAGCTCCGGCTGAGGGTGCGGAGCCATGTTGCCGCCTGCGGGAAGCCGCCGCAGCAGACGGGCAAGCTGCTCTTCAGCCAGAGCCAGGCCTTGCGCGTCGGCGGTCAAGTTGATCAGAAGATTCGCCCGTGTGAAAATCAGCGCTTTGAGCGCGTCCATCTTGCCGCGCAAATCGGTTTTCAATTCGTCAAAGTCGCCCGCTTGCCGCTTCACAAAGCCAAATTGGGTGCGGCCGTGCCAAAGCTCGTCTCGATAGGCCGGCAAAGACAGCCCCGCGCCCGCGGCCCGTTTGGCGAAGATGTGGCCCGACGGCACAACGGCCGATTGCAGACTGTTTTTTCGTTCCGCAATCAGATCCCGCATGCGGGCCTCCGCGGAAAGATCGCCCGCGCAAAGAATGTCGCCTGCGATATCGACGGCCGCGGCCATATTCCGGTAGAGGGCCTTGAAAGAGAAGATCATTTTCTGCCAGGCGCCGTCGGCATGGACGGTCAGCCCGGCCGCCAGATCGTAGCCGAAGCCCCCCATGGTCAGAGAAATCCGTTTGGACATGTCGTCATAGCTGTAGCCGCCCGCGCCCATGCCGCACATCAGTTTTCCCAGAAGCGGCAGATAAATCTGGAGCTCTTCAGGAACGTGGCCGACATCAAAGGCCAGATCGACGTTGACGATGCCGTTGGTGAAAATATCGTGCTTGAGCGCGGATACGCCGTCGATAGAGGCCGCCTGCGTGGGGATGATGTCCACCTCGCGGGGAATGTCGGACAAGCGCAATTTGGGAAGACAAGCCGCCGCCTCGGGGGGATCGGGTTCGGTTTGAAACGCCTTGAGCTTTTTGGCCTGCTCATTGATCGCCGCCAACTGCGCCTCCGACAGGGCCTTCTTGATTTCGGCCATCTGTCTTTTTTCTTCGTCTTCGATGCGGCGATTAAAATCCGCATCCGGTTCCATGACCGATACCACCCGGTGAGGATTGTCGATCAGCCATTTTTGCACCGCCTTCTGGAACATGGCCGGATCGGCCGACCAGCCCGATCGGATGGTTTCGATGACGCGGGCGAAATCCAGACCGATCAGGGGATCGCCGTCATAGAGCCAGGTCTGAAACACATGGCCCATCAGCGCAATCCCGTATGGGTAGGACCCGCGGGAGATTTCTTTGCCGTGGAATTCCACCTGGTGCAAGACGCCTTCTATCAGTTCGGGATCAAACCCGTCTGTCACGACTTTTTCCAGCGTGTCGAAAATCAGGCGTTCGATTTTATCCGCGTCTTTTGTTTGAACATTGCGAAGCCCCGCGCAGAACATTAGCTGGCGCAGATCCGCCTCGATTCCGCTGGCTGGAGAGAGATCCTCCCCCAGGCCGGAATCAATCAGCGCCTTGCGCAGCGGGCCTGCCGAAGAGCCGACCAGCAGGCTCGAGATAATCTCCAGCAGAAGCGCCGTGTCGAAATCGCGATTCTCGGCAAGCCCCCAGGCCACGGTGACGGTTGTCTTTTTTTCCAGGGGTTCTTCCGGGTCGGCCGGGAAAAAACCATGCGCCTGCCGGGGCGCGTCAAAGGCGGGTTGCGGGTTGATTGTGGAGTTCACCGAAACGCGGTCGAAGCCGGCGAGCATTTCTGCCAGAAACGCGAGGTGTTGTTTTGTCGGAATGTCGCCATAGAGGAAAAAACGCGCGTTGGCGGGCGAATAGTAGCGGCGGTGATAGTCGCAAAACTGCTCATAGGTGAGCTTTGGAATCACGTTCGGGTCGCCGCCCGAATCGAAGGCATAGACCGTGTCGGGATAGAGATTTTCCTGGAGCGCCTTATACATAAGCGATTCCGGAGACGAATAGACGCCTTTCATTTCGTTGTAGACGATGCCCGAGCGGATCAGATCGCTTTGCAGATTGTCGATTTCGGCCGGCTCCAGATGGTGGCCTTCCTGCATGAAGGTTTCGGGCAGCATCCGCGGATGAAAGACCAAATCGGTGTACACGCGGGCCAGATTGTAGAAGTCGGCCGGGATCTGACTGGCCACCGGATAGACCGTTTTGTCCGGATACGTAAAGGCGTTGATAAACGTCTGCATCGAGGAGCGCATCAGCTCTTTGAAGACGTCTTTGAGCGGATAGGTTTGCGATCCCGCCAACACGGAATGCTCCAGAATGTGCGGCAGGCCCGTCGAATCGGCAGGCGGCGTCCGAAAGCCGATGGCGTAAAGGTTTTCCCGGTCAAAGGCGTGCAGGTGCAAAACTTTCGCGCCGGTTTTCAGGTGTTCCATTTCATAGGCGACAAGCCGCATCGAGACAATCGGCTCGACGCGCAAGACTTGAAATCCGTGTAAGACATCCCCGGCCGCAAGCTCGGCGGCGGGGCAGGTGTTTGTTTCGGTCATCGACAATGCTCCAAAAGGATTAATAAAGACGGACGGCTCAGCCGGCCTGTTTTTGCGCCCGCAGGTCCATGATTTCCGTCCGGGTCAGAACCGAGCGCACGTCGTCAACCAGCTTTTGAATATTTTCCCGGCCGCCCTCTTCCCGGTCGATGAGCGTGATGACGCCCTCCACGATTAACCCCGCGGCGCGCGCCTGCTCAATGGCCGTGATCGTCGAGCCGCCCGTGGTAATGACGTCGTCGATGACGATCACTTTTTCGCCGGCTGAAACGTTGCCCTCCACCGCGCTTTTCGTGCCGTGCGCTTTGACGTCCTTGCGGACAATGAACGACTTGACCGGCTTTCCTTTCTGATAGGAAATCACGGCCAGAGCGTTGGCGATGGGATCGGCGCCCAGCGTGAGCCCGCCCGCCGCGGTGATATTGAGGTCCTTCACCATGTCGAAGACGATTTCGCCGATGAGGTTCATGCCCTCGGGATCGAGTGTCGTGGGTTTGCAGTTGAAGTAATAATTGCTCTGCTTTCCCGAAGCGAGCGTAAAAGGCGGATTGTCGCTGTATTTGAAAGAGCGCGCGAGAATGATTTCTCCCAGGCGTTGACGTTTTGCTTCCAGTGTCATGTTGCTTGTGTCCTCCTGTCAGATGATAAATTCGGGTATTACCTGCGTGTCAGTTTATCGACGATTTTCACGGCCTCGACACCGTCTTTGGCGTAAAATGCGCCGATGGATTGCGCGTAAGCTTCAGTGACCACCGCGCCGCCGACCAGAAACGACGTTTCAAGACCTTTGGCGCGCGCCAGCGTAATGACGTCCTTCATGTTGACCATGGTGGTGGTCATCAGCGCCGAAAGACCGATCACGTCGGGGTTTTGTTTCCGGGCCGTCTCGACGATGGACACGTCGTCCACATCCTTGCCCAGATCCACTACCTCGTAGCCGTGATTGCGCAGAAGCAGCGCCACAATGTTTTTGCCGATGTCATGGATGTCGCCCCGCACCGTGGCCAGAAGCACCTTGCCTTTGGTTGCGGCGGCCAAGCGTTTGAGGTGCGGCTCGAGAATATCGAGCCCCTTTTTCATGGCTTCGGCCGCGCCCATCAGTTGAGGCAAAAAGTAGATCTTCTGTTCATAAAGTTCGCCCACGCGCACGATGGCGGGAATCATGATGCCGTCGACAAGCGCCTGCGCCTCATTTCCTTCGGAAAGCGCCTGGGCCAGAAGCGCAGGCATGGCCTCACGGTCGCCCCCGGTCACAGCCGCGGCAAGTTTCTCTTTTACGGACAGCGCCGTTTTGGGCGCATCACCCGCCGGCGCGGTCTGTTGGGTGAAATGCCGGATAAACGCGTCCGTCGCGCCGGGCCGGGCGGAAAGGACGTCGCCTGCGAACTTCACATTCATCAGTTCGACGCTGGAGGGATTGGCAATGGCCATGGAAAGCCCGTTGTACTGCGCCATCGCCAGAAAGGCGGCATTGAGCCAGGGACGGCCCGGCATCCCGAACGACACGTTCGACAGCCCCAGCGTGGTCCGGCTTTTAAAGACCTGCGAGCACCAGCGCACGCAGTCGAGCGTTTCCTGCGCGGCGCGCGCGTCGGAGGCCACTGCCATGACCAGGCAGTCCACGACGAAGTCGTCTTTGGTCAGGCCCAACGGTCTGGCCTTTTCATAAATGCTTTTGATCACCGCCTGCCTTTTGACGGCGGTGGCCGGAATATTGCCGTCGGTTAAAGGCAGCAGGATAAACATCGCGCCGTATTTGGCTGCCAGCGGCAAAAGCTTCGCGATCTTTTTCTTTTCGCCGGAGATGGAATTGATGAGCATCCGGCCGGGATAAAGCCGCAGCGCCGCTTCGATGGTTTCCGCATTTGCGGAATCGACCGCCAGAGGCAGGCCGCTTACCGTCGACAAAAGGCCTACGACATTCTTGATCGTGGCGGTTTCGTCGATGCCGGGCATGCCGACATTGACATCCAGAAGATCGGCGCCCAGCTCTTCCTGCTCGGCGGCCATCTGGCGGATGAGCGTGGTTTTGCCGTCAAGAAGTTCCTGCTGCAAGGCTTTCTTGCCGGTCGGGTTGATCCGTTCACCGACCACGACCAGCGGCTGGCGATCGGCAAAGACAAACGCGCTTCGCGCGGAAGACAATGCGGCAATCGATTTGCGCGCGGGTAGTGTCAGTTTTCGCTTTTTGACGGCACGGGCCAGCGACCGGATGTGCGCGGGCGTCGTGCCGCAGCAGCCGCCCAGCAGATTCGCGCCGGCGTCGATCAGTTTTCGGCCGTGCGCCGCGAAGGTATCGGCCTGCATGTCAAAGACAGTGTCAAGCCCCACCAGTTTCGGCATACCGGCGTTGGGCTTGGCCAAAAGCGGCACCGTGGCGTAGGGTTTCATGGCCGCGACGAACTCGACCATTTTCTCCGGGCCGGCAGAACAGTTGCAGCCCACGGCGTCCGCGCCCAGGCTTTGCAGCGTAATCAATGCCGCGGCAGGCGGCGTGCCGCCGAGGGTGTGGCCGTCTTCTTCATAAGTCATGGACACGAGCGTAAAGATGTCCGCAGTTTCTTTTACGGCCAGAAGCGCCGCGCGTGTTTCCTGGATGTCGATCATGGTTTCGATAACAATGAGATCGCAGCCGCCTTCAATCAGTCCGGTAACTTGCTCCTTGAATGCGTCCACTGCTTCTTCGAAAGGCAAGGGCCCGAAAGGCTCCACAAACAGCCCTGTCGGACCGATGTCGCCCGCGACGAGAGCCTTTTTGCCGCAGGCGTTTTTGGCCAGGCGAGCCAGGTCGCGGTTGATGCGGCGCACGTCGCCTTCCAGACCGTACTGTTTGAGTTTGTAGCGATTGGCGCCGAAGGTGCAGGAATAAACCACCTGCGCCCCGGCTTGAACATACGAGGCGTGAACCGCTGAAATCACCTGCGGGTTGTCCAGGCACCAGGCCTCGGGGCACACTCCCGAGGGCATGCCGCTTTTTTGCAGCTCCGTTCCCGTGGCGCCGTCGAGAATAACCGGCCCGGCCTTCAAAAGGCTTTTAATATTCAAGCTCTTGCTCATCGTTGGCCTCTCCTGATTGTCCGTGCCGGCTTTATACCATCTTTAGACCCGAAGTGGTATTTTTTTTAGGGCTTTGCTAAAGGAGAGGACGGATCGTTCAATACTGCTAAGACAGGGAGGCGACGATGGATTTTGAAACCTCGGCCATCGCACGATGGCTCGATGAACAGGAGAAAAAGGGCATTGATGTCTCGCGGATTGCTTTGCCCGATGATCTGGCCAATGATGAGGCGCCTGATGAAACGGTGTATTTCAAGGAAATTCGGCCTTGCAGCATTTTATGCACCGGCACGCATCCGTTTGCCACAGTCGAACGCTTCGGCCGGTGGTTTTTAAGCCGGGGGCGCGATCGGGACGAAGGGCCGCACACCGACCTGCCTGCCTGGTGGTTTTTTACCAAAGATCGGGAAGCCGCCGTCCGGACGGCAAAATCGCATATCGGAGATACGAAAAGATAGCGAAAGCCGGCTGTTCATGGAAGGTCAGCGGCTGGCGCCGACAAAATGATAATGGGGACCGAACCGCTCGAAAGCCGCGCGGTCAAGCGCCTCGCGGTGGGACGGATGGGCGATGCTGATGATCAGGCGGGCCCGTTCCTGAAGAGAGCGGCCGTAAAGATTGACCGCGCCATATTCGGTGACGAGCCAGTGCGCGTGCGCTCGGGTGGTCACCACGCCCGCGCCGGACAAAAGCACGGCAGAAATCTTGCTGAGCCCCGTTTCCGTCACCGACGGCATGGCAAGAATGGCTTTGCCGCCTTTTGATCGCGACGCGCCGTAGAAGAAATCAATCTGGCCGCCCACGCCCGAATACATTTTTGCCCCCAGGGAATCCGCGCAGATCTGGCCGGTCAAGTCGACCTGCAGCGCGGAATTGATGGCCGTCGCCTTCGGGTTTCGGGCAATCACGAAAGGGTCGTTGGTATAGCCGACATCCATCATCCGGACATCATCGTTGAGATGGGTGTAATCGTAGAGCTTCTTGGATCCCAGAAGGAAGGTCGCCACCATTTTCCCCCGATCGACGGCCTTTTCCGCGCCGTTGATGACGCCTTTTTCAACCAGCGGGATGACGCCGTCGGCAAACATTTCCGTATGGATGCCGAGATTTTTATGGCCCCCCAACTGATCGAGCACGGCGTTGGGAATCGCGCCGATGCCCATCTGCAGCGTGGCGCCGTCTTCTATGAGGGCCGCGCAGTGTCGCCCGATGGCTGTTTCAATGTCTGTGGGTTTTGCAAAATGAACAGTTTCGAGCGGCGTGTCGTCTTCGACGAAACAGTCGATCCGGTCGGCTTCGATGACGGCGTCGCCGAACGTGAAAGGCACGTGAGGATTGATGACGGCCAGGACGGCGCGGGCTTTCTCCATGGCGGCGCGGGTGGCGTCCACCGACGTTCCCAGCGAAACCCGGCCTTTTGAGTCGGGCGGAGAGACCTGGATCATGACCACGTCGCACGGCAGATGGCCTTCTCGGTACAGACGCTGCGTTTCTCCCAGAAAAACGGGAATATAATCGGCAAATCCTTCCTGCGTTCGCTTGCGGACATTCGGTCCGACGAAGAAGGAATCCAGCTGAAAAATGCCTTCAAATTCCGGGTCGGCATAGGGTGCCGGGCCTTCGGTGTGCAAATGATGAATGCGGATATCCCGCAAGTCGCCCGCCCGTCCCCGGCGGCACATCGCGTTGATCAGGCATTGCGGCGCGCTGGCCACGGAGCTTAAGTGGATGTGATCGCCCGGTCGGATTTCCGAGACCGCCTCATCCGGGGTTGCGATTTTAGGTTTTTGCGGCATGCCAATCATTCCTGTCGGTTTTGATCGCGTCCAGCCGTCGGACGTCAGGGCGGTCAGCCCTGCTTGTTGAGGAGCTCGGCCTGATGATGGGCAATGAGCGCGTCGATCATGGCGCCGATATCGCCGTCGATAAAATGGTCCAGATCGTAGCGGGTCAGGTTGATCCGATGATCGGTGATCCGGCCCTGCGGAAAATTATACGTCCGGATCCGCTCGGAGCGGTCGCCGCTGCCCACCTGGCTTTTACGGGCTTGGGCCTGTTCGGCATTTTGCTTTTGCACCATTGCGTCAAGCAGTCTGGCGCGCAAAACCTTCATGGCTTTGGCCTTGTTTTTGAGCTGCGATTTTTCATCCTGGCAGGTGACCACCAGACCGGTCGGCAGATGGGTGATGCGGACGGCGGAGTCGGTGGTGTTCACGCTCTGGCCGCCGTGGCCGGTGGAGCGGTAAACGTCAATGCGCAGATCGTTGGGATCGATGCTGAGTTCGACCTCCTCGGCTTCGGGCATGATCGCGACGGTCACCGCCGACGTGTGAATGCGTCCCTGGGCTTCCGTGACCGGCACGCGCTGAACGCGATGCACGCCGCTTTCAAACTTCAGTCGGCTGTAAGCGCCGGCCCCCTCGATTTGCGCGATGATTTCCTTGAAGCCGCCCATGCCGCCCGCGGGCGACGAGCTGACCACGTCCACCTTCCAGCCCTGCGATTCGGCGTAACGGGCGTACATCCGGAACAGATCGCCCACAAACAGACCGGCTTCGTCTCCGCCGGTGCCGGCGCGGATTTCCAGGAAAACATTTTTATCGTCGTTGGGATCCTTGGGCAAAAGCAGGATCTTGATCTTTTCTTCGAGCTCTTCCCGCTGCGTCTGGAGCTGCGGCAGTTCGTCTTTGACCAGCGCGCGCAGCTCCTCGTCGGAATCGTTCAAAAGCCCCTGGTATTCATCAATGCGAATCTTGATGTCCTCAAAGCCGCGAATCGCTTCGACCAATTCGGTCAGATCCGAGTGTTCCTTGGCCAGTTTCTGGTACAGCCCCTGCCTGGAAACTACCTGGGGGTCGCTCAATTGACCTTCCAGCTCGCGGTAGCGGATTTCTATATCGCGAAGCTTGTCTAAAATCGTATCCATAGGTTTCCTGTGTCCGGCGACGGCTACTTTAGGGTTGTTGATGAAACGAAAAGAAAGAGTCTTAAAAACAGCTGCATCCTCAGGGGAGGACGCAGCTATAAATGGCGGGTGTAATGGATGATCTTGATCATATCAGGACAAGAGCCTGCCCGGTTGTCTTAAGCGGACGCCTTCTTGGCCGTTTTCTTTTTGGCCGCCGGGGCGGGGCCGGTTTCGTATTTCTTTTTGAACTTTTCCACACGGCCGGCCGTGTCGATGATTTTCTGCTTGCCGGTCATGAAGGGGTGGCAGCTCGAGCAGATTTCAATTTTGATGTCCTTCTTGGTGGACCGGGTTTCAATCACGTTGCCGCACACGCAGGTAATCGTGGTTTCCTGATAATCCGGATGGATTCCTTCTTTCATGATCTTCTTTCCTCCCGGCCGGAATCGGCTTTGCCGACTACGGCCTCATAATTTTCAACAAGACGGGGTGCTTATCGCATCCGCCGTAAAAATTCAAGTTATTATTTCAAGCTCCTAGGAATTCATGGAGTCCAAAAATTCCTGATTGGTGTCCGTTTTCTTGATCTTGCCGATGATGAATTCCATGGCGTCCACCGGATTCATTTCCTGCAGCAGGCGGCGCAGAATCCAGACGCGGTTGAGATTATTCTTGGCGATCAAGAGCTCTTCCTTGCGGGTTCCGGAGCGGATGAGGTCGAATGCAGGGAAGATGCGTCGGTCGGCGATCCGGCGGTCCAGATGCAGTTCCATGTTGCCGGTGCCTTTGAATTCTTCGAAAATGACTTCGTCCATGCGGCTGCCGGTGTCGATGAGCGCGGTGGCGATGATCGTCAGGCTGCCGCCGTTTTCAATGTTGCGGGCCGCGCCGAAGAAACGTTTGGGTTTGTGCAGCGCGTTGGAATCGACGCCGCCGGAAAGCACCTTCCCCGACGGCGGAACGACCGTGTTGTAGGCGCGGGCCAGGCGGGTGATGGAATCCAGCAGAATGACGACGTCTTTTTTATGCTCGACCAGGCGCTTGGCTTTTTCAATCACCATTTCCGCCACCTGCACGTGCCGGGTTGCCGGTTCGTCGAAGGTGGACGAAATGACCTCGCCTTTGACGCTGCGCTGCATGTCGGTCACTTCTTCGGGGCGCTCGTCGATGAGCAGAACCATCAAAACGACTTCCTTATGGTTGGCGGTGATGCTGTGGGCGATGTCCTGAAGCAAAACGGTTTTACCGGCCCGGGGCGGCGAGACGATCAGCGCGCGCTGGCCCTTGCCGATGGGGGCGAACAGATCCAGGGTTCGGGTGGAGAAATTATCGGAATCGAACTCAAGATTAAGTTTTTCCTGCGGATACAATGGCGTGAGGTTGTCGAAAAGAATCTTGTCGCGCGCCTGCTCCGGGCTTTCGAAGTTGACGGTATCGACTTTTAAAAGCGCAAAGTATTTTTCCCCTTCCTTCGGGGGGCGGACTTCGCCTGAGATGGTGTCTCCGGTTCTTAGGTTAAATCGTCGGATCTGAGACGGCGAGATGTAGATGTCGTCGGGGCTGGGCAGGTAGTTGTAGTCGACCGCTCTGAGAAAACCGAAGCCGTCGGGAAGGATTTCCAGAACGCCGGAGCCGGAAATCACGCCGTTTTGTTCGGCCTGGGTTTGCAAGATGGCGAAAATCAGATCCTGCCTGCGCATGCCGCTGGCTCCGGGAACGTCCAATCCTTTGGCCATATCCGTCAGTTCACTGATCGGAAGCCGCTTAATGTCTTCAATGTTCATAGTGATGCGTCCTTGTTGTATTAGTTTACAGGCACGATATCATTAAGGAAAGCATGATTCTTTCAGCGTATTGGAAAGTTATGGAATACGCGAAGATAGTCACGAGTTTTAACGAGCACAGAATATATATCGGCTTGTTTTTTGAATCCTTGAGTCGCTCCAATAGGCAGGGCTTAAATAAGCCGCTGACGAATTGACCTTTAGCTATATGAATCACTGCCAAGTGTCAAGAATTTTTCGCGACGTCCCGCGATTTTTATTCGCCGGGCCGGTTTTTTTTCTTGATTTGGACGGCGCACTGCACTAAATCATTTTAACTTCTTATTTTCTTTGCGAAAGGTGTAGAAAAACGTATGGATGAAATGAAAAATCAGGATACCCCTCCGGAAACGGCCGCCCCGGAGGCGCCCGCAGACACATGCCTTGCGGCCCTGTCACCCGAATTGCAGGCGGCCTGCCGGGCCGCCGGATGGACGGAACTGACCCCTGCTCAGGCAAAATCCATTCCTTATATTTTATCCGGCCGTGACGTGATGATTCAGTCTCGCACCGGAAGCGGCAAAACGGGGGCCTACATCCTGCCGATCATGCAGCAGATCGACCTGACCCGGAACGTTCCCCAGGCGCTGGTTTTGGTGCCCACACGGGAACTGGCCCTGCAAGTGTCGCAGGAAGCGCAAATGCTTTCTCAAAATTCTCAATTGCGCACGGCGGTGGTTTACGGCGGCGTGGGCTACAATGCCCAACTCGAAGCTTTCCGCTCGGGCGCGCAGCTTGTGGTCGGCACACCCGGCCGCATCCTCGATCATCTTTTAAAGAACACGCTGTCGCTGGATCATTTGAAAATGCTGATTTTCGACGAGGCGGATCGGATGCTGTCGATGGGATTCTACCCCGACATGGTCAAAATCCGGAAATTCATCCCCACCGGGAAAATTCTGAGCTCAATGTTTTCGGCCACTTTTCCGCCGCAGGTGGTCCGTCTGGCCGAACAGTTCCTGCGATCTCCCCAACTTCTGAGTTTAAGCGGTAATCAGGTGCATATCGCGGAAATCGACCATGTTTTTTATGTGGTTCCCGGCATGCGCAAAGACCGTTCGCTGGTGCGCATCATCGAGATTGAAAATCCGGCGTCGGCCATCATTTTCTGCAACACGAAAGACACGGTGCATTATCTGTCGATCGTTTTGAAGCGCTTCGGCTACGACGCAGACGAACTGAGCTCCGATCTCGCGCAGAGCGCACGGGAAAAAGTCATGGGGCGCGTGCGGCGCAGGGCGTTGCGCTTTCTGGTGGCCACCGATGTGGCGGCCCGGGGAATCGATATTCCGGATTTGTCTCATGTGATTCAATATGAGCCGCCGGAGGATCCGGAAGCCTACATTCACCGCGCCGGCCGCACCGGGCGGATGGGCTCGGGCGGGGTGGCCATCTCTGTCGTGGCGGAAATGGAAAAGTTCAAACTCCAGAGTATCGCGAGGCATTACAACATTCAGATGCAGCAGCGGATGCTGCCATCCGATGAAGAGGTTGAAAAAGTCGTCGCCGAGCGGGTCACAGCGCTTCTGGAAGCGAAACTGCGCGGGCGCGACAACCTTCAACTCGAAAGAATGCGCCGGTTTGTTCCCCTGGCTAAGAACCTTGCGCAGTCCGACGCGGGCCTCGCCCTCATGGTTATGCTGATCGACGACTACTACCAACAATCTTTGCATGCGCCGCCTGAACAGCCGGCTCCGGAACCGGAAACGGAAAGAACGCCGAAACCGGCTTCGGAAAAATCCCCGAAGCCGCAGCCGGGCAGGAAACGAAGCCGCAGCCGAACGCGGTCAAAAAACAAAAAGGAGCTTCCTTCTTAGGCCATGAAACGCATCGCTTCTCGCCTTATCTGCACCCTGATTGCGGCGGGGTTTCTTGCCGCCTGTTCGACGACGCCGCCGGAGGCGCCCTCTGTAGCGCCGCCTCCGAAGCCGGCGAAAATTGCGGTTGTCCTGGGCGCCGGCGCGTCGAAGGGTTTTGCGCACATCGGTGTGCTCAAAATCCTCGAATCGCATCGGGTTCCGGTCCATATGGTGGTCGGCACCAGTGTCGGCTCGCTGGTGGGCAGCCTCTATGCCTATGGATACTCTCCCTACGACCTTCAACTGCTCGCGTTTTCTCTGAGCAAGGAGGAGGTTGTCGATTACATGCTTCCCGACAACGGTTTTATCCGGGGGGAAAAGCTTGAAAACTATGTGAACGCCAAGGTCAAGTACACGCCGATCGAAAAGTTTCCACTGCCATTTATGGCCGTGGCGACGAATATTCAGACCGGCGAGGAACTGGTCTTCGGCAGAGGCAACACCGGCAAGGCCGTCCGGGCCAGCTGCTCGATTCCCGGCGTTTTCAACCCGGTGGCCATCGGCGACAAGACTTGTGTCGATGGGGGCGTGGTGAGCCCGGTGGCCATCGATGTCGCCCGCCGCTTTGGCGCGGATGTGGTCATTGCCGTGGACATCTCTTCACATTTAAACGCCTCAACGCCGCGCGGTACCGTCGAAACCATCATGCAGGCGATCGATGTGATGTATAACAAAATTGCCCAAGCGCAGATCAAAAACGCGGACATTGTCATCAAACCGAAAGTCGGGCACATCGGATCAAGCGATTTTTCCCGTCGCCATGAAGCCATTCTGGAAGGGGAAAAGGCGGCGACGGAAGCGATGCCGGCCATCAACGCCCTGCTTTTTCGTCTGCGGGAAGAAGGCCGTTTGCCCTGATCGCGCAGCCGTTCGCTTCTCTTTTCATTCGTCTTTAAACACACAGCGGGATGTTCCTGACGGGTGTCGGGGTGGATGCGTGCCCCGGATTTAAAAGGATACCGGGTCTTGGTGGAGGATGGGGTTCTTGACACGGGCCGGTCGCAACATTAAAGTAATCGCGAAACCAAACCGATTTCCAAGATGATCTAAGGAGAAAACCCATGGATAATACATTCCCGCAAAACATGTGGGGCAAAACGCCGGATTGGCAAAAGGATTTAACGGAATACTGGGTTGACACGGCTCAGCGGACGATCATCTTCACCGATATCCTTCGCAAACGAGGCAATAACTACATCAAGCACATCCGCGGCGGTCAGCCGCCGGTTTTGACCTTCAACTACGAGCTGATTCTCAACGCCAAGAATTTCGAGCATCCGTGCAACTATTCGCTGGTCAGAATATCCGATCGGCGGCGGCATGAAGACGAATTGCCCGACGACCGGGAAAGACGGCATCCCAGCAGGGAGCGTATCGAAAGGCCCAAGCGGCCGATTGTCATCATGGATCCGCGCGCGGGCCACGGCCCCGGCATCGGCGGTTCCAAGCGTGACTCGGAAATCGGCATGGCCCTGGAACATGAGCATCCGGTGTATTTCATCTTGTTTTACTCGGAGCCGATTCCCGGGCAGACCATGGCCGATGTCATCGAAGCTATTGAGATATTCATGGAAAAGATCGTCGAGCTGCATCCCAACGCCGACGCCCCGGCGATTATGGGGAATTGTCAGGCGGGTTGGGCGGCGGCCATCGCCTGCGCCGAACGGCCCGATGTCGCAGGCCCCCTGGTTTTAAACGGTGCGCCGCTTTCATACTGGAGCGGCGTGGCCGGCGTCAATCCGATGCGGTATAAGGGCGGCCTGGTCGGGGGCGTATGGGTCAACTCCATACTGAGCGATCTGGGCAACGGGGTTTTTGACGGCGCGAATCTGGTTTATAATTTTGAAACGCTCAATCCCGCCAATACGATTTGGACTAAACAATACAACGTTTACTCGCAGGTGGATACGGAAGAAGAACGCTATCTCGCGTTCGAACGCTGGTGGGGCGGCTTTTTCATGCTGACCACCGACGAGATTCATTTTATCGTCCGGAACCTGTTTGTCGGCAACAAATTGGAAACCGGCCAGCTGGAGTTGCGTGAAGGCCGGAAAATCAGCCTCAAGAATATCAAAAGCCCGATCATCGTGTTTGCGTCGATGGGCGACAACATCACGCCCGCCCAGCAGGCGCTCAACTGGATTCCCCGGGTTTATTCCTCCGTCGAGGATATTAAAAAACACGGACAGGTGATTATCTACATCGTTCACAAGGACATCGGTCATCTGGGCATCTTCGTTGCGGGCTCGGTTGCCAAGAAGGAACATAAAGAAATTATCGCGAATTTCGACATGATCGAATTCTTAAGCCCGGGTCTTTATGAGATGGTCATTGAAGGGGATGTCGTGAGCGAAAAATTTTCCACGCGCTATGAGCCGCGGACCTTCGCGGATATCGCCGCCTATGACGACGGCATCGAAGACGAAACCGATTTCAGCGTGGTGGCCAAGCTTTCGGAATCCAATGACAACTTGTATCAGTTGTTTGCGCGCCCTTGGGTGAAATTCTGGACCACCGAGCTGTCCGCGGAGATCCTGCGCTATCTTCATCCGCTGCGCGTTCAGCGTTACATCTTTGCGGATACCAATCCGATGATGCGTCCCGTGAAGAATATCGCCTCCATCGCCAGGCAGAACCGCAAGCCCGCGTCCAAAGACAATCCGTTTTCGGCCATGGAAAAAGACTTTTCCAATTATGTTGACAGCCTGCTGGATATCTACCGCGACTGGCGCGACCTCAATTCAGAGCTTTTATTTCAGATGATTTACGGCAGCAAAACCATGCGCGGGTTCTTCCCGCCGCCCGGGCCGGAAGAGGCGCCGTCGAGCGGACCGCTTCAGGAGCAGGATGTTGACGAAAGGCTGCAAACGCTGCATGAAGGCGGACTTGCCGCCGGACTGATCCGCGTTTTCATGGCTATCGCCAGAATCGGCGGAGGGGTCAAAAGACGTCATTTTGAAATCGGAAACGAAATCGCCCGGACGCACAAAGCGCTCAAGAGGCTCAAACCGGCCGACTTCAAACGCATTCTCAAAGAACAGGCGGCGATCCTGCAGGCCGACGAGGACCGCGCCATCGAGGCCCTGTCCGTTCTGATCAAAAACAAGGACGACCGCATGGAGGCCCTCAGCATCGCCCGCAGACTGTGTCTGGTGGACGGGGTTTACAGCGATCAGGAAAAGACGATGATTGAAAAATTGAAGAAAGGCTTAAGCCTGGAGTAAGTGTATACAAAAGAAACACGGTTCGAAAAGAGGCGGCCCTTAAGGCCGCCTCTTTTCGTCCGGCCGACCGTCAGGGGTCCAAAAGGGGCCTGCGGGTCAGATGCTCCGGAACGGCGGCGATTTGCGATGCCGGACGCGCCCGAAGCAGATGTCCGGGAAGAGATCGTCCCGCCATGTGTTCGGCAAGTTTTACGCAATCGAGCAACCGGTCGAGGTCGACGCCCGTGGAGACGCCCATTTCTTCGAAAAGGTGAACCAGGTCCTCTGTCGGAACGTTCCAGTATCCGAAATCCAACTCTTCCACGCCGTAAGGCGTTGCGCTCATCCCCCCCAAAGAGGTGTCAAAGATCCGGACGCCGGATTCGTATGCCGCCACGCAATTGGCGATGGCTGTCCCACGCGTATCGTGAAAATGCACGGCGAGGTTCATGTCCAGGCGCAAATCCATCAGCCTGCCGACAATGGATCGGACGGTTCCGGGATTCGCCATCCCCGTGGAGTCCACCAGCGAGATTTCGGAGACGCCCATGTGGCTGAGTTTTAGAATCAACTCTTCAATGATCAGGGGTGGAATGACGCCCGTGTAAGGGCAGCCGAATGCCGTCATGATGTAAACGCGGGTGCTGCGTCCGCTTTCGGAGGCGGTGTTGAGTATGGCCGGCAGCATCTTATTGAGGGTTTCCTTCAGCGTCCTGCCCAGATTGATTTTGTTGAAAATGTCGCTGGCGGCCAGCAGAATCAGGATTTCATCCAACTGCGTAATCACCGCCCGGCGGCAGCCGATTTCGTTGGGAACCAGACCCACGTAAGTCACGGACGGCTTTTTGGAGATGCCGGCGATCAGCTTTTCGGCATCGTATCCCGCCGGAAGCAGACGGGGATGCGTGAAGGTGGCGCACTCAATTTTAGTCAGGCCGGTTTCAGATAATTTATTAATATAATTGACCTTATCTTCTATTGAAAGGCCGCGGCATAAAAGCGGCAAGCCGTCACGAGGCGATATCTCCACAAATGTCACCTCGTCATGTTTGTTCTTTGCTGTCCGTGAGGAATAATGGCCGCCTGCCGGCATCGGTCATCCTTACAAAAAAAGTTTATATCTCTTTATGCACAACCTGTTCCATCCGGTTTCATTCTTGCTTTTCGGGGAACCCTATCCATCCAGTCCGTATTCCCTGAGTTTGAGATAAAAAGTCCGGCGGCTGATGCCCAGCGCTTTGATGGCTTCGGATTTATTGCAGGTCCGGGACAAGACGTCTCGAATCAGATTCTTCTCAAGATCGCGCACCGCTCCCGTCAAATTTTTCAGGGCCGGTTGAGTCCTGGCGACGGGTGTCCTGGCGGAAAGAAAGCTCGGCAGCGCCTCCGGTGTGATCAAAGCCGTCCGGCTCATATTGATTGCGTAGCTGATGACGCCTTTGAATTCGCGCACGTTTCCCGGCCAGGCATAGCGCTTGAGAATGTCCAGGCTTTCAGCGGACAGTTTCCAGTTTTTCTTCTGGGCCGCAGGCTGTGTTTTGAGAAAAAAATCGGCTAAGCGCTCGATGTCTTCCGGTCTTTCCCGAAGCGGCGGCAGATAAATCGTGAAGGCGTTTAAACGATAAAACAAGTCCTCGCGAAAAGCCTTTCGTTCGATGAGACCGGCCATGTCCTGGTTGGTGGACGAGATCACCCGGACATCCACCTTCACGTTTTTTGTTCCGCCGACCCGTTTGAAATAACCGGATTCCAAAACGCGCAGCAGTTTGGACTGAACGGCAAGAGAAGAGTCTCCGATTTCATCGAGCAGGATGGTGCCTCCGTCCGCTTCGTCGAAATATCCTTTTCGGCCCCGGCTGTGCGCGCCGGTGAAAGCGCCTTTTTCGTAACCGAACAGCTCGCTTTCTATGAGCGTGTCCGGAATCGCGGCGCAGTTGACATCCACGAGCGGCCCCTTTTTTCGGTGGCTGGACGAATGGATGGCGCGGGCCAGGATTTCCTTGCCTGTGCCGCTCTCTCCGATGATGAGCACGGAAATATCGGATTTTGCCGCCCGCTGAGCGGCAATCAGCGCCTGCCGGAAACGATCATTGGCGCCGATGAGCCCTGAAAACTCCGCTCCCGGGTCGGACACGGCAGGTTGGACCCCTTCGGCGAAGGCTTTCTTTTTGTGCCGGTTTTGCGATTTTTCAGGGATCAGAAGCACAAGGTAGAACCGCCCGGCTTCCCATTTGTTTAGTAAGTATACATTTGCCGTGAGGGTTTCTCCGGGACGGTCTGCAGCTTTTCGCAGCGTCGTCGGGCCTGTCTTTTTCAGATTCAGACGGGCAAGGTCATCTTGAGCCGCCCCGGAGGCGAACCAGCCGTCAAAACAGGAATTCGACCGCAGAATGTTGCGGTCTTCGGAAAGGATGGCCGCTGCGTAGGGAAGGCCATCCATCAACGGCGGCAGATAAGCGGGTATGCCTTTCATGCATCCGGTTGTATACAAAGGATACACAAAAGTCAATGGCCGCAGCAGCCCCAAAATGAACAGCAAACACGCAAACAACGTCATTATCTATTGAATATTAAGCAATAAAAGGCGGCTTCCTCCTGTCTTCCCCTGACGCTTTTCCCGTCCGTTTTGCCTGGTATAAACTTTGCTGAAGGTTTTACCGGAAGTGGAAATTCAAAAAAAGGGTAGTCAAAATAGCTGTTGAAGCGTATAAGAATTGCCATTCGCCGTCGGGGCCGCCCAAACGCCAGCCCCGGACGAATCCTGTTTTTTCTACTTTTTTCGAACGGACGAATTCAATAATCATACGAGGTGATTTTCATGGAAAATGTCGTGTTCATCAGTTGCGCCAGGACGCCCATCGGCGCGTACGGAGGGGCGCTTCGGGATGTGCCGGTCTATCGTCTGGCCAGCACGGTGCTCAAAGCGGCGGTTTCAAAAGCGGGAATCGACCCGGCCCAGGTGGATGACGTCATCATGGCGTCGGCCTATCAGAACGGCGAATGCGCCAACGGCGCGCGCATGGCGGTGCTCGACGCCGACTGGCCGGATACGATTCCCGGCGGCATGATCGACCGGCGCTGCTGCTCGGGACTCGAAAGTGTTTATTACGCGGCGCTGCAGATTCAGACCGGCGATGCCGAGATCGTCATCGCCGGCGGCATGGAATCGATGAGTCAGGGCGAGCTTTACATTCCCGGCGACATCAAATGGGGGCTGGGCGGCAAGAACCACGAAAAATACGGCTTCATGCCGCGCGGCCACGGGGCGCTCGCCATGTGGGGCGTTCCCTTTTACGACCGCATTCAGCGCGGCCGGGTGATGAGCCAGCCCATCTGGCGCTACGGCGAGCTCAGTTCGATGATGACCTGGGCGGAAACCGCCGCGAAAAAGGAAGGCATTACCCGTGAGGAGGCCGACCGGTGGGCGTTGCGCTCGCATCAACGGGCTGTGGCGGCGCAGGAAGCGGGTAAGTTTAAACAGGAGATCGCCCCCGTTTTGGTGGGCAAAGACAAAAACGGCCAGGATGTTTTCTTCAGCACGGATGAGGGCCCCAGAAAGGACACAACCCTGGAGCGGCTGGCCAAACTTAAAACCGTTTATAAAGACGGCGTTTGCACGGCCGGCAATTCCTCATCGGAAAACGACGGCGCGGCGGTGGTGGTTCTGGCGTCGGAAAAGAAGGCCAGGCAATTGGGGTTGAAGCCCCTGGCCTATTACCGCTCCTGCGCGGTGGCGGCCACGGATCCGACGCTCACCTATCCGGCGGTGCCGGCGGCCGTGGACAAAGCGCTCAAAAAAATCGGCAAGACGATTGCCGATATGGATCTGGTTGAGGTCCAGGAAGCGTTTGCCGTTCAGTGCCTGGCGGACTCCCGGCTTGCGGGGCTTTCCGACGAGCAGATGGACGCGAAAGTGAATATCAACGGATCAGGCATCTCGCTGGGACACCCCATCGGCGCGACCGGCACGATGCGGCTGACCACGCTGCTTGGCGAAATGGTCCGCAGCGACGCGCGTTTCGGTCTGGAAACGATTTGCGGCGGCGGCGGCCAGGGCATTTGCATGGTCATTGAACGAAAGTAGAAAATAGTCTTGCCGCCCTGGCGGGTGGGGCGACCGTTTCTTAAAAGCGCTCCGTCAGAGGAAAAAAGCAATCAAATATAAAAAAACCTGGAGGGTAATAAAATATGGATTTTGCATTAACCGACGAACAAAAAATGATTTCGGAAACAGCGAAAAATTTTGCCGAAAAGGAAATCGCGCCGCATGTGGAAGAAGATGAAAAAAACCATTTCTGGCGCAAGGAAATCTTCGACAAGATGGCGGAGCTCGGATTTTTCGGCTTCTGCATCGACGAAAAATACGGCGGCAACGGCATGGGCTTTCTCGAAGGCGCGCTCGCCATTGAGCAGGTCGCCCGGGTTCACGTGGCCTGGCGGATGGCGTTTAACATGCAGTGCTGGGGGCCGGCTTTGACCATCCAGAAATTCGGCACTGAAGAACAAAAGGAACACTACATTCCCAAATTCGTTTCCGGGGAGTATATCGGCAGCTTCGCCATGACCGAGCCGGACATCGGCTCGGATGTCGCCTCGATGAAATGCCGGGCCGAGGACAAAGGCGATTACTACCTGGTCAACGGCAACAAAATGTGGATCACCAACGGCACCGTGACGAATCACGGCCTGCTTTATGTGAAAACCGACAAAGACGCGGGCGCCAATGGCGTGAGCTGTTTTATTATGGACTACTCCCTGCCCGGCATTACGCGCAAGCCCATCCACGACAAAGTCGGTCTATGGGCCTCCGACACGGCGGAAATTGCCTTTGAGGACGTTAAGGTTCCGAAAAATCTCCTTTTGGGAAAACTCAACAAAGGATTCCAGATCTGCATGACGCAGCTCAACTCGACGCGTCTGGGCTGCTCTGCGGGCGCTTTGGGGCTTTCCGGCGCGATTCTGGAGGCGTCGGCCAAATACGCCACCGAGCGCTGCCAGTTCGGAAAACAAATCGGCAAATACCAGCTCATTCAGCAGCAGGTCGCGGAAATGAAGTGTGCGCACGACACGCTGGCCTATCTGGTCTATCGCGCGGCCTGGCTTAAGGATAAGGGACTGCCCAATGTGATGGAAACGTCCATGTCCAAGCTCTACGGCGCGAAAGTCGTGGTTCACGACGCCAACGAATGCATGAAGCTCTACGGATCGTTCGGCTACTCCGACGAATATCCCTGCGGACGTTTCCTGCGCGACTCCAAACAGTTCGAAACGCTCGAAGGCACCTCGAACATGCACACGATGATCGTGGCCAACGCGACGATGGGTTTCGCGCCGAACCGCGCTTAAAGCAATTCTGCGTTCTGCCCCCTCTCCCTTGATGGGAGAGGGGCGGGGCGAGGGTGAAAAAGAAACGTTCCGCGGCCGCCATCTTTATCCGGCGGGTTGAATCTGATTTTTCAAAACGCTTTTCTCCCACCTACAGGAGCAGACGATGAAACAATACTTTGAGAAAATGGACCCGCTGGGGAAGCCGCTTTCGCCCAAACAGATGGAAAGTATGCAGGAAAACTGCGCGAAAATTGAAGAGATCATGCACACGATCGACGCGGAGGTCGAACGGATTAAAAATGTCGGTGTGTCGCTTGCGACGCTGCATGAGCGCGGTGAGATGACCGTCTGGGAGCGCATCGAGTATCTGGTCGATCCGGGGACTTTCTGCCCGCTGCACAGCATCTTCGATCCGGAAAACGAAGAATCCGGCAGCACCGGCGTGGTTGACGGGCTCGCGCGTATTCGCGGCAAATGGTGCGCGCTCATCGGGTTCAACAACAAATGGATGGCGGGCGCCTGGATTGCCGGCCAGCCGGACAATAATTTGCGCGTGACCGACATCGCCAAGATTCTTCACATTCCACTGGTTTGGCTGGTGAACTGCTCGGGGGTGAAGCTGCCGGAGCAGGAAAAAATGTACGCCAATCGGCGCGGCCAGGGCACCTGCTTTTTCCGGCATGCGGAGCTTGAACAGATGGGCATTCCGGTGATCGCGGGCATCTACGGCACGAATCCGGCGGGAGGCGGGTATCAGTCGATCAGCCCGACCATTTTGCTGGCGCACAAAAAGGCCAACATGGCCGTGGGCGGAGGCGGCATTGTCAGCGGCATGTCTCCCAAAGGCTTTTTCGACGAAGCGGGCGCGGAAGACATTATTGCCGCCACACGCCAGTTCAAATCCGTCCCGCCCGGCAGCGTAAAAGTGCATTATGACGTCACGGGATTTTTCCGCGCCGTCTTTGACGAAGAAACACAGGTGCTCGATGCGATCAAAGACTATATGGACGACCTGCCCGCTTACAATCCGCGCTTTTTCCGTGTGGCCGCGCCCGCCGCGCCCGCCTATCCGCCCGCGGAGATCGCATCAATTGTTCCGGTGAACAAAAAGCGCGTCTATGATTTCGAACAGGTGCTGGCCAGACTTGTCGATGGCTCCGAGCATCTCGAGTTTCGCCCCGGCTTCGGGCCGGAAATGTATTGCGGCCTGGTGAAAGTGGACGGATACCTCGTGGGCGTCGTCGGCAACCGCCAGGGCATTTTGCCGAACTACCCCGAATACACCAATCAGTATATGGGTGTGGGCGGCAAGCTCTACCGCCAGGGCCTGATCAAGATGAGCGAATTTGTCACCCTGTGTTCGCGCGATAAAGTTCCGATGGTCTGGTTTCAGGACACCTCCGGCATCGACGTGGGCGACATCGCCGAAAAGGCCGAGCTTTTGGGCCTGGGTCAGTCGCTCATCTACTCCATTGAAAATTCAAATCTCCCGATGATGCTGGTCGTTCTGCGCAAGGGAACGGCGGCGGCGCATTATGTTCTGGGAGGACCGACAGCCAACAATAACAACGCCTTTTCACTGGGCACCGCGACGACCGAAATCAACGTCATGCACGGCGAAACCGCCGCCGCGGCCAGCTACGCCCGCAGGCTGGTGAAAGAAAAAGACGCAGGCAAACCCCTTGGGCCGATCATCGACAAAATGAACGACATGGTGAAGCATTACGACGACACGTCGGGACCGTTTTTCTGCGCGAAGAAGGGGTTTGTCGATGAAATCGTGCGTTTCCATGAATTGAGAAATTACCTGGTGGGCTTTGCCAACTGCTGCTACCAGAATCCGCGCTCCATCTGCCCGCAGCATCAGATGATCCTGCCGCGCATCATCCGCTCGCAGATCGTGAAGGGATTGGATCGGCCGGAGTAGAAAAAAGGATCAAGGATCAAGGCAAAAGGTTTTATAAGGAAGGGCGGGTTTCCCCGCCCTTTCGTTTTTTGCGCAAAAAAGGATCTTGTCCTGATCGATTGCCGGGAAGTCACTGACCTCGCGTCCGGCAACTTGAAAGGCGCTAAGCTGCCGCCGGCTTTTTGCGCAGATACATGGAATAGATATCCTGGCGGATGAAGATGTAAACGAATACGACCAGGCCCGCCAGCTGAACGGCAAAGATCGGAAACAGCATCATCACGCCGCCCGCCAGCGCGACGACCGTGTCATGCCACTGCATCCTTCTGGCCCAGAAGCCGCTTAGTCCCGCCGCAAACAGAATCAGCCCCGGAATGTAGAAAAAGATCAGCCGAAGCACCTGCCAGATGTCCCAGTACTCGGGAATCAGGAGGAGCGCGGGATTATACGCGAAGAGAAACGGGATAATGTAGGTCATGATGCCGAGCTTGCAGGCGACAAGTCCCGTCATCATCGGATCCTCTCCGGCGATCTGCGCCCCCGCGTACGAGGCAAAGGCCACCGGCGGCGTAATGGAATAGAGGGTCGCGTAATAGAACACGAAGATGTGGGCCACCGGGGCGATCACCCCCAACTTCATGAGCGCGGGTCCGAAAATTGCGATGCCTGTGATGTAGGCGGGGATTGACGGCATGCCCATACTTAAAACCAATATGGCCAAAGCGGAAAGCAAAAGCGCGATAAACAGCGAATCGCGCCCCAGGCCGATGACCATGTTGGCGAATTTAAGGTTGAGCCCCGTTTCGACCAAAAGCCCCGTGATGACGCCCGCGGCGGCGCACGCAATCGAGATATACACGGAGGTTTTTCCGGTTCGGGCCAGAATATTGTAGAACATCTTCACGTTGAGCCGGTTTTGCTTTTTTCGGATCAATCCCAAAACCAGCGCCGTGGCGCAGGCGTAAAGGGCCGACAGGCCCACCGGATAGAACATGACCAGGAAATAGATCAGGACGATCATGCTGACGATGAAGATATACAGGCCGTTGGCCATGATCTTTGAGTAGGTCAGGGTGACTATTTCGTGCACGGCGATGTTCCACTTGCGGGTTTCGAAGCTGATGGTGCAGTAGAAGGCGAAATAGAACATCAGCGCGGGAAGCAGTGTGTACTGGCAGACCTTGATGTAGGGAACCCCCATGTACTGGGCGACGATGAACGCCGCGACGCCCAGCATCGGAGGCATCAACTGGGCCGCCGTACCCACCACGGCGGCGATGCCTCCGGCCGTTCGTCCGGGATATCCGACTTTCTTCATTTCCGGAATGGTCGGGTAGCCGATCAGGTAAGTGGTGGACATCGGCAGGCCGCTGGCCATTCCCACCATGGTTCCGGCCACGATGGCCGTTTTGGCCGGCGCTCCGGGGGAGCGTCCCAAAAGCCGGTTGGCAAAATCCAGAAACGTCCGGAGAATGCCCAGCTCTTCAAGAATAACGCCGTACAGAATAAATGGAAAAGCCAGCGTGATCACCACCCACAAAGGGCTTCCGAAAATGCCTTTGGATGTGAGAAACATTGTGTCGATGATCCAGTCCCAGTCATAACCGGAATGGCTGATGACGGCGGGAAGGTGATTGCCGTATGCGACATACAGCAGCAAAACCAGGGCGATGACCGCCATGGCCGTGCCCATCGCCCGCCTTGTCGCTTCCAGAACGGCCACCAGCGCAAGAACGCCCATTGTCATTTCAAAGGCCGAGATGTCGCTGACGTATTCGATGCGGGTGAGGATGTGATCCGCGTTGACAATCAGGTAGCCGATAGACACAATCGAGATCAGGGTCAGCAGCCAGTCGACGACATTAATCTTCATCCAGAAAGGGCTTTTCCCGCCCGAATACATCATGAACGTCATGGGGAGCGCAAAGAAAAGAAAGATCGCCAGAGACAAGGCGTATCCCAGCATCGGTCCGACCACAACAATAGACAGCACGAAAACGGATAAAACGGCGCCGATCACGCTCATGATGTGACCGAAAATGCCAGTCAGGTTTCGATTCACTGCACACCTCCTTGAGATCGTCGATGGGAAGAAAATCCTCAATCCCTGTTTCGGCCGGGATTGAGGATTTCGTTCGTTGACGGCCGATTGTTTTACGGAATGGCGCCCTTTTCTTTATAGAACTTCAAAGCGGCCGGATGCATGGGCGGCTGCTTGCCTTTGCCGTAAAGGCGCGACAGGTCTTTGGCCGTCATGCCTGAAAACTCGATGTTGCCCACCTGCGCCATGGTGTCCATATTGCTCACGAGCCCTTCAAGAATCACGGTGACCGTCTCGTCCGGAACGTCGGCGCTCACCACCCAGGTGGTGATGTCGGCCAGTACCTGCGTGTCTTCCGTAATGCTTTCATGCAGTCCCTTTTTGATCGTGGTGAGAATCAGAGGGATCTCTTTCATCACCTCTTGCGTGGCCTTGGGCTCAAGGGCCAGAATCCGGAATTTCTTCTGAGATTCAAGCTCCGCCAGAGCCGCCGCCTGAGCGTTGGTGGCCATCGTATAGGCGATGACGTCCGCCGAGTTTTTAGCCAGCAGATCGCAGGCTTCCTGATACTTGCCGACGATATCGACCCTGCCGCCGGCTTTTTTAATGCCGTCGTAGGTGATGCCGCCGGCGGAAAGAATTTGCTCGGGCACGTACCGGGCGGTGAAGCCGGAGGGATAGGTCACATAACGAATCGGCTTGTCTTTCAGATCGGAGATTTTTCGGTAAGGCGATTTGGCGTCCACCAGAAGCACATAGGCGGCGGTGGTCGTATAACAAAGCACCCGTGTCTTCGAAACCGGGTCTTTAAAATACTCATCATCTTTGATTTGAGCCACGACCTTCCCCGTCGCCATTGCCGGCAGATACGACGCGAAAGTAAGGCCCGCAGGCGCTTTTCCTTTTTCAATCTGGATGACGTTTCCGATGGCCGAGCCGGTCATGGCGTCCACGCTGATGCCCAGCTTGTTGGATGCGATGCCGGAAAACGCCGCCGCCTGAGAATACCAGGTGGTGCCGGTCGGACCCGACAGGAATTTCATGTTCTTGAGGACCTGGCTTTGAGCGGATTCAATCGTTCCCAGAAACAGCAGTGAAGCGAACAGGACTGCGCTGATAACCGAATAAAACTTTCCCTTCATCTTTCCATCCTCCCTCATCTTGATATGAAATCATAAACGGTTTAAAAAGACTTTCTGCCCTCGGTCGCGAAGATCGCGTCCGGGCAGCTGAACCCTCACCTCCCTTTTTGTCGTTTCTTTGTTGGCCTCCTGATCATCGCATTATTGAAAGTTCGCCAATCGGCTACTGAATATTTCTCAACTCGCGGCGAAGGATTTTTCCCACCGCGCTTTTGGGAAGCGACTCCAAAAACTGGATCGCCTTGGGCCTTTTGTAAGCGGGCAATTGTTCCCTGCAAAACGCCAGAAGCTCTTCTTCGGTTGCGGCTCCCGGCTCTTTGAGCGCAACGAATGCTTTGACCGCCTCTCCGTAAACCGGATCGGGAATGCCGATAACGCCGGCTTCCAGAACCTCGGGGTGCATGTAGAGGATATTTTCAATCTCTTTGGGATAGATATTTTCGCCGCCGCGGATGATCAGGTCTTTCTTGCGGTCGGTGATATAAATATAGCCGTCGTCGTCCATATGGCCGACATCGCCGGTGTGCAGCCAGCCATTACGGACTGCGGCGGCCGTTTCTTCGGGTTTGTTCCAGTAGCCTTTCATCACACCCGGCCCCTTGATGACAATTTCGCCGGTTTGTCCGGACGGCAGCGCCTGATCGTTGTCGTCGAATATCTTCATGGTATTGCATTTCTGGTAGCACTTGCCGATCGAGCCGTATTTGGGGGAGCGGCGGCCGGCGATGTTGCCGCAGTTGACGGTGGTCGCCTCGCTAAGGCCGTATCCCTCCCAGATGTCGATGCCGAATTTTTCCCGCCACTGGCGCGCCACCTCCAGCGGCATCGGCGCTGCGCCGCAGATGCAGGTTTGCAAAGAGCTCAGGTCGTATTTCGGCAGGGACGGATGATTCAGAATCTGGATATACATGGTCGGCACGCCGCGGAAATCCGTCACCCGGTATTTCTCGATGCACTTCAGGGCCTCTTCGGGATCCCAGCGGTTGATCACCACCAGCTTGCCGCCCGTCAGAAATTCGAGATTCAAGGCAAAAACGCCATAGCCGTGGAAAAGCGGCAGCGTGATCAGAGAAACCCTCTCGCGGCTGACGCCGAAAATCTCTCCCTCTCGCGGCGCCTTTATCGTCCGGCCTGCGTCCTGCTCTTTAACCGGTCCTCTCACGGACAGCCCCCAGGCGTCTAAAAGCACGACATCGTAGTAGCCGGTGACGTGCGTGTACCAGTTATAATGCGTCAGCATTACGCCCTTGGGATTGCCGGTGGTTCCCGCGGTGTAGATCATCACGGCCGTGTCGTCATTGTCGGTTTCCTCGACGGCAAGCTGATCGGATTCGCGTCCGATCAATGCCTCATAGCACAGACAACCGTCCTTCGCCTCCGGGCCGGTCAGGATGACCTGTTTGAGGCTTTTGACATCCCAGCGCGCCGCTTTGACGCTGTCGTAGAAATCCGGTTGGGTCACGAGAACCGACAAGCCCGCGTCCCGGTAAATGTAGGCCAGATCGGCAGGTTTGAGGGATGGATTGACGGGAACCAGAGTCGCTCCGATTTTGAACGTCGCGAAAAATGTCTGGATGAGCTCGGTGCAGTTGAGCGTTTGAACCCCCACCCGGTCTCCTTTTTTCACGCCGAGTTTTTTCAGGGCGTTTCCCAGGCGGTTGGTGTTTCGGTTCATTTCAACATTCGTATGCCAATTGCCGTTGAAATAAACGAAATCGTACTCGCCGAATCTCTGGATATTGTCGTCCGCCAGTCGCCCGATGTTCATAAGTCCACTCCTTCCCCTTAAAGAATTTTCCGGATTCTTGCGGATACAGTCTGTCCGCTCGAAACATGAAACGGTTCATTCCCGGTAAAGCGTCCGCCGCGGCGGTTACCTGAACATCAATGTGAAACCTTGCAGCTTTAGCGCCCTGGGGTTCTCCGCCGGGAGAAGTCCGTCGGGCAAGAAGATAAGAGGTGATGCGATGAAAGGGCTGCTGAAAATCCGCATACTGCGGGCAACCCGTCCGTGTCCAATGGTTACGAAAACAAGAACGTTCTGGATCGGCAACCTCCGAGGGTCAATTTCGGGGGTCTTCACTTTTCGCTCAGCATGGACCCATTGAATGGCTCCTTTCATGCAGCAAGGTGCATGCCAGTCGGCAAAGCGCCACGTGCACCCGGGCGGGGAAAAGCCGGATGATAGATGCCGTGCAGACCGCTCTTTTTTGGAAATCCATTTTACTGAGTATAGTCGAACGCTTAACAACAAAGACGTGTCGGCTTCGGCATTCAAAACGCAGCTTGTCTCGTCTATCGGTCTTGTGTCCGTCCGTCCGGCGCCGCAATGGGTGTATCCGAAATATACAATGCCTTGTTTACTATTTATACAACCAACGATCGTTGTATGCATGGCGATTTTTTGCTCGTCTTAAAAGGCGAAGCGAAAGACGGCGCAGCCGGTACGGCGCGACGGGAAAGCGAAAAACGCCGCAGCGAAAAGGATCAAGGCAAAAGGAAAAAGGCTAAAGCAAAAGGCTCGAAAAAAGGATCTTGTCCTGATCGATTGCCGGGAAGTCACTGACCTCGTATCCGGCAACTTGAAAGGCGCTCAGCTGCCGCCGGCTTTTTGCGCAGATACATGGAATAGATATCCCGGCGGATGAAGAGGTAAACGAATACGACCAGGCCCGCCGGCAAAACGGCAAAGATCGGAAACAGCAGTATCACGCCGCCCGGTGGGGGATCTCAGTCGGCGCAAGGTCCATCAACGCCGAATTATCATGCCCTGCCGGGGAATGGGGCGACGGCAAGAAGGCCGATCACTGCCCGTATGTGTAAGTATTTGCTCTTTAAAATCAAGTGTGCTACAGACGCATTCAAGGTTAAAATTGATCTTCTGAGTCAAGAAGGACCCATGTCGCGTAAAACAGGAATCGTCAAAGATGGCCGATATTTGCAGCATACCGCGGGCTTTTCCCACCCGGAAAGCGCGGCGCGCCTGGCGGCGATCTATGAACTGCTCGACAATCCCGACACATCGTGGAAGTATGCGCCGATTGAACCCCGCGAGGCCTCAACCGATGAAATCGCTTATGTCCACACTCCCCGGTATATCGATTTTGTGGCTTCAACGGCGGGCAAATCCCACGTGATTCTGGATCCGGACACGATGGCCAGCGCCGACACCTATGACGTCGCAAAGCTCGCGGCGGGCGGCCTGATTGCGGCCATCGATTCGGTCATCGCGGGCGAGACCGACAATGCCTTCGCTTTCGTACGTCCGCCGGGGCATCACGCGGGCGCCGGAAATTCCGCGGGCTTTTGCGTGTTTAACAACATCGCCATCGGCGCGATGCACGCCCGCATCCGCCACGGCATCAAGAAAGTCTTAATCGTGGACTGGGATCTGCACCACGGCAACGGGACGCAGAAAACCTTCTACACGGACCGGCAGGTTCTTTATTTTTCGACGCATCAATATCCTTACTATCCGGGCACGGGAAGCTGGCAGGAAATCGGCGAAGGCACGGGCCTGGGCTTTACGGTCAATGTGCCGCTCAACCGGGGCGCCGGAAACGGAACCTATGTGTCGATCTTTCGCAGAATTCTCGAACCGATTGCCTTGGCCTACCAGCCGGAGCTGATCCTGCTGTCGGCTGGCTTTGACACCTATTTTCAGGACCCCTTAGGCGGCATGCGGGTGACGCCCGAGGGTTTCGCCGCCATGGCACGCATATTGCTCAACATTGCCGATGCATGCTGCGGCGGCAAGCTGGTGGCGGTGCTCGAAGGCGGCTATCATGTGGCGGGCTTGACCTCATCGGTCCGCGCGACCCTTCGGGAAATGTGGGATGAAACGATCTGCCCGGATAAATCGCTTGCCGAGATGGAGGCCGACGCGGACGAACCGAATAAAGCCGTCATCGAAAAGGTCATTTCTTTGCAGCGCCCCTATTGGGCTGTTTTTTAACAGGAGGAGTCATTTGAAATTAAGCACAGCGGACGTGGACTATGTGGCGAAACTTGCCAGGCTGGACGTGACGGATGCGGAAAAGGAGAAATTCACCGCCCAGCTCAACGATATTCTCGGCTACATCGACAAGCTCAACGAACTGGACACAACCGGAGTTGCGCCCATGACGCACGCGATTGCGGTCACAAACGCCTTTCGTGAAGACCGTGTGGTTGAATCCCTCGGCACGCAAGCCGCCGTCGCCAACGCGCCGGACCCCCGGGGAGAGTTTTTTCGCGTGCCGAAAGTCATTGAATGACCGTTCACAAATGTTTCACGATGTTCCCCCGGCGAACAGTTTTGTCAAATCCAAACAGAGGAGTTTATGGAGCTGTATTCATTAACCATTCATGAATTGCAAGACCTGCTGAAAAAAGGCGAGGTCTCGGCCCGCGAGATTGCCGAGTCGGTTTTTGCCCGCGTTGACGCGGTGGAAGAAAAGGTTCATTCGTACATCCGCCTGATGAAAGACGAAGCGCTGGCGCAGGCGGCACAAGCCGACGCCGACATCAAAAAGGGAGAGATCAAGCCGCTTACCGGCATTCCCGTTGCGCTCAAAGACATCGTCTGCACGAAAGGCGTGCCCACGACCTGCGGTTCGCGCATTTTGCACAATTTTGTTCCTCCCTACAACGCGACGGTCGTCGAAAAGCTTTCCGCAGCGGGCGCGGTTTTTGTGGGCAAAGCCAACATGGACGAATTTGCCATGGGCTCGTCCACGGAAACCTCCTATTTTGGTCCGACGCGTAATCCCTGGGATCTGGAGCGCATTCCCGGCGGTTCGAGCGGCGGCTCGGCTTCGGCGGTGGCGGCCGACGAGTGCATCGCCTCGATCGGTTCGGACACGGGCGGATCGATCCGACAACCGGCGGCGCTGTGCGGCGTGGTGGGGATGAAGCCGACTTACGGCCGCGTCTCCCGTTTCGGGCTCATCGCGTTTGCCTCATCGCTCGATCAGATCGGACCTTTCACCAAGGATGTGGAAGACTGCGCCATCATGATGAACGCGCTGGCGGGCTACGACCCGAAAGAATCCACATCCGTTCAGGCCGACGTGCCGGACTACCGGCAGTTTCTCGGCCGCGACATCAAAGGCTGGAAGATCGGCATTCCCAAAGAATATTTCGTCGAAGGCATCGACCCGGAGGTGGCCGCCGCCGTTGAAAAAGCGATGTCCGTCGTCAAAGCCTGCGGCGGAGAAGCGATCGACATCTCCTTGCCGCATACGCAATACTGCCTGGCGGTTTACTACATCATCGCGCCGGCGGAAGCTTCGTCGAACCTTGCGCGCTACGACGGCGTTAAATACGGCTATCGAGCCCAGGGCGTCCGCGATCTGGCCGAGATGTACAAAAAAACCCGCCAGGAGGGGTTCGGCGCCGAGGTCAAGCGCCGCATCATGATCGGCACCTATGCGCTTTCGGCAGGCTATTACGACGCCTACTACGGAAAAGCCTCGCAGGTGCGCGCGCTCATCCGCCGCGACTTCGACGAGGCCTTCAAGCGCTGCGACGTCATCCTCACGCCCACGACGCCGACGCCCGCCTTTAAACTGGGCGAAAAAACGGACGATCCTCTGCAGATGTATCTGTCCGACATTTTCACCATTTCGACGAACCTCGCCGGCATCCCCGGCATGTCCGTTCCCTGCGGATTTTCGAAAGCCGGCTTGCCTTTGGGTGTGCAGTTTCTGGCCAATCACTTTGAGGAAGGCAAGCTTTTGCAAATCGCCAGCGTCTATGAAAAAGCCGCCGCCATTGAAAAAAGGAGGCCCGCGTTATAATGGATTTCGAAACCGTCATCGGGCTGGAGGTTCACGCCCAGCTCACCACCGAGACTAAAATCTTCTGCACCTGCTCGACGACATTCGGCGGAGCGCCCAACAGCCACGCCTGCCCGGTCTGTCTGGGCATGCCGGGCGTGCTGCCCGTGCTCAATAAAAAAGTCGTCGAATACGCGATGAAAATGGCGCTGGCGACAAACTGCACGATCAATCCGCAAAATGTTTTCGCGCGGAAAAACTACTTTTATCCGGATCTCCCTAAAGGCTATCAGATTTCACAATACGCCTATCCGATCGCCGAACACGGCTATATCTGGATTGAAGCGGGCGACGAAAAAAAGAAAATCGGCATCACGCGCATTCACATGGAAGAAGACGCGGGAAAACTCATTCATGACGAAAACAACCCCTCAAGTTACGTGGATTTAAACCGCACCGGCGTGCCGCTTATTGAAATCGTCAGCGAGCCGGATATCCGTTCGCCGGAAGAGGCGGCCGAATATCTCAAGCGCCTGCACGAGATACTGGTGTATCTGGAAATCTGCGACGGCAACATGGAGGAAGGCTCGTTTCGCTGCGACGCGAACGTGTCGATCCGCCCCCGCGGCCGGAAGGAATTCGGCACGCGCACCGAACTCAAAAACATGAACTCCTTCCGCAACGTTCAGCGCGCGCTGGAATACGAGGTCAAACGCCAGCAGTACCGGGTGGAAAACGGCGAAACGATTGTTCAGGAAACCCGTCTGTGGGACGACGCGCAGGGCGTCACCAACCCGATGCGCTCCAAGGAAGAGGCGCACGACTACCGGTATTTCCCGGATCCGGATCTGGTTCCGGTCGTCATCGATGCGGACTGGGTTGCCCGCATTCAAAGCGAAATGCCCGAGCTGCCGCTGAACATGCGCGAACGGTTCGTTGCCGAATACGGCATCCCCGCTTACGACGCGGGTGTGCTCACCTCCGACAAGGCGCTGGCCCTCTATTATGAGGAGGTCGTCCGGCGCTGCGGCCAGCCGAAAATCGCCAGCAACTGGGTGATGGGCGACGTTTTGAAGTATCTCAACGAAGACAAACGAAGCATCCGGGAATGCCCGATTTCGCCGGTTGCTCTGTCGGACATGATTGCGCTGATTGAAAAAGGAACCATCAGCGGCAAGATGGCCAAGGAACTGGTTGAGGACATGTATAAAACCGGCAAGCCGCCCCAGGAGATCATTTCGGAAAAAGGCATGGTTCAGATCACCGATGAAGGGCAGTTGGCTCAAACCATCACGGCGATTATCGAGGCCAACCCCGCGCAGGTGGCGCAGTATCGGGCCGGCAAAGACAAAATCTTCGGTTTCTTTGTCGGCCAGGTGATGAAAGCGACTGGCGGGAAAGCCAATCCCCAGCTCGTCAACGATCTGCTCAAAAAGGCCTTGGCCGGATGATTCGACCCGTTTTGTGGAAAAACAACGCCGTTGTCCTGATCGATCAAAACGCCCTGCCGCAGATTGAGCGGCACGTCATCTGCACCGATTACCGCCAGGTGATTGCCTGCATCAAAGACTTGACCGTTCGGGGCGCCCCCGCTATCGGCGTGGCGGCGGCCCTAGGCGCCGCGCTGGGCGCTGGCTCTCTTCGCGAAACCTCCGCCGAAACATTCCGGATGCGCTTCAAAAAAATCTGCAATGAGATCGCAGCGGCCCGCCCCACGGCCCGCAATCTTTTCTGGGCGCTGGAGCGCATGGAAAAATGCCTTGACGCGGCGCTGGCCGAAGGCCGGAAAAATCCCGCAAAACTCTTGATCGACGAAGCCAAGCGCCTCTGCGCCGAGGATATTGAAATCAACAAGACGATGGGGAAAAACGGCTGCGCGCTTTTGGCCGACGGCGACCATGTCCTGACGCACTGCAACGCCGGCGCTCTGGCCACCGCGGGTTTCGGCACCGCGCTGGGCGTCGTCCGCGCCGCGCGCGACGAAGGAAAAAAACTGCATGTGTATGTCGATGAGACACGTCCGGTGCTTCAGGGCGCCAGGCTCACCGCCTGGGAGATGAAAAAGGAAAAAATTCCCGCGACGCTCATCTGCGACAACATGGCGGGCTTTCTGATGCAGCAGGGCAAAATCAACAAAGTCATTGTCGGCGCCGACCGCATCGCGCAAAACGGCGACACGGCCAACAAGATCGGCACCTATTCGCTTGCGGTGCTCGCCGCGGCGCACGGGGTACCGTTTTATGTCGCGGCGCCTGTGTCCACCTTTGACTTTTCATTGAAATCCGGTGCGGACATTCCCATTGAAGAGCGGTCCTCCGAGGAGGTTGCAAGCTTTCGGGGCAAGCGCGCCGCGCCCCAGGGGATGCCGGTTTACAATCCGGCTTTCGACGTGACGCCGGCAACACTCATCACCGCGATCATCACGGAATATGGCGTGATCGCCAAACCCACCCGCAAAAATCTTGCCGGGCTTCAAAAGGAGAAGCGCCGACGATGAAACTGCTCCTTTTTGACTTCGACGGCGTGTTGGTGGATTCGCTCGACGTTTACGAAAAAACTGTAACGGATTGTCTGGCGGCCATCGGCCAGCCGCTTTCGCGCGGGCGGGAAGAATTTCTGGAACTCTTTGAGGACAACTTTTATACGTCGCTTGCCGCCAAGGGCGTGGACATGGACAAATTCATGAGCGCCTCCATCGACATTCTGGCAAAAGTCGACTATGCCCGGATGAAGCCTTTCGACGCCATTCGTCCGGTCTTAAGAGAGCTCAAGAAGAATCACCCGATGGTTGTGATCTCCTCCAACGACACGCCCACCATTCTAGAAGCCTTGCGTCTGTACGATTTCGAAGGCCTTTTCGACGAGGTGCTGGGCTCGGATTTCATGTTCAGCAAGAAAGATAAAATCCTTCACGTCATTAAAAAGTATTCCGTCGGACTGGAAGATATTTACTACATCGGCGATACGGCCGGCGACATCAAGGAAGGCAGACAGGCGGGCGTGAAGACCGTGGGCGTTACCTGGGGCTGGCACCCCAAAGACCTGATGGCCGCCGCGGCGCCGGACTATCTGTTTGACCGGCCGGAAGACCTTTTGCGTCTCGACGGGTAAGGTCCACCCGGCACAGTATCAGGATTTCAAAAAGCCGCGGATATCCGAACTGAGCTGCCGGGGTTTTTCCAGGTGGACGGCATGCCCGCAGTTTTTATAAACGATCATTTCGGCCGCAGGCAGCGTCCGGCGAAAATCCTCCGCAAGCGCAATCGGAAAAATCGGATCGGCCTCGCCCAGAATGATCAGCGTCGGATGCGCGATGCGGGAGGCCCGACCATACGAATCAAATCCGGCGCAGGCTTGCTGCTGCCGCATAAAGGCGTGAAACGGCTGGACGTGGCGCAGTCTTAAAGACACGGCTTTTTCAAGAATCTCCGGAGAAGACTCGGCAAACCCCGGCGCCGTCATCATCGTCAGATCCAGGCGGTAGATCTCCTCGGCCGTTTTGCCCTTCACATCCGCAAAAACCCGGTCCCAGAAAGGCTTGCCCAATTCCCGGGAACGGACCCCGCCCATGCTGGTGGCAATCAATATCAACCGATGGACTTTTTCAGGATGGCCGAGCGCGATCTCCTGCGCAATGAATCCGCCCATGGACAGGCCCGCGAAGTGCGCTTTTGCAATGCCCAGCGCGGAAAGCAGTCCGACCGTGTCGGAGGCCATCTGCAAAACGGAGTAAGGTTCGTCGGGTTTGTCGGATCGGCCGATGCCGCGGTTGTCGATGGCGATCACCCGGAAATCTTGCGAGAGGTCTTCGATCTGCGCAAACCACAAATCGTGCGGAAAAGCCAGGCCGTTTAGCAAAACCAGCGGTTCGCCGCGGCCTTGTTCTTCGTAATAAATGGACAGTCCGTTGACGGTTTGAGAAGGCATGATGACAACGTCTTAAAAAAAGACGGCGCGCCCGATGAGGCGCGGGCGCACCGTGGTTTGAGGAGAATTAAACCGCTTCGACAGCCAGTGCCATGCCCATGCCGCCGCCGATGCACAAAGAGGCCATGCCTCTTTTCACTTTGCGGCGCTGCATTTCATTGACAAGCGCCAGAACAATGCGCGCGCCCGAGCAGCCGATCGGATGCCCGATGGAAATGGCCGATCCGTTGACGTTGGTGATGTCCCAGGGAATCTGAAGCTCGCGCAGACAGGCAATGGCCTGAGCGGCAAAGGCTTCATTGACCTCGAACAGGCCGTAGTCTTTGACCGTCGTGCCGGTAAGCCGCAAAAGCCTGCGCACCGCCGGAATCGGCCCCAGCCCCATGTAGGCCGGATCGACGCCGCCTGAGGCATAGCCGATGATTTTCGCCAACGGCTTCAAACCCAGGGCTTTGGCCTTGTCTTCGCTCATAATCAGCACGGCCGCCGCCGCGTCGTTGATGCCCGAGGCATTGCCGGCCGTAACCGTGCCGTCTTTTTTAAAGGCCGTGCCGAGTTTGGCAAGCTTTTCCATACTGGTTTCCATCGGACGCTCGTCCGTGTCGAAAATCTTCGGATCGCCCTTTTTTTGAGGAATGGACACGCCGACAATTTCATCTTTCAAAATGCCGCTTTTGATGGCCGCAAGGGCCCGGTTATGGCTTTCGAGGCTCAGGCGGTCTTGCTCTTCGCGCGAAATGCCGTAGCGGGCCGCGATGTTTTCCGCGGTGATGCCCATGTGGTAGCCGTTGAAGATTTCATACAGGCCGTCAAAAACCATCAAATCGAGCGTTTTGCCGAAGGGCATGTCCATGCGGTGGCCCCAGCGCGCTTTGGGCAGACCGATGGGCACATCGCTCATGTTTTCCATGCCGCCGGCGATGACGACGTCGTTGTCGCCCGACTTGATCGACTGCGCGGCCAGCGCGATGGCTTTCATGCCGGAGGCGCAGACTTTATTCACGGTAATGGCGGGGGTTTCCTTGTGCAGACCTGCGCGAATCATGGCCTGGCGTCCGGCATTCTGTCCCTGGCCGGCGCCCAGCACATTGCCCATGATGACTTCGTCCACGGCGATTTCTTTTAGTCCATCGTTCCATTTGGCATATTGCTGTTCGACCGGGCAAAGGCCGTCGTTTTTGGCCGTATCCGGAGCGTCTAGAGCGGCATGGGCGGGAAGCCCCGGCTTGAGCCCCGCTTTGATTAACGTCTCGCGAATCACCAGCGCGCCCAGATCTTTGGCGGGAACATCCTTTAAAGAGCCTCCGAAGGCCCCAACGGCGGTGCGGACACCGCTGACAATGACTGCGTTTGGCATAATGTGAATACCTCCTTGAAATGATCGCGGAGTATTCCACAAATGGCAGGTTAAGGCAAGACGGATTTCCCCTAAAGGTCGCCGCCCGGGCGGCTATCGGCCGTCGATGACCCGGCGGACCAAAGCGGCCAGCATCTTCCGGGACAGCGGCTTGAGGACGAAGGCCCGAATTCCCATTTCTTCGGCCTTCTGGCTGTTCATAAAGTCGCTGTATCCGGTCATCAAAATGATCGGCTGATCGGGCCGGCGGGCGAGAATTTGCACGGCCAGCTCGCTTCCCGAGAGCTTCGGCATGTTCATGTCGGTGATGACCAGATCAAACGCTTCCGGAGAACTCAGATAGGTCTGAAGGGCCGCCCGGCTGTCGGCCAGCGCGGTAACCTCGTAGCCCAGCCCTTCAAGCATTTTCTGCCCCAAATCGGCCAGTTCCACCTCATCGTCGACAAACAGAATTCGCTCGTTGCCGCGGGGGATGGGGGTTTTTGCCGGTTCGGCAGTGACCTGGGGCTTTCCTTCAACCGCGGGAAGATAAATATGAAACGTGGCGCCCTCGCCCGGCCGGCTTGCGACTTTGACCGTTCCTCCATGGTCGTGAACGATTCCATAAACCACAGACAGGCCCAGACCGGTTCCCTCCCCAACGCCCTTGGTCGTGAAAAACGGATCGAACAATCTCTCGACGTGGGCGGGGTCGATGCCTGATCCCGTATCGGAAACGCTCAGCCTGGCATACGCGCCGGGCGAGAGGTCCGGTTCGCCGGACGCCTCTCCGTCCGAGATTTCTACAGGACTCAAGGCGACCGTCATCACGCCGCCTTTTTCTCCCATCGCGAAGGCGGCATTGGTGCAGATGTTCATCATCACCTGATGCATTTGCGTGTAATCAGCCTGGACGGTCAGAGGGGTTTGAGGGAAGCTTTTTTTGATTTCTATGGTGGTGGGCAGTGTGGCGCGCAAAAGCTTCAGAGCCTCTTCGGCGACCGTTCGGAGATCGATGAGCTTTTTGTCCTGCTCCCCATGGCGGCTGAAGGCCAGGATCTGCATCACCAGGTTTCTGGCGCGCTCGGCCGCTTTGAGGATCTGCTCGATATTGCGGCGGCGCAGGCCGTCATCGGTCTGCATGGCCGCAAGTTCCGCATAGCCGATGATGCCGCTTAGAATATTGTTGAAATCATGCGCGATGCCGCCGGCGAGCGTGCCGACGGCTTCGAGTTTCTGAGCCTGATAGAGTTGTTTTTCGAGGCGCGCCCGCTCTTCGAAGGCCTCTTTAAACGCGGTGATGTCGCGGCCGCTGGTCCGGATGCCCAGAAATTTTCCGGACGCGTCGTAAACCGGCTGCCACGAGACGCTCAGCCACAGGCGAGATCCGTTTTTATGCCTGATGCGGATTTCGAAATTGTCTCCTCTCGTGCCGGTCAGGGCCGCCTTAAAATAGCGCATGAAGGGTTCCCGGTCTTCCTCGGCAAACAAAACGGAAGCGAAATCCGGCATCGACAGAATCTCGTCGGCTGAATAGCCCGTGATGCGCAAAACGGCAGGATTGACCCACAGATAGGTTCCGTCCGGTGCGTACCAGGATTCCCAGTCGACCGTGTAGTTGGCGATCGTTTTAAATCGTTCTTCGCTGGTCAGAAGCGCGGCTTCAGCCTCGCGGCGTTTCGCGCGGGACCGGGCTTCCAGCAGTTCCCGGTCGATGGCCGGACATAATCTCGACAGATTGTCCTTCATGATATAGTCATTGGCGCCCCGGCGCATGCACTCCGCGGCCATTTCTTCGCCAATTGTGCCCGAAACGATCAGAATGGGGATATCGAGGCCCGATGATTTTAAAACGGAAATGGCGCCCAGGCCGTCAAATCCGGGCAGCTTGAAATCGCACAAAATCACATCCCATGGACGGTTTTTCAGGGCTTCCGACATCTGGGCGGCCGTCTCCGCACGCTCATAGTCCGGTTGGAAGCCCCCTTTTCTCAGAGCGCGGACCAACAGGAGGGCGTCGTCTTCGGAATCTTCTATAATCAAAACGATCAGCGGCTTGAGCATGTTGCCTCCGGAAAACGTGAGGGCGGGCGGTCTGCCATTCTTCTTTTGTCGGGCAATCGGTTCATCCCGGCCAGCGAATTATTCTTTAAAGGCGAAATGCTGCTTTTCAAACAGGTTCAGACAGACATCAACCACTTGCGCGTCGTAGAGCGCGCCCCGGTTCTTTCGGATTTCATCGAGCGCCGCGCCGATGCCCAGCGCCGGCCGATACGGACGGTGAGAGGCCATGGCTTCCACCACGTCGGCCACGACGAGTATTTTCGATTCCAGAAGGATCTTTTCCGATGTGAGCCGGTTGGGATAGCCGGCGCCGTTGATCTTTTCGTGATGTTCCAAAACCATGCGGGCGATCGGCCAGGGGAAGTCGATGTCTTTAAGAATCTCGTATCCCGCTTGCGCGTGTGTTTTGACCAAGTCGAACTCGACTTGCGTCAACTTGGTCGGTTTGGTCAGAATTTCCGAGGGAATGGCGATTTTACCCACATCATGAATGGTTGCGGCCATCCACAAGCCGTCCACCTGCGAGACGTCGAGCTTCATCTCCTGCGCGATGGCGCGCGCCAGTTCCGCCACCCTTTTTTGATGACCCGCCGTATAAGGATCGCGCGATTCGACCATAATGGCAATCGCCCGAATCGTTGCCGTCAAGCTCTGACGCAGACGCTCCAGGTATTCCTCACGCTCTTTCTCCAGTTGTTTAATCTGCGTAATGTCGCGGACGATGCCGCTGAAGCCGGCAGGATGGCCGTCATCGCCCGTAAGCAGGCTAAACAACGATTGAACCGTTCGGCGGGTTCCATCCTTGCGAATAATTTCATAGTCCAGCAAGCCGCCCGGCTTGCCGGTTGAAAAAACCCTGTTGTGCTCCGCGTACAATTTTTTGGCCGTCTCGGGATCCGTATAGGCGCGGCTGTTCATGCCCAGGAGATCCTCTTTCGGGTATCCCCAGATTTTCACCAGGGCGTTGTTGAAAAACGTGAAGTTTCCCTTGAGATCGACTTCATAGTAGCCGTCCTGGATGTTTTCCAGGATGGAGCGATATTTTTCCTCGCTGCGGCGCAAGGCTTCATCAGATTCCCGCTGCCGCAGGCGCATGTCCTTTTTTTCCAGTTCCCGCCGCACGGACAGACCCAGGCGCGCCGGATTTCCTTTCATGATGTAGTCGCTTGCGCCCCGGTGAATGCAATCCAGCGCGGTTTCCTCGCCGATGGCGCCCGAAACGATGATGATCGGGATGTCCAGGCCGGTTTTTTTCAGAAGCGCAATGGCGTGAAGGCCGCTGAAGGCCGGCATGTGGTAATCGCTCAGGATCATATCCCAGGGTTTCGTCATAAGCGCATAGGCCATGTCATCGGCCGTTTCCACTCTTTGCGCCGAGGGTTCATAGCCCGCTTTTTTGAGTTCCCGCAGCAATAGAAGCGTGTCGTCTTCCGAATCTTCAACAATTAAAACCCGCAACGGTATCAACATGGTTTACCCTTTTTTGTTTTGTGCAATCTTTCGGTTAAGGCTTCCATCGGCAACCAGGCTCGATATAATCCGGTCCATCAGGCGTTGCGCGCCGGAGCGGGCTCGTTCCAGATCAGCCAGTAAAGCCCCAGCAAGCGGACGGCCTCAATAAACTGCTTGAAATCGACGGGCTTGCGAATGTAGCTGTTGGCCCCCAGCTCGTATCCGTTGATCAAGTCCCGCTCCTCTTTGGAGGATGTGAGAATCACCACCGGCAGCAGTTTGGTTTTCTCGTTTTCCCGGATGGCTTTGAGCACTTCCATGCCGTCCATTCTGGGCAGCTTCAGATCCAGCAAAACGACCACCGGCAATGCGTCCGGGTTGCGATTCGAAAACGACCCGGTTGCCGTTAAATACTCAATCGCCTCAACACCGTCGCGGGCGACGACCACTTTGTTGAGAATATTATTTTGTTTCAAGGCCCGCAAAGTCAGATCGACGTCGTCGGGATTGTCTTCAATCAGTAAAATGATTTTCTCATTCATAACGACTCCTTGAATTTCTATTAAGATCAAACAGGATGCAAGCCTCTGCGAGTTCAGCCTCCCAGCGTGAAATAAAACGCCGCCCCTTTGCCCTGCTCCGCCTCGGCCCAGATCCGTCCTCCGTGGCGGTGGATGATGCGCTGCACGGTCGCCAGTCCGATGCCCGTGCCGGGAAACTCGTCGGTCCGGTGCAGGCGTTGAAACGTCCCGAAAAGTTTGCCTGCGTATTTCATATCAAATCCCACGCCGTTGTCACGGATAAAAAACACCGTGTCTTCGGCTTGCGTCGTCGCGCCTAACGTGACGTGCGGCGCGGAAACTTTCGACGTGAATTTCCAGGCATTGTCCAGCAGATTGATCAGCGCGATCCGCATCAGGCGCGGATCGGCGCAAGCCCTCATGCCCTCTTCGATATCGACATCCACGGTGGAGCCGGGAATTCTCTCACGGTGGGTCTGGACGAGTTCGCGGGCCATTGCGCTTAAGTCAATGTCCTCGCGCTCCAGATCGGACTGCGTCACGCGCGACAAGCTCAGAAGGTCGTCGATGAGGCGTCCCATGTTCTGCGTGGCCCGCCGGATGCGCTCCAGATAATTGCGGCCTTCATCGGAAAGCTTGTCGCCGTCGTCCTCCAGAAGGGCGTTGCCGAATCCGTCGATGCTGCGCAGGGGCGCCCGCAGATCGTGCGAGACGGAGTAGCTGAACGCGGCGAGCTCCTTGTTCACGGCTTCCAGCGACTGGTTTGCCAGCGCCAGATTTCGCGCGGTTTCGTTAAGATCGTCCACAATGTTCAGAAGCGCCAGCTGGTTGTCGCGAAGCTCTTTTGTCCGCAGGTTGACTTTCCTCTCGAGTGCTTCGTTGAGCTGGCGGATTTCCTCGTGCGCTTTTTTAGCGTCGGTCACATCCCAGACGGTGGAAAGGACCAGGCTGCTATCCGGAATCGGAATGTTGCGGGCGCTGACATAGGACGTTTCTTCGCCCGTGCGCTCAATGGGAATATTTTCCCAAACCATTCTTGCGGGGTCTGCGCTCGCGCAGTCGGCCAAAACCCGCCTGCGCATGTCTTCCCGGGTTATCGGATTTTCGTAAACCGCTTCCCAGAAACCGTCGGGCGCGTCGATCGCCTCGGGCGTCGTCCTGTAGAAACGCGTGAAGTTTTCATTGGCGTAAGTGAAATGCACTTCCGGATCGACCGAATTGACCGCGACGCCGATCGGCAGATTGTCCATGACGGCCCGGAGCATGGCTTCGCTTTTTCGAAGGTCGCTTTCCATTTTTTTGCGTTCGGTAATATCATTGATGCTGGACAAAACACAGGTTTGCCCGCCGATGGAAATCTTTTCCGCCGACAGAAGGCCGGTCATGATTTCGCCGGTTTGTTTTTTCAGGCGCAGTTCCCGGTCCTTGATCGATCCGTCGCGGGCCAGCGCCTCCAGAAGGATGGTTCTGTGCTCCTCATCAAGCCACAGATTCAGATCCGACGTCGTTTTTCCGGCCGAGTCGGTGAGCGTGTATCCCGTGAGCCGCTCAAACCCTTCATTGACGTCCAGAATAGCGCCGTCGGACAAACGGGTCATGACAATGGCGCAGGGAGAGGAGTGAAAGGCTTTATGGAATTTTTCTTCCTGGGCAAAAAGATCAAAGCGCAGCCGCCCGTTGACCATGAGTGCAAGACTGAAGGTGAGCGCAATAAAAAGCATCTGATAGGCAATCAGAACGGATGCCTCGAAGGCGCTTTCGGCGAAAAAATCCGTCCGTCCGGGAGCGCCGAAAAGCGCGACGGCCATGCGGGCGACGCTGATCAGGCAGTAAAAAACAAACACCAGGCCGACCGTCCGCGTGAAAGGCAAAAGCGCCGGGGCCGTCCGGAAAAGGGCCAGCCTCGCGCACTGAAAGAACACAAAGAAAAGCGCAGCCGACGTGTTGAACGTTCTTGCGGCCAGATTCGGCGACACATAAGTAAAATACAGATGAATCAACACCGTCGCGACCAGCATCAATAGGTTATGGAGATGACGGCCGGGCAGGCCGACGAACCGCTCAATGGCGGCAAGGCCCAGAATCGTTCCCGAAAGGATCAGGCCGTGGGCCAGCACAATCGACGCCCAGTCCGGCGCCCATCCCCGCAAGACGATCAGAACCAGAGCCGCAAGCTGAATGAGGAAGTTGGCAATCCACAGATGCAGGCCGGCAAAGCGCCGCCGGTTTTGTTGCCACAAGAAGACTACAACAATCAGGCAGACGAGGTCCGTCAAAAGATAGCTTAAAAAAATGGTTCGAATGTCCGGCATGATGATCGCCTCTTCATCAACGATTCCGCCGCGGCGGGTTGATGCCGCGGCGCATGATCCTTACTGACAGGCACTCTAGGCGTCTTGTGATTCCAATCCCTCTATCCTTTTTTTCAGTTCGGCCATCTTTAATTCGCGGCCGACAAACACCCGGTTGAGCTCTTCGAGCTCGGCGATGGTTTTTTCCAATTCGGCGGTTCGATCGGCCACTTTGCGTTCCAGTTCGTCTTTGAGCTTTCCGACCTTCTCCTGGGCCGCCTTGCGGTCGGTAATGTCGTGAATGATCGAATGAAGATAAATTTTCCCCTTAATGCTGATTCCGGAGCTGAATACTTCCACGTCGCGGATGTCGCCGGAAGCCCGGCGATGTTGAAATTCGAAATGGTTGCGCCCATACAGCCGGGCGGCCTCTATTTGCTTCTTAATTTCTTCCGCGGACAGCGTGTTGATCTGCGAAATTTTCATCCGCTTGAGTGTTTGTCGCGGCCAGCCGTAAAAGGTTTCCGCCGCGTGATTCGCGTCGACGATGGCGCCCGTGTCGGGATCGATCAGCAATTTGACGGCGCTGTGATCCTCAAACAGCTTTCGATACAGAGCCTCGCTGTCGGCCAACGCATCCTCGGCCGTTTTGCGTTGCGTCACATCGATGCCGACGCCGATGGAATAATCAATATCCCCGTTTTCAGCGACAATATTTAGGCCGTGCCATTCCACCAGAATCCGGCTGCCGTCTTTGGCCAGCACATAGTTTTCATTGATCGTCGGCATGCTGTAACGGATGAGCCTGTAAAAGACGTCTTCAACATTATGCCTGTCGGATTCGGGCACAAACGTCCGGATATAATCGGCGCCGATAACCTCCGTCCGGGTGTATCCCAGCGCGGAGAGCATCGATTGATTCATCATCAGCGTTTTTCCGTCCGGACGGATAGCCACGAAGAAAACCGGCGAGTGCTCAACAAGGGTCTGATTGAAATTTTTTTCTTTGATCAGGTCCTGTTCAATTTTTTTCCGTTGGCTCACATCGCGAATCACCATGCCGTTTTGAATCTCTCCGTGACGGTTGTGAAAAAATGACGAAGAGATTTCGCCGTCGAAAGTCGAGCCGTCGGCTCGCTTAAACCGCAATTCGCCGTGGAACTTGCCGGTCTTTTGGCGCTCTTCCAGCGCAGGAATCAGGCGCGGATCTGTTGAGTCGACAATCCCCTCGCGCCCGATCGAAATCAGTTCGCGTTCGGCGCGTCCAAACAGAGAGCAGGCGGCGGGATTAGCCGAAAGAATTTTTCCGTCGGGCGCGGTGAGCAAAACGGCGTCGAGACTCGCGTCATACAAAAGCCGGTAGCGCTCTTCGCTTTCCCGGATGATTGCGGCGGCCTGAATCGTCGACAGCGCATCGGCGAGAATTTTTCCGGCTAAAATCGTCGCCAGCGGATACAGCAGAATCACCGGCAGAGCCAAGCGCTTGAAAGTCGCCCAGGCGGCTTCTCCCGGCAGCGTGAACATCAACGCCACCATGACGCTGTGCACAATCAGACCCAGACTATACAGACGGCCTGTGGAGGGCGTTTGATCCCAGGGCCGGATCAGGTAATGCGCCGCCAAACCGATCGCCGACGAAGAAAAAATGGTGGCAAACCCCATGACGATTCCCGCTCCGCCGATTGAGGCGCGGCAGACCAGGGCCATGAGGCAGGCGATGCCGATTGCGCGGGGGCCGAAAAACAGCGCGCATAAACTGAGCATGACCGTGCGGCCGTCGAAAATCAGGCCGGGGCCCAAAACCAGAGGCCGCAGCATGCCGATGATGACGACCATACCGAAAAGAAAACCCTGCATGCCCGCCCCGAGCCATGTATTCCTTGGCCAGCGCCGGTCGACGAACCCGGAGATGACGCAAAGCGCCACCAAAAGAGCAAGATTGGTGATCAGATCAAGATATTCCATGTTCAACTCCGGTTTTGGCGTTGCCGGCTATTGCCGGTTGTCGCGGCACCCTTCAACCTCATTGAGGATGATCCCTTTCGAGTTGCGCGATTTTTTCTTTGAGCTCGCGCATCCTAAGCTCCCGATCCACAAAAACGCGGTTGAGCCTTGCGAGCTCCTCATTTTTTGCCTGAAGTTCGGAGGTTCTTTGGGCTACGCGGGCTTCAAGCTCTTCATTGAGTTTGCGCATCTCGCGTTCAATGCGCTTGCGGTCGCTGATATCCAGAACAAAGGCCGCCAGGTGTTCGTCTTGTCCCGGAACCCGGGCGACAGCCAGCAGAACATCGACCAGGCTTCCGTCGCGGCGGAGGTACTGTTTTTCATAGGGGTCGCAAGCCCCTTCCCGACGGACCTCGTCAATGGCCCGGTGATCCGCGTCAAGCCACTGGCTCGGCGTGAGCTTGCGCCAGTCGATCAGCCCGGCTTCAAATTCGGCCCGGGAAAAACCGATGACGCTCAGGTAATAATCGTTGGCCTCAAGAATATTTCCACTGTCGGCCGCCACGACAATGCCGAAAATATTGGCGTTGAAAAAGCTCCGAAGACGCTCATGCGCTTCGGCCAAAGCGTTTTCCGATTGCTTGCGCTCGGTGATGTCGCGGGCGATGGTTAAAATGTGCCGTTCTTGATCAATATTCAGAACCGATGCAGACACCAGAGCGTAAAACGGCTCCCCCCCGGCGGTCTGAAGCGGAACTTCTTCGTTTTCGACGACGCCGGCGGATTGAAGCTTTTCGAGCAACTTGGTCCGGCTGTCGGCGTGTGTCCAGATCGGCAGATCGCCGATCGCAGCGCCTTCAACCTCTTCGCGGGGGCAGCCCGTCACGTTTGAAAATCCGGTATTGACGGAGATCACGCGACCGTCTTGCCAGCGGATGAGCGCGATGGCATCGGGGCTGGTCATAAACGCTTTGCGAAATTTTTCTTCGCTGGTTTCCAGTGCGCGCGCGGCTTCGGCCCGCCGTCGATAATTCAAGCCGGTCTGTCGCTGCCATAAAAACAGAACTGCGCCTCCGGCGGCTCCGATGAAAGCGAAGACCAAGATCATCATCACCCAGAAACGCTCCCGGATCGGCGCATAGATTTCCTGCCGGTCCATCCGGGCAATCATAAACCAGGGCGAATCGGGCACGGCCTTGAGCGCGGCGACGACCGGCACGCCGCGATAATCAACGCCTTCGATCACGCCTTCGGTTCCGCTTGCGGCCCGGGCCGCCGGAAGATCCTTTCGGGACAGGGGAAAGCGCAAAGAAAGCGCCGTTTGTTTTTGAAATTTCAGTTCGTTCAGAAAGACAACCTCATTGCCCTCTTTCCGGACCAGAAGCGTTTCGGCGGTTTGGGCGGGTGTCGGCCAGTTGGAGATCATCGGATAAAGATAGGCGTGCGGATCAATCACCAAAACAATGACGCCCAAAAACCGTTCGCCATCGAAAACCGGGCTCAGCACGGCAAGCAGAATCGCCCCGTCTGCGTCTTCCCGGTGAAAATCGAGCAAAATCGGTTTTCCGGCTTGTCGGGTCTCGGCGATTTGAGCAAACACCTTTGCGCAAAGCGCGTGTTCCGGTTCTCGGAGCGACAGACGCACCCTTCCGCCCGCATCCAGGAACATTGCATTTTTGTAGGAATAGGCTTTCTGCATCTGCCCCAGCCAGATCCGCAACCGTTTATTGGCTTCCGCGTTTTTCGGGGAGTCCACTACCCATCGCACCAGTCCGGCAAAGTTTTCATTATTGTGCAAGACGGACGCGTCCGCCAGTCTTTCTTTGCGCCACTGGAGAAGTTCGCTCACTTTCAGTTCGGCAATCGAGGCGAGCAGGTGCTCAAATTCCGTCCGGTAATTTTTTTCATAATGACGATAATAGGATGACCCCGCGGCGATAATACCCAGTGTGAGAAACATAAACAGCGCGATCAACAAGGCGGCTCCGCGCCTTTCCTCGACATTCAGCAAAGATGACTGGAGAAATCGATAGCGGTAGATTCCCCAGAACATCAGCATGGAGCCCAACGCCATGCCGGGTGCGAGCGGATTGAAGCCGCCTGAAGGAATCCATCCCAATCCGGGCGCAAGCGCCGCCGCAGCCATGATGACGGCGCCTGCCGCCACACTGACAATCTGCCCGACAGTCCTGCGGTCTTGGGAAAAGGCGGAAAGAATGATCCGGCCCAATCCCAGGATGACCAGTCCGTAGGAATAGGCATAATGAACCCAAAGCCAGGGCCCTGCGACTCTGGCGGAGGTATCCACCAGGATGAACAGCCCTTCCGGGCGAAACCCGACAGGAGAGCCCACCCAAAGCGAGTGCCAGGCATTGGTCCAGATCAGAATCTGGGTGATTGCCGGAATTACAAACAGTAACGCCTTGTGCCTGGACGCGGAAAACGTTTTCTTTCCGGTGAACTCGAAAACGAACAAAAACCACAAGACGGGAGCGAAAGCGAGGCTGAAAAAGCGCAGATCAAACCAGAAAGACGCCCAGACGACGTTGCGCGCCAGAAGCAGAGCGCCTTCACAAATTCCCAGAAACAAAAGCGCGAGGATCATCCAGAAAAACGGTTTGGCGCCGGCAATGTCGCGTTGTTTCCAGGAATAGACGGCCAGGCAGGCGGAAACGACAATCACGACGGGGATGGATAAAATATTCACCAACAGCGCTGTGCTCATCATCCGCTCGTCCTCCGGTTTTGACCTGCCGACACCCGATGCGCTTTGTGCTCCGCCTGTTTATGAAGTTGGGCAATGTATCTGGATTTTACGGAAAAAATGGTGAATGTCAATGGTGGCGTCATGGTCTTTTCATCCTTTGCGCCGCTCGAAGATGTCTTCGAATAAAAAAGCCGTTTCCCGAAAAGCTTTGAGCACCTGCGGATCGAAATGCCGGGGCAGCGTCCGTCCGTCGCCGTGATTGAGAATTTTGGTGACGGCGTCATGATCGAGCGCAGGCTTGTGGGCGCGGGGCATTCTGAGCGCGTCATACTGGTCCGCCAGAAGCGCGATGCGGCCTTCGATGGGAATGGCCTCGCCCTTGAGACCGCGCGGGTAGCCGGAGCCGTCCCATTTTTCGTGGTGGTTGAGCGCGATGGATTGGGCGATGTGCCAATGCGGATTGCCGCCGATGATTTTCGCGCCCCACAGCGTGTGTTTTTTCATCTCCCCCCATTCCTCGGTCGTGAGAGGCTCGGTCTTTTTGAGGATGGCCTGCGGCGTGTAAATCTTGCCGACGTCGTGCAATGCGGCCTGAACCGTGATGGTTTTGACAACAGCTTCTTTCAGGCCGAGCCGTTCGGCCAGAATGCCGCAATAGTCGCCGATCCGCAGCGCGTGCTGGCCGGATTCGTCATCATAGGCCTCGGCGGCCCGCGCCAGGGCGTAAACCCCGTAATCAAAAGCTTTGTCCACTTCCCGGATCTGGCCGGCAAGCAGATGCAGAAAACGGCTCTGAAGAATCAATTGCCTCAGAACGGCCAGATGATCGTCATCGACGTCCGCGCCGTAATTGACCGCCAGAACACACAGATCGGCGCTCAGGTAGGCAATGCCGTTTTCCACGGAGATGTTGCGGGCCTGAAAATTCTTAATCAGTGTCCGGGCTTCCGGCACTGCTTGGGGACCTGTCAGAAGAAAGCTTTTCGCTTTGCTTTTTGCGGAAAGCTCAATGCCCGAAATCGGGCTGAAATCGAGCTTGACCCGTCCGAGTTCGTGAAACGCGTATTCAAAATGGAGCCACTGCCAGGCCGACCCGTCGGAGGAAATGCCGACAATCACCGTCCGCGGTTTGTCCGGCACGTCCGTGGTTCGTCGCACCAGCCGTGAGACCATTTTCTCAATTTCGGCCTGGACGTCGAAAGGATTCTCGCGAATATCGTCCACGATTTGCGCGCCGATCTGTGTCAGCGAGACGGCATCCGCATGCAGAAATGCCAGGCGGTCGCGTCCTTTTTTGCGGGCGATCAGCATTTTGATGCGGGCCAGCATCATGTCATGGTCGAGCGGTTTGAATAAGAAGTCGTCCGCGCCCGCCTCGATTCCCCGGATGAAATCGTCACGGGATTTAATGGCCGACATCATGACAATCGGAATATCGCGGAAGCGTTCGTGCGCGCGAAGCTGCAGACAGACCGTAAACCCGTCCACGCCCGGCAAAATGGATCCCAGCAGAATGATATCGACCGGCTGACGCGCGAGAATCTCCAGGGCCTCTTTGGCGTTTGCCGCCTGGGCCACATCGTATCCGCGCGGCGCCAGGATGGCGTCGAGCAGAACCAGGCCGGGCGCATCGCTGTCCACGCACAGGATTTGCGGGCGCTTGGCGGGAATGGAAAACGCTGTCGTTGCGGAGGCCGGTTGCATGCTTACTCCGGAATGGCGGATGGATTTTGTTTCAGCGGCAAAAACACGGTGAAGGTGCTTCCATGGCCGAACCGGCTTTCCACCGAAACACCGCCTCCGTGAAGTTCGGCAAGCTGCCGGGTCAGCGACAGGCCCACGCCGATGCCGCCGCTTTCGCGGGCATAGGCGGATTCGAGCCTGCCGAAATTCTGAAAGAGTTTCGAAACGTCCTCCGGCCGAATGCCGGGGCCGGTATCGTGAAAGGAAACGGCGATGCCGTCTTTGCCGCTTGCATCTTTGGTCCGATCCGCCGTGACGGTGATGGTTCCGCCCGATGGCGTATATTTGTTCGCGTTTCCGAGCAGGTGGTAAAAGATATGTCCGATTTTTTCTTCGTCGGCCTCGATCGAAACATCCGCGTCGAGCGAGACATTCACGGTGAGAATCTGATTCTTGTCGTGCACGGCCTTTCCCAGCAGGCGCAACGTTTTCATCAGAGCCTGTGAAATCGAAACCGGACCGAGCTTGAGCGTGGTCCGGCCGGTCGAAACCTGCGAGACATCGATGATTTCCGTCAGCAGCCTGCTTAAATTGGCGCCGGCTTCGGCAATATAGGCGACAAATTCCGCCTGCTTGTCGTTGAGTTCGCCGAAGAGGCGGTCTTGCAGCACTTTGGTGAACCCGATGATCGAATTGAGCGGCGTTTGAAATTCATGGCTGATATTGGCCAGAAAGTCCGATTTCACGCGGCTGGCCGCTTCGGCCGCCGTTTTGGCTTTTTCCAGTTCGGCGGTGCGCTCGGACACGCGCTGTTCAAGTCCTTCGGAATATTCCCGGAGCATTTTTTCAGATTCGACGATCAAAGCCTCGGCCGCCTTTTTTTCCGTCACATCGCGCAGGATGCCGTGAAAGCCTGTCGCTTTGCCCTGCGGATCGACAATGAGCGAGACGGATAAATTCACGGCGCGTTTTTCACCACGCCGGGTTGCGATTTGAAGTTCGGCGTTTTTGAGGGTCATGCCGGTTGTGTAAACGGTGTTATACAGTGAATAAACGTCTTCGGCGGTCCGTTGATCCAGATATGTCCGGTAATCCAGGGCGGAAAGCTCCTCGAGCGTGTAGCCCAAAAGCGACTGAAAAGCGTGATTGATGTATGTGAATCGTCCTTTCAGGTCGGTTTCGAAATAGGGGTCGGGGATCGTGGCGATGATCGTTCGGGCTCTCGCCTCGCTTGCCCGGAGCGCTTCTTCCATTTTCTTGCGTTCGGTGATATCCCGGGACAAACCTCTGAATCCCACGGGATGGCCCTGGGCGTCGCGGATCAGCGAGATGGACATCTCAAAGGCCAGTCTTTCGCCGTTTTTGCTGATGAACTCATACGTGTATGCGGGGTTGGGACGTCCCGTGACAAAAACGTCGTGGAAGGCTTCGAATGTTCTTTTCGCGTTGTCGGGATCCTGAAGCTCGTGCGGAGACATGCTCAGCAGTTCCAGCCGGGAATATCCCAGATCGGCGCAGACTTTATCGTTGATGTAGGTCATGACGCCGCGCAAATCCGTTTCGAAATAGGCATGGCCGATGCTTTCAATGATGCTGAGATAGCGGGCTTCGCTTTGCAAAAGCGCTTCTTCCGTCCATTTCCGCTCCGTGATATCCCGCGTCATGCATCGGAACCCCGCCGAATGTCCTTCGCCGTCCCGGATGACGGTTCCCGAAACCTCGACAAAGCGGGCAAGCCCGTCTTTTGAAATCATCTCGACTTCAAGGCCCCGGATGCGCCGGCCGGTCTCCATGACCTGCTGATACAAAGCATCGACTTTGGGAATTTCATCTTTGCCCACCAGGGACCGGAAATTCTTTCCGATCAACTCTTCCGGAGCGTAGCCGATGTTTTTTGCCGCGGCCTCGTTGACGAAAAGAATTTTTCCGTCAATGTCCATTTCCCCGTAGCCTTCATCGACTTCTTCCAGAATGGACCGGTAGCGTTCCTCGCTGGTCCGGAGGGCGTCTGCCAGGCGCCTTTTCGACGTGACGTCCATGGACAGGCCGTGAAATCCGGCGGGCCGTCCTTTGGCGTCGCGGATCAGGGCCGCCGACATTTCCTTGATGCGGCGGGTTCCATTTTTGTGCCGGAACTCGACTTCCAGTTTCTTTAACGGTTTGCCGGTTTTATAAATGGCGTTGTAAGCGTCCCGAAGTTTTTCGGCGCTCTTTTGATCCATAAAATCGCGGTAATTTTTTCCGATCAGGTCTTCGGGTTTGTATCCGATGTTTTTCGCGCCGGCTTGGTTGACGAATGTGAAATTCCCCGCAAGATCGAGTTCCCCGTACCCCAGATCCGTTTCTTCCACAATGGCCCTGTAGCGATCCTCCGGCTTGCCGGGGACTTTTATGGCTCGTCCGGGGCGGCCGCCGTGTTGCTTGAGACCTGCGGGCTTCAGAGGCCGGCCTTTTTCCGCCGTTTTCGAAGGCCTCTTGGCGATCGGCTTTCTCGGGGCGGCGGCGGTTTTTTTTGCGGACGCGCTTTTAGACTGACGGCTTTGAACGGGCTTTTCTTTCGGGGACATACGGTTGCATCTCCTCATCATGCTTGCTGAGAGTAAATTTTGGGATCCTCTGTTTCGTTATCGGCCCGGGAAGGGAAAAAGTTTAGTCGGATCAAGATCCTATTTTGACTCTGCGGTCTTGACCGGCGGGCCGGCAGAGGCGCTTGAAGGCGGTGAAATCGGAAGAGGCTAGTTTTGAGGCGAAAGCAGATCGAACCGCAGCACGTAAGTGTTTTCTTCATAGGCTCTCGCCGGTTTGACGCTGCATTTGTCGAAAACTTTGAGCATGGCTTCGTTTCGCGGCAAAACGAAGGCGACGAATCGGGCGATGCCCCGGTCGCGGGCGATTTTGATGAGATAATCGCACATAAACGTGGCGACGCCCTTGCCCTGAAAATCTTCATCCACAATGAAGGCGATTTCATAGGCGTCCGTGCGTTTGTCGTAGGCATACCGGGCCTCGGCGATGATTCTTTCGTTGCGGCCCTTCTCCGCAATGGCCACCACGGAGAAAATGTCCCGGTAGTCGATGCTCGCATATTTTTGCATCTCTTTGTGGGGCATGACGGGCTTGGACGCGAAATAACGGAAATATTTCGACTCATCCGAAAAGTTGTAAAACAGCCGCCGCATCATGTCTTCATCGGAGGGCTTGATGGGCCGGATTTTGAGCTCGAGGCCGTCTTTGAGCGTTTTGCGGGTCTCGAGGCCCGCCGGGTAATTGGCCGCGTGATGGGCGATGTAGATCTGGTCGGCATACAGATAGTTGAGCGCCTTGGCCTGTGCCAGAAGATCTTCGCGGTGATCCGGATGCGCAATATCAATCATCGCCAGCGCCCTCTCGCGGATGGACTTGCCGAAGAGATTGGCCACGCCGTACTCGGTGACGATGTACTTGACGACGCCCAATGTGCTGTGAGGATTGTCCGTGTCGCAGTCGTGCCGGATGACGATGTTGCTTTTTCCCTCTTTATCGACGGAGTTGAGCGCGACGATGGCTTTTCCCTTTTTGGATATGGTGGCGGCGATGGCGAAATTGAGTTTGCTTTCATAGCCGGTGAGCAGATTGTCGCCGGAATGAAAAATCACCGATTCGCCGGAGATGTCGATCTTTTTAACATTCATGATGCCGACGAGGTTTTGGATGCGCCGCACGACAAACGGGTTGCTCAGTCGCGCGATCGGATAAAACTCAAAAATCGGATTGCGGTTGACATAATCATAGAGCGCCCGGGTGCCGTAGCAGTAGCTTGCGGTCACCAGTCCTCCGGAATACCGGCTTCGGTCCAGAGGGACCGTGCCGGATTCAATCAGATCAATCGCCCAGTCGGAAATGACATGGGTGAGAATGCCGAGGTTCTTTTTGCTTTTCAAATGAGACGCGACGGCGCTGAAAATTTTTCCGACATGCAGCGCCACAGTGGCCCCGTCTTCAATGAGGTTGGCGATATTCCAGCCGATGCGGTCCGTTGTGTCGTTGTAAGGCTTGTTTTCGCGTTCCAGAAGGGGCAAGTCGCTTTCGATGAAGTGGTCAAAACTGCTGATGTGAACGGCCGTCTCGCCGCGGGTCACCGGCATGTGCGGATTGATTTCGGCCACCACCATCTGCGCCTGCTTGATTACGATATTGGCGACATCGACCGAGACCCCCAGAGACATGAAGCCCTTGTCGTCCGGGACGGAGGTTTGAATGACGGCGATATCCACGCCGACGGCGCCGGACAGAAAAATGTACGGCAATTCCATCAGATTGGCGGGAATGAAATCGACTTTGCCTTCGGCCACTTCCTTGCTGATGCTCTCACCGATATTGAAGGTTTTCAGCCGGTACTGGCGGGCGTTGGAATGCGACAGGTAATCGCCCAGTGTGATGAGCTGAATGATTTCCAGATCGCGAATGTTGCGGGCTTCAGAGCGCGCGATGGCGGCGAGCGTTTTGCCCGGCGCCGCCACGCCGCTGGTGACGAAAATTTTCTGGCCCGGACGAAATTTCTCAAGCAGATCATCCGTGCTGATGACTTTGGCTTGCCAGTCGAGGCAGTGCGCTGTCTTTTCGTTTTCGCTCATTGTTTGAACGGTCATTCCCCGGATTCGAATTGATCGGTCATCATGAAAAGTCCGACCCGACCGGGTGCAAGATAGAATATTTGACAAAAATAATCAATTCTTCTTGCGCGCGATCGGTAAGATGTGCCTTAAATCACAAAACGGGCGCCTTCTTTGCCTGTTTTATTTAAAAGTGGCCGCCGCCGATTAAACTTTATTGCAATAAATGCCGAAAATACTTACATTCATCCCTGACTTGTGACAAGGGACACAGATCGGGCCGCAAGCCGTATTGTATAGAAGAACCATCAAAACCTTTTTAAAAGAAAGGCCGCTTATGGACAAAAGCAGAGCCGACGAAATCAAAACCCTGAGGCGTCAGATTGCCGATCTGGAGGATATCATTACCGAGTGCCGGCAGGTGATCGAACCGCTCAAGGAAAGCGAACAACACTACCGACTGATCGCTGAAAACACCCCCGCCTGGGTCTTCTGGCTCGACGCCGATGACAAGCTGATTTACGTGTCTCCGTCGTGCCGCCAGATCACGGGCTATACGCCGGAGGAGTTTCACAAAGACAAATCCCTGTTGTTCAAAATCATCCATTCTTATGACCGGTCGCTCTTCGAAGAACACCGCCGTCTGGCCCATCGAACCAAATCCACGGGCGAGGAAGACTTCCGCATCGTCCGCAAGGACGGTCAGACGCGATGGATCAACCATGTCTGCCGGGCCGTCCACACCGACGACGGCGAGTTTGCGGGAATCGTCTCCCATAACCGCGACATTACCGAGCAAAAAACATTCTCTGATCGTCTGGAAGAAAGCGAAAAACTCTGCGCGATGCTGGCCGATCATATCAACGACGTGGTGTGGACGCTCGACACCAATAGTCTGAAACTGACCTATGTGAGCCCGTCGGTTGAACGGTTCAGGGGATACACGGCAAACGAAACCCTGCGCCAGAATCTCGACGACATGCTGGCCCCCGGCTCTTTCAAGGCTGCCAAAGAGCTTCTGGCCGAGGAACTGGCCCTTGAGCGGGCCGGCGGATCGGATCCGAACCGGTCGCGCACGCTTGAGTTGGAGTACCGCCGCAAAGACGGCTCGAGCGCCTGGATGGAATGCCGTGTGACGGCCATCCGCGACGTCAAGGGAGCGGTTTCAGAACTTCTGGGCGTATCGCGCGACATCACCGGCCTGAGGGACCTGGAGGTGGCCAAGCTCGCCTGCGAAGAGCAATCCGCCGTCTATGAAAAGAAGCATAAAAGCGCGGAGGCTCGTCTGCGCGCGATTATGAGCGCTTCGGCCGACGGCTTGATCCTGATGGATACGGAAGGCAAAACCCTGGCGGCCAATGAAACGGCCGCCCGCTATTTCGGTACGGATTCGGACGCGCTTTTGAAAAAACGGCTGTATTTTCATCTGCTGCCGCATGCGCTGGTCGAGAAGCATCGAAAAATCGTTCAGGACGTGCAAAAATCCGGCAAGCCGGTCCGTTTCGAAGAAACGCTGGCGGGCAAATCTCTTTTGATCGCCGTGCATCCGGTGGCCGGTCCCGACGGCAGAATTGCGCAAATGCTCATCTGCGCGACGGAACTGACCGACCGGAAAAATGCGGAAGCGGCAGTTGAAGAAAGCAGGCAAAAAATGTCGGCGCTCTTTGCGCAGGAAGAAAGACGTCTGGCCTTCTTTTTCGAAAAACACCCCGCCCCCATGCTGCTTCTCGATCCCGACCGGGGCGTTATCGCGGATGCCACACCGGCTGCCTGCGCTTTTTACGGATGGAAGAAAAACGAGCTGGCGGGCAGGAAAATGTCCGAGATCAATATTCTAACGGCGGAAGAGAATCTCTCCGAGATGCGCCGGAATCTGATGGGACCGGGCGCCCCGTCCGTTTACAAGCATCGGCTGGCCGACGGCACCATTCGGGACGTGATGGTCGCCGCCGGCCCCATGGAACTGCACGGCAAAACGATGATCTGCGCGGTGATAACGGATATCACTGAGCGCCTGCGCATGGAAAATTCGCTTAAGCAGGCCGAAGGGCCCGGCGCCCTCGGTATTCTGGCGGGAGGCATCGCGAGGGACTTCAATAACCTGATGACGATCGTTCAGGGATATATCGATGTGGCGCTTCTCGACGTGCCGGAGAATTCGGTCATCCGCCAATCCCTGCGTCAGGCTCAGGACACTGTTGAAAAAACCCGCGCCATTACAGGCCGGCTGCTTCAGTTTTCTCAGACGGACGCGCCGCAGCTTCAGCCCCGACGGATCGACAGGATCATTGCCGATACGGTGACGGAGGCCGTCAAATCGGAATCCATAGAGCTGACGCTCGACATTCCACGGGATCTTTGGCCGGTGGCGGCGGATGAAAACCGGATCCGGCAATGTCTCCGACATCTGGCGGAAAACGCCCAGGAGGCGATGCCCGGCGCGGGCAAGCTTTCCGTTTTTGCCGAAAACGTCGAGCTTCACGAGGCGGACGACTTGCCGCTCAACGACGGCCCCTACGTCAAAGTCAGCGTCAGCGATACCGGGCAGGGCATCCCCCGTGAGAATCTGTCGAAAATATTCGATCCCTTCTTTTCCACCAAAACACCGGAAGATGAAAAAAGGCTCGGTCTCGGACTCGCCTTGTGCCATGCAGTCGTGAATCAGCATGGCGGGTATATTACCGCCGAGTCAGAAGAGGGACAAGGCGCCCGGTTCATTTTTTACCTGCCGGCCCGACCGGATGCCGAGATTCCTCAGTCCGTCGAGGAAAAACCGCCGGTTCGCAGGCGTCTTCTGATCATGGACGATGACGAAGACGTCCGCAAGATTCTCAGGCTCTACGCCGAGCAGCTGGGATATGAAACCCAGGCGGCGGCGGAAGGCCAGGAGGCGATTCGGCTTTACCGGGAGGCGCTCGACAACGGATCAGCCTATGACGCGGTGCTCATGGAATTGTCCGTCAAACAGGGGCTGGGCGGAGAGGCCGCGCTTCCGAAATTGCTCGGCATCGATCCGGCGGTGAAAGCCGTCGCCGTGCTATCGAATTATGATGCCTCCAAACAGCACGATTTTAACAAGCGCGGGTTTGCCGCAGCGTTGGGAAAACCTTTCCGCCTGGACGATGTGCGTCGCATTTTGCAGGGTCTTTTCGCGGCCTGACGCCGGCTAAAGCCGGGTTGATGTTGACAATTGACACGCAGGGGATTCGAGCCTATAATCGCGCAACTTTTCCCAAAGGAGTCTGTTGTGAGAAAATTAGCCGCGGTTTGGTGTCTGATGGCGATGCTTTTTCCCGGGTGTTCATCGGCGGAGAAGCTGTCTCCGGAGGCGCAATTTAAACAAAGCTTTCCCGACAAAACGTATGAAACCTTCAAAGCCACTTCCGTTCCCGGCGTCTACGAGCTGTATAATGGACGGCAAATTTTCTATTATCTGCCGTCGGCAGATGTGGTGCTGTACGGAAGCCTGGTGACGAAAGACGGCGTCAATCTGACGCGCGAGAGCCACCTTCAGAAGATGACGCCGAAATTTGCTTCCCTGCCTTTGGATCAAGCGCTTAAAGTGGGCAACGGCAAGAAAATCGTCGTGGAGTTCACCGATCCGAATTGTCCGTATTGCCGCCAGGGATTTGAATTTTTCAACAAGATTAAAGAGGATGTCACCCTCTATATTTTTTTAGTCCCTCTGTCGGCCGACTCCGAGCGCAAAATCCGCCATATTCTTTGTTCGTCGGACCGGGTTCGGGCCTATGAGGAGGTTTTCTCGGGAAAATTTGACTCAGGCTCCGGTCTCAATGCCTGCAAGGATCCGAAGGTTGGAGAGCAAATGCGCGCGCATCGGGATCTCGCGCAGCACGTCGGCCTTCGCGGCACGCCGCTGTTTTATCTTCGCGGAAAAGTTGTAGACGGGTTTGACCCGCCTGCGCTTCAAACCCTTTTAGAGGAATAACTCAAGGAGGCATTTATGAAAAAATGGAGTTGTGTTTTGAGTTTTGCGGTCGGAATGTGCCTGATGACCGGCTTTGCCTGGGCGCAGCCGGCAGGCAAAGCGTTGGTGGATCAAGCCTGCGCCAAATGCCACAACACCAAACGGGTCTATAGCGCCAAAAAAACGCCGGATCAGTGGGAGCAGACTCTTGACAGGATGATCAAGAAAGGCGCGGCGGTGAGCCCCGATCAACGAAAAGCTGTCCTGGACTTCCTCAACACCCTGAATAAATGATGAAATAGAAGAGGCCGGCTCAGAGTGTTGAGCCGGCCTCTTTTGTATTGATCCTAGCGGATTTTTCCGCCGGTTTTCGCCTCCCGGTCGAATCCCAGAAGTGTCAACCCCGCCGGAGAATCCGTGGCGAGCAGCATGCCGCGCGATTCGACGCCCATCAGTTTTGCCGGCTTGAGGTTGGCCACCACCACAATGGATTTCCCCACCAGCTCCTCCGGTTTGTAATCTTTGCCGATGCCGGCGACAAGGGTTCTTTCCTCGCCGATGTCGACTTTCAGCTCGATGAGCTTGTCGGATTTCGGAACCCGCCGGGCCTCCAGGATTTTGGCCACCCGCAGGTCCACTTTGGCGAAATCATCGTACTCGATTTCCGGCTTCAATTCGACAGCGGGCTTTGACGGCTGAACGGGCTTGTCTTTTTCAGGCTCCACGCGCGGAAAAAGCGAGTCGCCCCGATCCAGCAATCCGCCCTCCGGCAGAGGCGCGCGGTTTCGGATGCTGTCGAGGCTTAAGGCGTCCGATGTCCCGACGCCGATTTGCGCGAGAATCTTTTCCCCGGCCTGCGGCATAAAGGGAGAAATGAAGATCGCCACGGCGCGCAGGGCCTCCAAAAGGCGATACAGGATGACGGACAGCTTTTCGCGATTGGCCGGGTCTTTGGCCAGGTTCCACGGTTCATTTTCGACGATGTACTTGTTGGCGGCGCCGATCAGCTCCCAGATGGCCGAAAGCGCCTTGTGCAGGGACATTTCGGCAAAACAGGCTTCGACATCCGATGCGACTCTGACGGCCAGGTCCGCCAATCCGCTTTGTTCGCCCTCCGGCGGAGCGGCGGGAATCTTTCCGTTTAAGTACTTGATCGCCATGGTGACGGAGCGGCTGACCAGGTTGCCCAGATCGTTGGCCAGATCGGAGTTGAGCCTGGCGACAAAGGCTTCTTCGGAGAATGTGGAATCAAGTCCGAAAACCATGTCGCGAAGCAGGAAATAGCGGAAGGCGTCGAGCCCGTACTTGTCTTTCAGATCGAGCGGGCGGACGACGTTTCCGAGACTTTTGGACATTTTGCCTGTGTCCATGATCCAGTAGCCGTGGACATTCAGATTCCGGTAAGGCTCGATGCCCGCCGCTTTGAGCATGGTGGGCCAGTAAATGCCGTGCGGCTTTAAGATGTCTTTGGCGATCAGGTGCTGAGCTTCGGGCCAGAACTTTTTGAAGTTTGCGCCGTCGGGATAACCCAGCGCGGTCACGTAGTTGATCAGCGCGTCGAACCAGACATACGTGACGTACTGAGCGTCAAAGGGGAGTTCAATGCCCCAGTCCAGGCGGGTTTTGGGCCGCGAGATGCACAGATCCTCCAGCGGCTCGCGCAGGAAGGCCAGCACTTCGTTTTTGTATCGCTCCGGACGGATGAAATCCGGGTTTTTCTGAATATGGCTAATCAGCCAGTTCTGATATTTGCTCATCCGGAAAAAGTAGTTGCTCTCCTTGCGATGCTCCGGTTCGGTCTGATGATCCGGGCATTTGCCGTCCACGAGTTCCTTTTCCGTATAGAACCGTTCGCAGCCGACGCAGTAATAGCCTTCGTAAGCGTCGAAATAGATATCCCCCGCGTCATAGACCTTCTGCAAAATGGAGCGGACCGTGTCGATGTGATCGGCATCCGTCGTGCGGATGAAATAATCATGCTGCACCGACAGCTCGGGCCACAAGGCGCGAAACTGGGCGCTCACGCCGTCGGCGTATTGCTTGGGTGTGATATTCGCCTTCCGGGCGGCTTCGGCGATCTTGTCTCCGTGCTCGTCCGTGCCGGTGACAAAGAAGGTCTCGCGTCCGGACATGCGGGCGAACCGGGCCAGCACATCAGCGACGATGGTGGTATAGGCGTGTCCGATGTGTGGGGACGCATTGACATAATAGATCGGGGTGGTGATGTAAAATGGTTTTGACATAGGGCATTTTTCCTCACAAGGCCAAGCGATATTATTTTCTTCCGGCTTGGGGCGGTTTGGATTTTTTCTGAGGCGCCGGCGCCGGGTCACCTGACGGATCGGCGCCCTGCGGGGCGGTCTTGGGGATTTTTTTGGCCTGCGCATAGCCTTCATGTTCATAGGACAGACAGCACATAAGCCGTCCGCACAGGCCGGAAATCTTTTCGGGATTGAGCGACATGCTTTGCTCTTTGGCCATTTTGACGGTCACGCGGTCCAGATTCTGCAAGACGCCGGCGCAGCAGACCTCGCGCCCGCAGATGGCCAGACCCTTGACGATCCGGGTTTCCTGTCTGGCGCCGATTTGCTTGAGTTCAATGCGTGTTTTAAATTTTGCGACCAGATCTTTGACCAACTCCCGGAAGTCCACCCGGTTGTCGGCCGTGAAATAAAAGATGATCTTGCTTCGATCAAAGAGCGTTTCCACCGCGACCAGTTTCATCACCAGTCCTTTTTCCAGGATCTTTTCCCTGCAAAAGGCTTTGGCCTGAGCTTCGAGCTGTTCGTTTTCTTCGCGGACGCGCAGATCGTCCGGAGTGACTTTGCGGATGACTTTTTTGAGATTCGGCGGCAGCGCTTCAGGCGCGCACCGCTCCACATCGGCGACCACAATGCCCAAGGCGGGGCCGTTGTCCGTCTGGACGATGACCTGGTCTTTTTTTCGCAGGATCAGATCGCCCGCGTCGAAGCTGTAGATTCTGCCTTCTTTTTTGAATTTAACGCCGATGATGTTGGTCAGCACGATGAGGGTTCCATTTCCGTCCGTTCTTTTACAGGCGAAGCTTAAATGCCATTGTTTCCAATGTCAACGATTTGTTCACACTCATTTCCAGCAGGGCGGCGGCGCGCTCGATGCCCGCCAGATTTGCAAGAAGGTTTTCTGCTTTGGCGCGTTTGCACAGATCCGTAATCAGGCCTGCGTGATCGGAATTGATCACCAGACCGGGATTGGCCGTTTCGCCCAGCACCAGCGCGTCGCGGAAAAATGATTTCAGAATATCCAGGCCCTGGCGGGCGTCGTTTTTCTCCCGCCCGAGCAAGGCGGCCATAGACAGCAGGCTCTGCGGGCTTTCTGTGCTGGCCTGCGCCAACAAGCGGGCCAGATCCGAGCGGTAAGCCAGATAATCGGCATCCTGCAGATCCATCGCCGCCGCCATCGAGCCCTGACTCAAATTCGCAAGCAGCGTTGCCTGTGCCGGATCGACGTCGCGCCGGTCGATCAGAAATCGTTCGATCGTTTCGGCAGGCAGGGGGCTGAAGCGCAGATGTCGGCAGCGGGAAACGATCGTCGGCGGAAGCCAGTCGGGCCTTGCCGTGATCAGGATGAGCACATTGGACACGGTGGGCTCTTCGAGGGTTTTCAAAAGCGCATTGGCGGCCTGCTCGTTCATTTTGTCCGCGTCGTCGATGATGACCACCCGACGCGAGGCTTCAAGCGGTTTAAAGGTCATCTGCTTATGAATGTCCCGCACGGCGTCGATGCGCAGAAACTGACGCTCGGTGGACAGGACGTGAAGATCGGGATGATTTTGCGCGGCGATCTTTCGACAGGCGGGACAATGACCGCAGGCGTCCGCAGGCTCCGGAACCGCTTCGCAATTGATCGTCTGGGCAAACGCCAGCGCAACGGCCTTTTTGCCGATTCCGGACAGGCCGCTGAAAAGATAGGCATGGGCCACGCGTCCGCCGGCAATGGTTTTTTGCAGCATTGCGATTTGCCGGCTATGTCCGCAGACGTCGGAAAAAGGCATGGTCTTTACCCGGCCTGTGCTGGACGATTCAAAAATCGCAGCAGGTGTTCGCTGACCCGCTTTCGAACGGTTTCCACATCGCCTGACGCGTCGATCAGGCGAAACCGGTCCGGGTCTTCGCGGGACAGCCGCAGATAGCCTTCGCGGACGCGGTTGTGGAAATCGATTTCTTCGCGTTCGAAACGATCCGCCAGCGCCGGGTTTTCCAGCTTTTCGTCGCGGCGCCTGGCTCGGGCCAGGCCCGCCTCAACGGGCAGGTCGAAAAGAAGGGTCAACGCGGGTTTCAGGCTTTGCGCACTGTAATCGTTAAGCACAGAGAGCATGCGCATATCGAGCCTTCGGCCCGATCCCTGGTAGGCGAAGGTCGCGTCGGCGAAGCGGTCGCACAACACCACTTTGTCTTCGGCCAGGGCGGGTGAAATGACTTCCCGCACATGCTGGGCGCGCGCGGCGAAAAAAAGCAGCACCTCCGTCTCGGCGCACATCGAGTCATGACTGCGATCAAACAGAATCGCGCCGATTTTTCGGCCGATTGCGGTTCCGGACGGTTCCGAAGTCAGAATCGCGGGAATGCCGTTTTCCCGAAGAAGCTGCGCGGCAAGCCGAATCTGGGTGGATTTGCCTGAGCCTTCGCCCCCTTCGAATGTAATGAATCGGTTCATCGGACGCCTTTCCTCCGGCTTGGCAAATCGTTCGGGGCGATTCGTCTTTTTGGATAACGCTTAAAAGGGGATCGGATGATCAGAAAGTCAAAACAGCCGTCCGACCGGAGGAGGCCCAAAACGGCGCTCCACCGGCGGCCGGATGTCCATGCGTTTATTTTTCTTCTCCGGGAACGATCGCTTCCACCGGACACTGATCGCAGCAGGCGCCGCAGTCCGTGCACAACTTGGGATCAATGACGTACTTGTCTTCGCCTTCGGATATCGCTTCCACGGGACATTCGTCTTCGCAGGAACCGCAGGCGATGCATTCGTCGGTAATTACATAAGCCATGTTGTTCAATCTCCTTCATCAAATTTAATGATCCGCGTCCGGCCTGTCTGAAATCGGCGCTGCGGCGCGGTCTTTAAACGGATACCACTTCCTTGACGGACGGCACCTGTTGTTTAATAATTTTTTCTATCCCCATCTTCAGGGTCATCTGAGCCATCGGGCAGCCGTGACAGGCGCCGGTAAGCTTCACTTTGACGATTCCGTCATCGGTCACTTCAACCAGTTCCACGTCTCCGCCGTCCGCCTGCAGGCCGGGGCGAACCTTTTCTATTGCTTTCTGGACGTCTTCTTTCATTGTTTTTCCTTTCCTGTAGAAATCGCTTACGATGAAGCGAATCCATCATCTCGGCATATAGCCGACCATCTGCGACACAAGCGATCCGGCCACGTTCGCCAGAGCCGGTTTGAGCAGAATATAGCTTTCATCCCGCGTGTGGCCCGCTTTCCACATGATTTTTCCGGTTTGCGCATCGATAAGCCGCATAGCCATGCCGACACGCGCGATCTTTTTGTCTTTTTCGGTGGTGTAGTTCCAAAAATCCACACTGACCAATAAAAACGCATCGGTTTTTGTGATGTCGCCGATTTGTTTGCTCAACTCCGCGTCTGAAAAATTGAGCGTCCGGAGCTTGGACAAGTAAGACGCCAGAGCGTTTTGCAAATCGGGATTGGCGGCCGTCTGGCGGGCGAGCGACGACGCGTCAACGACATCCTCGAACCATTTTTTTTCAACCAGCACGCCGGGGACAATCTGATCAATGTGCAATCGCGCTTCTTCGTAAGTTCCGACATCGGCGGCAAACACGGCGATCCGGCGCGGGTGATAATTTTCAGCGGCCGGATCCAATTGAGAAAAACGCAGGCCGCCGCAGGCGGAAAGACAAAACATTAACACGATGAGGATTCCCTTGGCGCATAACTTCCCGGTCATGTTCTTTTCCCCTTCGAATTGCCTTTGAAGTATGAGCTTCAGCCCAGAATGTATCCGCAGAAAACACCAAAACCCGCAATGATATAGCTTGTTTCCAGAAGACCTTCCAGAAGACCCCCCGAAAGCCCCGACCTTCTATCACAAAGTCGGAAACAAATCCATAGATATAATAAACTGCCCAGGAGCAATACATTCAAGAAAGAAACGGGTCCGAAAGCCACGCTGATGAGCAAGATCGATAAAGCCGCTAAAATAATCCCTTTGAGCATGCGCAGCGTGACGGTTTTGCCCAAGACCACGGGAATCGTTTCCCTGCCCAAAAGTTTGTCGGATTGCATTTCCAGAACATCCGACAGGGCCGAACGGACAAAAACAAGAGAAAAAACAAAAGCAAAAGCCGCGGCCAGCGCGGGAGTGATCCAATGATCGCTGGAGAGCGCCGGACCGACTGCCGCAACCATTCCCCACGCGGTCGCCATGAAGAGATTCTTGGAGCCGGGGATATCCTTGAGTCGTTGAAAACGCCACCCGTTGGGCAAAAGTTTCATATTATAAAGAACACCGGCCAACGAAATCACAAATAAAAACATAAACATGATGACGCCAGTGTAAAGGGCGAGCCCCAGGGCGCAGGCCAGGGCGAAAACGGCCGCCGCCAAATAGTATTTTTCATAGCGCAGGTAGGTGGTTTCCCGAAAAGACCCCACATAGGCCGAGGCCTTGCGGCTGATGAGACGATTAATGACATGCATTCCGTAAACGAAAAGGGATGAAATGATTACAGATCTGAAATGAAAGGGAATTTTTTGCATCATCATCCCTGCAAGGGCCAGACAGCCGGCACCGAGCGCCGAGTATAGGTCGGTTTTGACCGACCAAAGCCAAAGCCGGAACAAGACGCCGACCTTCTTTATTTGACCGTTGTGCCGCTCGGCCAGCGTATCCATCACCCGGTCGATAATCCAGTTCGGTGTCGATGCGCCTGCTGAAACCCCGATGCGGTGGTAGGGTTTCAGATCGATGCTTTGGATTTCCTCCGCGGTTTCGATATGGAACGTGGGGGTTCTCCGGCTTGCGGCCAGATCCGCGAGCCGGCAGGTGTTGGCGCTGTTTTTGCCGCCGACGACGAACAGAGCATCCATCTCCGAGGCCAATTCAATGACTTCCGCCTGCCTTTTTTCCGTCGAAGAGCAGATGGTCTTAAAGATCACCGCCTGCGGACAGGATTTTTGAATTTTTTGAACAATTTGATTATAGTTTTCAATATCCTGAGTGGTTTGCGCCACCACACAGACTTTATCCAGGCAGGGCAGTTCTTCGGCTTCCTTCAACGTCGAGATGACCTTGCCTTTTCCCCGGGTATATCCCAAAAGGCCGTCCACTTCAGGATGCGCGCGGTCCCCCACGATGATGACGGTGTAGTCCTGGGCGGCATGTTTTTTAATGATGCCCTGGACGTATCCCACCTTCGGACAGGTGGCGTCGAGAATTCGAATGCCGCTTTCCTTGATTTTTCTTCTTTCTTCCGGTGCGATTCCGTGCGCGCGGATGACCAGAACACTGTTTTGCGGGTTCTCAATTTCATCGATGCTTTTCACAGCCGTGATACCCCGACTCTTTAAAAGCTCGATCGTTTGCGGATTGTGAATCAGCGGGCCGTAGGTATAAATACGGCGTCCGGTTTCGTGCTGGGCCACTTCCAGCACGGCATCCACCGCGCGGCGGACACCCATGCAGAAGCCGGCGGTTTTCGCGAGTTTTATTTCCATCAGGCATCCTTCGCTTTGGCCAGAATAAAAAATTCCCGGTTGCCGGCCGGCCCCGTAATCGGCGATTCGCACATTCCGATTGCGTCGAGGTTCACAGACGGGCAGACATCGCGGATTTCATCCATAACGCGCCGCTGCACGGATTCGTCGGAGATGACGCCGTCGGGACCGACTTCTTCTCGTCTGGCTTCAAACTGCGGTTTGATCAGCGCCAGGACAAGGCCGCCTCCGGCCAAAAGCGGCGCCACCGCCGGCAGAACGGTTTTGAGCGATATAAAGGAGACGTCAATGACCGCAAGCGAGGGCCGCTCGTCGAAATCCCGCCCGTCGTAGTGGCGGATATTCGTCCGTTCGATGACCACCACCCTTGGATCCTGCCGGATTTTCCAGGCCAGTTGTCCATAGCCGACATCGAGTGCGTAGACTTTCTTCGCACCCGCCTGAAGAAGGCAATCGGTGAAACCGCCGGTGGACGCGCCCACATCTATAACAACCCGGCCTTCGACGCCAAGCGCGAAATGATCCAATGCGCCGCGCAGCTTCAGGCCGCCGCGGCTGACATAAGGGGTGTCCGTGCCTTTGATGGCGATGTCGGCGTCAATGGGAACCTTCGCATCGGCCCGGTCCACAGATTCGCCTTCGATTTTGACGGAGCGCGCCAGAATAAGCGCCCGCGCTTTGTCCACAGTCAAAGCAAGCCCGCGTTCCACAAGCAACTGATCCAAACGGATTTTCTTGATGCGTATTTTAATAGACATGCCCGTGTCCTGAAGTTGCAGGCATCCGTGACGGCAATCCGTTGCAACTGTCTATAATTCTTAAGATCATTCTGACTTGGGATGGGTAAAGCATTTTGCCTTCGAGGTCAAGACAATATAATATTATCTGCCTGCGGCGTTTGTCGAAAATGCTTACACTTCGCAAGTGCCGGAGTACGGCTTTATTGAAATCATTTATTATTTCAATAATTTATTTTCTGGCATCCTTTATGCTGAAATAACGAGGAGATCGCATCGTCACATTCGGTTTGCTTTCTTTTGTTGTTGTCCGGCTTCCTCACCGTCCCTATTGCTTTTGTGTGCAAGACTTGGCGCGTTTCGAGTTTTTTACGAGGTACATGCGACCGATCATTGGTGCCGGTATTTCAAGGGTGCAAAAAAACGTTAGGTTAAAGGAGCTACGAAAATGAAGAAGATATTATTCAGCGGTCTTTGCGTTATCGTTGTGACCCTATGTGCTTCATACGCTTTTGCCATTTCCGTGTGGTTCAGTCCGTCTGCTCCCACGATTGAAGCAGGCGGCAGCTTTGATTTGGTCTTGATAGCCGACAACCGGGAAGAGGGATTCAACGAAGCGATTACACAGTTTGGTCTCGAGATCCTTTTTGATGAAAACCTCCTGATATTGGATGCGGTGACGAATTCAGGGGACTGGCCGGTTCTCAATCTTCTTGCCGGAAATATCCTTCAGGGAGGCGTAGGGCCTTATTTTATTGCTTATAGTGGAGATGAACTGATTCTGGCCACTCTTCATTTCACCTGCCTGGGCCCCGGTCTATCCACGATTGGCCTGGCCGGGGCTCTTGAGAATTCCAACGCTTTCGAACTTTGGGATTGGTTTTCCGATCCCACTTATTACGACTGGACGTTTACGCCGGCGATGATCAATCAGACCGGCGGATCGACCTTGGTGCCGGAACCTTCCATGTGGCTTCTGACATGTTTGGGGCTTGTGGGTCTGGCGGTCCTTCAGCGCAGACGGAAGCAATAAAACAGTGGGTCTCACCCGGATAAACCACATCCGGGTAAGAGGGATTTCGTTCCGTCAAAAGGTGAAGACGATCCGAGTCGAAACCGCCGAAAGCAAGGGGTGCCGGTTTGCCTGGCGGAAATTTATGGAGTCTGCCGCGTCTTGATAATTCTGGCGGGGATTCCCGCGACCGTGACATGGTCCGGCACATCCCGATTGACCACCGCCCCCGCTCCGATGATGCTGTTGTTTCCGATGATCACAGAAGGGTTGATGATGGCGCCTGTTCCCACGACGCATGATGAGCCGATTTGGGCGCCACCCCCGATGAAGATTCCCGAGTACAAAGTGGTATAATCGCCGATGACGACATCATGTCCGATGCTGTTGTGGGAGTTGATAAAAACGAAATCGCCATATCGGGTGTTAATGCTGATGCCGTTCCAGTAGAAGGAGACGATGCACCCTTCGCCCCATACGGCGTCGGGCGCGATATGCGAACCCGGCGCGATAACCACAGGAAACCGGACAACGCCGGATCTTTTGAGTCTGCCGACAATATCTTTTTTTCTCTCCGGGTTTCCCACAACGCATACGGCGACGTTGCCGCCGTGGGATTCCAGCCAGGAAGAATTTCCCAACATGGGAAATCCATCAACGGTTTTTCCTTCAAGGGCCGGATGGTCATCGACAAATCCGGCGACCGTCCAGGATTCACTGGGCTGGTCCGTTCTGGTCAGGGAGTAGGCCAGTTCCCTGCCCGCGCCCCCGGCGCCGAAAATGATGAGCGGCTGTTTCATGTGGTCTCCTTAAGTCGACAGACAAAGAAAGCATCTTCAATTTTCGAGGCTGCGGAGAGACTTTATCAATCCTGCCCGCCTCCGGCCATGAGCGCTTTTAGCGCTTTAAAAATGCCTTCTTCATCCAGGCCGTACTGCGCGCGGAGTTCGGCCTGGGTGGCGTGTTCGATATATTCGTCCGGAATGCCCAGGCGCCGGATCATCACGCCGCTTTTGCCTTGATCGGCCAAAAGCTCGAGTACCGCGCCGCCGAAACCGCCCTGAAGAACGTTTTCCTCAACCGTGAGAACCCGGCCGGTTTGAGCCGCCCTGAGGATCAGCTCCGTGTCGAGGGGTTTGACATACCGGGCGTTGATGACGGAGACGGACAAACCTTCCTCGGCAAGCCTCCTTGCGGCGGCAAGCGCCGGATAGACCGTTACGCCCACGGCAAGAATCGCTGCGTCGTTTCCGTCTTGCAAAACTTCACCTTTGCCGATGGGCAGAATCTTTAAGGTTTCGGAGCAATCGACGCCGAGGCCTTTTCCGCGCGGATAGCGAACGGCGACGGGGAAAGCGCTTTGGGCGGCCGTTTTGAGCATATGGCGCAGTTCGTTTTCGTCTTTGGGCGCCATGACGATCAGATTCGGCAAGGAACGAAGATATGACAGATCGAAGATGCCCTGGTGCGTCGAGCCGTCTTCGCCCACGAATCCGGCCCGGTCGACGGCGAAAATCACGGGCAGATTCTGCAGGCAGACGTCGTGAGAAATCTGATCGTAGGCCCGCTGCAGGAAGGTGGAATAAATCGCCACAACCGGCCGCATGCCTTCAATCGCCAGGCCCGCCGCAAAGGTTACGGCGAGCTGTTCGGCGATGCCGACATCATACATGCGCTTGGGGAATTCCCGGGCGAAGAGATCCAGGCCGGTGCCTTCGGACATGGCTGCCGTAATGGCGACGACGCGGTCGTCCTGTTGGGCGAGTTCAATCAGCGTCCGGCCGAAGACCTGTGTGTAGGAGGGGATCGTTGACGTCGCCAGCGCTTTGCCCGTGTCCACGTCGAATGGCGCAATGCCGTGGTAGGTGGGCGAGTTCTCTTCGGCAAACTTGTAACCTTTGCCCTTTTGCGTGATCACGTGAACGAGGACGGGTCCGGGCAGATCGCGAACGTTTTCAAAATTTTTGATCAAATAGTCCAGTCGGTGGCCCTCCAGCGGACCGACATAGGTGAATCCCAGAGACTCAAACAGCGTTCCTGGAACGACCATGTTTTTGAGCGATTCTTCGAGCTGGCGCGACATTTTGAAAACCTGCTCGCCGATGCCCGGAATGCTTTTGAGAAAATTTTTCAGATCGGTTTTGAGCCGGGTGACGGTGTGTCCCGTCATCAGCTGGTTTAAATGAGCCGACAGCGCCCCGACGTTAGGTGAGATCGACATTTCATTGTCGTTTAAAACGATGATCATGTCCTTTTTCCGGTCGCCCGACCAGTTCAGGCCTTCGAAGGCCATGCCGGTCGTCATCGAGCCGTCTCCGATAACGGCGATGGTTTTGTGCTTGTCGCCCGCAAGACAGGCCGCTTCCGCAAACCCCGCCGCAGCGGCGATAGAGGTGCCGCTGTGGCCGACGTTGAAGGTGTCGTAGATGCTCTCCGAGCGCTTGGGAAAACCGGAGAGGCCGCCTTTTTTGCGCAGCGTTGCAAATCGATCTTTGCGTCCCGTGACGATTTTGTGGGCGTAGGATTGGTGCCCCACATCCCAGATCAGCCGGTCGTCGGGCGTGTTGAAAACATAGTGCAAAGCCAGCGTCAGCTCGACGGTGCCCAGAGACGAGGCCAGGTGACCGCCTGAGGCGGCCACTGTCTGAATAATGAACGTCCGGATGTCCTGGGCCAGACGGTTGAGCTCCGGAAGCGTCAGCCGTCGGATGTCCGCCGGATCGTTCACAGCGGAGAGAACTTCATAATCGGCGATTTCGATTGGTTTCATAGGGCGTCGGGTGCTTTCACATTTTTCTGTCCATGATGTAGCGGGCGATCACGCGCAACGGCAGAGCCCGGGCGTCAAAGGCGTCAATGCTGTCGATTGCCTGTTCCACATGCTGGGCGAGGTTGGTTTTGGCGGCGTCGAGTCCCAGAAGCGACGGATAGGTGACTTTGCCCATCGCCGCGTCGCTGCCGGTGCTTTTGCCCATCAGCTCCGCGTCGCCTTCGATATTGAGCACGTCATCCGCTATCTGAAACGCCATGCCGACATGATGACCGAACTTAGCCAGGGCGGATATCTTCTGTTCGCCGGCTCCGGCCAGGATCGCGCCGGCCTTAACCGAGGCGGTGAGGAGCGCGCCGGTCTTGCGGCGATGGATTTCCTGCAGGCCCCGGAAGTCCGGTTTGACTTTTTCCGCCCCGATATCCAGCGCCTGGCCGCCCACCATGCCGGCCAGTCCCGCGGCAGCCGCGATTTCCTGAATGACCGCAAGACGCCTCTCCGCCGGCGTGGGAATTTTCTCCGAGCGGGACAAAAGGACAAACGCTTCCGTCAGAAGCGCGTCGCCGGCGAGAATCGCGGTCGCTTCGCCGAAGGCTTTATGGCAGGTGGGTTTGCCCCGGCGTAGATCGTCGTTGTCCATGGCCGGCAAATCGTCGTGAATGAGCGAATAGGTGTGAATGAATTCCAGCGCGCAGGCCGTGGGCATGGCCGCTGCGAGATCTCCGCCGCAGGCCTCATGCGCGGCCAGGCATAAAATCGGCCGGATGCGTTTGCCGCCCGCAAACACGCTGTAATGCACCGCCGTGTGCAGATCCTGAGGAAGGGTATCCTCGTCGGGAAGGTAGCGTTGGAGCGCCTCTTCCACAATCTTGCGACGGTCCTTGAGGTAGGCGTCCAGGAATTCTTCAGGATTCATGACCCTCCTCATTCGCAAAGGGGCGGGTGTCGGTCTGATCGTTTTTCTCCAGGAGCTGGTCAACCCGGCGTTGGGTGTCGTCCAGTTTTGCCTGGCACAAGCGAATCAGGCGGATGCCCTCCTCGAAAGATTTCAAAGCCGAATCGAGCGGCATTTGCCCCGCCTCCATCTCACGGACGATGGTTTCGAGTTTGTCCATCGCGTCTTCGAATTTTTCTTTGGCCATACACTTTACTCTCCGGTAATTTTTTCCACCCTGGCCACGGCCGAACCTTTCGCGAAGGCAATGTGCAGGCTGTCATGGACCATCAGCGTCTCCGACGTTTTGAGAATCTCTCCCGAAGGCAGAAGTCGGGTAATGCTGTAGCCGCGTTTGAGCACCGCCAGCGGACTGAGCGACGAAAGCAGCGCCGAGGCGGCGGTCAGGCGCTCGCGGCGCGCCGCTAAAAGCCGTAGACAGGCGTTTTGCAGGTTTTTTGTCAAATGGGCAAGCAAAATTTTCTTTTCCTTGGTCAGTCGGGCCGGGCTGGCGGAAGCCAGTTGCGCGTCGATTCGCGCCAGACCATGGATCCGATCCTTCAGGATCAAATGCATTGACCGCCGCAGCCGTTCACCCAGATCGTCGAGCGTGAGGCGGTAATCATCCAGAAACCGGCGCGGGTCTTTGAATCGGGTTTGCGCGGTCTCAAGGGCTCGCCGCCGGTCGGCCAGAATGCGGGCGGTGGAGACCGACAGACGCGCGCGCAGATCGTTCAGATCTTCGAGCAGATCGGCGCGATCGGGCACAACCAGCTCCGCCGCAGCCGAAGGCGTCGGGGCGCGCAGATCCGCGACAAAGTCGCAAATGGTGAAATCCGTTTCATGGCCGACCGCGGAGATGACCGGGACGGACAAACCATAAATGGCGCGGGCCAGGCCTTCGTCATTGAAAGGCGCGAGGTCTTCGAGCGAGCCGCCTCCCCGGGCGATGATGATGACGTCGACCAGGGCGGATTTTTCCAGACGCCGAAGCGCCGATATGAGTTCGCCTGCGGCCTCAGCGCCCTGGACGCGGGCCGGCGCGATCAGGATGTTCACAGACGGAAAGCGCCTGGCCGTCACATGCAGGATGTCGCGTATGACCGCGCCGGTGGGCGAGGTCACCACCCCGATGCGATGCGGGATGAAGGGGATCGGTTTTTTGCGGGAGTCTTCAAAAAGGCCTTCGGCGGCGAGCCTGGCCTTGAGTTGTTCAAAGGCCTTCTGCAAAGCCCCGATGCCCAGAGGCTCGACGGACTCGACAATAAGCTGGTACTCGCCGCGAGGCGCATAAACCCCCAGACGGCAACGGCAAAGCACCTTAACGCCGTCTTCCAGTTCAAAGCTTGCCGGTCTGGGTCGGCCGTAGCCGAATTGCCGGAAATAGACCGCCCGGATCTGGCTTTTTTCGTCTTTGAGTGTGAAATAGACATGGCCCGAACCGGGGCGGCGCAGGTTGGAGACTTCGCCTTCCACCCAAAGCGTTTCGAATGTCTCTTCCAGGAGGCCCTTGATGTGCTCGTTTAATTGTGAAACCGTCAGAATATCATTCATTTGTCTGATCCAGGCCATGACCTATCAAATAATGTATGGCAATACAAGGCGCAAATGGTCTCAAATCAGGCAAACGTGTTGATATTATTGCCCAGGTTCAAATCCGGAAGCTCTTGTTTGGGCGTAAAATGGGTTTCGGTTTTGCCGCCCGCCACATAGATGCGCCCGCATTCGGGGCAGACACCGTAGGAAATCGTGACGGTGGAATGCGCGACCAGGCCTTCGCGCTGCGCTTTTTCGCGATTGTGGACGACGTGTTCATATTCGTGCGCCGCCACGGCCAACGCCGCTTCGCCGGGAGACAGTTTGGTGGGTGTTTGAAAAGAGACGGAAGAATCGCTGGATTGATCGACATAGCGGCGCGCCGCGCAGGTTTTGCATTCCTTCGGATGGAGCTCGGGCTTATCCGGCGGCGTCGCGGCGGAGACCCCCTGAGCCGGTGCGGCGGCTGCGGCGGGAAAATAATTATATCCGCTATGTCCAATCGGTGAAACGGCCATAATCCACCCTGTCTGTGCTGATCTCCTTCTGCACTAGTTCTGCATTAAGCAGTATCGGCTTTTTTCATCAGAAACTCAAATGCGCCGTGAAAAGGAGGAGGCGGCGATCGGCTAGTGCGCTTTGCAGTCCGGCATGGCGCATTTAACGATGTCTCCGGGATGCTTGGTCAGACAGTATTTCTGGGCCAGGCCGGCATAGGTGCAGGAGGGCAGGATCAGAGGATTGATTTGCTGATCGTCGTGTCCCCTCTGGTATCCTTTTGACGCCCGGTCAAAGGCTTCAGGCAGTGTCAGCGAGGAATCGGTATCGAGCAGATAAACGGCATGCAGGGCTCCTGTGCGGTCGGCGCCCTGCATGCAGTGGAAGTAGATCAATCGCTTGGATTTGCCGGATTCCGGAGACGGCGCGCCGGCCAGCAGCGCGCTCAGATGTCCCGGCAGATCGTTGAATTTGAAGTTTATCAACCCGATTTGCGTATCCGTGTCGTTGCAGGGGGTTGTGCCGCAGGCGTATATCGGCCACCAGATCAACCCCCAGGGGCGCTGTCCGGACGGCAAGACGGTTGCAAAGACCTGTTCGGGATCCCATGCGCAGCTGTTATTGTAAGGCGGCCACTCGCTGCCGCAGGGAATGGACGCCAGGCCGAAGGCGTTCATTTCGGCGGTGAACTGATTGCGGTCGCTTTGGTTGTCGATGAGCGTGACGTCAATAATTTCGTAGTCATCCAAATTGAAGTCGCCCAGCAGGGTTTTCATCTTCGCGTCGATTGAGGCGTAGGCGAAAGTGCGATCCAAAATGGGCAGACAGGTATCCGAGGCGTCGTTGGTGATCATCGGCAGATTGCCGCGTACCAGCAGGTTGCCGTTTTCGTGCGTATCGACGAGCGCGAGCCTTGCCGGGTCGAACTGAGTGCAGCGGTAACCGGCCGCAATTCTAGCGGTTTGCGCGCCGTCGAAAGAAACGGCATAGGCGTTTGCATTGAGCTCCTCGTGACCTGCGGTTTGAAATACGGCGACAAGTAAAACCACGCTCGACGGAACGTTCACCAACGTATGCGTGGAAGAAAGATCTTTTGCCGGCGAGTCGTAAACACGATGGCCGGCGGCGTCGTAGCCGATGTAGTGCAGGTGGTCGACGCCTGCGGGGATGTCGGATAGAACATGATGAATCGTCACCACGCCTCCGGCCGACGAAATCCGTTCATCGTTCGCGCTGCAACCCGGAAGCGCGCCGGTCAGGGCCGATAAACAAACCAGCAAATACAAAAAACGGACCGCCACAGCAAAAAGTTTATGTTTTGTCACAGCGAAGACTCCGGGACTGATAAAAAACCCGGGGATGCCCCCGGGTTTTCATCGTTTAGACCCATTTCAGAAAATTTTTCACAAGATATTCCGCCGTTTGCAGCGCGCCTTTGGCCGCCCCCAGCTTGGTGTTGTGCGCCAGACAGACATACTTGATGCCGTTTTCCAGAATCGGATCCTTGCGGATGCGTCCCACGGTGACGGTCATGCCGCCGCCTTTGTCCCGGTCCATCCTCGGCTGCGGGCGGAACGGATCATCGGTCACGTCAATCAAATGAGGCGGAGAGCTGGGCAGATGGAGTTCCGCGAAGTCTTTGCCGTATTCCACCATCACTCTTTTGACGTCTTCGGGAGTGCAGGGTTTTTCGGTCTGCACGAAGGCGCACACCAGGTGGCCGTCGAGCACCGGCACGCGGGTACAGGTCGCGGTGATGCCGAACGGGGCGGAAACGATTTTATCCCCGGCCAGCCGGCCCAGAATTTTCTGCGGTTCGCTTTCCACTTTCGGCTCTTCGCCGGAAATATAGGGGACGACATTTTCGGTCATGTCCATAGCCGAAAGCCCCGGTGTCCGGCCGGCGCCCGACATGGCCTGCAGCGAGGTCGCCACCACCTGCTTAACGCCGAAGTTGTCCAGAATCGGTTTGAGCGACACGACCAGACCGGCGATTGTACAGTTGGACTTGGGTGAAATAAAGCCTTTCCAACCGCGGTTTTTCTGCTGGATGGCCAGCAGCTCGGCGTGTTCCATGTTGACGCCGCCCACCAGAATCGGGGTGTCGGTTTCATAGCGAAAGGCCGAGGCGGTGCTGATCACGGGTGTGGTTTTGGCATACTTGGGTTCAAGTTCTTTGGCCGGGCCCGCGTCCATGGTTGAGAAAATGACGTCCACCGAAGTCGGATCGAAGGTTGACGCCTCTTCGACGACCATGCCGGCGATGTTTTCAGGCAGTTCTTCCGGACACCACCAGCGGATAGACCCGTTGGCGTCGCGAAGCGCGTCGATATATTTTTTATTCGCGGAGCGCTCGGACGCGACCAGTTTTGAAATTTCAAACCAGGGATGCCCCAGCAAACTGACAATCGCTTGCTGACCGACGATCCCGGTCGCCCCTACAATGGCAATTTTTAACATAAATCTCCTCCAGGTTTATTGGGTTGAAAGGATGGTTTTTGTTCTTTCCACATCCGCCGCGATCTGGCGCTTTAAGCTTTCCGGGCCGTCGAACTTGACGATGTCCCGAAGCTTCTCCACAAACAGCACGTTGATTTTATGTCCGCGCAGGTTTCCTTCATAATTGAGCAAAAAGACTTCCAGTGTCGAGGTGTAATCCTCAAAGGTCGGCTTCGCGCCGATGTTGAGCGCCGCGGCGTAACGCGCCCGGTCGGTGTCTACGAAGGCCGCGTAAATGCCCGGCGGAGGCAGAAGCTCTTTTTCAGGATCGACATTCGCGGTGGGGTAGCCCAGGCCCGCCCCGCGGCCGGCGCCGCTGGTCACCGGCCCCGCGACATTATAGTAGCGGCCCAGAAACTTGGCTGCGGCAGGCAGGTTGCCGGCCAGAATGAAGTTGCGGATCAGCGTGCTGCTGACAATCTGATCGTCGATTTTGAACGCTTCAATCACCTCCACGGCAAAACCGAGTTTTCTGCCGTGTTTTTTCAGAAAGGCGTCATTGCCTTGTCTGGCCTGTCCGAAAACATAATCATGTCCGATGATAATCTTCGTGATAGCCAGCTGTTTCCATAAAAAGTCGCATACGAACTGCTCGGCGGTTGTTTTGGAATACGCCTCGTCGAAGGTGATGACCACCGTCGCATCCACTCCGCATTCTTCCAGAAGAGCCATCTTTTCGTTGCGCGTCGTGATCAGGTAGAAAGGATGGATATTCGGGTGCAGGATCATTTTGGGATGCGGGTCGAAGGTGATGACCAGCGATTTTTTTCCGGCTTTTTTGGCCTCGGCGGCCAGCTTTCGGCAAATGTGCTGATGGCTCAAATGCACGCCGTCGAAATTGCCGATCGTGACCAGAGCATTTCGGAAATCTTGAGTAATTTTTTCGACCCCTTCAAATATCAACATACCATCTTCCACTTTCAAGAAATCAGCTCGAAACCATAACATGTTAACCGTGAAATTCAAGTGGATTTTGTCTTGACAAGACCTGCGGGTTCGGTATAGTGCACATCTCGCGTGCCGAAGTGGCGGAATTGGTAGACGCGCTAGGTTCAGGGTCTAGTGGGCGTACGCCTGTCCGAGTTCAAATCTCGGCTTCGGCACCATTTTTCTTCGTTTTTTTTCAAAGACAGATTTTTATTCACGCAAAACAGGCGACACAAAGGTCATGCGTTCTTGGTCCTTAACGTAAGTGCGAAGGAGGCAACGGCAATATGAGCGCGCTGGAAATTGTCTACGTTGGATGTTTTATTCTGGGCCTGGCCTATGCCATCATCTCCACGATTCTGGGGGGCGGCTTTTCCGGCGACGCGGATGCGGGACTCGATGCGGCCCATGATGTGACCGGGCATGTCGATACCGATCCGGACGCATCGGCCGGGTCGTTGCATTTTTCACCGCTCAGCCCCGTGGTCATCGCCATGTTCGTTACGGCATTCGGCGCCACCGGCATGATCTGTCTGAAGGCCTTCAAGACGTCCGCCATTGTCAGTTTGCCGATAGCCGTCGCCGCGGGAGTGGGCGTCGCGGCGCTGACCTTTTATCTTTTTGTTTTAATGTTCAGCAAAACGCAAGGCAGCAGCGAATCTCAGGTTGCAAATCTGATCGGTCGGGAAGCCGAGGTGATTACCCCGATTCCTGCCGAAGGGGTCGGCGAAATTGCTTATGTGTCCCGTGGATCGCGTTACACGGCGCCCGCCCGCTCGCTTCAAAACCATGACATTAAAGCGCGCGTGATCGTCCGGATCGCCAAGATCGTCGGAAGCACGTTTTTTGTCGAGCCCTCGTAAAAGCAGGATAAATAGCCGCTTGTTATTGGATCGAATGATCGAAAGGAGTTGAGTATGGGCTACAGCGTGGAATATAGCTGGATTGCATTTGGCGCGGTTGCCGTTGTCGTGGTTTTGCTGCTGCTTTTGAAAATGTATTCCAACCGCTACACCAAGGTCGGTCCCAATGAAGTTCTGGTTGTATCCGGTTTAAGCCGGATGATGGCCGACGGGCAGAAAATCGGCTTCCGCCTGGTGAAGGGCGGCGGAACCTTTGTCTGGCCGATTTTCGAGAAAGTTGATTTTCTGTCTCTGGAACTCATGACGCTTGATGTGCGGCTTAAAGAGGTCTACACGATCACCGGCGTATCGATCAACATCGACGGCGTGGCCCAGGTGAAGATCAAGGGCGAGGATGAAGCCATCCGCACGGCGGCTGAACGATTTCTGGGCCGGACCGAAGAGCAGATCAAGAATATCGCCCTGCAAACGGTGGAAGGCCACCTGCGGGCGATTGTCGGCACGTTGACCGTTGAAGAAATCTATAAAAATCGAGATGTTTTTGCCCAGAAGGTGCAGGAAGTGTCGGCGGGCGACCTGGCCAATATGGGATTGGGCATCGATTCGTTCACCGTCCGAGACATCAAAGACGATCACGGTTATCTGGATGCATTGGGCAAACCGCGCATCGCCCAGGTCAAGCGTGACGCGCAAATCGCCCAGGCCGAAGCGGACCGGGACGCGCTCATCCGCAGTTCGCAGGCGAATCAGGCGGGTCAGGAAGCAAAATTCGAGGCCGACACCAAAATCGCCGAAGCGAATCAAAACTTCGAGGTGAAGCGGGCCGCATATCAGATTAACATCAACCAGAAGAAAGCCGAGTCCGACCTGGCCTATGACCTTCAGAAATATAAGACCAACCAGTCGGTGAAGGCGGAAGAAATTCAGGTCATGGTTGTGGAAAAAGAGCGCATGATTTCCGTTCAGGAAAAAGAAATATCCCGCAAGCAAAAAGAACTGGAAGCGACCATCAACAAGCCGGCCGATGCGGAAAAATACAAAATTGAAACATTGGCCAACGCACAGCGCTACAAAACCATGACGGAAGCCGAAGGCCAGGCCAACGCGACCAAAAGCATCGGGATCGGCGAGGCTGAAGCCAACCGGGCCCGCGGTCTGGCGCAGGCCAACGTCATTCAGGCCACCGGGACGTCAGAAGCCGAAGCGATGGCGAAAAAAGCGGAATCCTGGAAAGCTTACAACCAGGCCGCCGTGACGCAGCTGATCATCGAAAAGCTGCCGGAGCTGGCCCGCGCCATTGCCGAACCTTTGTCGAAAACCGAGAAGATTATCGTGGTCAACGCGGGCGGCGAGTCCGCCGGCGCTTCCAAGGTGACCAAGGACGTCACCAATATCATCGCGCAGCTGCCGCCGGTGATCGAAGCCTTAAGCGGCATAAAAATCGAAGATCTGGTCGCCAAGCTGCCCAAAATTACCACGACGGATTCCGGCGAAAAAAAATAGCAGATCAGATCGACCTTCTCAGTCCCGTCGGCTGAATCCTAAATAGGTTCAGCCGACGGGATTTTTTGTGCGAGCGTCCGGATTCTATGGCGGCCGGTAATATCGTTCGTTACGGAAATGATTTTTCCTGCGATGGTGCCCCAACGGCAATTTTTTTGAATGGCCTCAGGTCGGCGTTCCGGATAGTGTTCCGGATGAAAAAGGGTCAGGCGCACAGTCGCCTGAGGATCTCGCGCGTCATAGCGATGCCGAAATGCAGATTGTCGATGGAGATGCGCTCGTCAATGCCGTGCACGCGTCCCATGTCGGATTTGTCCAGAATCATCGGTGTGAATCCATAGGCCGGATAGCCGCGCTCCCGCCAGTATCGTCCGTCGGTGGCGCCGGCCATCAGAAGCGGCAAGACGCCCGCCCCGAAAGACAGGGCATGAACCGTCTCTTCAATCGCGCGATAAAACGCGCTGTCCGTCGGCGCGATGCCCGAAGGCGGCGAGCTTTGAATTTTCTCCAGCTGGATTCGCTTGTCGTTGATGCGCGACAGCAGCCAATTTTCAAATTCACCCGCGTCCGTTTCCGGAAGCAGACGGCAATCGAGTTCGGCGCAGGCGCGCTCCGGAATCACATTAATCTGATAGCCGGCCCGTACGATGTTAACGCTGACGGTGTCGCGCAGAAGCGCGTTTGTGAATTTGTCGGAGGACAGTTTTTTGCCGGCCAGGGCCAGCACAAGGGGGTTGGCCAAATGCTTGAGCAGCCAGGACGCGGGAAAGGGCTGCGCCGGCGCGATGGCGGAAAACATTTGCTTAGCGGCCCTGCCTGCTTTGAGCGGCCGGGGATCGGACACGATCCGTCCCAGCGCCGCAAGCAAGGTTTCCGAGGCGCTGTCTTTGTGCGGCATGGATCCGTGCCCCGGCGCGCCGGTTGCGGTGAGCCGGACCCGGTAAATCTGTTTTTCAGCCACGGCCACGGCAAAAAGAAGCGCGTCCCCAAAAACGCCCCGGTAGGCGCCTGTGCCTTCATCCCAAACCCATTCGGGATCGATATCGTTTAAATGTCGCTCCACCAGCCAGCGCATCCCGTGATCGCCGCCCGGCTCCTCGTCCGGCACGGCGGTGAAGAGAATCGGACGGCGAAACCGGACGCCCTCTTTGAGCAGCGATTCCAGCGCGAACAAAAACATCACTCCCAGGCCTTTGGTGTCCAGCGCTCCCCGTCCCCAGACATAGCCGTCGGCGATGTGTCCGGCAAAGGGGGGATACGTCCATTTTGCAGGGTCGGCGGCAACGACATCGATATGGTGATTGATCATGAGCGGCTTTAAGGGTTCGTGGCCGGCAATTCCGGCCACGACCAGTCCCCGCCCCGGCACAGGCTCATGGATTTGAATGTCGGAGGTGATGCCCCGGCCGGCCAATTGATCGGCCAACCACTTGGCGGCCGAAAGCTCATTTCCGGGCGGATTGGTCGTATCGAATTGAATGTAGCGGCTAAGGGCCAACGCCGGATCGTCCGTCATGCTTTGATTTTTCATCGGTCCACCCTGAAATGTCGAAACGGTTTCATTCCTCCAGAATGGTTTCGTCCTTAACCTTCTGCAGATCCTGAGGATAGGTTCGGGAAGCCACAAAGAAAAGAACACCCGCCGCCACGCCGAAAAGACCGCAAAGCATGACGGCCGTGCCCAAACCGTCCGCGCCGCCGCCCAGCCAATCCGATAAAACGCCGACAGCGTAAGGTCCCCAGGCGCCGCCCAGCATGTATTGGGCGAAGATGGCCAGGCCCATGGACAGCCCCTTGTGGGCGACCGGAACGACATCCTGTGAAATCGCGGCGATCGCCGGCATGGCCATGGCCGCTGCAATGCCGTACAGACAGGCCAGGGCGATACCCACCGGGCTGAAACGGGTGAGAATAACGATCATCAGAAGCAGGCCGCCTGCGATATAGGCCACAACCGGCACATACATCCGGCCGCGCGGATTCTTTCTTTGCCAAAAGTCCGCAAGGAAGCCGCCGACCGGCGCGCCGATGATCGCCATGAGCCCGATGCCGCCGGTGATCAGACCGGCTGTGGCTTCAGAAATGTTCATCATCCGCATCATTAAGGAGGGCAGCCAGACCAATACAGAGGCGGTCATGAAAACGGCAATGCCCAGACCGAAATAATACCAGCGCATAGTGGGCAATTTTAAAACGCTGGTAAAGGCCGCAACGAACTGCCGGATGCCGCCGGTTGCGTGCGGGGCGTCGGCCGTTTTGTAATCTTTCATGAAGAAGGCCAGGATTCCCAGAAGCACACCCGGAATGGCAAAGAATAAGAAAGGCGCCCGCCAGCCGTATTTGACGGATATCAGGCCGCCGAAGATGACGCCCGCGGCCGCGCCCAGCGGAATAGCCATATTGAAGATACCCATGGCCCAACCGCGTTTTTCTTTGGGGTAGGAGGCACAGATGATGGCGGTTCCACCGGGCACAAATCCCGCTTCGCCCAATCCGACGAAGAACCTTGGAAACAAAACGCTCAAAAAGTTTCTGGCCATGCCTGTGGCAAAGGTTGCGGCGCTCCAGAAAAGCGCCATCAGCGAGATCGCCTTGCGCCGGCTCCAGCGGTCCACCAGATAGGACACCGGAAAAGAAAAAAAGGCCATGCCGACAATGAGCACCGTTGAGGCAAGACCGCATTGCGCATCCGTCAGCCCCAGGTCGATTTTCATTGGCTGCAAAATCACCGAAAAGACCTGCCGATCCATGTAATTGACGATGTACAGCAGCGTGCAGACGATCAGCGTATAGTGGGCGCGCCACCCGGCGGTTTTATCGTTTCCCGCCGTCCGGGGCGCTTTCTGCGAAGGGTTGGAGTGAGCCATCGTGTCGGTCTTTCTGAAAAAGTCTTTTATGTTTCGGTTTCCGCCGCCCAGAGCGCGGCGCCGTAAGCGGCAGTCAATCTGGGTTTTTCGGGAACGAATATTTTCACCTTCAGTGTCTCGCCGATGGCGCGGGCAAGGCCTTCATCCTCGCCGCCGCCGCCCGCAAGCACCACATCCGGCTCCATTTTGAGGCGTTTGACGAGCATGCCGACTTTTGCCGCCATCGCCTTGTGAACGCCCGCCAGAATGTCGGCGGGCTTTGCGCCTTCGGCAATGCGGGAGATGGTTTCCGATTCGGCGAACACGGCGCAATTGGTGGAAAATTCCACGGGATGTTCCGACTGTATCGACAGCGGTCCGATTTCATCAAGCGGCACATGCAGAATCCGGGAAATGACCTGCAAAAAACGTCCCGACCCGGTGGCGCACTTTTCGCTCATTAAAAAGTCGGCAATCCGTCCCGGGGGCGAAATTCTTGCCGCCTTGGTGAATTGTCCGCCGATGTCGATGATCGTCCTCGCGGAAGGAAAAAGAAAGAAACAGCCTCTTGCCTGGCAGGAAATGTCGGAGACCTGGCGGCCGGGAAAAGGCGAGCTCTCCGCGCCCAGACCGGTTGCGACCAGGCCGGCAAGCGAGCCGAAGTCGATGCCGGCCTGCGCCAGAACATCCTGCATCACTTTTTGCGCGCCGGCTTTGTAATGTCCGCCGGAGGGGATAAGAGAAGACGCGATGATCCGTTCGCCGCGAATCAAAACCGCCTTGATGGACACAGACCCCATATCGAGTCCGGCGTAATATTTGTCGTCATTCATGTCGGAATCCAAAAGGCTTCTCTAAGTGAAAAAAGTCACGTCCTCTTTTTTGCGTTCTTTGGCCGGTCGAACACCGCGGTCGTAAAAATCCTTTCCGACGAGCGCCGCGCCCAGCGCGCCGGTAATAAACGGCTCGGGCGGCGTGAGGACGTCAAAACCCACCTTGCCGGCAATCGCCTTGATCAATCCTTTATTTTTCGCGCCGCCGCCTGTCACCACGACATCTTTCTCAATGCCCAGATGCCGCGTCATGTTCACGACGCGCGAGGCGATGGCTTCATGAAGCCCCGCGACGATTTGCGCCACGTCCGCGCCTTCGGCAAGCCTTGATGTGACTTCATGCTCGGCAAACACCGTGCACATGCTGGAAATCTGAACAAAGCCGTCGGCCCGGGACGCGATGTCGCCCATATCGACCAGGTTGATGCCCAGCGTTTCGGCGATGACTTCGAGAAACCGGCCGGTTCCCGCCGCGCATTTGTCATTCATGACGAAGTTGGCGACTTTGCCGTCGGCGTCGAGCTTGATGCCTTTGGAATCCTGTCCGCCGATATCGATGATGATTTTCGCGGAGGGGAACAAGGCGCGGATGCCGCGCGCGTGGCAGGTGATTTCGGTAATCTGCTTGTCGGCAAACGGAACGTTGATGCGTCCGTAGCCGGTGGCGACGATAAACCGGAGTTGGTCGATGGACAACCCCGCTTGGGAAAGCGTTTCATCCATCACGGCCAGCGCCAGATGCCGGTGCTCCGCGCCGGTGGGCCCGATGTGCGAAGCGAGTATTTGTTCTTTTTCATCGGCGATGACGACTTTCGTCATCGTGGAGCCGATATCGATTCCGCCAAACGGCATAAAACACCTTCGGTGTGTTAGGGGTGAGGCGTCAGGAGTCAGGCGTCAGGCGTTTCTAGTCCTGACGTTTTGCGCTTGACTCTTTGCGCCTAACGCCTCCCGCTCCTGGCCTGAAGCGCTTCGATAAACGCGCCGATTTGCGCCTTCCACTGCGCTTCCGAATAATCCCGCAGATCCACCATATCGGAGACGAGCTGCATCATCGGCAGATCGCAGTATTTCCCCAGCTCGCTTTTGATATGCGTCTGGCCGATGGTGGTCGCGCGGCAGGACCGGCAGGCGTGAAACACCACGCCGTCGATTTGATAGTCCTCGATCATGCCCAGCAGTTTTTCCACGGTGGGATTGCCGCTGCGCGCCCGGGCTTTTTCATGGTAGGCCGTGTAGCGCAAAAACGCGCGCCAGGCCAGATAATCGACCGGGTCTTTGACGTGCGAAGGCACTTCGACCGGATCGAATCCGCGATAGACGTTTTCGATCACAAACACCGCGCCGAAACTTTCAAAGTAATTGAAGATCCACAGCGTATGCCACGGCGGAAGTCCGCCGCCGTAAAGAATGCGGTATTTTTCGTCCGGGATCACGCCGATTTTGTGATCGACTTTATACTTCACTTCGTCATAGAGCTTCTGATAGAAGTCCACGGCGATCTGGGTGCCGGCATAGTAGTGGCCCGCCACCATGATGCTGAAGTGATCCTGCGACGGCATGGGGGAAGGAACCGCCACGCGCAGACGGTCGATGTCGTACCATAGCTGCCAGGCTTTGTCGCCCAAACGGATGCACTCCCAGAGGCGTTCCTTGTCCAGTTTCTTTCCGGTTTGCGCCTCCAGAAAGTCGATCAGTCCCTGCACCTGGTCGCGTTGATATTGAATGTAGTAGTCCCGGACTTCGTTCAAATCGTCCTGAGGCGGCGGCGCGACGACATCCATGCCGAATGTGGGCACATCAAGATAGCGGCTCGCGGCCTGATACCACTTGAAACGCGGATCGCACACCGCCGAAGAGCCCAGCATCATGTCGGGGGCGGGCATGCCGCCGTCCGGCGAGTTGTCGGGAATGCGCCCCAGCTCCTTGCGCAGGCTGTCGAATCCCAGGCCGATGCGGGCATAGCTGCACAGCACTTGCGAGTAGCCGTCCGCTTCCGCCTTGAGCAGGAAGCGATCCATATCGCGCTTGGCGGCGCAAAGCCCGGCGTAGTTTTCCGTGGGCAGCGGAATGACGTCCATCGCTCGGATGACCTCGTCATATTGCGAGGCCACCATGAAGTAGGCCACTTTTTTGCCGTTGGCCTTGGCCTCATGCGCGCTTTTATAGATGTTCTTGACCAGCGCGCGCACCTCGCGCGCCGTGTCCGTCCCCTTGACGGCCGTGGTTTTGGCCTGCTGTGTGGATTCCATTTTCATCTCCCTACAAAATCATTTCCAGAAACGCTTGAATGCGCGTTCTGAGCTGTCCCATCGTCGATGTGGAGTAGTCGTCCTCGATCATTAAGACCGGCAGCTTCAGGCCGTTTAGATAGTCCTTCAGGTCCGGTCCTTCGAGCTCGCAGGTGTCGCAGTAGCGGACAATGTAGAAAATCGCTCCGTCGGCTTTCCAGTCCGCCATGAACTGCCGGATATAGCCGAAGCGGTTTTCCAGATCGGTCTGACGATCGCCCGCCTGGGGTTTAAGGGTTCGCGGACAGTGCGTGCAGATATAGCGCCGTGCCAGCGCCTCCAGCGGATCACCCGTTTCCGGGACATCTTCCCAGAAAAACCGCGATCCCGTGCACAGATCATCCATCACGACATGCGCGCCGCACTCTTCGACCAGTTGAATAAAGGCGGCATCGTCAATTTCGTTGCCCCAGATAAAGATGCGCGGCAGACCGTCGGGGTTCGGCGCCGGCCGGTTTTTCACCTCCTGAATAAAAGCCGAGACAAGCTCAATATGCTCGTCGGCGGGAATGCCCATTCCGGCCACCAACACTTTGGTGATTTCCGTTCCCGAGACGCGCGGCGGATTTTCTTTTCTCAGAGCATAAAGCTCGCGAAGCAGCTCCCGGCGTCGGTTGTACAGCGAGACGGCATCGCGAAGTTTGGCCGGGTCCATTTTCCTGCCGGAAAAGTCTTCCAGCCGCTTGATGAAGTATTCCAGCTCTTTGCGGTAAAACGCGTCGGATGACGGTCCCAGCATGTGCGGAACATTGATCATATGATTAAACGGCGACGGTTTGTTCTGATGCCAGATATGGTACATCCGCTCGATTGTGTCGCAGCTGTGCGGCGCGACAAAGCCGTCCAGAAAATCATACTCGCCCTTGAGCGCGAGGTTAAAGCAGCTGCGGGCAAACGGACAGGCCATCGGCTCCAAAAGCGCGTCCGCCTCGTCGATGGGGTCGTTTTGCGACCCCTGGATGCGGTAGGGAAGCATATCCATTGCCGTGATAATTTCGTCGGGGACAAAGCAGCAGAAATACCCGATGACTTTTTTCCCCGATTCGCGCAATTTGCGGGCGCGCTCTCCCCGATTCTGATAAAGGCCGTCGATTTTATCCAAGACGCTCATGATTGTGCCCCGCTTTCCGGTTTTTTGCGTATATCATGCTCAGATATACGGGCAAAGACGCTCGAAAAGCAAGCGGGTTTTTCTTTAAAACGTCTTGCCTTGATGAACGAAAGGCGAAATGATATGGTCCGCGCATGAAAAAGACGATCATTCAAATTTACGAAATTCAAAAACCGAAAGAAGCCGAAGCGCTTGCCGCGGCCGGCGTTGATCATATCGGCAGCGTGCTTCTGGATACCGACAAGCGGAAGAACGCCGCGATCCGCAAAACCGTTTTGGCGGCCCGGCAAGCCGGAGCCAAAAGCGGCGTGATTCCGTTGTTTAACGATCCGGCCCGGATTTTCGCTGCGCTGGAGTATTACGAACCGGATTTTGTGCACCTTTGCGATACGCTTGCCCCCTACCCCGACCGCCGGAAGGCGGTGGTGCGCGATTTCGACGCGTTTTTGTCTTTGCAAATCGACATTAAAGACCGTTTTCCGCGGATTGAAATCATGCGGTCCCTGTCCGTGCCCCGGCCCGGCCGTCCGGATCGGCAGGAGGTTGAAAAGATCCTGCTGGATTTTGCCGAACGCTTCTCGCCTTTTTCCGATTACTTTCTTCTGGACACGCTGCTCGACGGCGACGCTCAGCCTGTTGACGGTTTCGTCGGCGTCACGGGGGAAACCTGCGATTGGGAAATGGCCAAAAGCGTGATCGAAAAAAGCCGCATTCCCGTGATTCTGGCGGGAGGTCTCTCGCCGGAAAATGTCTTTGAAGCCATCACCGCCGTGCGTCCGGCCGGCGTGGACAGCTGCACGAAAACCAACGCCGTGGATCCATCGGGACAACCCGTGAGGTTTAAAAAGGATATGAAGAGAGTCGAAAAGTTCATCGCGGAAGTCCGCCGCGGTGATGCCTTTTTTTCCGGAGTCGCCTCTTGACGCCGTCGAAAGCCTTTCAGAGAGAAGCCCAAACGCTTGACGCGATGATCGCGCTGTACTGCCGCGGACGCCATTCCATGCCGGAAGGAGAGCTTTGCTATTCCTGCCGCGAACTTCTAACGTACGCGCTATCGCGGCTGGACAAGTGCCCTTTCGGAGACAACAAACCCGCCTGCTCGGCCTGCCCCGTGCATTGCTACAAACCGGCGCGCCGTAAGGACATCCAGGAGGTCATGCGTTACTCAGGCCCCCGGATGATGCGTTCGCACCCGCTTTTGGCCATTCGTCATCTTTTAAAAAAACTGAAAACGTCCAAGGTGGAAACACCATGAAGATCGCGATTATCGGAGCGGGTCCGGCCGGACTTTATGCGGCGCTTGCCGCGGCGGAGAAAGGAATGACCGCGGACCTTTATGAAAAACGTCGGGTCGGAGAGGGCATTGTTTGCGGCGAGTGCATCTTCGACTCGCTTCGACTTATGAAAAAACCCGGCGTCGGCCTTTTGCGCCCTGTGGATGAAATCATTCTTCAGGGCAGGAAACCCTATCCGTTCAGCCTCTCCCGCCACCGTCCGCTGTGGATGCTCGACCGCAAAACCTGGCAGCGGGATCTCGCGCGGCGGGCGGTTGACAAAGGGGTTTCGCTCTTCGAGCGCTGTAAAATAACGTCCGATCGCTTGCGGAGCATGCACAACGAGTATGCATGGATCATCGACGCCAGCGGCGCGCCGTCGGTGACGTCAAGGCATTATGGCTTTGCCGCCGAGTACTTCAAAGATTTTCTTGTGGCCCATCAGGTTGTCCTCGCAGGCGATTTCAGCGCTCTCTGGCCGCGGATCAAGGTCGCTTTTTTCGAAGCCTGGCCTTCGTCAAACCAGCCCGCTTATTACTGGGTTTTCCCCAAGGATGAAAAGACCGCCAATGTCGGCGTGGTCTGCGCTGCGCGAAAACGCCTGGATCAAAAAACGGTCAACTTAAAACGCCGGCTTTCCGAGGTGCTCAAGCGTGAAGGGTTGACGGAGACGGCCGTTTTGGAGACGGGCGGCGGGATTGCCGCCGGACGGGTTCTGCCGCGCCTGGTTTATGGCAACATTCTGCTTTGCGGAGACGCGGCGGGGCTGACCTCGCCGTTGCACGGCGGCGGGATCGATCTGGCGTGTTTAAGCGGCGTCTTAGCCGTCGAGGCCGTGCGGACGGGCGGTTCGGGCGTCGCGGCCTATGAAAAAACCGTCAAGGGGTACCTGCGGGAGCGAACGGCGCTGGAAGGCGTCACGATCGGCAAAATGCGTCGAATGACCTTCAAGCAATTCGACCGGCTCTTGGCCGGCGTGACCGCCAAAAGCCGACGGACTCGTTTGATCACTGGTTTAAAGAATCTCGATATGCTCCTTACCACGCTTCAATGGTTCGGCACGACAAAGAAAAGTCTCGACTGGCCGGATTGATGCGCGGCAGACGTTATGAAGTCTTAACCGAACAGGCTCTGAAAGCGGCCGTCAGGCGGACAAGACGGCGTGAATTTTTTCGATCAGTTCATCGAGCTTGACCGGCTTGGCGATTAAGGCTTTGCCGCTTGAGATGCCGGCGCCTCTTTTGATGTCGTCCTCGTTGATCATGGCCGTGATAAAGATGATCGGAATAGAACGCGTGGCGGGATCCTCCGACAGAGCCCGGGCCACTTCGGTGCCGTACATGCCGGGCATCATCATATCGAGCAGAATGATATCCGGGTTTTCGGCTTTGGCCAGCCGCATGCCTTCATCGCCCCGCGTCGCCGTCAGGACCTCGAAATCCGTCTTGGCCTCGAGACTCTTTTTCATGGCCCGGCAAAAAAATTCCTCATCGTCGATAATGAGCAGCTTTTTCATGACGTCCTCCCTGTATGTGCATGATGATGGTGATTTGCGGCGGATTCGGCAGGCAAACTGAAGAAGAAGGAGGCGCCTCCCTCTTCATTATTTTCCGCCCAGATGTCGCCGCCGTGATCTTTAATGATTCCGTAGGAAATGGAAAGCCCCAGTCCGGTGCCTTTTCCCTGTTCTTTGGTGGTGAAGAAGGGGTTGAATATTTTCGACAGGTGTTCGCTTTTAATGCCGTCTCCCGTGTCGGCCACCATGACTTGGACTTGGCGGCGATGAGGGTCCCATCTCGTCGCGATTCGCAGGATTTTTTTCTCTTTGCCGGCCATGGCGCCCCGGGCGTTCGAAATCAGGTTCAGAATAACCTGCTCAATCTTTTTGCGATCCATGACCATGTCCGGCAGATTGTCGCCGTATTGAACATCGGTTTCGATTTGATCGATCATGAATTGCGATGTGTGCAAAGTCATGATCTGGGCGATCACGCTGTTGATATTGACGGTGTCCATTTTCCTGTCGCTGACGCGCGATAGGTGCTTCAGGCCGTCGGCAATGGCGACGATGCGGTCGATCTGCGCCATGCAGATGTCGAGCTCTTCTGCGGCTTCCTTGGGCAGGGCGTCCATTTCCCGCAGGATCTGCAATTCCAGAGAGATAATATTCAGTGGATTCAGAATTTCGTGGGCGACGCCGGCGGATAATTGGCCGATGGCGGAGAGTTTTTCCGCCTGAAGCAAATGATCCCTTGCAGTTTGCAAGTCCTGCTCCGCTTTTTTCCGCGCCGTGATATCGCGGCCGACGAACATGATGCCGGTGGCCCGGCCGTTTTCATCGCGAATGAAAGAGGCCGTGGTTTCCTGCCAGAAGGTGCCGCCGTTTTTGTGGTACAGCTCCATTTCCAAAATTCGTTTTCGATTCGGGTCCGCTGGTCCGCTGCCGAACTCCCGCTCAATCTCTTCGGCGAATACCCTTTGCGCCATGGTCCAGGATTCGGGCGTGATGCTCTGGTCGATTGGAATCGCAAGGGCCTCTTCAGCCGTGTAGCCGGATGTCCGCACTTCGGACGGACTGAGGTAAGTGTACTGGAGATTCAAATCCATTGTCCAGATGCTGTCGTACATGTTTTCGACAATCATCCGCAGGCGATTTTCACTTTCCCGGAGCGCATCTTCCATCGCCTTTCGTTCAGTGATGTCCCGTGAAATGCTGCGAAATCCGACGGGGTTCCCCTCGGCATCCCCGGTCAGCGCGGCGGACAGCTCATAGATTCTCTTCGATCCGTCTTTGCGGATGCATTCCAGCTCGAAGGATTTGACGGGTGTTTTGGTTTTATAGATTTGAGTGAAAATGTCGCGCGTTTTTTTCGCGTTGACGTCGTCCTGGATTTTGCTGATGTTGCGGCCGATGAGTTCTTCCCTGGTGTATCCCAGATGTCCGCAGATCACGTCATTGATAAAAGTGAATGTTCCGGAAAGGTCCACCTCGATATAGCCGTCTTGCAGGGTTTCTATAATGGTTCGATATCTCGCTTCGCTTTCCCGCAGCCTCGCCTCCGTCAGCCTGTAGGCGGATTCTGTTTTTTCCAGCCGATGAATTTTCTTGGTGAGCTCGGCGACTTCTTTTTTGAGATCCGCATTGGTTTTTGAAGGCGGGCGCATAGGGCCTTTCCTTGTTCCGGGTGTGGTTAGAGCAGCCGCGCGTGACTTTTTATCACCCGGAAGCATCCGGATGTGTTTCAACCCTGCTTAGGGTGTCATCCCCAAAAAGACACATTGACGGATCGGCAGGTTGCCTCTTGCCTTCTTAAGGATCTGTCTCAACCTTCCGCCGCAATCGTCAGCAGCATCTGCGTCCAGGTGAGCCCCGCGCCGACAATCGACAAGGCCACGTAGTCTCCCGGCCGCAGTTCGTCCCAGTGCTGGCTTAAAACGGAAGGCGCGCCGGCGCAGCCGACATTTCCGTACTGGTCGACATTGAACCAGTGGTGCGCAGGCGCGATATTCGCCCGTTCAGCCGCCGTTTGCAGCACGCCGAGATTGGCCTGATGGCCGATAAAGAAGATCCGGGTCGGGTCTGCATCCGGAATGAGCGCCAAGATGTTGCGCAGACCGTCGGTGGTTTTGCGGATCGCATACCCTTGCACGGCGTTGCCGTCCTGATTGAAATATCCCCATCGAGGCACCACCACCTTGTCCCACATGGTCGGTCGGGAATCCATCTCGCAGTCGGTAAAATACTTATTGGACGGGATGGTCACCGACAGAATCGACGCGGTGGCGCAATCGCCGAAGAGCACGGCGGAGCGGCGATCGGAATAGTCGATGGTCGTCGTCGCGGCTTCAATATTCGTCACCAAGATATAAGGAGGCAATCTGTCCGGTTTGGTGGCCTCCAAATAGCGCATTTGCACTCCATAAGTGCCGCAGGCCGAATTGATGTCGAAACAGGGCACGTCGATTCCCAGGTCCGCCGCCACGGTCGACGCCATGCAGGGCGTCAGAAACTGAGGCAGGGAGCTGCCGGAAATGACCATGCCGATGTCGGTCGCTTTGAGGCCCGCGCGCTCAAGCGCCATCCGCGCGGCGCGCCCGCCCATCTGAGCGTCGGTGTAAAGACGCACCGTATCCGTTTCCATCGGATTGGCATTTTTCGTTTTTTCAAGATAATCCAAAGGAATGACCGTGCGGCGCTCTTCAATGCCGACGCGTTCCATAATCCAGTCCACCGTGGTGCCGATATTCAAGTCTTCCAGAAACTTATTGCAGATGACATTTTCGGGATGAAAATGGCCGATGCCATGTAAGTATACCATTCTATTGTAGAACTCCTTTTTGGTGTGCGCCGGCCTGCCGCCGGAAAGTGTGCGACTATAATGAATAGGCTCCCGTCTGTCAATCATTTTGAACAAATCCTTGACACTGGCGCGGTCCATAATATATGCTCGCGACGCTTTTTTTTCAGGGACTGGGGATGTAGCTCAGCTGGGAGAGCGCGGCGTTCGCAATGCCGAGGCCAGGGGTTCGATCCCCCTCATCTCCACCAGATCCTGCCTTTCAGAATAAAAGGCCTTCAGGATTCTGCCGGAGCCGGCGGGGTTGTTTTTGTCGAGTTGATTGCGCGGCATCGCCCAGGACGAGGCTTTTTCGTTGACAACCTCCGGGCCTTTCCTATAGGTTTTTATCCCAAAAGAGGCTTTGACCTCCTTTCGCTGCATTTTTTAAAGCCATCGTTTGTTGAAACTGCAAATCATAAAGGAACCGGTTGATGGTTGACGCGCGCCTGCCCGTCTCGAAAATTGAACAGTCCCTTTCCTTGGGCGATTTACCGTTTGCGGATATTTTAAGTCCCTATTGTCATAAAGGGGAACGCGCGTTTTCAACCTTTTGGATTCGCCGGGGCGATGCCGCTTCCACATCGTTTCGCGTCGAGTTGGGCGATACCGGATCCTCCTGCGTGCGGTTATTCAATGCGGCCAACGCAATGTTGTCGATGCCCGCCGAAACGTGCCCCTATGATCTGACGCCCGCCCAGTGGGGAGACTACGCGATTTCACCGCATAGTTACATGTCCGTGGGAGACGGCCAGTATCAGATCGGTCTCAACTATTTTAACCGGTTTATGCAACTGGACGTTTATCGTTCGGAAGTCCGTCTTCTGGATCCGGGTGTGGAGGGAGATTTTTTATCCACAACCAACTGGTTTGACGCCGCGTCGGACGAAATATGGTTTGCCTCCTGGAACGCGGTCGATGCGATTTACCGCAACATCGACCCGCGGGCGGATGTGACAGTCCGCATTTGGAGAGGGCCCTTGCAGGAGGGCCGCTTCAAACAGGTCTGGGAGGGGACGCTGGGGGATTCTTTGCATCAGCTGGCCGTCAACCCCGACAAAAAATTTCTCATCGCGGCGGAGTTGGGGCTGCGGTCGGATCGGTTCTGCGCCCCTGCCAAACTGGTGCCCTCCAGGGTGTTGTTTCTGAGCCTCGAAACAGGCAGGCAGTGGCATCTGGAGATGCCGGCGGCCGCCCACATTGAATTTGATCCGTCGGATCCGGCTGTGTGTTATCTGTCCGGTCACAACATCGGATTGGTTGGGCCGAAGGTCGGCATCTTCGGACCGGGGATGATTTCAAAGGTGCGTTTGACGCCCGACGGTCCGCGGGTGGAAAAAACTTTCAGTCATCCGGACTTTCACCGCATCACGTCGCATATCGTCTTTTCACATCGAGAGAAAACGCTGATTGCGGCAAGCGGTTATCCCGGATCCGTTTTTCTGATCGATGCCGCCTGCATGGACCTTTTCAAAATTATTGATATGAGAACAGACGATCCGGTGGATACGTCCTGCGGGCCGCACCTCTGCCGGCAGGACAGCTACGGTCTGTGCGCCTCCGATGACGGAAGACATCTGCTTGCCGTGACCACGGGGGGGCTTCGTGTATTTGATCTTGAGACGGGAGGCGCAGTCCTTGAAGAGCCCGTAGAAGGCAACTGCAGTTTCACGGGCCATGCCGCCCGAATTCAGAAAGCGCAAGACTAAATGAATGTCTACCAGATTTTCGCCGATGACGCGCTGAGCTTTGATTTCGTCACGATTTCCGAATTATCCGAACAAGATCCCCGCATCCTGCTTAAGGAGTGCGTCGGGCGCGGAGGATATGTCCTGCAGGAAAGACTTCTTCTTCCCAAGCCTCTTGCGGCCGGGGCGCAACGTTTTTCAGTCTTCGATCTGGAGCCGGAAAAATGCAACGCTCCGCTGATTCTTCTTTCGGATGCCGGCTTGCCTCCGCAGTACAGCGCTTTCCTGGTCAGGCCCCATGACAGCCGGGTGAAAGTGAACAAGAGGGCCGATTCGATCAAAGTCGAATCCGACGGACTCAATCTTTTTTTCAGCGCGCCTCTTTCGAGCCGCGAAGACAGGACGACTTCATCCTTCACCAAGGCTTTTGACGAACTGAGCCGCGCTTTGCGCGGTCAAGCCATGATAGAAGCGAACATTGCCCGCACCTGGCTGTATCTGGACGACATCCTGAGCGATTACGGCATGCTCAATGAGGCGCGCGAAGCATTTTTCGCGAAGTGGCACCATCCCGAAGAGCATATGATTCCCGCCAGCACCGGCATCGAAGGGCATGCGCGGGCCGGAGAACCGCTGATCCTTCAGGCCTGTGCCTTCTTTGGAGAACGCTTGTCGATCCGGCAGCAGGCATCGCCGCTTCAGGACGAGGCCACCCGATACGGCAAACTCTTCAGCCGCTGTGTCGTGGTTGAACTGCCCCGTCATCGGCTGGTCTATATCAGCGGCACGGCGTCGATCGACCGCACGGGAGCCAGTGTTCATCAGGGGGATTTCGACCGGCAGATGGTTTTTACGCTGGATGTTTTGCTGGCGATCCTTCGCGAAACGGGCGGAGACTTTTCTCACGTGGGCCAGGCGGCCGTTTATCTCAAACGCGGCAAGGATCTTGAAAAAAGCAGAAAGATTCTCAACGAGGCGATGTTTCCGACACAGCGGGCGCTGTTTCACCTCGACACTCCGGTATGCCGCGATGATTTGCTGTGCGAGATTGAATTGACCGCCGCCATACCGAATCGGTGACGGCAAGGGTTTGGATGCGCTTGCGATCGGCAGGCCGATACTCGTGAACCTTCTTAAAAAGGGTTTTCCGAAACGCGCGATATGAAGACGGATGCCGGTTGACCGGACAAAAAAATCGGGCCGAAGCGGCCCGATTTTTCAGCAGGTTATTTCCGTTTTTTTAGCTTGGCCGAATCGAAAATCCTGGCCAGGTCCCACTTCCTGCGTTTTTTCCAGCTTCCTTTGTGATACGCATAGCTGGCCAGAAGCGGCAGGGCCGTGGTGGCTTCGGCATAGACCATCTGCTCGCAGGAAGAATCGACCTTGCCCCAGGAATTGGCTTCTTTGAGTGTTGAGCTCGAACAGGCGCCGTCGCGCACATCGGCGACGGTAATCTGGATCGCGTACTTGTGCATCGGCACGTCTTTGCCGAGGATCTCGGCGCACACGACCGTGTCCTGCGCGAAGTTCTTGGGAACGCCTCCGCCGATCATCAGAAGCCCGGTCGTTCCCGCATGGATCTTGATCTGCGTCAGTTCCAGAAAATCCTTGACCGAGTCAATCGACAGATGCTTTTCGGGTCGCTCATACTGGTGCAGCACCAGACCGAAGCCGGCGGAGCTGTCGGAAAAGGCCGGGCAGAAAATCGGGACATTGTGTTCATAGGCCGCCTGAACCAGAGAATGCTTTTTCCTGGCGTTTTTCACCAGATACCTGCCCATTTCGGCGATGAATTCCCGCGAGGAATAGGGGCGGGGTTCCAGGGCGTCGGCGATCTTTTTGATGGTTTTGTCACAGGCCTGCAGATCGTCTTCGCTGATGAAGGTGTCGTAAATGCGGTCGATGTAAAGTTCTCGCAACTGCTTGTCGTCGACAAACGGCGTGCCCTGGTAATGCTTAAATCCCAGAGCCTCGAAGAAATCCATGTCCACAATGGACGCGCCGGTGGCGACAATCGCGTCCACCATGTTGTTTTGGACCAGATCGACATACGCCTGCATACAGCCGGCGGCGCTGGTCGAGCCGGCCAACGTGAGGATCACCGCGCACTTTTTCTCTTTCAGCATCCGGTCATAGATGTCGGCGGCATTGGCCAAGTCTCGGGCGGAAAAAGACATCTTTTTCATGGCTTCGATAATGTCCACCGCATTGATGGCTTTAATGTCGATATGCTCGACGGCTTTTTTAAGAAAATCCTTCTTTTTCATGCAGTATTCACACTTCCCCCGAGGGGATCCCCCCTTGTTTTTTTTTCAAGTTATTAGATCATGGTCTGATAAAAGTCAATCTTTTGTGGCAAGCGCGAGCAGGCGGATAGCCGCCGGATTTTTTCCCGTCGCTTTTTGACGGTTTTAACGCTATACAACGGCCATCATCAGCCAAGCGGGAACAAGGAAAATGGATACCTTTACACTGGCGGCGACCAGTTTCATCATCGGTTTGTCGCTTCTGATTACGGGAAAGAAAGACGCGCTGCGCCGATCGTTTGCGGCTTTTTGCGCCGCCCTTTTTGTGGCGCAAACAGGCGTTTTCTTTTCCAATATTTTCGCGTCCCCGATATGGACCGCAATCGAATACGCAGGCACGCTGGCCGTCGCGCCTCTGGCGATCCGCTTCTTTTTCCATTTGACGCAAAAACGGTCCTATCTGACCCGGGGATCCGTGTTGGTCGCCACCCTGATCAGCGCGGCGGGACTGGCGGCGCTTTTCACGCCGGCATCCCAGTGGCTGTATTTTCCCCTGGCCCTTCATGCCTATGCCTATTGCGTTTTGATCATTTGTTACATGGCGCTGGTGGTTCATATCCGGAGGTTGCCGCCCAGCGCGGATAAACGCCGCCTTCGCTATCTGTTGATCGCCTGTCCGATCGCGCTGGCGCTTTGCGCCGCCGATTATCTGGCGCACCTGGGTTTCGGAACGCCGCAAATCAGCGGACAGGTGCTCGCCGCGCTTTTGTACCTCGTTCTGCTGGTGATCGCCTACCCGCAGCTGTCGGAACTGCACGATTTTCTCGCCCGCGCTTTTGTGATTCTCGTCAGCACGGTCACCGGCGCTTTTATTTTTTATCTGGCTGCGTTTTTCTTCAGCGACAGCCTGCCTTCGTTTCCCAGTGTGATCATGGCTTCGTTTCTGATCGTCATTTCCGTCACGCCGATCAAAATGATTTTGAAAAAAATATTCAGTTATTTCTATCCGGACAGCAAAGACGTCTTCACGTCGCTTTATGAGTTCGACGAAAAGCTGGAGCGGGAAAAAGCCCTGCTGCTGGCGGAGATGGCGCCGGTCTTCGCCCACGAAATTCGGAATCCTTTAGGGTCGATCAAAGGCGCGGCGCAGTATCTTCAGACCGAAGCCTCCACGGAAGAACAGCAAAAGCTGCTTGACGTCATCATCGAAGAGGTTAACCGGCTCAATTCGGTGGTCAGCCGCTTCCTGGACTACGCGCGCCCCTTTCAGATGAAAGTCGATGCCGTGAATATCAATGATATCATCCGCAAAGCCGTGTCGGTCATCCGGGCCAACCGCCTGACGGAAAATATCTCTGTGGTTCTAGACCTCAACGAGGAGCTGCCCTGTGTGCCGGCCGACGGCCAGCAGATTCTTCAGGTCATCTTGAATGTTGCCTTAAACGCTATCGAGGCGATGCCTGAAGGCGGCGCCCTGACTTTCCGCACGGCAAGACTGGAAACCGATACGGGAACGGACGTCGCCGTCTCCATCCGGGACACGGGCAGCGGCATCTCCGCCGAAGCCCTGGCGAACATCTTCAAGCCCTTTTATACCACCAAAGAGCGCGGCGTGGGCTTGGGTCTGGCCATTTGCCAGCGCATTGTGCGCGAACACGGCGGATCGATCCGCGTCAAGTCCCTCCCAGGCCAGGGAAGCGTTTTTTTTATTCGCCTTGCAGCCGCCCCCAAGTCGTGACGCTTTCGTTTATCGCTTGATTTAAATGGAAACTTCGAATAGTTGAACGCCATGAACAAGGTCCTGATTGTTGACGACGAACTTAATATGCGCCTGGTGCTCGGCGCCATGCTTAAAAAAGAAGGATACGACGTCGCCTCCGCCGCCGACGGCCGCGAAGCGCTGGATATTCTCAAGGCCGGGCGAATTGCCGCCGTCGTGACGGATTTGAAAATGCCCCATATCGACGGCATGGAGCTTCTGCGCCGGATGAGCGAGCTGTACCCCGAAGTGCCGGTGGTCATGATCACGGCGCATGGCACGGTGGCCACGGCCGTGGAAGCGTTGAAAAAAGGCGCGCTCGATTACATTACCAAGCCCTTCGAGATCGAAGAGCTCAAAAACGTCATCGCCAAGGCCGTCAAAACGCGCAATCTGAAAGATAATGAGCTTTATCTGCCTCCCGACGACATTGAAAAAGCCGGAATGGTCGGAGCCGGCCGGGCCTCAGGCGAGCTTTTCGAAGCGATCCATCGCGTGGCGCCGACCACGACCACCGTTTTGATCACCGGAGAAACCGGAACGGGCAAGGAGCTGGTTGCGGAAGCCATCCACGCCAATTCCCCGCGCCGAACCAATCCGCTCATCAAAATCAACTGCGCGGCGATTGCCGAAACTCTGATGGAAAGCGAACTGTTCGGCTACGAAAAAGGCGCCTTTACAGGCGCCGCCATTACCAAGCCGGGAAAGTTCGAACTGGCCAACAAGGGAACGCTGTTTCTCGACGAAATCGGCGAAGTTCCGCGCGACATGCAGGTAAAGCTTCTGCGGGTTCTCCAGGAGCAGGAATTCGAACGGGTGGGGGGCCTCAAGACCATCAAGGTGGATGTCCGCATTATCGCTGCGACGAACCAGAATCTGCAGCAAAATGTCGCGGCGGGAGCCTTCCGCGAAGATCTGTTCTACCGCCTCAATGTGTTCCCGATTCGCGTGCCGCCCTTGCGGGAAAGGCTCGACGACCTGGATCTGCTGGTGGCGTATTTCATCGAAAAGTTCAACAGAAAACTGGGGCTTTCCGTTTCCGGAACGGACGACGACGTCCGTCAAAGCTTCCGTCTGCATGCCTGGCCGGGCAACATCCGCGAACTGGAAAACGTCATTGAAAGAATGATGCTCATGACCAAAACGGACCGGCTTTCCGCTTCGGTGCTGCCCGAAGAATTGAAAAATCCCTCACCGGAGCTTCCCGATGATGAACCGGCCGACGGCGGCAAGACCTTCAAGGCGGCCATGCGCGATCATATTGAAAATGTTGAAAGCCGGATGATTGTAAAATGTCTGGAAGAAACCGACTGGAACGTCACGAAAGCGGCCAAGCTTCTGGGGTTGAGCCGCAAAGGCCTTCAGCTCAAGATGATCCGGTATCATCTGCGCAAGTAGCGTTTCGGATCAATTCACTTCCCGGGCCTTGGACGGAAACAGATAGTTTTCCGTTTCGATATAGGGGAAGACTTCCGCAAAGGCCTTGACGACTGCCGGGTCGAAGTGCGTGCCGGAGTTGGCGATGATTTCCTGCTTGGCCTGCAGGGAACTGAACGCTTTGCGGTAGGGACGATCGGTGGTGAGCGCGTCGTAGACATCCGCCACGGCGATGATTCTGGCCCCCAGCGGAATATCCTCTTGCGCCGCCTTGTAATAGCCGCTGCCGTCGTATTTTTCATGGTGGTGCAAAATGATCGGCAGAATATCCCCCACGGTTTCTCCCAGCGGCTCGAGCATGTTGACGGCCAGCCAGGTATGCTGGCGCATTTTCACTCTCTCCTGAGCCGTCAGCGCCGTCACTTTCTGCAGCACGGCTTCGCTGACGCCGATTTTCCCCAGATCGTGCAAAAGAGCGGCCACGCGGATATTTTCCACCTCAAATTCATTGAGCCTCATTTTCCGGGCGATCATCTCGGCAATCATGGAGACGCGGTGGGAGTGGCTTTGTGTATAATTGTCGGCCGATTCGATGACCAGTGACAGCATTTCGATGATCCCGCTGTAGGTGCGTTGGAGCTCTTTGCGGGCTTCTTCCTTTTTGTCGTACAAAATGCCCATGCAATAGCCGGTGAAGACCAGAAACAGGCCCCAGGTGACCAGATCAAGCCATTTATAGAGTGTTGCATTGGTCCCCGTCTGCAGGGCAAAGCTGTGCGGAAAAACCCACGCCATGATTAAAATTATCGCTACGGACAGCGTCGAAGAAATAATGGCGTAACGCTTGCCGAAAAAGTAGGCGCCCAGAAGAACCGGCAGATAGAAGACATTGAGAAACGCGCGCTGATTGACGATGAAAAAATAGATAAAGCAGGCCAGGGCGACGAGCAAAAGAAGGATGATCAGTTCTTTATCGATGTTAATTTTGCTTTGCGTCAAACGATTTTGCACAAATACAACCTTAATTCTCCAAAGGTTCTTATCGCGGCCGATGACGGTAAAATCGTAGAACGCTTATACGCGAAAAAAAAGAAGGATGTCAATAATTTGTTTTTCCCGAAAAAAAGCCGCGCCATACCCCGCCGCGTCTTTTGGGGTCAGTTTGCGGGCTTGGTCAGGGCGCTCCCTCCCAGCCTGCGATTCTGGCCCACAGCCACCAGGCGGCGCGCCCTTTAAGAACACAATTGAGCTTCGCCTGCGAGGGGCTGTCCGAGTGAGCACAACTGCTGCAATAGGTGTTGGTTAGCGTCGTCAGGATATGACCGGGGTTGGCATTGATCCACTCGGTGGCCCAGTTGCCGCCTGAATACGCACAATTTTCGTCGCCGTTGAGCATCATGAAATTGGTGGCGCCCACCGGGTCGAAACTTTCAATGTCGGCAAAATCGAAAAGTATTTTGTTGTGGGTTCGGCAATAGGCTCGAATCTGTTCGTTGCGCAGATTGACGCTGCCTGCGGCCCCGCCCCCGTTGAGGTGGCCGGTCATATAAACGAATCTGACATTCGGATAATCGTTTTCCAGCGCATTCATCAAATCGAGATAGGTCTGGATTTCAGCTTCGGTGCCGCCCACCTGTCCGCACCAGGACCACATGATGACATTAATCGTCGGATGGGCGGCCAGATAGGATCGCGTGGCCGTCGCCCAAGCCGTCCGGTCGGGATTTCCCAAATCGGAAGCGCCGGAAAAGGGTGTGTCGTGCAGCGAAAGCGCGCCCCCCGAGCCGCTACTATTGTAGGTGTAAAGGCTGTCGAAGGTGGCCAGTGCCGCCATTCCGGTTATCAACTGGCTTCCGTGGGACGTATGGCCATAGGCAATACGCAGGCCTGACTTGGCGGCGGCAATAGACGCGGCGGGGATGGAGGGAAAAGCCGCCGCCGCCAGATGATCCGCGATGATGGCCCCGGTCGGAGCGGGGGCTTCGCTGACGGTCACAATATATTGTTTTGTAGACTCGTCTTCAGCTGTAACCGTATAGGTCACCGGGCCGGTAAAATCGTTGGCCGTGACACCGCTGGTCTGAATCAGGGAATCGACCGTCACGGACTCTCCCGTTGCGGTAAAGGTGGCAATCAGCGCGGAACGGCCGGCGCCGTTGGGGACGGTTGCGAAAATATTTGTTCCTGCGATCGTTGCGACCACATCTTCAGACAGGTCGTTGTTGACGGCCTCTCGAAACGAAAAAGCGGTGATGTCTTTGTCGGAATCGGAAGGAAGGTTGGGCAGCGCCGCCAGGTTTGAATCGGAACCGCCCGAACAGGCTGCGATAAAAAGATAAAAAGCGATGAGCAGGACGGATCGGCGGCTGTTTGGCGCAATCCATTTCACGGCGGAAAGAAACATTCTGAACATTTCGAACTCCTTTCTTTCTAAGGCCCGGCAACGCGCCGGACTTCTTCGGGGCCTCTGAATTAAAATGAACGCATGCCTCAATGGTCTCTCTTATCCGGAGAGCCGGGCAATTTGAGATATTTATGATTTTGAATTCGTTTTTGGAGCGTATCGGTAACGTATTCCCTTTGATTTCAAGATGTCAAGAGAAAAAACCGGTCGACCGGATCCCGTTTTATGCCGGTAGTCAGCGAATATGGATGATGCATCCCGTCGGCGCCGTTACGGTTTGACCCTCCGCCGCAGGGAAATGGAGAGTGACCCGGTATGCGCCGGGCGAAAGGGAAGTTCCGTCGAAGCGAGCCGACCAGCCTAGATAAGGCGGGCCCTGCCGGTCGTCGCCGGAAAGGTTAAGGTGGCGCGCCACATCGGGCCGGGAATGAATAAACGCCGCCGGGGCGAACGCATTGTTGAGGCCGACGGTCATCTCTTTCATCTTGACGCCGTGGCGATAATCATAGGCCCAGCCGGCTATCGACAGGGAAGAAAGTCCGGTCGGCAAGGTGATGGATCGATCTTCGCGGGGTTTGCTGCGAGCCGGCAGCCGGCCCTCAACCGTGTCCAGGCTGTACTCGATACTGCCGTAATCGTCGAGATAAGTCCGGTGGATCCAGGATCGCAAAAGGTCCGGGCTATGGCCAAGACGCGACAGGCCCCGCCAGGCTTCATATTGTCCGAAAAACAACGGCCCGACGGACGTCCTGCCGGGAATAATGCCGAACCGCCAGGTCATCTGCTTTAAAGCGGTCTCATAGGGAACATTCTCTTCCAGAGCCAGAATCAGCGCGCTGACGAAACTGGTGCGATCGATGCCTTGACGGCAGTGAATCAGAAGAGGTTTGTCGGCTGAATCCAGACAATGAAGCAATGCAATGACAAGACGCACGGGAGGCAGGCTCGAGGCATCAAAGGAGAAATCATAAAGGGCCGCGCCGTGCGCTTGAGCGATTTGTCTTTCCGTTTCGTACCATTGCCTTCCTTCATTGTCGCCCCGCAAGTTGATAATCGTCTTGAGGTTATATTTCCGGATGGCCCGGTGAAGTTGCTCGCCGTCGAGTTGACCGCTTCGGTAGACCGTTTTGTCGATCACGGGATGCAGGGTCCGGTTTGCATACGTGATGACATAGACGCACGCCGCTCCAATCGCCAGAAAGACGATCATCGATGCAAGACACCAGGTGACGAACCGGTTCCGGATCCATCTGAATCCCTCTTTTTGACTGTCATGCATGGCGGTTCGCTTTCCGATCAACCAGCCCCTCTTGAGGGGATCGGCGCTTTTTTTATAATGCGTCTTTCATAGCTTTCCTTTGATCGGCTGTCAAGACGGCCTTCTTTCTGGTCGGAATCCGTTGCCGCCTCCGTCGCGTATCCGGCAATTGCGGAAAAAACGAATCCCCCGGAAGCGTGCGGCGGCCGTTTGGGGGGATTCGCATCTTGAGCGGGAAGGTCTTCATCAATACGCTCCGGCAAGCGACACGTTGGACAGCAGCACGGCGCCGTCAATGAGGATTTCGGCTCCGGTCGTGTAGCTCGAAGCGTCGCCGGCCAGATAAACCGCTGCTCCGGCAATGTCGTCGGGATGTCCGATACGCCCCATCGGCAGCGCGTTTTCCAGATCCTGCTTTGCTTTGCGGGCGTCTTCCGGCGACAGGTTGAACCAGTGAGAGTCCATCATCTTGGAGGTGACGGGCCCCGGGGCAATAGTGTTGACCTGGATGTTGTAGGGCGCCAGTTCCGCGGCGAACGCCTTGGTAATCATCCGCACGCCGGCTTTGGAGATGGAGTAGATGCTGACAAACGGTTCCGGTTTGTAACCGTTGATGGACGCGATATTGATGATTTTGCCTCCTCCTTGTTTTTTCATAAGCCGGCCGGCGGCCTGACTGAGAAAATAGACCCCTTTCAAATTCAAGTTCATGACCGTATCCCACAGTCGTTCTTCACTCTCGAGGACGCTGCCCATCGACGGGCTGGCGCCGGCATTGTTGACCAGAATGTCAAGCCGGCCGTAGCGGTCTTCGATGGTTTGGATGACGCGCGAGATCTCATCCATTCTGCCTAAGTGTGCGGGAAGCGTGAAGACGTCTCCGCCGCAGGCCCGGATGTCGGCGGCCGTCACCTCAAGGTCCGCGGCCTTGCGGCTGGTGATGATGACTTTGGCGCCCGCCCGGGCAAAGTCCAGCGCAATGGCCCGGCCGATGCCGCGGCTTCCGCCGGTCACGAGGGCGACCTTCCCGGTCAATAGAAATTTTGTGTGGTCGAACATCGATTCTCCTCCTGTCAAGTATGGTTCAGAGTGAAACGGAAAAAGCCTTCGGCGTTTTTTGCCGATTGCGTTTTCCACTTAAAATTTTTTTTGCGGGCCGGCGCTGCCGCTTCCAGATTATCATTGCGCCTTCGAAGCTCCTGCCCCGTGCGTTATGCACTGATTGAGGCGTTGCGCAGCATGGTTGTCGGGCGGAAGAGGTCCAGTCCGAACTTGTCGTGCAGATCCTCCAGCCGATTCAGCAAGATGCCGTAGCCGGTCTGCCTGGCCATGGCGAAGGGGCCGATCGGCACGCCGCCGCCGCAGGCCAGCGCCTGGTCGATCAGGTCCGGATTTTCAGCCACGCCTTCTTCAAGCAGCTTGGTGGCCTCATTGATCTGAAGGGCTCGTATATGATGGATGTCGTATTCCCGGGTGGCTTTGGCGGCGTCGATCACCGGCCGGCCGTCGGACCAATCGAAAAATCCTCTTCTGGTTTTCCGGCCCAATGTTCCCGCCGACAGGTAAGCCGACAGCTCGGCGGAGGGTTTATAGTCGGTCGATAAGACGCTGCTGAAATATTCGAGTCCGCAAACCATGACATCAATGCCGACGTAGTCCATCAGTTCGAAGGGCGTCATCGGCAGAGTCGCTTTGAAGGCGGCGTCGAATTCTTCCGGAGACGGATGCCCGACTTCCAGGATTTTCGACAAGAGGACAAGCAGCGGCTCATTGATGCGATTATAAATAAACCCGGGAGAGTCTTTTCCCACCATCACGGGCGTCTTTCCGATCTGCAAGGCCATGTCATAGGCGGTTTGCAGCGACTCGGGGGACGAGTCGGCGCCTTTGATGACTTCCACAAGCTTCATGATGACGGCGGGATTGAAAAAATGATAGCCGATGACTTTGTCGGGTCTTTTCGTTGCGCGGGCGATCTCCGAAATGCTGATGTTTGATGTGTTGGAAGCCAAAATGGCATGCGGGGGCGCTAAGCGGTCCAGGTCGGAGAAAATTTGCTTCTTAAGATCCGGTTGTTCGGGAACGGCTTCGATAATGAAGTCGGCCTCGCAGGCGGCGTGCTTGAGGTTAGTGCAGGAAATCAATCGCGTCAGGCTGCAGGCCGCTGTTTCCGGCGTGATCTTCCTTGCCGCCTGGAACCTTTCCAGGCTGTTGATGATTCCTTCCACGCCTCGTTGCACATAGTTGGGGTCGATGTCCTGCAGGATAACCGTGTAGCCGCCCAGGAGAAAGCAGGCCGCAATGGCATGCCCCATGTTGCCGGCGCCGATCACGGCGATTCTTTTTACGTCTTCGATGGTCATAACGTCTCCTTTCGTTGCGAAATCATAGCCAGGCGCGTAAGCAGATTTTGTGCCATGGAATTTCCGGTCTGGTCATTTCACCCCGGATAACTTTTCGCCGATCGGGCAGCCGTCTGTGATTTCCCGGCTTGCAATTTGCATTTTCATTCGATAGACGTGGAACCAGGTTAGGGTCGTGAAAAGGCCGTGAGCCGCGGCCGAATGCGGCGCTTTTGATTATCGACGGCGGAAATCGCGCGGGCCGCGGATGCAAAAGAAAATTCCGGTGGCGAGAATGGCGGTAAAAAACAAAAAAGGTGCGCAAGGTCAAAGTCAATTCAAACCGGCATCCACCCGTGTCGCGCCGGATCGACTGACCGACCCAGTTGGGCGCGATGCGGCCTATCGGAAAAAAAAGGAAGCGACGACGGACACCGTTGAGGGCCTTCGCCGGATCATTGACAGCTACGCGACCATCATAGATCGCGTAGAGGACTGCGTCGGCCAGGTTGATCTGACAGGAAACATTGTCTTCACCAACAAGGCGGGGGTTCGCATATGGGGCTTCAAGGAAGAAGGCGATATCATCGGTTTGAATTTCCGTCAGTATATGGATCCGGAAACAGCCGATTTTGTTTTTAAAGCCTATCATCGTGTTTTTCAAACCGGCCGGCCCGACAAGATCACCTATGACATCATCCGCCAGGACGGGGCGCAGCGAACGATTGAAGATTCCGTCGCGCCCATCCGCTCCGAAGGAAAACAGATTACGGGATTTCAAACCGTCAGCCGCGATGTGACCGAGCGTCTGCTCAAAGAGAAGGAACTGGCCGCGCACCGAAGCCGGCTGGAAGCCATTTTTCGAAGCGTCAAAGACGCCATCATTACGGTGGATTCCGAGATGAACGTGATCGAGGCCAACATGAACACGGAGACGATCTGCGGTCTTCAAACGGCCGCATTGCTGGGCAAAACGTTTTCCGAGTGTCTGGCCCAATGCAATCGGTCCTGTATCGATGTTTTGCGGCAGACCCTGGATAACAGGACGACCGTCAAGGAGTATCGCATCGAATGCGGACACACCCAACACCAGAAGCAACAGGTCAGCGTGACCAGTTCGCCGCTTCTGGACCCCGAAGGCTGTTTCATGGGAGCGGTCCTCGTCATCCGGGACATGACCCTGCTTACAAATCTGGAACGTGAACTTCGAGAACGAAACCAGTTTCAAAATATTATCGGCCGAAGCAAAAAGATGCAGGAAATCTTTCGTCTGCTTGAGGATCTGGCCGACCTGGACACCACCGTCTTGATCACCGGAGAAAGCGGAACCGGCAAAGAACTGGTTGCGCGCGCTTTGCACTACAGCGGCATTCGGGCTTTCAAGCCGTTCGTGACGGTGAATTGCTCCGCGTTGACGGAAAGCCTGCTGGAGAGCGAACTGTTCGGCCACGTCAGAGGCGCGTTTACCGGGGCGATCAAGGATCGCCAGGGGCGTTTTCAGGCGGCGGAAGAAGGAACGATTCTGCTCGACGAGATCGGAGACATTTCGCCGGTTATTCAGGTGAAACTTTTGCGCGTGCTGCAGGAAAAAATCATTGAAAGAGTGGGCGAGTCCGTGTCGAGGCCGGTGAATGTCCGGGTGATAGCCAGCACAAACAGGAATCTGCGTGAAAAAGTGAGGATCGGCGAATTTCGTGAAGACCTCTACTATCGCCTGAAGGTCGTTGAAGTCGCCCTGCCTCCGCTGCGCGAGCGGCTCGAAGACCTGCCCTTGCTGATCGACCATTTCCGTCAGGTCTTCAATAAACGATTCAAGAAAAATGTTGACGGTTTTTCCAATGAAGTGCTCGATCGTTTCATGGATTACCCCTGGCCAGGCAATATCCGGGAACTGGAGCATGTCATCGAACACGCATTCATTCTCTGTCACGGCAATATTCTCACCTACGAGCATTTGCCGACGGAAATCAGAGCTTATCCGGAAGCGGACGACAAGAAAACCGTTTCGGACAGCACTCGGCGGGAATCGGATCTTTTTGCTAAAACGCTGGATGCCTTGTCGCGGGCCGGCGGGAACAAGGCCAAGGCGGCCAGGCTTTTGGGAATCGACCGACGGACGCTGTACCGGAGGCTCGATAAGTATAACATTGCCCGCTAGTGTGGCGCATTGCCACAGAAGTGGGGGCCACAGTTATGTGGCCCGGTGCTACAACGCCTGCCTCCGATCCATCCCTCATTCAAAATAACCCATTGATATATCCCTGTATTTTTTTCTGGCATGATCTATGTAGTTCAGGTTTTCAAAGATCGAAAAGGAGGAACCTGAAATATGAATCATTTTAAGTTATTTATCGGTTTGATCGTCTTTGTCATGTTCTTTGCGGCGTCGGGAACAAGCCGGGCCGGCGAAATCGTCATCGGCTATACGGGGCCCTTAAGCGGACCTGCCGCTGAATATGGCCAGGATATTCTGTACGGCGTGGAGATGGCGGTCAAAGAAATTAATGCCGCAGGCGGCGTTTCGGTGAACGGGAATAAGTATACCATGAAGCTGCTTCGGGCGGATGACCGTGTCGATCCGGTCATGGCGACCAATAACGCGCGGCGATTCAAGGCAAGCGGTGCCGTCGCCGTTTTCAACGGCGTCTTCACTACGGTGGCTCCCCTTCTGAAGATCAATGAAGAGCAGGGCAATGAATTTATCGTCAGCGCCTATGTCAGCGCACCGAAGTTGGACACGCTCGGCAACAGTCTTTTGGTGACGGCCACATTGGCCAATGATGTTTACGTGCGGGCCTTTGCCGATTGGGCGCTGAAAAAAGGCTGGAAAAAATGTGCCATGGTGGTCACGCTGGGCGCCTACGGCGATGAATGGCGAAGCACATTCCGGTCGTACTGGGAAAAAAATGGCGGAACCATTTCGGCCGATAAACCGGCCAATTATTACGCCGAAACGGATTTCACTCCGCAATTGTCGGCCGCTTTGGTCAGCGCTCCGGAAGTCATGCTGATCGGCGGCCCCTCGCCCACGACCGCTCTCGTTATAGAACAAGCCCGTTCGCTGGGGTATAAAGGGGCTTTTATCCTCATTGATCAGGCCAACCAGGATTACATTGCCCGTATGCTCAAAGGGACCGAGCTTATGGGCAATTTGATCGGTGTGGGCGGCCCCACAAGCCTAACCTCCCCGGGATCGGCCCAGTTTGCCAGGAACTATACCGAGCAATACAAAAGAATGGTGACCTGGGAGTGCGTGCTCAACTACACCGCGACTCATGCGCTGGCTCGCGCGATTACGGCTGCCGGAACGGCAACGGACGTCCGTAAAATCCGCGCCTCGTATGCCAAGGCTTTGGCAACGCCGATGTTGGGCGACAGATATCCCAATGAGATCTATGGTGTTGGTCCCACCGGGCGCGTGTTCGTCGGCGCCTCCGTCCAGACGATCACTTCAGGAAAACCCGATCCTTCAACCGTTTATGTTTGGTGGGCAAAAAGTCAGAAAGAATTTGATATGATCAAAAGCCAGACCGCGTTTAAAGGCAACGAGATGATCTGGCAGAAGCACTAACGGACCCTTTCCCAGTGTTGTTCTCTTTCTTGGAGAAAGGACGGGCTTGCCCGTCCTTTCTTTTTTTTCAAGGCGGCAACAACCCATGCAGAAGCTTTTGTTTGCGGGGCTTGGCTTGCGTTGGCCCATTTCTATGCGGCGATGCAACTGCGCGGCGCCAAAAAATGAGGCGTCGCCACACTAGTGTGGCCCACATTCTGTGGCGCCATGCTACAGCCGCGATTTCCCTCACAGACCGGCATTATGGACCTATCATATTGAATTCACTGCCTTTCGACATCAACCGGATTTCTGGCATAGTCCGTGTACTAGCCTGATGCAAAATAAACTTTTTCCAGGTGAATGGCAGATGTCCAGGGTTCAACTCATTCGGCCGCAGAATTTTCAACAACACGTGATGGCCGAAAAAAAAATAGTGTTGTTTCTTTGCATGCCCCGGGATGACGCCTTTTATCACCAGATGAAGATCGTAGAGGAAATCGCCCGCCTGTATTCCAGAGAATTAAAAGTCGTCCTTCCTGAAGAAAGTTTCATTGATGTTTTCAAAGAAGATTATTCCATCGTGGGAACGCCGACATTTTTAGTCCTGAAGAACGGCCGCGAGGTCGCCAGAAGTCTCGGCGTTGCCGATCTGGATGCTTTGAAGAAGTTGGTCGATCCCTTCCTCTAGCCGCTGCGGCAGTCCGCAAAATGCATAAAGAACATTGCCTCAACCGGACAGACGCCCGGTGTCGGGCCGGGGCCCGCTGAATGGGGCGTTTAAGGAAATTCTAAAAAGGAGAAATATTAATGGCAGAGAGGTTTATCAGTGATCGGAATCTGAAGTTTCTATTATACGACGTGTTCGATGTCGAATCGCTTTTGCGTTATCCGCGCTACAGCGACCACAGCAGGGAGGTCTTTGACATGGTGATCGACACCGCGATGAAAATGGGCAAAGACCTGTTCAAGCCGGTTGTTTCGGAGATGGATCGCAACGGTCCTGCGTATGTCGGAGGCGAAGTGAAAGTCCATCCTGCCGTGCGGACGATTATGCGGGAAGCCGGACTCGGCGGCTGGATCGGCGCCACCTTTTCGTATGAAGACGGCGGACAGCAGTTGCCGGAGATGGTCGGGATGACGGTCCCCACGGCGATTTTTTCAGCCGCGAATTATTCAGCGGCGGTGTATCACGGGCTGACCGCGGGAGCGGCCGGGCTCATCGCCACGTTCGGCGATCAGGCGATGAAAGACGTCTATCTGCCGAAAATGCTGTCCGGCGAATGGCAGGGCACCATGGCGCTGACTGAACCGCAGGCGGGTTCATCGCTTAGCGATATCGCCGCCATGGCGACGGCTGCGCCTCAGGGATATTACAACATTAAAGGGCAGAAGATTTTTATTTCCGCCGGCGATCATGACGGCGTCGACAATGTCGTTCACCTGGCTCTGGCCCGCGTGAAAGACGCCCCTGCCGGCGTCAAAGGCATTTCCCTTTTCATCATTCCGAAAAAGCGCATCTGCGAAGATGGATCTCTGGAGCCAAACGATGTCAACTGCGCCGGCGTTTACCACAAACTCGGGTATCGAGGAGCGCCCATTACCCAGCTTGCCTTTGGAGAAAACGAGGATTGCCGCGGGTGGCTGGTCGGCGAGGCCAACCAGGGCCTGGCCTATATGTTCCAGATGATGAACGGCGCCCGGATTGATGTCGGATTGGGCGCATCGTGCATCGCTTCCGCCGCGTACTATGCCTCTTACGAGTATGCGCTGGAGCGTCCCCAAGGACGAAGGCTTTCGTCCAAAAATCCCCTTGATCCGCAGGTCGCCATCATCGATCACCCGGACATCAAGCGCATGCTGCTTTTTCAGAAGGCCGTCGTGGAAGGGTCTCTGTCGCTGCTGATGCAGTGCAGTCGCTACGCCGATATGGAAAAAGTCACGCAAGGCGCAACGCGCGAAGACTACAATCTGCTTTTAGAGCTATTAACGCCCGTGGCCAAAAGCTATCCTGCGGAGATGGGCATTTTGTCGTGCAGTCAGGGGCTGCAGATTCTTGGAGGTTACGGCTATTGCGACGAATTTCCGCTTGAGCAGTACTACCGGGATGTTCGTATTCATCCCATCCACGAAGGAACCACCGGAATTCAGGCGCTTGATCTTCTGGGACGCAAAATGACGATGAAGAAAGGCAGAGCGGGCCGGCTATATCTAGAGGAGGTTCGCAGGGTCATCCGGGAGGCCGGTGAAGACGCCCAACTAAGGCCCCTTGCCCAGGCTTTGGATAAAGCGCTCGGCCTCCTGGAAAAAGTCACGGCGCATTTAACCGCTTTGGGGGACGGAGGAAAGACGGAGCTCTTTTTGGCCGACGCAACTCTTTATCTGGAGTTTTTCGGAATTATCGCCGTTGCCTGGCAATGGCTGATGCAGGCTGCGGCGGCCCGCAAAGCGCTTGCGGGCGCAGTGTCGGAGACGGACGGTCCTTTCTATGCGGGCAAGATTTTCACCTGCCGGTATTTCTTCGGCTATGAACTCCCCAAAATCGAGGGGCTGGCTCAGCGTCTGCTTGATTCCGACGGTCTGACGATCGCCATGCAGGCCGAGTATTTTGGATGACCCCTTTTAAAAACACCTGCGGGCCAAGGCGCGCGCGTCGCGGCCCCGGGCTTTATGAAACTTTGAACAGGAGGCTCCATGAAGAACACAGAAGTTGTTTTTGTCGACGGCGTCCGCTCGGCGTTTGGAACGCTCGGGCGATCGCTCAGAAGCTTTACCATGGAACAGTTGGGCGGATTCGTCCTTGCCGGTCTGCTGAAAAAGACGCAGATCCTGGCGCGGGGTGCAAAGGTGGATTCCGTGTTTGCCGGATCGGCAATGGGCGGAACGTCCGCCGTCAATCCCGCGCGCTGGGTCTCGCTGGCCGGAGGACTGCCCCAGGACACGGCTGCGTCTTACGTGGAAATGCAGTGCGGCTCGGCGATTGATTCCATCAATCATGCGGCCTGGCGTATTCTGGCCGGCCACGCCGATGTCATGATCGCCGGCGGCATGGAATCCTACAGTCAGACCTGCGCGAAATTCTCGATGTCCGTAGAGCCTTATCGCATGATTCCGCCTTCGCCCATTCCGACATCGCTGGCTCCGTCAATGGATCCCGCCACGATGAATATGGGGCTCACGGCGGAAGCCCTGCAGCAGAAATATGGCATTTCCCGCCAGTCTCAGGACGCTTTCGCCCTTCGAAGCCAGATTCTTGCCCGGTATGCAATGGAATCGGGTTACTTTGCGGAAGAAATCATTCCCATCAGCGTGCCCCAGGGAAAGAAAAATCCGCCTTTGGAATTCAAGGAAGACGAACATCCCAGAGCGACCTCTCTGGAAGCCCTGGCCGCCCTGCCTCCGGCCTTCATCAAATGCGGCACCGTGACGGCGGGCAACTCTTCCGGACGCAATGACGGCGCGGCTTTCGTGTTGATGATGTCGCGGCAAAAGGCGGATCAACTCGGGTATCAACCGCTGGCCCGCTGGGTGGCCGGCGGTGATTTCGGGGTCGATCCCAAAATCATGGGGATTGCTCCGGCCTACGCTGTTCCTCAGGCCCTCAAGCGCGCCGGGGTGAGGCTTTCGGAGATGGATGTCGTGGAATGCAACGAGGCGTTTGCCGTTCAGAATCTGGCGGTCATCAAAGAGCTGGAAAATCAGACCGGCGAAAAAGTGGATATGAACCGATGGAATCCCAACGGAGGCGCCATTGCGTTCGGGCATCCCAACGGCGCCTCCGGGGCCAGGATATGCCTCTTCACAATGAAAGAGCTCATCCGGCGCGGGGGCCGCTGGGGCTGTTTCAGTTCCTGCTGCGGGGGCGGTCTGGGTGTCGCGACCGTAATTGAAAATCTGCAATGCTGAGTTATCGGATATCCGATGTCGGCCGTTTGATCACAGGCGGGCTCGGATCGTTGCAAGACGTCTCCTTGCGGAGCATGAAACGTCCATTCGTCGCGGAAGAAGACTTCCGGACGCAGGCCGGTCGGGCTGCCGCGCGGACCCTGTGAGGTATTTGCTGTGGAAGACAAATCGAAGGTCATGACGGCTCAAGAGGCGATACGCCGGTTTGTGCATGACGGAGATCAGCTGGTTTTAGGCAATTATACGGTGGGAACCTGCGCGGAGCTCGTCAATGAAATCGTCCGGCAGGGCCGACAAGGCTTCACCCTTTATTCCCAGTCCGGAATCTTTGACGTCGATATTCTGGTTGCCGGCGGATGTGTCGATAGGCTGGTGACGACATATGTGCTGCGCGCCGGCGGCAAGAACGGGGGATCGGCGGTCGAACGGGCGATTCAAGCGGGAACCCTGCAAATCGAAGATTACACCAATTATCAATATAACGCGCGTCTGGTCGCGGGCATGCACGGCTTTACCCTCCTGCCGGTGTTTGAGAGCACGCTGGCCACAGACCTGTTTCGGCAAAGGGGCTTTATGGGTGACAAGAAGTACGCTGTCATCGAATGCCCCTTTACGGGTAGGAACATCGTCTTGGTGCCTGCTGTCAATCCGGATGTCTGTGTGGTTCACGTCCAGCGCGCGGACCGATTCGGCAATGCGCAGTACTGGGGGGCGCAGGGCTCTGTGGCCGCGGCCGCCCTCGCAAGCAAAAGGATTATCGTCTCTTGCGAGGAAATCGTTGATGAGGCCATCATTCGATCGAGTCCCCATCTGACGATCCTGCCGGCCTTCCGCGTCGATGCGGTCGTTGAAATTCCGTGGGGCGCAAGCCCCTCCGAAGTGCTGGGATATTACAACATGGACATGCTGATGTACGGTTTGTTTATGGCCGCCGACAGCACGGCGGACGGGCTGAAGGCCTGGATGGCGGAGTGGGTGTACGGTTGTCCGGATCGCAAGGCGTATATCGATCGCTATATTTCTAAATTCGGCAGCCGGAGTCTTGACGCCATTAAAGCCAAACCTTTTTATTCCGCCCCGGCGAATTACGGTTCAGCGTTTACCTCCCGCTGGGATCAAGACGGGCGCGAAAGAAACCTCGGCGTGACGATGGAGGAGTTGGAATCCATTCTGCACGAGAGAGGGAAATTCTATGAGTAAACCCTATACGCTTGAAGAACTGCTGTCCATCGTTGTGGCCAGAGAAATTCGCGATCATGAAAACGTGATTCTCGGCGTCGGTATTCCGATGACGGCCGGCGCGCTGGCCAAAGCGCTTTACGCGCCGCATGCCACGCTGATGATGGAATCTGGACTGATCGACATCAAACCTCTGCTGCCGCCGAATCATATCGCCGACGCGCACGCGTGCCGGGGATTTTCATACGCCACCGATCTGTTTTCCACCTTCACCATGACTTACCGGGGATTTGTGGATGTGTGTTTTCTCGGTGTCGCGCAGGTCGATCGATTCGGCAACCTCAATACCACCGTCATCGGCGACTACAACAAACCGACGATTCGCCTGCCTGGATCGGGCGGCGCGCCCGATTTTATTTCTTATGCCAAACGCACGGTTTTAACGATGCTTGGCGGCCAGTTTGTGGAAAAACTCGATTATTTAACCTCGCCGGGGCACCTCGAAGGCAGCGGCAGCCGTGATCGCTCGGGGCTGTTTCCGAAAGGGTCCGGGCCCACCCTGCTGGTCAGCACCCAGGGGGTTTTCGGATTTGATCCGGAGACACAGGAAATTTACCTTGCCAAGCTCCATCCGGGTGTCTCGGTTGCCGATGTTCAGCGGGAAGTGCCCTGGACGCTTCGCGTGGCCGGGGATTTGAGCGAAACACCCCGTCCGACGGATGATGAAATTGATTTCATCAGACGCTTCAATCCGGCGAATTCCGTCGGCCGGGCTCTGGCGCTGGAGCTGTCGCTGGCCAATCTGGCGGCAAAAGGAGGGCTATCATCCTTATAGGAGGGAGAGTTATGAGGGAAAAGACCCGTGTTATTCTTCTGGCAGTGTTGATGATCGCATCGGTCGGCGCGAGTCGGATCTTTGCCGAAGAGATTGTAATCGGTTTCAGCGGACCGCTGAGCGGACCGGCGGCGGAGTATGGACAGGATTGTCTCAACGGCATTGAAATGGCAGTCGGTGAAATCAATGCGGGCGGCGGCGTTCTCGTCAAAGGGCAGCGCCTTAAAATCCGGGTGGAAAAAAGGGATGACCGGGTGGACCCGGCCGCATCGCTTGAAAACGCGCGAGAGCTTCGCAACAGCCACAAAGCGCTCGCTATTTTCAATCCGGTGACCAACACCCTTGCCTCGATGATGGGCATCAATGAAAAACCGGGCAGGGAATTTCTCATCATGGCCTATTCCAGCGTGCCCGGCGTGTCCGAGACCGGCAACAAGCTGCTTGTTGCCATCACCACGCCTTTTACGACTTATGTTCGAAATGAAGCGGATCTTGCCTGGAGCAAAGGGTGGCGCCGCGGCGCTATGGTCGTGACCTCAGGCGCCTATGGGGAAGGCTGGCGGAAAGCTTTCTCGCAGATATGGACACAGAAAGGCGGATTGATTACCATCGACAAGCCCACCAATTACTATGTGAAAACGGAATTCGTCGGTCCCCTGCAGGCGGCCTTGGAAACCGATCCGGATTTTTTGTTGATCGGCGGACCGTCGGCGACCACGGCGATGATTGTCGAGCAGGCCAGAGCAAGGGGTTTCGAAGGCGGCTTTGTGCTCACCGATCAGGTGAACCTCGACGCCCTGTATCAATTAATGGAAAAGCCCCTTTGTCTTGAAGGGGCCATCGGTGTGGCCATGTTGTCTCATATTTCGTATCCGGCAAGCGGTTCGTTCACGCAAAGTTACAAGTCGAGCTATTTAAGAAATCCGACCTGGGAATGCGTTTTGAATTATGTGGGAATGCATGCGCTGGCCAAAGCCATTTTTCTGGCCGGGACGTCGGATGATGTCCGGAGCATCCGCTTAGCCTTTTCGAAAGTGATGCCCCTGTTGGGCGATATCTATCCCGTTGAAGTCTATGGCCTGACCCCGGGCGGCAGGTTTATTATCAGTTCATCCATTCAGACGTTTCGATATGGACGGTTTACAAAACCGACAAACGATGTGTGGTGGGCAAACACTATTGAGGAATACAATCAGGTCAAGAAGATCACCAAAAGCGATATTCCTCCGGTCTGGAAAAAATATGCCGATCAGTAATGATTCGCCGGCGAATGTCCGGGCGAGCCTGCCGCAACGGCAGTCACTGTGCTGACCGTGAAAATCGAGCAGAGGACTCCGGCCGCTGCGGCGGCGGAGGCCGGAGTCTCCATCCGGTTTGTCGGGTAAACTATCAATCTTAATCAGTAGAAATTTCTTTGCGCCAATCCTGTGGCAAATTCAGTCAACATTTGTTAGGTAAACACGAAGATAAGGCATTCCGGCAGGCGGGCAAAAGCTTTTCGTTGCTTGCCGGAGGGGGAAATCAATATTTTTTTATCTAAATCGTCTATGTCGGGTCGAGGAATGAAAAAAAGAGTCCTGATCATTGCCGCGGCGATTTTGGTGATTTTGATCGTTGCCGCAGCCGTTGGCGCCTGGATCTATGCGTCCCATCGATTAACCCGCCTGGAGGCTTATCGTCACGAGATCACATCCTCTCTGGAAGAGGCGCTGGGACGCAAGGTGGAGTATCGCGAAGCGCAGGCCGCCTTAACCTTGCGAGCCGGCCTGTCTTTGCGGATTGATGACCTGGTGGTCTATGAAAAAGACGGTCCGGCGCAATGGGTCGCGGTGCGTTCGGCCTTTTTCCGGATGGCGCTGCTTCCGTTAATTGGGGGGAAAATTGTCTTAAAGGAAGTGCTTTTGGATCATCCGCGGGTTCAGGTGATTCGAACGCAAGACGGCCTTCTCAATATCGACGATCTTCTGGTCCGGCAACCGAAGCCGAAATTTGCTCTGTCGGTGCGGGAGCTGTCCATCGAAGACGGTGAAATTCTTTTTACGGATTTCCTTTCCGCAACAGGAAAGAGAACCGCCTCCGTGGGCAGGATTTCATTTCAAATTGATCCTTACCTGTGGAACGGCAGATTCCAGGTGCACCTGTCCGCCGTCCTGAAAGCGGGCGGAAGCGTCGCGCGCCTGACGGCGACGGGAAAAATCCGCCCTTCCGCGGCGGGACGGCCGATGTCGGAGACCGAAGCGGATTTTACGGCGAGGATCGCGGGCATGGACCTTTCGGTTTGGTCTGCCTATATCCGCGAACTTTCGCCGCTTAAGCGCGTGGCGGGGCGTGCGGACATCGATGCCGCGTTTGCCGGGACGCTTAAACAGTTTGACACGAAAGGAAACGTGAGTGTCGATCAACCTGTCGTCGATTATCCCGATGTGTTTTCCGAAACCCTGTCTTTCGGACGCCTGTCCTTTCCGTTTAACGTATCGCGCAAGGCGGACCGCCTGACCATGGAATTCAATGAGGTGAAAGCCGACCATTTTTCCGTGGCGGTTCGCTTGGACTGGCGGGAGCTCGGCGCAGACGATCCGCATCTGGAGCTGGTCGGTTCCTCGTCGACGCTGTCCAGAAAGGATGTCGCAACCTTTGTGCCCTGGGCGCTCATTGGAGAGGATATCGCCTCCTTTGTCAACCGGCATGTTGCGGAGGGCGTTTACCGACTGTCGAACTTGAAGCTCTCCGGCCGGATCAGCCAGATTAGAAACATGAGCGCAAAAGACAATGCGGATGTTTTGTTCCTGCGCGCGCAGGTAGACCGCGGCGTGTTTCGCATTGATGAAAAGACGCCCGCCTTCCGAGATATCTCGGGAACGATGGAACTCAAAGAAAGGATGTTTCATCTTCAGGGGATGACGGGCCGCTTCGGGGATTCCCCCTTTGCGCTGGACGGCCATATTTCCGATTATGCCGCATCCGGTCCGACCGTCTATACGGCCGAAGGCCGCATCGAGCCGAGCCGGGCGGAAGTTCGCTGGCTGGCTGGCGCCGAGCGGTTCCCCGAGCTGGCCTTTAGCGGACAGGCGCCTTTGCGCCTTAAAGGCCATGGTCCCGCGGATCGCTTTGCGATCGAGGCCGACTGGAATTTGACCGATGCGTCAATCGGTCTGCCGGATTTTGTCAGCAAACCCACCGGTCGATCCGCGCGACTTTTCGGACGGATCGTTCTGAGCGCGAAGTCGGTTGAGGTCGAGTCGTTCACTCTGGATCTGCCGCCGCTTGCGCTCAACGGCGCCGTGTCGTTTCGCGATGACGGAAAGATGCCCGCCCGCCTGCGCGTGCGCGCGGAGAATCTGGACCTGAAGAATTTTTCTTCCCTGTTTCCGTCCGCGGCCCGGCATGATCCGGCAGGCAGCCTGACGGCGGACGTCGGCGCGCGCGGCGATTTTTCCGATCCGTCTTCGCTTGTCTGGACCGGGCGGGTGGCGTTTGCCGGCATTTCATTTATACCCTGGAAACAGGCCGCCCTCGTGAGCGGTCTTTCGGGGAGAGCGGTTTTTAAGAACAGCCGGATGGATACGTCGAGCTTTAAAGGCCGTTTCGGCCGCAGCGAGGTACTTGGACAGTGTTCGGTTGAAAAATGGCGCGATCCGAAACTGGCCTGCCGGATGAGCGCTCCCGCGGTCTACGCATCGGATGCCGGCCTGGTCGCCGATGAAGGCGAGGTCATGTTTCAGAACGTGAGGGCGAGATTCGCATTGGACGGCGACCATTTCAGCGTCGAGAGGCTTGCCGCGCAAACGGGGAAAACCACGTTCACTCTGGCCGGCGACATGCCTTTCGATGCCGGCGAGGAGATGACTCTGTCGGTCAGCTCGCCGTTTATTGCTTCCGATGATATCCTTCGACTGGCCGGCTTAAAGCCCAGGGAGGGAACAAGCGCCTCTTCCGGGCCGATCCGTCTGGCGGCAACCGTCAATGCCGGGCGCGTGACTGTCGGGCGCACGGAGCTGACGAATCTCAAGGCGTCTTTGAAGCTGTTGGATCGCCGGCTTGATGTCAATGCATTGACAGCCGATGTTGCTCAGGGAAGGGTGGAGGCCGCCGGCCGGATTGCTTTTCCGCCGGGCGCAGACAACCGCTACGAGGCGTCGCTATCGCTTGCCGACGTTTCGATTGAAGAGGTCCAACAGATTATGGATCTCGGCGATCGGGTGATTACGGGCCGCCTGTCGGGCAAAGCGGATCTTGTCGCCTCCGGAAACGATCTCGACGGAATCTTGAAAACGCTTGATGGCAATCTTGACGCGCGCGCCGAAAAAGGGATGATCCGAAGGTTTGCTGTTTTGTCAAAAATATTTTCCATTTTGAATGTTTCTCAGCTTTTCAGACTGAAACTGCCGGACATGGCGAAAGACGGCATGCCCTATACGGCCATGACGGGCAATTTCCGCCTGTCGGCGGGCGTTTTGTCGTCCGAGAATTTTCTCATCGACAGCAACGCCATGCAAATATCCGTGCTGGGTCGAGTCGATTTGATCAACCGGACCCTGGACAACATCATCGGCGTTCATCCGCTCGAGACCCTCGATCGTCTTGCGGCGAGAATTCCCGTGGCGGGCTGGATCCTGACCGACGAGAGGGGGAAGCTCATCACGGTTCATTTCAAAGCGGAAGGCCCCTGGGACAATCCCCAGGTCACAGCGATTCCCGCGCAATCGCTGGGCAAGGGAACGCTCGATATTTTCCGGCGGATTTTCGAATTGCCTGAAAAGCTCATCACGGACACAGGCGATGTTCTTTTGGGGCGTTGAGCGCTTTAGGGTTTGCAGCATCAGCCCGCAAGGGAGGGGGGATTTTTTTATTTACCCGAAGCGGCGGATTGTGATAAAGCCAACTCCATAAAACACAGCGGCCGGATCTTTATTTCCAACTCCGCGCCGTGCTCAGATAACCCGTTTAATCCAATATTCAGACGAGGAGGCACATGAAAAGGCACGTTATTGTTTTATGGGGATTGATGATTCTGCTGGTTTTCGGATCACAGGCTCTGGCGATGGATCTGAAAGTCAGTGGTGAATTTGCCGCAGGCGGCCTGTATCTGGACCGGACATCGGTTCGGGACGGCGTTGGAACCGAAGGTCCGTCGACGGCTTTCTATTTTCAACGGTTGCGCCTGAAAACCGATCTTGTTGTGGCGCCGGGCCTGACGCTGATTACACGGCTGGATGCCATGGAGCGCAGCTGGGGATCAAGCCGGTCGACGCCGTCCCGCACGCTCGATACGCTGTCAGCGGGCAGCCGCGCGGAAAATGAGAATATCGCCTTCGACTGGATTTATCTGACGTATGCCTCTCCGATCGGTTTGTGGCGGGTGGGCTATATGAATGACGGCGCCTGGGGTACGGTCTTCATGGACACCTCCACGCCCCGGGGGAAAATTGCCTGGGTTTACAACACCAAGCAGTGGATGTTCACCCTCCAGATTGCCAAGATGGCGGAGCGCAATTATTCGAGGATCGCGCCGACCGCGGCCGGTTCGGATCTCGACGGCGACAAGTATTGCGGCGCTTTCAAGTATAAATGGCAGACCGGCGAGGCGGGCATCCTGATCGGTTTGGGGCGAGACGCAGGCAACCGGCCTGCCGCGCCGGGCTATCGAAGTCTGTACAACAATTTTATGCCCTACACAAAATTCAAGGCCGGGCCGGTGAGCGTGCAGGCGGAGCTCATCTAGTTTGTCGGCAAGCTGAGAGATTACGAAGACGGTGTCATCGCGTCCGACGTCAAGCTTTCTTCCCTGTCGGGCTGGGTGGATGCGACCGCCGATCTGGATCGCTTTTATGCGGGCGGCACCGTCGCCTATGTGTCCGGAGACGATCCCGCGACAACAAGAGCCGAAGGCGACGCTATGCGCAACAACGGCGGACGGGACTGGAGTCCCTGTCTGATCATGTGGAATGAAGATCTCAGCTACTGGGCGGGCGATGTCAACGGATTTAATAACGCACGCCAGAGCTCCCCCATGTATAATGCCTGGTTTTTCCAGGCCCGGGGCGGCATCCGGCCGATTGAGCAGCTCGATATCATGGCGTCCGTGTCGTATGCCCATACCGACAAGAAGCCGACAACCGCCTGGCTTTACGGCGATTACGGCTGGGAGGCGGATTTGACGGCGACCTATAAATTGGCCGCTAATCTGTCCTACATGGTCGGCATCGGCTATTTGTTCACGGGCGACTACTACAAAGGGGAAAGCCCCGCGAACGCGATTTCCGATAATTATCTCGTTTTAAACAAGCTGACGCTGACCTTCTAGAGACAGCCGCAGGAATCAAAAAAAGGTAAGCCCGGCAGGCCCAAGGCCAGCCGGGCTTACTTGTCCTCAATGACCGCGCAGGGTCGATGCGGGCGGCGCTTTGCATGACCCCGCAAAAACAGGCAATTTATTATTCACGAACTCTGTGCCCGCAATCGATAATCAATGGGGGATCAACCCCTTGATTTAAATTATTTCCGGTCCGGATCGTACGCGGCGGCAAGTTCCGGATTGCTCAGCAGCAGATCCTGCGCCCGCTGCACTTTTTCAGCCAAAGGCAAATTCTCGTCTTTTTCGTTGAGCATTAAGTAAATCAGTTGCAGACTCATTTTTTCCTCATGGTCATAGAAGGCCCTGGCCACATCGGCGCCGAAATGCGCCAGGCGCAAATCATGCGTGACTCGAAGCTGTGTCAGGATATCGTCTACTGTTTCCGGCTCAATATCCGGCGAATAGATTTCTTTCACATCGCGGGTATATTTGTCGAAGTAGTCCACCAGATGGGTTACCTGACGATGGGCCGCATCCGGCAGCACTTGAGAAAGCTTCTGCATTTTGTCGGCTAATTCTTCCGGAGTATTGAGAGCATAGAGTTTCTCGATGTTGATGCGCGTGTTTTCGTTCAGGACAAGATTGCCTCGCTCGTCGGCCTGAAACAGGCTGTCAAGTTCCTCATGGGATTCGGTTTTCTCAACGCCTTTTTCATTTCCGACGGCGGCGACAACGTCCTTGCAATCCGGTGAGCCGCAGGCGCCGGGATTTGCCGCTGATTGGCCGTTGGGACTATGCGTTGACAGAATGTGCCGGGACACCTTTTTATACTCGACCATTGAGGGGTCTTCGCGCAGGAAATAACCGACTGCGCCGGCAACGATCAGCAGGGCTATAACCACCCAGGTTAAATTCGGCTTCATCTTCAGGATTTCCAGCTTCATAATCATTCCTTTAATGGCGACGGGAATGTTGCCGCTTCAGCAACATGTGGCCGTTTAAAACACGCCGGGATGGCTCCCGGCGTGTTTTAATTGAAGTCTTCGTCAGCGCATCAATATGGGCAGGTATTCAGAAATGTCTCGAAGCGCAAACTGGTCGCGTAGGACGTGTGCTCAGAGCCGCACAAAAACGGTGTGTAACGGGTGTCGCCGTCGACAAAACGCTTGGCGAAAGCCACGCCGTAACGGCCGATGCGCTCATCCGTGCTGTTGGGCGTGAAATGCGTGGCGCTGTTGAGCAGGCCGTAAGCCTTTTCAGCCAGAGAGATGCTGTTGTAGAAAGGACGCGCATGGGAGGCATAAGGCGCAATCGTGTCGCCGTCTGCACCGAAAATCATCTGCGGCACGCGCACCGATGAAAAACTGGTGTAGGTGTTCCACGGCGTCATCGGAACGCCGACGCGCAGCGTGGAGTCATTCGCCGACGCGATCAAGGTTCCGCCGCCGCCCATGGAATGGCCCGCCACGCCTCGGTCGGCGGAACGAACGCGCGCGCGGATCGTGCTGCTGGATGAATTGATCACATACCTCAGCGCTGCGGCCAACTGCGTGGCGCGACTGCTTGGATAATCCAGCGTGCTGTTGGTATTCATGGCTATCGTCACAAAACCGTGTGTGGCCAGCCTGCGGGCAAACCAGGAAATCGAAGAGCTGGTTCCCGTGAAACCGGGGCAAACCGCAATGACGCCATACTGTCCTGATGTTGTCGGGTAGTAAATCGTGCCCCCGCCAAAACCGGAAACATATCTGCTCACACTGCTGGACGACACGGAGAAAGGGCCGTCATCGTTGAGCAGGCTTGACGTCGGGTTAGGTCCGATTTCCACCGCGCTGGCCAGGCTGACCATCATCATTAGGGTGACAATGAACAACAGCAAAAATTTAAAAACCTTCATATAATTTTCCCTCCTTGAAAAAAAATGAATTAAAAAGTTCCTTTCCGCCGCGCCGCAACTTTATATAACAACACAGATTGTCGATGGATCTGTGTTATTACCCTTGGAAGGAGAAAGAAATGAAAGCCGACAGACCGCGAGAGATGAAACAGGCTCTGTCGATAGCCGCATGAACCATCACAAAACGTATGCCAGAATTGTTTGTGCGAGATAAATATAAATGAATAATAATGTCAGTATAATAGGGCATGGGGAGCGTGCCTGTCGCCGGATCAGGGTGTGACATGTCGCGCTTTTGTGGCCGTGGTATGCTGAGACAGGTCACAGCCTGCTTTCCTGACTTGACCCGGATCGGTCATTCGCCAATCGCTTTCAAAAAAGATGAGATGGCGCCAATTGGATCGAAACGCGCCCGACCTTTCGGGGCGTGACGATCTGTGGGGGGAGGCTTTGGGGCGTGGAGATGGCGGCGGGAGGCCGGAAGGTCCGTTTTCGCCGATGTTATTGAAGTTTTCCAAATTCCAGCGGTTTAATCGTCAAACGCCCGATCAAACCGTCGGATCGGCGTGCCGAAGCGCGGGCGGAGATCCCCTAAAAAAGGGATCTCCGCCCGCGCTGTCTAAAGCGATGCGCCTTTTTTTTCATTGACGCTTATTTAATGTCCTGGTGATAGCTTTGCAGCGATCTGGCCCGTCCGTGGCCCTGCCGGCAGGCGGCAATGCCTTTCACCGCGGCCACCGCGGCGGCGACCGTGGTGATGTAAGGAATCTTGTATTTGATGGCCGCCTTGCGGATGTATGAGTCGTCGTATTTGGACAAGCGGCCGGCCGGGGTATTGATCACCAGCTGTATTTCGCTGTTTTTTATTGCATCGACGATGTTGGGCCGGCCTTCATGCATTTTCAAAATGCGTTCGGCGGGAATGCCGTGATCATTGAAATATCTGCAGGTGCCTTCCGAAGATTTGATCTTGAAGCCGATAGCGGCAAAGGCCCGCGCCACTTCCAGAATACCGCCCTTGTCGCGGTCATCCACCGTAATCAGAACGGTCCCCTCCGCAGGCAGGCTCTGCCCCGTGGCTTCTTCGGCCTTGAAATAGGCCAGGCCGAACGAATCGGCGAGCCCCAACACTTCACCCGTCGAGCGCATTTCCGGCCCCAGAAGCGGATCGACCTCCTGATACATGTTAAAGGGGAAAACCGCTTCCTTGACGCCGAAATGGCGGAAGGACTTCTGGTGGAGATTCAGATCTTTGAGCTTTTTGCCCAGCATGATCTGCGTGGCGATGTTCGCCATCGAAATATTGCAGACTTTAGATACAAGCGGCACGGTCCGTGAGGCGCGGGGATTGGCCTCGAGGATATAGACCACATCTCCGGCGATGGCGTACTGAATGTTCATGAGTCCCACCACGCCGAACTCGACGGCAATTTTTTTGGTGTAATCGTTGATCGTGTCGATGTGGCGGGCCGGAATGCTGATCGGCGGAATGACGCAGGCCGAGTCGCCCGAGTGCACGCCCGCCAGCTCAATGTGCTCCATCACGGCCGGGACGAAAGCGTCCGTGCCGTCGGAAATCGCGTCGGCTTCCGCCTCAATGGCGTTTTCCAGGAATTTGTCGATCAGAATCGGCCGCTCCGGGGTCACGTCCACGGCGGCGTTGACATAGCGGCGCAGCATCTCTTCATCGTGGACCACTTCCATGCCGCGGCCTCCCAGAACATAGGAGGGACGGACCATCAGCGGATAGCCGATGCCGTTTGCCACCGTGATGGCCTCATCCAGATTGCTGGCCATGCCGGATTTGGGCATGGGAATGCCGAGCTTGTCCATCATCATACGGAAGCGGTCTCGGTCTTCGGCCAGGTCGATTGTTTCCGGAGAGGTGCCGATGATTTTCACGCCGGCGCGGGCAAGCTCCGCCGCAATGTTCAGCGGTGTCTGCCCGCCGAACTGGACGATGATGCCTTCGGGCTTTTCTTTTTCATAGATGCTTAAAACGTCTTCCACGGTCAGGGGTTCGAAGTACAACTTATTGGACGTGTCGTAGTCGGTGGAAACGGTCTCGGGGTTGCAGTTGACCATGATCGATTCAATCCCTTCGTCGCGCAGGGCAAAGGCCGCGTGCACGCAACAGTAATCGAATTCGATCCCCTGGCCGATGCGGTTGGGGCCGCCGCCCAGCACCATGATTTTGCGGTTTTTGCTCACGCCGACTTTATCCGGTGCGTTGTAGGTGGAGTAGTAATACGCCGCGTTTTCCACGCCGCTGACCGGCACCGCATCCCAGGCCTCTCCCATTCCCGCAGCCAGCCGCTGCCGGCGAAGATCGTCTTCCTTGACGCCGAGGATCTGCGCCAGATATCGGTCGGAAAAACCGTCTTTCTTGGCCTGAACCAAAAGCTCGGCCGGTAATGCTTTTCCCTTGCAGGAAAGAATCTTTTCTTCAAGATCGACCAGTTCCTTCATCTGCTCGAGAAACCAGTTTTTGATATACGTCTTGGCGGCGAGCGCTTCCACCGTTGCGCCTTTGCGCAACGCCTCATACACAATGAACTGTCGCTCGGAGGTCGGTTCGGCCAGCATGTCCATCAGCTCGTCGAGGGGTTTTGAATGAAAATCCTTGACGAAACCCAGGCCGTAGCGTTTTTTCTCCAGCGAGCGGATGGCCTTCTGGAAAGCTTCTTTGTAATTCTTGCCGATGCTCATGACTTCGCCCACGGCTCGCATCTGTGTGCCGAGTTTGTCCACCGACCCCGGGAATTTTTCAAAATCCCAGCGGGCGAACTTCACGACGACATAGTCGCCCGACGGCGTGTATTTGTCGAGGGTGCCTTCGCGCCAGTAGGGAATTTCATCCAGCGTGATGCCGGTGGCCAGCATCGCGGAAATGAGCGCGATGGGAAACCCTGTGGCTTTGGACGCGAGCGCCGACGAGCGAGAGGTCCTGGGATTGATTTCGATAATGACAACGCGATCCGTCACCGGATCGTGGGCAAACTGCACATTGGTGCCGCCGATGACTTCGATGGCCTCAACGATGGAGTAGGAATATTTCTGCAGGCGTTTTTGAAGCTCTTCGGAGATTGTCAGCATCGGGGCGGTGCAGTAGGAGTCTCCCGTATGAACACCCATTGCGTCGACATTCTCGATGAAACAGACGGTGATCATCTGATTCTTGGCGTCGCGGACGACTTCGAGTTCCAGCTCTTCCCAGCCGATCACGGACTCTTCAATCAGGATCTGGCCGATGAGGCTTGCGGAAATGCCGCGTGCGGCAATGATTCGAAGTTCTTCGAGATTGTAAACGATGCCGCCGCCCGTGCCGCCCATGGTGTAGGCCGGGCGGATGACGACGGGATAGCCGAAATCCGTCGCGATCTTTTCAGCCTCTTCCACGGAGGTGGCCGGTTCGCTTTTGGGCATGTCGATGCCGAGCTTTTTCATGGTCTCCTTGAAGGCGATGCGGTCTTCGCCGCGTTCGATGGCATCGACCTGCACGCCGATGACCTTCACACCATGTTTTTTCAGCACACCCAGCTTGTGGAGTTCCGAGGTCAGATTAAGACCTGTCTGGCCGCCCAGATTGGGCAGAATCGCGTCGGGTTTTTCGTTTTCGATGATTTCGGTGAGCGCCTGGGCGTTGAGCGGTTCGATATAGGTGACGTCCGCCATGCCCGGATCGGTCATGATGGTCGCGGGATTGGAATTGACCAGCACCACCTCGTAGCCGAGCTTGCGCAGCGCCTTGCAGGCCTGGGTTCCCGAATAATCAAATTCACAGGCCTGACCGATCACAATCGGCCCCGACCCGATAATCAACACTTTTTGAATGTCGTCGCGTTTTGGCATGAAGGTTCCTTTCAGCTTTATCTTGAAGTTTTTTTATTTGATTTTAGGTATTGGGCGTCTACCGTAATGGCGATTCCGCCGCGGACGGCAAATTCAGCCGTCACCTTGCAGCGACGGGGAGAAAGCGCCGCGACGAGGTCGTCCAGAATGATGTTGGTGACGTGCTCGTGGAATACGCCTTCGTTGCGGAAAGACCAAAAGTAGAGTTTCAAAGATTTGGATTCCACAATTTTCTTGTCGGGAACATACTCGATGGTGATTTTGGCGAAATCCGGCTGGCCGGTCATTGGACAGACGCACGTAAACTCGTCGGTGGTAAGCGTGACGGTGTAGTCGCGTTTGGCGCGATTCGGAAACGTTTCAAGTTTTCGGACGGGTTTGGCGGCCCTTCCCGAGCCCAGCAAGGTGAGGTCCGCCAGATCATTGGTTTTTCTGCTTTTTGACACGGTGTTCCCCTGAACCAAAAGAGTGCATTTCTTTACCGGAAGTTGGCGCGAAATTCAAGTCAATTCGTCAGGGCGTAAAAAAGGTCGCCAAGCGCTTCGTATTTTGATAGATTTTCCAAACATTTCAATTCAGGAGGAAGATGATGGCTGAAAATAAACCGGCCCTTCCGGAAAACACCTGGAAGTGTTCCAACTGCGGCAACACGGTGGTGCAACTCGCGCCGCCGCAAACCTGCCCGGTGTGCAAACAGACCTGTGAGTTTTTAAACGTCACCTGTTACCAGCCGGAGTGCGGCTTCACCGGCATGGACAACCGGCTCAAACCGGCCAAATAATGGAGCCTGCGATGCCTGGCGCGCGATTCAGATCGCGAGCGCTGTCTCCTCATCGTCTCCGGACGTCGATATCAATCACGACAGCGGGCGGCCTGCCCTCCGGAAACGCCACGCCCTGAGTCGGCACGATTCTTTTTTCGATCGTCATGGACGAGGAGACCATGCTTAAATCAATGGTTTCGGTTTCAAGTTGAATCTCCGACGGCTTCATCCGGGAATCGATCATCACGGGGAGTCGATCGGGGGTGACGTCGAGCGAATGCAGGCGAAGGTGTTTGGGCGGCGAATTGATCGTCACGGCGGCAACCTTTAATTTAGCCGGCACCTGCCGAAACGGATACACGCGGATTTTGGACGGGATAATATCCGTCACCGTGATGTTCGACGGCGCGTTCACCATGCTTTTGGTCAGCGGAAATTCCCTCTTTTTCCGGGCGATGTCCCCCAAATCGACGGAGATTTTCAAGGCGCGTTCATCCATCAACTGAAAGGCCTGCCCCGGCCCCTGGAAAACGACTTTGGCCTCCGTAACCTGGGGGTCGTCGATCCGCCAGTCCACCGGAATATTTTTATACTCAATGGGCAATGTGAAATCCCGCCGCACGATTTCCCGCTGATAGCCGAAGGCCACCCACAGGATGCAGGCCAAAGCGATAGCGATGACTTTTTCCTTGCTGTTTTTTCTGATCCATTCGGGGAACCGCCCCTTCACCGGCGCAGGCTGCGTGGCGATGAAAAATTTTTCCAGGGCATCGTTTAGCGCGGCCGGACTGGGCAGGACCGACAGGGCGCCGGCCTGGGCGACCGAAATGGTTCCCCGCTCTTCGGACACCGCAACACAAAACGCGTCGGACCGTTCGGCAAGCCCCAAAGCCGCCGTGTGCCTCAGCCCGATATTGCCATAGCGGGACACATCGTTGGCCAGAGGCAGGTGGCAGCCGAACTGCACCAGTCGATCGTCTTTGATGATTGCCGCGCCGTCGTGTCCGGGGGAGTGCGGATCGAATAGGCTCTCCAGAAGAGGCGCGCTGATTTTTCCCTGCAGATCGACGCCGCCGGTTAAGTGGCGGTCGAGGGGATCATTCCCCTGCATGACGATCAGGGCGCCGACACGCTTTTTGGCCAGATTCAGAGAGGCTTCGGCAATCACACGGGCCGTTTTTTCCAGTTGTGAAAGAGGCCGGGGCTGCCTGCGAAGGTTGCCCAGCATGGCCAGCCGCTCAAAAAAACCGCGCAGATCTTCCTGGAAAATGACCACCAGAACAAAAAGCAGAATGGCAAAAAAGCCCTGCAAAACAATAACCGTCAGATACAACTGGAAAAACCGGGCCGCCAGATAGATCACGCCGAGAAAAAAAATTCCGACCAGAACATAGCGCGAGGCGCGTGTTTTGAACCACATCAAAAGCGCAAAGATCATCACCGCGATAATGGCCATGTCCAGAATATCCGGAACGCGGATACTTTTGATCAGCGGGACGATCCAGTTTATTAATTCCATGTTACGGATCCTTCGGAAGGCGGTAAAGGCGCTGAGTGATCTTATAACGACACCGCTATGGACGTGTCAAGCTCGATTGCCGTTGTCGGTCGATAGACGATAAAAAAAGTTTGACAGCGGCCGCAGGAAGGCTTAGTATACCCCCCAAGGGTATGTGAAGTGGAGGAGAAATGGATACGGATAAAAAGAAAATTCTGGACCGGCTGCGGCGCGTGGAGGGTCAGGTTCGCGGAATTCAGCGTCTCATCGAAGAAGACGCGCCGTGCCAGGATGTTTTAACCCAGGTGGCGGCGGCCACGTCGGCCATGAAAAAAACCGGCGCGGCAATCGTTTCGGCGCATATGAAAAAGTGTCTGGACGATTCCCCCGCAGCATCGGGAAAGAGCCGGGACGAATTTTCAAAGGCGCTTTTGCGCTTCATCGATCTTTCTTGAGGGAGGACGGCCATGAAAAACGAAAAATGTTCAGGAATCAGCCGGCGATCCTTTTTAAAATTGGGCGCGGGGGCGGCGGCAGCCGGCGGCTTGAGTTTGCCGGGGCGCTTGGATGCCGCGCAGACTGGAAAACTTGCCACGCTCATCGATCTGAGCTTGTGCGACGGCTGTAAAGACCGAGACATCCCGGCTTGTGTTTCCGCGTGCAAGGCCAACGCCCGGGGAAGAATTCCCGAGCCGGTGGATCCCATTCCGGACCCCTGGCCGCGTAAAACCGTCGAAGACTGGTCGAAAAAGCAGGACGTGGCGGACCGTCTGACCCCTTATAATTACATCTACGTTCACGAAGCGAAAATAGACGGTCAGACCTTGTATGTCCCCCGCCGTTGCATGCATTGCGACAATCCGGCCTGCGCGACGATCTGCCCCTTTTCCGCCAACAACAAACGGCCGGTCGGCGCGGTCGTGATTGATTCGGACCTGTGTTTCGGCGGCGCAAAATGCAAGGACGTCTGTCCCTGGGAAATTCCGCAGCGCCAGTCGGGGGTGGGGATTTATCTCAAGGTTCTGCCCGGATTCATGGGCAACGGCGTCATGTACAAATGCGATTTGTGCATCGACCGCCTCAACGCAGGAAAGAACCCGGCCTGTATAGAGGCTTGTCCGAGAAAGGCGATGCTTATCGGACCGCGCGAAGACATTGAGAAAATCGCCGATGAACGCGCGCGCGCGATGAATGGATTTATTTACGGCAGAAACGAGAATGGCGGTACGTCCACGCTGTATGTTTCTCCCGTGTCGTTCGACCGGATTCACGCGACGATGGAGAAAAAACCCGGACGTCCGGATATGAAACCGAACGTGGAAAGACGGATGGCCAAAACCGACGCCTACGGCAAGGCGGTTTTAGCCTCGCCGGTTTTAGGGCTTGCCGCCGCAGGCGCTCTGGGCTGGTATTCCCGCCGGCGCAAGCCGGCAAAGGAGGGTGGCAACAATGACTGAAAAGATTCTTGCCGATAAAAACCGTGTGGTGCGCCACAGCGCGCTTGAGCTTTTTGAACATTGGGCGATTGCCTTATCGGGCTTGGTTTTGCTTTTGACGGGCATATTCGAACTTCCGGTGGCCAAGCGCTATTATATTGTCACGGTGCCGGGTTTGGGCTGGACGGCGGATTTCATCACGTCGCTTTATCTGCATTATGCCGCCGCGATTGTTTTTTCGGGTGTTGCCCTGTTTCACGTCGTCTATCACCTTCTTTTGGGTGAAAAAGGCCTCTGGCCGAAAAGAGGGGATATGGCCGCGTCAGTTCAGGTCATCAAGAGCTTTCTGGGTTTCGGCAAGGAGCCGCCCATGAACAAATACCTGCCCGAGCAGCGCCTGGCGTATGTCGGAATGGCGGTGATCATTCTGATGCTGATTGTTTCTGGGCTTGTCAAGACTTACAAGAATATTTACGCGCCGGATTTGTCCTGGACGGTCGTTTTGTGGGCCACCTGGGTGCATAATATCGGCTTTGTGCTTTTCTTTCTCGCATTTATCGCCCATATCGCCGCCATTGTCCTGAAACCCAACCGGCCGATGGTGCGTGGAATCTTCACGGGAAAAGTGCGTCTGGATTACGCGCGCCACCGGCATGCTTTGTGGGTAGCGGGCCTGGAGGAGGCCCGGGCTTCCGTTGCCATGTCTCAAGAGCGGCAAAAGCGGGATGCTGCAACGGATGAGATGACTGAAGAATCGGTCGCTTCCGGACCGGACGCAGAAGACGACGCGTTGAGAAACAGCCCCGCCGCTCCAGCGGATCAGGCTGAAGCGGCGGAGAAAAGTCCCAAAGATTGAGACGCCCTTCATCGTTTGACAATCAGCGCTTTTGATGCCGGTTCTTCGCGCTGAGGAAGAGCCTTTTCAGTGCGTTTTCCTGAAAGACTTTGAAAGAAGTAAAGCATCTTAAGGCTTTTGAAATCTCGATAATGCCGGCGATCAGCAGGATCGCCGGCATTATCATTTGCCGGTGCAGGCTTTTTCTCTTCCTATGTCTTTTCGCCTTCGAAAATCATTAAAAAATTCAACCTGTTTTTATTATCATCCCGGCAAGAAGGAATCATCTTGCGCGAAACAAACGCCGTCTTATTTCAAGAGGAAAAGGAACCTTCACGCGAGGATGACTTTATATCGGCAGGAAAACGGAATGTTTGACAAGACCAAAAGGGATTCTCTGTGCGGACTGATGAAGGACATTTTTGTAAGTTGCATAATCAAGGGGTTTTGGGTATAAGCACGATCATCCGTCTTCGGGGGCGGATAAAGCATAAAAATTGGATTTTTCAAGGGAATTTCATGGCGAATCGTATTGAGGTCGCATTTAAAAAAGGCACGCGCGATGCGTTGGGCGAAAAGACCCGAAAGCGCATTATTGAAAATCTTGGGCTTGAGGTGGACTTTGTGGACACCGTTGAGGTTTATACGGTGGACGGCAATCTGACCTATGAAGAACTCACCCGCGCGGCCCAAGGGCCGCTTTCGGACCCGGTCATTCAGGAATACGCCGTCAACCGGCCTTTGGGCCGTCATTTCGACTGGCTCATTGAAGTGGGTTTTAGGCCCGGCGTCACGGACAATGTCGGCAAAACGGCGCGCGAGGCCATCACCCTGCTTTTGGGCGAAACTCTCGGCGGGCGTGACATCCATGTGTATACGTCCCGACAGTACTTGATATCCGGCGCGATTTCCAAAGCCGACGCACAGCGGATCGCCTCGGACCTTCTGGCCAATGATTTGATAGAACGCCATCAGGTGGTGGGCAGGAAGGACTTTGACTTTCAAAAAGGCCTGCCAGCGGTCGTGCCGCAGGTCACGGGAAAAGATGAGCCGCATGTCGAGCAAATCAGTTTGACAAACCTTGATGCCGGCGCGCTTTTGAAAATCAGTTCGGAAAAACTTCTGGCTTTGAATCTCGAAGAAATGCAGGCGATTGCGAAATACTACGGCGATCCTTCCGTCCTCAAAGCACGAAAAAAACTGGGTCTTGACGAAAACACGACCGACGTGGAGCTCGAATGCCTGGCGCAGACCTGGTCGGAGCATTGCAAGCACAAGATTTTCAACAGCCGCATTGAATATCACGATGGGCGCACAAAAAAGATCATCAACTCGCTTTTTAAAACCTACATTAAAGGCTCGACGGCCAAAATCCGCAAAGCCAAAGGCAAGAAAGATTTCTGCCTGTCCGTCTTCGTTGACAACGCGGGCGTCATTCAATTCAACGATGAGACGAATCTGGTTTTTAAAGTCGAAACGCACAATTCCCCCTCGGCGCTTGATCCCTACGGCGGAGCGCTCACCGGCATCGTAGGCGTGAACCGCGATCCGTTCGGCACAGGCATCGGCGCGAAGCTCATCTTCAATACGGATGTCTTTTGCTTTGCCTCGCCGTTTCATAAAAAGAAACTGCCGCCCCGCATTTTGCATCCGCGGCGCATTTACGAAGGCGTGCGCGAGGGCGTGGAACACGGCGGCAATAAAAGCGGCATTCCGACGGTGAACGGCAGCATTGTTTTCGACGAGCGTTATTTGGGTAAACCGCTGGTCTATTGCGGAACGGCCGGCATCATGCCAGCGCGGTTAAACGGCAAACCCACGCACGAAAAGGAAATCAAGCCGGGCGACGTCATTATCATGACGGGCGGCCGCATCGGCAAGGACGGCATTCACGGCGCGACTTTTTCGTCCGAGGAGCTGCATGAAGGCTCGCCGGTTACGGCCGTGCAGATCGGCGATCCGATCACGCAAAAGAAAATGACGGACTTTCTGCTTCAGGCCCGGAACCTGGGGCTGTACCGTGCGCTCACGGACAACGGCGCGGGAGGGCTTTCCTCGTCGGTGGGCGAGATGGCCACCTACTCGGGCGGCTGCGAGATGGATCTGTCGCTTGCGCCTCTGAAATACGCGGGGCTTCAGCCCTGGGAAATTCTGGTCTCCGAGGCCCAGGAGCGCATGTCGCTCGCCGTCGATCCGAAGAAAGTCGGAAAATTTCTGGCGCTTGCCCGCAGGATGGACGTGGAGGCGACCGTGCTGGGCAGGTTCACGAACTCCGGAAAATTCCACATCCGCTACGGCGAAAAAACCGTCGCCTATCTCGATATGGATTTTCTCCACGACGGTGTTCCGCAGATGAAACTGCGAGCCGTTTGGAAGGCGCCGAAACATCCGGAACCGACATGGGCCTCGCCCGCCGATTTGGGCAGGGCGCTTAAACAAATGCTTTCGCGCCTCAATATCTGCTCAAAAGAATCGGTGGTGCGCCAATACGATCATGAAGTCCAGGGAGGCTCGGTGGTCAAGCCCCTGGTCGGCGTCTGCAATGACGGGCCGTCGGATGCGGCGGTCGTCCGGCCGCTTTTGGATTCGATGGAAGGCGTGGTGGTCGCCCACGGCATCTGCCCTCGTTACAGCGATATCGACGCCTACTGGATGACGGCCTGCGCGATTGACGAAGCGGTGCGAAACGCCGTGGCCGTGGGTGTGGATCCCGATCATCTGGCGGGACTCGACAATTTCTGCTGGTGCGATCCGGTGCAGTCGGAAAAAACGCCCGACGGACACTATAAGCTCGCGCAGCTTGTGCGCGCCAATATGGCCATTTTCGACATCACCACCGTTTACGGGGTGCCTTGCATCTCCGGCAAGGACAGCATGAAAAACGACTACTCCATCGGCCGAACGAAAATTTCCGTGCCGCCGACACTTTTGTACTCCGTGATCGGCAAGATTCCCGATGTGCGCAAAGCCGTGACCATGGACGCCAAACGCCCGCAGGACCTGGTCTATATTCTGGGCGAAACGCGAGACGAATTGGGCGGTTCGGAGTGGTTTGCCAAACAAGGCGCAATCGGCAATAAAATTCCCAAAGTTGACGCCCAAAAAGCGTTGAAGCTTTACCGCGCACTGCATAAGGCGATCAAGGCGGGCCTTGTGGCCTCGTGTCACGACTGTTCGGACGGGGGCCTGGCCGTCGCGCTTGCCGAAACCGCGTTTGCCGGAGGCCT
>JAHDKI010000031.1 GCA_018436925.1 Syntrophaceae bacterium
GGTGGTGAGCGTGTCGAGTTCACCGTTGATGGATCCGTTGGGGAACTTTTTGGGGGCGGTGCTGGTCATTCGGGACATCACCCTGATCCGTGACGTGGAGCGGGAGTTGCGAGAGCGCAACTCTTTTCAGAACCTCATTGGCCGGAACAAGACCATGCAGGACATTTACAATCTGCTGGAAGATTTGGCGGACATGGAAACGACGGTATTGGTGACCGGCGAGAGCGGAACGGGGAAGGAACTGGTGGCTCGGGCGCTGCATTACAGCGGGAACCGTGCGTTTCGGCCGTTTGTGACCGTGAACTGTTCGGCGCTGGCGGAGAGCTTGCTGGAGAGCGAGCTGTTCGGCCATGTGAAGGGGGCGTTTACCGGGGCGGTGAAAGACAAGCAGGGGCGTTTTGCGGCGGCCGACGGGGGGACGATTCTGCTGGATGAAATCGGAGACATCTCTCCGATGATTCAGCTGAAGCTTTTGCGGGTGCTTCAGGAGAAGACCTTCGAGCGGGTCGGAGAATCGACATCGCGGAAAGTGGATGTTCGGGTGATCGCCTGCACGAACCGGGATTTGAAAGAGAAAGTCAAAAGAGGCGAGTTTCGACAGGATTTGTACTATCGGTTGAAGGTGGTGGAAGTAAATCTGCCGCCTTTGCGGGAGCGTCTGGAGGATTTGCCGTTGTTGGTGGACCATTTTCGGCGGATGTTCAACGACCGGTTTCACAAGACGATCGAGGGGATATCCGGGGAGGTTCTCGGTCGGTTTATGGATTATGCCTGGCCCGGGAATGTTCGAGAGCTGGAGCATGTGATGGAGCATGCGTTTGTGCTTTGCCACGGCGGCACAATCACCCTCAAACACCTCCCAGCGGATATACGGAATTATGATCCGGTTGAAGAGCCGGCGAAGGCCAGAGACAGCCGCGGCAGCCCTCCGGAAGCGGAGAATATTCTCGCCGCGCTTCAGAAGACCGGCTGGAATAAATCCAGGGCGGCAAAGCTTTTGGGCATCGGCCGCCGCACCATCTACCGTAAAATTGAAGAGCACCGGTTAGAGGAATCATAGTGTGTCATGGCACAAGTGTGCGCGTACACTAGTGTGCCATGGCATATAGCCCTATATTGCACCCATTCGACATTTTCATAACATGTTCAATAATAACAAATAATTATAGCTTATTATCTGCAATAGGCTTTCCGGCACGCTATTTGTAATCCATTTCATCTCGGCACACTAAAGAATCTTCATCCAGCTACGATGGGCTGGAGGAAAACCATTCATACGCACCAGGTTCTGTGGTTTTCCCATGGGTGCGTCTATCGGACAATACTAAATCCATTAGGAGGTAAATTATGGAAAAAAAGGAAATCAAGATCTTCGACATCATGGCCTGCAATGTCTACTGGGATTTCGAAAGCTCCATTATGCCGAAGGAAACCCACAAATTTTTGGTGGCGCTTTTGCCCACGCCCGGCGTCGCCACGCCGGATCTTATTGAAAGCATTACAGCCTACGGTCCCGGCGGTTACGAAGTGGCGTTTAAAAATGAAAAATACGAAAACCTGGGCAAAAACGGCTGGTTCTACGATCAGCAGATCACCAACTACTGGTATATGGTCAATCTGCCAACCGGTTTCATGAAAGAAGGGGAATACACCATTGAGGTCAAAGGAAAAGACGGCAGCGTCGATCGCAAGTCGCGCATTCAGAAAGATGCGCCGTCGGACGCGGCTGTCAATGCCTACTTGAAGTATCATGATAGGATCATCAACTCGTTTTCTCCGTCAAAAACGAAGCCGATTCCAGCCGGCAGCCCGTTGAAAAACATTGCGTGCCGATGGGAAACGCTCAAGGACGTGGCCGGTCTTGATGCGTTTTATGTTTACCGTCTGTGCCAGGCGGCGACGCCGATGGAATTCGACGGCAATAATCTGACCTGGTTCGACAATATCTACCTGCAACGACTTTCAGGCAAAGGAGACGATTCCGGCCTCAACCGCAGAGAGGTTGTGATCGGCAAAGAGCTCAAACCTAAAACCAGTTACGGCTATTTTGTGGAAATTACCGACGGCAATATCGCCGGAAACGCCAATATCTGCATTTTCCAGCCGCATCAGTTCTTTGTGACGCCATGACCGCCAGCGCGGCGCGAAAGGCCGCCGTGCGCTTTGTCGGCAGTTGCAGCATTGCCGGTTTTTTAAGGAGGAAAGAATCATGAAGTGGATTCAAAAATTGTTTTCGACCCTCGCGTTGACGTTGGTTCTGGCTGCCGCTGCTCAGGCTCAGGCTCCGGCGCAAGAAATTCTTATCGGCTATTCCGGGCCGCTTTCCGGGCTTGCGGCGGAATACGGCCAGGATGTGTTCAACGGCATTGAACTGGCAGTGAACGAAATCAATGCCGCAGGCGGCATTTCCGTGGCGGGGAAAAAATACAGCTTCAAGCTTGAACGCCTGGATGACCGCGCCGATCCCACGCAGGCGGTTAACAATGCCCGTCGCCTGCAATCGATGGGCGCCGTCGCCGTCTTCAACCCCGTCTACAACACGGCTGCGGCGATGATGAACATCAATGACGAAAAGGGTAAAGAATTTCTCGTGATGGCTTTCACGTCAACCCCCCGGATCACCGACATGGGCAACAAACTGATGCTGGTGACGCCGGGACCTTTTGTGTCCATGGTGGAAATCAGCGCGCAATGGGCGTTGGAGAAAGGCTGGAAACGTTGCGCGATGCTGGCCACGATCGGACCTTACGGCGAAGAATGGAGAAACGTATTTCGCAAGGTGTGGGAAAGGCGCGGCGGCACGATCACCGTCGATAGACCGGCCAATTACTACACGGAAACCGATTACTCAGCCCCGATCACGGCGGCTCTGGCGACAAAACCTGATGTGCTCTTAATCGGAGGACCGTCGGCCACGACCGCGCTGATGATTGAACAGTGCCGCACGATGGGATTCAGGGGCGGATTCATCATGATCGATCAGGCCAAGCTCGACTATATTGAAACCGTCATGAAGGGAACAAAAACGATGGGAAACCTCATCGGCTCAGCCGGCGCCGGGATTCCGCCGCGCGAAGGCCAGAACGTCGCGGCCCGCTATCGCGCTGTCTACAAACGAGCGGCCACGGCGGAAAGCACCTTCAACTTTGCCTTCGTGCATGCGCTGGCCCGCTCCATTTCCGCGGCCGGCACGACAACCGATGTGTACAAAATCCGGCAGGCGTTTCCCAAAGCGGCCGTGATGTATGCCACGGAGTCTCCCATGGAGGTTTACGGCGTGCAGGACAACGGACGTTTCCTGGTGGTGACTGCGACGCAGACCATCACCAACGGCGTGAAGGATAAGCCGATGCTGTACTTCTGGTGGCCCAAAACCCAGGCGGAATATGAGGCGGTGGAAAAGACGTCGCAGATCGACCGCAGCATTCCGCGGCGGTGGTTGAAGACGCAATAGAGGATCAGACGCCGGTAAACAGGAGCGGCAAAAAATCCGGACGGATCTTTTCACGTCGGGAATGATTGTGCCCAGGAGAACGGATCACGTCCTGGATGCGGAAGATAACCTGCCTGCTGCACGAAGTCGATGACGGGGGCATTCGGCGGAAATGGATCCGCCGCCATTTCACTAGGGAGGAAATCATCATGCAATGGATTCGGAACGTGTTGATGATGACGGCGGTCTTTGTCATTGTGCTTGCGGGAACGCAGGTCCGCTCGCAGGAAATCCTTATCGGCTATTCGGGCCCGCTTTCCGGGCTTGCGGCGGAATACGGCCAGGATGCCTACAACGGCATTGAGCTGGCCGTAAAGGAAATCAACGCCGCGGGCGGCATTTCCGTCGCGGGGAAAAAATACAGGTTTAAGCTTGAACGTCTGGACGACCGCGCCGATCCCACGCAGGCGGTCAACAATGCTCGGCGCCTTCAAACCCTGGGGGCGATCGCTGTTTTTAATCCGGTTTTTACAACCACCGCGGCGATGATGAACATCAATCAGGAAAAGGGACACGAGTTTCTCATCATGGCTTTCACCAGCACGCCGCGGATTACCGACACAGGCAACAAGCTGGTGGTCGCCGCTCCCGGTTCCTTCAGCTCGCTTGCGGAAATCAGCGCGCAGTGGGCGATGGATAAAGGCTGGAAGAAATGCGCCATGCTGGTCACCATCGGCCCGTATGGAGAAGAATGGCGGCAGGTGTTCCGAAAAATCTGGGAGAGGCGGGCAGGCCTTATAACCATTGATCGGCCGGCCAATTATTACACGGAAACGGATTTCTCCGCTCCCATTACCGCCGCTTTGGCCACCGCTCCGGACGTTCTGCTGATTGGGGGGCCTTCGGATACCACCGCCCTCATGATTGAGCAGTGCCGTCAGATGGGATTCAAGGGAGGTTTTATTTTGATTGATCAGGCGACGATCGATTACATCGTCGGCGTCCTTAAAGATATGAAACTCATGGGCAACCTGATCGGCTCCGCCGGGGCGCGCATTCCGTCCGCGCAGGGGCGGTGGGTCGGCGCCCGCTATCGCGAAGCGTATAAGAAAGCCGCAAATCCCATCTCGACCTTTAATTTTGCCTTCGTGCATGCGCTGGCGCGGGCCATTTCCGCATCGGGCACAACGACCGACATCTATAAAATTCGAGAGGCGTTCCCAAAGGCCTTTCCAATGTACATCACAGACTTTCCGATGGAAGCTTACGGCATCACCCCTGAAGGGCGCATGCTGGTGACGACGGGTACTCAGACGATCACGAATGGGGTTATGGATACGCCTGAAATCTATTTCTGGTGGCCCAAAACCAAAGCCGAATATGAAGCGGTGGAAAAGACATCGCAGATCGACCGCAGCATTCCGCGGCGGTGGTTGCAGGCGCAATAGTTTCAGCCTGGGCGGCCTGCCGCCTGGACCGTTACGGTTCGGGCAGCATGCCTTAAGTTAAATTGCTTAAAGGGGCGGAACATGAAAATACTCGCCGCGGTGCTTCGCGAAAAAGCGAAACCGTTTGTTGTGGAAGACTTGGAGCTTGATGATCCGCGAGCGGATGAAATCCTGGTGAAAATTTCCGGCGCAGGGCTGTGCCATACGGATCTCACGCTTCGGGATAACCCGCTGGCGCTGCCGATCGTTTTGGGACATGAAGGAGCGGGCATCGTCGAGCAGGTCGGCTCTAACGTCGCCAAAGTCAAGCCGGGCGACGCGGTCGTTTTGAGCTTCGTCTATTGCGGCGCTTGCGCCAATTGCCGGCAGGGACTGCCCGCCTACTGCACTCAGTCGGTAATGGGAACGTTTGGCGGCGTCCGGTCCGACGGCTCGACGACGCTTCGTCAAGGCGAGCAAAAGGTGCACGGCAATTTTTTCGGCCAGTCATCCTTTGCGACCCATGTTCTAACCTATGAAAACAATGTGGTGAAAGTCCGGTCCGACGCGCCGTTGGAGCTTTTGGGGCCTTTGGGTTGCGGCATTCAAACGGGCGCCGGCGCGGTGATCAACTCTCTGCGTGTGAAAGCGGGTTCGTCCATCGCTGTGTTCGGTTTGGGGGCTGTGGGGCTTTCCGCCATCATGGCCGCAAAGATTTGCGGCTGCCGTGACATTATCGGAGTGGATGTGAAACCCAACCGTCTGGAGCTGGCGTGTGAACTGGGCGCAACCCGAGTGCTTGATGCGTCGACCGCCAACCCGACGACTGAGATTAAAAAAATCACCGGCGAGGGAGCGGACTACGCGCTCGAATGCGCGGGGCATCCGAAAGTGTTGCGCCAGGCCCTGGAGTCTGTCCGCCGGCCCGGCGTCTGCGGCCTTCTGGGCGGTGCGCCTATGGGGACGGAAGTGACCTTCGACATGAATTCCATTATGTTCGGACGTACGGTGCGCGGTATCTTGGAGGGGGACAGCGTGCCGGACATTTTCATTCCGCAGCTTGTGGAGTTCATCATGCAGGGCCGTTTCCCGCTGGAGCGTCTCGTCACGTTTTACGGGCTGGATCAAATCAATCAGGCCGCGACCGATTCGGAATCGGGGCGGGCGATCAAGCCGATTCTGAAAATGCCTTCGTGACCTTTCCGTTCGGGATTTCAATGAATTTTCAAAAACAGACCGGCTGGGACCGCGCCGGATTCGACTATCATGCTGAAAGGAGACACACCATGCAGGTTACATTGCCGATCAAAATGCCGTTTATCATTCACGGGCGGGGCGCATTGGAACACTTGAAGAATTTTAAGGAGGAACGAATTTTAGTTGTGACGGACAAAGTTGCGCGCGATCTTTTCGGAGGCCGCCTCGCTGCTTATCTGGCCGGACGGAATGTCATCTTCTTCGACGAGGTCGAAACCAATCCGTTGGAAAGCACCATGAACGCGGCGGGCGATCTGGCCAAAACCTTTAACCCGGAACTCATTATCGGCCTGGGCGGCGGTTCCGCGATGGACACGGCCAAGGCGGCGTATTTCCTTTTTGGCCAACCCACGATGAAGATGGCTCAGGTCGAATATTACGTCGATTACGGTCTGGCGAAAAAATCCCGGCTGATTCTGATTCCGACGACGAGCGGCACAGGGTCTGAATCCAGCGCGGGATGTGTATTTACGCATTCAAGCGGATTAAAAGTCGACGTCATTTCGGCGGACTTTATCCCGCAGGCGGTCATTATCGATCCGGAATTGGCCATGACGATGCCCCGTGGCCTCACGGTCGCGTCCGGCGTCGATGCCCTGGCACAGGCCATTGAAAGCTCGTCGAGCATTTTCATCAACGACTTTTTGAAAGCCTTCAATCTGTCAGCCATCAAGACGCTGGTGCGCTATCTGCCGCAAGCGGCGGGCGATCGCGCAAATGATATCACCGTGCGTGAGAAAGTGCATTACGCAGCCTCCATGGTCGGTTTGGCCATGGGCAGTGTCAGTCTCGCCATCGGGCATGCCTGCGGGCACGCGATCGGGGCGGTGTTTCCTTATCCGCACGGTCTGACCGTTGGCGTCATGCTGCCTTACAACATCGAATACAACCGCGTCCAGCGCAAAGATATTTACACTGAAATTCTGGAGGCCAGTTTCAATATCACAGGTGAATCCGATCCTGCGGTGAAACTCTCAGAGCTGGTTCGGGATTTCTTAAACCGCCTGGGGGTGCCGACCAGCGTGAAGGCTCTGGGCATCTCAAAAGAAGACTGGGATAATAATTTTGAGAAGATCGTGAAATTCGCATCGATGGACACGTGCCTGAGAACAACGCCGCGTCCTCCGGCGGATGGGGATATCGCAAAAATGCTGCAATACGCATACGAAGGCAGGCCTATCGACTTCTGATCGCCCGCGGCGGCGGCGGGTCGACATTCAGGGTCGGTTGTCCAGTTGATGATATCCGCCGGCGCAGAATCATTAACCTAGAGTCCGCGCGCCATATTTAAATGCGAACTCGGTGTGCAGGCGAAAACAATACCCATGCGGAGGATCAAGCCATGAGGAAGTCCTCAGTCAATCGCTGTGCAGATGGAGCGGGCATTTTCCCCGCGCCGGACCAGCCGGAGAAGGAAAACGCTTCTGCAGAATTGGAAGTTTTGGCTACCGGTTATTGCCGAGTTGACAATGGCCGCATCGTTAGGGCTGATGAACGTTTCTGCGCGGCGCTGGGGTATGAGAAATCAGGGGATCTTGTGGGGAAACCTTTTGAGGACTTGATTCACCCCGATGACCTCGGTTTTGCGATGATGCAAAGGGCAAGCGGCTCTGGTTCGCCCTCCATTCTCCCTGTTTTTCGTCTGAGAGATAAAAGCGGCCATTCGGTCTGGTTCCACATGCCGTCTGATACGAATGGGCGGCGGAGACAAACGGGTTACACGGGCTATCTCCTGGACGGCACGCCGCTGGGTGTCTTTCTCAATTCTCTTCAGGAGTCCCTCAGGCGGTATGAGACTATTCTCGACGATGTGGATATTCATCTGGGTGAGCTGGATTTGGCGGGGAACATGACTTTTGTCAACGACGCGGGATGCCGCATGTGGAATCTGCCGAGGGAGCGTCTGATCGGTTTGTCGTCTCGGTCTTATCTGGACTCGCCCACGTGGGATCGGATAACGACCATTTACCGTGATGTTTACCGAACGGGAATTCCGGTCAAGAATATTGTTTTGGAGGTCAAAAGCATCGGTGGCGGCAAGCGGACCATCGAAACATCCGTGTCTTTGATGCGCGGGCCGGACGGAATCGTTAAAGGATTTCGCAACGTCACCCGCGACATTACCGACAAGCGGGAGTCGGAGAAGAAGCTGGCGGAGCACCGTTCGAGGCTGGAGGCGATCTTTGGGAGCGTGAAGGACGCGATCTTAACGGTGGATCCGGAGTTGACCGTGATTGATGCGAACGCATCGACGGAGACGATTTGCGGGATCGGCGTGAAGGGGATTGCGGGGAAGCCGTTATCATCGTGCCAGACGAAATGCGGCCAAGCCTGCCGAGCCGTGTTGAAACAGACGCTGGAGAAGAAGACGGCGGTGCGCGAGTATCGGATTGAATGCGACCACAAATTTCGTCCTCAGCAGGTGGTGAGCGTGTCGAGTTCACCGTTGATGGATCCGTTGGGGAACTTTTTGGGGGCGGTGCTGGTCATTCGGGACATCACCCTGATCCGTGACGTGGAGCGGGAGTTGCGAGAGCGCAACTCTTTTCA
>JAHDKI010000016.1 GCA_018436925.1 Syntrophaceae bacterium
GGGTTTTGCCCCGTTAAAGACGCTGAAGAAGTCTTGTATGCGATGCCTGAAAAGAAACTCCATTTTCTTTTTCCAGTGCCGAACGGTTCTTCATCCGGCTATTTCGTTTTTTCAAAATAATATTGAGGAGGGTGGTGCTTTAAAATTGGGGTTCTTTTTTAAAGATGATTTTCTCTACGCCTGGATTCTTTGCTTGTCAATTCATATTTTATCTGTATGCCTGAGCTCATTTATGCCGCCAGTTGCAATTCTTGGTGCTCATACAAATGCGCCTTATCTCCTAAAATCACATCATTCCCGCCCAGCATGAAGAAGCGCTCATTAATGGCGGTGGCAGTCATCGGCACGCTTCCCACCTGGATATACCATTGGAGAAGGTCAGGCAATTGCTTCTTAATGGTCTGAACTGCTGATAAGTCCATATCGGCACTCAGCAGAAAGTCCAGGTAGTTTCGCAGATAGAGATTGTAGCCTCTTGCCTTATCCAATGTAGCAACCACATCTGTACGGTCAAAATGAAGCCCTCCGGTTACTACGTCAAATAACTCTTTTGTGTTGTTGCTTGCGCCACTGGCATTGGGATTCTCGTAGTACATTTGCATGGCAGCGGCCGTTAGTGTTTTGATTATCCTTTCATCAGTACTCAAATCACCTTGGTCCGCAATCTTCTGCAGGTCATTGGTAAAGCGGGTGAGCATGTTATCGGCTTCGGTCAAACCTCCACCGTTTAGAGGCGCATTTCCGGCTTGATGCCTTACCAGACGCTCGAGGATATTTTCTTTTTCTGCTTTTTTTGCATAACAATACAACCTGCTGTCAAAAAGCATGTCCAGCAAACCAGGTATCTTAGCCGTCAATTCACTTAATCGATTGTCAATCATGAAGGCGGTAAGCAATGACAGTGAATGCAATTTAAGCGGCCAGCCCCAGGGTCGACAATCCCCGCCTATGCCAGGCACATTATGCTTGATCTCGTTTGACGCATTTAAAAATTCATCCGCAAACGGAAAGTATCGGCAGAACTCACCCTGCATATAATATCCGCTTACATTTAGCGTACGCGCCGCAACAGTTTCGTTTGTAAAACCGAGAAGATCCTGTGCTAAAATATTAATTTCGTCCAAATTATACTTTTTGGAGTAAAGCCGAGGTCTATCTATCATCATAACGTTTCCACTATATGGATCAACGTATTGATATGGGATGCCTTGAAGATGATCGAGTATAGCCATTTTTACATTGACATCCGCAGCGTTCGCAAACGGTGCCGGATCGAATACAATAGCTTTCTCATTAAAGAACTCACCCATTAATGCAGCCAAACCACCGCCTAGTGAGTGTCCGGTAAAAATGAATTCAGTAACTTCAGGATTATTGTTTTTAACGTACATGTAGTATTCCGCAGCCTGAACTAACTGTGTTGTTGCGTTTCCTAACCCCCCTTCAATATCGGTGATCAAATCGCCCAAGCCGTCATTACCAAGAAAATTTGTGTTTGTGCCGGCAAATGAAATAACAATTTGATCGCCTTTCTTAAAATAAATAGCTTCAAAACCGCTGGCACGCGTCTCATAATCATCTGTCATTTCTACCCAACCCGACGGCACAGGAAATCGATTTATTTTATTCGGTCTCGTGGCTCTATCCGCAACACCCGCCATTAATGCGCAATCTATTTCAAGTTGTGTAACAGCCATTTTTATTCTCCTTTTGTTGTTTTATTAAAGAGTTGATCACAGGGACAGAATGCGAGTCTTATCGATACCTTCTTGCATTTATCAAGACACGCCTCATAAGTATCAGGCACGCCAAACCCGCTCCAGCGACCTCTTCCATCAGTAACAAGCACCTCACAACCTACAAACTCCATCGGTGTGCGAACGATAGAGCGGTAGAACAGTCGTTGATAAAAACTGTCATTGCTTTTCCTGATCGTCTTGGCGGAAATGACACCCAGCCAGCGCGGTATTTCTTTCTTATCGATGGACATCATCAGATTGACGTTTTCAAATTCCGGCGGCAGCTCCTCCAACGGTATGCGTTTCCATGTCTTGTCTTCGTATTTAAAGATGACATACGGCGGATTGGGGCGGCCCCACCAGTTGTATGAGAAACAGTCGTAGGCCTGAGTAATTAGGTAAGGGATTTCCTCTTTGATGTGCAGCGCGATTAAATCGAAATTGACGTTGCGGATGGCCTTCGTCGGCCCGTCTTTCCAGACGATTCTTTTGCCGGTTTTCGGATGTCTGAAACTGATGGACTGTTTACTGACAAACGAGCTTCTTTCATAGGAATATCTGTGTCTGCCCTTTTGCCAGCGCCTGGCGATAACTTTGCTTCCGTCATGCAAAAGGACTTCTTCCTTCCAGCTTGCATATCCAAAAAGACCGAAACAACCGCACCGGGTGATGTCGGCAAAGGTGGTGATCAGGATGACCAACACGATAGTCGCAACGGGGGGAAGGGCCAGAATGTATGAAGATGCACGGCCCTTGCCTTCTTGTGCCTGCAATAGAATAACCCCAAGCGCAACCAGATAAAATATGGCCAATATGGCGACGCCTTCATACGCTCCAGCCATCATGTATTTAAAAAATACTAATATCGAAATAACAATACCGATGGCCGCAAAAAACAGATACATTAAGAGGGTTATGATCGTTTTCATCTGCTAAATTCACCTTTCAACTCTTTTATCTATATACCCAAGATTCCATGCTTCGTTACTGAAATATAGTCAAGAGTTGTGTATGAAGAATTTAGGCGGCGATCCGTTTTTCTTCCAACCCGTTGACAAATTTCACTCCGCTTACAACATCAGCCAAGCGCTCCGGACGATGTAATCGAATCCATCGTTTCTCAGCGCA
>JAHDKI010000003.1 GCA_018436925.1 Syntrophaceae bacterium
GGGCTGATTTCAAAGATCTCGCTCAGTTCCTTCACCGTTGGAGGGAAGCCCTTGGCATCGACAAAACGACATATCGCTTCGAGCGTTTTCCGCTGCAACGGCGTTATCTCATCCGTCTTCGCTTTGCCCATGGCGTCTCCATTTCTGTTGAAAGACAAAAAGGCGCAATGCGCCAGCAAACCCTAACAATATAAACCTGATGCATATCAGGTCAAGAAATAATTTCACACCTGATTTCCGACACTTCCACGAGCCCCTCGGTAGGTAAGGCTTGAAGAATGCCGGTTTGAAACCGGACGAGCAGTTAGAAACCAGATAACCGACCAGAGGCGGAGCTGAGGCGGTTGTGGGTGCCATCGAACGCGCATCCCGACCGCCACCGTTTTCTGGCATCCACACCATCCAGTCCCCCGGTCCCACCGGAGGTGTTCGATGTTGGATGTACAGGAAATGAATGATGGGCCGGGGACGGATGACCTTGGCGAAAACGGCAAACCCGGCCGCCTGTCGGGTGAGGCGAGGCTCCAGTCAGCCGCCTCTATTCTGGCCACGGCGATCCTGCGCCGAAAGGCAAAAAACGCATGTGTGGGCAATGAGTTAGAGGTTTTCGAAGATTCTTCCCCTGTGCTCGGAGAAGGACTTGATTCATTGCCGGAACAGAGCATTCATTCATGACAACTCGTCCGGAAACCAAAACAAGGAGTTGAAAATGAATGAGTTACAGAACGCCGCCACCGGCGGCAAGAATCAGGACCGAACCCGAAACTCGGTCCTCCGGCAGATGGCCCTGCTGCAATCCATGTCCCTGGAGCAGCTCCGGGAAAAATGGCTCGACCTCTACGGCGAAGAGCCGCCCCAGTACAAAAAGCAATTCCTCATCAAGCGGCTGGCCTATCGCATCCAGGAGCTTTTCTACGGCGGGCTGTCCGAGCAGGCCAAGGTCCATCTCCAGCAGGCCGCCAAGGAGGACCCGGTAGCCACTGTCAATCGACGCATCCCAGAAGAACGGAAATCGAACGAGGCGCTCCTGCCCGGGACCAGACTGGTGCGGGTCTGGAACGACCGGCGCTATGAGGTGATCGTCCTTGCCGATGGCTACGAGTTCGAAGGTCGCACCTTCCGGTCGCTCAGCGCGGTGGCCAGGGAGATCACCGGGACGCGCTGGAACGGCAAGGTCTTTTTCGGGCTGAAGAAGGTTTACGGCAGAAAAGCCGAGGGAGGTTCGGATGCTTGATAACAGCAATGTCGCGCCGGGCAAGAACAAGACCCTGCGCTGTGCCATCTACACCCGCAAGAGCCACGAGGAAGGTCTCGAACAGGAGTTCAACTCGTTGGATGCCCAACGGGAGTCGGCGGAACACTATATCGAGAGCCAACGGATGCGGGGCTGGACGGCCCTGCCGGATCGCTACGACGATGGTGGTTTCTCGGGTGGGAACATGGAGCGCCCGGGGCTGCGCCGCCTGCTGGCGGACATCGACGCCGGGAAGATTGACGTGATCGTGGTCTACAAGGTCGACCGGCTGTCCCGCTCGCTGCTGGACTTCATGAAGATGATCGACCTCTTCAACGAAAAGGGCGTCAGCTTCGTTTCGGTCACTCAGCACTTCAGTACGACCGACCCTACCGGCCGAATGTTTCTCGGCATCCTGATCACCTTCGCCCAGTACGAGCGGGAGGTCATCGCCGAGCGCATCCGGGACAAGGTGGCGGCCGCCAAGCGCCGGGGGAAATACTGCGGCGGCGTACCCATTCTCGGATACGACGTCGACCGGGAGAACAAGAAGCTGCTGGTCAATCCTGATGAAGCCAGAACGGTGCAGTACATCTTCCGCCGCTTCATCCAGATCGGATCGGCCAAGAAACTGGGCCAGGAGCTGAACGAACAGGGATATCGCACCAAGGCCTGGACCACCAAGAAAGGCAAAGTGCGCGAGGGCTCAGAATGGAATACAGGCCACATCTACCGGCTGCTGAACAACCGGATCTATATCGGCGAGATCGCCCACAAGGATCGCAGTTACCCCGGTGAGCAGGATGGGATCATCGACCGGGCGACCTGGGACAAGGTTCAGGCCATCCTGGAGGACAACAAACCGGTCAAGGTATCGATGGCCAGAACCAAAATGGTCGCCCCGCTGAAGGGCGTCATCCGCTGCGGCCACTGCGGATGCTCGATGGGACCGACCTACGCCCGCAAGAACGGCCGCCACTACACCTATTACATCTGTCAGAAGGACAGCAAGCGGACCGTGAGCCGGTGCCCCCTCAAACGGATTCCCGCCGGGGACATCGAGCAGGCGGTAATCGAGCAATTGAGCGCGGTGTTCCGCACGCCGACACTGGTAGCCAAAACCTACTTCGCGGCCCGGGACATAGAGCAGGCGGAGCGGGAGCGGCTGTTCAAGCAGAAAGCCCAACTCGAGATGGAGCTGTCGCAGGCGCGGGAGCAGGCACTCGAACTGATGAAACCTGGCAGCGATCATCCGGGCAAGGCCGAGATGCTGACGACGGTCAACCGCCAGGCAGTCGAGCTCTCGAAACAACTGACCCATGTGAGCGAGCGCTGCAGAGCTTACCAGGGGAACAGCATCACGGAACAGGATGTGTCGGAGGCCTTCCAGAATGTCGAGGGCTTCTGGGAAGACCTTTTCCCGGTGGAGCGGAATCGCCTCATCCGCCTCCTGGTGGACAAGGTGGAGATCCGCGAGACCGGAATCGATATGGAGCTGCGCACCAACGGGCTGACAACACTCATCGCCGAGCTGGCTGGTCTGGCATGCGAAGTCACCGAACGGAGGGTAAGCCGATGAAAATGAAGCCGACCATTACCGTAGCCGACAACGGCAACCTGCAGATCCACATCCCGATGCTGATCCGGCGCATGCGCGGCCGCAAGACGGTCATCGCTCCCCAGGCCCTGGATGGAGATATCCCCGGGGCGCAGGAGCCGGTACAGTCCGCCGTCCTCCAGGCTCTGGCAAGGGCCTTTTCCTGGGCCGACATCCTCGAATCCGGCCAGATCAAGTCCATCAGCGAGCTTGCCCGTACCCTCGACGTCGATGGCTCGTATGTGGCCCGCATCCTCAAGCTGACGACTCTGGCCCCCGACATCGTCGAAGCCCTGATCAACGGTGAGGAACCCAACGGGCTCTCGCTGGCCAAGCTGACCCAGACCTTTCCCGAGGACTGGGCCGAGCAGCGCCGCCAGTTCGGCTTCACCACCGACTGACGACCGGACCGGAGACCACCCCAGAGAGCCGACCATCAGCGTCGGCTTTTCTACTTTGGGGTCAGGAAACCGGAGTTGACCACACTTCTTTTCACGGCCGATGCAGGTGATTTCGAAAAAAACGTCCGGTTGCGGCGTCGAACGATGACCTAAGACAACCGCCCAAAATGGCAATCAGCCGCAAACCCATATCAATCAAGGATGTAGATTTCCGGACGAGCTTCGGACTTGGTCCGGAGAAAACAGAGAATCAGGGGCCAAACAGAGAAAGAAAGGCTCGAGGATGGGGAGAATCGATGGTGCGGAGAGGTGCTTCGGAAAGATGTGAAACGGGCGCAAACCCTTTAGAAACAAGGGGAAAAAGAAAACCCGTCACCCCGGAGAATGACCCCAGAGAGACGGGTTTGTCTTTTCTAAATGGTGGAGGCGGCGGGAATCGAACCCGCGTCCGAAAACCTTCCGCTGCAGTTTCTACGTGTGTAGCCCTTGATTTGAATTCACGCCGGTTTGCTCCCTCAGGCCGGATCGCACCGCGCTATCCTGTAGAAATTCGCCGCCCTACCCCAGGAATGAAGATTGGCTAGCCTGTCTGAATGACGTTCCGGTACGGCCGGCAGGCGAGCCGAGCGAAACGTTAGCCGACTAAGCGGCTAATGCGTAATCGTAGTTGTCTGCGATTATATGTTTCCTACCTTTTTAACGAGGCCTGTAGGAACCTCGACACGCTGCTACAACTTCAAATGTCCCCGTCGAAACCAGTGCGCCCCCTTTCTTTAAAATACGGCTTTAATATAATGACCAAACGGGAGTTTGTCAAAGAAAACCCTTTTGCGGAAGAAGGGCCTTTCAGCAAAAGTCTTTTCCTTCATGTTTGGCCTTTTCTTTTTTCTTCTCCGCCAGGCGCATCTGGCGGCGCTCAGCCGCCTCCTGGTTTCTGTGCTTCTCTTGCTCTGTTTCGACAATCAGAGGTGGCAAAAGCATCGGCCGTTTGTTGGCGTCAAGGGCGACAAAAGTCAGATAGGCCGAGCCGGTGTGTCTTTTTTCGCCGGTGATCGGGTTTTCCGCCTCGACCCGGACGCCCACCTCCATGGACTTTTTCCCGACATAGTTGACGGAGGCTTTCAAAATCAGTAAATCTCCCACATAGACCGGGTGATGAAAATCCATCCGGTCTATCGAAGCGGTGACCACATGCCCCCTGGCATGCCGGGTGGCCGCCACGCCGCAAGCCGTGTCGATGAGTTTCATGATATCGCCGCCGTGCACATTGCCCGCCGGATTGGCGTTTTCCGGATTCATGACCTGCCCCATAATCACCCGGCTTTCAGAAATTTTTTTGCCTTCCATTGTCCACCTCTTTATCCTTGCACACCAACCGACCTCTGCCCTCTGCCCCCTGATCTCTGATCTCTGACCTCTGATCTCTGACCTCTTGCCTTATCCCTCACACCTTGATCCGCTTGGATTTGAAATCCCTCTCAATGGATCGGCGCTCTTCGCGCTGTTTGATGTCCTGGCGACGGTCATGAATTTTTTTGCCCCTGCCCACACCGAGTTCCACCTTGACCATCCCGTTTTTAAAATAAAGGCGGGTCGGAATAAGCGACAGCCCCTTTTCCCGGGTTTTGCCATACAGTCTTCGGATTTCGCGTTTGTGCAGCAGCAGTTTACGCGAGCGGGTCGGCTCGTGGTTGGAGCGGTTGCCGTGGTCATAGTGACTGATGTGCAGATCTTTGAGGTACACTTCCCCGTCTTTGACCATGGCATAGCTGTCGGACAGGTTGGCCTTTCCGGCCCGCAGCGCTTTCACTTCGGTGCCGGATAGCACCATGCCCGCTTCGTAGGTGTCGTCAATGTCGTAGTTTACCCGCGCGAATTTGTTGGTCGCGATCAGTTTGTGTCCGGTTTTTTCTTTCGTCATGGCGTGATTTTACCTGAAATATAAATGAAAGCTATGATTTTTTCGGCTTCGGCAGCAGATAGTCCGGTTTGACGTGGCTCATCGCCGCGAAGATGTTGTGGCGTATGTCGGGGTTCTCCCGTTCAAGGTCGTTGAGAAGCTTTTTGATGTAGATTCGTTTTGAACTTTCGCTGGTGGGACAGAGATTTTTGAAAACCGGAAATTGTCTCTCCCGGCTGTATTTTTTGACCAGTTCTTCTTTCACATACGCCAGCGGCCGGATAATGTGCAGTTTGCCGCCGAAGATGCTTTGATTGGGCGACATGGTGCTGATTTCGCGGCCGTAAAACAGGTTGATAAGCAGCGTTTCAATGATGTCGTCGCGGTGATGCGCAAAGGCGATTTTGTTGCACCCTTTTTGCTCGGCCATTTCAAAGATCCGACGCCGCCGAAGACGCGAGCATAAAAAGCAGGGGTTTTTCCGGTTGACTTCGCTGTGGGCAAGCGGGCCGATATCCGTTTTCTCAATCACGTAATCATAACCACGCTCGCCGAAGTAGCGCGCCATTTCCTTCGCGGCGGTCTCATCGGGATCGAAACCCATGTCAATATGCACGGCGACGAAGGAAAACGAGGGAACAAAGACCATGTGGGAATCCAGAAGATCCAGAAGGGCGAAGCTGTCCGCCCCGCCGGAAACGCCGACAAGCAGGCGGTCTCCCTTGTCAATCATGCCGAAGTCGCAGCAGGCGCGCTCCAGCCACTTTTTGACGTGCAAAAAGAGTTTGGTGTTTTTTCCAGGTTTTGAGTTGTTGCCGTCCACGTTTCTAGATTTCCCGCTCTGAAATGCGCCTATTCTATACGGACTTGTATCCGACTTTGGCCCATTGGGCAAGCCTCTTTGAATATCGCCTTGAAATCGGAACAGGTCTTTGTTATAGCTTCAGGCAAAGCGCCAAGGCGCGTACAAAGGAGGTCTTTTTCATATGCCGGAAATCATCAATATTCACGCCAGAGAAATACTGGATTCCCGCGGTAATCCCACGGTTGAAGCCGAAATCACCACCGTTTCCGGGATCACGGCCCGGGCCGCGGTTCCGTCGGGCGCGTCCACCGGAGAGCACGAAGCGGTTGAGCTGCGAGACGGCAACAAGAAACGTTACAACGGCAAGGGCGTCGAAAACGCCGTAAAAAATATCCTGCACAAGATCGGCCCGGAAATCGTCGGGATGGATTGCCGCAGACAGAGGGACATCGATTTTGCCATGATCGAACTCGACGGCACCGAAAATAAAGGCAAGCTGGGCGCTAATGCGATTCTGGCCGTGTCCATGGCGGCCGCCAAAGCCGCCGCGGAAATTTCGGGGCTGCCGCTTTACCGCTATCTGGGCGGGGTGAATGCCCATGTTCTGCCGATTCCACAATCCAACATCTTAAACGGCGGGCAGCATGCCGACAACAACGTGGACATTCAGGAATTCATGGTCATGCCGGTGGGTGCGCCAAATTTCAAGGAAGGCATCCGGATGAACGCGGAAGTCTTCCATGCCCTGAAGGCGGTCCTCAAAGGCAAGGGATACAACACGTCCGTCGGCGACGAAGGCGGATTCGCGCCGAACCTCAAATCCAACGAAGAAGCCCTTGAAGTCATTATGACGGCCATTGCCAAAGCCGGCTATAAGCCCGGCAAGGATATCATGATCGCACTCGACTGCGCGGCCAGCTCGTTTTTTGAAAAAGGCAAATACAACATGGCCGCGGAAGCAAAACCGATCAAGTCCGCCGAAGAGATGGTTAAATTCTACGCCGATCTGGTCGCCAAATATCCGATCATCTCGATTGAGGACGGCCTGGCGGAAGACGACTGGACCGGATGGAAACTGCTCACGGACGAACTGGGCGGTAAAATTCAGATCGTCGGCGACGATATTTTCGTGACGAACATCAAGCGGTTGAACAAGGGTATTGATCTGGGCATTGCCAACTCCGTTCTGATTAAACTCAACCAGATCGGCACCGTCACCGAAACGCTCGAAACGATGCGCCGCGCGACGGAATGCGGTTATACCTGCGTGGTTTCTCACCGCTCCGGCGAAACGGAAGACACGTTCATGGCGGATATCGCTGTCGCCACCAACTGCGGCCAGATCAAAAGCGGATCGCTGTCCCGAACGGACCGTCTGGCCAAATACAACCAGCTGATCCGAATTGAAGAGGAATTGGGCGATTGCGCCAGATACCGGGCCATGGGCGCTTTCTACAACATCAAGAAACCGGCCAAAACCGGCAAGAAGAAATAACCCTAAGAAATTTCAGCACTCTCAAACGCCGCGCTTTCCCGATCCGGAAGGCGCGGCGTTCTTTTTTTGAGCCGTCCTGCGGGAAAACGACTTTTTGTGCCGGATGTCACAGATGGAAACGCTTCTTTTGCCTATAGTCATTTCAAAGAGGAAATCGTGTTATGACAAAGACGCAAGCTTATATCTTCCGAACATCTCTTACGGCCCTGGGGGTGTTTTTCATCGTGTTTTCGGCCTTCTGCCCAGCCGAGGGTGCCGATGCGCGGTCGGCTTATTCTTCGTTGGGCGCGGGCATGTCCAACCCACATCGGTCTATTTGGAAGATGACGGCGCACGCCTCGGTTTCTCTTTTTGAGAACATCAGTAAATCCGATTACTTCATGCCTTTCTGGCGACGGAAAGTCACCGCGGGCGATCTGTATCGCATCATGCTGCCGGGACTGAGCCGCCCCGTGGACTGGAACGGACGGTTGGAGATCACGGCCCTTTCCACCCGCGCTGATTCGCGGGTTAACCAAAGAGAAAGGGAGCTGCCCTCCGCGTCGATTCCGGCCGTCAATCCCGCATCGGCCGGACCGCTGGCCGCCGCCAACGAGGAAGAACGACCTATTTTTGTCCCCGCCAGCCATAAGCAGTATTACGGCAGCCTGATTTCGCTGTCCGTGCCGGTTTTTGAAACCGCCTCCGTCTGCGTCAAACCGACTGTGTCCTACTCATTTGCTCCGGACGACGCCGCCAGGCGGGCGATTCAGAAACGCGGACTCTCACCGGATTCTTTTGTTTATGGCGGCCTTCACGTTTTTTTCAGCTTCTGAAGAAAAAAACCGGAGTCTAGAGGAATTTAAAAAGGCGTCGACGCAGAACTTCCATCTGCGCCCGGTTCTCGGTCAACCGGTAGGTGAGCTCGGTTTTCCCGCTTTTTTCCGTCCGGGCACTGGAGGTAACGAGCTCCGCATCTTCGAGAAATTTAATGGCATTGATATAATTGGCGTGAGACAGGGCTTCGGCCCGCAGGACTTCGCCTTTGCGATACATCCGGTCGCCCAGAGGCCGGATCTTGGCCAGCCATTCGCGCTGGGTGAGCGGTCGTTTCTTGAGATAAACGAGCCCCCGAATCAAAATCCAGGCCGATTCGAGATAATTGTGGATCAGGCCGACAAACGGTTTGAGTTTGGCGTCGCCCCGGCTTTTGACTTCGATCCAGACCTCACCGTCGCGCTCGGCGGTCACGATCAGTGAACGGGCATGCAGGTAGGCCAGCACTTCGTTGACTTCGTCCACATCGTCCCGGCGTTCGTCGAATATGAACTCGTTCCAAAGCAGCCATTTGAGAAACTTATAGTCCCCCATCACTTTGGCGAGCGATACCGTGTCTTCGCTGTTTTTGACCATGGAGGTCGCCACAAAGCAAATCGGCACGAAAAAGTGCAGAATGTTGTTTTTGTAATACTCCAGGTTGAGCCTTTTGGCGTCATCCAGAGAATAAACAACCTCCTGAAGCTCTTCTTCCTCTTCTTCGGCTTCTATTTTGGAGACGATGTCCGTGTCGTTGAAAAGGTTAAGCGCATCCGTGATCGCCTTGTCGCGATTGGCAAACGTGGCCGCAAATTTCACATTGCAGGTGGAAAGATACTCCATAAACTCGTTGAGAATGCCGCTTAATTCATCGTGCGAGATGCCGCGGCGGTCATGGCTCAGCAGACCGCAGGCGACCAAAGCGAACGGCGTGACGACTGAAACCTTATTGATGGCCAGAACCGTCTCATATCCGATTTTACGGTACAGACTCTGGCGTTCTTCAAGGGTCATATCGTTGATGTCTTTTTCTTGGGCTTCGAGGTAATCCTTCATGACGATCGGCTCGCCGATATTGATGTAGACGCGTCCGTATCGTTTGCGGAGGATTTTCGTGCTCTTGATGATTTCAGCGGTGTTTTCCGGCACCTTGGGCGAGCCGGCCAGCTCGTGCAGATAGGATTTCTCTTCGATCACCCGGTCGTAGCCGATGTACACCGGCACGGCCGCCAGATTGTCGCAGTACTTTTCCTGATAGGCTTGGATGATCATCGACAAAAGACCGTATTTGGGCATGACCATTTTCCCCGTGCGGCTCCGGCCTCCTTCAATGAAAAATTCCAGAGGAAGGCCTTCTTGCAGGAGAATGGCCATGTATTTGGCAAAGGCCTCGCCGTAGAGGTCGTTGCCCCGGAAGCTGCGCCGAAGAAAAAACGCGCCGGAACGGCGGAAAATCGGTCCGATGGGGAAAAAGGAAAGGTTATTGCCCGCGGCGATAAACGGCAGCTGAATGTTGTTTTTGTAAAACACATACGACAAAAGCAGATAATCAATATGGCTGCGGTGGCAGGAAATGATCACAAAAGGCATTTTCTTGGATAAATTGCGGATTCTTGCAAGCCCTTCGGAATCGACCTGAAGGCCGTCGTAGACCGTGTTCCAAAGCCAGGTAAGCAGTTTCAGCCAGATCTCGATGAAGGTTTCCTGATAATCGGCGGCAATCTCGTAAAGATAGCGCTTCACTTCTTTTTTGACGGACTCGATGTCTCTTTTTGTTTTTCCGGCCTGCTCGGCGACGAAGGCATTAAGATTGTCATCGTGCATGACCATGCCGATCAATTCTTCCCGGGATTTGAGGGCGGGCCCGACGATGGCGGCCTTTTCTTCCTCAATCCGGTCGATCAGCTCGCCGCGCAGATCATGGATCCGCTCATCGCCTTGAAGATCGCGGTTGGCAGCCAGGTATTCAATCAGATTGACCGGCTCCGTGGGCAGAATAAAGGCCTGACGGGAATAGCGCATGAAGGTGATCAGTCGGCGCAGCGTGCCGGTATGCTCCATCTGGCCGAACAGGATGTTGATGAGGCTTTCATTTTCCTTTTCGCGTCGACGGCCATAGGCCACTAAAACGGGCACGATGAAAATCGGATAAGACACCTTGTCCTGAAGTTCGAAAAGCGTCGCCAGCGCATCCTGGGCCGACCGGCTTTCAATGAATTCGGATTCTCCAAGATGGATCACGATGCTTTGGCGGTCGTCCACCTGCCGGGCTAGATAGGCCAGCTTGTTGCGCCGCGTCACCCGATCGCGCCGGAAGCGGCGCAGAAAGGAGGAGAGGTAGAATTTGAACATTTTGGATAAAGGCTGCCAGAAGGACATGTTCATGCCGTGACAGTACACGGGACGGGGAAGTCCCGAACGGCCGGCAATCTCTGCAATTATCAGGCTGTTGAGTTTGCTTCTTTGTTTGATCGCGTAAACGATGACGCCCCGGCCGGACAAATCGCGAAGCTTCGCGACGTCGTCTTCGCTGATCGCCACCCTCGACAGATAGGCTTTCGCCGGCCGGTAACGCCACAGGGCGTCGTTTTCATACAGACAGCCGGAGTAGTATTCTTCATCGGTTATGTTCTTTTCGTCGGACACGGTTCTCCTCATTGGCAATGGCATTCATCAGACGGGCTCAAGACCGTATTCGTGCTGAAAGGCGGAGTCATTCCTCCTTCTTCTGAAATTCATCGGGAAAACGGCGGAACATGTAGTCCTGCACATAAGCTCTGACATCCTCGGCATTATTGAAGGTCATTGCTTTTTCCATCAACTCCTTGGCCTCCGCCAGCGTGGATTGCTGGATGATGCGCTTGATGCGGGGAATGGCCAGGTGATTCATGCTGAACTCGTCGAGCTGCATGCCCAAAAGGATCAGGCTGAACATGGGATCGCCGGCCATCTCGCCGCACATCGCCACCCGGATGCCGGCCTCATGCGCCGTATCGACGATCTTTTTGATCAGCCTTAATACGGCGGGGTGCAGCGGTTCATATAAATACGTCACGCGTTCATTGGACCGGTCAATCGCCAGGGCATACTGGATGAGGTCGTTGGTGCCGATACTGAAATAATCGACTTCGCGCGCCAATTGATCCGCGATCATGGCGGCCGCGGGAACTTCTATCATAATGCCGATCTCCATCGAATCGGCGATTTTCTGGCCTTCCGCCAGAAGCTCCCGGCGGGTTTCTTCCAATAGCCTTTTGGCTTCGCGGATTTCCTCGATACAGGAAATCATGGGAAACAGAATCTTCACCTTGCCGACGGCGCCGGCCCGCCAGATCGCGCGCAACTGCGTCTTGAAAAGCTCGACCTCCTTCAGACAGAAGCGAATGGCGCGCAATCCCATCTGCGGGTTGAGCTCTTTGGCCTGCTTTTGATAGTTGGGAAACTTATCGCCGCCAAGATCGAAAGTGCGAATCGTGGCCCACTCCAGGCTCTTTTCCGTCAGCACCTGGCAATAGTTGTTGTAATGGTCTTCCTCCGAGGGAAGATCCTCCCGGTAGATATAGATGAACTCCGTGCGGTACAAACCGATGTGTTCGGCGCCATGCAGAATCGCCGAGGGAATCTCTTCGATAAACTCGATGTTGGATCCGATGCGGATGCGGTATTGATCCAGCGTGGTGGCCGGCAGTTTCGCATATTTGAGGTATTCATCCTTGGCCGCATCCAGATGGCGCCTTTTTTCCTCGTAGCGTTTGAGCATGTCCGGATAGGGATTGATCACCACCAGTCCGGAGTTGCCGTCCACGATAATTTCATCTCCCGTGCGGACAAAACGCGTCACACTGTCCAGACCGACCACGGCGGGCAATTCCATCGATCTTGCGACAATCGCGGTATGGGACGTACGCCCCCCGCTGTCGGTGGCAAAACCGATGACCTTGTCGAGCTTCATCTGGGCCGTATCGGCCGGCGACAGATCATGCGACACGATGACGACGCCGTCATGCCCGACCTCCCAGACGATCTCGCCTTTCTCGCCGGTCAGATTACGCAGCACCCGCTGGCTGACATACTGAACATCGCTGATTCGCCCGCGGATGTAAGGATCTTCGACATCTTCAAAGATCTGCTTGTAGTGGTCAAGCGTCATCCGCACCGCCCATTCCGCGTTGACGCCCAAACGTTGGATATATTTGATCGTGCGGTTGACGAACTTCTTGTCCGACAAGATCAGGATGTGAACATCGATAATATAAAGCGGCTCTGTGACCTTTGTCTTTTTGAGTTTTTCCTGAATTTCCAGAAGCTGACGGGTTGATTCCTTCAGCGCTTTTTTGAATCGTTCAATTTCAGCGGGAATCAAAGACGCATCATGAAGCTTATAGAAAGAAATCTGAGCGTCCAGCGGATCAAAACGGTAAACCTTTCCGATCACGACGCCCGGCGAAACGCCGATGCCTTTCAACACGAACGTCTTCTTCCCTTGGTCTGCCGTGGCTTCGTTTTTCATTCTTCTCCGAATTTGTTCTCGATGAGGGTTTCGATTTCGGCCATCGCTTCGAAAGCGTCAGGACCGTCGGCCCTGACTGTTATCATAGAGCCCATCGGGCAGGCAAGCGTCAATATCCCCAGAATGCTTTTTCCGCTCACGGTTTCACCGCCGCGTTCAATAAAAATCTCCGACTGAAATTGCCTGGCAACCCGGACAAAAGACGCGGCCGCCCTTGCATGCAATCCCAGCTTGTTTTTCAATTCAAAGGTTTTAAGACCCATCACATCACATATTCTTTCATGGATAGAATCAAAAAAAACACCACCGCAATATACAGAATATAGGTTTGCGAAATCCCTTTGCGGATCATCAAAACACACGCAAGAATCACGGCCAGAGCCGCCGCGTGAATGACGATCGCCCGGACGTTGATCAGCGCGGCATAATCGGCCGGACGGAAAAGCCAGACGCAGGACCCTGCCAGAAGCCCGACCGACATCCAGCGAATCCAGACGCCCAACCGGGGCAAGTTCAGTTTACGGATGAACTCAATGCCCAATTTTCCCTTGCGATATCCTTCAATGAATCCCCCCACCCGTATCCACGCGTGAAAAGGCGTATACACCAGCAAAAAAATCAAAGGCGCGACGATCCACCCCTGAAACGCCGCCACGGCGGCTGCAATGCCCGCACAGGGCCGGAGCGCTCCCCAAAAAAAAGTGTCCCCGATCGCGGCATACGGCCCCATAAGACCCTGTTTCACGGAAAGGACGGCTTTGGCGTCCTGGCCGAAGGCCGACGCCTCTTCCATGCTGACCACAGAACCGATAACCGGAGCGGTTAAGTACGGATGCGTATTGAACATCTGCAAATGACGGGTCATCACGGCACTTGCGGATTCCGGATCCAGTTTGCTTCCTTTGACCAGAGGAATCATCGTGAAGGCGAATCCCAGGTTCTGCATTCGCCGGAAATTGAGCGCCGCATGAATGAGCAACGATCTCATAAATATTTGAATCAATTTGTTTTTATTCATTGTATTTGCGGCGCCAAGTCCTCAATGTTGATGCGCAAAGAGCCGTTTTGTGTGGCAAGGAACTAACACAATTGAACGGTGAAGTCAATTCAATCGACTCTCAACTCTTTGATTATCATTCATTAATCTTTCATTCAATTTATCCTGTACTCTGCGCGTCTCCCGATAACCTTTTGCGATGTCGGCCTTTCTTGTCCGATCCCGGATCCAAGCGCCCGGCCCGGGCTTTCGCTTCTGCTCATCCCGTAATCGGCAAAGGCGGCGCGATCGGTCAAGGCCGCGGACCTCTGGCCATCACAAAAATACATTTTCCGTGTTGTATCGGGAAGTTGTTTAGCATGGCCCGTCTGTTTTTTCTTGACAGGTCGTTTTTTTGCTGTTAAGGACACAGCGCCTCAGGGCTCGAGGCGACGGTCGGGTTCAATCCGCTTCGTCATCTGGAAAGAAATTTTCGAAGTATCCATGTAAGGGGGATCAATACAATGCTGTGTGAAACGGTCAAAAAGGGCGTGGATTGCGCTTTCATGAGCAAAAAAGGCTGCGGATTCATCGGCGGCAGTTGCCAGCCCGTTGTTGAGAAATGCGAAGGGTGCAATAAGATTTTCGAGTACGAAACAGGAAAGTACTGTAAAGTTTATCCGGATCCGAAAAGCAAGTGGCTTCGGGGCAACTGCCCGAGCGCATCCCATGTGAAACTGGTTATCAAAGAAGCGCAGAAGATCAATCCGCTGAAAGCCTCCAAGCGCGCCAGTAAAAAGAAGTAAAAAAACCTCGAAAGTTTCGGCAATCGTTTTTTGAAAAAAGATAAGCCGGCAGTTGATTCAAGACTGCCGGCTTATTTTAGTTTCCGCGAATCATGTCCCGGATCTGCAGAAGTTCTTTCTTGACCTGTACCAGTCGGTCTTCCGCCGTACGGTCGGGCAGGTCTGCTTTGTCACGCAGCTTTTCAATCTGCCTTTTGGCCCCGTCGATCGTAAAACGCTGACGGTAAAGCAAATCCCGGATCAGAAGCAGAGCTTCGACATCTTTTTTTCTGTAGAGCCGTTGCGCTGTCTGTGTCCGGACCGGTTTGACGGTTTTGAACTCCGTTTCCCAGTATCGGATGACGTAAGGCTCAACCGCAAGGATCTTGCTGACCTCGCCAATACGGAAATAAGCCTTATCAGGAATGACCGTATCCATAACAAACGTCCTAAAGACAGTGGGTTTCTGATCGACGAAGGCCGGCAGGACATTCCGGATGCTCAGATCCGGGGGAGAATGCTTTTTTCATCACCCCGGATCCTTTCGGAATCAATAGATACAGGCTTACGACTTGCGTTAATCGTTTAGCGCTTTTCTTAAGACCTGGGAGGATTTGAACGTCAGAACCCGGCGGGCGGTAATGGAAATTTCTTCGCCGGTTTGGGGATTGCGCCCGCGTCGGGAGCGTTTGTCTTTAACCACAAAATTTCCGAAACCGGAAATCTTTACTCTTTCGCCCTGAGCCAGGCAATCTTTAATGATGTCAAAGACGGCTTCGACGATATCCGCTGATTCTTTTTTGGAAAAACCGAGTTTTTCATAAACGTTCTGGATGATGTCAATCTTCGTCATTTTTTCCTCCGTTTTTAGCGTCAGATTGCTGTCAGGATCTTATTGTAGCACCCGTCATTTCGAGGGTTTTATCCAAAATTCGCTGATGGGCGCTTTGAACTTCCATATCCGTCAGGGTTCTTTCTGCGGATCGATAGGAAAACCGGAGTCCAAGACTTTTTGTCCCTTCTTCCAAGCCCTTACCGGCGTATATATCAAAAATTGCGACATTTTCAAGTAATTCTTCGCTCTGATTCAAAACAATATCCAGCATCCGCTGCGACTCCATCGACTCGTTGACGACAAAGGCCACATCCCTTGTGATCGCGGGGAAACGGGATACCTCCGTATAACAAATCCGACCGGAATGGAGCGAATCGAGAATATCCAAATTTATTTCAAATACATAAGCCTTATTCCGGAGATCCATTCGTTCCAGCACGTCCGGATGAACCGCTCCCAGGATTCCCAGAGGTTGATCGTTTACGTAAACACGACAGGATTGGCCGGGATGCAAAAACGGCTCGGCAGCTTCCGCCCTGACACGGGCGCCTTCAAGCTTCAGGTCATGCAGCAGGTTCTCCAGACATCCTTTAAGATCATAGAAATCAACAGGAATCTTTGCTCCCCAGTGTTGATCGCTTTGCATCCCCGTCAACAGGCAGGCCATGATATTTTTCTCAACAGGCAGATCTCCGGCGCCGCGACTGAAGAAAGCCCGGCCGATCTCGAACACTTTGAGATTGGTGGAGCCGTTGTTGGCATTTTTCTTCATGGTTTCAAGCAGGCCGTAAACGAGCGTCGTGCGCATGACGGACTGGTCTTCTGAAAGCGGGTTTTTGATCTGAACTACGGCGCGCCTCTCATCGTTTGCCTCCAGAAGCAGATGATCGGCAAAAACAGGCGAGGTGAAGCTGTAATTGATGATCTCCGAGTAGCCGCTGCCGAGCATCAATCCTCTCAGGCGTTCTTCCAGATCCTGACGGGAAACGACACTCAATTCGGTTAGAGACGCCGAAGGCAGGGTCACCGGAATGCGGTCATAACCGTAGAGCCGAATGATCTCTTCAATCAGGTCGATCTCCCGGGTGATATCGACGCGGAAACTCGGCGGAATCACTATCATATTTTTGCCGCTGCGTCTTAAGGTCATCCCCAGGCGCTTGAGCATCCGGGAAATGTCGGGCCCGGGAATGTCCGCTCCGATGATTTGGCGAATCCGCTCAGAGCGCAAAAGGATTTCTCCGGCGGTTTGCACTTTTTGAGGATACTCGTCGATCGCCCCTTTGCAGACCCGCCCGCCGGACGTTTCGGCAATCAACTGGGCCGCGCGGTCCAGCGCGCAGAGAACGCCTTCGGGATCAATGCCGCGTTCAAACCGATAGGCGGCGTCTGTCGGCATGCCCAGTTTTCTCGCGGAACGGCGGATGGAAGAAGGCTGAAAATAGGCGCTTTCCAGAAATATTGTTTGCGTATCGTCTTTCACTTCCGAATTGAGGCCGCCCATAATGCCGCCGATGGCGACCGGCTTTTTGCCGTCGCAGATCAGCAGCGTATCGTCAGGCAAAACACGCGCTTTTTCATCCAAAGAGACAAATGATTCGCCGGCTCTGGAGCGGCGCACGACAATGCGCTGCTCCTCCAAGAAACGGAAATCGAAGGCATGCAGAGGCTGGCCCATTTCCAGCATAACGAAGTTCGTCACATCGACAACGTTGTTGATGGCCCGCATTCCCGCCGCTTCAAGACGGGATTTCAGCCACACCGGCGAGGGCCCGACCTTCACATTCTGGATGATGCGCGCCGTATAACGGGGGCAAAGATCCGGCGCCTCGATCCGGATTGACGTCAAAGACCGGACATCGACCTGAGACTCGCGGATTCGGGTACGCGGTTTTTTCAACTGGCCTGCCGTAATTGCCGCGACTTCCCGCGCGATGCCGATCACGCTCAGACAATCGGAACGGTTGGGTGTGACACTGATATCCAACACGGTGTCATTTAAATCCAGCGCCTCGTCAAGGGGCCGCCCTAGGGGCAGATCGGCTGAAAGCTGAAGGATTCCAGATGCATCGTCTCCGATTTCGAGTTCGGCCTCCGAGCACAGCATGCCGCTGGAGGGCTGTCCCCTCAAAAGGGTTTCCTTGATGACATAGCCACCGGGGATGACGGCGCCGGCTTTCGCCAGCGGAACCACGTCGCCGGTTTTGATGTTCTTCGCGCCGCAGACGATGGGATAACGATCCGCGCCATCCGTCACTTCGCAAACGGACAGACGGTCGGCGGAGGGATGGGGCGCGACGGACAGGATCCGGGCAACCACGACCGAGCTGAAAGAAGGCTTGATGGTCTTGATCTCATCGACCTCCAGGCCGGCCATCGTCAACTTGTCGGCCAGCGCCTGCGCGTCTAAGGAAATATCGACATAGTCTTTGAGCCATTTCAGACTGATCAGCATAAAACCAAGAAACTCCTAAAATTGACGAATAAAACGGCTGTCGTTTTCAAAAAACAGGCGCAGATCCGATACGCCGTACTTGAGCATGGCAATGCGTTCCAACCCCAGTCCGAAGGCAAAACCGGTGTACTTTTCGGAGTCGTAGCCGACATTTTCAAAAACGGCCGGATCGACCATGCCGGATCCCAGAATTTCCAGCCAGCCGCTCTGACCGCAGACACGGCAGCCTCGGCCCGCGCAGATGACACAGCGGATATCCACTTCCGCCGACGGCTCGGTAAAGGGGAAAAAACTCGGACGGAAACGCAAGGTGGTGTCTTCGCCGAAAACTCGTTTGAGGAAAGCGGTCAGAATGCCCTTGAGATCGCCGAAGGTCACGCCTTCGTCCACCAGCAGTCCTTCGATCTGGTGAAACATCGGCGTATGAGAAACGTCGGAGTCACGCCGATAGACGCGCCCGGGCGATAAAATCCGCACCGGGGGCTTGATCTTTTCCATGACTCTGACCTGAACCGGCGAGGTATGCGTCCGCAGGACAATGTTTTCATCCACGTAGAACGTGTCTTGCATGTCGCGGGCGGGATGGTCTTTGGGAATATTGAGCGCTTCGAAGTTGTAATAGTCCAGTTCGATTTCCGGACCTTCGACGATGGAGAAACCGAAAGCCGTGAAGATGTCGCAGATTTCCCGGCGGATGCGGATAACCGGATGCAGTCTGCCGGCGCGGATTCCCCGCCCCGGAAGCGTGACATCTATGGCTTCACGCCGGAGACTGGCGAGTTTTTTTCCTCCCGCGCTGCGCGCCAGAGCTGCGTCGATTTGGGCGGAAAGTTTTTCCTTGGCTTCGTTGCAACGCTTGCCGAAAAGCGGTTTTTCTTCCTCCGGAACGGAGACGATATTGCGCAAAAAACCGGTCAGCAGGCCTTTGCGGCCGAGATATTTTGTTCGAACAGTCTGGATCGCGTCTTCGGTTTGCGCTGCGGCCAGTTCGACCTGCGCCTCCTCCTCCAGCTGCTGAAGCTTGGTGATCATGCCGCCTGCTCGCCCCTGGCCGTCGCGACGAGTTTAGCGAATCCCTGAGGATCGTTGACCGCCAAATCCGCCATAATCTTCCGGTCGAGTTCGATTCCCGCTTTCTTCATGCCGTCGATCAAGCGGCTGTAAGTGATGTCGTTGAGACGCGCCGCGGCGCTGATGCGGGCGATCCACAGACGCCGGAAGTCCCTTTTCTTGGATCGACGATCACGGTAAGCGTAGGCCATCGCCTTGTTGACGGCTTCGGTCGCCGTCCGCAACAAACGGCTGCGCGCGCCGAAAAAGCCTTTGGCCATCTTTAAAATTTTTCTTCTTTTTTTACGGGCGGTCACGCCCCTTTTAATTCTCGCCATTTTTCATTACTCCCCCGGCCCGAAAGCCTGAAATGTCATCTAGAGATAAGGAACCAGTCTTTTGATGGCGCTTTCATTGGCTGAATGCACCAACGCCGACTTCCTTAAGCTTCGTTTTCTTTTCGTCGTTTTCTTTGTGAGGATGTGGCTGGCAAAAGCCTTGCTTCTCTTCACCTTGCCGCTGGCGGTCACGGAAAAGCGTTTGGCCGCCCCTCGATGTGTTTTCAGTTTTGGCATATGCTCACTCTCCTTCAGAGTTTTTCTTTGTCCTGCGTTTTTTACTTTACTTTTTCGGGGACACGATCATGACCATGTGACGCCCCTCGAGGCGCGGCTCCTGATCGACGATGCAGTCTTCAGCCAAACGGCTGCGGATATCTTCCATAATCCTGCGACCGATGTCGGTGAATGCGATTTCCCTTCCCCGAAACATCATGGATATTTTAACTTTATTGTGCTGATCCAAAAACTTCTTGATGTGCTTGAGCTTGACTTGCACATCGTGCTCTTCTGTTTTTGGACGCAGTCGAATTTCCTTTACATGAATCACCGTCTGGCTTTTTTTGGCGTCATGGATTTTTTTGCTTTGCTTGTAGCGGAACTTGCCATAGTCCATGATCTTGCAGACGGGCGGATTGGCGGTGGGCGAAACCTCCACCAGATCCAAGCCGACTCTTTCAGCGTGCGCCAGCGCGTCTTCAAGTGTGATCACTCCCAACTGCGCGCCTTCATCGCTGATGGCTCTCACCGTGGGCGACTTGATCTCCCGGTTGATTCTCAAATCCTTAGTTATACGCCACCTCCTCTTTTGCGGGGTTATTCGGTCTAGCGGGCCCTGTTTTCACACATTTCCCGGACTAAAGCAACAAATTGTTCAACACTCATCGCGCCGAGGTTCCGGCCGTCGCGGGCGCGGGGCGCAACGGTTTGCGACTCCGCTTCCTTGTCGCCGACCACCAGCATGAAGGGAATTTTCTGCATCTGGGCCTGGCGGATTTTGTAGCCGAGTTTTTCATTGTCGAAAAAGGTCTCGGACCGGATGCCGGACGCCAGAAGCGCTTCGTGGACGGTCTGCGCATAAGGAATGTGCTTTTCCGTCACCGTCAGAATAGTGGCCTGAACCGGAGACAACCACACGGGAAATGCGCCGGCGTAATGTTCGATGAGCACGCCCATGAACCGTTCGATGGCTCCCAGGATGACCCGGTGGAGCATGACGGGACGATGCTTTTCTCCATCGGGCCCGATATAGCTCAAATCGAAACGCTCCGGCAGCGTGAAGTCGCACTGAATGGTGGCGCACTGCCATTTTCTTTTGATGGCGTCTTTGAGTTTGAAGTCGATCTTCGGACCGTAAAAAGCGCCGTCTCCTTCGTTGACTTCATAGGGAATCGCATTGTCTTTCAAAGCGTTTTCAAGCGCCCGGGTCGCCAGTTCCCAATCGGCGTCCGAGCCGATGGAATGCGCGGGCCGCGTGCTCAATTCGACTTCATATTCAAATCCGAAAACACCCATGGCGTAATTGACGAAATCGGCTATGGCGCGAATTTCCGAGTTGAGCTGTTCGGGCATGCACAGAATATGCGCGTCGTCCTGCGTAAACTGGCGAACCCGCAAAAGCCCGTGCAGAACGCCGGTTTTCTCGTGGCGATGAACGGTTCCAAGCTCGAAGTAGCGCAGCGGCAGATCCCGGTAGCTGCGGATTTTGGACTTGTAGATCAGCATGTGCGACAGGCAGTTCATGGGCTTGATGCCGTAGGTCTGCTCGTCCACTTCCGTAAAGTACATATTTTCGCGGTAATGATCGAAATGGCCGGATTTCTTCCACAGATCCACCTTGAGGATCTGCGGCCCCATGACCATATCGTACCCGCGCTTGATGTGCTCTTGCCTTTCCCATTCCTCGATCAGATAGCGCAGCATCATTCCCTTGGGATGGAAGATGATCAACCCCGCGCCGGCTTCATCATTGGTTTGGAACAAATCCAGTTCGCGGCCCAGCCGGCGGTGATCCCTTTTTTTGGCTTCTTCAATCAGATCCAGATATTCTTGAAGCGCTTCCGGATCGGCAAAGCCGGTGCCGTAAATACGCTGAAGCATTTTGTTGCGCTCGTCACCCCGCCAGTAGGCGCCCGCCACGCTCAAAAGCTTGAAGGCTTTGATCTTCCCGGTGGACGGAATATGAGGGCCGCGACAAAGGTCCACATAGTCGCCGTCTTTGTAAAGGCTGACCACGGAGACGTCGGCGGGCAGGTCGTTGATCAGCTCCACTTTGTAGGTTTCGTTGCGATCGGCAAACAGGCGGATTGCGTCCTCACGGGACAGCTCCTCGCGGACAAACGGATGGTCGGCATCGACAATCTCCTGCATCCGCTTTTCGATTTTCGGAAAATCATCAACCGTAAAGGTCGTATCGCAGTCGAAGTCATAATAGAAGCCGTCTTCAATGGAGGGCCCGATGGTGACTTTGGCCTCCGCAAAAACGTCCTGAACGGCGTGGGCCATGACATGGGAAATACTGTGACGCAAAACGGCAAGACCGTCGGCGGAATGCATGTCGATCAGGTCCAGCGCCCCATCCGCCTGAAGCGGGGCGCCCAGATCTACCGACACGCCGTTGACGCGAGCCGCCACGGCGCCGTCGAGGGCCTTTGAGTTCCAAGCCTGCGCGGCCTGGGCTACCGTTGTGCCCTCAGGGAAATCCAACTGCTGTTTATCCGCAAAAACAATCTTCACGCTCATAACGTCTCGAGTCTAATCATTTTAAAAGGGCATCACCGTTCTGCTGATGCCCTTTTTCCGATCGGCATTAATGGCACATGCGCGTCATTATCAAAAAAAAATGGTAGGCAAGCAGGGATTTGAACCCTGGACATCCACCGCGTCAGGATGGCGCTCTCCCCCTGAGCTACTTGCCTGTAAATCATAGAACTTTCGAAAAAGGGGAACTAGCAGCAAAATACCGATCTGTCAAGCAATTATCTTGCTTTTTTACTCTTTTTGGGGGTTGGCCCGATTGAGAAAGCCGATTCCGCGGAAGATATAGACCAGGCCCGAAACGATTGTAAAAACGGCCGTCGCCCAGAAAAAACCCAGAAGCCAGGTCTCATCGCATTTCAGCGCCATGGCCTTATACAGCAAAACCAGAAAAATGGTTCCCACCTGAAGGACTGTGGTCAATTTGCTGACAATCGCAGGGCTTATTTCATAGGGAACAGCCAGCAAGGTCAAAATCATCAGCCCCAGAAGAATAATCATATCGCGGCTAATGACAATGACCGTCAACCACGCCGGAATAATGCCGAAAACCGACAGGGAAACAAAGCTCGTGACCAAAAGCAGTTTATCGGCAATCGGATCCAGATAGGCGCCGAGCTTGGTCTGCGCTTTGAGGATCCGCGCCAGCGCGCCGTCTAGCGCGTCGGTCAGGCCGGCTGCGGTAAAGACCAAAAGCGCGCTCAGATAGCGTTCCTGAATGATGAAGATCACGAAAACAGGAACCAGGATAATTCTCATCAGAGACAAAAAATTCGGTATATTCATGGGCTTACGACACCTTGAGAGGATCTTAACGTCCGATCTCGATGACGGTTCCAGTCGAGCCAATCATCCGCGTCCGGCGCATCGGCAAATGTTTCGGGAAGACCGGCCCTGCCGTCGGCGGAAATGGCGATCTGCTGTTTTGCGGCGACGATGAAAGACCATTTTTCCAGACTGACCGGTTCGGGGCCGGGCACCGCCCGGGGTCCCTCAATCGGCGCCGGTTGCGCCTGCGACGCGGCCGGAGGCTGAACCTTCAAAGGCGACGAAACCCAAACTGCGCCTTCGAAAACCTTGACGACAGCCGACTGATCCTGAAACACAGCCACCTGATAAACAGTTCCCCGAACGCCGGCCACTGCGTTTTGACAGGATACGTCGAACCGATCCGGTTTGCCTATCGCTCTTCGGACAAACGACCAGATCTTACCGGTCTGGAGCCGCAGCCGGACATCTCTTGGTCCGCTTGCGCTTCCTTCGGCCGAAATCAAAACAAAGGTTGTTTTTTCGGCAAAACGAATAACGCTCCTGTCGGGAAGGACGAGTTCCAGTCGGCTTGACGGACCGGTTGCAATTTCACAGGCCGTCTTCACCGGATCGCCTTTGCTCAGCGCGACCGCCGACGCGTCTTCCGGACACAAGATGGTGGCTTCACCGGAAATCAACGAAACGGTTGTTCCGGCAGGAATGGCGATGGACGCGATGCGCTCGCCGGCCGCAGCATTTCCAGCCAACACCATAAACGCCAATAAAAGAGTCGGGAAGGATAATGTTTTTGCCATGAACGCTTTTTGCCGCTCCTTAAAATAACAGCAAAAGAAACCGTCGCCCCTGGAGACGCTTAGCCCTTAAGCTCCGGTCCGTAAGGCAGAGTTTCCAAAACGTCCGCGACCAGCTCATCAATGGCGGCTTCAAATCCGCCGTAGGATTTCATTTTGACGCGTGCGGGCGTGATATCAAAGCTCCGGTGGGTGGCCCGGCAGGATTTGCTCCACAAAACTTCGCCGGAAACCATGTCCCACAGCTCACAGCGCACGGCAATGTGCACGGGCGCATAAAACAGACGAACCGACACGGAGCTTTCCGTCAGTTCGCAGCGCATGGCGCTGTCCGCCCCGAGGGCGCTTCGAATCCGACCGGCATTGAACGCGTCGTTTAGCGTCTTGTCCGGCGCTTGTCCGAGCGTGCGATCCACCGTCTCCGGCGCCAATTTCTTGTATCCCCGGAAATACAGTTCGTCGAGCAGCCTCTCGCGCAGGATCTGCGGCGCCACCTCGTCGGTTGTCTGATTGGCAACCGGAAGCACCGCGATGACCAGGGGCTGCCTGGGAGCGGGCTGCTCCTGTTTGACCCCCAAAGCGCCGACTTTGGGACCACAGCCGGCCAGCAGAAAAAAAAGACCTATCACCAGAATCATTCGACCGGACGCAATCATTTAACCCCCTCCTTGTCCTCTAGGAATATTTCCATAATCCGATCCTCTTTGCGGCTGACATCAACCCGGTAGCGGCCGGTCTGGGCGAGCTCGTTTGCCAACGCGGCGGGATCGCCGAAGACCTGCACTTCAAAAACAGCCTGACGCCATTCCAAACGCCAGGGCCGCAGTTGTTTAACCAAACGGGAACGACTCTGCAAATATTTGCAAAAGGCTTCATAGCGGGAATATGTTTCGAGGTTCCGATGAAAGACGCGGACGGTTGTCACCCCCAAGCCTTCCCCGGAAAGCACGCCAAGCCCGGCAAGATCCGTCTTCAAAAGCGACATCAGCACAACGGCGTTGATCGAAACGGAGTAATCCTCCGCGCCCCTGTTTTCCGACAACAGACGGTAGTGGTTGATATATTTATCCGACGAACCGATAACGACGCTTCTGACGGCCTGATATCTTTCTTGCGCGGCCTGATCGTCTAAAACCTTATCCACCGCCTGGGAAATGGCCTTTTCCAACGCGTTTCGAACCGCCTGCTCGCGGGCCTCGGCAACATCGCTGTTCTGGATCGGCGCGGCGCCATCAACGTTTATCCCCAAAAGAGCGGTCTGAGCAATCGCTCCGGCGGGCGCCCAAAGCAGAAAAACCGTTAGCAGGATCTGTGCGCAGCATTTTTTCATGAAAACGTTTCCTTCCGGCGCCGCATCATTTTCTGAGTTTTTCAATTTCCTCTCGAACAACGCGCTCGACGATCCCGGGAACCAACTCCCTGGCAATCCTCTCCGCGGTTTCCCGCACCTGGCGGATAACGGCGTCCTGGACATCGGAAGCCGTCACGCGCTCCTCAATGACGTCCGTTAAATCATAGAGCACGGCGCTCGATACGTTGACTTTTTCGTAAACGCGGCCGTCGATGACAACCAGATTGCCGCCGGTTTTGGCCCCAGTCTGTGTTGGAGACACGCCTGCGGACTTTTCTTCGTAGACTTCCGTCAACTCGAAAACTTTTTTGCGATCGCCTGGCTTTTCGGGCATTTCAAACACTCCACACGTCCTTGCGCCGGGGCTTCGGCCGTTTTCTGTGCGATGTTGCATGGACCTACCATAGTGAATGCAACTGTTCAAGCAATATGTGAAATCGCCCGAAACCCTCTAAGTTCTGAGCTTTACGGCGACACTGTAGACCCTTTTTCTTGACGCGCCCGTCTGACGGCTCACCTGATCGGCCGCATCCCGAACGGAACAGTCTTCCGCGGCAAACAGCCTTTTGAGCGCCTCTTCAATGTCCTCATCGGTAGCAACGCACTTTGGGGCTTCTTCCGCGCGGACAACGATGACAAATTCACCTTTTTCCGCGCCGAGAATCCGGTTTTCGAGAAACTCCGAAATTCGCGCGCGGCGGATTTCTTCATGCACCTTGGTCATTTCCCGTCCGACGACGATCTCGCGGTCTCCCAGGGTCTGCTTCATCCGGGTCAGAGTATCGGCAAAGCGTCCCGGCGCTTCATAAAAAATCAGCGTTTGCCGGCAGGCTTTGAGATTGGCGAGCTCGCGCTCTTTAGCCGCCGGTTTGGCCGGTAAAAACCCGTAAAAAAGAAAAGAGTCCGAGGAAAATCCCGAAACACCGAGCGCAGCAACCGCGGCACAAGGACCGGGAACCGGAACGACCCGGATGCCCGCTGCGTGCGCCGCTTCCACAAGCGACTGCCCCGGGTCGGAGATGCCCGGCGTTCCGGCATCGGACACGTAGGCCACATTCAATCCTGAGGCCAGCTGTCCGATCAGGAAGGCGCTTTTCTTTTTTTCGTTGTGCTCGTGCAGGCTGATCAACCGCGTGGCAATCGAGCAGGCGGAAAGAAGCTTCCGGGTATGCCGCGTGTCTTCAGCGGCGATGAGATCGACCTCTCTGAGAATCCTCAACGACCGGAGTGTGATGTCCTCCAGGTTGCCGATGGGCGTCGCGACGATATAAAGCGCGCCGCTTTGCGCTTGTGGGTTGTCCTGCATAGAGCCGTCCGCCTTAAAGTTTTTGAGTTGACATCGGAGGCGCGTTTGGGCATTAATAGCAAAGCAAAAAATAAAATGCCACCAGGAAAAGACGATCCAGCATGACCAAACGCATCCTGATTACCGGAGGCGCCGGATTTCTAGGGTCGCACCTTTGCGAGCGACTGCTTTCGGACGGCCACGAAATCTTATGCCTCGACAACTTCTTTACCGGCAGCAAACAAAACGTCGTTCATCTGCTGGGTCATTCCCGCTTCGAACTGATCCGGCACGACATTACGAATCCCATCTACCTGGAAGTCGATGAAATCTACAACCTGGCCTGCCCCGCCTCGCCGATTCACTATCAGTACAATCCCATCAAAACCATCAAAACCAACGTGATGGGCGCAATCAACGTCCTGGGCATCGCCCGGCGAACGCGGGCCAAAGTGCTTCAAGCCTCGACCTCCGAAGTGTACGGCGATCCCGAAGTCCATCCACAGAAAGAAGACTACTGGGGTCATGTCAATCCGATCGGAATCCGCAGCTGCTACGATGAGGGCAAGCGGGCGGCGGAATGCCTGATGATGGACTACCGCCGGCAAAACGGCGTCAACGCAAAGATCGCACGCATTTTCAACACCTACGGTCCGCGCATGGCCGTGAACGACGGCCGTGTGGTCAGCAACTTCATCATTCAGGCTCTGGAGGGCCGGGACATCACGGTTTACGGAGACGGATTGCAAACCCGCTCTTTTTGCTACTGCACGGATCTCATCGACGGTTTGATCAGAACCATGGACGCCGGCGATGATTTTTTCGGCCCGGTCAATCTGGGCAATCCCGGCGAATTCACGATTTTGGACCTCGCAAAAACCGTCATCGGGATGATCGGCAGTCCATCGAAAATCGTCTTTCAGTCCAGACCCGCCGATGATCCGACGCAGCGAAAACCGGATATTTCGCTGGCGCAAAGATCCCTGGGCTGGTCGCCCGGCATCGCTCTCGAAGACGGCCTGATCCGCACCATTGATGATTTCAGAAAACGTCTCAATATCTAACTCTTTTCCGGAGGCAACCAGGCCCATGATGAAGCGGCAACTGAAAAAAAACATTCTATGCATCGGCGCCGGATATGTCGGCGCGCCCACCATGGCCATGATTGCGGAAAAATGTCCCGACTACAAAGTCACCGTAGTGGATATCAACCCGGTGAAGATTGACGCGTGGAACTCCGACCGGCTGCCGATTTACGAACCGGGACTCGAAGAGATCATCCGCAGGAACCGGGGTCGAAACCTGTTTTTCTCCAAGGATATCGAAGACGCCATCCGCCGAAACGATATCATTTTTGTCAGCGTGAACACACCGACCAAAACGTTCGGAACCGGCGCCGGCATGGCGGCGGATCTGCAGTTTGTCGAGAAAACGGCCAGACAGATTCTGAAATGCGCCGAAAGCTCGAAAATCGTCATTGAAAAAAGCACGCTGCCGGTTAAAACCGCCCAGGCCATGGAACGCATTTTGGCCTCCGGTAAAGACAATGTGACTTTCGAGGTGTTGTCCAATCCGGAATTTATGGCTGAAGGCACAGCCATAAGCGATCTGGAGAATCCCGACCGGGTCCTCATCGGTTCGCGCGAAACGCCCGGCGGCCTTGCCGCCCGGCGTGAGCTGGTCCGGATTTACAACCGCTGGGTTCCCCCAGAGCGGATCATCACGTCGAATCTGTGGAGTTCCGAGTTGTCCAAGCTGGTGGCCAACGCCTTTCTGGCGCAGCGGGTGTCGTCGATCAATTCCATCTCGGCGCTTTGCGAGAAAACGGACGCGGACATCTCCGAAGTGGCCAAAGCCGTCGGCATGGACAGCCGCATCGGCGCAAAGTTTCTTAAAGCGGGCGTCGGATTCGGCGGATCGTGTTTTAAAAAGGATATCCTGAATCTTGTTTACCTGTGCCGATACTACGGATTGCCGGAAGTGGCCGATTACTGGGAAAACGTCGTCCGGATCAACACGTATCAACAAGACCGGTTTCTTGCGACCATTTTAAGCGCCATGTTCAATACTCTGGCGGGAAAAAGAATCTGTCTTTTGGGTTTTGCTTTCAAGGCGGACACAGGCGACACACGGGAAAGTCCGGCCATCAGCATCGCCGGGAAGCTTCTGGCGGAGCAAGCCGAGGTTGTCATCTCGGACCCCAAAGCGCTGGGAAATGCCGCTGTGGATCTTGCCGATTTCGCCGGACGGGTCCGGTATGTCGAGGACCCCTACCTGGCGGCCAAAGGCTGTCACGCACTGGTGATCATGACGGATTGGGATCTTTACCGGCGCCTGGATTACCGGAAGCTCTACCGGTCTATGGTCCGCCCGGCGTTTTTGTTCGACGGACGCAACGTCGCAGACCACGCCAAATGCTTCGCCCTCGGGTTCAATGTCTACCCCATCGGCAAGCCGGCGCTGAGCCATTTTCAGCCCCCCTCCGCTGTCAGGGGATAAAGTCGAAAGCGTTTCGAATTAAACGGATTTGCGGCCCATCGGCAAGAAGGGTCACGGCAACCACGTCGAATCTCGCCGGCCGGTCCAGCAGTTGGTGTTCCTGAAGATACCAAAGCGCCAGTTGCGACATTTTCTTTTGCTTTCTGAAACCCACGGCCTGCTCGGGATACCCGCGAACGTGAGATTTTCTGGCTTTGACCTCGACAAACACAATTTCTTTTTTTTCCCGCGCCACAATATCCAACTCGCCCGCTGGACATCGGTAATTCCTGGACAGAATCGTATAGCCGTTTTTCAGGAGATAATCCGCCGCCGCTTTCTCGCCCGCCCGTCCGGCGGTAATCTTTTCGTTTTCTCTGTCCGGAATCATGACGGCCACTCCAAACAGACCTGATCATCGGCGCCGGCTTTGACGACAAACGTGCGGCGGTGAATTTTGCACAAACCGATCCGGGCGATGATTTTGCGGTGTTCGGCCGTGGGATAGCCCTTGTTGGATAGGAAATTATACTGGGGAAACTGACGGTGATACATTTCCATGATACGGTCCCTCGACACCTTGGCGACAATCGACGCCGCGGCAATCGACAGGCTTCGCCCGTCGCCTTTCACAAGCGGCTTCTGCGGCAGATCCACGGGGACAGGATACAATCCGTCAACCAGAAGATAATCCGGAGGCACACAAAGTTCGCCCACGGCCTCCCGCATGGCCTGCAGGGACGCCCGGAGAATGTTGATTTGGTCGATGACACCGGCATCCGCCGCGCCGATGCCGACGGCCAGGGCGTCTTGAAATATGACGCCAAACAGCGTCTCGCGTTTTCGCGCGCTTAATTTTTTGGAATCGTTGATTTGATGGTTGATGTACCCGGGTGGAAAAATCACCGCGGCGGCCACCACCGGACCGGCCAGCGGTCCGCGGCCCGCTTCATCGACGCCCGCCACATGGCGGTAGCCTTCGGCGTGAGCGATTTTTTCGTAGGTATCCATCGATCAGAACCGGATGAATAACGCCTTTCGCTTGTATGCCGGAAATTCGGACAACACCCGGCAACCGTTTTTTCCGCCGTCGGGTGACGCAAAAAAAATCAGCGCGGCTCGTGTTGTCCGCGCTGATCCGTTGGAAAAGATGCTTTAGTTGTGCGCGGCTTCCTTGATTCGCGCTTTTTTGCCCCGCAGGCTTCTTAAGTAGTACAGGCGTGAGCGACGCACCAGCCCCTTGCTGACGACTTCAATCCGGTCGATCACCGGCGAATGCAGGGGAAAGGTTCTTTCAACACCGACGCCGTAAGAGACCTTGCGAACGGTGAAGTTCGCCCGGCTGTTGCCGCGCCGCCGTCGGATGACGACGCCTTCAAAAGCCTGAATTCTCTGCTTCTGGCCTTCAACGATGCGGACGTAAACCTTTACCGTGTCTCCCGTCTTGAACTCGGGAATATCCGCTCTCATTTGTTCTTTTTCAATGATTTCCATCACGTTCATTTTATGTTCCCTCCCGCATGTTTCGCGTCTTTAATAATCATATCCCTGCGATTCTGTCCAGAATGACGGCGACGGCGGAACGCACCGCCAGATGATTGTAGCCGCCTGCGCCGCGAATCGGTTCCAGGCGGTAATCCGCCTGATTCACGACCTCGCGGGCAATGCCCGACCCTGTACCAAAAATCAAAAGATAAGGCAAATCATTCCTCTCGAGCCTTTCCCGCATCTGCCTGCACGTCAGACACGGCCCCGAAAAACCGGCGCTTGTCACAACCGTCGCCGGGCTGTGCCTGTGCGCCTTCTCAAGATCGGTTCGGACCTCCTCCAAGGAGGCTGCCAGACGAATTCGACCAAAGGCTTCTTGCCTGAGCGGATTGAAGGACGCCCCGTATCCCTCGCGCCAGTGGCTGATGATTTTTTCGGCCAGACTGCGCTGGGCCTCGTGGGGATTGACGATGTAAAAGCCTTTTACATCGTAAGTCCTCGCGCATCTGGCGATGTCGTGGATGTCCATATTGGCGATCGCCGTGGTGACGATCCTGCCTTCTTTATTGTAGACCGGGTAATGTAAAAGAGCGATATAAAGCATCGACGCTTTCCGAATATCTGTGTTGCCGGCCCGGTCTCTCGCTTCTCCCCGACGTAAAAAGACGGCTTTCTTACCTTAAACGCGCCTGAAAATCAAGGTTTTAAATGTCGCCGAGTTTGATTTTTTCCAGGATATGGCGATCCGCCGCCGTTAAGTTCAGCTTTTCGATGAGATCCGGTCGGCGCCGCCAAGTCCGCCGAAGGGCCTCCACCCGTTTCCAATGCTCGATTTGCGCGTGATTGCCGGAAATCAGAACGTCCGGAACGGACCACCCCTTGTAGGAAGCGGGCCTTGTGTACTGCGGATATTCCAGAAGTCCGCGGGAAAACGATTCCGCCTCCAGTGAAACGTCGTTCCCCAAGACACCGGGAATCAGACGGGAAACCGCATCGATCACGACCAGGGCGGAAAGCTCTCCGCCCGTTAGAATGTAGTCCCCGATTGATATTTCGCGGTCGGCAAGATGAAGCCGGATGCGCTCATCGAATCCTTCGTAGCGGCCGCATACCAGAATCACTTGCTGAAAGTTGGCCAAATCCATCGCCGTCTGCTGGACAAAAGGCTCTCCCTGGGGCGTCATCAGAACGACGACGGAAGAGCGATCGGGATCGCGAATTTCCGAAAGCGCCCGCTCAATCGGTTCCACTTTCATAACCATGCCGCAGCCGCCGCCGTATGGGGCGTCGTCGGTCATTTTGTGTTTGTCTTTTGTCCAGTCCCGGATGTTGTGCAAAAGAATCTGCAAAAGCCCGCGATCCTGGGCCTTCTTCAAAAGGCTGTAGTTCAGGGGGGAGGAAAACATTTCCGGAAATATGGACAAAACATCAAACCGGATCACGATTAAAGCCCTTCCGGCATTTTCACGGTCATGGTCCCTTCGTTCAGATCGACATGAAGAACAACCCCGTCGATGGCGGGAATCAATACTTCATCGTTTTCGTTGCGGCAAACAAAGACATCATTGCTGCCGGTGGGGAAAATGGATTCAATGCGCCCCAAGGCCTTGCCCGCCTCGTCTGTGACCCAAAGACCGATGAGATCCTGCCAGTAATATTCTCCGTCGGGAAGAGCCTCAAGAAGGTCTCTGGGGAGAAACACCTTGCGCCCGACAAGTTTCTGCGCAGCGTCAATATCGGAAATGCCTTCGAACTGCGCAAAGATAAACCGGCCCGAGCGGTCGGCTTTCCGCAATGGATACGGCACGGGCCGATCGAACTTGTCGGCCACGTAAATCAATTCGATTCCTTCGAAAATGTCCGGAGATTGAAGAAAAGATAAAATCTTTACGCATCCTCGGAGACCGCGGGTTTTGACGATCTCCCCTGCTTCAAAAAACTTCATGGCCTATTCGATAATTTCCAAAACGGCCCGTTTATGCACTTTCGCCGACGTAGCGCTTAAGATCGTCCGAATCGCCTTGGCCGTCCGGCCCTGCTTTCCGATGACTTTTCCCAAATCTTCTTTCGCCACGCGCAGCTCAATCACAGACGTTTGTTCACCAATGACTTCGGTCACTTCCACCTGGTCCGGATGATCGACTAATGCCTGAGAAATGTACTTTATCAATTCCTTCATCGCCATGACCTCCACTGATTACGGTTAATCAATCTGGACACGCACTTCAACATCAGGACTTTCTTATTTAAACGCTGTGTATAGTTAAAAAAGATTTGCTCTGTGTTTTTTTAAATCGATATCATCCGGCGCCGGCAATCAGGCGCTATTTCCCAGCTGATTCAATTCCTTTTGTCTTCAACAAGTTGGCAACGGTCAGCGTCGGCTTGGCCCCTTTGGACAGCCAGTCGCGCACGCGGTCTTCTTTCACGGAGACTTCCGCCGGATTCTTCTTTGGATCGTAACTGCCCAGTATTTCAAGAAATCTCCCGTCACGGGGATATTCGTTTTCTGCTGCGACAATTCGGTAATACGGTTTGCTTTTTGCGCCCATACGGGTGAGTCGAATTTTGACTGCCATGTATTTTTTTTCAAGCCTCCTTCAAAGGATAATAAAAGTTGCGTTTTTTTATCATAATTTATTGGCTTTTAAAAGGGGAAATTCCGCATCATCGCCCGAATGCCGCCTTTTTGATTCATTTTTTTCATCATCTTACGGATCTCGACATAGTTTTTCAACAGGCGGTTGACATCCTGGACGGTCGTTCCGCTGCCCAGCGCGATTCTTTTGCGCCTGCGACCGTCAATAATCAGATAGTTGCTGCGCTCTTTTTTTGTCATGGAATCGATGATGGCGGTAATCTTCACCAACTCGCTTTCATCCGGCTCCATGCCTTTTAGCGCCTTCATTTTCCCCATGCCGGGAACCATGCCCAGAATATCCTTCATCGACCCCATTTTGCGGACCTGCGCAAGCTGGTTTCGAAAATCTTCCAGCGTAAAATCCTTCTTGCGCAGGCTTTCCGCCATGCGGCGCGCTTCTTTTTCATCGATGGCGGCCTGCGCTTTTTCAACCAGCGAGACGATGTCGCCCATCCCCAGAATGCGCGAAGCCATTCTTTCAGGGTGGAAAACCTCCAGCGCGTCAATTTTTTCGCCGATTCCGACGAATTTGAGCGGCTTGCCCACCACCGCCTTGAGCGACAACGCGGCGCCGCCGCGGGCATCGCCATCCATTTTGGTCATGATCACGCCGTCGATGCCGATACGCTCATTAAACGTCGAGCCGACATTCACGGCATCCTGACCGGTCATCGCGTCTGCAACGTAGAGGATCTCGGCCGGATGGACCTGGTCTTTAATTCGCCTAAGCTCGTCCATCAACTGATCATCAATATGCAGTCGTCCCGCGGTGTCGATGATCACCACTTCATAGCCTTCGCGGCGCGCCTGCTCGACGGCGTTGGCGCAGATGCGCACAGGATCCCGAAGCTCTCCGGCGTCAAAAACACCCGCAGAGATCTGCCGGCCTAAAACGGCCAGCTGATCCATCGCCGCAGGACGATAGACGTCGGCCGAAACGAGATAGACCCTTTTATCCTTGGACAACAGGCGGGCGAGTTTCGCCGCCGTCGTCGTTTTGCCGCAACCCTGCAAACCCACCAGCATGATGGGCGCGGGGATTTTCGCGCCGAACTTGATCAGAGAACTTGTTCCGCCCATCAATTCCACCAGCCGGTCGTGAACAATTTTAACCACCTGCTGGCCGGGCGTGATGCTGTCGAGCACCTCTTTTCCGACGGCGCGCACACGCACATCCTCGATGAAATCCCGCACCACTTTGAAATTCACGTCCGCTTCCAAAAGCGCCATGCGGATTTCTTTGAGCGCGGCATGGACATTCTCTTCGTTGAGAACGCCCCGTCCTTTGAGCTTTTTAAAAATCCCTTCCAGTTTTTCCGACAATGACTCAAACATAAATAGATCAATCCTAAAGAGTGAGGCTTCTTTTTTTTTCAGTCGCGCTGAGTCTGCCTGACAATGCATTTCGCCCGGACTTTCGGGGAAATTTTGTTCGCGGCCGCCTGCGCCTTATCTTTCGAGCTGAATCCCGGCACCATGATGCGATACCAGATTCCCTTGCCCGACACATTGGCCCGAATCACCCGCGCGGAGGGATATCCCATGGCGGCGACGGTCTTGTGCACCTGAAGCGCTTTTTCCCGGTCTTTGAGCGAAGCCACATGAACAACATATTCCGTTTTCCCCGCCGGAGCCGTCTCGGGCGCGGGCGCCTTCCGGGAAGATGCCGGCTGCGGCTTCGGCTCGGCCGCTAAAGCGGGCGGTTTCGTCTTTTCCCCTTTTTGTGTTTCGCCAGACGGCGCCTCAGACATGGCGGTGATTTCCGCGTAGGAGCGTTCCGGAGCCTTTTCCTCGGCGGGCTGCGCCTGGGCGGTCTGGCCTTTTTTACCCGTCAAAGTGTTGTAAAAAGTCAGGTCGATATTTTCCGGATCTTCCGCAGAGGCGATTTCCTTTGGATTCGCAGGGGTGCTCACCGCCTTGGCTCGGGCGGGTTTCCACACCAGGGCGAGGGCCTTCCGGGGGAGCGACGAAATCTTTTCGGGATGCGTATCCAGATCCCGGCCCATGTGGACGCCGAACAAGAAAGATCCGCACAGAAGCGCCGCCATGCCCGCCACGACAATCATCATGCCTGCGCGACCCAACTTCAGTTCAAATTTTTTGACGTTTCCGGAAGCCATCTGTCTTCACCTGCCGTAAAACCGGTCCTGAAGCGTTGTTATGAAACTACATTTTTTCCGGCGCGTCCACGCCCAGAATACAAAGCGCATTGGCCAGCACGACGCGAACCGCCTGCATCAGAACCAGCCTGGCCGCCGTGAGCCCGGCGTCGTCCGTGATGACCTTGTATTTGTTGTAGTAGCCGTGCAGAAGCCCGGCCAGTTCATTTAAGTAAAACGTCACCCGATGAACTTCGAGCGATAAAACCGCGCCTTCGAGCATTTCCGGATAGCGCGCCATCATCTTGATGAGCGTTCGCTCTTCCGGCTCGGACAGCAAACCGGTGTCCGTTTGACGAGGATCCGGAAGCTGCACGCCGCGTTCGGCGGCCATGCGCATAATGCTGCAAATGCGCGCATGCGCATACTGAACATAATAAACCGGATTTTCGTTGGACTGTTTTTTGGCCACCTCCAGATCGAAATCCAGATGGGAATCCGACCGCCGCATCAGAAAATTATATCTGGCCGCGTCTTTGCCCACTTCATCGAGCACTTCCCGCAAGGTGACAAACTCGCCGGATCGCGTGGACATGGCAACCGGTTCGCCCGCCCGCAGCAGATTGACCAACTGCACCAGGACGATCCGCAAGTCGTCCTTATTGTGCCCCAGGGCCTGCACGGCCGCCCACAGGCGCGCCATATACCCGTGATGATCGGCGCCCCAGATGTCCACAAGCAGATCAAATCCACGGGAAAATTTGTTTTGATGATAGGCGATATCCGCCGCAAAATACGTCGGATCGCCGTTTTTCCGGATCACGACGCGGTCTTTTTCATCGCCGAAATCGGTGGTTTTAAACCACAGCGTCTCGCCGTCGGAATAGATAAAGCCCTGTTTCCGCAGTTGGTCCAGAAGCGATAAAACGCCGTTATTCTCATACAGGGTCTTTTCGCTGAAATACTCGTCGAAGACGACGCCGAAGTCCTTGAGGTCTTGCTTGATTTCTTCGAGGATGATGCCGCCGGCCAGCGCGTTGAACGCCTGGATGGTTTCGTCCTCATTGGCGGTCAAATACCGGTTGCCGTCCTTTTTGACGATATCCGCGGCAATGTCCCGGATGTAGTCGCCCCGGTAACCGTTTTCCGGAAACGCAATCGTTTCCCCCAGCAATTCCCGATAGCGGCACAGCACCGACCGGCCCAGATTGTTCATCTGATTGCCCGCGTCGTTAATGTAGTATTCCTTTGACACGGCAAAGCCCGCCGTTTGAAGCAAATTCGACAACGCATCGCCCACCACGGCGCCGCGCGCGTGCCCGATATGCAAAGGGCCGGTCGGGTTGGCGCTGACGAATTCCACCTGTACTTTTTTGCCCCGCCCCACTGAAAGCTTGCCGAAATCCGCACCGGCTTCGAGAATGTCTTGAAGGATCTGGAGCCAGAACCGGTTGGAAATGACAAAATTCATAAAACCCGGACCGGCGATTGAAATGGAGGCCACCAGGCCCTCCGGGTCATGGAAATGCCGCTGCAGCGCCTCGGCGATTTTGCGCGGGTTTTGTTTGGCTTCGCGAGCAAGCGCCATGGCGGCGTTGGTCGCATAATCGCCGTGATCGGGGTTGGCCGGCACTTCAACCTCGATTCGCGAGGTGTCAACCGGTGGAATCAAACCGTTTTCGACGCATTTCCGGACGGAACTGCAAATCAGAGCGAGCAATCGGGATTTCATGATTTCGTAAAAACTTAGGCCCTTTCCAAAAAAAATGACAAGCGGCTTTTATCATTAGCCGCTTGTCATGGCAAGCTGAAGTATTCAAATGAAGAGATCGGGCGGGCCGGTCGGCCGTTTTTACTTCAAAATACACGCAAGCGCGGCCCGATCGGCGGAAATCATCACTCCGTATTCAGACGCAGATCCCTCCAGAACATCAGGTTGGTGCGGTTTAAATCAGCGATGTCCGGCGTTTGCAATTTTTTCGTGTGAGACTCTCCGCCCGATGAGCTGGTTGATGCATAAATATCCGTACCCCCGCCAGGACGAAGAGATACGATGGGAGAAGTCGGAAGGCCGGCGCCTATTTCCTGTGCTCTTATAGGTTCTCCGGTTTCTTTATTCGTGAACTTTCCCGCCCCCGTTACGTAATTCACCGCATAGAGCATCGCTTTTCCTGATTTTTCACATAGCGAGGTGGATTGATCCGGCACATAGGTCGTAAAATAAACCACGCCCCGGAACACGGTCGGATCGGCAAGCATCTTCTCGCCGGACCCCGTATTGAGCGTAATGACCCAACCGTTGTCGGTGGGATCGTAAACGCTGCTTTCGGAGGACAAAGTGGTCAGATCGCTGGCCGTCCACGTTGTATCCCGGTCGTTGTCTTTGATGGCAAAGAAGTAGTCCGTAGCGGTAGCCTGCCTCGGATTCATAATGTCGCCGGTTCCGAAGTACACCCAGAGGTTACCCGCCTTGTCTTTCGCGACGGTGGGGGATGTATAGATCGATCCTTTCACCGTTGAAGAGGCGTTAAACAGCTTCTTCCCCGTCCACGACACGCTGGCGGTGGCGGCGTTATAATCAAACCGGAACCGCCACATATTCCCTCCTAAATCTCCCGCATAGACGGTATCGATAAACCCGTCGTTGTTCGTATCCACGATGGCAGGCGGGCCCGCCAGGTCGGTGGTCATGCCCGTGTCATTGGCATAGGTGAATCGCCACAGAATATTGCCGGTTTTCATGTCGATCACAAAAAACCCCTTGCCTATGGTGTTGCTTACCGCTGGCGGTTTATGCTCGATGCCGGAATAACCGCCGCCGATAAAGCCCACCCAGATCTCATGCCCGGAAGCATTTTGAATGCGGCCGATGCCCATCCTGCTCCAAGGCTCGCCGAAATAGGGTCCGTCCGTCGAGGACAACCCTGTCAGGGTTTTCCCCTGAATGCCCCATTTATAGGCGGGATTGAGCGTATCGGTAATATCGAGCGCATAATAGCCGCAATAATAGGGATTGGTCGCGCTGTAGGTTGAAGAAAATCCGGATTCGCAGGTGGAAGATGAGCTCCACAAGGTATTGCGTCCGCCTTGCCGGAGAGCGAAAACCATATACGTGTACCAATCCGCGGCATCTTTATCCGTTCCGTTCGACGCGGTAACAGGCAGCCAGACGTCACTTGCCGAAATCGGCCCGTCCACAAACGGCGTATGCTCCAGGCCCGACGGAATCGGGCTGTGCGTGTTATGAGCGAACTTTTTGAGATTCGGCAGGAGATTCGGCGGAATAAAGCTCCAGACCTCGGCTCCGTCCGTGGTGCGGAAAGCGTGCATCTGGCCGTCGTTGGCGCCGATCACGACAATTCTTTTGCCATATCCTGCGCCTTCCGTCGTTGTGCGAAGATGATTCGCGCGGAACGTCTCGTAGGCTCTCGTCGGATTGGCAACTGTGGTGACCTCCACCTGATCGGTGTAATCGTAGGAAGGCGTGCCGATCGTTCGAGGCGAAGAATGGAAAATATCGCCCAACTTCCAGCCTTTATTGACATAATCGGTGTCCAGCTCTCCGTTGCGGATGAAATTGACCACCAGATCCCGATGCGTGTCGTCGGCGACGTCTAAATCCGTTGCTGTAATGTTGGTGGTGTTAAAGTCCGTTTTGGCGCCGCTTTTGAGTGTCCAGATCGTCCGGGAGGCGGTTCTGGCCTGCAGAATCTTGCCCGCATCCCAGTTGTAGCTTAGCGCCACATTGCCGTCTTCTTCGATGGTAAATTGCCGCAGATAGCCCAGCCAGAAAGGTTCCATCGTACTTTCGGGATAAGGCAGAAAGGACGCTTCATAAAGGTAGTTTTCATCCTTCACACGGGAGGCGGAAACCGACGCCGTGGAAAAAGTAAAAGACCGGTTCATCATGCTTTCAAAAACGTCGTTCAACGCCTTCTTGAGCTCATCGAGATCATTGGCATAGTAGGCTTTTCCGTCAACAGCCGTGCCGCCCGCAACCGCCAGAGCGTCCAGATAGGGGCGAGCGTTTTCCGTCATGGACAGACCAATGACATAGGTCTGAATATCAAAGGTGTGATTCGTTCCTTCGATTTTATATGTCACATCCCGCAGTTCCTGAATGCGGGTTTTTGCTGTTTCAATTAATGTTTCAGCCGATCCGGCGCTGCCGTTTTCGTCGGTGCTGGGCAATCCGTCCGTCACATAGACGATGAAATTCTTCTGGCACCAGTCCTGGATGGGGCTTGTATTGCTGGTTCCGCTTTTGTAGTCTTTTTCTCCCAGATAATAATTTTTCGCCGACCGCAGTGTGCCGGGCATGGGCGTCAAGCCGGCGTTGAGAATATGCGAGCAGGAATTGCCTGAACCGGAAGCGCAGGTCATGTATCCCGACTCGTCGCCTTCCTTGGTCGCTAATTTTGCGAGCAAATTCGACTTGTGCGAGCTGTTCTTCGGGTAATCCAGGCATTCAAGATGCCGATACCCTCCGCCCGGCGATGAATTGGCAAACCAGGTTTGGCCGCTATAATACCATTGCATACGTCTGCCGTAGTCATAAAATCCCAGCGCAAAGTCTTCATCGGTCGGTTCGAAAGGGCCTGACAGTCCAGGAATACTATATCCTGTGCCGTCATCTAATGAATTCGTTTTTGAATAATAGCAATTATAAGAATCCCATGTCTTCCCCTCATTTGGGCTATATGTTTCGGAGTAGCAAAATTGATTGCCAAAAGATGATGAGGCATAAAAGGTTCCTGGTACTTTATAGTAAAAATAGTTTCCCGAATTAGTAACGTTTTCGAGACGATTCACCTTAGGATAAATTAAATTGCAGTATCGACTTCTTTGTTCACTCCCAACAGCATAATTAGTGATAATAGAATCCCTATACGTAGCATCAAAATTGGGGTTTAAGCTCTCGCAGCCGCTTTGGCATATTGCCTGTGATGCCACACTACCAGTGGCACAATAATCCTGACAGGCCTCAAGAATTTCCGCATCATCGGTTGGACAGTAGGATTTAAGTTCATAAGAAATAAAATAATTGGCCGCATGCAATCTGTATTTGCTGACACTTGGCAATCTGTAGGTCATCAGGCCGATGCGCATGTAATTGACATACCGTTCAATCACATCCTGGGCCGCTTTGCGGCCGATGACGGAGCGGCTCTGCGGCGAAAAAGATCCCACGGCATTGCCTGAATCATCTTGGTCCATACTGTTGGAGTTATCGAGAATGAACAAAACGTTCGGGTTGACTTTAACAAAAAGGTCCTCTTCACCGGCCGCCTGCGCTGAGCCGACCGGCAAAAGCACAGTGACAAGCGCGATCAATCCGGCAACCTGCAATGCTTTCCATTTGGATATACGACACATAAGCACACCTCTAATATGCGATCAAACAATCTTAACGCAAACGAAAGACGACTTCCGTCAATCGGCCGTCCACAAACGTCATTTCCGCGATTCGAATTCCCAGGCGCTTGGATTTTTCCTTTTCCTTAGCCTTCGCTCGCAACTTTTTCTTTTTCGTCAAATCGACAACATGAACTCCCGCAAGGGAATATTTTTCGCCGCTTGTCAGAATCAAGGTTTTCCCGTCGAAAGCTTTCACGCCGGCGGTAATGCTCTGAACCGCCGCGCCGGAGGAGCTCGCTCCTGAGCCACTCGTTTCGCCCACCGCGGTAAGAGCGAGCGCCCTGGACCAATCCGGAACGGCCGGCGACGAGGGTTGATCATAAGATCTTCCCTGCCCGCTTGAGGCCTGGACGGCTGAGATGAAAAACAATCCTCCTGAAAACAGAATCGTCCCGAAAACGACCATCAAAACCGCTTTTTTCATTTTTAATGCCTCCTGCCGCGTGGTGCGGCAATGTCTGATCGATTCAAAATCGATCATTTTCCTCATGCATGAAATAATTACTGGTAAGACGGCGTGCTGGGCACTTCTCCATGCCGCAGACCGACATCCAACCGAACCAGGGATCCGTGGCTTGCATCGCGCCCCGTCACCACGGAGTTGAATACGTTAAACGACCAACTTTTGCCGCCTTCAATGCTGGAACCGGTGGCGGAAACCGACGGAATGTTCGGATCCGACACCGGCTTGGTCACAGAATAGGTCATTTTCGGATCGTTGGCTGCGTCAATTTTCACATTCGTCAAGGCATTCATCGACGTGTCAAAAACGAGGCATAAGTCATGAACTCCGGCCTCCGCGGCGGAAAGCGCCTTTCTTTCTCCATACAGCCGCGACGTGATTTTCAGATCATCCGACGTGACGGTGAGAGCAAAAAAGCCCACAGCCATTAAAATCATCATCGCGATCAAAGCTGCGATCAAGACAAATCCCTTTTCGGAGCTCGCACCTGTTTTTTTCTTACGGACTAAGCACATGATTTTTCACCAAAACATCGGTTGTGTACGTTATCGGACTGACTTCAAATTGACTGCCCTGCTTTTCAACTTTCGCGACAATCGTAATGCGAATGCGCCGAATCAGCGGAATATTCGTATTGGGGGCGGATTTGACCACCGCCGAAATGTCCTGGTCCGCTTCGTTGTAATAGGTAAACATCGGCGACGTTGACGGATTGACGACCAGCGTAGACGACCCGGCGCCGCCTAGAATAGTCTGATTGCCGCCGCAATTGACATTACGGATAATTCCCTGGTTGTTCAGATTGTAGTAAATATACTCGTTGGCGGCGGCTTTCGTCGGATCGGCCGGGTCCGGGCCGATGATATTGTCCGCATTTAAGTCCATGGCAATGAGGATCTCGTTATCCCCCGCCAGTTGAATGCCTTTCCGGGCCGTGACCGCCGCCGCAAGCCCCATCTGGGTGCAGGCGGGAACGGACGCCGCCGATGGGACAGTCGCCCACACAGCGCTATTGTTTCTTCGGTTGAAGGAGGCCATCCGTATTTCCATCGCCATCAGATTCATAACGGCGCGGGTGTCCTGCTGAGTCAGCGTCTTGCGGTCGATGCTGGAGGAGGATTGCTGGGCTGTATTCATAACGCCGTAAACGGCAGCCATAATGATCAACCCCACCGCAATGGCGATAAGCAGTTCAACCAGTGTAAAGCCTTTACTTTTCATCACAGGTTATCCTCGCTGTTAAAACCCATCTGACGCGTCACGATCATGCTGCTGGAGACCCCCCGGCTATTTCTCGGCCAGGTTACCCGCACATTCACCAGCCATTTGTTGGTTGACACTTCGGCCTGGGTTGTCGTCACGAAGTATGAAAACGATCCGGACGACACTTCTTCGTTCGTTTTTGCGGTGGGTTCTTGTCCCCGCATGATGGTATTCTCCAGCGATTCCAACTCCGTTTGAAGGATCCCGATCGCTCTGCCCATGCTATCGGACTTGCCTGCCGACTGCCAGGAAACGGATTGCATGGTCATCAACCCGACGATGACGGCCACCGTCAGAAAAGCCGCGATCATGGATTCGACGAGCGTGATGCCTTTTTCATCCCGTATAATCAACACGAACCCTCCCCGTTATGGTCACTGTGATGGTTGCCACTCTGGGGGTTTTCGAATGGCCAAGAACCAGCGCCCCCGCCGCCGTCGTCGTCCCGCGAGGCAGAAATGTCAACGCAGGAGGACTTCCGGAAAAAGTAGTCGATGAAAAGCTGATCAGAGAGCTCCCTCCGCCAAGCTTCCCTGTGGAAACGTTTTGCCATGTGGCGGAACCCAGAGGAAGCCTGGAGACCGTGTACTGACTTCCCGCAAAGTTAAATGAAATCCGGTACTGAATATTTTCAGCAATCGCCCTCTGACGGCATAAATTCATTTCCGCACTGATGTCGCGCGCCGCCTCACGCAAATTGACATTATGCCGGTACTGAAATAAATTCGGCCCCGCGATCCCCAGCACGATGCCCAGAATCGCAATGACGATGAGAAGCTCAATTAAACTGAATCCGTTTTTTTTGACCATTTTTACTGCCTGTCCAAAATTTTCACTAAACCATTGAATTTCTTAAAGCAAACCTCATGCCAGAGAAATCGTCATTTTCCGACGCGCCCCCGGAAATCGTTTTTCTCCGGAATTTTTAAATATTTTCAGGGCCGCCGCCTTTTTTACCGCACTTGCGCGGCTTTTCTATTCCCGGCGTTGCGCCGCTCCGAACCGGTCATTTCGACCCAATACCTGTTCCTTTTGGCAGGCTCCCCCTAGGGCCCCAAAAGCCAAAGCCGCATGAACGCGTCTCCCAGAAAAATGTAGGCAACCGCCGCGATGGACAAAAACGGGCCGAAGGGAACCGCGTACTTCATGTCCTGCTTTTTGACGATCATAGCGAGAATCCCAATGATTGCGCCGGTAAACGAACTGACGAGCAGAATGAAAATGAGCGCTTTCCAGCCGAAAAAACCGCCGATCATAGCCAGAAGTTTCACATCGCCTCCGCCCATGCCTTCGCGCTTCGTCACAAACTCATAAATAAAGGCAATCAACCATAAAATACCGCCGCCGATCAGCAAACCGATGAGCGCCTCAAGCCAGGGCACTTTCACGATGAACACCGCCGCGAGAAAGAAAATCGGGATGCCCGGCAGCGACAGAACATCGGGAATGATCTGATGATCGATATCGATAAAGGTAATGGTGATTAAAACGGCGGTGAAAAGAAAGAAAACGGCAAATTCAAGCGTCAAGCCGAATTGGATGAACAAAAGCAGGGTCAGGATCGCTGTAATGAGTTCGACAAGTGGATAGCGCCAGGAAATGGCGCCGCCGCAGTCCCGGCATTTCGCGCGCAGGATCAAAAAACTGAAAATGGGAATGTTGTCGTAAAAGCGGATCGGGTGCTGGCAGTGGGGGCATCTCGAAAGCGGCTTCACGATGGATTCTTTTGCCGGAATGCGAAAGATGCAGACGTTCAAGAAACTGCCGACGGCAGCCCCGAAAATAAAAGCCAACACATAGAGGAGCATTTCCGGTTCTCTTTCGCTTCTGAAATATTGTTTTCCGGCGGTATTTTTTAGGATTGCTGGACTTTCTTTTGACCGCCCGGCAGTCCTGCCGCCCTATCTTGTCTCAAGACTTAGGCCAGTAACTTTGCGTCCCGCCCTTTCAGACGGTTTGCCCTGAATCGTGCTTTGAGGCGAAATTCTACTCTTTTTTCGTCAGAAGTCAATAAACATATTGTGATTTCCGTCACCATTCAGACGGAACGAAATGTCCGGCAGGCATTTGTTCGGCAATTCCGGAGCTTCTTTATTTATCCATCGGATGTTCGGTTTGGATTCTTTACTGCATAAAAGTTTCCATGAGATCCGATTCAAATAGCCCGCGCGTCGTAAAAAACGACATACTGTGGTCAGCCATCTCCAAAAAATGAAGAACAGACGCCCGCTGAAGCGACAATCGCGATTCGGGGACATTATCAAAACTCTGTTCACAATTATTTTGCATCCGTTTTGGCTATAGGGTATGAAAGCGTCTATGGAAGATAAAGATTACATGCAGATGGCCTTGAAACTGGCGGCAAAAGGACAAGGCTATGCCAGCCCCAATCCGATGGTCGGGGCCGTTTTGGTCAAAGACGGTCAAATCATCGGCCAAGGCTATCACCAGTGTTGCGGGCAAAGCCACGCGGAGGTCAATGCGATCGCCGACGCGAAAGAAAGCGTAGCAGGATCGACGCTTTATGTCACGCTGGAGCCCTGCTGCCATCATGGCAAAACGCCGCCGTGCACGGACCGGATCATTGAACAAGGCATCGCGCGCGTCGTCATTGGAACGACCGACGCAAACCCGAAAGTGTCGTGTCGGGGCGTTTCGCTGCTTCAGGCGGCAGGCATTGACGTCCAAACCGGTCTTCTGGAAGCGCAATGCCGCGAGCTCAACGAGGTTTTCTTTCATTTTATGGAAACGGGCCTGCCTTTTGTGACGCTCAAATTCGCCCAGACGCTCGACGGCCGGATCGCCACGGCGCAGGGGCGCTCTCAGTGGATCAGCTCTCCGGCCTCGCTGAAACTGGTCCATCGTCTGCGCGCCCGGCATGACGCGATTTTAGTCGGCATCGGAACCGTTTTACACGATGACCCGGAACTGACCGTGCGCCTTGTCCGCGGACGTAATCCGCTGCGCGTGGTCGTGGACTCACATCTGAAAATTCCTGAAACGTCCAAACTGGTTGCGACCGCGTCCGCCACGCCGACCTTTATTGCCACAACCCGACACCCCGACCATGACCGGGCGCGACTGCTTGCATCCCGCGGCGTAAACATTCTGTCCATCGACGCGGACCCCAATGGCCGGGTCGATTTGCGAAAACTCCTGAAACGTCTCGCTAAGGAAAACATTTCTTCCGTCATGGTGGAAGGCGGCTCCCAAATCATCACGTCGTTTTTATCTCAACATCTCGCCCAGCGGATTGTGGCGGTCATTGCGCCCAAGATTCTGGGACAGGGCACCCAGACGGTGGGGGATTTGCAAATTACAGATCTGGATCAGGCTCAAAAAATTTCGATTAAGCGGATCTCGCGACTGGGAGCGGATCTTGTGATCGACGGCCGCCTAAGATAGCGTTGCCAAAACGCGGCGCGCAGCGGTCATGCCGTCGATGGCGGAGCTGATGATGCCGCCCGCATAACCCGCGCCTTCTCCGCAGGGATAAAGACCCGACACGCTTTCACTCTGCCCGTCGGGGCGCCGGCACAGACGAAGCGGCGACGATGTCCGGGTTTCCACACCGATCAAATGGGCTTCAGAGGTCGCAAAGCCGGGCATTTTCCGGTCGATGCGCCGAAGGCCCAGGCGCAGGGCCTCAGCCACGAAATCAGGCACAACCTCCGCCAAATCAGCCGACGTCACGCCCGGCAAAAACGTTGTGCGGCCGATGCGGTTCGATATCGTTCCGGCGATAAAATCCATCATGTTTTGCGCGGGCGCGAAATACCCGCCGCCTCCGGCTTCGAAGGCTTTTTGTTCCCACCGCCGGCGAAATTCCAGCCCGGCCAGGGGATGCCCTTCAGGGCTGAAATCCTCAACGCGCACATTGACCACCACGGCGGCGTTGGCAAAACCTCCCTGACGATCTCTGGAACTCATGCCGTTGGTGATGACCGCGCCGGGACAGGCGGCGCATCCGATCACCTCGCCTCCGGGACACATGCAAAAGGTATAGACGGAGCGGTTCAACTCGGGGAGGGAGGCCGAAACAAAATAGTCCGCGGGCGGCAGCTTCGGATGCCCAAACCATTGGCCGTACTGGATTCGATTGATGAGCTCCTGCGGATGTTCGGCGCGCAGCCCCATGGCAAAGGGCTTGGCCGTCATGGCCACCCCCCGGTCGTGCAGCATGGCATACGTATCGTCGGCACTCTGGCCGATCGCCAAAATGACCGCCCCGGTTTGAATCTCCTGGCCGCTTGCAACCCGAACGGCGCGCACGCGCCCGTGATGAACCTCCAAATCCGAAACGGCGGCTTCAAACCGGATCCGGCAGCCCATCTCGATAAGCTTCCGTCTGAAGTTGACCACGACTTTCCGAAGAAGATCCGTGCCGATGTGCGGTTTCGCGTCCGTCAGGATGTCATCCGGCGCGCCCAGACTCACCAGAAGCTCTCGAACCCGGGACGCCAGGGGGCTTTTGGTCCGACTGGTCAGTTTGCCGTCGGAAAATGTCCCCGCCCCGCCTTCGCCGAACAGCACATTGCTCTGAGTATCAAGCATGCCCTGCCGCCAAAAAAGTTCCACATCCCCGACGCGCTGTTCTATCGGCCGGCCGCGTTCACAAAGCAACACGGGCGCCCCCGCCGCTGCAAGCTCGTAGGCGGCAAACAGGCCGGCCGGCCCGGCGCCGACAACCACGACCGGGCTGTCCGGCTGCCGCATTGCCGCCGGTTGTTCATCCGGTTGCCGGGGCCTTTCTTCATGAACCGATACCCCCGGCTGCAGACCCGAAGGCACAGGGATCTCTCCGTCAATCTGAACTCGCAGAACGTAGCTCCATCGCGGCGGCCGGTTGCGGCGCGCATCGACGGCCTTCTTGACGATCTCAATCCGCCGTAAAACGCTTTCGGGCAAAGATAACACCCGGGCCGTCACTTTCGGCAAAAGCGTCGCGTCGTCGTCGAGATTCAAGGTTATGCCGCTGATCCGCCAGGTCTTCACGATTTCTCCGTTGCAAATTGCCTATACATATTATAGATGGATTCGGGCCGTCGCCGGTCCGCGATCTGCGTGAAAACTTAGAGGTGGTCACACAAATGCCGTGGTACGCCGTTCACACCAAGAGCCGCCATGAATACAAAGCCCGGACAAGCCTTCTCCAGAAAAGCCTGACGGCTTATCTACCTGAGATGGAAGTGTGGAGCAAGCGAAAAGACCGGCGCAAAAAAATCACCGTCCCCCTTTTTCCCGGTTATCTTTTCGTTGAGGTTGACGCGCTCGACAATCATGTGAAGCTCGCGATTCTCAAAACAGTCGGCGTGGTGAAGATCCTGGGCAAAAAGGAAAACGCCGAACCCATCGCGGTTCCAGACGACAAGATTGAAGCCATCCGGCGTCTTCTGGAAAAGAAGGCGGAGGTTTTCACCTTCCAGTACCCGAAAGAGGGCCAGGCAGCTAAAATCATCAACGGTCCTTTCGCCGGCATTGAGGGCACGGTCGTCAAGTGCGACGTGGAGAAGGAAATTTTTGTGGTTTCGATCGACCTGCTGCAGCGCTCCGTCGCCATTAAGCTCGAAGGCTTTCAGATCAGCAAAATCTAGGGTCAACAGCCGCGGCAAAGCGGTTTTTCGCTGCTGGGACGAAAAAATCTTGACATTCTAAACGTTATGCGCAAGATAGCAGTCGCCGAAAGCGACCTCTCGCCGAGGCTTAATATGATCGCAGGAAAAAATTGTGAAAGGCTCTATCAAAATCAACAGGGAATTGTGCAAGGAATGCCACCTGTGCATCCATTTCTGCCCCAAGGCGCATATCGTTCCCACCAAGGAATATAACTCGCAGGGATACCGGCCGGTCGCCGTCAATGAAGATTCGGAATGCACGGGTTGCGGAATCTGTGCGACCATGTGTCCGGATGTAGCCATCGAGGTGTACCGTGAATAAATTCCTGATGTCCGGAAATTTTATTATTGGGGAAGCGGCGATCCGCGCCGGCTGCCGTTTTTACGCGGGGTATCCGATCACACCGCAAAATGAACTGACCGAATACATGGCCGAGCATATGCGCAGAGCCGAAGGCGGCGTTTTCCTTCAGTCCGAAAGCGAAGTGGCCGCCATCAACATGATCGCCGGCGCCAGCGCCGCCGGGGCTCGCGTGATGACCTCATCGTCGAGTCCGGGAATCTCGCTCAAACAGGAAGGCATTTCCTCCATGGCGGCCTGCGAACTGCCGGGCGTCATCGTCAACATCATGCGCGGCGGCCCTGGACTGGGCAACATCCGGCCGTCTCAAGGCGATTACTTCCAGGCCACCCGCGGAGGCGGACACGGAGACTACCGGACGATGGTTTTCGCTCCCGCCACCTGCCAGGAACTGGCGGATCTGACCATGGACGCGTTCGACTATGCCGATAAGTACCGCACGCCGGTGATGATTCTGGCCGACGGAATGATGGGGCAGATGATGGAGCCGGTGATTTTCAAGAAACCCAAACCCCGTCAGTATCCGGAAAAATTCATGCTTCGCGGCGCCGGAGACGGCAAAAGCAAATTCATCCGAGGGTTGCTGCTCGATCCGATCGATTCCGAAGAGCACAACTGGAAGCTGGCCCGCAAGTATGAAGTCATCGTCGAAAATGAAACGCGCCACGAAGAACATCTGTGCGACGACGCGGATCTGGCCATCGTCGCCTACGGCACGGCGGCGCGCATCGCCAAAGGCGCCATCAAGCGGCTGCAAGATTCCGGCATGAAGGTGGGGCTCTTCCGCCCCATCACCTTGTGGCCGTTTCCGGAGATGAAGCTGCGGGCGCTTTCTGAAAAGGTGAAACGCTTTCTGGTCTTCGAGATGAGCACCGGACAAATGCTCGACGATGTCCGGCTTGCGCTGCAGGGCTATGCCCAGATCGACTTTCACGGACGTCCGGGCGGCGCCGTCCCGACGCCCGCAGAACTGGCCAATGTGGTGGCAAGAGTATACAGCAAAAAGGCGCAGACGGTATATTAAGGAACAGGACATGGTAAAAATTGTCAGTCAAAGGCCGAAAAGCTTAAAGGATAAAATCTTTCACTACTGCCCCGGATGCGGTCACAGCATCGTTCACCGGATCATGTGTGAAGTCATCGATGAAATGGACATTCGCGGCATCACCATCGGCGTCCCGCCGGCGGGCTGCGCCGTGCTGGCTTATAATTATTTTGATGTGGATATGATCGAAGCCCCGCACGGACGAGGCCCGGCCATGGCCTCGGGGATTAAACGGGCTCTCCCCGACCGGATTGTGTTTTCCTACCAGGGAGACGGAGATCTGGCCGCCATCGGGATTGCGGAAAGCTTTCACGCCGCCAACCGAGGCGAAAACATCACCGTTATTTTCATCAACAACGCCGTTTACGGGATGACGGGCGGGCAAATGGCGCCTACCACCATGCTTAACCAGAGAACAACGACCAGTCCCGACGGCCGCAAGCAGTCCCTCGACGGGTATCCGGTCAAAGTCAGTGAAATCTTCTCTCAGCTGCCCGGCACAACGTATATCGAACGCTGCATGGTGAATTCACCGGCCGGCGTCAACAAAACCAAAAAGGCGATCCGCAAGGCGTTTCAATGCCAGCGCGACGGGCTGGGCTTTTCATTGGTGGAGATTCTTTCGCCCTGTCCGACCAACTGGAAGATGAATACCATCGACTCTTGCAAATGGATCGACGACGTGATGAGCAACGTCTTCCCTCCGGGTGTCTTTAAAGACGACATAAAGGCCCGGGCCACGGAGGCGGCCGTATGATCACCAAAGTCATTTTTTCGGGATTCGGCGGCCAGGGCGTGCTGATGATGGGCACCAGCCTCGCTCACAGCGCGATGAACCAGGGATTTCATGTGACGTATCTGCCCGCCTATGGGGCGGAAATGCGCGGAGGCACCGCCAATTGTACGGTCGCGGTCGCGGATGAAGAAATCGCCTCCCCGGTGGCGTCCGAACCGGATTATCTTATCGTCATGAACTCCCCGTCGCTCTTCAGTTTTCAGACCAAAGTCAGCGCTCGGGGAACCATCTTCCTGAATTCATCGATCATCAGCGAACGACCCAGCCGCCGCGATGTCGCCGTTTACGCGGTCCCCTGCGGCGAGATCGCCCAGGATCTGGGCAACACCCGCGTGGCCAACGTCATTATGATGGGCGCGTTTATCAAGAAATCCGGCATCGTGAAGGCCGACACCTACTTAAAAAGCCTTGAAACCATCATGGGAAGCAGGAAAAAAGGCGTCGCCGAAATCAACCGTAAAGCGTTTGCCGCCGGATTCGATTTCATCAAGGATTAAAAATCATGGCAGTGAAGCAAATATCCGTCCTCCTGGGAAATGTTCCCGGATCCTTCGCGAAACTCACGCATATTCTGGATTCGGAAGACATCAGCACCAAGGCCGTGTCCGCGGCCAGCACCGCCAAGGACAGCATCGTTCGCATGGTCGTCAACGATCCGGACCGGGCGGCAACCCTTCTGGACAGCTACCATTTCAACTTCGAAGTCACGCCCGTCCTCGCGGTGGAAGTTCCGCTTCACGCCGGCGGCATGAACGCCATTTTAAAGCCGCTGTCGAAGGCCGACATCAACATTCACTACCTCTATACCACCATCAACCGCATCGGCAAGGAAACCATCGTCATCCTCGGCGTCGATAAAATCGAGGACGCTCGCAGCATTCTCCATGAAAACTGGATCACGCTGATTGACGAAGAAATTTATTCCATCCCATAGAAACGGCTTGTCGGAATATGCCGGTATCGTCCGAAAAAGAAAAAGCGCTGGCCTCCCGCATGGAGGCTCTGGGCGTTTCCGAACAGGATTTTGAAGAGACGTTCGTTCGATCCTCCGGTCCCGGCGGACAAAAAGTCAACAAGAGCTCTTCGTGCGTTCATCTGGTGCACATTCCCACGGGACTTTCCGTCAAATGCCAACGGGAGAGGTCTCAGGCCCTCAATCGTTTTCTGGCGCGCCGGCTGCTTCTGGATAAAATCGAACGGCGGCAAAAAGGCTTTCTTGAAGCCGAAAAAGAAAAAATTGAAAAAATTCGCCGCCAGAAACGAAAACGCTCGCAACGGGCTAAAGAGAAAATACTCGAGGCAAAGCATCGGCGTTCGGAAACCAAAGGACTGCGCGGAAAAATTCAAACGGACGAATAAGCGGTGAAGCAACAAAAAAGGGAGAGAAAGTCGATGTACGCTCCCCCTCCCTGTTTATAATAACCTGATAATAAGATTAGCCGCCGATCACAACCTTAACAAGGGGATTGGCGTACAGCACGATCAGCGCAACAACCAGCGCGTAGATCGCCAGAGATTCGATCATAGCCAGACCGACCATCATGGTGAGAAGAATTTTGCCCTGGGCTTCCGGATTGCGACCCACTGCGTTCGTGGCGCCGTTGAGACCCTGTCCCATACCGTTTCCAGTTCCGATCGCGCCGAAGCCGATGGCCAAACCGGCAGCCAACAGCGAGCAACCGACGACGATGGCGTTCGTGTAATCCACCGCTCCGCCGGAGGCCTGAGCCGCTTCAGCAGACGCAAAAGCCAGAGGAGCACACACCATAACCAACACAATCGCTAAAACGGAATACATCGCACTCTTTTTCATTTACAGCCTCCTTGAATTATAATTGAATCGCTTGATCTGATCCGTGTCGCCCGAATCTGTTCATGCATCCTCCTTTCCGTGAATTTGGCGACTACCGGTCATGTTTGCACATAACTAACGGTCAGCGGCGGCAAAGTCAAGACATTTTTTCTCCGCAACCCGATATTTTTGCAAAGGCAACGCATTCCTTGATTTTCTTGGCTTGTCAAGTTAAGCTTCCGGCCATGCAAAAACTGACCGAGACGGAAATTTCATTGGCCAAACATCTGCAAGGCGATCTGCCGGTCGTCGCAAGGCCCTTTAGCGCGCTGGCCCGAGCAAGCGGCTTGACCGAAGCACAAGCGCTCGACGTTTTGCGGACGCTCCGGCAGGCAGGCGCAATCAGAAAGGTCGCCGCCATATTGCGGCATCAACGCGCCGGATACCGGCAAAACGCCCTGATCGTCTGGGCGGTCGGCCAGGGTGATTTGGATCGGGTGGGCGGTTGTTTTGCCTCGCTGCCCTTCGTGTCTCACTGCTATGCCAGGCAGCCGGCTTTTTTGGGCCGGTATACGCTTTTTACCATGGTGCATGCGCGCCATGAGGCCGTCGGCCGCATTCTTTCGGAAATGACCGCCGCCGCGCAGATGCAAGATTATCTGGTCATGGAGAGCCTTGAGGAATATAAAAAAACATCTCCGGAGTATTTCTGATGACATTATCCGCATACTTTTCCGAAGCCCGCCAATACATCCCCGGCGGGGTGAACTCGCCGGTGCGCGCCTGGAAATCGGTGGGCGGCGATCCGGTCTTTGTTGCCAGAGCCAACGGCAGCAAAATTGTCGATGTCGCGGGCCGTTCCTATGTTGACTTTGTCCTGTCCTGGGGACCGATGATTCTGGGGCACGCTCATCCCGATGTGGTCGCGGCCATTTGCGCGGCCGCGCAAAATGGAACCAGTTTCGGCGCCCCCACCGAAGCGGAAACAAGGATGGCCCGACTGATTCATGAGGCGTTTCCATCGATGGAGCGCATCCGGATGACGTCTTCGGGCACCGAAGCGACAATGACGGCCGTACGTCTGGCCCGCGGATACACGGACCGGAAGATGCTCATCAAATTCGACGGCTGTTATCACGGCCATGCCGACGCCCTTCTGGTCAAGGCGGGCTCCGGCGTCGCCACGTTGGGCATCCCCGGTTCGCCGGGAATTCCAGCTGAATCGGCAAAACTGACGCTGAGCCTCCCCTACAACAACATCGAAGCTCTTGAAAACGCGGTGAATCAATACGCGACGGACATCGCCGCCGTTATTGTCGAGCCGGTAGCCGGCAATATGGGCGTGGTGTTGCCCGGCGAAAGCTTCCTGAAAACGCTTCGCGAGCTGACTCGTAAAAACGGCATCGTGCTGATTTTCGACGAAGTGATCACCGGATTCCGTTTCGGTTTCGGCGGATACCAAAATCAAATCGGCATTGCGCCGGACCTGACGTGCCTGGGCAAAATTATCGGCGGCGGTCTTCCTGTGGGCGCCGTCGGCGGGAAAAAGGAGATCATGGACCGCCTGGCCCCATCCGGCGATGTCTATCAGGCCGGCACGCTTTCAGGCAATCCGCTGGCCATGCAGGCAGGTCTCGCGACACTTGATATCCTAAAGCAAAAAGATTACGGGCCGCTGGAGACGCTCGCGGAAAGTTTGTGCGATGAAATGAAAATCCTGTTTTCCCGTAAAGGCATTCCGGTCTGCATCAATAAAACAGGGTCCATGTTCACCTTGTTCTTTCAGGAAGGACCGGTCACGGATTTTTCAAGCGCGCTTCGCTCGGATACGGCGCGTTTCGGGCGCTTTTTCCACGGCATGCTGGAAAACGGCGTCTGGCTGGCGCCGTCGCAGTTTGAAGCCGGGTTTGTGTCTTTTGCCCATAGCCGGACGGATTTGGAGCAGACGCTTTCAGCGGCGGAAAAAACGCTGCAAAATCTGTAAGCGGCCGATTGACAACGCGCGCGCAATACAGTAAATGAAAGCCCCCTGTTTTTGAAAGAAAAACATTCCATGAAGGATATTTCAAAATGAAAAAACTCCTGACGGCTCAATCTTTTTACGCGGGTAAAAACAAAATTGCGATTGTCGGTCTGGGTTATGTCGGTTTGCCTCTGGCGGCGCATCTTTCGCGTCACTTTAAAGTGATCGGCTATGATGTCAGCGAAGCCACCATCGCCGAACTCAAGAAGGGCCACGACCGGACGATGGAGCTTTCCGACGATGAATTGAAAAAATCAAAGATTCACTTTACCGCGAAGCCTTCGGATCTCGCCTCCTGCAAGCTCTTTATTGTCGCGGTGCCGACGCCGGTGGACAATTGCCATGTACCCGACCTTTCAGCCATGGAAAACGCTTCCGCCATTATCGGCAAACATTTGTCCGCCGGATCCTGCGTCGTGTATGAATCCACCGTTTATCCCGGCGTGACCGAAGAGGTCTGCGTTCCGATTCTCGAGCGCGAATCCAAATTGAAGTTCGGCCGCGATTTTACGGTGGGCTATTCTCCGGAACGGATCAACCCAGGCGACAAAGTACATACGGTGGACAATACTATTAAAATCATCTCCGCTTCCGACGGCCCTACGCTGGATTTGCTCGACGGCATCTACAGCGCCGTTGTGAAAGTCGGACTGCACCGCGCCTCGTCCATTAAAGTCGCCGAGGCCGCAAAAGTCATCGAAAACACGCAGCGCGACATCAATATCGCCTTGATGAACGAATTGGCGATCATCTTTAATAAAATGAACATCGATACGCTCGAAGTGCTGGAGGCGGCGGGAACGAAATGGAACTTCCTCAATTTCCGGCCGGGGCTCGTCGGCGGCCACTGCATCGGCGTCGACCCCTACTATCTGACCTACAAGGCGGAAAGCATCGGTTATCATCCCGAAGTCATCCTGGCCGGACGCAGAATCAACGACAATATGGGCAAGTACGTCGCGGAACGAACCATCAAGATGCTGATCGCGGCGGACGTTCAGGTCAGCAAGGCGCGTGTGGCGGTTCTGGGGTTATCCTTCAAGGAAAATGTCCCCGACCTGCGAAACACCCGCGTGGTGGATATCATCAACGAATTGAAAGATTACGGCGTGAGGGTTCTGGTGCACGATCCGCTGGCCATCCCAGAGGAGGCTCGCGAACATTACGCCATTGAGCTTTCGCCCCTCAAAGACATTAAAAATGTCGATGCCGTTGTTTTGTGTGTGGCGCACCGGGCCTATGTGGAAATGGGGCTTTCCGGAATGGCCGCACTGTGCCGCAAAGACAAACCGATTGTGCTGGACATCAAAGGCATATTCGATCCAAACGCCGCCAGTAAGGCCGTCGGCAGCTACTGGCGTCTTTAGAAAATTCAAGACGGGAAGGCATTATGAAAAAAGCTTTTTTAACGGGAATTACCGGCCAGGACGGATCTTATTTAACGGAATTTTTGCTGGCCAAGGGATACGAGGTCCACGGTTTGATCCGCCGGGCCAGCACATTTAACACCGACCGCATCGATCATCTCTACCGCGACTTTCACGATCCCAACGCAAGATTGTTTCTGCACTACGGAGATCTCAACGTGTCGGGGCAGTTGATGGACCTTTTAGCGTCGATCCGACCCGACGAAATCTATCATCTGGGCGCGCAAAGCCATGTCCGGGTCAGCTTCGACATGCCCGAATACACGGCGGATGTCACCGGACTGGGAACGCTGCGCATGATCGAAGCCATCCGCAAAACCGGCATTTCCACAAGGTTTTATCAGGCATCCTCCAGTGAAATGTTCGGAGCGGCCCCGCCGCCGCAAAACGAAAAAACCGTCTTTCAGCCGCGAAGCCCCTATGCCGCCGCAAAAGTCTTTTCCTACCACATCGTTCAGAACTATCGGGACGCTTACGGGCTTTATCTGACCAACGGGATCCTGTTCAATCACGAATCGCCCCGCCGCGGCGAAACTTTTGTCACCCGGAAGATCACCCGCGCCGCAGCCCAAATCAAACTCGGCCTGAAAGAAACACTCTATCTGGGCAATCTCGACGCCAAACGCGACTGGGGGTTTGCCGGAGACTTCGTCGAGGCTATGTGGCTGATGCTTCAGCAGGACCGGCCAGATGATTTCGTGATCGCAACAGGTGAAACGCACTCGGTGCGGGAATTCACCCAAAAAGTCTTCAGCAAGCTTGATCTGGACTATGAAAAACACGTGAAGGTCGATCCTCGCTATTTCCGGCCGACGGAAGTGGATGTCCTGCTGGGAGACGCCTCCAAAGCCAAAAATATTCTGGGCTGGGAGCCGAAAGTCTCTTTCGATCAACTCATCGATATGATGATCGATTCGGATTTGGAAATCGCCCGGAAGGAAAAAACGCTCACCGATGCCGGCTTTTCGGGTGTCGGCGGCGAAAGACTCGCTCAATAAATAAGGGCATTAAAGAGGCTGTCCATGCTGAAAAATAAACGTATCGTCGTCACTGGAGGAAAAGGCTTCCTGGGGGGGCATCTGATCCGGGAGCTTGCTTCGCACGGCTGCGCCGCGATCGAAATCGCCGATCTGCCGGAGTTCGATTTGACGGACCTTTCATCCATCCGCCGGATGTACGACACCATGAAACCGGATCTTGTGATCCATCTGGCCGCCAAAGTCGGGGGAATCGGATTCAATCAGGAAAAGCCGGCGGAGCTGTTTTATGACAATCTGATCATGGGCACGCAACTGATTGAGGAGGCCTATCGTCATGGAATCGAAAAATTCGTGGCGCTGGGAACCATCTGCGCCTATCCGAAATTCACGCCCGTTCCGTTTCGGGAAGACGATCTGTGGAATGGTTATCCGGAGGAAACCAACGCCCCTTACGGACTGGCCAAAAAAATGATGCTGGTCCAGTCGCAGGCCTATCGCCGGCAGTACGGTTTCAATTCCATTTTCCTTCTTCCCGTCAATCTCTATGGCCCGAACGACAATTTCGACCCCCGATCGTCGCACGTCATTCCGGCGCTCGTCAAAAAATGTTTCGATGCGATGGACCGAGGCGATGACAGCCTCGAAGTCTGGGGAACGGGGAAGGCAACTCGTGAATTTTTTTACGTGGAAGACGCGGCCCGGGCGATTTGCCTGGCCGCCGACCGCTATGATCAAAGCGACCCGGTCAATATCGGCGCCGATTTTGAGATTTCCATCCGCGATCTCGCGGAATTGACCGCAAATCTGTGCGGGTTTACGGGAAAAATCCTTTGGGACGCCTCAAAGCCGGATGGCCAACCCCGCCGCCGGCTGGATACGTCTAAAGCATTGAAAGAATTTGGTTTTAAGGCGCAAACGGATCTGACAACCGGATTGAAAAAAACGATCGCCTGGTACAAAGAGCATCGTCACCTTCTTCACAAATGATGAACGCCGGTCATGTTTTCAATTGACATCGACCGTATCCCATGTTAAAGGTTGCATCGCAAAATGGATCAGGACACCAAAAAATATGCCATCCAGATGGGCCTGGCCAGTTCTTTGGGCATCGCGATGGTTCTGGCGATTTTTGGGTGCCTGTTGCTGGGAAGCTACCTCGACCGGAAATTCGATTCCGGCTATGCCTTTACGGTGGTCTTCCTCATCATAGGGATCTCGGCCGGGTTTCGAAACATTTATGTTTTGATTAAAAAGAACTTTCAAGACGATGAACCGATTATCAAGAGTTTGAAAAGTGAACCGCATCGACAAAGACCCGCTCCAAAAAAGAATTGAACTGACCAACTGGATCATTCTTGCCGTCTTGTTTTTCCCGTCATTGTTTTTCGGATTTAAATTCGCTTTGGGCGTCCTTCTGGGCGGCTTTATCAGCATTGTCAATTTCTTCTGGATGGAACGCGGTCTGCAAGGCGTGATTTCTAGACAAACCGCCAACCCCAAAAGACCGGCGATGATCAAGTATTTTATCCGACTGGCTGCAACCGCCGTCGTGCTGTATTTCCTGATCGCCTATAAAACGGTCGACACGATCGGCCTGATTCTCGGACTTTCCGTAGTGGTCATCAATATCGTCGTTACGATGATCGCTATTATGGCAAAAAAAAACTTTAGTGAGGAGGTTCGTTGAAGCATGCACTCCATCTATTTTCTGGAAAACCCTTACATTCCCACGCACGTGACCTACGCCATTTTTCTGGTTCTGGTCTTTGCCGTGGTCTCGTTTCTGGCCACAAGGAAGCTCTCCGTCTATCCCGGTCCGCTGCAGAACATTATGGAAGTGATCATCGGCGGGTTTGACAACATTCTTAATGAAATCATGGGACATAACGGACGGAAATTCTTTCCTCTGATTACCACGCTGGGCTTGTTCATCTTCTTATCAAACCTCATGGGCGCAATTCCCGGATTCAAGTCTCCGACCTCCGATATCAATACGCCGGCCGCGCTGGCCTTGGTCGTCTTCGTTTTGACGCATATTTTCGGCGTTAAAACGCACGGCTTCAAATACATCAAGCAGTTCATGGGACCGGTCTGGTGGCTCACCCCGCTGATGCTGCCGATCGAAATCGTCAGCCATCTGTCAAGACCGTTATCGCTCACCTTCCGGCTTTTCGGCAATATCAAGGGCGGCGATCTTGTTTTGTTGATTCTGCTCATCTTGGTGCCGCTGATTGTTCCGTTGCCGCTGATGGCGCTCAAACTTTTCGTCTATCTAGTGCAGACGCTCGTGTTTGTCCTTCTGGCAATGATGTACATCTCCAGCGCCATGGAAGAAGCGCATTAAGTCATTGACTCAATAAACCTTCACAAAGAGCCGGGAGCAAGCCTTCCGGCTCTTTTTTTGTCATCCTGCAAGCGACGGCATTTTCCTTTTTTTCTCTAAAAATTGTCGATTCCAGGCTTGACGATATCGCTCAATCGTAATATCTGTTGCACCGACAGACACGCGAGATCATAGGGAGCATATCGCTTATGCACAGTTTGGGAATTAATATCGGATCATCCAACGTCAAAACCTCTCTTCTTTTCGAAGGGAAAATCGTATGGAGCGCGGTAGAACCGCACGAAGGAAACTTTTTAGGCACCCTGAGGAAACTCCTTGACCTCCACCCCGTCCCTGCACAAACCCGGCTTTTGGCAACCGGCACGGAGGGCCGCCATCTTCTCAATCTAAACAGTGTCATTGAGCCGCTCTGTATCGAAGAGGCGCTCAAACAGATCGGCTATTCTGTTGACGCGCTCGTGTCGATGGGAGGCGAAGATCTTGTGGTCTATACTCTGGACAAACAAAACAAGATCATCACCAGCTTTTCCGGCAATAAATGCGCGTCCGGCACGGGGGAATTCTTCAAGCAGCAACTGGCCCGGATGAATATGCGGCTTGGCGACATTTCACAAATCGACTCAACGAGCCGGGTTCTGAAGCTGTCGTCACGCTGCTCCGTTTTCATGAAAAGTGATTGCACGCATCGTCTGAATAAGGGCGAAGCGACAACCGGCGACATCGTCGTGTCGCTCAGCGACGTCATGGCCATCAAAGTCGTCGACTTTCTCAAGCGGGCCAGAATCGAACAGGGCAAGGTGCTGCTGGTCGGTGGCGTCACACAGAATCCCTACATCCTTCGCTTCATCCGAGAACGCATGCCGGCCATTGAATTCATTGTTCCCGAACAAGCACCTTACTTCGAAGCCTTCGGCGCGGCGCTTCTGGCCGGTAAACTCGGCAGCGACATGCCGACGGATCAAGCCCTCTTCAAGCAAAGCCGGATTCAGTTCAAGCGCTTTAAAAGCCTGCAAAGCGCCGCAGGCCGAGTCAGCTACCTGCCGTCGAAAAAGGGAAAAGTCGTTGCCGGACGCGACTACATTCTGGGCGTGGACGGCGGCTCCACCACCACAAAAGCCTGCCTGATCGATCGGGAAACCAGTGAAATCACCGCCTCATTCTACGGGCGAACACATGGCGATCCGGTCAAAGCGCTCAAAAACTGCCTTCGGGAAATTCAAAAACAAATCCAGGCCGACATCGGCGACGGGAAAATTCATATCTCCCTTGCCGCGACAACCGGTTCATCACGCGAGATTTTGGGAGTCTTTCTGGAAACACCGGCCGTTTACAATGAAATCATCGCCCATGCCGTCGGCACAACGTTTTACCGCGACGATATCGACACGATTTTCGAAATCGGCGGCCAGGATGCCAAGTATGTTTCCTTGAAAAACAAAGTCCCCATTGATTATGCCATGAACGAGGCCTGCTCGGCGGGAACCGGCTCCTTCCTTGAGGAATCGGCGCAAGGCGACCTCAACATTCCCGAGGCCTCGATGATCGGCGACATCGCGCTTGCGGCCGCCGCCCCTCTGAAATTCGGGGAACATTGCTCGGCCTTCATCAATTCAGACATCCGAAACGCCGTGCAGCAGGGCGCCTCGCGGGAAGACATTACCGCCGGCATCGTCACATCCATCGTCTCCAATTACCTCAATCGCGTCGTGGGCAACCGCACCATCGGCAAAAGCATCGTCCTGCAAGGCGGCGTGGCGAAAAATAAAGCCGTGCCGCTGGCGTTCGCCATGCTTCTGGACAAGAATATTCTTGTCCCGCCCGACCCCGAACTGATGGGCTGTTTCGGCGTGGGTATTCTGGCCAAACAAAAAGCCGATGAAGGTTTTCTGACCGACACCTCCTATGACATCGATTCGATTCTCGCCACGGAAATCCTCTACGAAAAGGAATTCCAGTGCAAAGCCTGCGACAACTTCTGCCAGATCCGTGTTCTAAACGTCAACGGCCACAAATACATGTTCGGCGGCCGGTGTAATAAATACGCCAATCTCCGGAAGAAGAAAGTCTTCAATGAAGACGGCGTTGTCGATTACATTGAAAAGCGAAATGAGATTCTTTTTAAGGAATGCGCGCCTGATCCCGCGACCCTGATCCGGAAACGGGATTATGTCGTCGGCATTCCGCGCTGCTTCTCCATTTACACGCTGTGGCCACTCTATAGCTGGTTTTTTCATTTACTGGGCGTGGAAACGTCGGTCTCCACCGACATTTCTCACGAAGGAACGGCGCGCGTGGAAAGCAGCTACTGTTTCCCGGCGGAAATCGCCCACGGGGCCGTCCAGGACATCCTCAACCGGAAGTTTCAATATATCTTTTTGCCGCACTTTCGGGATATGGAAAGCTATGAGAAAGACGGAACGGCGAATTTCTGTCCGATCACGCAGAGCCTCCCCTATTATATTAAAAAGGCCTTTCCTGAAATTCAGGACACGCAATATCTGATGCCGGTCGTCAGTTTTATGCTCGGCGTGGACAAAGCGGCCGAACCGTTTGTCGCCATGGCGGCGCAGCTCGGCTTTGATGAAGTTGAAGCCAAAAAAGCTTTCCTTTTGGCCTATGATAAACAGATGGACTGTTTCCGTCGCTTTTCCGAACTCGGCAGGCAGGCGCTTGCCGAAGCGCGGCGAGCCGAGCGCCCGGTGATCGCCGTTTTGGGACGCCCCTATAATTCCTTCACCGCGGACGCCAACATGGGCATTCCCAGAAAATACACCTCCCGCGGCCATTCGGTGATTCCCTTCGACATTCTTCCCTTCGCGGATGAGGCGATTTATCCCAATATGTACTGGTATTATGGCCAGCAGGATATGAAAGCCGGTGTTCTTTTGAAGGACGAGACCAATATTTTCGTCACCTTCATCTCGAATTTCTCCTGCGCACCCGACTCCTTCATGCTGCATTATCTGAAATGGATCATGGGTACGAAGCCATTTTTGATTCTGGAGCTCGATTCACACACGGCGGACGCCGGAGTCGACACACGCATCGAAGCGTTTCTGGACATCATTGAAGGGTATCGCTCCAAGCTCGACGAAATTCGCGAAGAGCGTTACGACAACGGCCTGCGTTTCATTAACAACCCAGGGGAAGATATCCATCTGCGAAATGTCGCGACAGGTGAAAAGATTCCGATTAAGAACAACCCCCGCGTTTCTCTTCTGCTGTCCAATATGGGAAGGCTTTCCGCCGAGCTCGTCGGGGCGACGCTTCGGGGTCTGGGCATCAACGCGCAGACCATGCCCGTGCCCGACGTTTACACGCTGCAACTTGCCCGCAATCACGCCTCGGGAAAAGAATGCCTGCCTTCACACCTGGTATTGGGCAGCACCCTACAGTATCTGTCTTCCGAGAAGTATCGCAAGGATGAAATTTACATTCTGTTTGTTCCCACCACGCACGGCCCCTGCCGAACCGGCCAGTATTTCGTATTCTACGAAAATCTTTTCAAGGACCTGCGTCTGGAAAACGTGGTGGTCTTTACGATGGACTCGGACAATTCTTATACCGAGCTGGGATCGGAATTCACCAAATATGCCTGGTGGTCGGCGGTTATCGCCGATTACATGAAGGACGTGGAAACGTCGCTTAGAACCTGTGCCGCCGATCCGACAAGCGCCATGCAGATTTATGATAACATCTGGCAGAAAATGATCAGCGTGGCCGAAAGCGACATCACCAAAGTTCTTCCCGTCTTGAAAGAAATCGCCGATGAAATCGCCGGCATTCCTCTGGCCCGAAAAATGGAAGACTGTCCGAAAGTCTTAATTGTGGGTGAAATCTATGTCCGGCGCGACGACTTTGCCGTCGATGAACTCATCTCGCAATTCAGCCGGCACGGCATCATCGGCAAGGTATCCAACGTCGCCGAATGGTTCTACTACTGCGACTTCGTCCGCCACTACGAGCTTAAAAAGAAGCTCAGCATCGTGCCGTGGTATAAAAAACCTTTTTCTCCGGAATTCCGGGATATCATCGACTGGCGAATCGAACACATCTACAAGAAGAACGTCGAAAGGAATGTTCGCAACACCCTGAGCTCAACAGGCCTGGTCCCAAAAACACCCCATGACATGAAGACCATCATGCACAACACAGAAAAGCATTTTGTCAGCCATGAGTTGCATTCCGAAATCAGCATTTCCAGCGGCGTGGCAGCAACCGCCATGATGGACGGATATTCCGGCATCGTCAACATTTCTCCATTTGCCTGCCTGATCGGCCGCGTTATCGAAGGGCTTTTCACGCCCTGGGCGCGGGAAAGAAAGTATCCGACGATTTCCATCGAAATCGACGGCAACCTGCTGCCGCCCAATGTGCTTTCCAAATTGGAAATCTTCATGCTCAACGTGAAACGATTCAAGGGCAAGGACGACATCTCCTCCATGGTCGAAGGCGAAGGGACGCAAACGACCGCCATCGACCGGAAAATTATCCGCCAATAAACGCTTGGACGACCATAAAAAAAGCGGGCATCATGCCCGCTTTTTTTATCAATCTTTTTTCTTTCTATGCCTTTTTGGGCGGCTTAAGAAGAACAAAAGCCAGTGCCATGGCTACAATCGCCAGCACCGCCGTCGGATAGAAGGCAACGGTATACGTTCCAAAGACATCCTTAGCCTGGCCGGAAATGATGCCGCCTACAATCGCGCCAAGGCCGTAGGCGAAAAAGACCACGCCGTAGTTGCGCGCGTAATTCTTCATGCCGAAGAACGCGGCGGTTGCGGTCGGCGCGATCGCCAGCCAGCCGCCTAGGCAAAGCCAGAAGCCGATGAAGCCCATCGTGTACAAACCGGTATCTCCTTCTTTGGCGATAATCATGATCACCGACACGACCAGAATCAAGAATAAATTGAGCAGCGCCGCATTACGGGGCATAATCTTATCCGTGAGAAAACCGAAAAGGGGTCGCCCAAACGCATTGAAAATCGCGAAGATGCCGACCAATGTAGCGGCCGTCTCTCCGGTAATCTTGATGATTTCACTGCCGACCGGCTTGGAGATACCGATCGCCATTAAGCCGGCGATGGATCCGATAAGGAAACAAAGAAAAAGCCCCCAGAACGTGGAGGTTTTGACCATTTCACCGGGCGCGAAATCCGAAGCAACGACCGCGCCGGCTGCCGGTTTCCATCCGGCCGGCGCCCAGCCCGCGGAGGGAAACCGAAACGGCAGACTCAGCAGGAACAGGATGATTCCGAAGGCAATGCCGAAATACATAAATGTAGCGGCAAGCCCGACTGACGGCAACAATTCACTGGCTACTTTTCCCGTAATGAGCGCCGAACCGCCGAACCCCGCGAGGATCAGCCCTACTGCAAGACCTTTTTTGTCCGGAAACCACTTGGCGCCCATCGCCACCGGACAGCCGTAAACCAGACCGACCCCGGAACCGGCAATGACGCCATAGGTCAGTGTCAGCGCCCAGATATTAGGCGCAAAAGCCGACAGAAGCCAACCCAACCCCACAATCACACCGCCGATGATGCTGAGTTTACGCGGCCCCAGCTTCTCCATGATCCGGCCCCCGAAAAACATCAGGATGGAAAAAAAAGCCAGAAAAACCATGAATGGCAGATTGCCCAGAAAGGCGGAAACCTGAAAAGCCTCCCGAACCGGCGCCAGGAAAATGCTGTAGGCATAAACGGCGCCGAGACACACGCACATGATCAACCCTAAAATAACGTAGATCCATCGTCCGCTTTCAGCGGACATTCCAAACAATTTTACCTCATGACTCATGAAATCCCCCTCCATAAATTTAGTAAATAAACCGAATTTTCAGCTTTTATTCGTTTAACCGTCAAGAGTCAATAAAAATGTCCTTCAAAAGACTAAATTATTTTCTATCCGCTGCAACTTTGTGGTAAGTGACTGCAACACATGGAGGAACGTTTTTAGTGAAGACAAAAACGGGACATATCAGCGGCATTTTGCTCTCCGGCGGAAAAAATACGCGCATGGGAACCAATAAAGCGTTTTTGGAGATCGACGGCGTGCGCCTGATCAACCGGACGCTGGATTTGTATCGGCGCTTCTTTGAAGATATCATTATCGTCACCAACGATCCTTTCACCTACCTGGAGTTTCCGGATGTCTCGGTGGTCACGGATATTTACAAAGGCAAAGGTCCTCTGGGAGGAATTTACACTGGCCTGTTTTATGCCAAAAATTCCTGCGCGTTTGTAAGCGCCTGCGATATGCCGTTTTTGAGCGACGCTTTTCTCACTTTCCTTCTCGACCAGACGGGTCGTCATGACATAGTCGTGCCGGCCACAAAAGATGGGTTTCAGCCCCTGTGCGCCGTTTACTCGCGCAAATGCCTGCCCTCCATCTTGCGTCTGTTGGTATCGGACAAACTTAAGATATCGGGTTTCTACCGGGACATGAATGTTTTATCGATAGAAGAACAGCGGATAGCGCCTTTCAACCCGGATGGCAGACTTTTCAAGAACCTAAATACGCCGCAAGACATGACGGAAATCGCCCCGCTGGCGTGAAAAGCGACGCGTCAGGCAGGACATCTTGGTTTTTTCGTCCCTTCCATAAACCAGAAAGACCTTGACGGAAGAGATTCCTTTTCTTATATTTTTCCCGCTGAAATTAAAAAATCGCACTGGGAGACAAACCATGAAAAATATTTTACTCGCTTTTTGCCTGCTTTTGATTGCATCCATTTCTTTCGCCCAAACCTCGCCGGATCACTACCTGAAACAATTGCCGTCCCTTCCGCAAAACATCTGCGAGACAAGCTCCGACGATAAAGCCCCCTTTTTGAAGCTCGTTCGAAACCTCCGCGACAAGATGGACCGGGATATTGTCACCCGAAGAGAAGAGATGCAGGTTTACGTATCCGCCAAGAGAGTCCGTCCTCCCACCGGCGCCATGCTTGCGCCTGAACCGGAGAAAATGCCGGACGTTGAAAAAAGGTCGCCTGCCGATCCGCAACCTTCCGGCCGAAACGTTTCTCTGCATGAAGAGCTAAAAGAACTCATTGATCGGGTAGAGGCCCGCAAGAGCGCCGTTCTGGCCCGGATAAAAGCTCTCGACCAGAACGCGTCCGCTATGAAAGAAAAAGATATCGATCCTTTTCACCGCCAGATTTCCTCGCTTGCCAGCCCCGTGGCCACCAAAGAGCAGATGGACCGGGTCAATCAGCTTGCCCTGAAACTCAAGGAGAACCAGTCGCGCTATTGCCGGACATATTCGCCTCAATATCTCGCACTGCTGGAGGAATACCTGTCCGCCGTCAAAGCGTCATTGCCCGACTATGAACGGATGGAGGCTATTGCAGCCAAAACACAGATGGGACTGGACGAACCCAACGCAACCATCAGCGGTCTTTTCGGAATCGAAGCGGTGCGTGACTATCTCGCCCTTGCCTCCAAAGTCTATAAATACGATCTGCCCCATGAATATTGAACCAACAGCCGGAATCGGTTCACCCTCCCAGGCATGACTTGACCAGCCGTCAAACGACCGGCGTTGATAAATAACGACTCTTACCGTGAACGGAAGGTCCCTTGTTCACGGATCTTCCGTCGTGAAGCCGGATGTGGAAATTCATCAGGCAGCGTTTATCGAAAGCCTGTTTGTAAAAAGACTTGACAGAATATTTCTTCTGCTGTAAATGCTGCTCCATTGCTCAAGGATGAACATTCATTCACATACGTAAGGAGTATGAATTTTTGGTAAAATCAGACAAGCGCACCGATATTATGCAGGCGGCGCTGGAACTTATCGTCGAGCGGGGTTTTCACGACGCCCCGATGTCCGAAATTGCAGGCAAGGCCCAAGTCGCCGCCGGAACAATCTATCGGTATTTCGAAAATAAGGACATTCTGATCAACGAATTATTCCATGAAATCGAAGACAGGCTATTGCAGGCCATTTTGACCGATTATCCGGTGGGAAAAATGATTCAGGAGCAGTTTTTTCACTTATTCGGTCAACTTTTTCGATATTTATTGATGCATCCGGGTCATTTCCGTTACATGGAACAATACTTCAATTCTCCGTACGGAATATCCCATCGTCGCGACAAACTTGTCGGCAAGAACACTCAGCACGGTGGTCACGATACCCTTATCGGACTCTTTGAAGAAGGAATCGCGCAAAATATCTTAAAAGATATGCCGATTATCGTGCTCACTTCCCTGGCGATCGGTCCCATGCTTTACACAATCCGCGATCATACCCTGGGTTTTGTTTCGCTGGATGATCCCTTGATCCGCCGGATTACGGAAGCCTGTTGGGATGCAATCAAACGTTAATTTGACAATTCGGTGACTAAAAAAACATGCAGAGGTTTTTTATGAAAAATAAATCCCGTATTTTTCCTGTGTTTGCCGCATTTCTGGGTATCGTCATATTCACGCTCGAAGGATGCGGCGATCAAAATGCGGGCGGCCCGCCTCCGCTTCCGGAGGTCTCCTTTGTGACGGTCGAATCCCGGCAGGTGCTGATGACCACCGAGTTGCCGGGACGTATCTCGGCCTACCGAGTGGCGGAAGTCCGTCCCCAGGTGAACGGGATCATCCAGAAACGGCTGTTTACGGAAGGCTCGGAAGTCAAGGAAGGCCAGGCGCTTTTTCAGATTGACGCCGCTTTGTACCAGGCGACCTTTGAAAACGCCAAAGCGGCGCTCGCCCGCTCGGAAGCCCAACTTTCGTCTGTTTCCCTCAAGGAGAAGCGCCTGAAGAACCTCCTGGATGAACGCGCCGTGAGCCGGCAGGACTACGACGACGCGGCGGCGGCGCTCAAGCAGGTTCAGGCGGATATACAATACGCGAAGGCATCGCTGGAAACAGCCCGCATTCATCTGCAATACACGACTATTGAAGCCCCCGTCTCCGGGCGCATCGGAAAATCCAGCGTGACGGAAGGCGCGCTGGTCGCGGCCGGACAGCCCCTCGCGCTGGCCACCATTCAGCAATTGAATCCGATGTATGTGGATGTCACCCAGTCCACGACGGATATCCAACGTCTGCGCCGTCAACTGCAGGAGGGGCAACTGGATCAAAACGGAAAAAATCAGCAAAAAGTCCGGCTGCTCTTGGATGACGGCACGGAATATCCTCTCAAGGGAACACTTCAATTTCGTGATGTGACCGTCGATCCCTCAACCGGATCGGTTGTTTTACGCATCGTTTTTCCCAACCCGAAGGGGATTTTGCTGCCCGGCATGTTTGTCCGCGCGGTGGTTCAGGAAGGAATCAACAAACAGGCGCTGCTGATTCCGCAACAAGCCGTATCGCGCGATCCCAAAGGAAATCCTCAAACGCTGGTTGTGACGCCGGACGGTAAGGTTGAACAGCGCGGGATTACGGTCGATCGCGCAATTGGAAACGATTGGCTGATTTCTTCGGGCCTCAACGCCGGAGAGCGGGTGATTATGGAGGGCGCGCTCAAGATCAGGCCGGGCCTGTCGGTCAAAGCCGTCCCGTTTAATCCGAAAGCCGACAAAAACAATCCGGCCGGTCCGGGCAGCACTGAAAGTGGAGGCCGCTGATGCTTTCGAAATTTTTTCTGGATCGACCGGTCTTTGCCTGGGTCATCGCCATCATCATCATGGCGCTGGGGCTTCTTGCGATTTACAACCTGCCGGTTTCCCAGTATCCGCAAATGGCGCCGCCCACCATCGCCATTACCGCCTCCTATCCGGGAGCTTCCGCCGAAACCGTGGAAAACAGCGTCACTCAAGTCATTGAACAGAAGATGACCGGTCTGGACAATCTGATCTACATGTCCGCATCGAGCGATTCGGCGGGCGGTTCGCGTCTCGAGCTCACCTTTGCGGCGGGAACGGACCCGGACATCGCCTGGTCCAAGGTGCAAAACAAAGTGCAATCCGCCATGTCCAGCTTGCCTGACGAGGTCGAAAGCCAGGGCGTGCAGGTCAGCAAGTCCACGCGCAACTACCTGATGTTCGTGGGGCTGATCTCCGAAGACGGTTCGATGGACGGAACGGACCTGAGAGACTATGCCAAGTCCAACCTGGAAAAGATCCTGGCGCGCGTCCCCGGCGTGGGCGAAGTGGAAGTCTTCGGCAGCGGCTATGCCATGCGCATCTGGCTCGACCCCAAAAAAATGACGGACTACCGCCTGACGATCGACGATGTGATCGCGTCGCTTCGAGCTTACAACGTCGAAGTCTCCGCGGGTCAGTTCGGCGGCGCGCCCGCCGTTTCAGGCCAGCGCTTGAACGCCTCCATCGTCGTGCAGAATATGCTCTCCACGCCCGACGAATTCGCCCGAATCCCGCTTCGGACCAATCCGGACGGTTCCATTGTCCGCGTGGGCGATGTGGGTCGCTGCGAGCTGGGCACGGAGGCTTACGACATCCAGGTCGCCAACAACGGCCTGCCCGCCGGCGGCATCGCCATCCGTCAGTCGCCCAACGCCAATGCCCTCGACACGGCCGACGCCGTGAAGGCGAAAATGACGGAGATGAGCCGCTATTTTCCAGCCGGCATGAAAGTCATCTATCCTTACGACTCGACGCCCTTCATCAAGGTGTCCATCAATGAAGTCATCAAAACCCTGATTATCGCCATCGTGCTGGTTTTTCTGGTGATGTGGCTTTTTCTGGGCAATATGCGGGCCACGCTTATTCCCACCATCGCCGTGCCCGTGGTGATTCTGGGAACGTTTGCCATTTTGGGTCTGTTCGGATTCACCATCAACATGCTGACGATGTTCGCCATGGTACTGGCCATCGGCCTTCTGGTCGATGACGCTATCGTCGTCGTGGAAAACGTCGAACGCATCATGAGCGAAGAGGGGCTTCCCCCCAAGGAAGCCACGGCCAAGTCGATGGAACAGATCACCAGCGCGCTTATCGGCATCGGCCTGGTTTTGTCCGCCGTATTCGGCCCCATGGCCTTTTTCCCCGGTTCCACCGGCGTCATCTATCGCCAGTTTTCCATCACCATCATTTCCGCCATGCTTCTTTCCGTGGTCGTCGCGCTGATCCTGACGCCGGTTCTGTGCGCGGTGCTTCTCAAACCAGTGAGGTCCGGCCATGAGCCTGCGGAAAATGCGATTTTCTTCCTCCGGCCTTTATTTTTATGGTTCGACCGCGTGTTTTTCTCTCTCAGAGAAAGATATGTGGGTCTGGTCGGCCATTCCCTGTCGAAAAAAAAACGATATCTGGCCGTTTTTCTGGCGATCGTTGCGGTCATGGCAGCGATGTGGCTGCGCATGCCCAAAGCGTATCTGCCCGATGAAGATCAGGGAACGCTTCTTGCGCAGGTGATCATGCCCGCTGGATCCACGCTGGAACAGACCGAAGAAATCACCAGTCTGATCGACGCGTATTTCCGCGAAAACGAAAAAGACGCAGTGGAGATGGTAATGACCATTACCGGCATCGGTTTTTCCGGACGCGCGCAAAATAACGGCATGGTCTGGATCCGACTCAAGGACTGGCACCTTCGTGACCGGGCCGACCTCAAAGCTCCGGCCATTGCCAAAAGAGCCTCTGGGGCGCTTTCCGGAATCCGAAACGCCATGGTCTTCGTCTTTCAGCCGCCGGCCGTGTCCGAATTGGGCATGTCGATGGGATTCGATCTCCAGCTCCTAGACCGCGGCGGCCTCGGACATAAAGCGCTTATGGACGGCCAAAACCAGCTTCTGGGCCTTGCGGCATCCGACTCGAGAGTCGTCAAAGTGCGCCCCAACAGCATGGCGGATGTCTCCGAATACCGCATCGATGTCGATTGGGAGAAGGCCGGCGCTCTGGGCGTACCCATCGCGTCCATCCATCGAACGCTTTCGGCCGCGTTCGGCAGCGCCTATGTCAACGACTTCGTGCAGGGCGGACGCGTGAAGAGAGTTTATGTCCAGGCCGACGCCCCTTACCGCATGCTGCCTGAAGATTTGGAAAAACTCTACGTTCGCAACACACAAGGCAAGATGGTACCCTTCTCCTCTTTTGCCGCGGGCCGCTGGACATCGGGTCCCCCTCAGCTCACGCGCTTCAACGGCTTTCCGTCCATCAACATCTGGGGGGAGCCCGCGCCGGGCAGAAGCTCGGGCGAAGCCATGAAAGCCATGGAAGAAGCGGCTGCAAAGCTGCCACAGGGGTTCGGCTTCGACTGGAGCGGGCTTTCCTACCAGGAGCGGATGGCCGGCACCCAGGCGCCGCTTCTTTATGCCTTCTCGATCTTCGTCATTTTCCTGTGCCTGGCCGCGCTTTATGAAAGCTGGACCATCCCGATTTCCATTTTACTGGTGCTGCCGCTGGGCATCATCGGCGGTATTATCGCATCAAGCCTGCGAGGCATGAACAATGATGTGTATTTCCAAATCGGGCTTCTGACCACGCTGGGACTCACCACTAAAAACGCCATCCTGATCGTTCAATTTGCCAAACACGGCCTGGACCGCGGCATGGGGCTTCTCGAAGCGACGCTCGAAGGGGCGAAACTGCGCTTTCGCCCGATTGTGATGACATCTCTGGCTTTCGGCTTCGGCGTTTTGCCGCTGGCCATCACCACCGGCGCGGGCGCGGGCGCGCAAAACGCCATCGGCACCAGCGTTCTGGGCGGCATGATCTCGGCCACCGTTTTGGTTGTTGTTTTCTCGCCTTTGTTCTACGTTCTGATTGAAAAAGTTTTCGGCAGACAGCACCGTCAAACCAAATCCACCGAGGCATCGTGACATGAAAAGAATGCTCCTTGTATCCGCCGTAATAACGATCTTGATTTCTGGCTGCACACTGGCGCCGAGATACGACCGGCCGGCGGCGCCGATTCCCGCCACCTGGCCTTCAGGCGGCGCTTATCAGGACATAAGCGCACCGGAAACGCCGGCGCAGCAATCATGGCGGGATTTCATTGCCGATGAAAAACTTCAAAAGATGATCGAAACCGCCCTGGACCATAACCGTGACCTGCGGGTATCCGCCCTGAACATGGAAAAAGCGCGGGCCTACTACGGCATCGGGCGGGTCTCGCTGCTGCCCACGGTCAACGCCACAGGCTCTTGGTATAAGGAAAGAATTCCCGCCGATCTTTCCGAGTCGGGAAGCGCCTATACGGCGGAAAAATACAGCATCAATCTCGGCATCACCTCCTGGGAAATCGACTTTTTCGGACGCATCCGCGCTCTGAAGGACAGCGCTCTTGAAGAGTACCTGGCTTCCGGACAGGCTTTGCTGGGATACGAGCTCGCGCTTATTGCCACCGTGACTCAGGCTTATCTGGCGCTGGCCGCCGACCGGGAGGCTCTTGTGGTGGTGACAGAAACCCTGAAGACGCAAGAAGCCGCATTCCACCTGATTGCAAAGCGATACGATACAGGCATGGCCTCCGAGCTGGACCTGCGCCGCGCGCAAACTCAGGTGGAAGCCGCCCGCGCGGATATCGCGCGCTACACGCAGCAGGTGGCGCTCGATCTCAATGCGCTTGGGCTTCTTGTCGGGGCCGGCATCGATCCGGCCTGGCTGCCCACGGATCTCGCTTCTTTCCGCCCTTTGCCCGACCCCTCGGCGGGGCTCGACTCGGAGCCGCTTTTGTCGCGGCCGGATGTCCTGGCCGCCGAACATCGCCTCAAAGCGTCCAACGCCAACATCGGCGCGGCTCGGGCCGCCTTTTTCCCCCGTATCGCTTTGACGACGTCCGCGGGAACGGCAAGCAACGAACTATCCGGCCTTTTTAAGTCCGGCTCCGGCGTGTGGAGTTTTTCACCGCAAATCACCCTGCCGATTTTTGACGCCCGAACCTGGTACGCCTACGACGTCGCCAAACTGGAAAAGGAAATCGCCGTTGCCCAGTATGAAAAATCCATTCAGACGGCTTTTCGGGAAGTCGCCGACGCGCTGGCCGTGAAAGGAACCATCAACCGGCAGATCGAAGCTCAAGAGGCGCTGGTGAACGCTTTGTCTATTGCCCACCGCCTGTCCGAATCCCGCTACAACAAAGGCATTGACAGTTACCTGGCCGTCCTCGACGCGCAGCGCTCACTCTACGGCGCCAGGCAGGTTCTCATCATGCTGAGATTGGCGCAGATGAGCAACCGGATCACCCTGTATAAAACCCTCGGAGGAGCCACAGCCTCGCCGGTCGATGTAGCCGCGTTGTCTTCCGCCGACAGACAACTCTCGCACGACACACAGGGACAATGAATACGATGCGTTCTCAGTTTTTTCGCGCATTGCCCCGCCATGGACGGAATCGATTGTATTGCCAAATGCCGCGTGATTATGATAGAAGCCCTCACCTCTTGATAAGACGAAAGCCCATGAAAATAAAATACGCCGTCGTACTCATTTGCACCTTCTTAATCCTGTTTTTTTCGCAAGCAGCCTGGGCGTCAAACCAGATCGCCGGCTCGTCGGACACACTGACCCTCTCCCTGGAAAACGACGCGTTCGGCTTTGACAACAAAGATCGCCACTACACGCACGGAACGAAAATCTCCTGGCTGTCGAGGGATCTGAGCAACTACCGGGAAGTTGAATGGCTGCCGGGATTTTTCCACACTGCCATCGATCAACTGCCGGTCATCAACGGCCCCGACCGGATACGCACGCTGTCCGTATCTCTGGGACAAAGCATTTACACACCCGAAGATCGGGCGAGGACCGACTTGATTTTCAACGACCGCCCTTACGCCGGGGTACTCTATATGGGACTGGGCCTGCACAGTCGCAACAGCCGGTTTATGGACTCCGTTGAACTGACTGTTGGATTGGTGGGACGACACTCCTATGCGCAGGATATTCAGAAAGAGGTTCATGTATGGACAGACACGCTAATCCCCCAGGGATGGGAGCATCAACTTCATGACGAACCGATTGTGAACCTGTTTATCGAACGGAAATGGAGAGCCAAGCGGTTCGGCCAAATCGAAGGGTTCGGTCTCGACGCCATTCCGCATGCGGGCCTGGCCGTCGGCAATGCCTACACGGGCATCAACGTGGGCGGGCAGGTGCGTTTCGGATGGAATCTTCCCAACGACTTCGGAACCTTTCTGATCCGCCCCGGCTCGGATTCAAACGCCCCGGCGGACGATGCGGACCCGCGATTCTTTGAGTCCCTGCACCGCTTCGGCATTCACGGGTTTCTCGCCGTGGACGGCCGGGCCGTCGCACGCGATATTCTTCTGGACGGAAACACATTTCGAAAGTCGCACAGTGTGGACAAAAATCCTTTCGTCGCCGACTGTATCGGCGGAATCGGAATCCTCATCCACTGCGTCAAGATCACCTACGCGCTGGTTTACCGGACCAAGGAATTTAAAACCCAAAACAAAGAGCAGTATTTCGGGTCGATTTCCATTTCGTATACCTTTTAGCGGGAACGGCTTTACGCCCCTTTGTGGAGGATTGAGGCAAATGAAATTGGCTTCGCTTTTCATCCGCACCGCTCTATCTACGTGCTTCGCCGCCGTGATGTTTTTCTCACCGCATGCGGTTCTGGCATCCGACACGATAGCCCGCTCTTCCGACACACTGATCTTTTATCTGGAAAATGATTTTTTCGAAGATCTCGACGGCAATTATACCCACGGAACGAAAATTTCGTGGGTCACGCAGGACCTGTCGCAGTCCACAGAGGAAAAGAAAAATCTGATCTGGATGCGATATCTGGCCGACCGCATCCCCGTGTTTACCGATACCGGCATCATCAAATCCTTTTGTGTGTCTTTGGGGCAGAGCATGTATACGCCAAGGAATAAAAAAGCCCCTACCTGATTCGAGACGACCGACCCTACGCCGGCGTCACCTATCTGGGTCTGGGCATCCATGGCCAAGACGCAAGACACATGGACAGTCTTGAACTGCAGTTGGGCATCGTCGGGCGTCATTCCTACGCCCAGGATTTACAGGAGGCCTTTCACGAATGGACCCGTTCCACCGTCCCCAGGGGATGGGAACATCAGCTTCACGATGAACCGATTGTCAATGTCTATGCCGAGCGGAAATGGAAAATTCTGAAGCTGCAAGACCAAAACGGACGGGGAATCGACTGCATTCCGCACGCGGGTTTGGCTCTCGGCAATGCCTATACCGCCGTCAATCTGGGCGGCCAGCTTCGTCTGGGCTGGAATCTTCCAAATGATTTCGGCGTCCACCTGATCCGTCCCGGATCGGATGCAAGCGCCCCGATGGACGACACGGACCCGCGCTTTTTCAAACCCTGGCGACGCTTTGGGCTACATGGTTTCGCCGGGGTCGACGGAAAGGCGATCGCCCGGAATATTCTTCTGGACGGCAACACATTCAGGGATTCACACAGCGTGGATAAAGAACCCTTCGTCGCGGACTTCATGGGCGGCGTTGTTGTGATTCTTCACCGCTTCAAAATCGCTTACACTTATGTGCACCGGACGCGGGAGTTCAAAACACAAAAAGGCGAACAGCGTTTCGGATCCATCTCGATTTCCTACACGTTCTGACCACCGGCGCCAGCCTGTACCTTCCGGCTAACGCTTTGCGGGCATCGGCTGGACCCATCGTTTATTGTCGCCATCGTAATACCATTTGTCCGGAAAACCGCGGCGCCGGATGAACGTCGGGTGGTCGGCCCAGCGCAGAAGCTCTTTATAGGCGTCATGAATTTTGCGGAAAGTCGCCGCCTGTCCGCCCGCATCCGGATGATGGATTTTCACCTGGCGCCGATAGGCGTTTTTCACCGTTTTGACCAAATCCGGAACATGCAGGTCGGTCTTGGTCAGATCCAGATGGGCCAGGTTCTGGAGATTGACCGTGGGAACCCTGATCAGGCGGGGACGCGTGAGACCTTCGGTCATCGCGTGCCGCTGCGCGAGGTCCAAAACATGCCGTGAGGCCAGGTATGTTTTCCCGGTCTTTTTCTCCTCCGCCCACCAGGCTGCCCCCAGAAGATTGGCCATTCCTCCAAAGTCATCCGCCGGTTTTCTACCCGTCTGGCGGGGCGAGACAAACCTGAAAATTTCGCGGATGCCGTGGACCACCACGTCCATGACAATTTCGTCATCATTAAAATAAAAGGTCGCGTATCGGGTATTGAGCGCCTGCAAAAGACCGATGCGGGCATTGAGCTTCTGGCGCAGCTGGCCGCGGCAATGGATGGAGCAATACCGTCTTTTACCGAGATTGTCCGTCGTACCGCAGGCCAGACACCCCCGTGAAAGCTTTTCTCCCGCAATTTTTTTTCTTTTAACCAGCATGATCTGATGAAAAAAAGCCGGTTCGTCCGTTATTCCGGCGAACCGGCCATTTTCCTATTCTCCGGAATTCTTACGATCGAGCAGCGGCCAGATACCCTTTGGCCAGAGCCTTGTTCACATGGAGGACGCCCTTGTTCATGTCCTTGAGAGGATAATCAGCGTTGATTACAGGCAGAGCGTCGGCCTCGGCCTGAGTTTTAACCACCGATCCGACCGGCACATAGCGCCCGTCGGCAACCTTTACCCCCATCAGAATGACGCCCGGCTCGATCACGCAATTTTTCCCGACAAAAGATTTGAACACAAGAACTTTCATGCCCACAAACGTGTCATCCATGACTACGGCCGGCCCATGGATCTGAACCTGGTGGGCCAGCGACACGCGGGACCCGACATAGACGGCATACTTTTTCCCGTCAATGTCATACGTGTTCTTTTCAATCGGTTTGCCGTCCTGTTCGGTTTCCAGAGCGTGAATGACCACGCCGTCTTGCACATTGGAATCGTCTCCGACATAGAGCGGCTGTCCTTCGTCGCCGCGCACGCAGGCGGTCGGCGCCACCATGACATTTTTCCCCAGTATGACATTTCCGATGACGGCGGCCAGCGGATGCACAAACGTGCCTTCGCCGATTGTCGGTTCGCCGGCTTTTGAACTGAAATCCGTAATTACATTCTTTTCAATCATGTCTCCCTCCGCTTCCTGAAGATTTGTTTTTATCGTGATTCGTTTCTCGGCGGACAGACCCGCACCCGCCTTTTACCTTTTGCCCTTTGCCTTTATCCTTTATCCTTTATCCTTTTTTTCTTCTCCTTCTCAAGCAGCTCATGCCAGACCTGTGCGACCCTCTTTTTTGTCTCGTCGACGCCGCCCGAATTGTCCACGACGATATCCGCCAGCGGAATTTTCTGCTCAATTGGCATCTGACAGGCCAGGCGCAACTCGGCATCGGCCTGACACAGATTATTTCGGGCCATCAGACGGTCGATTTGAGCTTCCGGAGCAATCATCACCAGAACCGTAAGATCGAACAGAATCTGTTTGCCTCCCTCGAAAAGGAGCGGCACATCGGAAAAGACGATCGCCTGCGGATCAATGCTCTTGAGCCTGTCCAGACGACGCCGCCATTCTTCATAAACCCTTGGATGAACTATGTCGTTGAGCGTTTTCATTTTCTCCGGGGAATTGAAAACGAAGGCGCCGAGTTTTTCCCGATCAATGGTTCCGTCCGCCCGGAGAATGGCGCGGCCGAAAGCTGCGACCACATCGTGCCAGGCCGGACGTCCCGGTTCCTGCACTTCATGGGCCAACCGGTCGAAATCGATCAGATGGCCGCCCAGGTCGACGAACATCCGCGCGACGGTGGATTTTCCGCAGGCGATCCCGCCTGTGAGGCCGACGTTGAGCATAATCTACTTCTTGTTGAGGTCGTAGATGATCCGCAACCCCTCCAGGGTGAGCATTTCTTCGATCTTGTCGATGCTTCGGGCCTCCTGGGCGACGACCCGCGCAAGCCCTCCGGTTGCAATCACCAGCGGTTTGGTTTTCACTTCCGACTTCATCCGCCCGACGATGCCGTCCACCAGTCCCGCATAGCCGTACATGATGCCCGCCTGCATGGCGCTGACCGTATCCTTGGTGATCACGGTCTTCGGACGGCTGAACTCGACGCGGGGCAGTTTGGAGGCGCGCGCAAACAGCGCCTCGCTGGAAATCACGATGCCCGGCGCAATGCAGCCGCCCATATACTCGCCTTTGGGCGACACATAGTCAAACGTGGTTGCCGTGCCGAAATCCACCACGATGCATTCCTTGCGGTACTTCTCGTAGGCGGCCACCGCGTTGACGATGCGGTCGGCTCCCACCTCCTTGGGATTGTCATAGAAAATCGGCATGCCGGTCTTGATGCCGGGACCCACAATCATCGGCTTGATCCCGAAATACTTCTTGCACAGAGGTTCGAGGATGTTGAGCATCGGCGGCACGACACAGGAAATGATGATGTCCGTCACCGATTTAATCTCTTTGGCGTTCATCCGGCTGGAATGATAGAGATTGGAAATCAGCACGCCGTATTCGTCGATGGTGTGGTCAATCTCCGTCCGGATGCGCCAGTCATGAATCAGCCTCTCGCCGTCGAAAAGCCCTAAAACCGTATTGGTATTACCGACATCAATGACAAGCAGCATAATTAATCATTATCCTTTTTCAAAATGGTGGCATCCCCCGCGGAGACCTTGATGCTTTTTCCATCCGCAGCGACGAGGATCAAGGAACCCTCCTCATCGATGCCGACAGCGCGTCCGGTCATGACCTCATTTTCAAATCTTACGGACACGTCGCGACCGATCATGGGGGCATAACCGAGCCACGCGCTTCGAACCGGCTCAAATCCCGAATCCCGGAGGGTTGTATACCATGTCGTCAAATTTTCATACAGGCGAATTGAAAGCGCGTCACGGGAAATCTCTTTTTGTGTTTCCAGGCAAAGCGACGTGGCGATGTCGCGCAGATCCGGCGGGAAAGCATCCCGCTTCAGATGAATATTGATGCCGATGCCCAAAACGACGAAATCAACAGCGCCGCCGGAAAGCTTCATTTGCGCCAGAATGCCGCAGACTTTTTTCCCTCCCAGCAGCACGTCGTTGGGCCATTTGAGCTCCACCCGTCCCGGACAGAAAGGATCAATCGTCCGGGCTACCGCGACGCCGGCCGCAATCGCGATCTGCGGGGCGCGCGCCGGCTCAAAATCGGGACGCAGAATCACGGACGTATACAGATTTGCCCCGCCGGGAGAATGCCAGATGCGCTGCATCCGCCCTTTCCCCGCCGTTTGCGCCTCGGCAATCAGCGCTGTTCCGTGCGGCGCTCCCGCCTGCGCCAGGCGAAACGCTTCATCATTGGTCGAACCGATCTGGCGATAGTAATGGATCTGATGGCCGACCGGTTTTGGGGAAGACCCGGTTTGGATTGACTTCGAAATCTTATTCATAGATAAAAAACTGAGTTTAGCAAACCGTCCTTCCCGCTGAACCTCACGCTTCGGTTTTAGCCGTTTGCCTTTCGCCCTCGGCCCTCTACCTTCAGGGATATGTCCGCCGCGCGGACGGAATGCGTGAGCTCTCCCACGGAGATGAAATCCACGCCGGTAGCGGCAATGGAGGCGACCCGTTTGAGATTGACATTGCCCGAGGCTTCTGTCAACGCCCGCCCGTCGATCAGGTCGACGGCTTTCTTCATGGCGGCATTAGTCATGTTGTCCAGCATGATCATATCCACTCCGCACTGCAGGGCCTCCCGGACTTCTTTGAGCGTTTTCGTTTCCACTTCGATTTTGAAAGGGCGTTTCGAAGCCCTTCGCTGCGCGGCCACCGCGGCGGCAATGCCGCCTGCCGCTTCGATATGGTTGTCTTTGATGAGCACCGCGTCGTAAAGACCGATGCGGTGATTCGTGCCTCCGCCCAGACGCACGGCCATCTTGTCCAATACACGAAGCCCCGGCGCCGTTTTGCGCGTGTCGAGAATTTTCACCGGGGTGCCGCAAACCGCCTGAACATATTTCGACGTGAGCGTCGCGATGCCGCACATGCGTTGAAACACATTCAGGGCGACCCTCTCGGCCTGCAAAATGGCGGCAAGCTTGCCTTCCACTTCCGCGATCACCTCGCCTTTGGACGCCCGCCGGCCGTCTTCGACGCGGATACACACCCGCGTTTTTTTATCAACCGCCTTGAATACCGCCGCGAATACCTCGACGCCCGCCACGATGAAATGCTCTTTGGCCACGGCGCGCGCCCGTCCCTTTTGGTCGGGGGGCACGGTGGCCCGCGTGGTCACATCGCCTGGTCCGATATCTTCGGCCAGCGCCGTGCGTATAATGCTCTGAATCTGCGCCGAGACCATCACGAGGCAATCTCTTTGAGTTTTTTAAGCGCGCCTTCCAGCGTGGCGTACTTTTCCTGGAAACTTTTCAATTTGTCTTCTTCCTTTGAGATGACTTCCGGCGCCGCCTTATGCCGGAAGTCCCGATTGGCCAGTTTTCGGGAGCTCTGTTCCAGGTCTTTGGAAATTTTGGCCAGTTCCTTTTCCAGACGGGATTTTTCCGCCGCGATATCGACAATCCCCTCCAGGGGCACGAAAATCCGGTGTGAACCCACCACAGCGGTTGCCACGCCTTTGGGTTCCACCAGGTCGACTTCGACCTGAAGCGATTCGAGATTGGCCAGATTGACAAGATAATCCGCGCCTTCGTCGACCGCTTTTTTCTGCGCGTTATCGGCGGCGCAGATAAGCACCTTCAGTTTCATCGAAGGCGCGATGCGCATTTCCCCCCGGATGTTGCGGACGGCCGTGATGATCTCCATGAGCATTTCCATTTCGCGTTCGGCGTCGCGATTGATCCAGGATGTCTCGGCTTCGGGAAAACGACTGACCATGATCGACTCTCCCTCGCCGGCGTGGAGCGCCTGCCAGAGTTCTTCCGTCACAAAAGGCATAAAGGGATGAAGCAGCCGGAGCATCACCCCGAACACGTCTCGAAGAGTCTTTTGCGTGACCCGCCGCTGCTCACCGGACAGCTTTCCGTACAGCGCGGGTTTGCTGGCTTCCAGATACCAGTCGCAGTATTCATGCCAGATGAACCGGTAGAGGGAGGCGGCCGCGTCGTTGAATCGGTATTCATCCAAACATTGCGTCACGTCCTGCACGGCTTCAGCGGCTTTGGTCCTGATCCATTGATCCGGAAGCGTCTGACCGGCTTCCAGCGGAGCGTTTTCATCAAAATCCGCAATATTGGTCAAGGTGAGCTTCGCGGCGTTCCAGATCTTGTTGACGAAGAACTTGTAGCCCTCGATACGCTCGGGCGACATGCGCACATCCCGGCCCTGCGCCGTGTAGGCCACCAGGGTGAAACGAAACGCGTCGGCGCCGTAACGGTCGATCATCACCAGCGGATCAATGCTGTTGCCTTTGGACTTGCTCATCTTCTCGCCTTTTTCGTCGCGGACCAGCGCATGGAGATAAACATCCTTAAAAGGCACGTCCTTCATGACATAGAGCCCCATCATCATCATGCGGGCCACCCAGAAAAACAGAATGTCGAAACCGGTGATGAGAAGCGACGTGGGATAGAAGGTCTTAAGCGCCTGTGTGCGCTTGGGCCAACCCAGCGTTGTGAACGGCCATAAAGAAGAGCTGAACCAGGTGTCAAGCACATCTTCGTCCTGCGCAAGCGACGCCCCGTCGCAGATCGGGCAACGGTCGGGATCGACGGTGGAGACGATCACCTTGCCGCAGTCTCCGCAGTACCACACCGGAATCCGATGCCCCCACCAGAGCTGGCGGGAAATGCACCAGTCTCGGATGTTATTCATCCAGTCGAAGTAGGTGGCCTCCCAGGAGGAGGGAACGATGCGCGTTTTCTTTTTCGTCACCGCGGCCACAGCCTTTTGGGCCAGCGGTTTGATCTTCACAAACCATTGCTTGGACACCATCGGCTCAATGTCGGTCTTGCAGCGGTAGCACTGGCCGACATTATGTTCATACGGCTCGGTGCCGACCAGATAACCTTGTTTTTCCAGATCGGCAACGACGTTTTTCCGGGCCTCATAGCGGTCCTGCCCGCGGTAGGGGCCGCCGTGCTCATTGATGATGCCTTCGCCGTCCAGAATGGAGATGATTTCGAGCTGGTGGCGCTGGGCCATGGCGAAGTCGTTGGGATCAGACCCCGGCGTGATCTTCACGGCGCCGGATCCGAAATCCATCGTGACGTAATCGTCGGCGATAATCGGAATCTTTTTATTCATCAAAGGCAAAATCACGAACTTGCCCACCTTGTCCTTGTAGCGCGGATCATCCGGATGCACGGCCACCGCCGTATCGCCCAGCATCGTTTCCGGACGGGTTGTCGCCACGACAATCCCGCCTGAACCGTCTTCATAGGGATAGCGGATGTTCCAAAGAAAGCTCGCATCGGATTTGAATTCCACTTCCAGATCGGAAATGGCGGTGTGGCAGCGCGGACACCAGTTGACGATGTAATCGCCCTGGTAGATCATGCCTTCATTGTAAAGCTTGACAAACACCTCGCGCACGGCCTGAGACAGGCCCTCGTCCATCGTGAAACGTTCGCGGTCCCAGTCGCACGAACAGCCCAGGCGCTTGAGCTGATCGATAATGACACCGCCGTATTTTTCCTTCCATTCCCAGACGCGGGCGATGAACTTCTCCCGTCCGAGTGCATGACGCGACGTGCCCTCGCGGGCGAGCTGCTGCTCAACCACGTTTTGCGTTGCAATGCCCGCGTGATCCGTGCCCGGCATCCACAGCGTATTGCAGCCCTGCATTCTTTTAAACCGGATGATGACATCCTGAAGCGTGTTGTTGAGCGCATGCCCCATGTGCAATATGCCCGTCACATTGGGAGGCGGGATGACGATGGAAAAGGCGGGCTTTTCGCTTTTATCCTGCGCGTGAAAGAACTTGTTTTTCAACCAATAGGCGTAAAGCCTTTTTTCCGCTTCGGCCGGCTCGAAAGCCTTGCCCAACTCTTTGATCGACATGAAATATTTTTGCTCCTCGTTCGTTCAAATAAAAAGGGCTGACGCCCTGTAAGACACTGCCATGTTCACCGACAGGCAAAGCCTCTATCGCTCCGCCCGTTTTCTTTCTTGATTTGACGCCTGCCGTTTAATCGATTTTCAGTTCCTCTTTCATGCGGCGGATAACCAACAACGCATCCACGCCCGCCACGGGTCCCAGGGGGGCGAATTCTCCGGTGGTCATGTCCGCGGGCGTCATGATCCCCCGGGTCGTCACCACCATGACGGCATTAAAATAAGGCAGATCCGCGCGAAGATCGGGGAATGGCGATTTTGCTCCGATAAACCGGGTTGCCAACGCCTGATCGCCCGTCACTTTGATCAAAATATCTTCCAGCATCATCGCATAGGCCGCTCGACTGACCTGGTCGGCCGGATGGAAATATCCATCGGGATACGTTTCCAGCCCGCGCACGCCAAGGGACAAAACCCCCTCGATGTCCATTCGGAGCGGATGATCGGCTACGTCCGCCGGAAGAGGATTCTGAGCCGCGGCAGGCCCGGAGGCGGTCCGGGGCTCTTTAAATGACGGATCGAATGTCCGAGGCGTCCGTTTTTTATACAAAACATCGATCTTTAATTCTTCCATCAAAAGCGCCGCCGCATCGGCCCGGGTCAGAGCCTCCACCAAGGCGATCTGCTTTCCCGTTTTGGTGCCGGGCATGGCGCGAACCACCTTCTGGATGAAACGCCACTCGGCGTCGGCTTCAGCGGTGTACTGCGCGTTGAGTTCAAGAACTTTCTTGTACATCCGGCCTGCAGCGTCAAACTCAAGGGCGGCTTTTTCGGCGCGGCCCATGAAATAATAGGCCGGCGCGCAGGTCGCATCCAGGCGGACCGCCTCGTCAAATTCGGAACGAGCCCGGGTGAGCCAGTTTGCATCCGTCCGGGTCTCAGTAATCAGCCGGATCCGGCTGGTATAGACCAAAAGCTTCTCCGGATTTGTGGCGGCGTATCGCCAGGCGCGCTCAAGACTTTCGCGGGCGGCCTGTGGATTTCCGGTGTAGACCAGGCAAAGCCCCATTCCGGCATGGGCCTGCGAATATTTCGGGTCGAGCTCGAGGGCCAGCTCAAAGGCCCGCTGCGCGTCGGCATACTTTTCCTGTCCCAGGAGCTTCATCCCCGTAAATGTATGATGCTCAGGCGTGTCGAGAGCTCCGGTGGAAGGCCTCGTCTGGGGCGCACAGGCTGCCACGGCCAAAACGATCAGAACCACGATAGCGACCAGCAAACTCCGCGACCCAACCCGCAAGCGGACCATATTGGGCTCCTTTCGTAAAACGGGGACTGTCATTCGGGCCCACCCGGAGGCTTGCCCGCTCAAAAGCGGTCATATCATTAGCTTTTGTAACTAATGAAGTCAAGTCAATATTCGCCGCTTTTCCCAGGCCGGCTCCGGCGCCGGATCAAAAATACATCAATCATTCCGGTCTATTGGTGCGGCCCCAGAAACTCGCGAACGACCCGGAGCACCTCTCCCACGGAATCGGGATGAAACCAGTGCGTGTCGGCCGCAGCGCCAAACCAGGTCATCTGGCGTTTGGCATAGCGCCAGGTCTCGCGGCTGATCGCCTCCTGCAGAGCCGATTGGTCAAGCCGGCCTTCCAGATGGGCGATGGCCTGACGGTATCCCAGCGACTGCAAAGGCTTGAGTGATGGCGCATAGCCGCGCCGCAAAAGACCCCGCACCTCATCGAGCAGCCCATCCTCCAGCATCTGCCTCGTTCTTCGGGCAATTCTGTCTTTGAGCTCTCCGCGATCAAGCGTCAGACCGATTCGGCAGACGCGGTAGGGCGATTCGGCAAGCGCATGACGCCTGTGAAGCTCCACAATCGATGTGCCGGCCTGTTCGATCACTTCCAGGGCGCGAATCATTCGGATGGCGTCGTTGGGATGAATCCGCAAGGCGGCCTCGGGATCGCGTTCTTTTAAAAGCTCATGCAGATGGGTTTTCCCATAGCGACGGACCAGATCTTTGTAGTAAGCGCGCAGATGGTCATCGACGGGGGGTGTTTCGATGATGCCGCGCAACAGCGCCCGGATATAAAGTCCGGTTCCTCCGGCCACAATGATCGGTTTCCCCGCTTGATTCAGGTCGGCAATCACGCGGCCCGCCAGATCGGCATACATCGCCGCATTGAAGGGTTCATCGGGATTGACGACGTCGATGAGATGGTGGACGGCCTCGCGCCTTTGCGCGAGCGTGGGCTTGGCTGTGCCGATATCCAGGCAGCGGTAAACCTGGAGGGAATCCGCCCCGAGAATCTCGCCGCCGAATGTTTTGGCCAGCTCGATGGCCAGTCGCGTCTTGCCTGTCGCCGTGGGCGATCCGATGACGACCAGCGGAATCCGCTTACGGCTATTTGCGTTTGAAGAGCCGTTCGATTTCATACAATGAAAGGGTAATGAGGGTTGGACGTCCGTGCGGACAGGTCGCGGCAAAGGGCGTGTTCTCCAGATCGCGGCACAAAGCGGCTACTTCCTCGGGCGACAAAGTTTGGTTGGCCTTGACCGCCGCGCGGCAAGCCAGAGACGCTAAAATGCGGTCGCGGCGTTCCTCCAGCGAAACCGCACCCGCCCCGTCCGTCAGCTGATCGGCCGCATCCAGAATCAACGCGCGGGCATCGGCATGAGCCAGGACCGCCGGCAGCGCCTTGACCGCCACCGCGTCGCGGCCGAAAATCTCCACCTCCAGGCCAATTTCAGAAAAAAGCGAAAGCGCCTCTTCAAAAAACGCCACCTGCGACGGAGGAAGGCTGACCACCTCCGGCATCAAAAGCGGCTGGCTTGCCGGCCGGCCGCCGAAGGAGGCTTTGAGCCGCTCCAAAAGAATTCTTTCATGCGCCGCATGCTGGTCGATCAGGATCAGTCCGTCGGGTCCGGCAAAAACCAGATAGGTATCGGCAAAACTCCCCAGAAAAGCGCTTCCGGCAAGGCGCACCTCACCGGCATCGCCGCAGACCGCCACAGCCGGATTCCGATCGATGTCAGAGGCAACCGGCAAGTCTAAGGAGCGACGCGAAAACAAATCTTCGCTGATGGAGCGCTCAAATTGGCTGCGGCGGTAAAGCCCGTAAGGAACGGAATCGGAAACGGTAAAATGTCCGGAGGGGGCATTGCGCGATGCGCCGGGCTCGGGCCGGGGGTCGAGACGATAGACAAACCCTTCCGGCTGAATCCGAGGCCTTGCCAGCGTCTGCGCCGTCGCCCGGCCGACCAGATCATAGATCTCCCGGGCGTTTTTGAAACGGACTTCAAGTTTCGCCGGATGAACGTTGATATCCACCTCGTCGCCCGGCAAATCCAGGAACAAAACCGCCGCCGGGTAGCGGCGGGGTTCAATCACCTGGCGATAGGCGCCGAGCACCGCATGCGTAAGCGATGTGTCACGGATAAACCGCGAGTTGACAAAAAGGTAAATGCTTTTTGAGTTGGAACGGGTGTAAGAGGGAGCGGAAATAAACCCGTTTAAGCGCAAAGCTTCCCTGGAGGCTGAAAGCGTCAGAGACTGGCGGTCGAATTCCCGGCCCATCACCATGCCGACGCGTTGGCCGATGTCCGGAACTTTAGGCGCGCTTAGAGCTTCGCGTCCATCGGTAAAAACCGTAAAACGGACGTCCGGTCGGGCAAGCGCAAGCCTCGTCATCGCGTCGAGACAGGCCGCCTGCTCGGTGGACTGTGTTTTTAAAAATTTGCGGCGCGCCGGCACATTGCCGAATATGTTCGTCACGCAAATGCTCGTGCCGGCCGGGCAGCCGGCGGGCGCGATTTCGATGATGGAACCCGCTTCGGCAATGGCGCGCGTTCCGGCCAGATCCTCCGGTCGCCGCGTCAGAAGATCCACCCGCGCAATCGAAGCGATGCTGGCCATCGCCTCTCCGCGAAAACCAAAGGATCCGATCCGGTAGAGGTCGTCAAGCCTGACCATTTTGCTCGTGGCGTGGCGCTCGAAGACCAAAGCGACCTCTTCATACCCGATGCCCGACCCGTTGTCGATGACCCGCACGGTCTTGCATCCGCCGTCTTCAAGCTCGACGCGGACATCGGTCGCCCCCGCGTCAAGCGCGTTTTCGACCAGTTCCTTGACGATGGACGCGGGACGCTCCACCACCTCGCCCGCGGCGATCTGGTTGGCGACCTCTTCGGATAAGACGGCAATTCGGTCTGTCACGTTGTTGGTGTCCTCTATCTTTTCTTGTACAAGCTAAAAAGCCGCAGTCACCCAAGCATTCGTGACTGCGGCCCGGTTTTCTGTTGTCTGGTTTCGGATCAATCCAGAACGATCATCACACGACATTTTTTCATGAATGCCTCATTTTCCGCCGATGCGAAAATGGCCTTGGCATCAGCGTTCGAAATAACAAGATCAGCCTTCCCCGATCCGCTGCTTCGAATCGCCTTGACGGTGATGGGATTGGCCGTCACTCTCTGATTGCTCTGGGCCGCCGTCAAATCACGCGCATAGCCGCTCATCCCCTGGGAGACGGCATACTCCCGCTCGACATTCGCCGATCCGTAAATTTCTTTGCCCTCTTCATCGAAAATGCGAGGCGACATCGCGGGCCGCGCGCCAATGCCGCGTGCATCCACGACCAGCCCGGTATAGACGACCGGTGCGGCGGTCGGAGGGGCCGGCGTCGTTGCGGCAGGTTCCGGCGCGGGAGCCGGAGTTGCGGGAACCGGAGGCGCGGGAACCGGAGTCGCGGGGGGCGGAGGCACGGGGGCCGGAGACTCTTCGGAAGCGGGCGGCGCCGGAGCCGGGGGCGTCTCCTTTTGTTTCTCAATTGCCAGGGGCACGATAACGCCCGATAAATTTCCGTACAGAGGCATCCTCATCCTGACCTCGACGGTGCCGTCGGACATGTATTGCTGATCGACGACATAAGCGCCTTTGACCAGACCTTCAATCTGGGTGCTGACGACATCGCTTTCAACCGTAAAATCCCGAACGATCGTCGCCGAATCCACCTGAACGCCTTTGGTGATTTCCAGAAGATTCCGGTAGGCGTCCACTTTGGCCGCGCGCAGAGCCATGGGACGGGCATTGATGCGTCCGGCCGACGAATCCGGAGGCGCTCCGATGCCGACGGCTTCAATGTAGCCCGCAGACCAGTTGACGGACCCCTGGCCGATTTTTTCCACCCATTCGTTCGGGCTTATGGTTTGCTGTGTAAAACCGGACGACGCCGACAAAAGCAAGATCCCCGCGACGACCGCCGTTGAAACGATTCTGAGTTTCATAACGCCTCCTTACAAGCTGTCCTGGACTTCCGCTTCGACTTTCAATCATCCTGATCCCGCCGGGATGAATCCGAGCGGCAAAATAGCAAAATCAGGCGGGCCTTGCAACCGGAATTCCCGGGATGGACGCGTAGCCGACGGCGGCTAGGGTTTGGGTCTAAACGCGCCTGTCTCCTCACGCTCCAGCCAGGGATGGATATTGACATTGTCGCCCCACACAGCGGCGGCCGGCGGCGGCGAAGCGCCCCACCAGTTGTTGCGCGCATCAATGGAAATCGTGGAAAAACTCGACACGGAAATCTCATTATTGACGAAGTTGTTGCGAAAGATTTTCGGATTGGCCATCCCGACGGCCACGACGGCGCCTTCCCCCCGATTCTGTTCAAAGGTATTGAAGGATAAAACCGGCGACGCCTCGCGGCGGCAATACACCGCGCTTTGCGAAGAGTAAGCAACGCGGCTGCGGGAAATGTCGGGCGATCCCGCGCCGATATCGAATGCGATTGCGGCGTATCGCACATCACAGTAGACAAAAGCGCTGGCCGTGGGCGACGCCTGGACGAACTTCGCCGCGCTTGTGTAAAAGCCGGGCGACGGCGAGGCGGACGCGGCGGTAAAAACAATGGGGTGATTTTCCCTTCCGCGGGCGATCACGCCGCCGTCTTCAACCACCAGCGACGTCTTGGGGTCATAGGATAACTCAACGCCCGGCTGAATGAACAGCGTCGCGCCATTGCCGATCGTCATGTCGCGCATCACCCGGTAGGGACTGCGCGATGTCAGCAGATAAGCGTCTTGATCGATCCGTCCACCGAGCTCCCGGGGCAGAACATTGACCGTCTTGGCGCCGCCTTCGCCGTCGGGCGTCCGGGCGATGGACGAAATCTCGACACGCCCCGACACCGTGGCGAGCGCCGAGGCAATGTCATCGGATCCCCACCAGTTGCCGGATGCGTCAAACGCCTCATCCCGCAGATCGGCGAAGAGATTCCAGGGCTCGTTGCCTGTCAGTCGGTTGCCGCGCAAAAATCCTCGCGATCCTTTCACCAGCAGACCGTTTTGACGGTTGCGGGCGATGAGATTGCCGGACATATCGGCTGCGGCCGACTCCAGGATGATCCCGGCTCCCCCGTTGTCGCAAACCGTGTTGTTCTCGATACTGGGCGCGCTGCCTTCCGTCGCCGTAACGGCCGGACCGGTATTCCGATGAAGCGTGTTTCCGACGACAACCGGCCGTGAAAACGCGCCTTCCACCACCAGCGCTTTTTCATTGCGCACAAACTCGGAAGATTCGATGCGCGGCGATGACGCCCGGCAGGTCACAGCTGCGCGGGCGGCCTCGATCCGAACGAAGGCCAGCGCATTGTCGCGGTCGCGGACATTCGCAAAAACAATGCCGGGCCAGAAAGCGCCTGTCTGCGCCGAAGAAAACTCGATGAGGTTTTCCGAATCGCCCCGCGCGGTCAACCGGCCTTCAATGATCAGAGCACCGCCTTTGGATCGGATCACCGCGCCCGGCTCGATGACCAGGTGCGCGCGGTCTTTGACCGTCACGTCCCCTTCCAGAATATACGGCGAGGCGCCCGCATGCCAGGTTGTGTCCGATTGCAGCGCCCCCGACACCGCCGTCGGCCCCGGCGCCACCGGCATGCCCTGCGCGGAAACGGCCGCGCTTTCGTTGCCGGCGAAGTCCGCCGACGCGATGCGGTAGTAATAGGGCTTCAGATTGACCAGCCCGTCTGCGGCATCGCGATATTCATTGAGTTCAGTGCGTCCGATCGGCACATAGCCTGAAAGCGGCGTTTCCGAACGGTAAATGACATAGCCCGCCAGATCGGATGCGACGGCTTTTTCCCAGCGCAGCTCCACAGCGCGGTCGCGTCCGAGCGCCCGCACGCGGCCGGGCGAATCCGGCGCGGTCGTATCCAGGGTGATTCCCCTGAGCGCATCGACCCAATGCCCGGTATTGCCCGCGTCGTCACGCAGATAGCCGGTCAGCAGGGCGTTTTCGACATTGTCGCCCGGCAGCACCTTGTACACGCCCAGATAGACGCCCGGTTCAACCTCCTGCATGTCGATATGTTTTTTAGCCTCGCCGATATCGAACCAGGCGCGCATCTTCGGCGTCCCCTGAATCACCACCTTGATTTCATCGCCCGCTTTTTTGGGAAGCCCCAGGGTATCGTGGGTCAGAAGCGCGATCCCCGGCGGACGCGAAACGTCCGCCAGCGCCGGAGTGGGGATGGTTTTTACCATGTCGCGGAACAGATCGTCGTTGGCGCGCAAAAGTTGAATGTCCCGCATGTTGAGCGCCGTCACCAGAACCACGGCCGCAATCCCCACGGGATGCGTCGAAAAACCGCCTTCATGCTTGCGAACCGTGTGCGATCCGCTCCACAGCAGGCGTCCGGACTTCGTGGAAACCATCTTCACATCGGCGCCCACCGCGACCTGGGAATACAAAACGGCGAAGAATTTGTCGAAATTCGATATTTCGCCGGTTACAATCGCGTCCACGCCCAGAATTTCGCCCAGCTTCTGAGGCGGAGTGCGGCTTGCAAGATCCGGATCGGACAGCCCGGCGCGGGCCAGAAGCTCATCCACCCGGTAGAGTTCCATATCGGCAAAAGGCAGGGAACTGAAGTGGTTGTAGAAACCGCGGCGCAGAACGTCGACCGCTTCTTTTTTTTCCGAGAGATTGACGAAGGGCAAGACGGCGACGGTGCGGGGCATCGAGGCCTTCATCTCGGGATCCACGGCATAGGTTCCTTCAAAGAAAGAACGGATCTCCGGAGCGATAACGGTCGTTTTCGTGGCGAAAAGACAGCTTTGAAGCAAAAGCGCCGAAAAAAAGACAACGAGCAACGGCAGGCGTTTGAATCCTGATCGCATGACGAGCCCCCTTTCATTTTGGGTGCGTCCTTTTATATCACGAAGCCCGCCGGAATTCATGGTGAAAAAAAACACCCCCTCAGGGATTTTTCCCGGACTTTTGATTTGCATCCAAAAACAATTCGGTTTAAGGTGCGCTTCATACATCTTAAGTTCAAACGGTTCGCCGGGTTTCGCGATGGTTGCAAACAAACTGAAAAAGATCCTTCGCTGGCTGCGTGTTTTTTTTCTGGAAAACATTACCCGCTGGCTGGTTTTCGGCCTGCTGGTCGGCGTCATGTCAGGTCTGGCCGCATCCGGCTTTTACTACCTGCTTCAGGCCGGAAAACATTTGTTCTTTCATCTGCTGGCGGGTTATGCAATGCCCGATGCCTCGGGCGATCACCTTTTCCAGGCGTCGGAGGTGATTCTGCACTACCGCGCGTGGGTTTTTTTTCTGCTGCCCGCACTGGGCGGGCTGCTGTGCGGATGGATCGTCTATATGTTTGCTCCGGAAACCGAGGGGCACGGCACCGATCTGATGATCGACACCTTCCACAATCATAAAGGCCGCATCCATCCGAAGGTCACCTTAACCAAGGGGTTGGCCTCCCTGGCCATTCTCGCCACCGGCGGCTCCGCCGGTCGGCAAGGCCCCATCGCGCATCTGGGCGCGGGCATCGGCTCGGCTATCGGGAATCTTCTGAACCTGAGCGACCGCGAGCGGCGCATTCTTCTGGTGGCGGGCTGCGGCGGCGGCCTGTCCGCTATCTTCCGCGCCCCTTTGGGCGGCGCGCTCACCGCGATTGAAATTCTTTATAAAGAGGATATGGAAACCGAAGCGCTCATTCCCACCGTGGTCAGCTCGATTACCGCCTACATCGTATTCACCTACTTCTTCGGCAACGCGCCGATCTTCTTTTTTCCCGAATATGTGTTTTCCGATCCCCGCGAATTGTTCTTCTATGTTCTGCTGGGGTTCATCTGCGTTCCCGCGGGAATCCTTTTTATCCGCATTTTTCACGGCGTACGTGAACGGATCTTCGCGCCGCTTAACATGCCCCGCTGGCTCAAACCCGCCGTCGGCGGCCTGGTCGTGGGCCTCATCGGCCTCGTGTTCCCCCAGGTTTACGGCGACGGCTGGGGCTGGATCCAGCTTGCGATTTTAGGCAAGCTCGGCATCGGCCTGATGCTCGGCATCGCGCTGGCCAAAATGATCGCCACCAGCTTCACCATTTCGTCGGGAGGCTCCGGCGGCGTTTTCGGCCCGACGCTGTTCATCGGCGGTATGATCGGCGGCGCGGTGGGTCTGGCTTCGCATTCTTTGTTCCCGCACATCGTCGCGCAGCCCGAAGCTTTCGTCGTCGTCGGGATGGCGTCGTTTTTCGCGGGCGTGGCCAGCGCGCCGATCGGAACGCTTTTGATGTGTTCGGAAATGACGCAAGGCTACGGGCTGGTAGCGCCGCTGATGCTGGTCTCCATCATCGCCATTCTCTTCACGCGCAAGCGCTCCATCTACACCAAGCAGGTGCGCAGCAAAAGCGAATCGCCCGCCCATGCGGCGGATTTTACCGTGAATCTTTTCGCCGAAACCCGCGTGAAAGATTTCTACAAACCCGAAGTCGTCACCCCGGTGCGCAAAACCACCTCCTACGGGCAGCTTAAAAAAATTTTTTCCGCATCCAATGTCGAGTGCTTCCCCGTTTACGATGAAGACGATGCGCTCATCGGCGTGGTGAACTGGGATCACGCCCGCTCGATCGTTTTCGAGGAGGGCCTTGAAGATCTGATCATTGCCCAGGACATGATGACGCCGCCGCAAACCGTCACCCCGGAAGACAACTTTTACGACGCGCTGATGACCTTTATGGAAACCGGTCTTGAAGAACTGCTGGTGGTCGATCCGGAAAACGTCAATTTGGTTTTGGGCGTTTTACGGCACGACGATCTTATTGCGGCCTACAATGCAGAATTAAACAGACGCAAGAGCGCTTAAGGAGGCACTCCATGGATCGCAGACAACGAAGCCGTCTCAACACGCATGCAGAGTTTCGCTCTTTTTGGGGTCGCATCGGCCTGGCGACCCTGGCGGGTCTTCTTTTTTGTCTGGTCTTTATGCTCATCGGCATGAACGCGGCGGAAAAACAAACCCGGCTGTATCGCGCCAAAATCAAAATCAAAAGCCTGCTGGCCAGCCCCTCGCCTGCGCCGCTTCCTTATGCGACCAACAGCTACGACCAGCTCGTCGCTTATCCGGACAAGGTCGAGGTTCCCCGGCCGCGCATCACGGACAAAACGATCGTCGCCTTCGTCTTCGGACAAAGCAACGCGTCAAACTTCGGCGGCGAAAAATATTCCGCCGACGGAGTTTTCAATTATTTCGACGGCAAGTTCTATGCCGCGGCCGACCCGCTGTTGGGAGCATGCGGCAACCGGGGAAGTGTCTGGACGCTGGCCGCCGGCAAATGGATCGCCCTGGGCCTGGCCGATCAGGTCATCGTGATTCCGGCGGGTGTGGACGGCAAATCCGTCAATGCCTGGAAAAAAGGCGCGCCGCTTCGGACCCTGCTCGAAAAAAGACTGCAAGACGCCCAAACCCACAAATTGCCGATCACACACTTCTTGTGGCATCAGGGAGAAACAGATCATCCAGCCAATCCGGACCGAAACAAGGCCACCCCGTCGGAATACACAGGCGTGCTCTCGGAGATCATCGAATTGACAAAAACCTATTACCCGTCGGCAAAATTCTTCGTTGCGCGCGCGACGCGCAGCAGCATCCTGAAGCCTTCGCCTGAACTGCAAAAAGCACAAAGCGGCCTGACGAAAATGGAACATGTGTTTCTGGGGCCCAATACGGATTTGATCGGAAACACAGACCGCTACGATGATTGCCATTTCTCCGCAAGGGGCCTTGAAAAGCACGCCCAAGGCTGGGTTGACGCGCTCAAATCGCCGCGCAAAACCGATCCCTGAAGAGGCCTTCCCGCCCCCTCTCGCTTCAGGAGCCTTACACATCGCACATGAATTCAGGTTTATGGACTGTTCCCTCGCAACAGGCCGCTTGACACATCGTCTCGCTTTTCATAAAATGGACGCGCCTCGGAATGTCATCAAGATGGCATGTTCGTTGAGCCGGCCCGTCCAACCGCAGTCGGCTTCACTACAAGGATCGCGGAGAGAAGATGACTGAAACAGATCTGACGAAAAAAGTTCTCGACGCTCTTTTTATCCTCAATACCGCCATCAAAAATATCCGCCTGTATCCGGCGACCAATCCCCTGGTCGCCGGATCGATCGACCGCTTGGATGTCGCGTTTTCAGACCTGCTGGCCCGCGAAGACAAAATTGTTTTTGCCGAGTCGGAAAGAGTCCTGCTCATCTGCGGCGAGGCTCTAAGCCCCAGAGATCTGGAAAAACCCCATCCGCTGGCTTTGCTCAATATGCTCCTGCAGCTGGGCCTCAAGAGCCTCACGTTTGACCGGGGCCTGGAAAAAGAGGAACTGGCGCGATTTGTGGAGTTGATCGCCCGGCCGCCGGAACACCTGCAAGCCGGAGGCGGCCTGCCCAAGCTGATGGCTGATTCGCAAATTGTCCACATTGTGCCGGATGAAAAGATTTTCGTCGCTGTGGATAAAGACCGCCGAATCCTCTCCTCTCTTGATGTCACCGATGACCAGATCAGCCGCTTTTTCATGCTCACCCATCCGGACCTTGACGTCCATTCCGAATCGTTCAAAAAGATGGCCCGCGATCCAGACCTTTTGTCGAAAGCCTTTGAGGCGGGCCTTTCCAAGATGATGGCGCAAAAAGACAAGCTCTCGAGCGTGCAGGTGACGGAGAACCTGCAAAACATGCTGGGACTGCTCGACCGAATCAGCGCCACGCTCGACGGCGACCCCAAAGAGCGCCTCTCCAGGCAGGTGGCCCGTTCCCTGCTGGAGGCGGATCCTGAAATCGCGCAGGAATTGACGACGCAGAGGCTCGAGCATCTTCTGGGCGGCCTGCTCCTGCAATATCTGTCCACTGAACTGGCCCTGGGACGCGCCGGTCTGGCGACAAACGGCGGTCCGACCGGACAAGGCGAAGGCAAAGACCGACTGATGCAGGTCACCCGCAAGCTGATCGACCGTCTCGGGGACGACCGGACGCTCAAAGACGACGCGCTCATGTCCGTTTTGCCGAAAATTATCGAGCAGCTCCTGGCGGAAAAGGAACAGCAATCGGTAGACGCCTTAATCGAACGGCTTCTAGCCAATCTTGAAAGCGACGATCTCGCCGCGCGCGACGGCGCCGCCAAAGCATTGGCCGACATTTTCGACCAATTGCAAGGCGAAGCCAAAACGCGTGCCCTGAAAAATGCGCAGTCCCGCCTGCTTTCGTGGATCGGACGGGAAACGTCGCTGTCGGTCGGTTACCGCAGGATCTGCTTCCTGATCAAGGACACGGCGCTAAGCCTCCTGGAGCAGCTTCAGTTCGACGAAGCGCTGAATCTGATCTCGGTGTTTCGAGCCGTTGCCGAAGACCGAAACGGCGGATCGACAGGCGGCGTTGGACGGGAGATGATCGCCTATCTGGCCTCGGAAAAAAATGTAAATCTGCTGGTGGCGCAATACAATGATAAAGAAAGCGGCCGGGATGCGGCGGCGGCGGACATCTTTGCGGCGCTGAGCAATACGGCGCTCAATCGCCTGCTCGACATGCTGCGCGATCAGCCCGACAGCGACGAGCGGGTCCGCATGATGCACCTCATTATCTGCGCAGGCCCGAAAGCGCTGGACGTGATCAAGCGGCGGATCCGCCAGGACGAACCCTGGTATTATCTGAGAAATCTGGTGTACATGCTGGGATTTCTGGGCAATGAAGAAACAGCGGGACTCATTCAGCCGCTTCTGCGACACGATAATGAAAGGCTGCGCGCCGAAGCGCTCAGATGCATCCAGAAAACCGGCGGAACGCGTCGGGCGGCCATGCTGCTGCCGGTTCTCCGGGACGCACAGGAAGACTTCAAAATCTCTCTGGTGGACGCCTTGGGGACAACGAAAGCCCCGGAGGCGGTCGCCGTGCTGATTGCCCTTCTCAAAAACCGGCCGGTGAAGGCATCCGCATCCCGGGTGGCGCTGGAAGAAAAGATCTGCCAGGCGCTGGATGCCATCGGCTCGCCCGATGCGATTCCCGCCCTGTCGGAAATCGCCGAGACGAAAAAATCGCTCCTGGGGCCTCGTCTTTATGCCGACACGGTCAGAGCGGCAGCCGCCGTCGCGCTTTCCAGTCTGCGCCGGAAACTGGCTGAATCCGGCGATGCCCCTTGATCCGTCACGTGCCTCTTGATTCTGAGCCTGCGCCCTTCATCAGATTCACCAGCTCCGAAGCCGCGGCGGCGGGATCGGCGGCCGAGCAGATCGCGGATACCACGGCCAGACAATCGGCGCCGGCCTCGCTTACGGCCCGGGCGTTTGAGGCATTGATCCCACCGATGGCCACCACGGGATGGCGCGTCGCGGCTTTGATTTTGATGAGCCCGTCGAGTCCCCAGGGCTTCTGGGTATCCGTCTTCGTCGGCGTTGCGAACACCGGGCTTGCGCCGATATAGTCCACATCCAGGGCCTGCGCCTCTTCGACATCCGTCCACGTTTCAACCGACAGTCCGATAATCGCCTTGTCGCCCAACAAGCGCCGGGCCGTCCGATACGGCATATCGGTTTGCCCCAGATGGACGCCGTCGGCGCCGGCGGCCAGCGCGACATCGACGCGGTCATTGATAATGAGCGGCACGGCAAAAGGCTCCAGAACCTTCCTGATCGCCAAAGCCTCTTCAATGAACGCGCGCGTGGCCAGATCCTTCTCCCGCAGTTGCACGAACCGGACGCCGCCCCGAACGGCCTGTAAAACAACCTCGGACACCGGCCGGTTTCGGCACAGAGAACGGTCCGTCACGAGATAGACGCCCTTCATGAGGTCCGCTCCATTTTCAAACGGCGGTCGATGTCGTCTTTCGACAGAGCATACAGCGCATCGAGAAAATGCATCTGCAGCGAGCCGGGTCCCGCCGCTTTTTCCGCAGCGATTTCTCCGGCCATGCCCATCACGGCCATTGCGGCGGCCGCCGCCTTCAAGAAATCTTTTTCCAGGGCGGCAAACGCGCCGCACAAGGCGGTTGCCGTGCAGCCCAGCCCCGTCACCCGCGTCATCAGCGCGTGTCCATTGTCCACCGCGACGGTCCGGTTCGTGTCAAGAATATAATCCGTTCGGCCGCTCACGCAGACCACGCAGGACCTTTCTTCCGCAATGCGTCTGGCGGCATAAAGCGCCTCATCCGAAGCGGCGGTGCTGTCGACGCCTTTGGTTTTCAACCGGTCGTCGGTGAGCGCGAGAATTTCCGAGGCGTTGCCGCGGATGATCGCCGGCTTGCCGGCTCGGATCAGATCCCGGATCACGCGGGTCCGGTAGGGCGTCGCCCCGGCGCCGACCGGATCGATCACGACCGGGACGCCATGTTTTTCAGCGGCCGCAAAGGCTTTGAACATTCCCCGCGCCCACGGCTCGCTGATCGTGCCGATGTTGATGACGAGCGCGGAGGCGATGGCGGCCATGTCCGCCGCCTCTTCTTCCGCATGAATCATGACCGGTGAGGCGCCGACCGCCAAAAGCGCATTGGCGGTACTGTTCATCACCACATAATTGGTGATGTTATGGACCAGGGGCGCCCCGGCGCGGACGGCCGCCAGGAGTTCGTAGACTTCTCGCGCAGAATCCATGTGTTTTTTCTCCTTGAGCGTTTGAATACAATACCCTCTCCCCGGAGGGAGAAAAGGAAAATTTGCATTGCTTCGGTATCTGCCTGCGCCGGCCTGACCCGCATCCGTTTTCCCGGAGATCGTCTCCGGCCATATTCAAAAAGGATCCGCCGCGGCGGCTGAACGCAGTTTTTAACAGCCTTGCCGGCGTTTGTCAATTGAGGCCGAAGACACGGGCGCTGATCCATTAAAGAATCGGATTTTATGGCGATTTCGCGCCTTGCTTTTTAGGGTCAATCTTGGTATTTCAGACCTCGCTTGTTTGACGCGATCCGTGAAAGACAAGGAGCTGCATTTGAAAGATCATTTCTTTATCTTCATCCTCATATTGGCCGCCACGGCGGCAATCAGCTTTCTGTACGCCATTTGGCGCGGACGAAACGACGAGCAGAAACTGCGCAGCATCATTGAGAGCTCCCCCATTCCAACCTTCGTCATTTCCACGGAGCACCGCATCCTTTACTGGAACAAGGCCCTTGAGGAATTAAGCGGCATCAAGGCCTCCCGGGTGGTGGGAACCGATGAGCAATGGCGCGCGTTTTATACCTCGCCCAGATCCTGTCTGTCGGATCTCATTCTCAAACACAATATCGCCAACGCCTCGAGCCTTTATTCCGGAAAGGTGGCGAAATCGAAGCTTTTGGATGACGCTTTTGAAGTGACGGAATTTTTCCCCGATATGGGAGAAAAAGGAAAATGGTTCCGGATCACCGCCGCGAGCGTTCACGATTCGCGCGGCAACATCTTCGGCGCCATGGAAACCCTCGAAGACCTGACCGATCAGAAAACCGCCCAGGAGGAGCTGCTCAAACGAACCAAGCTCGAATCGCTGGGCACGTTTGCCGACGGGGTGGCCAAGGATTTCGACAGTCTGCTCACCGCCATTTTGCGCAATGTTTTTCTGGCGAAGATCTCGGCCAATGAAGAGGACAAGATCCTCGAAAACGGCCTGGCTGTGGCGGAGCGCGCCAGCCTGCAGGCCAAGGAGCTGGCGCATCGCCTCATCACGTTCGCCCAGGGCGGTTATCCCGTCAAAAAGATTGAAAAGCTCGACGGCATTATTCGCGAAGCCGTCGAAAAAACGCTCAAAGAGTCCAATGTCACCGCAAATCTCACAATCTCGCAGGATCTTTGGCCCTCGGAGGTGGACGCCAAGCAGATTCGCCAGGTCATCGAAAACCTGGTGACCAATGCCAGGGAAGCCATGCCCGATGGAGGCGTCGTCGATGTCATCGCACAAAACGTCACCACCGGCACCAACATTCGAAAGCTTGGCGAGGGCAATTATGTCCGTCTCATTATCCGGGATCAGGGCATCGGCATTCCGAGAGAAAATCTCTCCCGGATTTTTGATCCGTACTTCACGACCAAAGAAAAGCGCGAGCGAGGCGGCATCGGCCTGGGTCTGGCCATCTGCGACTCCATCGTCAAGTACCACAACGGTCTGATCTCCGTTGAATCGACGGTGGGACAGGGGTCTTCCTTTTTCATCTATCTTGAGGCCGCCGTAAAAAACGGAACATGATTTTTCAACCCGAAGGACCGTCCTTTTGAAATCGCTGCAAGATATCTATGACGGTTTTGCCGCCGCTTACGACGCCAACCGCGGACTGTTCGACATGACCGAAGTTCTGCACGACTTCCTCAATCGGCTGCCCGCAGGCCCCGGACGGCTCCTGGATCTGGGATGCGGCGCCGGGGAGCCCTTCGCGCGTTATTTTCTGGACCACGGCTGGCGGGTCACGGGGGTCGATTTCTCCGAAAAGATGCTGGCACTCGCCTCCCGCTACGCGCCGGAAATGAAAACCTTGCATTGCGACATGCGCCGGGCGTGTTTTGACCCCGGCAGTTTCGAGGCCGTCACAGCCGTCTATTGCCTTTTCCACGTGCCGCGAAAAGATCATGCTGCGCTTTTCCGGCGCTGTTTTTCCTGGCTGGTTCCGGGCGGAAAAATGCTTTTCACCTATGCCACGCGAGACTATACGGGGCGCGAAGAATTTGAAGGCTACAAAAGTTTTCTGGGCGAAAAATTATTTTACAGCCATAAAAAGCCCGAAGCGCTGCGCGCAGACCTCAAAGCCTCAGGCTTTCATATCGACGCCGAGGACGTCCGCACAATCGGCGGAGAAACCTTTCTATGGGTGACGGCAACCCGGCCGCTCAGATAATTTATCCTTCCAGCGAGGCGCCGTCCTTTTGAACCGCCGCCGTCATGTCTTCAATGCGCCGCAGACGATCCTGAAATGTCGCCACGGCAATCGACGACTCCCGAGGGTGCAGCGTCTCGATTTCTGAGACTTTGGCGCGTAGCTGCAGAATCACTTCCTGCGCCAGGGCCAGAAGCAGCGCTCGTTCCTGCCTGGTCATCTCCCGGTCACCCCCTTGGCTGAACGTTCATGCCCGTCGTTCTCCGGGTATTACTGCCGGGCCGATTTCCACGACAGAAACGCTTTTTTGACCGATTCCGCCGCGCTTTCAATCGTGACGCTGCCGGTATTGATCAGAATATCATAGTGCTTCGGATCGTTGATATCCTCGTTAAAATAGCGTTTCACAAAGGCGATCTGGTCCGAATCAAACTGACGGACGTACTCGGTCGCTTCCTTCAGCGACATGCGGCGGTCGGTCATGACTTTGTTGACCCGATACTCCAGGGGCGCGATGATGCGGACCCGGAAAGCCTTGTCCTTCAGAATGAAACTGCCGCCGCGTCCGATAATGATGATGTTGCCGTGCTGCGCGTTGGTATGCATGACCATCGACAAATGCCGGATATACTCGTTGGGCCAGATGTGACGCGATTCGAAAAACGAGCTGATCAGGCTGTCGAAAAAGGAGATGCTTTTTTCATCAAGCGATTTGATGACCTTCTCGCTCATGTGCGCGCTTTCGGCCACTTTGTGGATCAGTTCGCTGCCGACGATGTTCATCTGCAGCTCCGTAGCCAGGATTCTCGCCACCCATCCGCCGCTCGCCCCCGCTTCGGAGGACAGCGTAATGACGTGGCCGGGTTTTTCCTTCTTTTCCTTTTGCCAGCGGCTGACCTGATCTTCGACGAGCTTATCGACATCCTTGTCTTTGAGTTTAATGTCCCGGGTATAGTCGGGACAGTTGACGTCAAACAAGGCGTTGGTTTTCACCCGATACCTTTTCGTGCAGTTTTCCCGCCACGCGCAAATCACGCATATCCTTTTATCCGATGCTGTTGACATGGCCCTGTCCCTCCTTTCCTGAACTTTACGATGCCTGTTCCTGCAGCGCCTCGAATCCGGCGACAATGTCGAGCAGTTCTTCGGTGATCGTCATCTGTCGGGTGCGATGGAACTGCACATGCAGGTCCGCCAGTTGCTCTTCGATATTTTTTTCCGCATTCTGCATGGACGCCAGACGGCTCGCGTTTTCACTGGCCAGCGATTCCGCAAACGCCCGGTAAAGCGAGACAAAAAGATATTCCCGGATGAGCGATGAAAAGATCCGGTCGCCGTCCATGCGGAATATCGGCAGCGATTTGGACTCCCACTTTTTGGCGGCAATCTCTTTGAGCCACTCGGCGCTGACCGGCAGGAGCTGAAAGTCATGCGGAGAATAATTGGCGCCGCTTAAATACTTATTGTAAAAGATCAGAAAGGTGTCGACGGAATGTTTGAAGTGCCACTCGTCGATGACCATGATGATTTCCTGAACCAGCGGCGTGATGCCGGCGGTCGATCCCGGCGTGGACAAAAGCTCGTCCACGGGCTGGCCCGCATCCTCCACATAGTCGGCCACCCGCGCGCCCACGGCAAGCACCCGTCGGTTTTCCTTCTTCACGCCCGCCTCTTTCATCCGGTCGAGCATAAACAGGGATATCTGCTCGTTGAGCGGTCCGCACAGGCCCTGATCGGAGCCGAACACAATGATCCCCGTCCGGCGATGACCGGAGGCCCTGCGCTTAAGCGACGATTTGAGGCGTTCTTTGAGCACGATCTGCAGCCCCATTTCGACGGCGCGGTTGTAATCGGTCAGCGACTCCACCGCCTTCTGGTACTGGCGGATGCTGACGGCCGCCAGCGCCTTCATCGTTTTGACGACCGACAGCAAATCCCCCGCGCTTTTCATCCGCCTTTTCAGAGACTCAGTTGTTTGCATCGGCTTCCTCGGTCACTTCATAAGGTTTTACAGTCTTGCGGATCTCATCGAGAATCAGATCCCTGTCGGAGATTTCCAGTTTGCCGCCGGATTCGATGCGCGAACACAGATCCCGCAAATCCGAATTGACGGCGGTTAATACGTGATCCTCCGCCTCGCGGACTTTTTCCGTCGGCACCAGATCCAGCGTGCCGCCGGTCACGGACAGCAGACAGGCGATCTGCTCCGAGGCGCGCAGCGGTTTGTACTGACCCTGTTTGAGGACTTCCCGCACGCGCCAGCCTCTCTCAAGCGTCCGCCGGGTGCTGTCGTCCAAACGAGTGCCGAATCGCGAAAAGGATTCAAGCTCTTCAAACTGCGAGTAAGACAGGCGCAAGTCGCCGGCAACGGAGCGATAAGCCGGCAGCTGTGTCTTGCCGCCGACGCGCGAAACCGACTTGCCGACATCAACGGCCGGCAGAATCCCCTTGTTGAAAAGCACCGGCGAAAGATAGATCTGCCCGTCGGTGATTGAGATGAGATTGGTCGGAATATAGGAGGACATGTCCTGCGCCTCCGTTTCCACGATCGGCAGCGAGGTCAGCGATCCGCCGCCCAGCTCCGGCCGCAAATGGGTCGAGCGCTCCAGCAGACGCGAGTGAATGTAGAAAATGTCGCCGGGGAACGCTTCGCGCCCCGGCGGCCGCCGCAAAAGCAGCGACACTTCGCGGTAGGCCCGGGCATGCGAGGTCAGATCGTCATAGACGATCAGCACATCGCGGCCCTGCTCCGTGAAATATTCTCCCATGCTGGTGGCGGCGTAAGGCGCGATGAATTGCAGCCCCGGCGTGTCTTCCCCGGTGGCCACCACCACGATACACTGTCCCATAACTCCGTGATCGCGCAGTTCGGCGATCACTTTCGCGACATCGGCGCTTTTCTTGCCGATCGCGCAGTAAATCGAAATGATTCCGGTCTCCTTCTGGTTGATGATCGTATCGACGGCAATCGCCGTCTTTCCCGTCTGACGGTCGCCCAGAATCAGCTCGCGCTGGCCCCGACCGATCGGAATGAGCGCGTCGATCACTTTGGTGCCCGTCTGCAGAGGCACCGTGACCGGCGCGCGGTCCATGACCGCCGGCGCCGGTCTTTCCACCGGCAGGCGCATCACGGTGTTGACTTCTCCCAGACCGTCGAGCGGCCGGCCGATCGGGTCCACCACGCGTCCCAGAAGGCCTTCTCCCACGGGCACGTCCAAAACCCGCTTGGTCCGGTGCACCTCGGAGCCGACTTGAATATTCTCACTGGGATCGAGCAAAACCACGCCGATCTCCTTGGGGTCGATATTGAAAACCAGCCCCATATAATTCCCGGAAAACCTCACCAGCTCTTCGGCGCGGATATTCGGCAATCCGCTGACCCGCGCGATATCGCGTCCGACGAACTGCACGGTGCCGACTTCGTACTGACGAAGTTCGGCGCTTTGCTCATCGAGGACTTTTTCCATCGTGTCAAATGTATCGTCCAGAAAGTCGCTGAGCTCTTTGCTTTCCGTCTTTTTGGCCTGTTCATTCATGTGCTTCCTCCTGACATCCCCATTCCCTGTGTCCGAGTTCCGATTTTTTTACGCCGCGTGCGCTTCGCGCTGGAGCGTTTCTGTCAGATTCTCCACCAGCGTCTCGAGGTATTCGTTCAGACTCCAGGCGATCTTATGCCCGTTGACGCGCAGCTCCACCCCGGAAACCACATCCGGTTCCACCAGATAACGCATCGTCGCATCCCGGACAATCTGTTCGCTCACCGCTTTTTCGATTTGCGTCCGCTGGGCGGCCGAAATTTCGAAGGCGCTCTGCACGGCGATCCTCCCGCCCCCCGCGGCCACCGCCTTGCGAATCTGCGCCAGCTTCTCTTCCTCGAGCGATCCCAGCCGTTTGACGAATTCATCGATGATTCTCGACTCCAGGTCGGCGTCGGCCAGATCCGATAGCGCCTTGCGGGCCGTGGCATACAATGATCCGGCCGCCCGTCGGCGAAGGTCGAAGAAAAAGGCTTCCTGCTCGCGTTTGAGCATGTCCTGCCAGCGCGCCTTGACATGTTCGACGTCTGTTCGAACCTGTTCCATCAGTTCTTTCCGCCGGTTTTCAGCCGCGAGCGTGGCCTCATTGAGCATCTGCTCGATCTTTTCGTTGACCTGGAGGTTGCGTTTCTCATAGAGATCGGCCGCTTCCCTGGCCTTTTCATTGAGTGCATCCGCCTCGGCGAAGCGCGCGGCGATCTTGGCTTCGCGGTCATCCATGGCCTTGAGAATCCGCCCGAACAGAAACCGCTTGAGCAGATACATCAAAAGCAGGAAGTTAAAAATCTGCGCGGCAAAAACAAACCAATCGATATGCATGGTTGAGCCTCCCTCATTTGATGATGTGCCCCCAGAACGGATTGGCGAAAATCAGAATCATCGAGATGACGAAGCAGTAGATCGCGATCGATTCGATCATGGCCAGACCGACAAAGAGCGTGCGGGTCAGGGAGTTTCTTTCATCCGGTTGCTGGGCGATGGCCGCCAGCGCCTGGGCGATGGCCTGCCCCATGCCGAGCGCGGGGCCGATCGACCCGATTCCCATTGCCAGACCCGCGGCGAAGATTGATGCCAGAGCGACGATACTAATGCTGTCCATAATACGCCTCCTTGATTAAAAGTTTATTTTATCGGCCTAAAGCTCAGCCTTCCTTCTTGGTATGGGCATGGGCGTGCCCCTCTTCATCGGCCGACAGGGCCGAAGCGATATACACCATGGAGAGAATCGCGAAGATATAGGCCTGAATCACGCCGATCAAAAGCCCCAAAGCCTGCATGATGATCGGAAACAGAAGGGGCGTGACCGCAAGCAAAATCCCCACGACCTTTTCGTGGCTCATGATATTGCCGAAAAGACGAACGGTGAGCGCGAGCGTCCGGGAAATCTCCCCCATGACGTGAAAGGGGAAAAAGATGAAATTGGGCTGAAAGTATTCCTTCAGGTAATGCAGCACGCCGTTGCGGCTGATCCCGTAATAGGGAACGGCAATAAAGACGCACGAGGCCAGCGCCGCCGTCGTGGTGATCGACGAAGTCGGCGCGATGAACCCCGGCACAATGACCAGGATGTTCGAAGTGCAGATGAACAAAAACAGCGTCCCGATGAGCGGAACAAAGTTGTCTGCGCCCTTCTTGGTCATTTCCGAAATTTCCCCGCGGACCACCGAGATAATCACTTCCAGAAAATGCTGCCAGCGCGAAACATTCATTTCCGAAGACAGATTGCGCGTCGCCAGCCACGAAATGAACACCAGAATCGCCATCACCAGCCACGTGTAAAGAATGGTGACATTGAGCGTGATGAATTTCCAGGTCCAGAGAATAACCTGATCGGGGCTGATCTGGTTGAGAGCGACAATTTCCATCATGGACTCCTTTGAGAACTTCTTTAACGCCGGACTTCAGCCGGGAATGATCTTACACAGCCGGTTCCTGCTTTGACGGCCCCAGGCGAACCGTCAGAAGCTTGCGGATGATAAGAAATCCCAGCATGGCCGCGGCAAGTCTTTCCCATTGACCGGCCATCACAATATACAGACCCGCCAGCAGCACCGCCAGGCGCACCAGCAGGCTCGTCACCATCAGACGCGCCGGGTGCCGCGCCGTGGACAGTTTTTTCACCGTTTGCCAAAGCGCCGTGAAATAAAAGCCCCCCAGCGCTAAACCGGCTGCAAAGGCCGCCGCAAGCATCGCGTAATCAAGATTTTGAATCCAGCTCGTCATCCCCTTCATCCTCATCAATAATGCCTTGACGAACCTTTCTCACCCAGTAGGCCGCGTTGATGCAGCCCACCACTACGCCGACGATCAGAAGCATGAGCGCCCAGGAGTACTGACTCGGCCAGGTTCGATCGATCCAGAGCCCGAGCGCGATGCCGATGAGCGTCGGGATCGCCACCGCCCAGCCGACGATGCCGAACATCCCGAGGCCGAACCAAACCGTTTCGTCTTTGTGCCGAAGCCCCCGCATCTTCAAGGCCTCTTTGCGGGCCACCTCTTGGGTGAAGTGATCAACGATTTTTCTCCGGCGCGGCGTTCTTCTGATTTCGACCATCTTTCTTTCTCCTGTTCCTGCGGACGCTTCGCTTTGCGGTTACTTCAGTTCCATAAACCGCCGAATCAGACTCGCTTCGAGTTTCGCCGATGCGGAGCGCACCATTTTTTCTCTTTCGTCAAGCGCTTCATACTGCGACACGACCGTCTGCTTGACCTGGCCCAGATCCGGCGCTCGCACGGCGTTGCGCGTCGACACCAACACCTCGGCGCCTTTTTTGACCAGAGTCCCCACATCCATTGCATAGAGTTCCTGGCCGCCTGCAGCCGGCTCAACGGTAAACAGACCCGGCGCGAGCGTAGCCACAAAATCGATGTGATTGGGCATCAGGCAAAACGATCCGTTTTCCGCTTCCGCGACTATTTTCCTGACGTCCTGAACAATCAGTACTTCCGCCGGCAGCAAAATTTTAAGCCTCATGGTGAATCTTCGCCTCGTCGATTGATCCGATCATGTACAAAGCCCTTTCCGGATATTCGGCGAACTCGTCGTTGAGAATCCGTTCGCATCCGTCGAGCGTCTCTTCACGCGACACCATCTTGCCCGCCGTGCCGGTGAACTGCTCGGTGACGAAAAACGGCTGTGTGAAGAACCGTTCAAGGCGCCTGGCCCGGAAGACCGTGCGTTGATCTTCGCGGGAAAGCTCCGATATCCCCAGCATGGCGATGATGTCTTTGAGATCTTCATAAACCGCTAAAGTTTTTTTGATTTCCTGAGCAATCCGGTAGTGGCGCTCTCCGGCAATATTCGGCATCAGCATTTTCGAACCGGACTGCAGAAGATCGATCGCCGGATAGAGCCCTTCAGAGGCCCGCTTGCGCGACAGCGCAATGGTGGCCGACAGATGACCGAAGGTGTGTACGGCCGAGGGATCGGTAAAGTCGTCCGCCGGAACGTAGACGGCCTGAATGGATGTGATCGCGCCCGTTTTGGTATTGCAGATGCGCTCCTGCAGCTCGGCGAGTTCCGTGGCCAGCGTCGGCTGATAGCCCAGGCGCGAAGGAAGCTGCCCCAAAAGACCGGACACCTCCATGCCGGCCTGAATGAAACGAAAGACATTGTCGATCATCAAAAGAACGTCCTGCTTGGCGTCATCGCGGAAATACTCGGCCATGGTCAGCGCCGAATGTCCCACGCGAAAACGCGCGCCCGGCGGCTCGTTCATCTGACCAAACACCATGACGGTGTTGCCCAGCACGCCGCTTTCCTCCATCTCGCGGTAGAGCTCCTCGCCCTCGCGGCAGCGCTCGCCGATCCCGCAGAAGATGCTCATGCCTTCGTGCGCGCTGACGGTATTGTGAATCATCTCGGTGATCAGCACGGTTTTCCCGACGCCGGCCCCTCCGAAGAGCCCCGCCTTCCCGCCCCGCTCCAGGGGCGCCAGGACATCAATGGCCTTGATGCCGGTTTCGAATATTTCCGACACCGTGGACTGATCGCGAAGGGGAATCGGCTCGCGATGGATCGAGCGTCTCTCCGAGCCCGCCACATCGCCTTTTTTGTCGATCGTGTTGCCGAAAACATTGAACACCCGTCCCAGAAGCTCGCGACCGACCGGCACTTCAAAGGGTTTTCCCGTGTCAGTGACGATCGCGCCGCGCGCCAGTCCCTGTGTGGGGGTCAGCGCAACGCCCCGGATCGTGTTCTGATCGAGCTGCGTGAAGACCTCGATGATGACTTCGCCTTGGTCACCCGCCGTCAGCACGTTTCGGATGGGCGGCGCCGACGGGAACCGAACGTCGACCACGCTGCTGCGGACCGATAATACTCTGCCTTGATTTGTTTGTTCCGTCACGGTCATTCACCTCGTTTTATTTTTTCGTGGGAGGGGCTCCCAATAATGCCTCATAGGTGATCGCCAGCGCATAGGCGATGTAGTCGAAAATCAGAATCGTCCGTGTCTGGGAATCCAGCGCCTGACGCTGCTCGGTAATCGTGATGAAAATGGCCTGAAACTCCGCGTACAGCCAGATGTGGCGGCGCATCAGAATGACGGCGTAAAGCGCCTCATGCAGCGGCACGCCTTCCTCGAAACGTTTCTGCGCAAATCGAGACATGAAGGCGTAAATGTCCGGGTAGGGATCTTTCAAAGTATACACACCGCTTAGTTTTCGATAAAAGTCGGCGGCCTGTTCGATGATCTGGTCTTCGGTGTAGCGATGGTAGAAAGGTGTTTTCGGATTTTTTACGACGTCTTTGGCCCACAGCGCGGCCATCGCTTCGGACTTGTTCGCCATCAGATCGAGTAATTTCAATGATGGAAGCATTCCCCAGATCCTTCCTCCGGCTGAAACCTGACCAACCTTGCGTCGGTTGCCTGAAACCCTCTCCGAACCGGGTCGTTACATCAACATGCGTTCTTTTCGATGAACGATAGAGCAATCGGCATGCCATCCACGGCAAGACACCTGTTCGTCCTTGATATGATTCGCATTACGGCTTTGTCAGCAAAGTTTGCGGTAATGACTCATATGACGTTTCCGTCGCCTGCAAGCAGGCAAAACGAACTCACCGAACCCGGGAAACTTCGAGAGAACGGGGATTACGCATACTGCGACACTTGCGTCGCCTTCAGACGACGAAAATGTCACAGGCCGGATAAAGGCTTACATCTGTTTGAAAAGGTGAAGATACTGACGGCTGACCGGAAGCGTTTCCTTTCTGTTTTTGAGTTTCAGGATGCCCCGCCCGGTCAGCGAGCGAACGATGTTTTCAATGCGCGAGACGTTGACGATCGTGGCGCGGTGGATCTGCCAGAATTTTTGCGGGTCAAGCTCGCAGGCGAGTTCTTTGATGCTTTTTTTAATGAGCGATTCGCCCGCCGGTGTGGCCACGAGCGTGTATTTTTCGTCAGCATGAAAATAGTCGACATCGTCCACGGAAATCAGTCGCACACTGTCTTTGTGCTGGGTTCTGATCCATTGCAGGCGGCCCGCGGCATCCGGTTTTCCTTCGAGACGGGCAAGAATCTCGGCAAGAATCTCCGACGTTCCAGGGGGCGGCGCGAGGGAGGCCTGCAAGCGATTCTTTAGCCGCCCGACCGTCTGCAAAAGCCTTTTTTTCGTCACGGGTTTGACCAGATAATCGACCGCTTCGCGTTCGAACGCCTCTACCGCGTAGTCGTCGTAGGCGGTGACAAAAACAACATGACAGGCCTTAGCGATTTTTCCGGCGACCTCCAGTCCGGAAAGCCCCGGCATTTTTATATCCAGAAACGCAATTTGCGCAGCGTGCGTATCGACCATCTCCAGAGCCTCGGAACCATTGGCCGCCTCCCCCGCGATCTCGAGCTCCGGCCAGACCTCCGCCAGCAGCGTCTTGAGATAGCTGCGCAGTTCTTTTTCATCATCCGCCACGATGGCTTTAATCATGGATGGGCACCTCGATGGTCGCTTGAATGCCGGTTGGGGCGTTCTCCAAAAGCGTAAACCTCCCCTGGTCGCCGTAAAGCAGTTCGATGCGCTCCCGCACGTTTCTCAGTCCGACGCCTCCCGGGTTGAAAGACGACAACCCCAGGCCGGTGTCGGTTACGTCAATCTTCAGCATGCCCCGATCGCGGGAAGCGCGAATATCGATTTTCCCCCCGTCGATTTTGGGCTCCAGTCCGTGCTTGACGGCATTTTCCACCAGCGGTTGCAAAAGCATCGGCGGCAGAGGCAGCTGCCCTGTGTCTTCAGGGATATCAAAACTGAAACTCAGACGCTCTCCCATTCGTATTTTCTGGATATTGAGGTAGGCGCTGATCATCTGCATTTCCTGATTCAGCGTCGTTTTATCCGGCATCGTCCGGGCAAGTGATGTGCGCAGATACCGGGTCAAATCCAGCAGCATGGCCTTGCCCCGCGCCGGATCGGTATCAATGAGACTCACAACGTTGGATAGCGTGTTAAAAAGAAAGTGCGGCTCGATTTGCGCCTGCAGGATGCGGAATTTGGCCTCCAGGGCCTCTTTCTCCACTTCCGCCCGCCTGATCCTTTCCTTTTCAAGACTCTCCCCCCGGAGCCTCAGACGTTTCCGGGTGATAAAAAAATAAGTGCCCGCGGCGCATAAAAACAGGGCCAGCAAAACGGTCCGGACTATCTCCTTTGCCGGCCAGGCGGGCCCCGACAGATGGAGGGATTCCAGAATCCATCTTCCGGTCTGCATGCCAATCAGCACACCGCAGCCTACAGCGGCCAAAATGACGGCAAAAAGGGACATCCATTGGCGCGGCTTGAAAAGCCACAGCGAAAATATCATCATCAGACAGGTGGCCAGTCCGAAGGCCTGGGACATGATCAGATAGGACAGGAAATCCCTGCCTTCATCAGCCAGCCTCAAAAGCAAGGCAATCAAGATCCCCAGAACACATACAATGAGTAGGTCCCGCATCACTTTTTTAAAAGTGAATTGATAATTCAGATCCACGCTGCTGCCGGAAGAATCATTCATGGCCTTTACCCGCGCATCCCTTCTACTTCACCGTCACGCTGATCGTGATTTCGTGCCGGTCAAGCTCAAAGGCCGCTTTTTCATAGGCAGGACGGCTCAACACCCCCCGGGCGTTGTTGGAAAACCCGTAGCGCTCCAGCGGCTTGCCGAAGGTTCCTTTATCCAGTTTGCCGTTGGCATTCTCATCATGATAGACCGTCACCGCGTAAGTCCCATACGGCACACCCGTAAAGATGTGCTCGGCCCTTCCGCCGGCAATATTCACTGTTGTGTTGAAGATCGCCTTTTCTTCCGAGTTCTGAAAACATGCGCTCGAATCGCAAAGGCCGATTTTGGCCGCTCCTGTTTCGTTTTGAAACCCGCTGACCTTCACCCAAACCTTGCCTTTTTTCTCGCCGGCGCTGGAGGCCGACTGCGAGAACACGACGGAGGCCGCAAGGAACAGGACACCAACCATAACCATCATGACATTTTTTCTCATTCAACAGATCCTTTCTTTCCCCGCATAAGGGAGTCCCCGCGCCGTGTTCGGCGGCGCGGATTGTGACACACTTAACGTCCCGGGCGCAAGGGCTTTGAATCAGGATTCCCGATGGTTCCAAAGCCCCTTGAGCCACCTTGCGGCAAAACCCGCCGCCATAAGCGCCAGCCCCACCGCCACCGGAATCCAGGTGCGCGGAATCTGAAACTCTTTGAATAACACAATCGTTAAGCCGACCATAAAAACAATGGCGCCCGCAAAGATCAAGCCGTTGCCCGTCCATCTGGTTCTACATGGATTTTTCATCACGATTTCCTCCAATCTTGGTTTCGTTGAGCAAAATACATCATGGCCGCCGGATGAGGCGCACCCGGACGGCCCAGCCGTCGCTGAGCCGGTAGGACTTGACCGGTGCGACCACGGTCGGATGGCTTTTAACAAGCCATACCTCCCCCGACCCGGTGTTCAAGGCGACGGTAAAATCCACCCGGCCGTCACGGTTGTAATCGATGGGTTCTTCAATCCATTCTGGAAGCGCCGACGCCGGGGCCCAGGTCATCTGCACAAACCCCTCTTTGCTCTTGCCGACGAGCGCGTCGAAAACCGGCCGGTGTATCGATGTCGAATAAGGCCCATGGTCGATGCGCGAAACGACTTCTCCACCTGAATAGCGCGGATGCACCGTCACACCGGTGACATCGGCCAGCGTCCGGCTCAAAGCGCCATGGCCCAAAAAGGTGGCAGGCGCAATGAGGACGGCGAGGATCGCCCAGGTGTAACCGATCATGGATTTCAACCGATTCATAAACATGGCCCCTTTCAAATCAGACGGCCCGTTGTAAAAAGCCGGATGATTTTGACGATGGCATCCTGAATCGGGGCGCCGGCCATCGTGGCCAGAAAAAGATAGGCCGGATAGAGAAACAGGCGCCGGCCCACTTCAGCGCGCTTCGGATTCAGCGGCGTCCCCTTGAGATGATAAAAGATGGCGCCTTCGGGGCAGGCATCCAGGCATCGCCCGCACTTCATGCATGTAAGCGCGCTCTTGCCTTTGGCAAGGGTGTCTTCGCTCATGGAAAAAGAGGGACACACCGAGATGCATTTTTTGCAGCTCCGGCATTTTTCCGGATCGATGCGGACGTCAAAAACGTTGATGGCGTTTGTCAGGGATTGAAACGCGCCCATCGGGCAGAAAAGGCCGCACTGGGTGCGCCGCCGGGTCAGAGCCGGTAAAACGAGCACCAGGGCGACAAACAGGGACATGAAGACCATGGCCTGCAGCGCTGTCTTAAGCGAGGTGATTTCAGGATACTCGGTGGTCGTCTTGAAGGGGCAGAGCCATTGGCAGTAAAACGGCGCCAGGGTCAAGGCGGACACGAGGACCACCAGCAGAAGAATGGCGAACGGCAAATAGGTCCACCGGGGATGGATCGTCCGAATCCGGGCCGTTTTGAACAGGCGGGAAAAGCCGTCGTCGAGCCCCCCGAAAAAACAAAACCAGCTGCAAAATCCCCGACCCAGGGCCAGCGACGATCCGATCCATAAAACAAACATGCTGGCAATGGCCGTTTTGGTTCCCAGAAGAGTCCCGGGAAAGATAATCGTCTTCGTGAGGGCCGCGGGAATCAGCGTCATGGGAATCACCACGTGACAAAAAGGCGTCAATCCTTCAATCATGTTGGACTCCGTGAGGGCCATGCTGCCGCGCGCTTCAATCAGATGCGTGATAAACGAGATCACAAAACAGACCGCGTAAGTCACAAAAAGAATCGCCCGCCACCGGTCCGTGTTTCCGGTCCGGATCATCATTAAAAATAGGCCGTTCACAAAGAAATAGGTTGCGCCGAAAGCCAGCATCGAGGCGGGCTCCGAGGGGAAATTGCCCCTGGAGAGCATCATTAACGTGATCAGCATCATCGGCAGACACAGCAGCATGGCCGCCGGAAGGCCGGTGCCGGGCGCCGGCGTTGCCAAAACCACCTTTTCTTTTGTCATCTGAGCAACCCTCCCAGGATCATCATGGAGCCTGAGTAAAAATAATAGACGCCCATCACGCCCGCGGCCAGTTTACCCACCGTCCTGGCGACAGGAAAGCGCTTCAACGCTCCGGCAAAAGGCGCAAAAACAAATAACACCGACGTTCCGGCGAAAAACGACAGAAAGTAAAGCAGACTTTCTCCAAGGCCGCTTCGCGCGGCGGCGCCGGCAAAGGCCAGCATCAGAGGCGGGCAGAAACTCAATCCCGTGATGAGCCCGGCCAAACACGGCAATAGCGCGGGCCGCGCTACGGGAATCCATTTTTGACAACGATTTACAAAGCAGGACTTGCGGCGCGAGGCTTCCTGCCGGAAGAAACCGTAAGAGATCAAAAGCGCCGAGAAAAAAACATACGCCCCGCCTATAATCCAATCGCCATGGGCGCCTCGAGTCGAAAGCGAAAGGCTTGCCGCACAGGCAAGCAGGCCAAAGACCAGATACCCGAATAGCCTGCCTGCCAGAAACTGAAGCGTGAGCCACGCGTTTAGCGCGATCCCTCTGCCTTCACCCAGCAGATAAGGAATCAGAACCGGCGCGCACGCGGCCGCGCACAAAACGCCGCTGCTCAATCCCAGAATAAACCCCTCCATCCGCATAGGCCGCCCCCCGTCTTTTTCGTTCGACGGCATATTCTCATGAAGGATATTTCCCGTAAACTCGATTGCGATGAAAGGGCCGATACAGAGATGAAACGGCAAAAAGACGGCAGCAAACGGATCCTGGGCGGCGGCTGCAAGATGACGTCCGGCTTTGGGTCTGAAAAAAAAAACGGACAAAGAGTTGGCGCGTCTCTTTGTCCGTTTAAACCTCACGCAGCAGTATGCCGCAGGGGGAAGGGATACGTTGTGTTTAGCGACCGGAGCCCGGAATCTTCATTTGAAAAGTAGAATGACAATCCAGGCAATACGTCGCTGACGGGGCATGCGCTTTATGGCAAACCGTACAGTGGATGTCTCCCAGATGCGACTGATGCGGATTGCGCTGCGGAATATCTTTGGGGGCCGAGCGGGCCGCCAGTTTCTCCATCGGCCCGTGGCAGGCCAGGCAACGGGCATTGTCCAGCGTGTCGTCCAGCTCGGGAACACTCTTAGCGTGGCAGCTTTTGCAGCTTATGTCGGCTTTGGCGTGGAGTGCGTCCATAAAGGCGCCAGCTCCCCATGACGCCATAATCTCCTGAATGACCTCCATCGTTTCTTCATCCGGATTTCCTAGAGGCGCCGCAAAACCTCGCAGACCGAACCGTTCACCGGCGACCCAGTCGTGGCACTGGGAGCAGGCCACAGCTTTGCCCAAAGCGGCATGCGCCTTGTGAATTCGGGTTGAAAACGGATTGGCCACCTCGGCCCCAGACCGGTCCGGCTGATGGCAGTTCACGCAGGCGGCGATATCCGCTTCTTTCACGGGAGGATGCGCTTTCGGAACGATCGACGCCGGATCACTGTGACAGGCCCTGCAACCGGCCGGTTGGGATTTTTCTTTTGCGGCGCTTTTTGGCGCGGCCAAAACGTCTCTTGAGGGAACGCCCCAGCTGACGAGCCAGATCAGTAAGAAGAATGCCAGCACCCAGGGAAAGTACAGTCGTGTTCGCTTCATGGTTTTGTCCTTCCAACATCAGTCGCCTGCCTCGGTAGGACGCCGCGGCAGGCGACTGTTTTCTCAGCCTTTAATCGCCGTTTTTCCCGCCACGCGTCCGAAGACCACGCAATCGGGGATGGCGTTGCTGCCCAACCGGTTGGACCCGTGCACGCCGCCGGTGACTTCGCCCGCCGCATAGAGCTTCGGAATCACCTCGCCGAACACGTCGATCACCTGCGCCTTGTCGTTGATGCGCAATCCGCCCATGGTATGGTGAACCGCCGGCCATTGGGCCACCGCATAGAACGGACCTTTGGTCATCGGAATCATCGCCTTGGTGATGGGTTTGTTGAATTCCGGATCTTTGCCTTCGGCCAGATAGCGGTTGTGTTTGTCTATCGTGTCGACCAGGGCGTCGGCGGGAATCCCCACTTTCTTGGCCAGTTCGGCGACGGTATCCGCAACAGTCAGACGGCCGTTTTTCAATCCTGCGGCAACCTCTTCACGAGTGCCGCCGAGCTTTTCGATCATTTCGTCGGAAAAAATCGTGTAAGTGGGTTTCCCCTGGGGCCCGAGTCCGATCTGTGCGAAGCTGACGTGGTCTCGCCGAGCCAATTCGCTGATAAATCGCTTGCCCTGTTTGGTGACGTAAATGATGCCGTTTCCCGGCCCGTTAAACGGGTAAAGCGCAGGGCTGTCCAGAATACCCGTATCCGGGGCCGCATAGGGATACAGTTGAATGAAGTTCATCTGCAGGGTGTCGGCGCCGACCGCTTGGGCATATCGAATCATTTCTCCGGTGGCCCCTTTGTGATTGGTGCAGTTCCAGTTGTCGCCGGACAGATAAGGATAGTGGTCGCCGCGCATCTTGATGTCCCGGCTGAAACCGCCCGATGCCAAAATCAGGCCTTTATTGATTTTGATATTTTTTACTCTCCGGCCCTGCTTCACTTCCACGCCCAGAACCGGGCTTTTGGGATCGGCATCGGCTCGCCAGATCCACTTCACTTCTGCGCCGAGGCGGAACTGGGCGCCATGCTTTTCGGCAATTCTTTTGAGCGCATCGACATAGACCTTGCCGATTCCCGCCGCGTGCGTCCGGTAGGCGGAATGACCGCCGGCGCGCACAACGGTTGGACGGATCACCGCGCCGCCCTCGTCGATCATCCAGTTGAGCGCATCGGTCGCTCCCTCGGCCATCACCTTAACCAGGGCTGGGATACTGAAGAAGTCGCCCCCCTTAAGGGTATCCTCAACATGAAGCGTGATGCTGTCATTGCCCAGATTGAGTTTCTCACGATAATGGAATTTGTCGTCCCAGGAGGCATAGACGCCTCCGTTGATGATGGAGTTTCCGCCATAGGTGGGCATCTTTTCCAGGACCACTACTTTTGCGCCGTCGGTTGTGGCCTGCGCGGCCGCTGAACAGCCCGCAAATCCCGACCCCACGACGACAATATCAACGCTTTCATCCCATTTTTTAGGCAGGGGACGCTCAGCGGCTTCCGCCGTGCCCGGAGCCGCCATGTTCAGAGCCATGCCGCCGGCGGTCAGGGCGCCCAAGGCGGCCGCTCCTTTTAAAAACGAACGCCGGTCCATTCCTTTTTCGCCGTCGCGATCCTTTGTTTTTACAACATCTTTCTCTTTTGTTTCCATAGTGTGCCTCCAAAAGCGTTTGAATGGTTTCAGCCGAACCCGACGAAGGGTCCGCCCACGGTATTTCAAGGTGGGCACACACCGGATGTCCAAAGGCTCCGACTGCCGGAAAAGACGATTAGGAGCAATGGCCGGAGATTCTTACCTGGATACCCGATATCCGTCCACAATGTTTGCGGTTATTTTCTAGCATTCTATAAAGATGGGCAACAGAAGTAATAAACAGGTAATAATCAGGTATAAATACATACCTGATAAGGTGTATTTTTCAATTGAAAAGGCTTTTTGGGTCTGGCTTTTGTCATCAGGGAGGGCCTGAAAAAATGCACGGATGAACAAAAAGCGCGGGCCACCCCGGTGGTCTGATCAGGAGCGCGTCGGCTCCAGGGCCGCGTTGTTTCCGGCGATCCGGCCGAACACAAGACATTCGGGAATGGCGTTGCTGCCCAGGCGGCTCGCGCCATGAATGCCGCCGGTGATCTCTCCTGCCGCATAGAAGCGGCCGATGGGTTGATTCGTGTCTATGCGAATCACCTGCGCCCGGGTGTTGATCCGGACGCCGCCCATACAGTGATGGACCTTGGATATCAGTCGAATGGAATAATAAGGCGGATGGGTCATGGGCTGGAGATCTTTCGGCATGGGCTTGCCGAAACGGTCGTCGCGTCCTTTTTCAATCAGAGCGTTGTAGGCATCCACCGTCGCCTTCAAGGGAAGCAGGGGAACCTGGTTGGCCATCGCCAGCTCTTCAATAGAACTGAATCTTCTGACCACCCCTCGCTTGAGACACTGCTCCAGTGTGGAGGCATGACGAACGCCCACTTCGTCCACGATGGCGATGGATTCGCGGCCGGAACTGAGCATAGCATCCACCAGCAGCTTGCGATCCGCCTGCTCGTTGACGAAACGGTCTCCCGTTCGCAGATCGATCAGGATGCCGTAAGGAAATCCCGCCAACATGGAAAACATCGACCCCACCCCGAACCCTTCTTCGTCTCGCGACGCCCAGGGCCCCAGTTGGATCATGGAGAGCTGAACAGGCGTCGCACCGGCCCGGAGCGCCAGAATCAGACTTTCGGCGGTGGCGCCCCGATGGTTGGTGCATTCGATCTGCTCGGTCAGCACCGGGTTCTGGATTGCCCGGAATTCCTTGTCCTGGCTGAATCCGCCGGTGGCCAAAACGACCGCTTTTCTGGCCCGGATACGCCGGAGCACCCCGCTTTCACGGTTGGGAAAGATATAATCCTCCCGGATTTCCACACCCTCCAGATCGCCTTGGTCATCCGTCAAAAGCCCGTGCAAAAAAGCCTTCAGACGGATGGGAATGTCCATTTCCCGGCAGCGGACAAGCATCGGCCGGATGATACCCGCTCCGGACGTGTTGGCTGTGTTATAGGTTCTGGCCACGGAATGCCCGCCCAAGTGGCTGAGCTTCGGCTTATACTTGACGCCCAGATCATTGATGGTCCAAAGCAGGGTTTCCGTCGACCGCTCGGCGACAATCCGGGCCAGTTCCCGATGATTGTAATTCTGCCCGGCGGACAGCATGTCCGCCAGCATCAGCTCCGGAGAATCGTCGATATTCTCTTCCGCCTGAAGGGGCGATCCGGCGGCGGCGACAAGACCGCCGCTGATGGTGGAGTTCCCGCCCGGCACGGCCATTTTCTCCAGCACGATGACCGAACAGCACAACTTGCGCGCCTCGATGGCCGCCGCCAGTCCGGCAAAGCCCGATCCGACGACAACCACATCATATTCTTCATTCCACATCATTTCGCTTCTTTCCATTGAGGGTCACCGGCGCCGCCCGTTCGAGCGGCGCCTACAAAACACGATTCATTAAAAAAGCATGCAGGTTCATCTTTTGCCCGTTGAGACTCAGCTTGCGACGGATGTTCCGTCGATGGGTCTGAACGGTATCGAAGGAAAGCTTCATCGTCTCGCAGATCTCTTTGGTCGAACAACCGGCCTGAATCATTCGGCAGACTTCAATCTCGGTTCGGGTAAGCTTCAGCAGACTCGCATCAAGCTTTCGCTCAAATCCGGCCGTCAGCGAAATCAACTGCTCTTCAAGCATAGCCAGATAGCTTTTCCGGATGGCCGCCTCCGTCGTCATCTCGATTTTCTTCAGTCCCGGCAGTAGCGCGGTCCGAATCCGCGAGGCCAGACGGCTTTCGAAGTCCTTCCTGTCCTGTTCGATGCTCTTCATCACGGTCTTGAGCGTCAGATTCATTTCTTCAATCTGCCTTTTTTCCTGCCTCAGCTGCGTTTCCATCGTTTTTCGCTGCGTGTCGTCCCGAACAATCAGCGGCCAGTAGCGCCTGCCGTTGTAGCCGCTTTTCGTCACTGTCACTGTCATCGGGAAGGCTTTGCCGTCCACATAAAGGCCCGTCATTTCGGCGCTTTTTCTCTGCCCTTCGATCAGCTCCTCGAAATACTTCGTCAGCAGCAAACCGCCCGCCTCGTCCGTCAGCAATCGGATATCCATGCCGATGAGATTTTGTTGCTGCATACCGTAAATCTCACAGGCGTGCTGATTGGCTTTGACGATCTCGAAATCTTCATCGACAATCAGAACGCCTTCTCCCACGGACATGAATATTTCAACCAGAATTTTTTCAAGCGTCGCCGGATCCAAAACACTCTTCGTTCCGCCCGGATTCGCCGGGACGGATCTCCCCGCCCCGGACAAAAGCGCCAACTCCATGGCGTCGGATATTCGTCTCAACCTCCGCAGGAGGTCACTATCCTTTTGCCGCCCGAGAGCTGCAATCTTCCCTTCAAGACAGGCCGTCAGCGTTTTGAGAAAGAAGATCCTGCGGACCGCCTCGTCTTCAAAAGGTTTTTCGTCGCAAACGGCCTCCGGCGCCGCCGGATCGGGCGTCCGCCGGTCGGCGGGCGCCAGCGCGGCCAGAATCTCTTCGAACAGATCCTGAAACACTTTGTGGACGGGACTTTGCAGCGGATCATACCCCGCTTCCGACAAAACGCGGCACCACTGCTGGAAAATATCGCCTTCGGTTTTTTTTAACTGACTGACAAGCCGGTTGGTCGCCATGGTTTACCTAAATATCGGTCGGATCCGCATGAGACGGATCAACATCTTCCACCGCACGGTATAAATAAATGAAGGCTCCTGTCAACACAAAACCCGATGATCGTCGCCGGGGAAAAACCGCCCGTCCGCACGCGCACAGAGCAAAGCAAAACAGCTCTTATTTCATTTCAGCCAGTTTTCTTTGAAGTTGACGCAGCGTGATGCCGAGGATTCTCGCCGCCTCGGCGCGGTGGCCGCCCACAGCGTCAAGCACATACCGGACGTGCGCCGCATCGTTCTCCTTGAGCGTGCACAATGTGCGGCTGGACGCGGACGCCGGCGCCGTCAGGAGGTCATTCGCTCCCAGATGCGCGGGCGTGATAACCGGTCCGTCGGCCAGCAAAAGCGCGTTTTCCACGATCTGCGCAAGCTCGCGAATGTTGCCGGGATAATCCTTCTGCGCAAGCGCCTGCACGGCGTCCGGGCTGAACCCTGCGCCGGCTTTGCCGTGGCGGTCGCAGGCGGCGTTGAGAAAGTGCGAGGCCAGCAGGGAAATGTCGCCTCGTCTTTCCCGAAGCGGCGGCAGGCAGACAAAAGCGGATTTGATCCGGTAGAGCAAATCGATGCGGAATTTCCCCTCGCGGCAGGCCGCGTCCAGATCGGTGTTCGTCGCAGAGACGAGCCGCACATCCACATGGACCGGACGCTCGGCCCCCAGCGGCGTAAACGTTTTATCCTCCAAAACGCGAAGCAGCTTGGATTGCAGCGCCATCGGCAGTTCGCCGATTTCATCGAGAAACAGCGTCCCGCCGTCGGCTTGTTCGAAGAACCCCGTATGGCTGCTCTCCGCGCCGGTGAAGGCGCCTTTGGCATGTCCGAAAAACTGGCTTTCGAACATCGTTGCCGGAATGGCCGAAACGTTGACCGGTACAAACGGGCCGTCGGGAGCGGGGCCTGCCTTGTGAATGCCTCGGGCCATCAGTTCTTTGCCGGTACCGGACTCGCCGGTGATCAGCACCGGGTTCCCGCTTCTGGCCATGACTTGCGCGTAGGACAAAAGCGCCGTCATCTGCTTGTCTTGGGTCACGATGTCTGAAAACGCGGGTGGAATGCCTGCCGACTCGCAGCCGGCATTGACCGACAGGCCGGCCAGAAGGCCCTTGCGTTCGTAAGCACGCTCGATGGACAACAAAAGCAGGTCATTGTCCACCGGTTTGACCAGATAGTCATATGCGCCCTGGCGCATCGCGCGCACGGTGGTGGGAATGTCGTCCACCGCGGTGAGAATAATGAATTCCGTCGCCGGGCAAAAGGGTTTGGTGGATTCCAGAACCTGCATGCCGTCCACCTCCGGCATCAACAGATCCAGAAGCACGATATCGAAGTCGCCTCTGCGGATGAGAGATATCGCATCGCGTCCGCTGTCGCACAATTCGACCTCCCGGATGCCCCGCCATTTCAAAATCCGTCGGACGGATGTCAAAGACACATCTTCGTCATCGACAATCAGAATCTTCATAGCTGTTGTCTCCCCAATTCGTGGATGATGTTTTGCAGTTGATCGATCGGGAACGGCCGATGCAAGATGAAATCCGGGGTTGCGGTCACGCCCGCGGGTTTTTTGAGCGCCTTTTTGTCGGCGCTGTATAAAATGACCGGAATTAAAGGATGAGCGGCGCGAATCCGTTCCAGCAGCCGCCAACCGTCAAAACTTCGCAGACGGATTTCCGACACCACCATATCCACCTCCGGATGACCCGATAGAAAATTCAATATATCTTCAATCCGGTCTTCCGGTTCGGATCTCCAGATTACGGCGTCCACGAAGTTGGCCTTGATCTCTTTGAGATATTTCACATTGGAATCGACACACAGGGTCGCAGGAACCAGTTCAATGGCCGTTTCTCCGTCGATCGGCAGATAGACGGAAAAACGGCTGCCCCGCCCCGGCCTCGATAAAACACCGATGAGCCCCGCATGCTCTTTGACCAGCCCGTAGGAAATCGACAGCCCCAGTCCGGTGCCGTCGCGATCCCGGCGGGTGGTGAAAAACGGATCAAAAATATGTTCCATCACATCGCGCTCAATGCCTTTGCCGTCGTCTTCGACATCCACCAAAACGGCTCGAAGCGATTCCAAATGGCGGGCCGCGATGCGGATCGTGCCTTTGCGTCCCGACGGAATTGCCTGATGCGCATTGATCAGCAGATTGGCCATGACCTGCTCGAGTTTCTGGAAATGGCCGAAAACCATCGGAAGCTGGACATCCATGTCCAAAACGATGCTGGAAACGGTCCGGCGCACCTGCGCGCCGACAATGGTCAGCGCGCCCTGAATGACCTCCTGCAGATTGACGGGTTTTTTCTGCGAGGCTTCATCCGAACGCGAAAATTCTTTCAAGCTGGTGACGACGCGGCTGATCCGATTGGCGCCGATCTTAAAGGCCTCAATGATCTCGTGCATGTTGCGCCGCACATCATCGTAGGACAGCCCTCGCTTTGCCCAGTCGGGGTGCCTTATGTTTTCACGCGAAAGAATATCATCAACGGCATTCCAGATTTCCTCAAGCACCGGAACATTGTAGGCGATAAAACTGACGGGGTTGTTGATCTCGTGGGCCACGCCCGCGACGACCTCCCCCAGCGCCGTCAGTTTATGCGCCTGGATCATCTGCTGAAGGCGCAGTTCCCCTTCCTGGCGGATGCGTTTGTCTTCGGTCACGTCCTGCCAGGCGCCGACAATATAACTGGTGGCCAGTCCCGGCATCTGGACCACGCGGCGGTAATCGGAAAACCAGCGGTAGGAATCGTCCATCACGCGAAAGCGGTAACTGATCCGGTGCATGCCCGCCGACCGCTCGGCGTCCAGGTCGGCCGTCACCCTCGCCTGATCGTCGGGATGAATATGTTCGATCCAGAAGCGCTCATCCTCGACGAAACAAGACGGCGAATAGCCGGTGATCTCCTCAATGCCGTTGCTGACAAACGTAATACCGTAATCGCCGGACACGCGCCGCGTATAGGAGATGATCGGCAACGATTCCAAAAGAAGCGACAAATGGTCGGTGGTCTGTTTGAGGGCCTTTTGCGTTTCATGCCGTTCCATCAACTCCGTCAGCAGGGCTTCGTTGGCGCGGGCCAGTTCGGCGGTGCGCTTCTCCACGCGCCGCTCGAGCTCCTCGTGCGCGGCCAGAAGCTCGGCTTCAGCGGTTTTTCGCTTCGTGATGTCTTCGAGCGTTTCCACCGCTCCGACAAGCTCGCCCTGTGCGTTTCGGATGATGGCGGCCGTGAAGCGCAGCCACTTGCCGCCCGGACCGAGCTCGGGGAAAAAGTCCGTCGCCTCGTAGGCTTCATCCAAAAGCTGGGATTGGATATACTTTCCGGTATACCACTTCGAAATATGATCGATCGCCGAATCGACCAGCAGATCCGCCATACAGGGACGCTTGGTCGCATAAAACGCCCGCCACTGCTGCGTGGTCCCGATGACCTCTTCCGCCTTGATGCGCGAGAGCTCTTCTAGGGCCTTGTTCCAAAACAAAATGCGGTGATCTCGCCCGATGACAAACGCGGGAATGGGGGATCCGCCGAAGATGCTCTGCAGACGCCGCTCGCTTTCTTTCAGCGCGGCGTCCATGCGTTTTTGCTTGATTTCGGTTTTTTTAAGCTCTTTGAGCTTGCGGCGGAGTTCGCGAACTTCGACAACCAGATCGTCTTCTTCGGTGGGCCTTGTCTTCATGGTTCCATCCTGCGTTGGCGGTTCAAGACAGCAAGAAAGGGGTTGCCGCGGAAAATCAGGTCCGATCGAGAATCCTGCTTATGGAGAACATGTCGTTTGGCGACCATTATAGTGTGCGCAAAAGAGATGTCAAACAATTCTTTTGCACCGGACGTGCAAGGGGAATATCGGCCGCGGGACGATCCGTTCTTTGACAAAACGAGGGGGATGGTGTTTAAGACAGATCATGGATGACGAACTATCGGGCGGATATCCATAAATCGTTCACCCTCAGGAGAAGAGCTCATGATTTCACGCATCGACCATGTCTCCATCGCTGTTTTAGAGCGGCAGAAAGCGGAACATTTTTTCCGCAACGTCCTGGGCGCGGCCGACGCGACCAGCGGGGAAGATCCTTCTTTGAAATATTTCTGGCGACTGTTTTCTCTCGGCGATCTGTCTCGGCTGGAGATCATCTCCCCCGCAGCGCCCGGAAGCTTTCTGGACGGATTTCTCTCGACCCGAAAAGCCGGTGTTCACCATATCACCCTTCAGACGCCCGATCTTGAAAAAGCTATGGACCATCTAAAGAAAGAGGGTGTCCCGTATTTCGGATACCAGGATTACGGACACGGCATCTGGAAGGAAATCTTCATACATCCCCGCCACGCGTTCGGCGTGCTGATTCAAATCGCCGAGTTTCGTCCCGATGACTGGCTGTCCGACGCGTCGAAGCTTCCTTCAACCGTCAAGTGGCAAATCCAAAAGACGCAAACCGGCGCGACACTCAGATTCGCTCATCCCGGCGGCGGCGCATTGCCGATCGATCTGGACGCTGATGAAATCAGAAGACTGTCGGAACAACTCCAGCAACTGCTTGTCTGAAAAGCCCCGCTTTCGGCCGCCCGGTCCGGACCATCCGGCGGCGGGCATCAACCCTAAACGCTTGACAAGATAACGCCTGTTTTGTAGAGCTTTCGGGGCGCAGGAGCGCGCCTGCCATTTCATAGACAAGGAGACCTTTTCATGCCGCAAACGATCGCCAACGGAATTGCCATCGAATACGAAACCTTCGGAAACCCGAAGGACCAACCCTTGCTGCTCATCATCGGACTGGGCGGACAATTGATTTTCTGGGATGAACCGCTGTGCCGCGACTTGGCTTCACGAGGATACCACGTCATCCGTTACGACAATCGCGATGTCGGTCTGTCCGCCAAATTCGATCAGGCCGGCGAGCCGGATGTGGCCAAAGCGCTGGAGAAAATTCTGCACGGGGATAAAAGCGCCGTCGCCTACACAATGGAAGACATGGCCGACGACGCTGCCGGCCTGCTTGATGCGCTCTCCATCAAGGCCGCACATGTCTGCGGCATGTCGATGGGGGGCATGATTGCGCAGACGTTGGCGCTTCTGCACCCCCAGCGCGTCTTGAGCCTGACCTCGATATACTCGACCACCGGCAATCCCGCTTTGCCTCAACCCAAACCGGACATTCTTGCGGCCCTGATGGCCCCGCCGCCTGCAGAACGATCCGCCTACATTGAACATATGCTCGGCGTCTTTAAAACCCTCGCCGGAGGCGGCTATCCGTTCGATGAAGACTGGACGCGCGCCATGATGGGCGCTGCGTTCGACCGGTCCTTCTATCCTCAGGGGGAAACCCGTCAGTTGATCGCCATTCTGGCCCAGGAAAACCGAAAGGAAAAACTGGCCGCCATCCGGATTCCCGCATTGGTCATTCACGGCACGGCGGATCCGCTGGTACCGGTCGAAGGCGGCAAAGAAACCGCCAAGGCGATTCCGGGGGCAAAACTCATCTTGATCGAGGGAATGGGGCACGATTTGCCGCACGGCGGCGCGTGGCCGCAGATTGTCGAGGCGCTCCTGGAGCATCTTCGAAAAGCTGCACGGGCATGAAACCGATCCCCCCCGCTTAGTCACAGGCAGACGGCGGCAAGCGACAACCTCGCGGAAACGGAAGAAGCGGAAAAGGGCTTAGTGATTGAAGTGCAAACGGATACGGCAATGGCCGTTTTTTTCCTGCGCGTCAACATTGTCCGCTTCATGAAGGATTAAAAACACAGCAAGCGTCTCCAATCCCTCGCCCGTATTGAGGACGTCTTCCTCCGAAGGTTTTCTTGAAGCAAAACTCAGAGGGGTTCCCGCGTAGGTCATCTCCGCATCGAGGTTGAATTCATCGAAAGACACGGCCAGCCGGATCGGCCCGCGCGAAGCCCCTTTAGCGGCAAGCGCTTCCAGGGTTTCGTTGACGGCGGCGGCGGCGCGATTGACGACATCCGGCAGCGCGCCCCACAAACCGCCCTGTTTCTGCATGAACATAAAGATCGTCTCCGATGAATCGACGCCGGGAATCAGATCAACGGCCGCCTTTTTCTCAATCCCGATCCGGAACAAAAGATTCAGAAGAATCGCCGTGAGCGTCGCCGCGGAAAGCGACGACTGAAAAAACGGTTTCAACAGGCCCGGAAGAGGATCATACAGGCCAGGAACGATGTCCACGCTCAATCCGAAGACAATGGACGTTCCAATGACGAATGTTTTTCTCGCGTCCATCATGCGCGACGTCATAATCGAAATGCCGGCCAGCACCATGAAACTGGCGGCAAAGACCAGACTCGCGCCCATCACCGGCGTCGGCATGACGACAAAGATTGATGCGACCTTCGGCAGAAAGGCCAGAAGAATTAAAATTCCGCCCGCGGCGTAGGCGATCGCCCGGCTGGTTGCGCCGGTCGCGATCGACAAACCGATGTTGCTCGAAGACGGCGATTGTCCCAGAGCGCCTGCCAGTCCCGACAGCAGGTTGCCTGTGGCGCAGGCCAAAATGCCCCGGCTGATGGATTTCATATCAGGCCGTTTCCAACGTTCGTCGTTGATTTTCTGGCAAGTGGTCAGATCGCCCATGGTTTTGAGCGCGGACGACAGCGCCGCCACCACAAAGGGAATGATCAGAGCCGTGCTGAAATGCATGCCGTAGGAGCCGAGGGCCGGCCACGCAAACCAGGACGCCTGCGAGATGGTGGCAAACTGCCGCGGCCCTAAAAGGCCCAGTCCGAATGCCGCGGCATACCCGATGAGCATCGCAATAAGCACCGCATAGAGGCGGAACTTACCTTTGCCCCAGACGGTCAACCCCATCATAGCGGCAAGCGTGACGACCGCGACCAAAGTCGCCGTCGGATCGATCGCCGGATGCAGGGCATCCATCCCGAAAAATCGTTTGACGCCGAACGGAATGACTTCAATGCCCACCATGGTCACAATGGTGCCCGTCACTTCGGCGGGAAAGAAGGCCCGCAGCCTGGTTACCGCACGGGAAAACAGTCCTTCAAAGACCCCTCCGATGAAGGTCATGCCGAAAATGAGCGGCAATCCGCCCGCCTTGCCGGCCAGAATGGAAGCGGACAAAAAGGCCGGCCCGTTGACCAGCGGGCACAAGTAGCCGGAGCCGACCGGTCCCCGGGGAAGTCCCTGCAGGATGGTGGCCACACCCGTGACCAGCATGGCCATGCAGATCAGATGGCCGGCGTCCGCGGCGGTTCCGCCGATGGCGTCCACAATGAGCACCGGAATGACGAAGGCGATGGCCAAAACGAAGATGTGCTGAAGCCCCAGGAGAATCAGGGCGCCGATACCAGGACGCTCGTCGACATCATAGATCAGATTAACCGGTTTTTTCCGCTGAGTCATCATATCGGACCGCCGCAATCAGAATTCCACTCAACGCTCAAAACAGCTGGGCGCGTTAAAATATAGAAAATGCCACGGCATCTGTCAAAAGAAAGATGGAAATCCTTTCAGAAAAAAAACCTTCATCGGCGAGAACGCTCAACCGTCTTTTTTTTTCAGCCGGCATCCCTGCGCACTGAATTTTGTCTTGAACATCGCTTTCGCAAACGATACACTTCCTGCAGATACGCTTTCGTCGGACAAGACGACGCGAACCCGGGGAATGCTTATTATGACACTGACCGATCAGGACTATGAGCGTCTGTGCTATGCAAAATCGCTTTTGGAGCGTCCCGGCCTGGCCGCCAGGCTCACGCACGTGGTCGGCATGCCGTTTGAAAAGGCCTTTGATTATTTGCCCCCGAAGTGGTCCGGCGCAATTACCGACATCGCCCGGAAATCGCTTCGCCAGGCGCTTGATGTCGCCCTTAAAACACTTGACGGGCGTGAACGCGGCGCCTCAAAAAACGCGTTGCACAAATTTCTGGCGGTCGCATCCGGTGGAGTGGGCGGCGCCTTCGGACTGCCCGCGCTGGCGATTGAGCTGCCGGCCACCACGGTGATCATGCTTCGCTCGATCGCGGATATCGCCAGAAGCGAAGGAGAAGATATCTCCTCGCTTGAAACCCGTCTGGCCTGCCTGACGGTGTTCGCCCTGGGCGGCACATCGGGCCGGGATGACGGCGCCGAAAGCGGTTATTACGCCGTCAAGATTCTTCTGGCCAGAGAAGTGTCCGAGGCGGCAAAATACATCCTTCAAAGAGGTCTGGTCGAAGAAGGCACGCCCGCTCTGGTCAGGCTTTTGACGACAGTCGCGTCGCGATTCGGCGTGACCGTCTCGCAAAAAGCCGCCGCCTCGGCGGTTCCACTGCTCGGCGCGGCGGGCGGCGCGCTGATCAACTCGATTTTCATGGATCATTTCCAGAACATGGCCAGAGGGCATTTCATCATCCGCAGCCTGGAAAGACAATACGGCCCCGACTCCGTTGAACGCATCTATTTCGACGCACCCTGAGATCGACCCGTCATGCAGCGTTCCGGCTGCGGCTCAAAAGCCGCGCTCGATTCGCCTGTCGGTCATCTTTGATCAATCGGCAATCATCAGCGAGCCGCTTCCCGTCACTTCAACCGGATCGCCCTTGTCGATCGTTTCAATAATGTCCCGATAAAGACGTTTTTTGATCTCTCCAAAGATGCCGCGTTTCTTTTGAAAGGTTTTGGCAAAGGCCGTCGCCTCGGTCATCAGCTCGTTGAGGTCGGCGCAGGCCTTCACGATCACATGATGCGCGGCAAGCTCCGGCGCGGTGTAGCGGTTCCCGGTCAATTGCATCTCGACAAGCTTATAGGTGGGAACGGCTTTTTTGAGAAACGCGTTCATGCCGTTGCGGAAAGGAATGCCCAGATTGACTTCCGGAAAGCTGAAAAATCCGCGATCCGAACGCATGAATCGAAAATCGCAGGCGCACGACAGGATCGACCCGTTGCCGAAAGCATGTCCGTTGATCGCCGCAATCGTCGGCACGGGAATGCTCAAAAGCCGTTTGAACATTTCATTCATCTCCCTGACAAAGTCAGTGATCGGATCAAGCGTCTTATTTTGCAGATTCATCAGAATCCATTCCACGTCAATTCCCTGTGAGAAATTTTTTTCATCACTGGAGGTGATGATCACGGCGCCGACCGATTTGTCGGCCATGGCCTCGTCCAACATCGCGTTAAATGTCCGGCAGAAATTCAGGTTCTGTCGGTTTTCGCCGTTGGTCATCGTTAGAAGCGCCACACCTTCATTGTTCGTCCAGTTCATAATCGCCATACCGCTTACCTCCCGGGGCATTTTGATCGAGCATAATGAGGGCGGCTTCTGAGGTCAAGCGGTAAAATCGTCATCGTCAAATAACCAAATGGATTCGCCGGGCTGCGGGCCGATCCGGCCGACTAAAGTTTCTTCATATCCGGATTATTTTCGGGCTTGCGGTTTTTCATGAATTCATGCTCCGCGATCAGATGGCTGAAATAGTCTTCAAACGTCCAGTTTCTGGCGGTTTCGGTGATCACGGCAAAAATCAGATTTCCCGGCTCTTTTAAGACCGCCTTAAAGCTTCGCATTACGGAGATGATCCGGTCGCGGCTTGCCGTGTCGACCAACACCACCCTGCACTCTCCCGGCCCGGGGACCGAAACATCAAAATCCGGAGGCTTGATTCCGGCGCGGAGCCCTTCCAGCGCCGTTCCCACCGGCATGCCCAGAAGCGAGGGCGACACTGCAACCGCATGGAGCGCGACGGTCCCGCTGTCGGCCTCATTAAATACCTGCGTTGCTTTCTCGATGTCTTGGGCGGACACTCCTGCAGTAAAACAAAGAAGGGTCTCCGGATGAAAATCGTTTGAATCCGTCATGGTTTACTCCTTTTCTGCGTGATGGATCGGTTCACGCCCGTCACGTCATGGGCGCGCTATCGCTTTTTGTTCGTCTCCTGCGCAGTTCGCGGTGCCCCGCGCAAGGGCATCTTCGGTTGACATCCGATCCGCAATTCCATAAAGCATCAAGGGAAAGGAGGCTATGATGACCTTTACACAAACCGTTTCCGTTCAAACAAACGGGTTTTGCGACATCCTTGATCTGACGTCGCAGGTGCTCGCCTCGGTGCAAAGCTCGGGGATGACCGACGGGCTGATCACGCTTTTTTGTCCCGGCTCCACAGGAGCTTTCACGACGATTGAATTTGAATCCGGCGCGCTTCAGGATCTGAAAGAAGCGCTCGAAAACATCGCTCCTTCGGGTGCTTCTTATCACCACGACAAACGGTGGGGCGACGGCAATGGGTTTTCCCATGTCCGCGCCGCCCTGATGAAACCTTCCCTGTCCATTCCGCTTGCGGCCGGAAAGCCGACGCTGGGAACCTGGCAGCAGATTGTGTTCATCGATTTCGACAATCGGCCGAGACGACGCGAGCTCGTCGTTCAGATCCTCGGGGGCTGATTCACCGGGGCCTCCCGATTCTATCGGCTTTTGGCCCCTGCAAATTGCTCGACCAACTTTGCGTATTTGGAGGTTTTTGCCGCGTCCAGATATTTTTTTTGTTTTGCCATGCCTTCCATCTTCTTCAATGTTTTCAGCGGCGTAATCCGGATGGTCTTGTTGGCGGGGCCAGACGGCACGCCTTCGCCGAGGTCCGGATCGATCATCAGCGTCACCCGGGTGGTGTTGCGATCGATCCACTCCAGAATAAACAGGGAATGGAACGAGGGCATCCGCACATATTCTTTTCCTGCGTTATAAGCGAGTTCCTCCGTCGAATCTGCGTGCACAAAGTATTGACCTTTTTCAGGGACGCTCTTCGTTTTGCTTTTAAGCACCATGTCGCGGTCGGAAAACAACGCGATATGCTGGCGGAACCAGAAGATCAACACATCATTTTCGTCGTCGACAACCTTGAGGACTTTGGTTTGCGTGCAGTCATGCATCCATTGCGGGTAAGCGGCGATGTCTTTGAGCACAACCCCCAAAACATCCGCTCCGGCAGGCAAAATGCACACGGCTTTGGCCGCGATGTAAGGCCGGCCGGCCATCGCGCTGGTGAAGAGTTCGCAGCCGTCCACCGTTCCGGCAGACTCCCAGCAATACCGCCCGGCCGCGAAACCGGATAAGGCGACACTTAAGAAAAGAATCGCAAAAACCGCCGCCACCGAATGTTTCATCCTTCGTCCTCCCCGATCGTTCGGCAAGCGGGCCTTGGCTCCACACACTGCTTTAGCAAGCCCACGACCGTTGGATCCTTGCAAGGCTTTTTCGCCGTGCGCTTTTTGTCAGTTCATCCGCATGCCGCCGCAGACATTGATGGCCTGGCAGGTAATGTTTGCCGCCAGGTCCGAACAGAGAAACAGGGCCATATAGCCGATATCCTCGGCGCTTTGAAAACGCCGCAAAGGAATGGATTTTCGCAAATTCTCCTGCAGGAGATCTTCAGGTTTGCCCGAATACTTTGCCATTTGCTGCACCAGCCCGCCGCCTTGCTTCTCGCCCAGCTTCGTCACGATGAGCCCCGGACAGATACCGTTGACGTTGATATTATGCCGTGCTGCGGCCAATCCAATGCTTTGCGTGAGCCCCAGAAGCGCGAACTTCGAGGCGGAGTAATGCGAATAAAAGTCGCCGCCCATTCTTGAAGAAGCGGACAGAATATTCACGATTTTGCCTTCCCGGCGGGGTATCATCTTCGCCAGAACGGCCCGGCAGCAGGTGTCCACCGCAATCAGATTCACCTCCAGAATTTTGCGGAATTCCTCTTCGGTGGACTCCATATAGGGTTTGCTCACGGCAATGCCCGCGCAGTTGATCAGATGATCGATCCTGCCGTTTTCTTTGACCAGGCGCTCGACCAGCCGGTCGACTTCATCTTTTCTGGTTACGTCCAATCCGACCGCTTCCGCCCGATACCCTTGTTTAACCAGCGAATCCGCTTTGGCTACAGCCTCTTCAAGTTCGAGATCCGCCACGCAGACCTTTGCGCCCGCTTGCGCAAATACATTGGCGATTCCGCCGCCTATTCCACCGCCCGCGCCGGTAATGAGTGTGACCTTGCCCGCCATATCCATTTGAATCATTTTCTCAGCACCTTCCTCCATGTATTCAATAAGCCAACCGACCATCATCTCAATGTTGACATCCGGCACGACTCTCCGCAATTGCGAAAAAAAACAATAAACGCCCTGGCGGATAGAAACTACACCGCGGACCGGACCGGACGGAGGCGGATCCTATCGAACAGAATATCGACGCATTCATCGATGAAGGGCGCATACTGCTCAATGGCCCTTTGCCTTTGCTCGGCGCGGGTTTTATTTTCCGCCGGGTCGTCTTCCCGGTTCGCCGCGTCGCGCAAGTCGGCAATCCGCACAATTCCTTTCATTTGGGCCGCTTCTTTGCTTTTCCGGATGATCTCCGCAAACTTTTCGCTGCCGGCAACGCGAGCCTGCGATCTGGCCGCCAGAAGTCCGATCGTTTTATCATCAAACCGGCTGTAGGCCGGTCCTTCCTTCTCCGGAGCGGTGATGAAAGGCGCGATCGCCTGCGGCGGCAGAGCATAGTCCAACGCCGCCTCGCCCACATCGTCAAATCCGGACCAGGCAGGCAGGATGATGTCCGCCGCCACGCCTGTCTTCTGGGTCGATTTGCCGCCGGGCAGGAAGTACAGCCCCGTTGTAACTTTCATCGCGCCCAGGTCCCAGGGAAGCTGCATCAGCGTCTGCACGGATCCTTTGCCGAAGGTGTGATCCGCGCCGACGACGAGAGCGCGTCGGTAATCCTGCAGCGCGCCGGCGACGATCTCACTGGCCGAAGCGCTCAACCGGCTGGTTAAAACCACCAAAGGCCCCAGATACAGCGCATCGGGGTCGTGCTGAGGAAACTGAATCATGTCGGTTCGAAAGCGCGACAGCCCCGTGGCGACGGCGCCGTTGGCCAACGTGGTCGTCCGTCCGCGGCTGTCTTTAACGGCGACGACCGCGCCGCGGCCCACAAAAAGACCGACCACCCGCACCGCTTCATCGAGCAGCCCCCCGCTGTTTCGCGAAAGATTGAGGACAACGCCGTCCACATTTTGTTTCACCGCCTGGGCCAGAAGTTTTTTGACATCCTCGGAGCTGGATTTGCCGCCCTTCTCGCCGCCGTAAAAAGAGGGAAGGTCGATCACGCCGAAAAGATAGGTCCGGCCTTTTTCGAAGCGCTTTTCGTAGGTGATTTTCGCCTCCTGCTCCTTCATGTCGATTTTGTCGCGAACGATCGCGACATCGAATCGCTCTTTGCGATCGCCCTGCCGCAGAATCGTGAGCGTGACCTTCGTGCCTTTTTTGCCGCGAATCAGGCTCACCACATCGCGCAGATCCATGTCGATCACATCGACGGGTTTCTCCGCGTCCTGCGCAACGGCAATGATTTTGTCTTTCGGCTTGAGCAGGCCCGATTTCTCGGCGCCGCCTCCGGGGATCAGCTCTTCAATGACCGTAAACCCGGTGTCACTGGACAAAACGGCTCCGATCCCTTCGAGAGAAAGCTGCATTTGAATCTTGAGATCCTCCATGTCTTTGGGAGCCAGATACCCCGTGTGGGGATCGAGCGCGCGCGCAAACGCTTCGGCAAAAACCGTGATGAGCTCATCGGGCGTCTGTTCAACCACGCGGCGCGTCTGCAGTTCATAGCGGTGAATCTGGCGTTTTCTGGCTTCGGCCGGATCGATGCCGGACAAAAGGGCGTTTTCGATCTGGAACTGAAGCATTTTCTCCAGAAGATCCTTCTTGTCCGCTTCCGTTTTGGCATAGGCGCGCTTATCGGCGTTGATGACGAACTCCAGATTCTTATTGATCCGGAAATTCGGCCCCAGAAGTTTTTTGACGATGGCTTCGTTTTCGCGCGCCCGGGCGACCAAAAGATCATAGACCGGCCCCAGAGACGCGCAGCTGCCCTTTTTCGCGCTGTCAAACACGTTTGCCAAAAGCGGTCGAAGCGTCGCCAGATCCGCTTCATAAAAAAGTGTTTTGGAAGAGTCCAGCCGCTTGATCATTTGCTCGACCGCCTGCGACCGGATCGCGCCGGTCGTGGTCTTCATGGCATAATGATGCTGATGGAACGCCTCCATGACGGACGGCAGGTGGCTGCAGGTCAGCTCGTCGGCATGCGCGCGGCCCGGCAGCAAAAACACCGCTGCCGCAATGAGCGTCATCAGGAAGGATAAAATCCCGGCCAGACCGATATTCCGGCATTGCCGGATAGTATTTCCAATTAAACGATGGATCATTTTTTTTCACTCCCCCGAACACCGCAGGCGCAAGCGCCTGCAAGCGGATTGAATTTCCGTCCTGACATTTTTTTTCAGGCGGTCAAAACGATAGAAGGCCGAAGAAAATCTGTCAAGACAAAAGAAAAAACGCAGGCCTCCCTCGACGCGGGTCCGTCCGTCAAAGAACGGCCCGCCGATGCGCATCGCTGACCTTCCGATTCTTTTGTCGATGTCTTTTAATCAGCCGAAGAGCTTCCGGGCGATGCCGGCGACATGCGCGCCCTGATACCGGGCTATGGCGAGTTCGTTTGTCGTCGGCGTGCGGCTTCCGTCATTGCCGGCCAGCGTTCCGGCTCCATAGGGCGAGCCGCCCGACACCTCGCTCATGACCAGCAGATTTTCGCAGACGTAGGGAACCCCGACCACGATCATCCCGTGGTGCAGAAGCGTTGAATGAAAAGAGGTGATGGTCGTTTCCTGGCCGCCATGCTGCGTTGCGGTCGATGTAAACACGCTGCCGATTTTGCCCACCAACGCGCCTTTGGCCCACAGCCCGCCGGTTTGATCAAGAAAGTTGCGCATCTGCGCGCACATGTTTCCAAAACGGGTCGGCGTTCCGAAAATCATCGCGTCGTATCCCGGAAGGTCCCCCACCGAAACCAGCGGCGCCTCCTGATGAAGTTTCGCCCCCGATTTTCTTAATACCTCTTCGGGAACCAGTTCCTCGACGCGCCGGATATCGACTGTCGTTCCCGACACGCCGGCCGCGCCTTGCGCCACCGCGGAAGCCAAGGCTTCAACGTGGCCGTACATGCTGTAATAGACAACAAGGATTTTTGCCATGACACACCTCCCGATTTGTGTCTGGATGGGTTGGGATGACTCGGAAAAAAACGTTGACCCCCGAAGACGCATCCGATCCGGCCGGAGCCCTTTGGCGCAACGCGACGACATCGAATAAAATCACCGGTCTCACTATGCCTGATCCTCCGTTGAAAATCAAGCCATGCCTCGATTGTTTATGCCCTGCCGCCGCGAGGCGCCATAAACGGACCGATCTCCGAAAGCGGCGGCGCCTGTGCCGACTTTGCGTCTTTGCCCTTGACAGCGTCTTTGCGCTGAGTCTATACATTCGCGGCTCCGACGGCCGATTTGTTCATCCACCCCGCCTTCTTACTTCCGGACCGTCGGGCGAAAGGAGTAGCTCGCGATGGAAAAATTCTTCACTCCCGACAGTCTCGTTGTCTTCGGCGCCTCCCTCACCAATCTGAATCTGGGCCAGATCGTTTTGCTCAACAACCGGCAAATCGGCTACCCCGGCCGGCTCTATGGCGTGGGATCCCAGGCGGGCGAAATCAACGGCATTCCCGTTTACACGAAAGTCGCCGACGTTCCCGAAGTGCCGGATGTGGCCATCTTTCTGACGCCGGCCCAAACAGTGCCAGCGCTCATGGAGGACTGCGGCCAAAAAGGCATTACGCATATTGTGATTGAGTCCGGCGGATTCAGCGAATATTCGCACGGGGATTATACGCTTGAAGAAGAGGTATTGGCCGTCGCGGCAAAATATCGGATGAAAGTCATCGGCCCAAACTGCGTCGGAACCGTCCATTTCGACCACAAGATGATGATGCCTTTTGCTTTTTTTAAAGACATCCCGCAAGGGGGAAGGCTGTCGCTTATTTCGCAAAGCGGCGGCGTAGGCGGCTCTTATCTTCGCGCCGTCGCCGGTTACGGCGTCAAACCCGGCAAGTTCGCCGCAACGGGCAATAAACTCCAGCTCGATGAAGTGGATTTCCTCGATTACTTCATCAAAGACCCGAAAACCGACGTCATCGCTTTATATCTCGAAGGATTCAAGCGGGGCAGAGCGTTTTTCGATCAGGCGCGGGCCTGCGAAAAACCGATTATTGTCCAGAAATCCAACCGCTATCCCGAAAGCGCGAAGATCGCGCAGTCTCATACCACGGCCCTTTCCGGCGACGATGCGGTGGTGGGCGCGGCGCTTCGGCAGGCGGCCGTCATCCGCGTGGATGACGAAATGGAATTTATCAATGCGATTCGCGTGGTCGGCCTGCCTCTGATGAAAGGCCGGCGTGTCGCGGTACTGTCGCGCTCCGGCGGACACGCGGTGCTGTCCGCCGATGCCTGCGCCAAATACGGTTTCGAGATGGTTCCGTTTCCGGAATCCTTTATCGAAAAACTCAAAACCATTTACAAAACGCGGGTTATTGCGCATCAAAATCCACTGGATCTGGGCGAAATATTCGACTACACCATTTTTACAACGATTCTCGAAGAAGCCCTCAAGCTCGATCTTTACGACGGCGTGCTGTTCAATCATCTGTATTCGGCGGACTTCGAAGGCGCCATGTCCCGGACCTTTCTGGCCGGCGTGGAGAAGCTTGTCGCGAAATATCAAAAACCGGTTTGTCTGACGATGATCTCCGACCGCGAAGAGATTCTTGATGTGCAAAAAACACAGCCTTACCCGGTTTTCACCTCGCCTGCAGAGGCGGCGGCCGCGCTTCATGTTTCCGCCACCTACTCCGAACGCAAGTCCGCCCGCAATGAACGCGGCGCACTTTACGACTTTTATTTCGATCAGAAAACCGTAGAGGAAATTCGCCGGCGCTCGCTTGTCGGGAATCGGACGGTCCTGACCGATGAGGCGCTTGCTGTTTGCAAGGCGGCGGGGCTTCAGCCGGTCAAAAGCCTCGTGATCAAAGGTTCGCAAACACCGGGCAGAATTTCGCTTCACTATCCCGTCGCGGTCAAACTGCTTTCCCGCGATGCGTCGCACAAATCGGATATCGGCGGCGTCGCGGTGAATCTTCGCAACCGCAGGGAGCTTTTAGAGGCCATCGGTGGGATGAAAGAAAGGCTGTCTTTATTGCCGCACCCTCCGGCCATCGACGGCTTTCTGGTTCAGGAGATGGCCCCGGCGGGGATTGAATGTTTTGTGGGGGGACGGCGGGATCCGGCCTTCGGACCGGTGATCGTGGCGGGTCTGGGCGGCATCTTCGTCGAAATTTTCAAAGACACGGCCATTCGCCTGGCGCCCGTAACGCCGATCGAGGCCCAAGGCATGCTCAAAGATCTTGCGGCCTGGCCGCTTCTGGCCGGTGCGCGCGGACGCGGACCCGCCGACTGCGGCGCGCTGATCGACCTTATCTGCCGGGTCTCGGCGCTTCTGGATGCCTGTCCGGACATCGTCGAGATCGACCTCAACCCGGTGATTGTTCACCCGGAAGGACAAGGCTTGTCGTTGGTGGATGCCCGGGTTTTCTTCCCGGCCGATCGGGAATAGGCGTCCGGTCTCAGGCAATAAGGCCCATGTTGCGGACGCAGCCCAGAAGCTTTCCCTTGTTGATGGGTTTGATCAGATAATAGTCGCAAAGCGATTTGAAGGCCTGAACGACATTGCGCGGATCTTCAAGCGCGGTGGTCATGATGATTTTCACCCCTTCGGACGATGCGACGCCCCGTTTCTCCTCCATCTCGCGAATGGCTTTAATCACGGCCTGCCCGTCCATTTCAGGCATCATGATGTCCAGGCAGATCAGATCGTAGGGTCGGCCTTCCTGCCCGGCCCGGACATAGGCGTCTATCGCCTCTCTGCCGTTTAACGCAAACTCGCACGGACCGTAAGGGGAAAGAATCTGTTCCAGAAGAAAGCGGCTGGTGTGGTCATCCTCCACAATCAATGTGTACATTATTATCCTCCTCCCGTCGCTGTTTATCTTTGATCCTTTGAGTGGTTCTCACCAAATCGACGAATATCTCCGCCTGTCTGCATACCTGGGACACCTTGTCTGCCAGTTCATCCCAATCACCCTTCCTGGCCGCCATTTCCAGCTCTCTGGCCTGCTGCTGCAGTCCGTAAGCCGAGGCATTGGCCGCCGCCCCCTTGATCCGGTGGGCGCGCAATCGAAGCTCCGAGGCATCCCGTCTCGTGAGCGCCTGGGTCAGCGACAAAAGGTCGCCGGGAAGCTGCGCCAGAAACACGTCAATCAGGCGTCCGGCAATTTCATGATCCCCTTGCAGTCTTTCGAGCAATCCTTTTTCATCAAAGACCCTATCGGTCTGCACAGGCTCATTTCCCGCCTGATCCTCAATCCTAAAATCCTTCATATCGAGCCATTTTTCGAGCATGCCGGCCACGGCATGAGCGCTCACGGGTTTGGTGAGGATATCATTCATCCCGGAAACCAGGCAACGGTTTCTTGTCGACTCAAACACATCGCCCGTCATGGCGATGATCGGCAATGGCTTCGGCCTGGCCGCCGCCCCGGCGCGGATCGCTTTTGCGGCTTCATATCCGTCCATCAACGGCATGGCGCAATCCATGAAGACGAGGTCGTAGTCGATTTTCGAAAGCGCGTCAACGGCCTCGCGGCCATTGGCAACCGCATCGGCCCGAATGCCGAGCTTCCGGAGAATGCCGATTGCGACTTCTTGATTCGCCGGATTATCTTCAGCCACCAGGATTCGCACATGCCGTCTTTCCGGCGCCATAGCAGGAACGGACGGAGATCGGGAGGATCCGGCCGCCTTCTCGCTTTGGCTTTCCGGCGCAAAAAGCTGCTTTAAAGTCTGTTCAAGCCCGGTGAGGCGCACAGGCTTTGTCAGATAGGCGCCGCCGTATCGCGCCGCCAGCCTCGCCGCTCGGGAGGCCTCACGCAGCGACCCGACGAAAATGATTTTCAGACTTAGCCCTTGTCCGTGCGAAACCAGATCTTCCAACATCGGATGGTCGGATTCGGAAACGACCTGCAAATCAACAATCATCAAGGAGACCATCAGCCCGTCGCCGGAGGCCGAATGCAAATACAACCGGGAGGAGGACAGATCGAATGCTTCTTCAGCGCGATAGCCCAGGCGCCCCAGAAGCGTGACCAGCATCATCCGGTTCATCAGATTGTTTCCGACAACCAAAGCGTAAGGTTGGGGCGTCCACCATCCCGACAGCAGCCCTTCTTCGGTCGATTCGGCCTGCCGCTGAAAGGCCAGGTTAAACCAGAACGTCGATCCCTTGCCCTCTTCGCTGTCGCAGCCGATTTGCCCCCCCATCAATTCAACGAGTTGCCTGCAAATGGCCAATCCCAGCCCCGTGCCCCCGTATTTTCTCGTGACGGAGCCGTCGGCCTGAACAAACGGCGAAAAAAGAAATGGAATCTTGTCCGCCGGAATGCCGATGCCCGTGTCCATGACGCTGAAGCGGAGATTGACGCTGCGGTCATCGGCATTCAGAAGCGACACCCTCACGAACACCCCTCCGGCATGCGTGTATTTGACGGCGTTGCCGACCAGATTCAAAAGCACCTGCCGGAGGCGTCCCGAGTCGCCTCGAAGCAGAGCCGGCACATTGGGTTCCACCAGATGAATCAGCTCCAGACCGTCTCCTTCGGCTTTCAGGCTGAAGATCTCGATTGCGCTGTCAAGTGTGTCAAGCAGGTTGAAATCCAGAACCTCCAGTTCCATCTTGCGCGCTTCGATCTTTGAAAAATCGAGAATGTTATTGATCATGGACAAAAGGCTTTCCCCGCTGGATCGCACAATGTCCGCATACTTTCTTTGCTCGGGCGACAGATCCGTATCCAGAAGCAGGCCGATCATCCCGATCACGCCGTTCATCGGCGTCCGGATTTCGTGGCTGATCGTGGCCAGAAACTGGCCTTTGGCCTGGTTGGCCCGCCAGGCTTCCGCCGCCATCTCGTCGGCATGGCGTTTGGCGACTTCCAGCTGCCGGTTGGCCTCCTGAAAAAGCAGTTTATTCAAACGCAACTCTTCTTCAGCGAGCTTTTTGTCCGTGATATCGCGGGATGTCCCCCGAAAACCTGAAATCCGCCCCGATGCGTCGCGAATCGGAACAGCAAACATTTCAACCGTTCCCCGGACGCCTAGTTTGCCCACATAGTCGAACTCAAAAGGCTTGGGGCGGTCATCGGTCTTCATCATCCGGGCAAAGATCCGGTCCGTTTTTTTCGCTTTATCCGGCTCCTGAATTTCCCGGCTGGACATGGACAGCAATTCTTCACGCAGATAGCCGAGCCTTCGGCAAAGCGCGTCGTTGACTTCGGTAAATCTGCCTTCCGGATCCGCTTCAAAATACCCGTCGACCATGCCCTCAATCATTTCACGATACCGCCACTCGGTTCGGGCGAGGGCCGCGTTCATTTGTCTGCGGCGTCGAATCCCTAGCCCGATAAATGTCCCCATCATAAGAATAAGGACCAACAGGAAGGCGCCGCAAAGAAGGATCAGAATCGTTTGACTGTGGGGCGACAAAGCGTTGTAAGCCCCTATCAATTCCTTCAGTGCTGCGATCGGATTGGCTGGCGTCATGGTTAAACGAATCCGCTTTCAAAGTCATTTTGCCGGAGATTGTCCCTTCAGGCGGTCCGGCCGAATCAAAGGCGACCCCCTTTCGATCCGGATAGGTACCATACCACAACCCGCCGGACAAATTCACACAAAATCAAAACACCGTCGCCCCGTATTCGGCATGTCGCCCGAATACGGGTTTAGGGGAAATGCAGGGTTCAAGGGAAATCCGGCAGACGCCGCGTAAAAGACACCGAGGGCACAGGAAGTATTGCGGCGGCAGGCAGACCGCCGCGATAGAAGGAAGGGACTATCTTAATACTTCCTGCGTTCCCCTCAATGTTTTTCCTTCAATTCTCCTTTTCGCAAAACGGGAGACAAACCGGTCCGTCTTATAAAAGACGTCCGGCCTCAGACGGACCGGCCGGCTGCGCTTTGTCGGAATAAACGGGAAAGTACGCAGTAAACGTGGTGCCGAAATGTTCATCACTGTATACATCAATATAGCCGCCGCAATCCTCGAGCGTCTGACGCACCACGATCAGCTCCAGTCCCGTCAAACCGCGGCGGAGCACTTTTTTGGCGTAAAAAGGGTCGAAGACATGCGCCATGTCATGAGCGGCAATACTGCCGCCCGTATCGTACACCGACAGGACCGCATATTCACCCTCCGGCATCGTTGCATCCTCATGGGTCGGACGACCCAGATACAGAGATCGGGTGTCGACACAGACCTTCTTGCGCTCACTTTTTGCGGCGGCATCGAGCGCCAGGATCAGCAAATGCATGACCGATTTTTCCAGATGGGGCGCGAAGCCGGAGATGAAAGGCAAACCCGATTCAAGATCGACATGCAGATCCACATCGGCATAGGCTTGCGACGCCTTTCTGAAGTGGGGGTTGTTTAGACAGACTGTGACCAGATCATTAAGCAGAATCATTTTGGCGGGCTGCCGCTCCGTGCGGCACAAAGCGGATAGATCCTGCACGATTGACGCCGCCCGTTCGGTTGAATGGATAATGTTTTTGACCTGGTGCGTCAATTCCTGCGACACGCCCGCCTCAAGCGCCAGAAGCTCCGAATACCCCTGGATGCCGGTCAGCACGTTGTTGAGATCATGGGCCACAACACCGGCGATGCGGCCGACCCGTACCATCTTTCGTTCCTTCCCGAGCGTCTCATCGTCCGATATTTTCTGACGGCGATAACGGCCGTCCCGGTCCAGATCCCGGATGATGCAGGAGTAGCCGGACAATTTCATCTGCGCGTCGCGGCTTGGATTGACTATAGCCTCGGCCCGATAATACGCATCGCCGCTTTTGCGCCTGGCCAGAACTTCATAGCGCACCGGCCCGGTTAACACGCCTGCGGCTTCCGCAGCCAGCCGCATCCGGTTGGTCTGCCGGATTTTTTCTACAGAAGCCTGATCCAGAAAATCGAAAATCGGACGGCCGACCACTTCCTGACGGCGATAACCATGGGAATTCCGCTCAAAAGCCGCATTGACGAATCGGATCTTGAAATCAGCATCCAGGAAAGTGACCGCGTCGGAAATATTCTCGACAAAAAACTTCATCGCCTCGCTTTGATCCCAGACCTCGGCAAAATTCGGTTTTTCCTCTTCAAGCGGGTACCACTCCATGATTTGCATCACGCGCCCGTCGGATGACAGTGTTTTCCCCTCAATTTTGAGGGGAAAAGCGCCCCCATCTTTCTTAATGCCCATAAGGCCGTGAATGGTGTAAGCGTCGCTGAATATTTTTTTCCCGGCAAAATCCCTCGACTGGGGCGCAATCAGGCGCAGACAATCCATGCCGATGAGCTCATCGGGTTCATATCCGCAGATGCGGCTGATCCGGTCGTTCACTTCGCGGATCACGCCGTCTTCATGGACAACAATACCGGCAAAGGAGGCTTTCTGGATCGTTTGAAACTGCTCAATCATCTCTTCATTCATTAGATCTTCCCCAATATTGGATCGGTGGCTGTCGTTTGTTGTTCCTACTCGTCCGAAGCTGCACGAACCGGCGGTCAAACATTTCTGTTTGCTTTACAGCGTCATTTAGTGTTATTTCTAATCGACGGAAAAAATCCTGTCAATACACATGGATATGGTGAAACAAAATATTGTTTCAAGATGAAACTAAATGCTTATTTCACGATAATCTCGCGGTCCCCTGTCGCGCTGCATCCCCTCATAGGGCTTGTATTTATTTGTTTTACGATCCCTGATAAGGGTTCATTTAGATGATCGGAAATGAAATGAGTTTTTCATTTCAATGAAACGGAGTCGATTTCGATGAAAAACCGTGAAATAAACCTGAAGACAGAACCGAGCGATGAACTTCTCCGGAGAGCTTTTTGGTCGGCTTTTCCAGGCGGCCAAAGCTTTGCGGATTTTATCACCCATGACCCGGAGACGGCTCAATCCGCCGCGGACACCTTCATCGCGCTTGCTTTTGACCGGGGGCTCATTACACGGAAAACCCACGAGGATTTTACCGATTTCCTCAACCGAAATACAGCCGGACTCTCCGCTTCTCCATGGCCGGCCGGCATGACGTTTTCAGACATGATCAATCTGCTTCGCGAGGGTCGTTCCGTCAATGCGCTGGTCGATCGACTCAATAACCTGGCCCGGCAGCTGTCCATGCCGGCCGTTTCCGCACCGATGATTACGCGTCTGAAAAAAAATTATGTGCTTAACAGCTCTAAAAAAAGGGCCTTGATCCGTCTTGCGGCTTTTATGCTTGCCATGAAGCGCCCCGATCTGAACTGGCATTACGAAAAACTGGTTGATTTGGCCGGCGCGCCGCTTGATTCGCCCCTGAAAACGGATGCCACGGCAGGCTGCACGTTGACCCTGCACCTGCACGCGCCGGGAGGCGCCGTGACCCCCGAGGACGTTGCCTGGCTCAACCAGGAACTGATCGAGTGCCTCAACGATTTGCGGTTGGCGGGACATTTGGGCAAAAAAACCATCGAGCCGATCGGCGCGACGAGCTTCAATTTGAAATCGCCTAAAAGAATCGGTCCCGCGCAGGACCCTGTCCTGTATGATCGTCCGGTGCGAAATCTTCTGGCTGTGGCTCACCAAATGTCCGTGCGATGGCTTATCTGTCCTCGCAGCAACGTCAGAAAAAAGTTGATCCTGCTGATTCATGCCGGATCCTTTTCCGGTTTTTTCCCGCAGCGACTGCTGGTGCGCCTGCCGTTGCGCAAATTGTGCGACTCGGGCATCTACTTGAGCGATTTCGCCTGCCTGTGCGCCAAAACAGCCGGGATCAAGGCGGATTTTTCCGTTGCGGAGGCCGCCTTGTACTCCGGCGCCCACCGGGGCGACCCTTTATGGTTTGTGGATGCCTTCTGGCCCAATCAGGCCCATGATTTCATCCCGGCGCTGCTTAAACCGGGCATGCTGCCGCTTGATCAGACCGATCCGTCTTATCGTGACTTTCAGTTCGCCTTGCATTATCCGGAAGAGCGTTCCCGAACGTCATTCGGCGTCATCTCGCTGATTCACCGCCACCCGCGCAGCAAAACGCTGCTTCTGGAAATCGCCCGGATTCTGCTGGCCCGAAAGATGCCGTCCGACGCCGACGCGGTAACATCGTTGTTGCTTCTATCGTATCCAGAAAGCGCCGCCGTACGCTACTTGCGGCTGCTTATTCTGTGCAATCAGGCCAATGGTCATTCCGGCGTCGAGGAGCCTCGTCTGGCCTTCGAACGGGGTCTATCGGAAGGGACCTTCATTCTCGAACAGTTGGGCTCCGACAGCGACCTCTGGTTTACTATGGCCATGCTGCATTTCGGGCAGGCCATTGCGCTTTTACGGAAAACGCCGGCGCCGCAAATCCCGTCCGGCGCGGAAAAAACCGTCTTGCTTTCACACCTGCAAAACACGCGCACGGCCCTTCGCCGGGGATTGGCCGCCTCTGCCGCCGGCCAAACCCTTCAGTGCCTGTTGTGGCTGCTGCCCGTTGAAACACTGCTCGCTCTCATTTCAAAACCCGTTGATGGCGGCGGATCCCCCCCGCCTCTCCAGAATTATGAATGGTCGGGCCTGTTTTACGCCGTCGCTTTCCAAATGCTTGGCGCCCAGGGCTGGGTTCAACCGGCAAAGCGACGGGGCGCTCCGCTTACCGAAAATGATTTGGAGCAGATCATCCGCTGGGCCGAAGCATCCTTTCTCCGGCATGAAAACACCGTCATGGGACGCACTTACCTCCCCTGCATCAGATATTTTTCCGCCGCGATTCTGTGGGATTTTTCTCCGAAACCGTCCGGTCAGGTTGTGGAAAAAACGCTTTCCCTTCTCCACAGCGCGAAAATGGGCGCGGAAACACTTCGGCAGGACCATCTGTGCGTTTATTCCGCCATGGGCCATTACCTTCCCCCCGATGTTTTCATCGACCGGATCAACAAGGCGATCGATTCGGTCGCAACCTGCGCAGGCGGATCCGTTTGGCAGGCAGGCCGCAGGAATCGGCGGACCGTCCGCGCCGTCTCCGGAAGGAATTTTTTGCTTGCGGAAATATTCGGACGCCCGTAAAAGCAGCGAATAGACAAAGGAGTGGCGGCAATGAAAATGACATACCGGGTTTTGTTGGCGCTTGCGGCGTTTTTCCTGATTTTCGTCATCGCCGGTTTTTTTGCCCTGCCGGTCATCCTTCAGTCCGCAGGCGGACAGAAACTCACCGAAATTCTTCACCGGGAGACCACGATAGAACGGGTTTCGGTCAATCCGCTTCGTCTGAGCGTGACAATCTCCGGGGTTCGTATCGCCGATCCCGGTCAAGATGCTCCCTTTGCCGCCTTTGATGAACTCTATGTGAATATCGATGCGCTCTCCTCGATTTTCCGGCGCGCACTGATTCTGGAAGAAATAAGGCTGGTTCGTCCTGCGATCACGCTGACCCGCCGCACCGACGGAATCTATAACCTTTCCGATTTAATTCCCGGAGAAACGCCGCCTGAAACCGAAGCCACGGAACCGTTTCATTTTTCACTCAACAACATCCGGATCGAAGACGGCCGGATCGTTTTCCACGACATGCTCAACCGGACGGATCACACTGTTGACTCGCTGAATCTGTCGATCCCCTTTTTGTCGAATATCGCCTATTATGTGAAGCAATACGTTGAACCGGCATTTTCCGCCTCCGTCAACGGACATGCGGTTCAGGCAACCGGACAGACCAGACCTTTTGCGGATTCGCGCGAGACCACCCTGACCATCAAGTTCAAAGAGGTTGACCTCGCCCACTACCTGGAATACGCTCCTGTGAAGATGAATTTTACCTTGCTGTCTGCACGCCTGGACGCTACGCTGAACATACATTTTATCATTCATCATAATGACACACCCGCGCTGGCCATCACCGGCAGCGTAGCGCTTGCAGATATTGCGCTCGACGATCCGCAAAATAGCAAGCTCCTCAGGCTCGACAAGCTGCAAGTCGATATAGCGAAAATCGAACCGCTTGCACAGGCAATCCATTTGAGCCGTGTCGCGTTGGTCAAACCCGATATTGTCGTCCGTCGCGAACGAAAGGGACAGATCAACCTGACAAATCTGATTGCCCCGGTAAGAAGCGATACTGCCCAGAAGCCAGAATCGACGCCCGCGCAAAAACCCGGCCCCTCTTTCGATTTGCGCATTGATGCAATCCGTGTAACACAAGGCTCTGTGGCTTTCATTGACCTGCATCCTGCACGCCCGGTCAATCTTCTTCTGGCGCCGCTGGACCTTCAGATCGATCACCTGTCCACGAAAAAGGAAAGCCCCGCCACGCTGGATCTGGCTCTTGCCATCAACCGGCAGGGCCGGCTGAGCGCGACAGGCAAGTTCACGCTGGATCCCTTGTCGGCTCAACTGGAAGCGGATCTTAAGCAGTTGGCCATCCGTCCTTTCGAACCCTATTTTACTGATTACATGAAAATCGACATCACCGGCGGAACCGTATCCACGAAAGCAACGATTTCGTTGTCCGCCGATTCGACGGCCTCGCCGGCGATCCTCGTCTCAGCGGATGCATCCGTCAATAACTTTGCCGCCATCGACCGTGTCAAATCTAACGACTTTCTCAAATTCCGGCGTCTGGCTTTCAGCGCCATGACCGCGGGAAATGTCCCCGCGTTTTTGAAGATCAGTAAAATCACGCTTGAGGATTTTTTCGCCAGGATCGCCATCAACGAGGACGGCTCAACCAATATTCAAAGTATTTTTGACGGCAACACTCAAAACGAGGCAAAGATTGCAAGCGAAACCGGAACCGAAGCAGAAACCGGCACAGATCATCCTTCCCCCGACGCAAAAATAGCCGAGCCTGACGCGGACATCCGGATCGGGCAGGTGCGTTTTTCCGGCGGGACAGTTGAATTCTCCGACCGCCACATCCAACCCAACTATTCCGCGACGCTTTTAAACCTCGCAGGCTCCGTCACCGGTCTGTCCTCGCAGGACTTTTCGCGCGCCAACGTCGATCTCAAAGCGAACCTGGGCCTCGGCTCACCTGTCGAAATTGCGGGAACGATCAATCCTTTGGCTAAAAATCTTTTCGTGGATATTCAGGTCGCTTTCAAAGACATTGAGATGAGTCCTTTTTCTCCTTATACCGGAAAATATCTGGGATATCCCATCACGAAAGGAAAACTCAATCTGGGCGTACGCTATCTGATCGACCAACAAAACCTTCGCGCGGAAAACAAAGTTTATTTCGATCAGTTGGCCTTCGGTGAGCCTACCGGCAGTCCGGAGGCGATTTCGGCGCCCGTGACGCTCGCCGTTTCGCTTTTAACGGACCGAAACGGAAAGATCAACCTCGATCTGCCCATCTCAGGCAGTCTCGATGACCCGGAATTCCGGATTTTACCGATCTTGTGGCAGATTCTTCTGAATCTGATCACCAAAGCCGCGACATCGCCCTTTTCCGTACTGTCATCGCTAGCGGGCGCAGGGGAAGAGCTCAGCTACATTGAATTTGAGCCGGGCCAGGCAGGGCTTCCAGCTAAAGGGCAAAAGAAGATCGACACGCTGGCCAAGGCGCTTTACGACCGGCCCGCGCTGAAACTGGAAATCGGCGCCTTCATCGATCTGAAAGCCGACGCCGAAGCGTTGAAAGAATCCGAATTCATCCGCCTGCTCAAGACTCAGAAGCTCAAAGAGATGATCAACAAAGGCGTCGACCCGGCCCCGGTGGACGACGTGTCCATCGCCTCCGATGAGTATGTGAAATATCTTACGGCGGCTTACAAAGACGCAAAATTTACCAAACCGCGAACGGCGTTGGGGTTTTTAAAAACGCTTCCGCCAGCAGAAATGGAAGCGCTTTTGAAAAACCATATCTCGATCACGGAGAATTCGCTAAACAATCTTGCAGCCGCCCGCGCACAAACCGCCAGGGATCGTTTGCTTCAGTCCGCCGATATTGAACCGGCGCGAATCTTCCTGACCAAGCCGCAAAGCCTCACGCCGCCTGAAAAAGACAACGTCGCCGACAGCCGTGTGGAGTTCAAGGTCAAATGAAAGCCAAGTTGTCCCTGCTGATTCTTTGCCTGATCTTTTTTTCGTGCGCCACGCCCGGACCTTTGCCCGACCGCGGGGTTTGTCTGCCGCATTTTCCCGACCGGGACGGCTGGTACGGCGGCGACGGAGCCTACTCCATCGATCTTGACGAGCAAAGAACGCTGTGGCTTTTCGGCGATACGTTTGCCTCATCCGAATCAGCAAGAACCAACCGCGCCGGCATGGATATCATTTCAGGCAACACACTGGCGATATCCACCTGCAACGCCGATGGATTTCATATCCGTTATTATCTGAAAAAAAGAGACGGGCGTTTTGCTTCCTTTTTCGGTGACGATGAAACGCTCTGGCCCCAGTCTCCGTTTCTTGCGGAAAGGGCTTTGTTGATTCCCCTGCTGGAAATCAAGCCGCTTCCGGATAAGGAGCCGCCTTTCAATTTCCGCATCGCCGGCCACAAAATCGCATATATCCGCAACTTCAGCGCAAAAGACCCGATGTCCTGGCGCGTTGACGAACTGGATTGGTCGCAGGCGATTGACGCCGGCATTGACGCGCTGGCCCCGGCCTCGGTTGTCTTCCAACACCAGGTCTATTTCTTTTCGCTTTACCGCGCCGGAAACAAGGCCGGCAACATCCTGGCCAGGCTTTCCCTGGCCCGTCTGGATCATCCGGCCGGCGCCTTTGAATATCTCCATGATGACGGCGGATGGGAAAACCGCATTGATCCGAAAAGGATTAAGATCCTTTTTACAGAAGGCCTGTCGGAGTTGAGTGTTCGATATGATCCCCAAAAGCGTCGGTGGATCGCCGTCTACCTCAACCCGGAAAACAAAGGACGGCGGGTGTTATACCGGGTCGCCCCGCATCTTGACGGCCCCTGGAGCTCTCCCGGAACGCTTTTCGAAACGATCCCGGAAGTCGATCCTCAAAGTCCGCAATATCATCCGAAGACCTTTTGCTATGCGGGCAAGGAGCACGCGCGGTTTTCATCGGCGCAATCGCTTATTGTGACTTACGTGTGCAACTCTTCCGAAGACCCGACCGATCCTGAAAGCTTTATCGCGCGGCATCTTTTTTTATACCGCCCCGTCGTCCTGCAGATTCCCGCTCCGTAGTCCTTCCGTCAAGAAGACGACAGACCGATTTTTTCGACGTCGTAGATCCGACCGTCTTTGATCACCAGCTTGGGATTGCGGCAGGCCTCAAGAGTGTCGAGGGGGTTTTGTTCAAAGACCGCCAGATCGGCGGCTTTCCCCGTCTCAATCGAGCCGATTCGATCGTCCAGGCCCAGAATTTTCGCGTTGTTGATTGTGGCCGCCCGCAGCACCTGGGCGTTGGCAAGCCCGCATCGGCCCAGCATTTCCATTTCGCGCCACAGCGTTCCATGATACGCAAACGGCACGCCCGCATCCGTTCCACAGCCGATCAGGACGCCTGCGTCGCGCATGGTCAGCAGATTGCGCGGCCCGGCAAGCAGAATATTGAAATAGAGCTCCGGATCCGCCATATACAGTCCCCGCGCATACAGGCCGCCGCATCCGTAACGCCGGTAGTTTTTCAGATGCGCGATGTTGCCCCGGTGAATGGAGGCTTGCGTGTAGCGGTTTAGATCGGTCTCATAAATATACCGGCGGCGAATCTCCAGCTCGTTTTCGATAAATTCCGTCCGGTATTTTTGCGGCAGCGCCTCGAATGCTTCCGGAGCGGAAAGCATTTGTCCGATCACCAGCGTGGGCACACAGGCGACGGACTTTCGGGCCATCGTTTCGGCATCCTTGTCGGTCAGGATGACGCCGGACAGGGAATGCTCTATGGAGGAAAGGCCCCACCCAACCGCCCGGTCGAAGCCGAACCGCGTATGAACGTGACCGGCCACAGGCAGATGGTGTCTTTGCGCGAAATCGGCAATGATGCGCAGATGCTCATCGGTATATGCGGGAATCCCGCCTTTTCCGCACAACACGGAAATCCGGTCCATCGTCAGCTTGATGAAGGACGCGCCGCGGCGCAGGTTTTCGGTCATCGCCCAAACGAGCTCCTGTGTGTTTTTGAACCAGACGCTCGATCGCCCGATAAAGGGCTCGGCCAGCGCTCCCAGAATACTCACTTTCGCCGGATCAATATCGGGATGGCCGCCTTCCACATTCGTAAACGCATTGCAGTACACCACGCGCGGGCCGATGAGATCGCCTTGTGAAATAGCGCGCAGACGGTCGTGCAGCACCTCGGGCAGCGCGCCCATGTCCCTTATGGTGGTCACGCCCTGGCGGATCTGCTGAACGAAGTTTCTTTCAATCTGGCGAAGCGTGATCAAAAGATCCGACGCGGACAAAGACGACTGGCCCGGCAGTGTTGCATGACAATGCGCGTCGATCAGCCCGGGCAGAACATAGGCGCGCATCAGATCCACGACCCGATCGCCTTGCTGTAACTCGGGTATCCGGTCGCCGATCGATTCGATGCGACCGTCGCGGCACACCAGCGTGGAAAGAGGCGATAAGGCTCCCGCGGCCACATCAATGATCCGGGCATTGGCAAGCACCAGCGCTTTGCCCGCCGCCGCGCCGTCGGGCCGATAACGGGTCGCGCCGGCGCAGCCTGCCATCGCAGGCAGTCCGGAGGCCATGGCGCAGATTGCGGCGCCTTTCAAAAAACCCCTTCGCGTCATTGTAAGCAGGATGTCTTCCATTGGCCCTCCAAGCCGGTGGAAATGGAATGCCGGATCCGGAAAAGTTACGTCTTGACTTTTAACGCAGAAATTCCGATGAATGCAATATGAAAAACTTCCTGGATCGTCTGGCAAAAAACGAACCCTACCGATCGTCTGTAAAATCCGTAAAAAAATATCTTCTCGGCATCTGCCTGATCATCGCGCTGATCGTGCTTTCGGTCTTCTGGGGTTTTCACCTGCGGACCAACGCCCTGTTTGAGCGTCAGATGGTCAACAGCAGCCGGGCGTTTTTCGAGGAAATCGTCATCACCCGCCAGTGGATGGCCGACCATGGCGGAGTCTACGTCGAAATGCGCCCGGGTGATGAAGTCAATCCCTACCTTCAAACCATTCCCGGACTGAAAACCGTGATCCGAGACGCAGACGGCAAAAAGTACATGCTGAAAAATCCGGCGCTCGCCACCCGTGAGATTTCCGAAATCGCCGACCGGCAGGGCTCTTTCAGATTTCACATCACGAGCCTCAATCCGCTCAACCCCGCCAATGCGCCCGATGAATTCGAAAGACGCGCGCTTGAACGGTTTGCCCGCGGCGAACCGGACGTGTCCGGTTTTGAGACGCATCCGGAGGGGCAGGTATTTCGCTACATGGCTCCGCTGGTCACCGAGTCCGCCTGTCTGAAATGTCACGCCCAACAGGGCTATACGGCAAGCGATGTCCGAGGCGGCATCAGCGTGACGGTTCCCGCATCGACGATCCTTGATGAAATCCGGGCGAATAAAATTTATCTTGCGCTGTCCGTAACGGGAGTCATCCTCATCATCATTTTAATCGTCAGCTTCATCTCCACTTTTTTCATTCGAGACCTCAAAACGGCGGAACAAATGCTTTTAAGCATGGCCGCAACCGATCCTCTGACCGGTCTTTTGAACCGCCGGGAAGGCTACCGGCGCATCGAGGCGGAACACGCCCGCGCCGCGAGGAGCGGCAAACCGCTTTGCGCAATCATGCTGGATATTGACCACTTTAAGATGATCAATGACACCCACGGTCATCTGACCGGCGACGATGTGCTCAAATGGCTTGCCGCCGTTTTGAAAAAAACATTGAGGACATCGGATATTCTGTGCCGCTACGGCGGCGAGGAATTTCTGGTGGTGGTGCCGGAAACGACTATCGAAACCGCCCGGCATCTGGCCGAACGCCTTCGCGAGATCGTCGAGCAAAATGAAATCATCCTAAACGGCTCCATCCGATTGCGGCTCACGATCAGTCTCGGTGTGGCGGATCTGAAGACGGGCGAATCCTACGAGCACCTCATCTTCCGGGCGGACCAGGCCTTGTACGCGGCCAAAAACGCGGGCCGCAACCGCGTCTGTATGGACTAGCGACACGGCCGCGCCGGTTTTTCGAACCAAGGCCGCAGCTTGGTTCATTCGGAACGGAAGATCGGCAAAACCGATGAAACCGCACTGGCTTGGTTGATTAAAACCGTTGTCCGAGAAAAAGATAAAACGACGAATGATTTCGCCGGGCCTGCCCGTAGGCCAGATAAATCGGCCCTAAAAAGGTCTTGGTTCCCAGAAAAACGCTTCCGGCCAGAATCAATGAAGAGAAGTTGACATCCGAACGTCTTTCCCAGACATTTCCGGCCTCCACGGATCCGCCCACATACAGGGGCGTGTTGAGCGGTCCAAGCCCGGCCGAGGCCAGCTCGTGATACACGATCAGACGCGCCAGTCCCGTATGGCGGCCGTAGAGCTCCTCCGCCGCGTAGCCCGACAGATTCAGAAAACCGCCAAGCGGATAGGTGTCCTGAACGGGCAGATCGTCATTATCGAGCGTCGTGCGAAAGTCCAGTCCGGGCAGGAACGTCAGCTTTTTCCAGGTCAGCGCCGTCATCCAGTGAAAGCTTAATGTCTGCACGTCGATATCGGATCCCATTTGTTTGAGGTTGTAATCCCAGATCAAACTGGCATCGGTTCCGCTCAATGGAAAGACATAGTTGTCAAGCTTGCTGTAGGCCATCGAGGCAAACACGCTGCCCCGATCGTAGGATTGCGTGTCTTCCGAGGGGCTGCCGATCAGCACTTTTACCCTGCCGTATTCCCGGCGCAGCCCCAGCCGGAACTCGCCCCAATTGCCGAATTGACGTCCGGCGCTTAGCGATGCCCGGGCCGCCCGGGCGCGGTGCTGGGTGATAATATTGCCGCTGTCATTGTAGTCGTTGATATTGCGGACATAGTACTCACCGCTGGCGGCGACGAAATATTTCAGCGAATAATCGATCGGCTGGTAGAATTCCGTAAAAATCCGCGGGCTGGACCCGATGCGCCCTTCGACCCGCCACTCGCCGGCCAGGCGGTTGAGCGCCGTTTTGGTAAATTGCGCCGTGAGCGCATAGGAGCTCGATCCCTTGAAATTTTCTTCCAGCCCCAGTCCGAAACGAATGTAGTTGGGCCCCCAGGATTTTTCGACCGGTTCAATGACGATTCCGGCGCTTTTGTCTTTCTTTCGAATGCGAAAATCCACCCGCTCAAAGGTGTCGATTCCGTAAATCCGGTCGATGTTTTCCTTGAGCTGTTCCATATCCAGCGGTTTGCCGACCACCAGATCGACCTGCGAGTTGATCACCTGATCCGGCAGCGATGTGTTGTTGACGATTTCCACAGAGTCGATTCGGGGCGGCGTCTGATCCTGTTTTCTTTGCGAGGCCAGATAGGAGGCGTAGCGCGTCTCATCCGCGGAAAAGCGTTCAAGCGCGGACCGCATCGCAAGCGCCGCCGTCTTTCCAACCTCAACAGCGTCCATGGCGCGGGTGAAATCGCCCGTGGCAATATCGCCCAGATCGGGCTGAATGAGAATGTCGCATTGCCGCATTTTGGCAATTTGCTCGGCCGTATTGCGCTGCACCAGGATATTCAGAAGCTGGGAGGTAATCTCCACCGATGAGGTAAGCGTATCGCGTTTGGACAGCCCTGTTCCGATATCCACGACGATCACCCAATCCGCCCCCATGGCCAGGGCGACATCCACAGGCAGATTGTTGGATACGCCGCCGTCGACCAGCATCCTGCCGTCGCGCTCCACCGGGGCGAAAACGCCCGGAATGGACATGCTGGCCCGAATCGCCGACACAAGATCGCCGTCTTTGAACACGACCGTTTCACCCGTTTCAATATCCGACGCGACGGCCCGGAAAGGAATCCGCAAATGATCGAAATCCGGCAATCCTTCGGTATGGATCAGAATCGATTTTAACAGCAAATTCAGATTCTGCCCCTGAAGCAGACCTTTGGGCACGACGAATTCGCCGTTTTTAATGCCCAGATCAAAATTAATGAGATACTGCGCGGCATCCTGCTTGCGCCGATAAGTCAGATCAGACGGGGGCGGCGCGTCCCGAAAAATCTTGTTCCAATCCATCGACGTGATCACTCGCTCGATGTCGTCGGGAGACAAACCCGCGGCGTAAAGGCCGCCCACGATCGACCCGATGCTCGTTCCGGCGATGCAGGAAATCGGAATCTTCATTTCCTCGAGCACGCGCAGAACGCCGACATGCGCCGCGCCGCGAGCGCCTCCGCCGCCAAGCACCAGGCCGATGCGGGGAGAGCCGTCTTTTGTCGGGTGGCCCGACGGCGGACAGGCAGGCAGATCACAAGCGAATAAGACGGCCGTCAGAAGAAAAAAAACGAAAACAGCCCCGCTGATTCGCCTGACCGTTCGCCCCCTTGATTTCGGACCTTCATTTCCTTTCATGGATACTTCCTGCTTAGTTGTGTAAAAGCCATTGCCGCTTCCGAATGCACTGTTGCGCCGCCGTCTGCCCTGATCGTCTTATTGCCGATGCGATTTATTTCCCGGTTGCCGCAGGGGGAATACCCGGGTCCGGTTCACCCCGAAGCCGGGGGCGCGTCTGGCCGCCAGCCGGCAATCCCTGTTTGTCGCGGCCCGGCTGCGCAGGCCGGCTCACAGACGGTTTTACCGGCGGGGGCGCCTCGGGCTGCGAGGGACGACCGGGGGAAACGATTCTTCCGGTAGAACTTTTTCCGCCTTCAGGCGCAGGGACGGCTTTCGGCGTCAATCGGGGTGATCCGCTTCGGTCATTGGTCCTGGGGGCAGGCCCCTGAGGTCGATCTGATTCAGGGCCAATCCTCGGTCCGGGGGAGGAAGGCTTGCCCGGTGTCATGGCGGGCCCCTGTTTCACGGGCGGCCGGCGCCGGTTTTTCATGTCGGGACTCTGCGCTGCGGGCCTTCGATCCTGCGGCTGCGCACGCGGTTCCGACGGTTCAACAACCTCACGGGGCCGCATCGGCGCCTGATCAATCCGGGAAGAACGCTGCGGTTTCCGGAAATAACGACGGCTGCGATCCACAGACCATGGAACACGGGGCGTCTCTTGCTGAAGATGAGGCCGTCGCGGATGTTTTCTGTGTCTGTTCACCGGCACGACAACGGTCCGGCGGGCGCGCCAGTCGAATTGACTCCAGCCGAAGCCGCCTATATAGATTGCAATACGCGGCGAAAAAACGATGTGCGCTCCGGTGACGACCACACCGGGGTAAGCAAAAACAAAAGGCGGCGCAGGCAGCCACCAGCTTCCATAAACAACAAAAGGATCGTAGACCGGCACATAGAAATAGTCATAGCTTGCAGGCTCGATGCGAATGATTCGTTCCTCGACGATCACGCGCTGTTCGGGCGTGGATTCAAGATTTCCGGCTTCACGCGCCCGATCCCGAAGATCCTGAATCACCGCCATGACCTCCTGTTGCTGATTGACAAACGCGTCGCCGAGCTTAGCTGTCCAGGTCATGTTATCCGCCATCATGGTCAGGATTTTCGGATACCGGCAAAGCGCGATGACGCTGATATCCCAATCTTTTTCCTCCAGGGCGGCGTCTTTAGCTTCCGGAGATAAATCCGCGTTGCGGGAAAGCCATCTTTCCGCTTCCACCACCTCAAAAGGATAGGACGCGGCAATCAGGATCTGGGACAAAAGCGCATCCGGGTAAAGAGCCACCGGCGCAAGCATCTGCGTGAGCTCGTCATCCGAGTAAAGTTCGGACGCGCCATCATCGTCGTCGTCAGCCGTCTGCGCAACAACCGGCGCCGACCAAAAACACAACACGGCCAGACAAACGACTAACCATGAAAGGTGTTTTAGCGACTTCATTTCCGTCTCCTTATTTAGGGCCGCACCCTTTCATCCGGCAGGCGCGGAAAATTTTCCGTTGAATGTGAAAAAGTATAAGCGTGACGGCAAGTAAAATCAAACTCTATCTCATCTGCGGAGGATATCTTTCTGCCGGACAGCGCCGTCGGAACCGGCAGGAACGCCTTCGCGCTCCAGAAGCGATTTTTTCATCGACACCCCGCCGCCGAATTGGCCCAAAGCCCCGTTCGCGCGGATCACCCGGTGGCAGGGAATCACAATCGGGAAAGGGTTATTCGCCAGGGCGGTTCCGACCGCGCGCGCCGCTTTCGGACTTCCCACCGCGGCGGCAAGCCCCGAATACGTCATCACCCGACCGCGGGATATTCCATACGTCTTTTTTAAGACTTTTCGAGCGAACACCGACAAATTCGACCAGTCAAGAGCCGATACGTCGAAAGACACAGGCCGACCAAGATAGCGCGAGGCGATTTTTTTGCCGATCCCGCCGGGCATCCGTTTCGGCCTTGAGGCCACATCGGGAAAATCGACGACAATTTTTTTTCGAAGCGTTTTGTCCGCGACGGGCAAATAAATTTTCCGAATCCGCGCCCGGCCGGCATCGTCATCCCACACCAGTCCGATTTCCTCATTCCTTACTCTGATCATTTCATAATACATACGGATCACGCCTCCTCGCTCCTTATGCTTGACTCCTTACACCTCACGCCTCACGCCTTATCCCATATGTTCAAGCAGGATCTTCACCCCGATGGCGATGAGCACCAGGCCGCCCACAATCTCCACCTTGCGTCCGAAAATCCGAGACAGCGCTTTGCCGAAGATCATCCCCACCGCCGTCATGGCAAAACAAACCACTCCGATGACGATGGCCGGAAACAGGATGGGATTTTTCAACACGGAAAAACTGAATCCCACAGCGAGAGAATCGATGCTCGTGGCCACCGACAGAAGCAAAAGCGGCCATCCCCGCGTTTGATCCGCTTTAGCTTTTTCTCCCTCTTCTTGTTTTTCCAGCCCCTCCCAGATCATCTTCCCGCCGATGGCGACCAAAAGCCCGAAGGCGATCCAGTGATCGAACGCTTCAATATATTCCACCACCGTAGAACCGGCAAGCCATCCCAGGCAGGCCATGCCGAACTGAAAAAAGCCGAACGCCAGAGACAGGCGCAAAACAGGCGGCCACCAGGGTTTCCGGGAATTCGCCGCGCCGACGCCGATGGCCACGGAAAACGCGTCAATGCCCAGCCCCACCGCCAGAAGAAAAATCGTTAAGAAACTCATGGGTCGATTTCCACTTTCAACTGCTTATTGCGGCCTTCTATAGCCACAGCAGCGGCAAAAAGTAAACAGCGAGATCGAGGCGGTTTTGTGCTAGTGTGCTTCGAAAAACGGGAGGCTTTAACGCTTTCCAATCAGGACCGCCCGATGACCTTCAATGTCTGTTTTCAGAAAAATATTGATCTGGATGAACCTGCTTTCTGGTTTGTGTTTCATAAAGACAACATCCTCACCGTGCTGGACGGCGAAGCGACAAAACCTATGCAGATCCGGGGGAACCATATCGCGTCCGTTTCTCCGGAAAACGCGCTGCATGTCGGAGTGTTAAACGGCGTGAACTGCTACGCCGTTTCCGACGACACCGGGCAGAGCGTTAACATCCCCAACACCGCGTGGGTGCCCCTGCGCCAGTCTTTGGGCAGATTCGACGAAGAGATGTTTTTGATGTACGGACGGGCGCGGCAGCTTCTGACCTGGGTGGAAAACAACCGGTTTTGCGGCCGGTGCGGAAACCCCATGTCGTTGAAACAAGACGAACGATGCCTTGTCTGCTCAGCCTGTGGGAACATCAGCTTCCCGCGGATTTCTCCGGCCGTGATCGTGGCCGTCGAAAAAGACGGCAAACTCCTTCTGGCCAGATCGCAAAGATTCCATAGCAAGATGTACAGTGTGCTGGCCGGTTTTGTCGAACCGGGTGAATCGCTGGAAGATTGCGTCAGAAGGGAAATCAAAGAGGAGGTCGGAATCGATGTTGACGACATCCGCTATTTTAAAAGCCAACCCTGGCCGTTTCCCGATTCCCTGATGGTGGGGTTCACCGCCCGGTACGCCGGCGGCGAGATTCTTGTCGATTCGCGCGAGATCGACGACGCAGGCTGGTTCAGCCCCGACGCCTTTCCGATGCTTCCCGGCAAAATCAGCATCGCCCGGGCTCTCATCGATCATTTCGCGGAAAAAATGACAAGAGGAGACAGGTTATCCCTGCCCCCTCTTTAATTTCTGAACGTCCGCCGATTCAAGCGGGCGCAAACGCATGATCGCCCGGCCGGGCGTCAACGCGCCTACTCATTCATCGCATACTCTCCGTTTAGCGCATAGACATACTTTTTCCAGACGCGATCATACTGGGCGTCGTCCTGCGCGGACCGGATCATCATGATCTTGGTGCAGTAAGCGCGCTGATCTTCCCGGGTTGAATGCATGCCGAAAATCTGGTGAGCAAACCGGGCAAAATCGCGAACCATAAAATCGAAAATCGAGTTGACGACATCGGGATCGACGTTGTCGAACTTGGCCTGCTCCAGAATCAGCTGGCCGTAAACCACAACGGAAAACATTTCCCCCAACGGCAGCGAAAAAGAGGGGTCCATGTCCTGGGCTTTGTCCGGACCGGCTTTTTCCAGCATGTCCCTGAAAAGCTCAATCTGCTGCATAAAGATCGCCACATTCGGCAGGTTTTTATTGGCTTCAAAAACCGGTTTATAATCATGGAACTGAACCGCGCCCAGGCCCTTGGTCGGCCCCTGATTAAACAGGAACATGTCATCTTTGAGCTCAAAGTCCGGTTTGACCGGCGGATACGCCGTCGGATTAAAGAAGTAGTTCTTCATGAACTTGCGGATGAGCTGGACATTGACGTGCACCGTGCCCTCCAGTTTGGACGGCCCCCGAACATCGGCGGCGGCCAGCGAAAAATAGGTGTCTTTTTCAAACCCTTTGGCGGCGATGACTTCCCACAGGAGATTAACCACTTCTTCGGCCTGGAGCGTCACCTTCATCTTGCTGGTGGGATTGTAGAGCAGGTAGCGGCGATCGGAGGCATTGGCGTTTCGGAAGTAATCCGTCGCGCGGCGCTGGTAGAGTTTCATGCCGATGATCCGGAGCCAGGCATCCATAAAATTCTTCCGGACATGCGGCATGTCGGTCACCGGAAACCCGTAGAGAACGCGGTTTGCGGCATGCGTGATGGCTTCATAAAAACAATGCTCCGTGATGCCGATAGACCCCGGACCGATGTTGAATTTGCCGATGTTGACCGTATTGAGCGAGGAATCCCAGGCATGCGGTCCGCGGGACAGGATGTCGTCCTCGCCGATGGGATAGTCGTGCAGGGCAAAATTCGACACGTACTGTTGGTGCGAAACGACGTTCTTTTTCAGCTCGTAGGCTTTGTGATGGAAATTCGTCACGAAAAAGACATAGTCATCCGTGCCGTCTTTGACCTTCCCTAGCGTGGAGACCATTTCCGCTTCGTTGCCGTTGCCGATATAATATTTTTCGCCGTTGGCCACCCAGGCTCCATCGCCTTTCGGCGTCAGGGTGGTTTCCGTGGAGTAAATGTCCGCACCGTGCGTCCGTTCGGAAAGACCAAAAGCGAAGATCGCTCCCTTTTTAAGCAGCTCAGCGGCCTTCTTTTTGGCCTTCTCGTTGGGGCTCATCCAGATGGGCCCCAACCCCAGAATGCTCACCTGGAAGCAGTACCAGTAGCCCAAGCCGTAAAAAGCAAGCAGCTCGGAAAATTCGCTGTTGCGCGCCGTGTCCCAGCGGCAATCCGGATCGCCTCCACCGTAGGCGCTGGGCGTGAGCAGTTTGGCAAAAATCTGCTCCTTGCCGACAAAATCGACGAATTCCCGATACCAGACTTTTTTATTGTAGTCTTCCGTGATCTTGGTTTTACCCATCTTCTCGAAGAAGGCAATGGTCTTGTCCATAATCGCACGCGACCCGGGATCGGACATGAGGCTCTGATACTTTTTCGGCTGTAGTAAAAAATTCATCTTGGACTCCTTTTTGATTCTGGCAATGCTCGTCATTTTATATCGCCCAGGGACGATATCCCTTCCTTCTGACCAGCCAAATTACGCTTTTTTGCCGAAAAGAGCCACTTAAAAATATTGAATGAAAAGATGAGGCGCCAATGGCAAAAGGAAGCGTCTGCCCCCGGCGCAAAAACCAAAGAGGCCGGCGGGGTCTTCAAGGAAAAAATATCGATATTAATAATGAAAATCATTCATGGAATGTCTTGCGGGCCTTACCGGTTAGGCGGACAGGGCAGAAACGATCTTTTGCGCCAGGTCCGGGCCGATGCCCGGCACTTTTTGCAGATCGTCCACAGAGGCTTTCCTGACGCCGGTTAAGGAACCGAAATGTTTCAAAAGCAGACTCCGGCGCGCCGGTCCGATATCGGCTATGGAATCCAGAACGGAGGTAAAATCTTTTTTTCTCTTGACTTGATGATGGTAGCCCACGGCAAACCGGTGCGCCTCGTCGCGCAGTCGCTGCAAAACGGCGAGCGCCGCGGGACAGGCCGACAAATAAAGCGCGTCCTTGCGGTTCGGAAGATAAACGCGGTCTTCCGATTTGGCCGGTTTTCCCGAAAGCCTTCTTTTGGCCGCCGCAAACGATCTTTCTTCCTTGGCCAGCCCCACCGCATCGCAGCGGATCTGCAAGTCTTTTAAAACGGCCAGCGCGACGTTGAGCTGCCCTTTGCCGCCGTCCACCACGATCAGATCCGGCAGCGGATCCGAGCCTTTAAGCCTGCGCGTCAGCACTTCGCGCATCATCCCGTAGTCATCCGGCGCCTCGGCGGATCGGATCCGGTAGCGCCGGTAGGCGGATTTGCACGGTTTGCCGTCTTGAAAGGTCACTTGCGATCCCACGGCATCCTTTCCGCCGATGTTGGAAATATCATAGCATTCCATCCGCCGGGGAAGCGCGGCCAGCGACAGTTTCTCTTGAAGCACGGCGAGCGCCGCCAGGGCTTGGTCTTCCTTTTCCCGCGTCGACTGATACTGCTCGCGGGCGTTGGCGCAGGCCAGATCCACAAGCGCTTTTTTACCGCCCCGGACGGGACTATGAAGGGTCAATTTCCCGCCTTTTTTTTCGGACAGCCATTCCGCGACGACCGATTCATCCGAAAACCGGCAAGGCAGAAGGATTTCATCGGGAAGATCGCTTGCCGTATCATAGAACTGGGTGAGCGTGGCCGAGGCGATCTCGGGAATGTCGGCCTTGCTTTTTCCGGGAAGAAACGACTTGCGCCCCAAAAGCTTTCCGCCCCGGACGAACAACAGGCACAGCGAATACGCATCATCGCTTGCAAAGATTCCCAGCACATCGGCATTTTGAACATCCGACCCGTCCACATGCTGTTTTTCCAGCGCGTGCTTAAGCGCGTCAACGCGGTCGCGCAGGCGCGCCGCCTGTTCGAAGTTCAGCTCTTCGGCCGCCGCCTCCATTTGTTTTTTCAAATCGGTCAAAAGCTCACGCCTCCGGCCCTGCAAGAAAGACACGGCGCCGTCAACCAGCCGCCCGTAGGCGGCTTCGTCAATCAACCCTTTGCAAGGCGCCAGGCACCGGCCGATCTGATACTCCAGGCAGGGGCGGGATCGCAGCTGAAACTCCCGACTGCGGCAGGACCGCAGAGGAAAAACCTTTTGAACAAAACGCAGCGTTTCCTTGGCGGCCGTCCCCGACGGATAGGGGCCGAAATACAAGGCTCGCCGGTTCCCTCTTTTGCGTACAAGCTCAAGCCGGGCAAACGGCTCGGACGGATCAATCGACAGATGGTAATAGGTCTTATCGTCGCGCAAGATCACGTTATAGCGGGGACGGTGCTTTTTGATGAGATTGTTTTCAAGAATCAGCGCTTCTTTTTCGGTGGACGTGGTGATGAGCTCGATATCGGCCACCCGCGCCATCAGAAAAGGGGCCATCGGACGCGTGTCGCGGCCTGTGAAGTACTGCGCGACGCGGTTTTTCAGGTCATTGGCCTTGCCGATATAAATCACCTTTCCCTGCGCATCCTTCATGATATACACACCGGGGCTGCGCGGGGCTGAAGCGAGTTTGGTTTTCAGTTTGTCTGTTTCCTGCATAGATTGCACACATCGGTCCTGCAGGGCAGGCCCCGGTCAGGCCTCCGGCTCCGGCGCGTCGTCGGCGCGTCGGTATTGGGAGATATTCTTTCTGTGGTTGAACAAGATGAGCGCCAATGCGGTAACCGCGCCCGCCGCGGTGGGCCAGGCCCATCGAAAAGACGCGCCGTGTCCGATCGACAGCGTCGCCGCCATGAACAGCGAAGCGATAAACGGCGTCTTTTTGATCCAGTAAATGGAAACCCAGATCAGACACGACATCATCGCCGCCCAGGGAGCAACCAAAAGCGTAAAGCCCAGATAATTGGCCACGCCTTTGCCGCCGCGGAATCCGTGGAAGCAGGGAAACGCGTTGCCCAAGATGAGAAAAAAGCCCGCCCAGATCAGCCACTCGCCGTTAATAAAATGCAAAGCCGCCGCGGCCACAGCCAGCGCCCGGCCGATATCGAGCGCAAAAACCAGCACCGCCCACGGCAGACCCGCCTGGCGATAGACATTGGTCGTTCCCGCATTGCCGCTGAAACTCAAACGAGGGTCGGCTTTGCCGGCGATTTTGAAAAAGACGATCGCAAAATTAATCGACCCCGCCAGATAGGCGGCAAGGCAAACGAGCGCTAGTTTAATCATGTCTCTCCTGAATCCAGCGCGGAGGTTTTATCCTCCCCCGCGAAATATCCCGCATCCGCAAAGCTAGGATGCGTTCACATAATACACCTTCAGAATCAAAAATCCAGACGTCAAACCTCAGTTCGTCTTTTTGCGCTTCAAGGGGCAGGATTCTGCCGAGATAGGATTGCCCAAGTCGCGTCGGTTTATAAATATCGCGCCTTTCGAAGCCTACGGGGAAGGCCACGATGCCGGCATAACGCTGCCCCCAGACGCAGGCCGCGTGCATGGCGGCATCCAGCACGAATGGCGATCCCAAAAGCCTCTCATCCGCCGGGGAATCGCCGCCTGAGAGCTCCGCGAGCGCCCCCTGACCGGAAATCGCCAGATCGCCTCCGAGGTTGCGATACGCCGGACCGAAAGGGATCAACTCCCGATATACAGCGGAAGACGGCACCTGGATGCACGCTCCTTCGAGCTTCCGGAAATCGGCAAAAGGCGGGGCCGGCGCCGGATCCGTTCGGGACATAAAATGAACGCCGGCATGGCGAAACGTTCTTTTCACGCCGCTTGCGGTGACTCTGGCGGTCTGCAAAACCAGCGACCATCCGTCTTCTGTTTGCTCGACCATGACGGCAACATCGATGAAGCGACTGCCGGCGGGAAGGTCGAGAAGGCGTGCAAAGTCCGCCCCGATCAGGCAAGAAAGCGGCGCACCGGGTTTTGCATCCTGAAGGATCCGCGCCAGCAGGATTAAGGTCTCCACGGCGGGCAGTACGGCCTTTCCTTCAAAGTGGTGGTCGCGCCAGTAAGGCTGCACGTCCAGACGCAAAGCCCGCGCTGTTTTCACAGTTTGTCGGGAAAGGTCTGCCATAGTCCAACCGTTTTGGGATCGACCGCCACCGGTTTGCCGGCGGCGTTGGCGGCGCAGTGCTTCGTGAATCCCGTGCAAACCAGATACCCCTTTTGCGCGTGCGTGATGACGTAATCAAACTGAAGCCTCACGCGTTCTAGGTTGACCGGGCGCGTATGGATATACATCACGTCGTCGTAGAACAGGGGCTGATAAAACGTCACGCCCAGATCGTAGATCGGATAGACGTAGCCGCTTTCTTCGATTTCCTTGTACGAATAAGCGACATCGCGCATCAGGGACGTCCGTCCGAATTCGAAATAACGCAAATAATTGGAATGGTAAACCACCTGCGACCGGTCGGTGTCGGCATAAAGCGTGCGATAGGTCGCCCGGTGCCAGACATATCCGGTCGTGCGGTCGCGCACGAATTTTTCATCGTTTTTGTAAATCTCGGGAACAAAGGGTTTGGGTTTCATCTCACACTCCGCGGAAAATCACACAGCAATTGGTGCCGCCGAATCCGAACGCGTTGGACAGCGCGATTTCGACTTTTTGCTTGCGCGCCGCATTGGGCACGACATCAACATCCGAAAACTCCGGATCGGGCAGATGATTGATCGTGGGCAGAATCAGATGCCTTCCCATGCCTTCAATCGTCAGCGCCGCTTCGATGGCCGCCGTCGCGCCGAGTGTGTGGCCCAGCTGAGACTTGTTGGACGACACGGGAATTTTTTCAAGCGCTTTTCCGAATACCTCCCGCAGACAGGAGATCTCCGTGCGGTCGCCTTTCGGCGTGGAGGTGCCGTGGGCATTGATGTAACCGATATCCTGAGGCTGAAGCTCCGCGTCTTCAATCGTCTCGCGAATCGCCCGGATGATCGTGGCCGGATTCGGGGCCGTGTAGTGATGCGCGTCGGAGGTCCAGCCCACACCCAGAACCTCGGCCCGGGGCGTAAGCCCATGCGCGGCGATGGCTTCTTCCGCGGCCAGCACCACGACGCCTGCGCCTTCCGACAGCACGAAGCCCTTCCGGTCGGCGCTGAACGGCCGCGACGCCTGACCCGGATCGGCATAAGCCCGGTCGCCGGGTTGAACTTTAATGGTGGCGTTCATGTTGGCAAAACCGTGAATCAGCTCCGGCAAAATCGGCATATCGGCGCCGCCGGCCAATACAAAGTCGCAATCGCCGTCGCGGATCATGCGCGCGCCGATGCCGATGGCGTGATTGCCCGACGCGCAGGCCCCCTGAGGCGAAAAGATCGGCCCGGTAAATTTTAAAAGCATGCCCGCCTTGCCCGAAGGCAAATTGGCGCAAAGATTCGGCAACAGATAGGGACTGACGCGCAACGGCCCCCGATGCTCCAGATCGTGCATGGCGATGCGAAAAGCGTCGGATCCATTGAGCGCCGATCCGATCAGGCAGGCCGTGCGCGGCGCCACAGCCGCGTCCATCGCGATGCGGGCATGGGCCAGTGCTTCTTTGCACACGGCCATCGTCAGAAGCACAAATCCCGCGTTCCAGTTATACACTTCCTTGGCGTCGGCAAAATCGAGCTCCGACGGATACCAGTCCGGCATCTCACCCACGACGTCGCAGGCCGACTCCACTTTGCAGCGCGTGACCTTGCGGAAACCCGCCTCGCCTTTGACCGCGCGTTTCCAGGTCGATTCAAACGTGCTGCCCAGCGGTGTGGCCGCGCCATAGCCGACCACAAATACCCTGCGATTCAACGGTGCCTTCATCTATCCCTTATCCCTTATCCCTTATCCCTTATCCTTTATCCTTATATCCTTTGGCCTTTATCCTTTGTCCTTGTCTTTTTCCCCTTCACACCAGGCGCCGCAACACAATACACGCGTTGCAGCCGCCGAAACCGAAAGCGTTTTTCAAAACAAATTCCTGAGGAAGCTGTCTTGATCCTTCCGAAACACAGTCCAGGGGAATCTCGGGATCCGGTTCGTAATTGATCGTCGGCAAAAGCATGTCGCGCTTCATCCCTTCAATGGCGAAAATCGTTTCAATCGCGGAAGACGCTCCCATCGCGTGCCCCATCTGCGATTTATTGGCCGAAACCGGCGGTGGATTTTTGCCGAAGACATTTCTCAGCGCGTCGGATTCAACTTTATCGCCGATCTTCGTCGACGTGGCATGTGCATTGACGGCGGCAATCGCCTTCGGCTCAACTCCGGCGGCGGCAATCGCTTCAGCAATGCAGCGCTCGACCGTCGGCAGATTCGGCGCCACAAAATGACTGGCGTCGGAGGTCATGGCCGATCCGGCCAATTCGATCTCCGCCGAAAGACCGTGCGCGCGCGCAAAGGTCTGTGTTGCGAGGATCAGGCAACCCGCACCTTCAGAAACGACAAAACCGCGGCGATGAAAAGAAAAGGGGCGGCTGGTTTTTTCCGGCGGATCGTGGGGCCGTCCCTCCTTGGGGCGATAGGCCCCGTTCATGGTGACGAACCCCGCAAGAATCGGCTCGACCAGGGGAAAGTCCACCGCGCCCGCGATCACCACATCGGCAAGGCCGAGCTTGAGCAGCAGATCGCCCACGATCATCGAAGTGACACCCGTGGCGCAGGCCGTGATCGTGGAAGTGATCGGTCCTGTCGCCTTGGTCAAAATCGACACTTTTCCCCCGACCATATTGATGCAGGAGTTGGGATTGGCAAACGGATGCGGAAGCTTGCCTTCGGCAATCATTTGACGATCGGCGTTCAAAACGGCATCCATCCCGCCGACCGCCGAGCTGAAGGTCACCGCCACGCGCGGCGCGATGGCCGGCGTGATGTCGATGCCGCTCTTTTTCAGCGCCCGATGGACGACCAATAGCGCGTATTTAAAAATCGGCGACGTCCAGTGGGCCAGCTCGCGGGGCTGCAAAAACGGATAGGGTTTGACGTCAATGTCGTCCACCTGGCCGGCAACCCGGACGGGAAAATCCGGCCCGACCGGAATACGGCGCAATTCGCTAAGGCCGCTTTCGCCGCTTAAGGCGCGCTGCCATTGCGCGTCCATGTCCGTCCCCAGACACGAGACGGCGTCATATCCCAATATCAGCGTTTTGACCGGCACAATCGTATCTTCTCCGTATTCAATAAAAAAGCCGCTGTCTTTAAATGAGCGGCCATTGTGCAAAAGCTTTACAAAAATATCAATTATAATTTTCGATTTTCCAGGGCAAAAAGGCAGTTGAAATGGCAAAGTCAACTCCCTTTGCGCGGCATCGATTTACTCCTGACTCCTGACTCCTTACGCCTTACTCCTCACCCCTCACGCTTCACGCCTTTTTACCACGGAATCAACCGATAGAGCTTGGCGAACATTTCGTAGACTTCGATCCAGTTTTGCAGATCCCGGGTGGTATTCATATGATCGCGCTTGTTGACCATAATCCAACTCATATGCGCCGCTCCGTCTTTGCAGGTCGAACAATCCCGCGTGGCGGATGTGCAGCAGCGATGCACCGTTTTCAAATCGGCGGCCCAGCGGTAAAACCGAATCAGCCGGCGCACGGGCGGCTGCCGGCGGTCCATCGATTCCGTCACCGACGGGCATTCCATCCAGCCGAAACGGCGTCCGAGCATCATGCCGGTGGTGATCACTTCGTGATAGTACTTGCTGGAGATGACCGTTTGCGGATATTGGTCCAGCATGGCGTCCATCTCGGCGCGAAGATCCCGCAGTTCTTCCGCCCGCCACGAAAAACCGTCCACGCCTTCATCGTTGGACAAAAGCTGCAAGTGCACCTTCAGGCCGTGCTCGGCGATGCGCCTGATCACCGGTTCGGTTTTTCCCACCTGCTTGGGCGTTACGGTGTAAAGGTAATAGGTATAGGGATCGCCCTCGTAATTCTTGCTGGAGATGGCGAATGTATCTTTGCCGCGCAGGATTTTTTCATCCTCGCCGCCGCCCCAGAGCGAAATGCCGACCATCATATCGGGAAACTGCTCGCGGGAAACCTTGATCAGGCCGTTGGTTGCGCAATAGGTGGGAATCCTTTTGTAGAACGCTTCGACCCGATCCATGCACAGCGTCGGCTCTCCGCCGATGAGAATCGCCAGATTGACGCCGCGCTCCTTTTCATGGTCGATGAAGGCTTCCCATTTTCGAATGTCCGTTTCCTCCTCAACATGGTGTTCGCCCGAGGAAAAAAAGAAACAGCCCTTGCAGCGCAGGTTGCAGCGGTTGGTAACATCATAGATGGAGCTGCGGATGTTGAGATTGGCAATCCGGCGGTAGCGTTCATGCCAGTCGGCATCGAGCAGCGAGCTGATGGTTTTCATAGTTTCATCCTTGGGGGCATCCTGCCCCGGTCATGCATTTACCGCAAGACGGCCGGCGGCTCGATTTCATGACCGCACAGATTGTCGCTTTTTTCATACCCCATCACCCAGACGGCCAGGTAGGTATCGACGTAATCGAGCCATGATCTGAATGTGTCGGCATCTACGACATGGCGGTACAGCCGCGCCGTGACCACGGCGGACCCGGCGGCATAATGGCGGCAATCGGCGCAGTCCGTGTCGGGGACGCAACAGGCCACCGACCGGTCCCAGTCCAGATCCGTTCGGTACTGGCGGAACGACCGCCCCAGACCGATATCCTGCGAGGGATTGCAGCGCGGATACGAACAGCCGTATAAATCATGCAACCCCGACCCGGAGGTATGGGCCACGGCATTATAAACGGAAAAAAGCGCGTTTTGCGGATAACGGTTCAAAAGCGCGATCATCGATTTTCGGGTCTGAAGAAGGGAGCCGGAATCATGCCTGAGCGATCCTTCATATCCGACCGGCGACGAAAATACGTTGAATGTCATTTTGCAGCCGGCCGCAGCCAGCTGGGCCGCCACGTCATCCGCCTCGCTGATGTTCTCGCGCGTATAGGTGTAAACAAAAACCGCCCGGGGATCGCCGCGGTAATTTTCAATCTGTTTTTTCAATAGGTTTTTCGCCCGCCGGATCCGCAGGCTGGTTTCATCATTGCCCCATACGGAGATATGAATTTTGTAGCCGACGGATTCGGGAATTTTTTTAAATCCGTTGGTCGCGATGCTCCCCAGCGGCATCTCTTCGTAACAGACATCCAGCAGCTCCGGCACCAGCGAGGGTTCCGCGCCCGCCAGCACGACGTAGGTAATGCCGCGCGCCTTTTCCGCCTGCATCAGCTTTCGCCAGTCGCCGGGATTGAGATTTTCGCGGGCGAACTGTTTGTCGCCTTCGTAGTAATAGCAGCCGTCGCAACGGATGTTGCAGCGGTTGGTCATGTCGTAAGTGGATTCGCGCAGAAAGAAGTACTTCCGTACTTTTTCAAAGCGGGATCGAATCTGCGGATCGGCCAAAAGATCGGAAAATTTCGGCCGGATCGGATTTGCGGCTATGCTTTCTGAAGAAGCATTCATGGCTTCGCATTCATCCTTAATGTTTTGCAGCCAGTTTGTCTTCAATATACCTGCAAATCAGGCGGACGGTTTTGAGTTTGGGGTAATCATCTTCATCGATGGCCACTTTGAACTCATCTTGCAGAACCAGCGCGATGGTCGCCAGATCCATGCTGTCGATGCCGAGTTCATCCACCAGATCCATATCCGGATTGAATGTCTCGGCAGTGACCTCTTCGAGTTTGAGTTCGCCGATGATAATGTCCGCCACTTTCCTGATCATGCCTTCGAGATTGGCTTCAGGCATCTTATGCCTCCTTAGATATTGTTCTTTTCCGCTTTGATAACGGCAATCTGCCCGCTGCAGACCACCGCGTCTTCAACCATCACCTTGAAACTGAACCACTGCTGATCACCGGGTTTTTCGGCTTGCAGCCGGATACTGAACCGTTCCCCCGGAAGCACCGGACGCGTGAAGCGCACACGGCGAAGGGCGCTGATTTTCGCGTTTTCATTCCGCAGGGCCGCCTGATCCCTAATCGCCTGACAGGCGGTTTCGACCAACGCAACCCCCGGCAGAATCGGCTGCCCGGGAAAATGCCCTGCAAACCATAAAGACTCGGCGTGCGCCGCGGCCGAAACGTCCAAGCCTTCGCCCCCGGCCTGGGCGCTTTCAATTAAAGACCAGGAATCCTTCAAGAAACTCCCTCCCGATCCGATCCATTCTGATGAATCGTTTTGTAAAGGTTTTTCCTATATCACCGTTTGTTTTTTCAATCAAAAAAAAAATTTTTAACACGCGCCGCAGCATTTTTCAGGTTTTTTCAAACATGACATTTCATCACCGGCCTTCCGATCAGCTCGGCAAGCGGCGCTATCTTCAGTCCCGCCGCGCCGATCCCCTTGAGGACGTCTTCCATTTCCGCATACAGAACTTCATCCGCAGCATACCGTGGCGGCACATCGTGCATTAAAATAATGTCCCCCGGTTTCAGTCCGGAAAGAATTTTCCGCCCCAACCCGGCGATACGGCGATTTCCCGCATCACCGGCGCGGCGGCTGAAGACCACGCCGTACATGCCCAGCGTGTTGAGGATGCCGTCTAATTTGGGATTGATGATGCCGACCGGCGGACGAAAGGCCAAAGGCTCGACCCCCAGGCTTGACAGCGCCTGCTGAGCCCGCTGAATTTCCCGGTACAGCGTCCCGCCGCTTCGAAGCATGAGACAAGGATCATGGCTGAAGGAGTGATTGCCGATGGAGTGACCTCGCCGCAGAATCTCGGCAATGAGATCCGGGTGGCGAAGGGCGTTTGCACCCGAGACAAAAAAGGTCGCTTTTGCGTTGTAGCGGTCAAGCAAATCCAGAACGCGGCGGGTGGTCGGCTCCGCCGGTCCGTCGTCAAATGTTACGCTGACCGCACCGGAGCCCCTCGACCCACGGCCGATCATCGGCCCCAGAAATTGCATCCGGGGAAAGAAACAGGCCGCCAGGCAAAGAAGAATATAAAGGAAGAGCAACAAGACTGAAACAAGCGGCGAAACAAAAAAGGCCGCCCCGGCGGCCGCAATGGCAATCACTCCCGCCCAGTGCGCGGGAACCCCGTTGAAACGCGATTTCTTCATGGAATCAGATGCTCCCAAAGCGGTCCGGAATGTCCCCGTTCGTAAAGTCTGGGCAAAATCCGCGTCGCCTTGCTTTCGCCGGCGCCGATCAGCCAGTTCAGACGGCCGTCGGCATGCGCCTCGACGCGGCTGACGATTTCATGATCGCTGATAAAGGGCGACCGGTAGAAAACCGGCTCGAGAAGATTGTCTGAGGCCGCGATCTGGCCTTCTGCAAGCGCGGTTTCATATAAAGACGTATGGGGATAAATCCGGATTCCGCAAAAAAAGAAAAAAACGGCCTTGTCCAGACGATCCGCCCCCAAAAGGGTTTCGGAAAGCGTTTCGGAATTTTCGCCCGGTCCGCCCAGCAGGAAGTAGTGCGCGGCAAACAAACCCGCGTCCAAAACCTTCCCATGAGCGCGGAGAACTTCGTCCGAGGTAAAAGGCTTTCTTAAATTTTTCAGCATTTTGTCGCACATCGATTCCGTGCCGAATTCCACGTGCGTAAGCCCCGCATCGGCAAGCAGGCGGTAGTAATCCGCAGGCGGCTCGGTGGGCGCGAAAAAACCGCCCCAGGGAATCGACAGGCCGGCCTCGATAAAGGCGCGGGCCACCTTCGCGCTGTGATCGTAGCTCGCGTTGAAAGCCGAATCGGTCACAAAGATATACTTGGCGCCGGCGTCCTGAAGGGCGCGGGCCTGCGAGGCGATTTCCGCCGCATCGAAAAAGCGCATGGCCGCGCCTTCAATATACGGGTAGGTGCAGTAGCTGCAGCGAAACGGACAGCCTCGTTTGGTTTGTAAATTGAGCATGCCGCCGTAGGTGAGATAATGCCCGATGTGCGGCGCATCGGGATCGAAACGCCGGATCATCCTGCCCTTCCAGGGAATACATCTCAGCTCTGAAGTGCCGGGCGTGACGACGCCCGGAATGTCCGACGGGTCTTCATGCCGGTCAAGCGCGGCCAGAAGCTCGGGCAACCGTTCGCCCTCGCCGGCGATGCCGTAATCCGCGCTGAGCGCCTGAAGGAATTCCAGAGGAAAGACCGTATAGCCGCTGCCGCCTAAAATCACCGGCGCGGCTGAAGCCTGCCGGATGCGTTTCATGATGTCCGCATAATCAGCCAGGAAACCATGGCGGTTGATGGTGTCGGTGTTGTCGATGTTGCGAATGGAAAGTCCGATGTAGTCGGGTCGGCTTTGGCGGATCTCGTCTTCCAGGGCGTCGGGCGACGACAAAGCGTTGAGATCCAGGATCCGTGTTTCATAATCCGGATGCAGGCATCCCGCGACATAATCGAGCCCGAGCGGATAGACCGCGTAAGGCTTTTTCATTCTGTTCGCGGATATGAGCAAAACTTTCTTCATCAAATCCACAACATTGACGGACGGGCGGTGAGGGTCGTTTCATTGCCGCACATCGCATAAAAAGCGTTTTATTTTTGTCTTTTTTCGGCGATGAACTCGGCCAGCGTCCGGACCGACGCGAAAACCTTCGCGCCGAGTTCTTTGTTCTCAATCTTGATGCCGTAATCTTTTTCAATCATCATGACCAGTTCCAGGACATCGATGGAATCAATGCCCGTATCGCCGCCGACGAGCTGATCGTCGTCGCCGATATCCTCGGGCGTGACGTCCATCAGCCCCAGTGTGGAAATAATCTTGATTTTCAATTCACCAATTAACGATTCGACCGTGCCCATTGTCCACCTCAACGTCGTGAAAATTTTAACGCCACCCTCTCAAATGCCGTCCGGTGAAGGCGTTTTTTCATCCGGACAGGATGTACCGTCAAGCAAATGAATGTCTTCCCCGAGAATCTTTTCCAGCACAATCCGCACCAGCCACCGGGTGATCACATGAAAGTAGCGGGTTCCCGCCAACTTCATGCCGAGAATGAAGATAATCGTGGATATCGCATAAATCAAGGGGCCGCCGACGATTGCGACCAGCGGCTCTTTCGTCCAAACCGCGATGATTCCCAAAGCGATAACCGCCGGAAGACCGATCAGATAACTAAAGGCGATCAGCCCCAAGCCGACCATCATCTTGATCGTCGGCTTGTGGCGCATGGCTTTCAAATCGGCTTTTTCGTCAATGGCCGATTTACAGAATTTTGTCCGGGCGCAGCGAAGCGCCGTCTTCTTAATAATATTCAAACCTTTTCCCGATGCCGGCTTCATCTTCCAAAAAATTGGGCGATCATAGCGTCAATCCGGAAAGATTTTCAATCTTTTTTTCTCCCCGCGGGCTTGGCCTATTCTTCGCGGACCATCATGCCGCCCACGGCATGTTTCGACCGGCGCGGGTAGTCGGGATAACGGATATCCTTGAAAATTCCGGTTCTGGCCTGAGAAACGGTCGCGATCTGTTCGTCATCGACGTAAATCCGCCCGTCTCCGACGATCAGCGACGCGCCGGAATCTTTCAGATGCGAATACCGGCGGACATCGATTTCAAAACGCACGCACTTGTTATACGGACGAATCTGGCCGTTGAAGGCCACCTCGCCGCAACCCAGCGCGCGGCCCGTTCCCAGCGCCCCCCGCCAGATGCAGTAAAAACCCAGAAGCTGCCAGATCGCATCCACGCCCAGACATCCGGGCTGAACCGGATCGCCCGGAAAATGGCACTGAAAATACCAGGCATCCAGACGAATGTCCTGTTCGGCGACAATCCGCCCGCCGCGTCCGTCCGCCTCGAGCAAGGTAATCCGGTCCATCATTAAAAAAGGCGGCGCCGGCAGGCGCGCTTCGAAATGCTCGGGCGGATCGGTCACGAGCGTTCCGTAGACAAACGCGAGCAGCTCTTCAAAATTGAAGGATTTTTTTTGTAAAAACGCTTGATATGTCATCATCATGAGCCTCTTTCTTCCGGAGCGACTTTGGATTTTTGAGATGGAAGGCGTTTTGTAAAATCCCGGGCCGGGGCGTCGTTTTTCGAGGAGAAAATCTGACCAAACCTCTCAATAGCGCTCCAGTATCGAAGAAACGGGGATTTGTCAAAAGAAAAAACCCCGTATCGCCATCGCGCAGGCTCAATTCAATGTGGCATAAAAAAGGATTTTAAGATATACAACGCCGCAAATATCCCACCTGAAAAAAGAGGAACAATATCATGAACAGGAAAGCGCTCCATCAAATCAGCTACGGGCTCTACATCGTCACGTCGGGCGCAGACGGCAAATTCAACGGCCAGATCGCCAATTCGATCGTTCAGGTCACATCCCGGCCGGCCACCGTCGCGGTCTGCATCAATAAGGAAAACTACACGCACGAGCTGATCCGATCAAGCCGCAAATTCACCGTCTCAATCGTCACCGAAAACGCGCCCATGACGTTCATCGGTCTTTTCGGCTTCAAAAGCGGCCGCGACACCGACAAGCTCAAAAACACCAAAACGCAAACCGGCGCAACCGGCGTGCCCTATATTCTGGATTACTGCCTGGGATACATCGAAACCGAGCTCGAAGGCGAACTCGACTGCGGCAGCCATACCATCTTTGTGGGAAAAGTGGTCGAAGCGGACCTCACGGGCGACGGAGAACCGATGACCTATGCCTACTATCAGAACGTCAAAGGCGGGAAATCTCCTAAAACCGCCCCGACTTTCGATCAGGACGCCGCCCCCGCCAAGCCTAAAACATCCGCACAGCGCTACGTCTGCACGGTGTGCGGTTATGTCTACGACCCGGAGGCGGGCGACCCGGACAACGGCATCGCCGCCGGCACCGCTTTTGAAGAAATTCCCGACACCTGGACCTGCCCGATCTGCGGCGCCGAAAAAGATAAGTTCGAACCGGAAAAATAACCTGCCAGGCGCGGAAGGGCTATTCCTTCCGCGCCTGGCTTCTCAACATCACGCGTCCTTTTTTTTCTTCCAGATTCTTTTCAAACGCAGCGAATTGCCGACCACCGATACGGAACTCGCCGCCATCGCGGCCGCCGCGTATTCGGGATTAAGCAAAACGCCGAACGCGGGATACAGAGCTCCGGCGGCAATGGGAATGCCGATGACATTATAAATAAACGCCCAGAACAAATTCTGTTTGATGACGCGCATTGTGGCGCGCGACAGGTCAATCGCCTGCGGCACGGTCCGAAGATCGTCGCGGATCAGCGTGATGTCGGCGGCTTCGATAGCCACGTCCGTGCCGGCGCCGATGGCAATGCCCACATCGGCCGCCGCCAGAGCGGGCGCGTCGTTGATGCCGTCGCCGACCATGGCGACGCTGTGCCCTTCGCGCTTGAGAGTTTCGATTTCGCGGGCTTTGTGACCCGGCAGCACATCCGCCAGCACGCGATCGACATCAAGCATGGAGGCGATGCTGCCGGCCGTCCGGGCATTGTCCCCGGTCACCATTGCCACTTGAAGCCCCCGGCGTCGAAGGTCATCGACGGCCCGACGCGCGGATGGTCTCAGCACATCGGCCAAAGCAAGAAGCCCGACGAGCTTTTGCTCTGAAGCGACATACACCACCGTTTTGCCTTCCCGGGCCAGACGGTCCGCTTCCTGTTCGAATACTTCCGCGTCAATAGCATGCTCCCGCATCAGCGCCAGATTGCCGATCAGGCAGGCGCGCCCCGCCACAAGACCGCTGGCGCCCAGACCGGAAAGCGCCGTAAATTTTTCCAGGCGTTCGGGGGCGATCCGCCCGGTGCGCGCGTGCTCCACAATCGCGCGGGCCAGCGGATGTTCGGACACCTGCTCCAGCGACGAGGCCAGCACAAGCACATCGCGCGGATCATGTCCTTCGGCGCTTAAGATATCCGTCACCGCGGGCCTGCCTTCCGTCAGCGTGCCGGTTTTATCGAAGACCACCGTAGTCAGTCCCTGGATTTTTTCCAGCGCTTCCCCGCCTTTAATCAGAATGCCGCTTTGCGCGCCCAGGCCGGTGCCGACCATGATGGCCGTCGGGGTGGCCAGACCCAGCGCGCACGGGCAGGCAATGACCAGCACGGAAACAAAATTGATCAGCGCCCGGCTGAAACTCGGCTCGGCGGGAACAACATACCAGATCATCAGGGTTGCCAGGGCGATTGTGATCACCACCGGCACAAAGACGGAAGCCACCCGGTCGGCCAGACGCTGAATGGGCGCTTTGGATCCCTGAGCTTCTTCCACCAGACGAATGATCTGCGCGAGCATGGTTGCGGCGCCGACGCCCGTCGCCTTCAGGGTAAAACTGCCCGAGGCGTTGATCGTCGCGGCAAATACCTTGTCGGACGGTTCTTTGGACACCGGCAGGCTTTCGCCGGTGAGCATGGATTCATCCACGCTCGATTGTCCTTCAAGTACAATGCCGTCCACCGGAATTTGCTCTCCGGGGCGCACCCGGAGCACATCGCCTGCCGTCACCGCCTCGACCGGAACATCGGTTTCCGTCTCTCCGTCCAGACGATGCGCGATTTTCGGCTTGAGCCCCAGAAGCTTCGAGATGGCGGCCGAGGTTTTTCCTTTCGCGCGCGCCTCCAGATACCGCCCCAGCAGGATCATCGTGATGATGATGGCCGCGCCGTCGTAATACACATGGGGTTCAAGCCCCGCCCGGGAAAAAAATGACGGAAAAAATGTGGCGGCCGAAGAATAGGCGTAAGCGGAAAAAGCCCCCAGAGACACCAGGGTATTCATATCCGATGTTTTCTGACGGGCGGCCTTGAACGCCCCGACAAAAAAACGGCTGCCCACCCAGAACACGGCGGGCGCCGTCAGCACAAACATCGCAGTCATCATTCCCGATCGCGGAATGGCCTGCAAAAAAGCAAACCAGTGCTGCATCGAGCCTAAAAAGATAAAGACGCTCAGCGCCGCGCCGACAATGAGTTTGCGCTTCATCTCCCGAAGGTCTTTGGCGCGCGCCGCCGCCATTGGATCGTTTGCGGCATCCGTCAGTTCGCCGAGATACTCATAGCCCGCATCAACGATGGCCTGGGAAAGGGCCTCCATGCCGGCCCAGGCCGCATCATGGGTTACCGTCGCCCGTCCCGTGGCCAGATTCACGCTTGCGGAGAGAACGCCCGGAACCGCCGCCAGCGCGTTTTCCACCCGACGCACACACGCCGCGCAGGTCATGCCGCCGACGGAGACCGTCTGGGTGGCTGTATCCGCATCGGCCTCGGCAAAGGCTTCGTAGCCGATGTCGCGCACGGTCTCGATCAACGCGTCAGGCCCGGTGAGCGACGGATCATACTCCACCGACGCTTTTTCAGTGGCGAAATTGACCGACGCGGACAAAACGCCGGGCGCGGCCTGAAGCCCTTCTTCGACGCGCCGCACGCACGCCGCGCAGGTCATCCCTGAAATGTTCAGACGAAGTTTATTCGACAACGTCGTAGCCCGCCTTTCGCACCGCCTCGGCAATCACCGAAAGCGCCACGGGTTTTGTTTCTTCATAGGTCGCCGCGGCGGACGCGAGATCAACCGACACCTTTTCAATGCCGTCGATCGCGGAAAGCGCTTTGGTGACCGCCATCACACAGTGCTGACAACTCATTCCTTTTATTTTTATTTTTTTCATGGAACCCTCCTTGATGAAAAACAATGATGGGTTAACATAACCTCTTTTTGCGGGTTGGCAAGACATTTTCTTTAACATATTCAGCGGATTTCACCGACAACGGACTTGATAAAATTTTTAATTTCAGTATGATGCAATCCAAGAAGGAAGGGACATGAAGATACGCTGCTTCGGGGCCAGAGGCTCCATACCGGTTTCGGGAAGGGATTATCTCCGCTACGGCGGTAACACAACATGCCTGGAAATCCGCAACGGCCGGGATGATGTGTTGCTTGTGGACGCAGGCTCCGGAATCCGCGAAGCGGGAAATCTGCTTCTGGCGGAAGGACGCCGCGACTTCACCCTGCTTCTGACGCATGCGCACTGGGACCATGTCATGGGATTTCCGTTTTTCAAGCCTCTGTACCGGCATGACGCAACCATCACCGTGCGGGGTTGCGCCTTTGCCCAGGACTCCTTAAAAGACATGCTCGCGCGCGTGATGACCGCGCCTTACTTCCCGATCAACTACGATGACGTCCACGCCCGGCTGGACTACCCCGAAGAGGGCTTGCTGGATTATTCTTTCGGCGATGTCACCGTGACGTCGGCGCCGCTGAGCCACCCGAACCAGGGATCGGGCTACAAATTCACCTCCCACGGACGGAGCTTTGTTTTTCTGACCGACAACGAACTGGGCTTCGCACATGAAGGCGGCCGGACCTATGACGACTATCTGGACTTCTGCCGCGGCGCGGACCTGCTGTTCCACGACGCGGAATATCTTGACGACGAGTACCCGTCGAGAAAAGGATGGGGGCATTCCACCATCGGGCAGGCGGTCGATCTGGCCATCGGCGCGGGCGTCGGGCAGCTTGGCCTTTTCCATCACAACCAGGACCGCACCGACGAACAGATCGACTTCATGGTGGCGCGGTGCCACCGCCTGATCCATGACCGAAACGCTACGCTTGCATGTTTCGCAGTCCGTCAGGGCACGACGATCCATTTGTAATTGTAAAAACGTCCGGAAAACTTTTTTCTCACACCTTTTCAGGAGGCAAAATGCTGTTCTTATTTCATTTAATCTTCATGAGCGCGGCAACGCTGTGCCTGATCTCTGGCGTCTGGGTTGCCATGGGATTTCGTAAAAACCGAAACTGGCTTAAAATTCACAAAACCCTCAATCTGACGGGGGCTCTCATCGGGCTGGCAGGCTTTGCGGCCGTTGCCGCCAACATCATCACCACCGGAGGCGAACATTTCTCGGGACTGCACCAGCAGGCCGGCCTGACGGCTTTAATACTTGTCTGCCTGACGGTCTTTCTGGGATTTTATTCATTCCGGGCCAAATCAAAAACAACCGTCCGGGCCTTTCACCGCTGGTCGGGCAGACTGACGCTGGTCTTCGTGATCACCGCCGCCGTTTTGGGATTGCGGATGATCGGCATTTTTTAACATGTTCCTTCCCACCACCCCCGATGAACTGACCGGCCTGGGATGGCCTGCGCTTGACGTCATCCTGGTGACCGCCGACGCGTATATCGACAGCCCGCATGTCGGCGTGGCCGTCATCGGCCGCCTGCTTGCCGGCGCGGGCTATCGGGTGGGCGTTATCGCGCAGCCCGATTTAAAAAGCGGCGCGGATATTTCACGGCTGGGCGAACCGAAACTTTTCTGGGGCGTCACCGGCGGCTGCATGGATTCAATGGTCGCCAATTACACGGCGGCTAAAAAAAAGCGACACGGCGACGACCTCACCCCCGGCGGCAAGAACACCCGCCGTCCGGATCGCGCCGCCATCGTTTACGCCAATCTGATCCGCAGGCATTTTAAAAATCCCCCTCCCATCGTGCTGGGCGGCGTCGAGGCCAGTCTCCGCCGGATCGCGCATTACGATTTCTGGTCGGATACGGTGCGCCGCTCGATCCTGTTTGACGCCCGCGCGGACATTCTGGCCTACGGCATGGCTGAAAAAGCGGTGCTGGACATCGCTTTAAGTCTCGCGTCCGGAAAAGGGCTTGAAAACATCCGCGGCACCTGCGTCATCGCCGCCGACGCGCCGCCGGACTATCTGGAGCTTCCGTCTTTCGAGCAAGCCGGCTCCGACAAAAAGGCCTTTGCGCGCATGTTCGATCTTTTTTGCGCCAACAACGATCCGGCAACCGCGCGCGGCCTGTATCAAAAATACGGCAACCGCTGCCTCGTCCATCATCCTCCGCAACCGCACCTGTCGGAAGCCCAACTCGACGCCGTTTACGCCCTTCCCTTTACGCGGCGCGTCCATCCCTTCTATGACAAACAAGGGGCCGTGCGCGCCATGGACACCATCGCCTTTTCGCTGACCACTCACCGGGGCTGCTTCGGCGAGTGCCGCTTCTGTTCGATCGCCCTGCATGAAGGCCGGACCATCCTCAGCCGCAGCGAGGCCTCGATCCTTGACGAAGCCGCGCGGATCGCCGCGATGAAAAACTTTAAAGGATACATCACCGACGTCGGCGGCGCGACGGCCAACATGTACGGCATCGACTGCGCGCGAAAACCGACTTCAGGCGCCTGCCGGGACAAGCGCTGCCTGTTTCCCCGCGTCTGCCCGTCGCTTTCGCCCGACCACTCGCGCCAGATTCGACTGCACCGAAAGTTGCGCGGCATTCCCGGCGTGAAAAAAGTGTTCGTCGCCTCGGGCATCCGCCATGATCTGGTTTTGGCCGACCGAAAAGCCGGACAAACCTACCTTAATGAAATGATCCGTCATGCGCTTTCCGGGCGGATGAAAATCGCCCCGGAGCACGTCGCGGACGATGTTTTGCGCTGCATGGGCAAGCCGCCTGTGAAAACGCTGACGGATTTTAAAAACCTGTTTGACCGCCTGAATAAGGAAGCGGGGGTCAAACAGTTTTTGAGCTACTACTTCATCGCCGCGCACCCCGGCTGCACCGACGAGCATATGCGCGAACTGGCCCGCTTTGCGCACCGTGAACTGAAAACCTCTCTCGATCAGGTGCAGATATTTACGCCGCTGCCTTCAACCTGGTCGGCGCTGATGTATTTTGCGGGCATCGACCCGAAAACAGGACGGAAAATCTTTGTTGAAAAAAGCGCGGCGGGCAGACAAAAGCAAAAATCCATCGTGACGGCCGAGAACAAGCCGCGGTCTTTAAAAGCCGGGCCAGATCGCACCTGTTCACGGCGACCCGAATGTGCTAGAAAAATCCGAAAAAAGGCCCGGTGATTTATGGAAACAAAGAACATCCGCCCCTGGGGATACTATCAGGTGCTCTCCGACGAGGCCGACCATAAAGTCAAACGCATCGTCGTCGCTCCCGGCGGCTGCCTGAGCCTGCAGCGTCATGCTCAGCGCTCGGAGCACTGGTATTGCGTGTCCGGCAAAGGAACCGTCACCCTCGACGAGAGGCGGTTCGATCTGCATCAGACCATGACGGCCGACATCCCCCGGGGGGCGGCGCATCGTTTGGAAAACACATCCGACGGCGACCTGGTGATCATCGAAGTGCAGACCGGAACCTATTTCGGGGAAGACGACATCGAACGCATCGAAGACCGCTACGGAAGAGTTTGAAAGGCGATTCCCCGCAGGCTTTATTTTCAGGCCTTTTTTATCCCTTTGCCTTTGCCCGCGCAGTATGTTAAAGGCCGCGCCGGTGCACACACGATGGACATACGCTACACGATCAAACTGAGCCGCAGACGAAAAAAGACGATTTGTCTCCAGGTGACAAGCCCGACCGAAGTCACGGTTTGCGCGCCGATCCGGACGTCTGAAGCCGATATTCGCGGCTTTATCGACGAAAAGCAAAACTGGATTGCCAAAGCCGTTCGCCTCGAAAGCGAAAAAACGCAACGCCGGCGGCAACCCCGATACGCGTCCGGTGAAACCCTCTACTATCTGGGGAATCTCCACCTCCTGGAGGTCGCGTTCGACCCGCTGGCTCACCTGGGCCTTCGATTTGATGGAACGCGCTTTTTCCTCAACTGCCCCGACGAGATCGACCGGAAAAGATCCTGCGCCGTCGCGTGGTATACCAAACGGGCCGCGGCTCATCTATCCGGCCGCGTGGCCCATTTCAGCCGGATCATGGGACTTGAAGCCCAGGGCGTAAAGATCACTCATGCCCGAAGCCGCTGGGGATCATGCTCTGAAAAAAACAGGCTTTCTTTCAGCTTCCGCCTGATGATGGCGCCGCCGGAGGTGATCGACTATATCGTCGTCCACGAGTTGGCGCATATCGCCCAGAAAAATCATTCTTCAAAATTCTGGAGCAAAGTGCTAGAAACCGTCAAGGACTACAAAAGCCACCGGCGCTGGCTGCGCGATCACCAGCATTTATTTGAAATTTAACAAGAAAGGACGCCCCCTCACGGGCTTATATGGATATCCGGGAACGCATTGAACTGTTCCACCGACCATTTCTGGCGGATCACTTTCATCAACTGCATTTGAATATTTCGGATTACACGTTTGCCAACGTCTATCTTTTCCGGCATGAAAGCCGCTATGAAATCCTCACAAAAGAGTGCGGGGTGTTTATCTCCGCCTACAACCGGCAAAATCAGCGCTACATCATGCCTCTTGACGACCTGAGATTGTGCACCCTGAATTTGCTGGAAAACCTGATCGACCGGGACAGTTTCTTTTTTCCGGTTCCGGAAGAATGGCTGGGCTACTTCCCACCGTCCGATTTTTCAGTCGCTTACGACGACAGTGAATCCGACTATATTTACCGGACGGACAGCATGGCGTCGTTTGCCGGCAAAACCTACACGCGGCACCGCAATCACCTCAATCAGTTTTCCGGTCTGTACCGTCCCGAGTCCCGGCCTATGGACGATGCCCTATTGCAAGACGGCCTGACTGTGCTTGACGCCTGGCAGGCCGAATCGTCGGCTGGCCCGGAGAAAACCGACTATGCCATCTGCCGGGAAGCGCTTGAAAACTTCTCGGGGCTTGCGCTGTGGGGAACAATGTACTACATAGAAGCCCGGCCGGCCGGATTCATCATCGGAGAGGCGCTCAACGCGGAAATGTTCTGTCTGCATTTTGCCAAAGCGTCCCGCAAGTATCACGGCATTTACGAGTTCATGTTCAACGACACGGCCAGAAAGCTTGCCGGTCAATACCGGTATCTGAACCTGGAAGAAGACATGGGAGACAAAAACCTGCGGCGCACGAAAGCCTCCTACGGACCGGAACGCATTATGAAGAAATACCGCGTCGGCCTGGCGCGTTGAAAAACGGAAAGACCTTGCACCTATGACCCCGGCGGAAACCATCATTCATCTACACGAAGGCGATCAGGGCATCATCGCCGCCATTGACGGCGGCGCGGCGCTTACCAGCCGTCTGGCCGGCATGGGCATCGTGACGGGCGCCCGCTTTCGCATCGCCCAGATGAGCGGCGGACTCATCGTGGTTCAGGTGTCCGGCACGCGCATCGCGCTGGGCCGCGGCGAAGCCTCAAAGATCTCCGTCTATAAGATCGATCCGGAAGACGCGGTCTGCCGGCCGCAGATTGAAAAAGAAATCTCCGTCGCGCTCGTCGGCCAGCCCAACGTCGGCAAATCGACCCTGTTTAACATTCTCACCGGCCTGTCGCAGCATGTGGGCAACTGGCCCGGCAAAACCGTGGAAAAGAAAGAAGGCGAGCATCGCTCAGATCACGTGATGATTCGCATGGTCGATCTGCCCGGCACTTACAGCCTGACGTCGTTTTCCGAAGAAGAACGAATCACCCGGAACTACCTGATTCAGGAAAAACCGGATCTGGTTGTTTTGGTTTTAAACGCAGCCGCCCTTGAACGCAGCCTGTATCTGCTGTCCGAAGTGCTCTTGTTGGACCGGCCGGTCATTGTCGCCGTCAATATGCTGGATGTCGCGGCCGATCAGGGCACGCAGGTGGATTCCCGGGCGCTTTCCGATGCGCTGGGGGTTCCCGTCGTTCCCATGGTGGCCAAACGGAACAGCGGCATTCGTGAACTGGTGGATAAAATCGTCGCGTTTGCCGACGAAACCCTCACGATCCGCCCCAACCGGCCGCAAGTCTCCGCCGACCATTACGCCATCTATGAGGAGATCCTGTCCGTCATCCGCCCGCTCGTTCCGGAGCCCTTCACGCCGGAATGGACCGCCGTGAAGATCATGGAAGGCGACCCGGAAGCCTCGGCGCTCATCGAAAACCACACCGACGCGTCGGCCTGGCAAAAGATTGAACCGCTTTTAAGCAAACACGAAGACGCGCTGCATGCCGTCGTCAACGGCCGCTACGACTGGATTGAAAAAATGACGCGCGCCGCGGTGAACCGCTTCCGCATGGGGCAGGTTGTTTTAACCGACCGCATCGACCACATTCTCACACGTCCGATCTTCGGCATTCCGATTCTGCTTTTGGTCATGGGGCTGGTGTTCTTTCTGACTTACAGCGTGGGTGTTCCGCTTCAGGAATGGATGGCCGGCGGCATCGACCGATTCGGCCGGTGGCTTTCGCCCTCGCTGGACGGCGCGCCGCCGTGGGTTTCAGGGTTGATCATCGACGGCGCCATCGGCGGCGCGGGGTCGGTCCTCACCTTTTTGCCCATTTTGCTGATTTTTTTCGCCATCATGGCTTTTCTGGAAGACGTGGGCTACATGGCGCGCGCCGCGTTCGTCATGGACCGCATCATGCATCTGGTCGGACTGCACGGCAAGAGCTTCATCCCCATGTGCCTGGGTTTCGGCTGCAATGTGCCGGCGGTGCTGGGCGCGCGGATCATCGAAACCCGCAAAGCCCGGATGATCACGCTGCTTTTGATTCCCTTTGTTCCCTGCACGGCGAGGCTCGCTGTCCTCACGCTCGTTTCCGCGGCCATCTTCGGATCGGCCGCCGCTTACGTTTCGTGGAGCATTCTCGCGCTCAACATCGCGGTTTTGGGCCTGGCCGGCATCTTTGTCAACAACGCCTTGTGGAAGCAAGACGCGCCGTTTATCATGGAACTGCCGATTTATCACCGGCCCGACGTCCGCACTATCGTCATGGCGGTCTGGAGCCGTCTGCTCGCGTTTATCCGCAAGGCGGGAACCGTCATTCTGGCCGTCTCCGTCATCATCTGGGCGTTGTCGTATTTTCCCGGAGGAGCCGTCGAGGAAAGCTGGCTTGCCGCACTGGGCCGATTCATCGAACCGCTGGGGACTCCGCTGGGGCTGGACTGGAAAATGATCACCGCGCTTTTGACCGGACTGGTCGCTAAAGAAACCGTGGTGGCGACGCTGGGTGTGCTTTACTCCGTGGGCTCGGAAGGCCTTACGGCGGTTCTGCCCACGATTATGAGCAAAGCCTCCGCCGCCGCATTTCTGGTCGTCATGATGCTCTTTATCCCCTGCGTCGCCACGATCGCCGTTTTAAAGAAAGAAATGAACAGCAACAAATGGTTCACCGGCGCGATCGTTCTCACGCTGGTCGTCTCTTACACGGGCGGCATAGCGGCCTACCAGCTCGTTAAATTTCTCGGCCTCTAGCCTTCGCCTTTTCGCCTCACGCCTCACTCCTTACACTTTACGCTTCACGCCCCTCCCATCTTCTCCAGATCCAGAATCTTTTTGCGCAGCGCTTCGGGGATCGGAACCTTCTTGTTGTTGCGGTAATCGTAGGTCACCACCACGCCTTCGCCTTCGGCGGCAATGCGTTTCGTTTTCGTGCTGAACACCTCATGCCCCATGATGAACCGGTCTTCCTCCATAGTCAGGATTTTCGTGCCGACGATGACGGTGTCGGGGTACTGCAGCGGCATCTTGAAGCGGCACTCCGTCGAGGCGAGAATAATGCCGATGCCGGTCTCCTTGGTGTAATCCGAAAGCCCCAGACGTTCGAAGTAGTGGATGCGGATGCTTTCAAAATAGCGGAAATAGATAATATTGTTGACGTGGCCCATGGCGTCCATTTCTCCCCACGCCACGGGAACATTCATCGTTACGGTGCAGGCCGTCAGGACTTCTTCCATCTTTTTTCCTCCCCCGGTCTTTTTTGCTTTAAAGTAGTGCATGATCCGGCTGAAAGCAACCGGATATTTTGGTGGACATTGCCCCGACATTTCGATACAGATCGGCCATTACTCAAACGCAGGCGGAATATGAAATTTATTTTAAAGTGGATTTTGCGGATCCTTCTTCTATTGATCGTGATTGCCGCTGCAGCGGGGTATTTCGCCAGGGAAACACTTCTGGAAACAGCCGGCCATTTTCTGGCGCCCCGGGGCGACTATAAGGCGGACGCGGTCATTTTGGAAGGCGCCGATTACATCCGCACCGGCTTTATAGATGAAGGCTTGGATCTGCTTAAAGCCGGCAAGGTTCGCCGCGTGATCGTGGTCATCCACCGCATCGCGCCCGCGCACCGGCCTTTCGGCATTAACGGCGACTATCCCGACATTGTCCGGGAAAAACTCAAAGCCAAAGGGCTTAAAGATTCCGATTTTCAAGTGATCGTTGCGCCCATCCGATCGCCCGTCACGCTTCAAGAAGCCCGGTTCGTGCTTCAAGAGCTTGCCGGCCACGCCGACAAAATTCAAACCGCCATTTTGGTTGCGCCGGGTTTTCACACACGCCGCAGCTATCTGGCCTATGCTCATGTCGGCGAACCTTTATCGATCCGGATCTTTCCTTCGGCCTCGTTCACGAACTACACTCTTGATCAGTGGTGGACCGATAAAGCCGCCGTGCGCGAGTTCTGCGCGGAATCCGTCAAACTGTTTTACTATCTGGTCTTTGGGCACATTCCGTTTAAGTTTTCCTACTCCGGAACCGAGAAAGAAGCATTATGAGAATCATCTACGCGGCAGATATTCACGGGGCGTTTGACCGGATCAAACTGCTTTTGTCCGAAACCATGGCCGATGTGTACATTATCGCCGGCGACCTGATTGACATCCCCTTCTACAATATGAACACCGCCATCAATTACCATGAAATGCAGTCCTTCTTTCACGGACTGCGCGTTCGCATGGGCAAAGAATCCATGACCATTGAGGACTTTGTGGATGAATTGCTCGACAGCCCCGATCTGTCGGCGGAAATCGAAGAACAGGGAACCAAGTATCAGCAATACACCATCCGCGCGCGCCGCGTGCTTCAGCAAAAGTACAAAGTGCTGGAAAACATTCTGGCCACCAAACAGACAGCTCGGATTTTCGCCCTGCCCGGCAATTACGATATGGACTTGAAATACACCTCGTTGCATGAACGTGATTTGCATCTGCACTGGCACCATATCGAGGACTTGAAAATCGCGGGCTACGGCGGCGCGGACATCTGGACGCCGGGCATTCCCGAGCGCTATGTGGTGCACTATCAGGGAAACCTTCCGCCGGAGACCGGCAACAACGAAATGATCAATTTCTTCAAGGCGGTGAAACCGAACATCATCGCCGCCCATCAGCCGGCCCACGGCATTCACGACCGGGTGAACCAGTTCGGCACGTCGGGGTCGTCCGCGCTTCGAACCTATTGCGATCACAATCCGGTGCTGCTTTGCCTGACCGGTCATGTGCATATGGATTGGGGGTTTCAGGTGAGCGAAAACACCATTCACCTCAATCCGTCGAATTTCGGAGAGGTGACGACTCTTAGCGGAGGTGTCTCGGAAGGCGGATTCTTCTTCGCCATCGAAATCGATGAGGGCGAAGTGAAAAAAATCATCTTTAAAAAACTGGTGAACGACCGCGTTCACGATATAGCCGACTATATTCCGGTAAACGGACAGTGGCGGGAGATCCTGGTGGATGCCGAACGCTATGCGGCCCTGAAGGAAGGCCGCAATTACGACATGAAAGAAACCAAGGTTTCCCATATTCCGGAAGTGGAGCTCTACAACGAGATCAAACAGTTCTACCGCGCCTTCCAGACGGAAGCGACCGACGAACGCCTGCAAAAACTTGAAGAAATTTCGGGGCTGATGGAGGGGCGGGTGCAAGGCGATATTGCCATGGACGTAATGGGCTCGACCAACATGGGCCTTTGTGAAACCACCTCCGATATCGATTTTGTCATCTACGTCCGGTGCGATCCCGATCTGGGCGCCGATATTGCGGCCTGCTCCCAGTTTAAAGAGGCTGAAAGAATCATCGATTCCGTTCTGAAGCCCGGTTACGCCTATCAGATCATGGACATCATCGATTTGAACGTCGTCGAGAAAGCCATCCGGGACCGCGACTATGAAAACGAAATGGCCATGCGCTTTGTCGCCTACCGCGCGATCTGCCGCCCGGTGAACTACCGGTTCATCGCGCCGGTGGAAGATTTATTAAATCAGGACATGGATTACCGCAAGGAACTCGAAGGCAGCATCCGGTCGTACTTCCGGATCTTCATCAACACCTCGCAACACACCCGGTCGTTCAAAAAATATGAAAGCCGCATCCGGGAAATCGGCATCAAGCTGCCCGAATCCATCCGGATGAAAATCAAGGCTTACTTCCAGCAGGACACGGATTCGCCGGAGTGCCTGGAACAACCCAAAAAGCTTGACCCTTGACCCTGATCCTTGGCCTTTGGCCTTGATCCTTGGTCTTTTCCTTGTTCCTTGAACCTTGCTCCTTGTATATTAAATCCATGATTATGAACAATCGATATGTTAGAAAGTCAGAGCATATGATGATTCGTTTGGTCAGGTAACAGATCGCCTGCTCCTGGGTCTAAAAGGCCGTGTCAAGCAAGATCGTTACCTGATGTAATGTGTACAAACCCGTACAGTCGCCAGAGCCCGTTTCGGAGCTCGCATTTGCAAGGGAGGGTAACCACATGTCCAAATCTTTCATTGGTATCGATGTTTCAAAGAACAGTCTTGATGTGCATATCCTGCCGGAAGGCCTGTCTCTTTCGTATCGCTATGAGACCAAGCCCATGAAGGCGCTCATCAAGAAACTCAAAAC
>JAHDKI010000033.1 GCA_018436925.1 Syntrophaceae bacterium
AGAATCATAAAAAGATGATGCGCGTAATACAGCGCCGATCCGCTCAGATCATCCATCTCCTATATCTTGTGGCCAAATCTTCTTGACATACAAGAGACGGCTAAATATACTCCACGACACAAAAAGGAAGTTCTTATCAATATCAATTGTAAAAAGTTTTCAACTTTCCGATTTTCTGGAATTCAAAGCGATACCGATTTCCATTATTATTTTAGTGATTGGTTTCAGTTATTCCGGCATCTTAACTTTCATCCCCCTGTACGCCAAGCAGATTCATCTGGTGGAAGCGGCAAGCTTCTATTTTCTGGTATACGCCGTAACGGTTTTTATCTCGAGACCCGCGTTCGGACGTTTATTGGACGTGAAAGGAGCTAACTTCGTCGTCTACCCCTCTCTTTTTATTTACGCTATCGGGATGCTTTTATTCAGTCAGGCCAATCATGGAATTACTCTACTCCTGGCGGGAGTGATCATTGGCCTGGGTTATGGAAATTTCATATCCTCCGCCCAGGCCATTTCCATTAAAGGCCTTCCGCCTCATCGACTGGGGCTGGCAACATCCACCTTTTTTATGTTTGTAGATTTAGGATTCGGCGTAGGACCGTATGTACTCGGATCATTGGTTCCCTTCACCGGATACCGTGGCTTGTACTTGATTATGGCCGTCATGATCCTTGCGACGATTCCTCTATACTACTTTTTATATGGAAGAAAGGCGTCACCTGAATAACCGCGCCCAGACAGCTGTTATTCAGGAACCGTATCATGGTCAAGATCACCAAATTTCGTAAAGCAGGAGGCATGAAAAGTGAAAAATACTTCACCGTTTGCGATTACCATCAGCCGTCAATTAGGCTGCGGAGGCGCCCACGTGGGACAGCAACTGGCCAAAAGTCTGAATATTTTTTATGCAGACCGTGAAATCATCAATCAGGCAGCCAAACAATTTTCGGTATTGGAAGAGGATTTGAAATCACGCGACGAAAAGAAACTTTCCTTCTGGCAGTCATTCATACGATCATATGCCGTTGCGCCGGACACCTATGTGAAACCGCATATTATGCCCCCATCAGACCATGCGTTATTTAAAACTGAAAGTGAAATTATAGCGCGGATTGCCAAAGAACGTTCGGCGGTTATTATTGGACGATGCGGCGCTTATATCCTTCGTGAACATCCGAATCATGTCAGCCTGTTTTTGCATGGTGATATTTCTTTCCGCAAAAATCGTATTCAGGAACTATATGCCGTATCGGAAGAAATCGCCGGAAACATGATTGCCCAAAGCGATAAAGAAAGAGCTATCTATCATCAAACAGTTACGGGACAGAAATGGGCGGATGCAAGACGATATCACGTTTCCATCGATACAGGCAAAATTGGTGTTGATAAAAGTGTTGAACTGATCTTGAAATACTTGGACTTAATTTAAGAAAGGGACCGCCACGCAGGATGGACAAAATGTTTCAGCATCGTTCGCAAATCGCCGTCTTTGATTTTTAACCTTACATCTTTCAAACCGTAATTCACAGAAGCAGGATTATTTGAGATCATTAAATTATACACATAGTCAACGTGTCCAATGGCTTTATGTTTTAAAAAAATGAATGCTGTTTTCTTTTATCCGCTTCTTCCTGCAACGTTTTCCCCATTTTTTAAATTTTACACTCCATTTTAATCCGTAACAAACACAATTTCCGTTGTCCATTTGTCACGACTAGCAATAGCCGATGGAAATACACAATATGCTGGAGCGATGTATGGCATGTTGTGTAATTTGTGAAAACTTTTGTCTCTTATCTTTCCCTGTATACCAGATAAATCAGTCTTTTCGGGCTTGTTCAGCCATTGGCATGTCAATTGCTATCTATCGAAAAATGATGTGATTGATTTTTATTAAAACCAACAGGGAAAGAAAGAATCTCTAGTGCAAAAACAGAGGTGCATCACTTTGGAGTGACATTAATATTCTTATTCACAAATTTTCTTAATAGATAATTTAAAGCTAATTACAAAACATTAAATTAAAGGATCATTTCTTAAAAATCAAAATAGAGGAGATATTTATGATTAAATCAAAACTTTGTGACAAAGTAGGAATCAAATATCCCATTATCCAGGCTGGGATGGGTCCCTTCAGCAATAACAACCTCTGTGTAGCCGCAGCAAACGCCGGCGTCCTTGGCTTGTTGTCCACGAGCGGTTTGTGCAGCAAAGAACTGTGGCCGTTCGTCTACGACGCTTTTATAAAGAGCTCCGAAGCATTACCCGATGATGATATGCCCACGGTTATTGAAAAAGTCTTAAAGCGAACTTACCGTCTCACGAAGGATAAGGGCGGCATATTCGGAATCAATGTCATGGTGTCTGCGGAACTGGCAGCTGAAGCGCAGATCATCGTTGATACGGCCATTCAGGTTCGGGAAAAAACTCCCGGCATGAAGCATCACTTCAAGGTTATCTTTACCTCTGCAGGCGATCCCGTGCCGTGGCGTGACAAGATCAAGAATGCAGGGTTCACATGGATGCACGTCATTCCGTCGGTCAAGGGAGCCCAGCGCTGCAAGAAAGCGGGCGTTGACGTGATCGTGGCTTCAGGCCATGAGGGTGGATTCCACACATCCTGGGAACCTATTCATTCCATGATCCTTCTTCCAGCCGTTGTGGATGCCGTTTCCGATGAAAAGACCCTGGTATGCGGCGCAGGTGGATTCTGTGACGGCAAGACACTGGCTGCATCACTGGTTCTGGGAGCTGATGGTGCGTCTATGGGCACTCGTTTCCTGGCAACACAAGAAAGCGATTTTCATCAGATGTGGAAAGAAAACGTGGTGGCTGCCGGAGACCGGGGAACACTCATTGCTCGCGGCTTTGTCGGTCCAGCAAGGTGGTTGAAGACCTCCCGGAGCGAGGAGCATGCCAGAAATACCCTGCAGAAATCACCCGGCGTTTTCCTGGGGACACCAGACGACTGGTCCACTATGGACATGTCTCTGATCAAGTACGAACTCGAATCCTTCAAGGCTGTTTATGAAGGCAATATGGAAAAGGCCATGCTGGCAGCAGGCGAAGCGGCCCAACGGATTAATGATATGCCCAGGGTCAATGATCTGGTGCAAGTGATGGTTAACGAAGCGGAAGATATCTTGAAAGATATCCAGAAAAAATACCTGGGATAAGCTTATGAATCAAATGAATTAACCAAAACTTTCGAGGGTGCGAGCAAATGCAGTATGTAAAAATTCATCTATGTGGGTCGTTGGATAATCGTCCGGCATGAGCGATTATCGAAATATCTGACAAATATAACTTTTTATGACGGAGGGTTTTGATATGCAACTGGTACCTGATGAACAAATCAAAAACTATACTAATAAAGGGTATTGGGGTGAGGAGACGATAGTTGACCTGCTATTTAAGAATGCCGAAACATCTCCTGAGGCGGAAGCGCTGATTGATCCCTATAATCGATCAGCGCTTGTGGGCGGGCAACCGAAGCGGTACTCCTATAAACAACTCTTAACAGCGATAGATCGACTGGCTATCAGCTTCATAGAATTGGGAATTAAAAAAGATGATATCATTGCTGTTCAGCTTCCCAATATCGTTGAGTTGATAGTGACTTATTTTGCCGCCGCACGGGTTGGAGCGATTGTCACGCCTATCGGAATGCTGAGCAGATCCCATGAGGTGGAATTTGCCCTCCGCTATTGCGATGTTTCTCTATACATCACGACAACAAATTTCAATAAATTTTGCTATATCGACATGATAAAAGATATCATGGTCAAATACGCGAAACTCAAGACTGTCATAGCGGTTGGTCCCGATGAAGATATTCCCTCATGGGCGCTCAATTTCGAGAAGATACTGGAAACACCAATGGAGACGAGGTATGCTCAAGATTTTCTGCAGGGCATGCAATCAGGACCGAATGAAGTTCTTACAATCTGCTGGACGTCCGGAACCGAGGCGGATCCGAAAGGGGTTCCCCGGAGTCATAATCATTGGATCATCATAGGAATATTGAACACGGCGATTTGCAGGCTTCCCTCTGCTTGCACGATCTTGGCCAGTTTCCCACTGATTAACATGGCCGGCATCGGTGCAGCGCTCATGACTTGGATTGTCAACGGCGGCAAACTGGTTTTGCATCATCCCTTTGATCCAACAACCTACCTCATGCAGATCCCCGGAGAAAAAGTCTATTATACGATGGCGCCACCGGCTCTTTTGGTCATGCTTGATCAGTTTCCGGAATGGGCCAAACTGGACAAGAGCAGCCTCAAAGTTGTAGCAACAGGTGGTTCACCCCTTCCTCCCTGGATCGTTAAAAAATATAGAGAAGCTTACAACATGGACATCGTGAATGAATTTGCCTCCAATGAAGGGATGGGAATTATCACATCTACGCTATTCTTCGATGACCCAGATGACCGCGCAGTCTATTTTCCACGTTTTGGTGGTGAAAGTATAAAATGGAAGAATCTCGAAAAAATAGATAATAATATTTGGCGTCGCATCGTCATGGATTCGGTCCAGACAAAAATAGTCAATCCGGAAACGAGGCAACCCATAACAGAGGCGGGTGTTCCGGGAGAACTTTGCTACCGAGGGCCCGGTATTTTTGCTGGTTACTGGAAGCGGCCGGACCTTACGGAAAAAGCTTTTGACAGTGAAGGGTTCTATAGCTCCGGCGATCTGTTTTCGATCGAGGGAGAGAAACTTGATAAATATCTCTTCAAAGGACGCTATAAGGATCTGATTATCCGTGGCGGGCAGAACATTAGTCCCGAAGAGGTTGAGAATCTGGTAGGTGAGCACCCCAAAGTCGCAGACGTAGCGGCTATTGGATGTCCTGACAAGCGTCTGGGGGAAAAAGTCTGCATCTGCGTGGTGCCTAAACCAGGCGAAACGGTTTGTCTGAAAGAGATCAACGAATTTATCAAGCGCAAAGACATTGCGGTTTACAAACATCCGGAGCGACTGGAAATCATAGAGAAAATGCCTCGCAACGCATTAAACAAGATTGAGAAAAAGATACTTCGTAAAATGTTCGGATTTGAATCATCAGGTAAATAGTAATGCTGTGTGGAGATGATGGGAACACCATTAATCCATCATCTCCACCTAATATATAAATCGTTACATTTAATGATTGCCTCACTTGTCAGGTTTCTGAATTCCAAGCTTCTTAATGCGAAAGTCTAGTGTTGACGGGTGAATATCCAGCAGTTCAGCTGCACCTCCTTGCCCGCGAATTTTCCACCCGGTTTTTTGCAGGATATTCAGGATGTGTTGGTATTCCATTTCCTTTAATGTTGCATGATTTTTATTATCGGCATGAGAGGTTATCGACCTATGATCGGGGATAAGCTCGGGCAATCTAAAATTAGCATTATCGCTAAGGATCACGCCCCTTTCAATAACGTTTCTCAATTCTCTTATATTTCCCGGCCAATCATACTGAATTAATCTATTCATGGCCTCATTGGATATCCCGGAAAAGGTCTTTCCCATTTTGACGGCAATAGATTTAAGAAAATGCTCTGCAAGAAGTGGTATATCATCCTTTCTTTCACGCAGTGGCGGCACCAAGATTGGAAAAACGTTAATTCTATAATAGAGATCGGATCTGAACTTCTTTGTATTTACTTCTTGCGTAAGATCACGGTTTGTCGCTGCAACCAACCGGAAGTCTGAAAATATTTGATCACTTCCACCAACCCTCTCGAATTCTTTGCTTTGGAGAACACGCAGTAAACGAATTTGTATGTCCAGCGGAAGATCACCGATTTCATCTAAAAATAGAGTTCCTCCATCAGCTAATTCAAACCTTCCTAATCGCTTATTCGTTGCCCCGGTAAATGCACCTTTTTCATGGCCAAAAAGTTCACTCGGCAGCAATGAATCGGATAGCGCATTACAGAAGACACTTATGAAGGATTTATCCTGACGGGGACTACATCTGTGGATCGCTCGTGCTACCATTTCCTTTCCAACGCCCGTTTCGCCTAATATTAAAACAGTAGAATCTGTACTGGCAACTTGTTCTATCTTTCTCAAAACTTCTTCGATTCCATTGCTTTTTCCGATAATATCTTCAAAATTATGACTTCGCCTTTGTTGCTCAACGTAATAAAGATTTTCTGCCCTGAGTTTCTGATTCAGACTTTGAATTTTTTCATAGCTTAGTGCATTATCTAAAGCAATTGCTGCTTGAGAAGCGAAATACTCCAGTATCCTCAGATTTGCTTCGTTAAATGCACTTTTGATCAAGCGGTTGTCATTATACAGGATGCCAATAACTTCATTCCTAAGGATCAATGGAACACAAATGCGAGAGAGTATATCGTTTTTCTTGAGATCAACTTGACCGGACAAATTCGTTTCCTGAAGGATGCCTTTTCTATTTTTTGCAGATTTACTGATCATTTCCAAAGAGGCATTGAAAATTGGTTCATCAACTTGTTCAGAGGTCAGATTCTTTGACGCCCGCAAACGAAATATAGGGGATGAGGCATTCTTCTCTAACAGGAAAATGGCGCCTCTTTCCGCTCCTGTGATTTTGTTTACACGAGAAATGATGTTTTGAAACAATTCATTATTATCACGTATTGTCACAATTTCCTGACTCATTTTCAAAATGTCGTCAAGAAGATCATCTTTATGCGACATCTCTTCAGTGATGTTCTTGATATCTCGTGGAATCAAATCCTCGTTCAGAAAGGAAAGAATTTTGGAGCCAGCTAGAGCCATCTCTTTCGCTTTATCCATAAAACCCAAAAACAAGTATTGCCGCGCTATTTCGAATTGAGTAATTGCCAATTGAAGCTGGTGCCCTGATTCCGTCAAGAAAGTGATGGATTTATGAAGCAACTGAATAATCTTTTCGCTGGAGACGCCTTCTTGTTTTTGTAGAAGGGCTTTATATCTATAGGCCAAACCTTTGAGGAAGATATTCTTACCGGCAATACATTCCCTAATTTCCTTATCAAGTGAGAGGCCTTTAACGGGAAGAAGTTCGCCCTTCTTAATGGCGAAACAAAGTTCGAATAAATATGAAAAGAACCGATGATTAATTTGAACCTGCTCGCTTGCCCTAACATATCTTTCCAAATGATCAATCGCCTGTTTGGAATCACCTTTCCGATAATAAGCAGTCGCAAGCCCCAGTTCTCCACCGATCCATGCCCAGTCATTATGTTCCTTCTGTGCCCTTTTAACCCAAGGTTCCATGATCTCCAGGGCCTCGTCGGTCTTACCCATATCAAGCATGATGATCCCGATCGATTGCCGCGCGTAAGCCGATAGGAAGGTGTCGCCTTTTTTCTGGCATTGGTCATAAATGGCATCGAGCATGCCTACACCCTGGGTTATTTGCCCGATCTGGGCATAGCAATATCCGACAAAAAGGGTTGCCAGAAGCGGGAATTGACCTTCCGGGTAGATCTGAACATCCGGTACGAATTTCTCATAGTTGCTGATCCCCTCCAGAAATCGACCCTGCCAAAAAGAAAAATAGATTGCAAAGGTTTGCGTTGAACGCAAGATAGAAGGTTGATCCAGCTTCGATGTCAATGTCCAGCCTTGATCAAAATGTTTCAAAGCTTCTTTATCATTGGAACACAGCCATTCATTTTTGGCTAAATGCATGTAAAGGAGGGCTTGGTAGCTCTCATTGTTGCTATTGGAGGCTCTGGCAAGGGCTTCCTTAAGAACTGAAACAATCGTCAAGCAATTGTGCATCGGGGATGTAGTATTTTTAGAATACCGGATGGCAGCCTTGATAAATAGTTCATCACTTTCGACACCGTCTTGATTCGATAAATCATCTAAAATCTTAGAATAGTATTTGAGAGCCTCTTCTGTTTGGAGGGATTTCAAATACATGTCTCCTGCTTCCATTAATAGCTCGCATAATTTTGCGTCACATTTAACATTCATAAGATGCTGACTGAGAGGAAGAAGCTCTTCGTTATCTGGAAATTCTTCCATGAGATATTCCATTATTTTCCTGTGGAAGGATTCCTTCTCAACTGGGAGTAGCCTATTCACTAACTCCTTACTGATTTTGATATCTTTAAACTCAAAGGTACCGCCCTCTCTTTTTATGAGCCATCTCTTATCAACACCATCTTCAAGGATTGAAAGGATTTCCGAAGCCTTTTTCCCCAAAATGGTGACAAGCCAATCAATTGAAAAGCGGCAATTGAACAAAGCAATTAATGAAAAATATTTACGTTTATCCGTAGGTAGAGAGTCGATTATCTTTTTATAAGTCTGCATGAATGTCTCCTCATAGACCCACTGTATCTCCTCCTGACTATATTGAAAAAGTTTTTTTTGTCAATGATAATACAATATATTGTAGTTATAAACGCAACATGTTGGTGATTATAATAGGCGATTATCTTCCTTTTTATATTACACATTAGTATCATAAAATTAGATAGTTGTACTTGCGAAAAATATCGGCACACCGCATCAATAAAAATAATCTGAAGAATTATGCATTTAACTAAATAGTTAAACGCATGTATGTCGAGAGAGTTAATTGGCTTCAAGTCTATTTTAATAATTTCCTGTGAATTAAAATATAAAATTCAGCGAAAGTAGATTTGTTTGTTAAAAACAGCATGTGATAAAATGTGTATTAATACACAACATATTGGATGTCAGCTGCCATAATTTCTTTTTATTCATAATATTATCTATAATATCATGCCGTTATTTAAATAATTGATCATGGCATATGGATTGCAGTACATGTAAGTAATTAGAATGAAATCCAGTGATCTGCCTTAATGGATGTAATTGCAGAACTTAAATTCAGATATCGGACAAGTTCTCTCAAAAAGTTCCATGGAGCAGATTAAGAAGTTTTCTAAAATAAACAGATTTCAGAGAAGGAGAGTTTTATGAAGATTTTAGCTTTGAACGGAAGTGTACGTAAGTACGGTAATTCGGAGGTTCTCTTAAAACAAGCCTTAATGGGGGCGGAGGCGGAGGGTGCCGAAGTAGAGATTTTGAACCTGACTGATTATGATATCGGGCCTTGCCGGGGCTGCGGGCTTTGTCTTTTCAAAGATAATGTCTGCCAAGTAAAGGATAATACAAATGAAATATTTGCTAAAGTAGATGCGTGTGATGGCCTTATTTTAGGAGCACCCTGCTATTTCCTCGAATTGACCGCTATTGTTAAGCAACTCATCGATCGTTGCTGGATAAAAGGCCACAATCAGGTCGGTTTAAAAAGAAAGCCAGCTTCTGTTATCGTTCCCTATGCAACAAGAGGATGGATACCTTATGTTTTCATGCAAGCGAGTATCTTATTTAATGTAATGTGCCTGGATAAAATCAACCAAGCTGCAGTCTGTACGCAGGGGATATCTGAAGTAGTTCTGGATCAGGAAGCATTGGATTTAGCCAATCATATGGGGCGAGAGATTGTCGTGGCCGTCAAAAATCAAGATTTCACATACAGAGGCGAAAAGGGCATCTGCCCCTA
>JAHDKI010000036.1 GCA_018436925.1 Syntrophaceae bacterium
ATTGATAAGAACTTCCTTTTTGTGTCGTGGAGTATATTTAGCCGTCTCTTGTATGTCAATAAGATTTGGACCACAAGATATAGGAGATGGATGATCTGAGCGGATCGGCGCTGTATTACGCGCATCATCTTTTTATGATTTTATCCCGTAAAGATGCCTGACAAGAGCCTTTAGACCGGAATTCAGTCACATCTACCCGTCACATCCTGTTTTTGTGTTGTCAGGGCGTCAGGATTGAATGTAATCATCCCAGAAATATTCGGGGTCGGCGTAGCAGTCGGTTTGCGGATGTGGCGCATGAGCGAGATCATCAGAAGGGGCGTATTCAATGTTTGGCGGGTCATGGATTTTCGGCGGCGGTCTTGATCGGACAAGCCAGAGCCCCAGGTGGGTGAGGATATCCCGGATAACCTGCGGGTCTTCGATGAAACTGATGATCCGCATGGTTCCCTTACATTTTGGGCAGACCAGAGGTTCGACCTCGTATATTTTCTGAATCAGCCGTGCCCAGCTTTTCCTTAATGCCTTCACATTGCCATCCGGTTCAAGGATACAAGGGATGACATCGTCCGTTCCTTTTGCTTTCCGTTTACCACGCGCGACATTGCTGTAATATCCATAGTAGCGCACCATCTGCTCGCCCCGGTTGGGGATGTGGGAGCACATGGCCGCCAGCCATTCCATGGCGGGAAATGTCTTTTGATCCTTGCCGTCTTTGGCGCGATAGACGACGGTTCCTTCCTGTCGCAGATACTTCATGCGTTCCTGCGAGAAGGAGGCCCGGATGATATAACGCGCCAGATTCTCCATCGCCGCGTCATCTTTGGGCGAAATCCGGTTGCCACAGAAGATATTGAAGCCGGAATGCCTCCATGCGGAAAGCATCCGCACCATCTCTTCCGTAATCCTGCCCCTTTTCAGGAGCAACCTGAAGACCTTGTGCCGGAAGATGGCTTCCAGCTTCTTGAGTTCCAAAGGCGGCGCGACTCTGAACATCCCTTTATCTCCGTAAAAGCATCCGTCCGTCAGAAGGATATGGCAGTGCGGATTAAACCCGAGAAAGTCGCCGAAGGTCTGGACGGCGATGACCGCGCCGGGGATGGGCTCTTTTTCCGGCACGGCCTGCTGCATAAATACTTTCAGGGATTCCCAGGCCGAGCGGCTGAGGGCGGCAAGCAGTTTTCGATCATACAGAAAATAACGGCGAAGAATCTTCGGAATACTGAACACGAAATGCCGATGGGGAATCTTTTTGAGGACATCCATGCAGAGCCATTCGCCGAATTCCACCACGCGCTTCTGGTGACAGGAAGGGCAAAAATGGCGGCGCTTACATGAGAACGACAAAAGATATTCGTGTCCGCAGTCATTACATCTGACACGGGCGAAACCCTGATGCAAGTCGCCGCAGTCGAGGTATCGGCAGATCACTTTTTCGATATAAGGCCGCCAGAAACCGTAATCCCGGGAAAACCGGTCATCATAAATCTGCATGAAGGGTTCAAAGTAATCCTCCACGCAGGAATAATAGTCCGAGTCCTGCGGCCGCCGGGGGCGATATTCCTTCGCCGTTAATGTCATGTCTTGCCCGATTCAAATGTGGGATGAGGCTATTCTGATGGAGCAAGACCATAGTAGAACGTGCGTTCTGTTGTCAAGTGTATTGATTGTTAGTGAAAGCTTTAATTTGAAACCCTAGAATTCTTTCCCCCGGATGAACTTTACTGCGTTTTTAAAGATCGCGAGGCCCTGGCCTTCTTCGGGGAGGTCCTCACGCGTCCAGCGCGGGTGGTTGGTCCGGTGCAAAAATGCTTCGGGATGCGGCATCAGGCCGAAAAGCCGTCCCGATTCGTTGCAGATCCCTGCGATGGCGAGCGCCGAGCCGTTGGGGTTTAACGGATATTCCATCGTGAGCTTGCCTGCGGGGGTTGCGTAGCGAAAGACCACGAGGTTTTTCCCGGGATAAAAGCTGAAGCAGCCGATGGCGCCGATCGAGCCGGCTCTTCTCCCCTTGTATTCGGCACCATGCGCCTGGCAGGCGTCTTCGACGACATGGAGGCCATTTTTTTTGGCAATGGCCATGATCGGGTCCATATCGGCGGGCTGGCCGAACAGGTGCACCGGGATGATGGCTTTGGTTTTTTTGGTGATGGCCGATTAGCTGATTTGTCGGTTATGGCGAAACCACCATAAGCAGAACCTGTCGTGGTAACCATGAGTTGGGGAGGGGAATGATTATTGAGTCGTTTTCGCAAAAAAGATTTATCGGCCGGGGATGGGAAACATCCAAGTGAAACTTGTTTTATATTTTCTTCCAGTAATCAATCGCCCGTGATTCGAATTGAACTGCATTGTATTGTTTGCGCCAACTCAACAGAATCTCCATATTCTTACTATCATACAGCAAACAACAATATGAGAGAGATTATTTCTTTTCCTCTTGGATAATTACAATAGCATTGACAGGACACTGCTCGGCACATGCACCGCAATCCATACAGAAAAAAGGATCAATTTCGTATTTTTCAGAACCTTCGTTAATTGCATCCACTGGACACTCATCCTTACAGGTCCCACAAGCAATACAATCATCGGTAACACAGTGTGCCATTTTTTCTCATCCCTTATCTTCACATTGGTCCGGTGATTAGTCTAAGTATAAACACCGGGCCAATGTGTCTATCAGAATAGTTATTTTACAACCCAGAATTCCCATTCACAGCTTTGGTCTTTGTCAATTCTTTTAGTGCGTTTGTATGCAACACTGGGAATGGCTTTCCATGTTTCCTCCATGAATGCATCGCATTGTTTTACACAGCATTCGACACCTAGCCCCAGTTGTGCGAACATTTTCTCTGTTGGACAGACCAATGTTTGAGCAAACCCTCTATCACCATCAATCCATACCTTATATCGTTCCCCCAGGATATCTCCGCTCCGTCCTGTTTCCAGCAGCAGCGAATACAAATCATCCGGCGCAACGCCTTTCTTTTTTAAATAGGTTTTATAGAGGCGAGCTGTATGAATCCCTTTCTGCCTTCCCCATTTAATCGCCAATTCCTTTGCCTTCTCAATTCCATATTCTGCAGCAAGGATTTCCGTCCACCATTGAAAATAACTATGGAGTACCTGCAGTCTTCTTTGAGCCAGCAGATCGCTGGGAATAATTACGCTTGGGATATCTCGCCTTTTGCCCATTACATCATTTGTCATATTTTCTCCTTGGTTCTTAGATTGCATGTTATTACTTCTTGAGTTTTTGTGGAAGCATCCCGCTGTTGACAGGTTCGATTCAGAAGATAGCGTCCGTAATAATAGACTGCAGATTCAGCATCGTCCTCTGAGATTCAAACACTTATTCCCACCCACCCACACCCGGTTCTTCCATTAAACCCCAGGCAATCTTTTGGCCGGTTTCATTGCTTCCCATTAGACTATAGGACGTCCGTGGGCATCTGTATTTCTTGTATATTGCCCGGATACAATCCGAAAAGTTTTTCTCCTGATCACCTTCGACCGTAATGACTTCCTGTGAGATTTCCTCAATTTTACTGTGAATGGTATTTTCCATCAGCAGCCCGTCTTTCATTTCCCGCTTCTCGATTTTCTCATAAGATATCAACATGCCGAATTGCTTCCCGATCTTCTCCAAATCGGTCTTCCTGATTTCATCGAGAGAATCTCCGGGAAAGTATCTGAGTTTCGTCATAATTTTTGCCATAGCTTTATCTCCTTATTTAGCTAAATATTCTCTGTATTTTTGTGATTTGATCTTCCGTTCATCTTTCGTCCGCAGGAAATAATCTTTAGATGGGGCGATGTGATATGCAAAATGGTTATACGATACATTCAGCTTGAAACGGAAATCTTCCCGGGACTTCTCATCAAACTGCACATCGATTTTCCCATCAGCCAAATTCAGCTTTCCACGCATCCCACATGTCGGACATTCGATTGTCTCCCGATCCTTCAACACGCGCAGTAAATTGTCATGGCAGTAGGGGCAGATGCCCTTTTCGCCTCTGTATGTGAAATCTTGATTTTTGACGGCCACGACAATCTCTCGCCCCATATGATTGGCTAAATCCAATGCTTCCTGATCCAGAACTACTTCAGATATCCCCTGCGTACAGACTGCA
>JAHDKI010000014.1 GCA_018436925.1 Syntrophaceae bacterium
ATCCGAAGGTCGCCGTCAAGAAAACCACTGCCGCCGCCGTTGCCAGAGTTCCTAATGTCTTTTTCATGATCTGTTTCCTCCTTAAAAGGGTTAATGCGTTTCGTTTGACTTTATCTAATGAAAAAGACGTGCCAAAATGACTGAGATTCTGATAAAAATCTGCAAGTATATGAAATAATGAGAAAATATAGATTTTGCGGCCAGGGGTCAATAACACATTGCTTTGAGATTGCGCTAAAAAAGTTAAAAGAAATGTTCAAAGGACTTTAAAAAAAATTAAAAATGAAAAAAACGAAGGGCGGATGCCGGTCCGTTGGCAGGCGAAAAGAGGGGATTTCTTATATTACTTGATACAGACACGCCGGACTTGTTTAAAATCCGTGAAACCCTTGAGGACTTTAAGAATGCCGTCCTGGAGGAGGGTGGTCATGCCCTCCGAGGCGGCCTGATTGCGCAACACTTCAACGGTTTCATGCTTCTGGACCATTCTTTTAATGCTGTCGCTGGCCAGAAGCAATTCATGCAGCCCCATTCTCCCTTTATAACCGGTGCGGTCGCACAGATCGCATCCTTTGGGGCGGTAAAGTTTAAAATCCTTATTATAGGGAACACCGAGGGCGGAGAAAGCTTCAACGCCGTAGCTTTCGGCAATTTCTTCATATTCTTCTTTGGTCGGTTGATGCAATTCCTTGCAGCTGGGACATAAGGTTCGGACAAGACGTTGGGCCAAAATGCCGAGGAGCGCATCGGCGAAATTCAGGGGGTCGATTCCCATGTCCAGAAGGCGGACGATTGTTTCCGGCGCGCTGTTGGTATGCAGAGTGCTGAAGACGAGATGGCCCGTCAGAGACGCCTCAACGCCGATTTTCGCGGTTTCGAAGTCGCGCATTTCACCGACCATGATGATGTCGGGGTCGGCCCGCAAAAAAGAGCGCATCGCGGCGGCGAAATCAAAACCGATTTTCGGCTGAACCTGGACCTGTCGGAGTCCGTACTGGGTGATTTCCACCGGATCTTCCGCCGTCCAGATTTTTCGGTCCGGGCGGTTGATATGATGCAAGGCCGCGTGCAGCGTGGTGGTTTTCCCGGAACCGGTCGGGCCGACGACAAGAATCATGCCGTACGGTTTGCTGATTAAACCCAGAAGTTCCGTATAATTGCGTTTCAGCAGGGCCATGTCTTCCAGAGGCATGGTTTCCCCTTTGGCTAAAATGCGCATGACCACGTCTTCAACGCCGCCCTGAGTGGGAATGGTGGCGACGCGCAGTTCAATTTCGCTGCCCCCTGCGCGCCGGAATTTGATTTTGCCGTCCTGCGGAAGTCTTTTGACGGTGATGTCGAGGTTGGACATGATCTTGATGCGCGAGATGATGGCGGCTCGGTAACTGAACGGAACGGTTTGATACAGAGAACAGTCTCCATCGACGCGAAACCGGATTTCAACGTTTTTCTTGCCGACATTCGGTTCGACGTGAATGTCGGAGGCCCGTCTGGCGTGGGCGTCATTGATAATTTTATTGACCAACTGCATGATGACACTGTCGGATTCAGTGACGACATCGGAGCCTTCTTCGTCGTCGAACGGTGAATCATCTTCATCCAGGCGGCCCAGAAGATCGGAAAAAGTGTGCTCATCGTCGCTGGCCTGAAAGAAAAGATTGATGAATTTCAGGATATCGTCGGGCAGCGCGACATCGTATTTCACTTTTTTGGTTTTGAGAAGATTTTCAATGGCGTCCCGCTTAAGAATATTGTTGGGATCATCCATGATGACATGGATGTAATTGTCGATTTTTTCCAACGGCACCCATAATTCCCGCCGCAGGTAGTCTTTTTTCAGGTTCTTGATCAGATCGCCGGGAATGACCGTTTTTTCATTGAAGGGAATAAACCGGCAGCGATAAAAATCCTCGTAGGAATGCCCGATGTCGTCCTTGGAAATGCGATATTTCCGCATCAGATAATGTTCGATGGATTCCTTCTGCTCGCGCGCTTCGGACCAGGCGGCATCCATCTCGTCTTCACCGATGAGGCCGCGGGTGATCAGAAAATCGAATCGCGTTTTTCTTCGATTCTGAAAACGATGCTGGTTGTAAAACGCAACGCCCAGAACTTCGGCGATTTCGACGGCAAGGCCGACTTCCTCTTCAGAAAATTTTTCGTCTCCGAATTTCCGGTTGAGGATCTGGATGACGCCCATGATCTGATCTTCGTAAAAAATCGGGGCGGCGAGAATCTGCTTGGTTCTATATCCGGACTTTTTGTCCCAACTGTCGTCAAACGTCAGCTCGAAATCCAGCGCCTTGAGCTCTTTCTGATTGTAAGCGTCGCTGATGTTCACAATATTGTAGGTATTGGCCGCGTAACCGGCAATGCTCTGGTTGCTGATGGGCAGACGGATTTCCTTAAGCTGCGTGCCGGCCAGAAACATGGAATAGATTTCATTGTGAATTTTGTCGATGACGTAAATGGTGCAGGACTGCGCGTTGAAGAGATTGAGGATGCCTTCTTTGAGGTCCACCAGAATTTGAGGGATGTTTTTCGCCGCATGAATGCGGTTGGTGATTTCCTGCAGATTCTTCCGGATCCGGAGCTTTTCATCCAGCGAAGCAGTCGAATCGGGTTTGAACTGAAAACTCATCAGGCCTCTTCTTTCGTCGAATTGATAATCGGGGTCACCTTCACTTTATCGGCATGATCCTGCAAAAAATTCTGTGATAAAGCTAACTTTTTACGAAGAATTTTTCAATGCTCCGAAAAATGACCCCTCGCCGGGACGTCGAAAGCCCTGTTCATCCGGCGGTGACGATTTTGGAAAAATCGGCGATTTTATGAAAAAGCGTCGAGATTTCAGCAAGAAGCGATAGCCGATTGGCGCGGATTTGTTCGTCTTTGTCCATAACCATTACAGTATCGAAAAAAGCGTCAACCGGCGGGCGCAGGGCGGCCAGATTGTTGAGCGCAGCGGGGAAGTTCTTTTCCGCAATGCCTTTCTCCACGCGTTCGCCAATGGTCTCAAACGCGGAAAAAAGGCGGATTTCCGCTTCGGCGGTAAGCAGATTCACATCGGGTCGACCCCCTTCATAACCCTTCAGAATGTTGTCCACCCTTTTGAAGGCGATCGAAATCGGCTCGAATTCAGGATTCTGGCGGAAAGCCTGCAATGCGGCGATTTTTTCCAGAACGGAAACCAGGTCTCCGATATCGCTGGCCAGAACCGCCTCGACCGTGTCATAAGCGTATCCCTGACCGATAAGCTGATTCTGGAGCCTGCCCCTGAAAAAGTCCAAAACGTCCTTTTTCACATCTTCCGCCGGTTTTTTGAGAACATCTTTCAAAAGAGAGAGGCTTTCATCGATCAGAAAATGCAGATTCAAGGGGTAGCGCTTATCCAGAAGAATATTGATAACGCCCAGCGCCTGGCGGCGCAAAGCATAAGGATCGGCCGTTCCCGAGGGGGGAAGCCCGACGCCGAAGAAACCGACGATGGTGTCGATTTTATCGGCCAACCCGACGATCGCACCTACATCTGTCTGCGGCAATTCGCCGCCCGCCGCGACCGGCAGATAATGGTCGTAAATGGCCCGGGCGACGTCCGGATTTTCACCGGCCAGAAGCGCATATTCCCGTCCCATAATGCCCTGCAATTCGGAAAACTCGCCCACCATCAGGGACTCTAGATCCGCTTTGGCCAAAAGCGCGGCCCGATCGACATCTTTTTTAAGTTTGGGTTTGGCCTTCTGGACAATTTTTGCGGCTAATTTTCTGAAACGCATGACTTTTTTATGAGAAGTACCCAGTAATGTGTGGAAAACGACTTTTTTAAGGGATTCGACGCGCTCTTCCAGAGGGACTTTTTTGTCTTCTTCAAAAAAGAATCGGGCGTCGGAAAGTCTTGCCGCTAGAACCCGTTCATTGCCTTTGGCAACGACGGACAGATCGCGGGGTTGCGTGTTGCTCACCGCGATGAAAAAAGGCAGCAGCTGTTCGTCCGATCCGACCACAGGAAAGTACTTCTGGTGGGAAATCATTGTTGTGGTTAACACTTCCTTGGGGATATTCAGATAGTCCGCGTCGAACGTGCCGCGCACGATTACCGGGTATTCCACAATGTAGGTCACGGTGTCCAGAAGCTCTTCGGAATAAAACAGACGGCCGCCTGCGTCGTCGGCGGAGGCCTGGGCCTGCTCAAGAATCATCTGTTTTCTCTCTGAAGGATCGACGATGACAAACCGTTCGCGGCATTTGGCCAGATACTCTTCAAAAGAGGACACTTCAAACGCCGCAGGCGCCATAAACCGGTGGCCGCGGGAGGTGTTGGAGCTTTGAATATCTTCAATCGTCAGGGGAATCGTCGTTCCCCCGTAAAGCGCCAAAAGCCAGTGCACAGGCCGGGCAAAGCGCAGATCATAAGCCGCCCAGCGCATGGATTTGCGAAAAGGGATCGACAGCATGAAGTTCTTTAAAAGATCGGGCAAAAGATCCGCCGTGGGCTGTCCGGCCAGGGTTTTTCTGGCGCCGAGGTACTCTCCTTTTTCGGTGGAGATCACCTCCAGTTGGGACACGTCCAGTCCCTGGCTTTTGGCGAAGCCGGTTGCGGCTTTGGTGGGGCTGCCGTTTTCATCAAAAGCCGCCTTCTTCGCCGGGCCGAGCTTTTCAACCGTCTGATCCGCCTGCTTCGGGGCGACATGCCGGATATAGAGAACCAGTCGCCTGGGTGTCGCCAGACAGCGAACCCCTTCAAAAGCGATGTTTTTTTCCGCAAGCATTTTAGAGATGATGCCTTCCATATCGCCAACCGCCTTGGACAAAAATCCGGCGGGTATCTCTTCCGTGCCGATTTCAAAAAGTAATTCGTTTTGCATGGTCTCTCCAGGGGGGTTATCGAGTCGTCAAGAGGGGGTAGCCCAGCTCTTCGCGCTGTTTGAGGTAAAGCTCGGCACTGATCCGCGCCAGATTGCGCACCCGGCCGATATAGCTCGTCCGTTCCGCCACGCTGATCGCGCCGCGCGCGTTGAGCAGATTGAAGGTGTGCGAACACTTCAGACAGTAATCATACGCGGGCAGGGCGAGGTTTTTCCCCGCGATTTTCATGGCTTCTTCTTCATAGGTGTCAAAAAGCTTACGCAGCATGGGAATGTCCGCAACTTCAAAATTATAGGTGGAAAATTCCACTTCGCCGCGGTGGTGAACGTCTCCATATTTTATTGTATCGGTCCACTGCAGATCATAAACATTGTTGACGCCCTGAATATACATGGCGATGCGTTCCGTGCCGTAGGTCAGCTCCGCGCAAACCGGGTTGCAATCGAAGCCGCCGACCTGTTGAAAATAGGTAAACTGCGAGATTTCCATACCGTCGAGCCAGACTTCCCAGCCCAGGCCCCAGGCGCCCAGTGTCGGCGATTCCCAGTCGTCTTCGACAAAACGAATGTCGTGTTCGAGGGGATCAATACCGAAGCTCTTGAGGGAATCCAGATAAAGCTCCTGAATATTGACCGGCGAGGGCTTCATAATCACTTGATATTGATAATAATGCTGCAACCGGTTGGGATTTTCACCGTAACGGCCGTCTGTCGGGCGGCGCGAGGGTTGAACATAAGCCACGTTCCAGGGTTCGGGCCCCAGTGCCCGCAGACAGGTGGCGGGATGAAAAGTTCCCGCTCCGACTTCCATGTCGTAGGGTTGCTGAATCACGCATCCTTTTTTATGCCAGTAATTTTCAAGGGCGAAAATCAATTCCTGAAATGTCACAAAAGGCCTCCTTGAGGATTTTCGAAAAAAGAAGAACGAATCGGCTAAAGCACTCTATCTCTTCGATTTTACCAACGGTTCCCTAGCATAGAAGAACCTGCCGGTCAATATCGAATGGAAGTTGCTAAGTCCTCACGGATTTCTGGTCAAAAGTAAATGGTCTTTCGGGCCGATACAAAAAAATGGAACGGAATTTCGATAGCTGATAATGTCGGAACGCAGAGATGCGATATTCGAAAACGACCAGACAGAGAGAAGATTGGCATCATGGACATCAAAGGCCGGACGAACAGACCCGAGCGACCTGCCTCCGGGAAAGCCGCAGACGAGGCGAGGACGATTTTTGCCTACCTCCTTTTGGCCTGTAAGAATCTTTCATTGTACCCGGAAGGTCATGCCATTGGCATGAATTCCATCCGACACTTTCATGCCCGCCTGACGGAATACACAAGGCAGTATGGCGCTTTTCGAATCGAAGTGGAGCGAACCCGTGTTGTGTGCGGGGCCGCTGAAGTCTTTGCGGGGCCGTCTGAAGAGGGCTCACTGCCTTTCACGCTTTTTCGGGATGGCATCCGTTGGTTGGAGTTTGAGCGAGGTGCGACCCTTGAAGAAGTTCAAGAATTGCTGTCGATTATCAACCGATACAGTATTTTGGCGGCGGAACCGGAAGGCGATATTGTAACGGCTTTATGGGAAGCCCGTTTTGAACACATCCGCTACGAGGCGGCGGACTTCTTCTTCGGATTGTCCGCTGAGCAGACTGCCACGGTTTCAACTTTTGACGCCGGACCGAAACTGGACACATCGCACACGGATCGAATGGATCCGGATTCCGGGCCGCCTATTGATCCGTCGGTTTTAATTCTGAGTTCCGACGAACTAGAAGAACTCAAAACGATGATTTCGGACGAAGAGGCCGCATCGGCTTCAGCGCACCTGCGAATGCTGCTCGACAGCCTTCTTTTTTATGAGGAAGAGGCGGACCTTAAAATCATCCTGACTGTGCTGAAAAACGAGTTTGCCCTTTTTTTGGTTCGGGGCGAGTACGATTCCGCGTTGATTATTGTGGAAGGCTTGCATTATCTTGCCCGCAGCGGCCGTATTATTTCCCGACTTAAACCCCTGATTGATGTTTTCATTTTCACCATATCGGATTTCTCGACGCTCAAGCCGGTTTATGAGGCATGGCCTTATCTTTCCCTGGGGCATCTCCGGACGCTGTCCAGACTTTTTCACTTTCTGGATCCCTGTGCTTTGGAAACACTGGCCCGGATGATCGTCATGCAGCAGCCGCCCCAGCATGAACAAATTCTTGAAGAAGCCATCATTGCCTTGTCCGGCCAGAATCCCTCCGTCTTAAAATCCTTGCTGAACAAGGCGGACGACCGGATTGTGGCGCGGTTGATTCCGGTGTTGACCAAACTCAATACGGAAGAAGCCATAGAGTTTCTGCTGGCCATGTGCCGCAAACCTGCGGTTTTTGTCCGACGGCTTGCGTTGAGAGCACTTTTAAAGCTGAGCGCGCCGCCGGCAGGAAAAATTTTCGATTTTATCGGCGACGAGGACGCAGACATCCGGCGCCTGGTCTTAAGACAGCTGGGACGAGTGAGGGATTCGGCCGCCGAGACTTTGCTTGTGACGTATCTTGAAGAGGGAGCCGCCGGTTCCGGGAGTCACCTTCTGGAATGCTACCGGACTCTCGGAAAATGCGGCTCGGAAAGAAGCGTCGCATTTCTCAAGAAAAAACTGATGCGACGCAGGTGGTATCCCGGCGCCGCCAAATCTCCCGAATGTCTTGGCGCGGCGGAGGCGCTGGCGGGAATGGACAATCCCCAGGCCAGGCAGGTTCTGGATGCGGCGGCCAAAAGCCTCTTTCCCTGGATGCGCCGGCTCGTTGCCCGAACTATTCGAAACCGGAAACAAGGAGAGACGCGATGACAGAGGGTCAAAGTCTGCCCGTTCGTCTGGGGCATGATTTCCTGAGACATTTTTATCATGTGTTGCATAGCGCGCGCATCTATCGCGACGACAATCAGCTCATCCAGAAGAGCGTGAAGTCTTTTCAGTCCATCCTTACGGACATGACCGTTGCCGGAGATATTGCTCTTGTCTTATGGCGCGGCAGGTTTCATTTCGGCGGTGAAAAGCTGCCCTACCGTCGGGATGCGGCCGGCGTCGTCGGTTCAATGCTGGAATTTTTTTCCCATCGCCGGATCGGATCGATGGAATTTCTTCAAAGCGCTAAACACGCTTCCCGCGACGATCTTCTGATGTTCGTCCGCCTGCTCAATGACGTCGGCACGGGGCGCGAAAATCTCGAGCGTTTCAGTCAGAAGCTTCACAAAAGCGGTCTGACCTGGGTGAAGGTATTCGAGAAGCTGCCCGATGACCTGTCCGGAGAGGAACTGCAGGATGAAGACCGGATCTATGAAAACGCGAGAAATACCTATTTTCACGCTGTCGAGACGGTGCGTGAAGTCGCTAAAAAGGCCTCCCAGGGGATGGTAGGAGTGCGCAAAGCACGCCGGCTGGCTCAGAATATCGTCGATCTGATCCGGGAGGATTCGGCGCTCATGATTGGATTGACCACGATCAAGGATCATGACGATTATACCTACACGCACTCCGTCAATGTGGCGCTTTTGGCAACTTGCCTGGGTCGGCATATCGGATTGTCCGATTTATCCCTGGAGTACCTTTCCGTTTGCGCGCTGTTTCATGATTTGGGGAAAGTGGGGATTCCCCGGGAAATCCTCAACAAGCAGGCCGGGTTGACGGAAGAAGAGTGGGAACAGATGAAAGCCCATCCGCTGATCGGCGTCAGGCAGGTGCTCGGCCTGAACGCGCCGGAGGCGCTTCGTTCGAGGATCATTCTGGGGCCTTTTGAACACCACCTGAATCCGGATATGACCGGGTATCCGCGCACGTTGTTTATGGAAAAATTGAGTTTGACCGGAAAGATTCTTCGTATTGCCGATGTCTATGAAGCTCTGACCGCGCAGCGGGCGTATCGGCAAAGATCGTATGCGCCCGACGAGGCGCTGCGAAAAATGTGGCTCGAATCGGGGAAAAGCTTCGATCCCATTTTGCTTAAACGTTTCATCGGGATGATGGGTGTTTACCCGATCGGATCTCTCGTGGAATTGAGCGACGGCGGTATCGCGCTCGTCATGGATTATCCCACTGAATCGGAGCGTGCTCTGCCGTTGGTCATGCGTTTGGTCCGCGAAGGAGATGCCGGCTGGCGCCGCGGGGGAATCGTCTATCTGCCGGATCAGGAATCCAGTGAGCGCGTTGAAAAGTTGAGCATTGTTCGAGGTTTGTCACCGGTGCATCTCGGCATCAACCCCGCCGCATTTTTTCTTCACGAGCAATAAGCTATCCGGGATCAGCGATAAAGCACAGGCGTGTGCGCCATCCATTCGCGAAGTTCTGTTATCGCGCGATCCGCGTACAGACGGTGCTTTTCCTGTTTTCTGATCCGGGGCGAAAGCAGGGGATCGAGAATGCCGAAGTTGACGTTCATGGGTTCAAAGCGTGCGCCGAGAGGCGGCGAGGTGAGATGCCGCAACAGCGCGCCGATGGCCGTTGTCGGCGGAGGCGGTGCGATCGGATTTCCTTCGAGCAGGGACACTGCAATGAGGCCTGCCCAAAGTCCCATGGCGGTAGATTCCAGGTAACCTTCCACGCCGGTGATCTGGCCGGCTAGAAGAACGCGCGGATTTATCTTCAACTGAAGCGATGACAGCAGAAGTTCGGGCGCGTTGATATAGGTATTGCGATGAATACTGCCCATGCGCGCGAAAACCGCTTTTCTCAATGCGGGAATCATCCTGAAAATGCGTTTCTGTTCCGGCCAGGTCAGTTTCGTTTGAAACCCCACCAGATTGAGCAGCGTGCCGGAGTGATTTTCCTTGCGCATCTGCACCACGGCATAGGGCAACTTTTCCGTGTGCGGGTCGACCAGACCCACCGGTTTCATGGGACCGAACGCGAGCGTGTTTTCTCCCCGATCCGCAAGAACTTCGATCGGCAGGCAACCCTCAAAATATCTGGCTTCCTCAAAAGGACGCGCCGCGACTTTGTTTCCGGAGATCAGCTCGTGGCGGAAATGTCGGTATTCGTCTTCCGAAAGCGGACAATTCAGATAATCCGGCGTTCCCTTGTCGTAACGCGACGCCCAGTAAGCGGAAGACATATCGATAGAGTCGGCCTCAACAATCGGCGCGATCGCGTCATAAAAATACAAACAGGACTGGCCGAGCAAATCGGAAAGCGAGCGGGCGAGGGCATCCGAAGTCAGCGGGCCGGTCGCGATGATGGTCAGGTCGTCCAACGGGATATCCCTGATTTCCCGGCGTTCAATGATCAGCCCGTCTTGCGCCTCAAGAGCGGACTCAACGCTTCGGGCGAAAAGCTCGCGATCGACGGCCAGCGCGCTGCCGGCCGGAACGGAGGTTTCGTCCGCGGAGGCGAGGATCAGCGAATCCAGGCAGCGCAACTCCGCTTTCAGCAATCCAGGGGCGCTTGTCGGATCATTGGATTTAAGGGAATTGCTGCAGACCAGCTCAGCTAAGTGTTTCAGTTTGTGTGCCGGTGAGAATTGATGCGGCTTCATTTCAAAAAGCCGCACAGGGTGCCCGCGGCGGAGAATCTGCCAGGCCGCTTCACAGCCGGCCAGACCCCCGCCGATAATATTGACCCGGGCGACCGTCATGACGAAGATTTCGCCTTTGGGATTTTTTTGATGGTTTTACATTCGGGGTAACCGGTGCATCCCAAAAACTGTCCGTAACGGCCGCGTTTGACGGCCATAGGTTTGCCGCAGTTTTCGCAGACTTCCTCTGTGACGACAACGTCCTGTTTGATAACCTTGCCGTCTTTACCCATTTTCTTAATGTTTTTGCACTCCGGATAACCGGTGCATCCCAGAAACTGGCCGTAGCGGCCTCGTTTAACGGCCATGGGTTTGCCGCACAGTTCGCAAACTTCGTCGGTTGCAGGAGCTTGTGCGACGACAATTTCACCTTGTTCGTTTTTGGTCGCGTTTAAGGTGTTCTTGCACTCGGGATAGCCTGAACAGGCCAGAAACTGTCCGAAGCGTCCTTCCTTGACGACCATGTTCTTGCCGCACTTATCGCAGACAATGTCTGTTGTTTGAGTTTCCACGTGTTTAACCTTTCCGTTTTCATCATGGGTGAAGTTCATGGTGTTTTTGCATTCCGGATAATTCGAGCAGCACAGAAAACGCCCGTTTTTACCCCATTTGATGACCATCGGCGATCCGCATTTTTCACAAACCAGATCCGTCGGCGTTTCTTCTTTTTTGACATTGCGCATCTGGTCTTTTGCCTTGGCGAGTTCTTTCGAGAAAAGCTTGTAGAACTCCTGCAGGGTTTTCACGCGTTGATTATCGCCGTTTTCGATCGCATCGAGCTTATTTTCCATGTCCGCGGTGAAGGCCAGATCCAGAATGGTTGGGAAACTGTCGACCAGCAGTTCCGTGACCACCTTGCCCAGTTCCGTCGGAAAGAATTTTCCTTTTTCCAAAGTGACGTATTCACGGTCCTGAATAGTAGTGAGAATATTTGCGTAGGTGCTGGGCCGGCCGATGCCGTTTTCCTCCAGCTCGCGAACCAATGAGGCTTCAGAATAGCGGGGAGGCGGTTGCGTGAATTTCTGCTGCGTGTCGAGATTGAGCAGTTTCAGAACTTCGCCTTCTGTCACGACCGGAAGCATTTTGTCGGTTCCGTTTCCGTTGTCATCTTCCTTTTCTTCCTTGCTTTCCGTGTAGACGATCGTGAAGCCGGGGAACTTGAGCACCTGGCCCTGCGCGCGGAAGGTGCACTCGGCGGTCGCGATATCTATCGTGGTTTGGTCGACTATCGCCGGATTCATCTGGCTGGCCACAAAGCGGTTCCAGATCAGTTGATAGAGTTTAAACTGATCGGGCGTCAGATAGTCTTTAATGTCCTGCGGTTTATAGGCCATTGTCGAAGGACGAATGGCTTCGTGGGCGTCCTGCGTCTTTTGCGCGTTTTTGTAAAGGTGCGGTTTGTGGGGCAAATACGCCGCGGCGTAGTTTTCCTTAATGTAGTCGCGAACGGCGTGCAGCGCTTCGTCGGCGATACGGAATGAATCCGTTCTCATATAAGTAATCAGACCGACAGAGCCTTCCTTCCCCAGTTCGATGCCTTCATAGAGCTTCTGTGCGACCATCATCGTTTTCTTGGCGGAAAATCTTAAAGCCCGTGAGGCTTCCTGCTGGAGCTTACTGGTGGTAAAAGGAGGCAGCGGGGCGCGCTTGAGTTCTTTCTTTTCCACCTTTTCGACGACGGAAGTCGCTTTCTTGATTTTTTCCGCAAGCTGACCGGCTTCTTCCCCGTTTGAGACTTTCGCTTTTTTACCGTTAACCTTGATCAGCTTGGCATCAAAGGGCGGCGGCTGGCTTCCTTCAAACTGCGCGGTCAGATTCCAGTATTCTTCCGGAACAAATTTACTGATTTCATCTTCGCGTTGGCAAATCATGCGCACGGCGACGGACTGAACGCGCCCTGCGCTTAAGCCCCTTTTGACCTTATCCCATAAGATGGGGCTGATCTGATACCCGACGAGGCGATCCAGAATGCGGCGGGTCTGCTGCGCTTCGTATTTGTTGAAATCGAGTTCGAGCGGACGGCCGATCGCCTCAAGAACCGTGTTTTTCGTCAGGTCATTGAATAAGACACGGAAGATTTTTTTCTTTTTTTCGCCGATAACCTCGGCGATATGCCAGGCGATGGCTTCCCCTTCACGGTCCGGGTCGGGCGCAAGATATATGTTTTCAGCGGTTTTGGCGGCCTTCTTCAAATCATCGATCGTTTTCTTTTTCGTATCGATGGTTTTATAGGTCGGCTCGAAATCTTTTTTAAGATCGATCCCCAGGCTGCTTTTGGGCAGATCCTTGATATGGCCCATGGAGGCAACGACATTAAAATCCTTGCCGAGGAACTTTTTAATCGTTTTTACTTTCGTGGGGGATTCCACGACAATTAATGAGTTTGCCATAAGCTCTCCTTGATAATCCGCAGCCCTATAGACGCAAGAATCCTTTTTGTAAAGAAATTATTTTTTTCGGGCAAAGAGTTTCCCCGGATATTGCTCAATCATTCCTTTTATTTCCAATGTGATCAGGCCGCTTAAAACGTCTTTGGCGTCAAGCTCCGATTTCTCCAGAAGCTCGTCAACCTGCACGGCGGAGCCTTCCGGCAGCAGCTTCAAAAGCCGCTCGTCGAAAGCGGACAGGTTCGAGGCGGCATCCGGTGTCTCCTTAAAATCGGTCCGACAGGCATGATCTTGAGAGGACTGCCGTCCGTCCGGTCGGCATTTTTCCACCTGCGGAGCAATCTCTTCCAGAATGTCGTCAACATGATCAATCAGCTTTGCGCCCTGCTTGATCAGACTGTTGGCCCCGCGAGACGAAGCGGAGTCGATGGTTCCTGGAATAGCGAAAACCTCGCGACCTTGTTCCGCGGCCAGCCTGGCCGTGATGAGCGATCCGCTTTTTTCACCCGCCTCCACCACCAGCACACCGTAGGACAGGCCGCTGATGATCCGGTTTCGCGCCGGAAAATGATAAGGCAGCGGCTCGGTTCCGGGAGGATACTCTGAAATCAGCGCGCCGTTCTCAAGGATTTCGTTAAACAGTTTTCTGTTTTCGGGGGGATAGACGACGTCCGGACCGCAACCCAAGACGGCCAGAGTCCTTCCTTTTGCCGATAAGGCGCCGCGGTGAGCGCAGGAATCGATGCCGCGCGCCATGCCGCTGACAATGGTGACGCCTGCCAAAGCCAGCTCACGGCTGATTTTTTGCGTCGTGTAGCGGCCGTAGGCGCTGGCCTGTCTGGAGCCCACAACCGCCACGCAAATCTCGTCAGGATCAAGGCCGCCCCGGATGAACAACACAGGCGGGCTGTCGTAAATGGTGAGAAGCCTGGCCGGGTAGGATTCATCGCACCGCGTCACAATATGAATGCCGAGGCGGTGTGCCTGATCTATCGTCTTATTAATTTTGTCCCATTGAGAAAAACCGGCAATAGCCTCGGCCTGCGCCCGGTTGAGTCCCCGGTTGCAAGACAAAGTTTCAGGAGAGGCGGAAAACACATCGCGCAAGGAACGAAATGCGCATGAAAGCGCTGAAATCGAAGCGTTGCCGATCCCGTCGATGGCTTTGAGAGCCAGCCAGTATTTCACATCATCGCCGTGCATCATGGTTTGTTTTTAATGGTGGCGCAAACGGAACGCTGCCGTGCAACGCTCCGGTTTGCGAAAGCACCGGCACGTTATATCCGCAATGGGTCCTGTGTCAAGTATTTTAAAAATATTGCGTTAATCGCATCTTTGCGTTAGGACACCTCAAATGGAAAGATCAAAAGAGGTGATCCATGCGGAAAACGATGTTGATCCTGTTGTTTTTTATTACACTTTCGGTTTGTATCTGGCCTGACGAAGCCAAGACGCAAGGCCCGTCTTCGCCCGGTGTCCTTCAGGCGCAACCATCCGAAGCCGTCAATGCCCAGGACATGCCGCCCGTGCTGTCTATTGCGCCAAGAGAAATCGACTTGGGCGTCATTCAGCCCGGTGAGATCGCCTTTGGGGAATACACATTCCGTAATCTGTCAAAAGGAAGGCTCGAGTGGTCGACGGCGGGCCCGGAAGGTTGGGATGAGCTCCAGAAAAACGTTCTGAAAGGCGCTATGGATGTTGATGTCGATTACATGCGTCTGGAGGTCGCAGTGTCGGGAGCTGCCGAAAGCTTTTATTTTGACCGTTCCCGCCCCACGGCCTATCAAACGATCTTTACCCTTGAGTCCGGAGGCAAGAGTCTGATCCGACGCAAGGATCTCAAACCCGGGGCCCATCGCCTGGCCCTGCGTATCGCCTCTACCGGCGGCCAGAGGACGATCTTCGTCGCCTTTAGAATTGTTGCGGTGCAGGAAGCCCCGGCGATCAATCTCAATCCGCAAAGGCTCGACATGGGAGGCTTGGCGCCGGGAACCGCCGTATCACGAAGAATTGAAATGACAAACAGCGGCAAAGAGATGCTTACCTGGTCGATTGTCAAACCGAAAACCGGCAAAAGCGCTTCATCAGCCGCATTTAAGAAAGAGCGCTATATTTCTTTTTACGGCAACGTCGACAAGCTCAAAGGTTCCTACACCCTCCCCGAGCACTTGAAGAATAAGATGGAGCTTCTGGGAAAATGGACCGCCCCGGACGGTTATCCGCAAACCCGCGGCGCCGTCGGCACGCTCAAATACGCTTTTTACGGGACGGGCATCAAGCTTTATCTCAAGACGCACTCCGAAGAGGGAAATCTCTTATTCTACATCAACGACCAACTTTTAAATCTGCATGACTGGCTTGCCCACGATCAGGGCGTGCACGAACTTGTTTTGGCCGAACACCTTCCACTGGGCCAGCACGTTTTGACGGTTGTCTGCCGGGACGGCCGTGTTGAGCTCGAAGGCGCAAAAACATTGGGCATGGACGTCATGCGCGGCCCCGCAGGCTGGATGACCGTATTCCCGATTTCAGGAACTACGACAAGCGAAACGGATTATATTAATGTTCGCATCAATACCGACGGCATGGCCCCGGGATACTACGCGGATGAAATCAATTTCAGATCAAACGGCGGCGAAAAAACGGCTGAAGTGTATGTGGAGGTTTACACCGATGCCTCGCCGAAGATCATCGATGTGTTCCTTTACTCGAAAGAAATGGATTTCGTGTTGACCTCGAATCCGCAGGCCGAAGCCAAGCGATTTTTGCAAAACGGATATGCCAAAGAAGGGATCGCCTTTCGCCTGTTCGCTCCGGACACTCCCGGGACAACCGCTTTCTATCGATGGTTTAATCCCGATTTAAACGACCATTATTATTCATCCGACCGCGCCGGCGGAAGCAAGAAACTCGATGGGTATGTCTTTGAAGGCGCGATCGGCAACATCGCTACGTCCCGCATGACCAACACCCGCGAGTTATACAGGTGGGTGCATCCTTCCACAGGTCGTCACTACTATTCAACCGATCCCAAAGGCGGCGCCAAACTGCGCAGGGGGTATCGTTTTGACGGTATTGCCGGCTATGTCCGGTAATCCGCTTGCCGTGGAAAGGATTTGATCTTGACAAAACCTGGAAGAGGGGATATTAGGCTTTCTCTTTTTGGTGCAGGGTATTTAAAATGCGCCTGTAGCTCAGCTGGATAGAGCAACGGACTTCTAATCCGTGGGCCGAGAGTTCGAATCCCTCCAGGCGCACCAAAACGAAAATGGTGGGTGTAGCTCAGCTGGTCAGAGTGCCGGGTTGTGGCCCCGGAGGTCGAGGGTTCGAACCCCTTCACTCACCCCATTTTGGATTTGAAACAATGCGCCCGTAGCTCAGCTGGATAGAGTCGCAGACTTCGAATCTGTTGGTCGTAGGTTCGAATCCTACCGGGCGTACCAGAATAGAAGCATGTTCTTTCAAATATGAATGTTCAAAAACGAAGAACTCAAAGCCGCCCATCCTACGAGCCGTGAGGCGCACTTAATGTCCGCCGCCGCAAAGAATGTTGAAGGCGACTCAAACCGTTGGGTGTTTTGAAACAGTCAGTAAGGGCCCTTAGCTCAGCTGGTAGAGCAACTGACTCTTAATCAGTAGGTTGTCGGTTCGATCCCGACAGGGCTCACCAAAATACAAGCCGTTTCGAGTAGTTAGCGAAACGGCTTTTTGATTAACTCTCTTCCGCGTTGACCGTGTAGCCGCTATGTAGACAATATCAGGAAAAAAAGAATCATTGTCTTTATGATATCGTAAAAAATGACGATAAAGATTTAAGGACATGAAATATACAAATGGTGAATTCGTAAAAAAATGACAGATAGCTTTGCACTTGACTTTTAGTCAACAGTTGGCTAGTTAAACATGCGTGTTATTCAGAACCATGGAGAGGAGGCCGTAGCCATGGGGCAAAAACTTGTGACAATACGTTTTAATATGCACTTGCCGGCGGTTATTTCCAAGAAAAACAATTATTATGTTTCGAATTGTCCTGTTCTTGACATTGTTTCTCAAGGTTCAACAGAGGCAGAAGCCAAAAAAAATCTTGCAGAAGCTATAACAGCGTTTATGATCTCTTGTCATGAACGTGGTGTGCTTGATGCTGTGTTAAAGCAATGTGGTTTTGTGCCAGCGGGTATAGGATCTGCGCCCGCAGAAAATCATGAAAACTTTGAATATATTGATGTCCCCCTACCATTTATTATTGATATGGGAAATGCCCATAGATGCCACGCATAACGCCCGTCCATTGGAAAACACTTGAGTGTATTTTCATAAACGATGGATTCCTTTACCAAGGTAAAGTTGGTTCGCATCGCACATACACAAAACCAGGAATCATAAGACCTATTGTTATTCCTGAATATCGCGAGATTGATGATGATATAATCCATGCAAATATGCGAACGGCCGGCATGTCTCGCGAGAGGTATTTTGAGCTTCTTAAGAAATGTAAATGATGTAAGTTTATAATCATGTGGGCTCAAGCCTTCCCATTGTGTATTTTATTAGAGAAAGCGCCCCGAAGGGCGCTCATGTCCTGTAACGCGGTTAATGCCTCCCCAAGTTCAGCGGTGTTCTCAAACCAAGGAAAATGCGCGAACGCCAACGATCATAAGCGCTTTCGGATTTCCAAGCTTTTAAGCTCTCTAGTTGTTCTCGATAAATTTCTTCTTCCGTCCTCTGCGGCTTTCCATACAGGCGGGCATATTGGCTTTCATTTTTTTGAAACCAGTTCCGGGCATAAAGCCGGGCGCGTCGTTCATGCCAGCCGCCCGGGTAGGGCTCTTTAAATTTGATGTTCTTTTTCATGCTTTCTCCGTTTCGCTGCAACCTTAACCAATTTTGAAAGCTCGTCGATATGCTCATCTTTCATGAGGTGACTATTTTTAAGAAGATATGTAAGACGCAAGGCGCGCTCCATATCGGTCATTGAGCGCCCCCAGACGGGCGGCGGCGGAGAAAGAATCGATTCAATCTTTGCTAAGCGGTTTTCATGAGTTTTCATTGAATATACGTCCCTTTCTCTGCCCCCTTGGCAAGCGCTTTTTCAATTTCTGTAATTCTCTGCTCGATTTCATTGTCCCGGATGAGATTTTGTAAAACGGTTGCACCATAAAAAAGAGTTCGTGCTTTGGTCACGTCCATTTTGTTGTTTTGAACCTCGCGAAGGATATGGGCAACAAAAAGTCTCAAGTCCTGCATATTACGCAAAGCCCGACGGTCACCTCTTTTTTTGTCGTCACAAGCTTTCATTTTTTCTTTTCTTTCAGATGGTTCCACTTATCCCCCCTATAGGGTAAAAGGGGCGGAACATGCCCGCCCCGTTGCCGGATTAAAGGGCCTCGCGCCTTGGACTCCGCCATTTTCCGCGTTTGAAAATTTCTGTTTCCGTTCCACCTGCCGGAAGTGGTCGCCATCTGGTGGAGCCCTCCGGCCATTCTGCGCTATCTATGGGCCGGTCCGGCTTGAAATATCGCCAACCCTCCGCGTCAATTTTTTCATCGGGTGTGATCATGTTTATTCCCCTTTTGCTTCGGCCTGTCTGCGCCGGTGGTCTGCGATAACCTCACGCCTTTGGACCGCCGAAACGTCTTCCCCATAGGGGCCAAGATACGCCTCAAGAGCATTGAAGATGTTCGCATCGGGAAAGCGGTAAACAGCCAGGTCTCTTTGTTTCGCAAGTTCAACGCCCAGGGCTTCTTCCTCTGCATGCCCGGCAAGTTCAAAGGCGATACAGATTTCAAGAACCTGGTTTAGAGCGTTTTCAATGAGCGCTTGAACATCGCCCCTCAGGGAATCGATTGCCATACCCAGAGCGTCCGAAAGCCTTCTGTTTGCGGCTTGCAACTGCGTCGATAATTCTGCGCTCGTATCGTCCAGTTTAGCCAAATGCCGTTCAAACGCGCCCAGCTCGGCTTTTTTGCCTGCAATCTTGTTAACGATGTCGTCCGCGTTTTTGCCAGAAACGATGCGCGAGTCAAGGGCCTCCTCAAGATTCTTGATTTCATCTTCGGCAGACGTGTTGAGCTTGGTAAAGTTTCGGTGGTCCACTGCGTTTTTTTTCATTTGGTTTTCGATCTCATCGCGGGCTTCAAGCGCCGGACGAATCGCCGGTTTCAATTTCTCAGTAAACAACTTTTCAATTTTTTCCATTGCTAAGTAAGCCTCCTATTCATATTCGTGCGGGAAACCGCCCGTTTGTGTGTCGTTCTGGGATGTCTTGAATCGAACAGGGAAACGCGAATCGGGGTCTTTTCGCGGCGCGTCGTCGTACTTGGCCGAAAAAAGGATTTCCGCCCGTTTGACGGCTTCTCTGTGCCGGGGATGTCCGCTGTCAAAATACGCCTTGCCCCATTCGGTTTTATTATCCAGTAATTCTTCAAGCTGCTGGCGGACGCTCCGGGGGTCTTCATACATGGATTGTCGAAGCTCTGTCTCTGCCAGTGTAAGGAATCCGGGTTCAGTTTTTTTCTCCGCGAAGACTTGCTCGACAAGCTCCGTCACTTCCGCGACTACTTCGTTGTGGCGGTCATGATCGCGGTCCAGGTAAGCCTTCACATCCTCATGATCCATGTTGCCCGTAATCGATGAAACAACCTCGTCTCTGTCAAAATTATTCTGTTCTTCCATTGTGTTACCTCCAGCTTTAATTTGATTGCGCTTATCGCCCGCGTGGCGTTAGTTTGAAAATGTTTGTGTCACCGGAGTGAAGCAAACCTTCACAAGTCCAACCGGCCCGTTACGATGTTTTGCAATTTCGATTTCCGCAATGCCCCGGTTCGGGTTATCCGGGCGCTTGTTGTAAACCTCATCTCGATAAATGAACGCGATAACATCAGCATCTTGCTCAATGGCCCCGGATTCCCGAAGATCTGAAAGCATCGGCCGCTTGTCTGTGCGCCCGTCCACCTGCCTATTAAGCTGTGATAAACCGATGACAGGAATATTGAGTTCACGCGCTATGCCCTTGAGCGTCCGGCTTATTTCAGCAACCGCCTGTTCGCGGGTGTCGTGCTTGCCGGGGACGCGCACAAGTTGGATGTAGTCAACAACGAGCAACCCTAAGCCATGGTCGGCCTTCAAGCGCCGGGCCTTTGCCCGTATCGCTGCCGGGGAATTATTCGGATCATCGTCAATGAAAAGTGGAGCGTTCCCGATTTGAGAAACTGAATGTGCGATTTTCGGCCAGTCTATTTCGCGCACAAACCCGCGTGTAAGCTGCCGAAGGTCCTTGCCGGACAAATCTGCAAGGATTCGGTCTGCAATCGCCTCAGCGGGCATTTCGAGCGAAACAAACAGGGTGGGGACGCCGTTCAAGACTGCGCTTTTTGTGAATGAAATAACAAGGGCGCTTTTCCCCATGGAAGGACGCCCGGCAATGATGATTAAATCGGAGTTCTGAAGCCCGCCGGTTATGTCATCAATGCTTTCCAACCCTGTGGAAATTCCGATGCGCTTGACGCCGCCTTGCAGCGCCCGCGCCTCATAAACATCCATCCGACTTAGAGCAAGGTCTTTAATCGACCGGATTGACTTTTTGCTCGTGGATACTGACAAGAGGTTTTTGTGTGCCTCTGTGATAGCTTCCTCAATATGCCCGGAAAGAACAGACGCCTTCATTTTGTCCGCTGCCTCGATGATCCTTCGGGCCTCGGCATCCCGGCGGATGATTGCGGCATGGTCTTTGACGCTCGCCGTCGAAATAAAGCTGTCTGTCAATTCTGAAACGTAGGCCGTGCCGCCGATTTTATCAAGAAGGCCGTCGCTTTTGAGGGCATCCGACACGGTCAGAATGTCGACAACCGCGCCGGTATCCGCAAGGCGTTGGATAGTGGCGAAAATCCGCTTATGCCCCGTGGTATAAAAATCATCCGCGTGAAGATGCTCCATCGCTTCAGGGATTGAAGAGTTATCGTAGAGCATCGCACCCAAGACGGCCATTTCGGCATCGGTATTATGCGGCATTTGGATCATGCGCGGGCCTCCCTCGGTTCACAGTAAACGCAGCCGGAAGGGGTCAAATCGTTTTCAACGAAAATTTGCCGTCCGCATCGCGGGCAGAATAAATCTTCTTTGACTCTTGCTGGCGTTTTGGCCAAGATGCTTTCGTTTAGGTAGCGGTCAAAGTTTCCAGGACGGAAAAGGGTTTCAGGATTCAAATATTTCGGATTTGCCAGGAAGTAGTCATCCTGGAGCTTGGCGTCGATAACACGCTGGCAATCTTCAACCGAAGCCCCGTCTTTCAATCGGGCCTCAATGTGCTTCCCGTTCCGGTATCGCTTGCCGGTTTTTTCGTTAAGATAGGAAAGGATTTTTTCTGAATCAGCACTATATATATTTATTTCTTTTTCTTTTCTTTTTCTTAATTGCCCTAGTTCGGAAGAAGGTCTGCCCTTGTCCTTGCCCCTGTAAAGATTCATGTCTTGATAAGTATCGAAATTTATAACAGTAATTAACAATCCGATGTATGCCCTTGTAAGGTCGGAAGGTCTGCCCTTGTTCGTCAAGGTCCCGTCAATCAAGGGTTCCACGGTAATCATGCCTTCAGATTCCAACCAGGACAGCATTATCCGAATTTCTTTTAATGAGGGTTTTATGACTGCACGATTGAAACAATAGGCTAGTGCGTCGGCAAAGTTGGCGTAAGTTGTTATCAGCTGACCCCTTTTTAAAACACGCCCTTTGAAGGCGTAGCCGTCAGTAAATGCGGCATTACCGACAAGCCAAAAGAACGCTTTAAAATATAGAGGATGCTTTTTATAAATCGGGGATTGAAAGACCTTCTTTGCCCATAATGTATATCCGCCTGGGATTTCCGCCGTCATCGCTTCGGCCCTCCCGGCAACTGGTAGGCCCGCAGGTCATCGAAACGAGCCATTAAGAGGTGCTGTATCTCCACCTCAGCGGGTTCGGAGAACGTGACCTGGCCCTTTTCATCGGCAAGCTCGCACATCAGAAGAAAAACATTCGCGGCTACCGGGTCTTTTTTGAAAATCCGGTCATAGTCTCTTTTGAATCTACGGTTCGGGATGAAAGTCATCTAAACAACCTCCGAAGCCAGCCGACGTGTTGAGGTTTGCACAGACGGTCAAGGGATTGCTGCAAGATGATCTGGCCTTCGTCGTCTGGTGCGTTCAGCATGACGGCCTTTAAAAATCCTGTGCGGGTGAATTCAAGGACAACGCTGATTTTCTCAGATTCCGGTTGCTGGTTCATTGCACGGCCTCCCCAGAAATAGCCCGCTCAACAGCTGCCTCCGGCCAGAGCAAGCGCCGGTTCTGCAGCTTTATCGGGCGAACAGACAGGTAATGACCATGCACGCACAAGCCCCTCATAATCGTTTGGGGCTTTACGCGGACACGGTTCGCAAATTCGCGAGTACTGATAAATTCTTCTTTCACGATTCCAGACCTCCTTGATGTTGTTCTTTAGGTCTGATTATAATGGAAAAAGCTTATAAGTCTATAATATTATTACGTTTATAAATAGTCTGATTTTAGGTAAAAAGCGAGGTTTAATGAACGTATGAGGGATATACCGAGATTTTTGTGGGTATTGTCAACGGATTTCCGGGGAATATTTTTTAAACAATGAGCTTTTTGGCCCGCTGGTGAAGGCTGTTGATGCCATGCCCTGATAACACAATGCCGGTTATACTCGCCCATGCCTCAAGTATCTCATAAAACGGCCCAGAATAAGCGCCGTAGGCATGAACGATTGATGCCTTTTGGCCTGTGTGTTTTTCATAAAAATCAATGAGCGTCCGCGCGCCGTATGACAGTCCCCAGTCGCCTGCCGGGCCTCTGCGTCTTTTGGATAATTTGACTTTGATGCCAATCGCGGTCTTGTGTAAAAGCTCTTCAATAATGTCGTAGTCCGGCCCCAGCATGGCCTCTGCCGTATCTCGAAGCTCCGGCCCGGTTAAACCCCTGTGAAGGATTTGCGCCATTTCCTGAGTGATTGAAAGCAGCTTGCGGACTTTCTTTTGCTTCTCTTGTGAAAGAGCTTCCATGTGTGATGACTTCTCGGCTTGGTGGGTATGATACAACCGCCATATTTGTTCCGCCGTCTGTCTGGCTTCACTATCGGGCGAGCCTGTTTTCTTGCAAAGCAGGATGATAAAATCCTCAAAGCCTTTCGGGTATTGATTCTTAGCGGCTTTCACTATTTCACCTCCCGAAATGGAATGACTTTTTCATCTTCTGCGCCGGATAGCAGCCGGGTCAAGTATCGTTCCCACTTGATTAGCGTCGCGCGTTTTTCCTTTATGTATTCGTGCCGGTCGTAGTGCTGCGCCTGGACACCCGATAAGCCATGACTCAATAGCTGCGCCCGGATGTCTCTTGAAACACCCATTCCGGCCAGCATGGTTTCAACCGTGCGCCGGATGTCTCTCAGGTCGAAGGGTTCCGATTTGATCTTTTTGGAAATTTCAGTCACACGCGGCCCGATCTGTGAATCGTGGAGAAGGGTTCGCCGCCGGGAAGGGAAGAGCAGGGCAGTGTTTCGGTCGTTTGACCGTTCAACAAGCGCCTTGACAATATCCGCCGCCACCGGTCCCAATGGTAAAAGATGCTCTCTGGGTTGTGTTCGTTTCCCTTTGGGGTCGAACAGCCGCAAGACTTTGATGTCCGGGTTCCAGTCGGAGACCTCCGCCCGGAGTATTTGCGCCATCCTCTGACCGCCGGAATAAAAAGCCAGCTTCAACGCCAGGTCAATTAAATCCTCTCCAAGTTCTGAAAGATAGGCTTTCACCTCACCGGCGCTTAGTGTTCGATGACCGGCACGGACCGGAATTGCCTTGATCGGATCCACCGGGTTGCTGACAATTTTAAACCCGTTGAAGGATTCAGGCAGGGAAGTGTCATAAGCGGCCCGTAATCCGCAGTTAAAAGCCGCCTTGAGAGTCGATCTCAATAGTCCGGCGGTTCGCTCCAAGCCGGAATCGCGCACTTGACGGATGATGTCAGCAATATCGTTTGATGATACCTCCGCCGCCGGTTTTCTTGAAAGCGCCGGATTGCGTTTGATAACGTGGACCGAAACGACAGACGCCGCCGATTTAGATGATTTGACTTTGTTTTGTGCCTTGAGATGTTTGACATAGGCTTCCAGAAGGTTTTGGAGCGTGTATTTCTTCATTGCCGCTGCTTTCTCACGTTCCAGGGCTTTCAGCTGCTTTTTTTCCTGGTCAAGCTCGCGCGGATCAATCCCCCTGTCCAGTAAGGTTTGAAGCCTCCTGGCCTCTTTACGAGCATCTTCCAGCGTCCAATTTTCAACGCTGCCGATCGTCTTTCTGATTGTGGATATATAGGGCTTGTCTGTTATTTTGCTTTTTTGGCCTGTGTCGAGCTTACCCTCAACGATAAATGATTTAACACCCGCTGCTGTAGCTCTGACAGCCATCCGCTTAACATCGTCATCCCAAAGAAAAGCTTGCTCTTTATCTGAGGGACAAGAAAAGCGCCGGATTCGTTCGTCAGTCAATCGGATTCTTTCGGCCATGTAGACACCCTCCTGTCATGTCTAATCAATAATTATTCATGTAGCCATTTTTCAACTGATAGATACCTTTTTTAGTCAGTAGTTCCATGTAGCCACCATGTAGCCAATTTATTACAACACGATTCAATATTAGTCAATAAGAAAATAACGCTGAAAAGTCTTGCAGGATAAGGGTTGTGTAATATACTACAACACTATTCAATGTAGTTCAATTATTGTGGAAAATGATGTTCTATTGACTCTTAATCAGTAGGTTGTCGGTTCGATCCCGACAGGGCTCACCAAATAAATCAAGGGGGACGCTTATGCGTCCCCCTTTTTTTATTCCGGCAATGGCCGGCCGCTGCTTCAATAAATATATGATATAATTTATTATCTTGACACAGATCGGATGTTTTCGTATTGTTTTGCCCAAACGATTAATGTGTTAGGAATTTTGATCCGATAGAAAAGAGGACCGTTGAATTCATTCCCAAAGGGGGGGTGCATGACGAAATGTCCATCCTGTGGCTATGAAAGAAAAGATATTGATAAGATTATCGATTCAACGCAATGCCCTCAATGCGGAATTGTTTACTCAAAATGGCAGTCCGCAGGCGATTCCAACGCAGTTCGCACGACGCAAAGCGCCGGATCGTCGGGATCGGATCCAGATCACACAAGCGGCGTCATTACTCCGCAACGCCTGATTGTTTATCTGGTTGTCGGAATTGTCGCGGCGGTCTTATTTCTTTCTTTGGCTGTTCCTTTTGTCGTCAAACAGTATCGTGCAAAAGACATTGCCCTGGCCGTCGATGAAGAAGTCGAGACGGAAGCCGAAGAAACACAGACAAGCGATGTCGATGCCGGTTTGCATGATTCTTCCGGTCAAAGCCATTCCAGAGAATCAAGTTCCGGTCGGACGGCCTTGAGTGAGGAGGCTTCATCCGGAAATCAACCGGATGAAGATTCGACCGTTCATAAGATTATCTATTGCTATGCTGATTCAAGCGGCAAGTTGAACTTCGTTGAATGGAGAACAGGCATGCAGCTGACCAGGTCGGATGGGACGGTCGACCGCGAAGGCTTTGCAAAATGGGCGATGGATCAGGTCGGCGGTGATCCCGGTGAAATCGAACCGGAGCGCGAGGCGCGTCATTCCCTTGATCGGCAAAGGGATTCGATTTTTAAAACAATATTTCCATACAAATCAACAAGCGACGGCCTGACGCAGTTGGAGAAGGACAGTTTGGAAAAGTCATACCAACGCCATTATGCGGAAGCTTACAAGGCTGCCGTGAACCGGCGCAACGAAGCGGTTCGGAAGTTCAATTATATGATGCAACAATTTGCCGACTTCGAGAAAAGCCGGCAATAACGGACAAAAAAAACCGCGGGCGTCATGGCCAATCGGCGCCCGCGGTGTGTGTCATAACGATCCGTTATCCGCCAACGGTCAGCCAAGGACCGCGAGCACCTGTCCTTCGTTGACGGAATCGCCGACCTTGACTTTGAGTTCCTGTACAGTTCCCGATTCGGGTGCGCAGACGGGAATTTCCATTTTCATGGCGTCCATGATGATGACTTCATCGTCTTCCTGAACTTGGCTTCCGACGCTCACCGGAATGCTTGCGATCTTCCCCGGCATGGGGGCCTTGATTTCAACGCTCATAGTTTGCCTTTGCCTCCCTCGTTATTTTAATTTGCAAATGATCGGTGATTTGGCTTCATTCCGGCCAGGGGGCCGAAAGCCGTTTAGTTTCCTAGCTCAATTGACAGCCGAGGTCAATACAATTTATCCGAGAAACTATTCGTGCCTAAGCGCGTCGATCGGATCCAGAAGCGACGCCTTATACGCGGGATAAAAACCGAAAAAAATTCCGACCAGCGCAGAAAAACCAAAGGACATCACAATCGCCCAAACCGAAATCAGAATCGACCAACCGGCAAGAGTAGACAGTAGTTCAGCAAGGGTGATGCCCAGAACAATTCCGATCAGCCCGCCGATCATCGACAGGATGAGCGCTTCAATAATGAACTGCGTTCGGATGTCCCAGGTTTTGGCGCCCACAGCCATGCGGATGCCGATTTCGCGGGTTCGCTCCGTGACCGACACCAGCATGATATTCATGATGCCGATGCCGCCCACGAGCAGCGACACGCCGGCAATGGCCGCCAGAAGCAGCGACATGACCCGCGAGGCCTGTTCCGTCAGTTGCAGCATTTGTGTGAGATTTCGGACCGTGAAATCATCCTCCTGTGTCGGGCCGATTCGGTGGCGCTGGCGAAGCAGTTGTTTAATTTGTTCTTCGGCCCGGCCGAGGTCATCCGTGCTTGTCGCTTTGACCATGATGAAATGCACGCTGCCGGGAATGCGCCGGCCGAAAAGATTTCTTTCCGCGGCGGTGACCGGTACATAGATAATGTCGTCCTGATCCTGGCCCATCATCGACTGGCCTTTGGCGTTCAAAACACCGACGACGGTGAAGGGGACTTTCCGGATGCGGATCGTCTGATCTAGTGGATTGGCGTTGCCGAAAAGATTATCCGCGACGGTTTGTCCCACAATGCAGACTTTCGCGGCGCTGCGGATCTCCTGATCGTAGAAATTTCTGCCGGCAGCCAGTGTCCAGTCGCGAACGCCCAACATGTCCTGGGTGGTGCCATACACGGCTGTGGCCCAGTTGGCGTTGCCGAATACCACCTGGCCTGAGCCGCTGATCACGGGCGCGGCCAGAAAGACCGAAGGGATCTCCGAGGTGATGGCTTCCGCGTCGGCGCGCGTCAGGCTTTGGTATGATCCGTATCCCATTCTTACGCCGCCGGCGGTGGTCGAACCGGGAACCACGATCAGGAGATTGCTGCCTACCGTGGCGATTTGTTCGGACAGTTTTGTGCTGGCGCCCTTGCCCACCGCCAGCATGGTTATCACGGCGGCCACGCCGATGATGATGCCCAGCATCGTAAGCGCCGATCTCATCTTGTTGACGCGAAGCGCCCGCAAGGCGATTTTGGCAATAGATGGCAGATGGATCATCGCCGATTCACCTCGTCACTGACGATGCGGCCGTCCAGAAACCGGACGATGCGTTTGCTGTAGGCGGAAATATCCGGTTCATGCGTGACCAGCACAATGGTGATGCCCTTTTCCTCGTTGAGCTTTACAAAGAGTTCCATGATCTCAATACTGGTCTTGGTGTCGAGGTTGCCGGTCGGCTCATCGGCCAGAAGCAAAGGCGCGTCATTAACCAGTGCACGGGCGATGGCGACGCGCTGCTGCTGTCCGCCGGAAAGCTGGTTGGGATGATGATGTCTCCGGTCGTCAAGCCCAAGGATCGTCAGCGCAAGGCGGGCCCGTTCCCGGCGTTGTTTCGGTCCGACGGGCCGGGTGCTGTATAAAAGAGGAACTTCCACATTTTCCAACGCGGATGTTCGCGCAAGCAGGTTGAATCCCTGAAAGACAAAGCCGATTTTTTCGTTGCGGATGCGGGCCAGATCGTCGCGGCCCATGCGAATGACGTCCGTGCCGTCGAGAAAGTAACGTCCGGCGCTGGGTTTGTCCAGACAGCCCGCCACGTTCATGAAGGTGGACTTGCCGGATCCGGAAGGACCCATTACGGCCACGAATTCGCCGGCGGAAATGGAGAGCGAGACGCCGTCGAGCGCGTGCACGACGCTGTCGCCGACATCGTATTTTTTTTCAAGACGATCCGTTGCAATCAAAGCCATTATCTCAAAAATCCCGGTCCCGGCGGACGGGGGGCCTGCCCGGCCGACGTTATCTGATTGTTTTTCACCTCGGTGATCACGAATTGTCCTTTGCTGATTTCGCCCGAAAGGACTTCCGTGAAACGGTTGTCGCTGATGCCCAGGGAAAGCAAAACGCGCCGGGGGCTTTTGTTGTCGAGCAGCCAGACTCCCGGTCCTTTGGGCGCGTCGGCCGTGACCGCCGGATCCGTTATCCGCAGACGCAAAGCCGAGTTGGGCACGCGCAGAATGTCTTTTTTGTCGGCGGAAATGATGGAGACATTGGCCGTCATGCCGGGTTTGAGTTTGAGATCGGGATTGGCGACCTGTACGATCACGTCGTAGGTGACCACGTTTTGCACAGTGGTGGGCGCGTTGCGGATTTCCGACACGTTGCCTTGGAAAGTCATCTCGGGATAGGCATCCACCGTAAAGGTCACGGGTTGGCGATTGCGGATTCTGCCGATATCCGCCTCGTCAACGCTGGTGTTCACCTGCATTTTAGTCAGATCCTGCGCGATGGTGAAAAGCGTCGGGGTTTGAAAACTGGCCGCCACCGTCTGTCCCACATCGACGGCACGGGAAATGACAGTCCCGTTGACCGGAGAGACGATTCGGGTGTAACGCAGATTCGTTTGCGCAATAGCCAGTAAGGCGCGGGCCTGCCCGACCTGCGCCTCGCCGGCTTTGATTTGAGCCATTGCGGACAGATAGCCGGTTTCGGAAACGTCCAGATCGTGTCGGGAAATGAAATCCTTTGCAAACAGAATTTTATTGCGTTCAAACACGTTGATGGTATCGCGAAGCGCCACTTTCGCTTTTTCCAGATTGGCCTCGGCCATAAGAAGGTTGGCCCGGGCTTGTTCCACCTGCGCCTCGAAAGTGGACGGGTCAATCTGCGCTAAAAGCTGTCCTCGTTTGACTTGAGCATTGAAATCCGCAAACAGCTCTTTGATGGTTCCTGAAACCTGAGTGCCTACCTGCACCGTGGTGACGGCGTTCACCGTACCGGTGGCGGATACAGTGGCGCGGATATCGCCCCGATCCACTTCTTGAGTGATATACTGGGGCACCTTGTCGTCTTTTTTAAAAAAGATCAAAACACCGACGGCGGCAATGAACAGGATGAAAATTCCGGGAATCAATATTTTTTTCATTGAAAGGCTCCCATGGCTTTTTCCAAAGCGGCCTGCGCGACGGCAAAGTCCGCCAGAGCCGTGATATGGATCATTTTTGCGTTATTGAGCTGGATCATGGCGTCGGTGATTTCGATGGAGCTTCCCACACCTGTCGTATAACGGCCGCGAGCCAATTCCAACGTTTCTTCTGCCTGGCGGACAATGGTTCGGCCGGCATCAATGCGTTGGAAGGCTTCCGCTCGCCCGAGCCAAGCTGTTTGAACTTCAAGCTGAATCCGCTGGCGCAGCGTTTCCATATTTGCCTGGGCGACTTTCGCGCCGGCTACGGCTTCGTCGACTGCATACTTTGTCGACAATCCGCTGAAAATCGGAACGGAAAGCGAGACGCCGACGGTCCAGGAATCGTCCATGGAGGTGTCGTCGCCGCTGTACCCGTATGAGGCTCCTCCGGAAAGCACGGGCAGATAATTTTTGCGGGTCAGCCGGACATTTTTTTCAAGCGCGAGGGTTTTTTTTGCGATCGATTGGAGATCCGGTCGTCTGTCCATGGCATAGGACAGGGCCTCATCGAAAGAAAGATCATCCATCTCCGTCTGAAATTCTTCAATGACTTTGCAGGAAGGCATGGAAGTAACCCCCATCGCTTTGCTGAGAGAGGCATGCGCCAGTCTAGAAGCGTTTTGCGCCGACAAAAGCTGAATGCGCGCGTTGGTGAGGTTCACTTCAGCGCTGGTCACGTCGATTTTTGAACTTTTGCCGGTTTCAAAAAAAGTTTTGGCGATCTGATAATGTTCCTCGAACTGTTTCAGAGTTTCCTGCGCCACCTTTTCACTCATTGACGTTTTTACGACGTCGTAAAAAGCCTGTTTCACGTCAAAAATGACGGATGCGCGGACATCTTCGAAGTCGTTTCGAGCGGCATCCGTCTGCAGGCCGGAGATATCCATCTGCGTCCAGGTTTTCCCAAAATCGAAAAGCGTCTGATTGAGACTCAGGGTGTGTGAATACGCGTTGTATGGATCGGTGCGCAACGCGGTTGCGGGAGGTCCGATCCGCGAATAGGCGGACTGGAAACCGATCTGCGGCAGATATCCGGCCCGGGCCTGGCCGATCCGGCTTTCGGCCTGTTCAATGTTTGAACCCGCGGCCCGGATGGAGGGGTGATGGTCAAGTGCGATATCGATGCATTGACGGACCGACAGGGGCTGACCCTCAACGACGGCCTCGGCGGCCGGAAGGCTGCGGCAAAAGAGGCTAAATAGAAGAACCAAGACGGCCAGACTTTTTATATTCATCGTTTACCATTTCGAGTCGCAATCGGTTGAGGTCATTCAATATCACATGTTGTCAAAGGAAAAAATAAAAACGAAAAAGGCGGCGAAGACGAAGCGCCCCATGCACCTTTAATGCAATAACCGCTTGTTGAATCAATATTCATGCCATCTGACCGACTATGCGCAAATTCCTGAGAGGCAGCGTTTAGGCTCATTGCAGTAGAATAAAAAAAATTGCAAAGCAACCAATCGGTTATTTATTATCCATTTTTAATGGTCCATTGAGTAATATCTATCCACGCGACAGTTCGTCAAGAAAACCGTCATCGGGTGTAAATAGTAATTCTGAGTAATATTAAGGAACAATATTCTTGATAATTTCATGGATATGTTTTATTCAGCACACTCGGTGAGGGGAGGATATTAATTTATGTCCAAAGACTTGATGAATACGAAAGAAGTGGCCAAGTATCTGGATATCCATGAGAAACAGGTTTACGCGCTCATCAAGGCCGCAAAGATTCCCTGTACTCGGGTGACGGGGAAATGGATCTTCCCGCTTCGCCTGATTGAGGACTGGATCGAATCCAGCGCCCAGGATGGTTTGCAGCAGGCCAGGAGAAAAATCAATAAGATGGAAGGGGCCCTTCTGGCCTCGGGCAGCAATGATCCCGTGCTGGACATGCTTTTGACGGCAATGAAAAAGGATCATACGGACTTCCACATTTTTTCAGCCAACACCGGTTCAACAGCCGGTTTGGAAGCCCTGAATTCGGGGCTGACGGACATTGCCTTTTCTCACCTGCTCGACGCCGAAACCGGCGATTACAATATTCCTTTTTTAAAGAAATACTGTCCTGATCAAAACCCGGTGGTTGTCAATTTGTTTACCCGTCAGATCGGCTTTGTGCTGTCGCGCGAAATGACTAAACCCTTTACAGGATGGGAAAGCCTGATAAAAAACAAACTTCGTTTCGTCAATCGTCAGAAAGGATCGGGTATCCGTCTGCTCGTCGATGAGCAGCTGGATCGTCTAAGCATTCCTCCGGATGCGGTTTCCGGCTATGAAAACGAAGTCTATACGCATTTTGAAGTCGGTTTGTCTGTGGTATCGGGTGAAGCGGATGCGGGCATCGCTTCAGCAGCCGTCGCCAAGATCTTCGACGTCGGCTTTGCGCCTCTTCAAAACGAACGCTTCGACATGATTTTATCCAAAGACACATTTTTCCAGCCTCCCGTTCAGGCCTTTATCGAAACCCTTCAATCCAGGCCGTTCAAGGCCCGGGTTGAAAAAATCGGTCATTACAGTTTCCAAGATTCAGGAAGGATTCTCCATTCCTGAAAGATCAATGAAAATATGAAAAAGACGAAAGGAGTTGGGTAATGAAAAAGTTGACGGTAAAATGGGCGCTTTTTTTGCTCGTCGTATGGACCTCTCTGGCCGTGGCCGCCGACGGCGGAAAGTTTGTGTTTCTGTCGAGCACGATCGGCCCGATTGATTCGGGCGTGGTGGCCGCTCTCGAAGATGCCTTTGAAAAAGAGACAGGCATCCGCGTGCGGCATGTCGGTGCGGGAACGTCCGCTGCGTTGAAGCTGGCCGAGAAAGGCCAGATCGACCTGGTGATGGCGCACGCCAAATCGGTTGAAGAAAAATTTGTCGCCGATGGTTTCGGCACGGAAAGAATCCCTTTAATGTATAATGATTTCGTTATCGTGGGGCCTGCCGACGACCCGGCTGGGATCAAAGGTGAAAAATCCGTTGCCGTCGCTTTGAAAAAAATCATGGACAAGCAGGTGAAGTTCATCAGCCGGGGGGATAAATCCGGAACGCACGTCTCTGAAATGCTCCTTTGGGAAAATGCGGGACTGAAACCCCAGGGCGACTGGTACGTCATTTATGAAAAAGGTTCGGAAGGGAATGTGGCGACACTGAAGTTTACCGATTCACAAAACGCCTATACTTTCATTGATCGGGCGACCTATCTGTCTTTGAAAGATTCGATTAAAGTCGGCATTGTGGTTGAAGGCGATGAAGCGATGCTGAACTTTATTTCACTCATCCCCGTCAATCCGGCGAAATTCTCCAATGTCAATCATAGCGATACGATGAAATTTGTTCACTGGCTGACCTCGCCCGAAAAGGGGCAGCTGATCATCAGGGACTTCGGCAAGGACAAGTACGGCTCGCCGCTGTTTTTCCCCAACTCGGTTCAGTGGCAGAAAAATAAAAAATAAAACCAAAGGAGAACAGATATGAAAATAAAGAGTTATTTTAAGATCGTCCTGGCCATGTCGGCGGCCGTTGTGCTTTTAGCCTCGGGCGCGACGATTTCTTGGGCTGCCGATAAAGCGCCGGCGCAGAAAAACATTATTCTCACAACCACCACAAGCACGCAGGACAGCGGTCTGTTGGATGTGCTGATTCCGATTTTTGAAAAAAAGACCGGGTACTTCGTCAAGACGATTGCCGTCGGTTCCGGCCAGGCCATGGCGATGGGGAAAAAGGGCGAATCCGATGTCATGCTGGTGCATTCACCGGCAGCGGAAATCAAGATGGTCGAAGAAGGCTATGCGGTCAACCGGCGATTGATTATGCACAACGATTTTATCATCGTGGGGCCGGCGGAGGATCCGGCAAAAATTAAAGGCAACAAAGCGGCGGCGGCGGTGCTGAAAAAAATTATGGAGGCGGGCGCCCTATTTATGTCCCGCGGCGACAATTCCGGCACGCATGCGAAAGAGAAATTACTCTGGAAGCAGGCCGACATTGATCCGACAGGCCAGAAATGGTATCAGGAAACGGGTTTGGGCATGGGGCAAACGCTCAGCGTCACGTCTGAGAAGAAGGCCTACACGCTGGCTGACCGGGGTACCTATCTTGCGCTTAAAAAGAATCTGGCGCTCGACATTCTGGTTGAAGGCGACGCGATTTTGCTCAATATTTATCACGTCATGGAAGTCAATTCCGATAGATGGCCGAAAGTGAACGCCGAAGGCGCCCGCGCTTTTGCCGATTTTATGGTTTCCAAGCAAGCGCAGGATGTCATCAAGACATTCGGCGTGGACAAATTCGGGTCTCCTTTGTTTTTCCCCGATGCCGGGAAAAAAGTGGAGGATCTGGGAAAGTAAAAAACAAATAAACACAAGGAGTTTTTCAAGAGCAGGCGCTTTGCCTGCTCTTTTTTAGAGACGGTTCAAGGAAGGGTATAAAAAGAACGTCTTCGAGAGAAAATCGTCCTGAATCCTTCCCCCCTTAGGGACGGGCATCGGGCTTGGACGCCGTTGCGATTCCCCAAAAATCAGGAAGGGGAGTCGGCGAATCTGAAGTTTGAAACATTGGAGATTAAGCGTTGGAATTATTTGCTCAGGGCATCATCAAAGCCTTTGAACTGCTCATTACTTTTGACGCGGAAGTTCTGGGGATTACCTGGCTGTCTTTGAAAATCTCCGGAACGGCCACCCTGATGAGTTTGTTTATCGGCGTTTCCATCGGAACAACTGTCGCCCTGAATGATTTCATCGGCAAACGCGTCGTCATCAGCATTATCAATACAGGGATGGGGCTGCCGCCGGTTGTGGTGGGGCTTTTTGTCACCATGATGATCTGGCGCAGCGGCCCCTTCGGATTTCTGGAAATTCTCTACACGCCCTACGCGATGATCATCGCGCAGGCGATCATCGCCACGCCGATCGTGATGGGCATATCACTTGCCGCCATCCAGAATCTTCCTCCGAATTTAAGATTACAGGTTCTCTCGCTCGGGGCGAGCCGACTGCAGATGGTCTGGGTGCTGGTGAAAGAATCCCGCCTGCCTCTTTTGGCGGCGGTTATGGCCGGATTCGGCGGCGTGATTTCCGAAGTCGGCGCCTCGATCATGGTCGGCGGCAATATCAAGGGCTATTCCCGCGTGCTCACCACCGCGACGGTCATGGAAACGGGGAAAGGGAACTTTGATATTGCCATCGCGCTATCTATTATTCTTTTGCTTCTGGCGTTTCTTATCAACTTCATGCTCACGCAGATTCAACAAAGGCAAAGACCTCGATGAAAAAAGAACCGCCTATATTAACCGTCCAAAATATGGTTGTGAAGCGAGGCAGGGCGACCGTCCTCGAGATAGACAATCTCGAGGTTACACAGGGGCGAGCGCTTGCGCTCATCGGCCCCAATGGGGCGGGGAAGTCCACGCTGCTTTTGGCATTGGCGGGCCTGTTGCCTGTCGCGTCGGGAAAGATGATGTTCGATGCCAGACCGATCAACGACCGCGCAGACATCGCCAGGGTTCGTCAGAACGCGGCTGTGGTTTTCCAGGAGCCGCTTCTGCTCAATGATACGGTTTACAAAAATGTCGCGCTCGGTCTTAAATTCCGCCATCTGAGCCGTGCTCAAATCAAAGCGTCCGTCGAAGAAGCCCTTTCGCAATTCGGGATTTCCCATCTGGCTTCGCGTTCTGCCAAAACGCTTTCCGGAGGCGAAGCCAAACGCGTGTCTCTGGCCCGGTCTTTCGCCATTAAACCGAAGATGATCCTGCTTGACGAAGCGTTCAATTCGCTTGATCCGCCATCGCGCGAAGCCATTATGGACGATCTCCAGAGCATCCTGGAGAAAACCAGAATTACAGCGATTCTTGCTCTGCATGATCGTGAAGAAACCCTGCGTCTGGCGCAGGACGTTGCGGTCTTGCGGGAAGGAAGGATCGTTCAGTTTGGAACCACGGCGCAGGTCTTTCAACAACCCGTTGATGAGTGCATCGCCGAATTTGTGGGGACGGAAGCCATTCTCGAAGGCGTTGTTCAATCCTGCAATGAGGGATTGATGCAAATTGCCGTAAACGGCCATATTGTCGAAGCCGTAGGATGCTTTCCGGTCGGGCAGAAAGTGTATTGCTGTCTGCGCCCCGAACAGGTGACGGTCTCGAAGGCCACCGCCGGTCAAACAAGCGCCAGAAATCTTTATCAGGCAGTTGTCGTCAAAATCGTGCGGCAGGCTTTTTTCTACAAACTGACTCTGGAATGCGGATTTCCCTTATCCGCTTATATTACACTGCCGTCTTTCGAAGAGCTTTCCGTGGCCGAAGGAACGACACTGGAGGTCTCGTTCAAGGCCACCGCCGTTCATGTGATCCGACGGGAAGGGTAGAAATAAGATTCAAGGCCAAAGGAGAAAGGTGAAAGCGAAATAAAAGCTGGAAAAAATCGAAAATTGTCATATAAAGATCCCGTCGATAAAAATTCATTCAAACCATAAACCAAAGGGGGAGAGCTCATTTTTAACTATCCTCTTTATTTGAAAAGTTTGCAGGAAGGCAAAAAGGGCCTCAACCCTTATCTTGACACGTTCGACGTTACAGTGAGGGGGATTGCCAAGGGGTTGGCCGTCTTTTCCATGCCCGTGCGGCCGGCGTATCTTCAAGGCGCCAAAGCCATGCAGGGCGGGTTGATTGTCGCTCTGGCGGATGAGGCCATCGCGCATGCTATGATGACTGAGCTTGCGCCGGATGAAGGCCTGACCACGATTGAGCTTAAAAGCAATTTTCTTTCGGGAGTCAGCGACGGGGAGCTGATTGCCGAGGCCTCCGTTTTTAAAAAAGGGCAAAGCCTGATGATCGGCGACTGTCTGGTGACGGACGGAAAAGGCAGGTCGATCTGCCGCGTTTCAGCCACGTTCATGCTGCTTAAGAAATCAAAATAGTCAAGTTATCAAAATGACCTGGGGGAGGGGAGTGGCATCATGATCGAAGTGCATCTGTCTTACGAGCTTCAGGAGAATATTGATGAGCAGGCGTATTTCCAATGGCTCAAGGCGGCCATCGTTCCTGTCTTGAAATCAAAAGGAATCATCGAGGTCCGCGCGTTGAGAGATGCACAAAATCCTCAGAAGGTTCTGGTGATCGGTTCATGGAAAACTTTTGAAGACTGGCGCTCTTTTAAGCAAAGCGATGGCTGGACGAGTTTGATCGGCCCGCTTCAAAGCCTTTACGCTTTAAATAGCCGTCTGGAGGTATGGGGACCGTCAAAGTTGATTCCCGTACCGCTGAGGCCGCCTAAATGATTGTGGCGAGTTCAGAGCTCCGCCGGGAAATCATTGCCCGACGGCGGCAGGCCACTTTTCCTCGGCACAAATGATTTCATTTCTTCGCCGGATGAACCGATAATAAACACGTGCCGTGACGTGGACCCTTGGCTCCTCTCAATTTAAGGCGGCTCTTTATACTCCGACAAATTATGGCTACTCTTTTTTTGTGTATCGCGTTTCTGATTGTCGGCTATTTTACTTACGGTCTGCTGGTTGAGCGAATCTTCAAACCGGATTCCACGCGGCCGACCCCTTGTTCAACTTTGGCCGACGGCGTGGACTACGCGTCCATGCCCACCTGGAAAGTCTTTTTTATCCAACTGCTTGATGTCGCGGGAATCGGCCCCATCTTCGGACCGATTCTCGGCGCGCTTTACGGCCCGATTGCTCTGATCTGGATTGTCATCGGCGCGATTTTCGCGGGCGGCGTTCATGACTATTTCAGCGGCATGCTGTCCGTTCGGTCCAAAGGGGCGTCCATCCCCGAAGTTGTCGGGGAATTTATGGGCATGCCCGCCCGGCAGGTGATGCGCGTTTTTTCCGTCCTGCTCTTGCTGCTCGTCGGTGTTGTTTTCGTTTTGAGTCCGGCAAAGCTTTTAGGGCACCTCACGGGGCTTAACGTTGAAGGGCTGGTTTTGTGTATTTTCGTCTATTATTTTCTGGCGACCATCTTACCGATCGACAAGTTGATTGGGCGCTTGTATCCGTTTTTCGGAGCGCTTTTACTTTTTATGACGTTCGGGGTGTTAGGCGGCATGATCTGGTCGGATTTTCCGGTTCTTCCCCGCCTGGAGCTCACCGCCAATTTTCATCCGGAAGGCCTGCCGGTGTGGCCGCTTTTATTCATTACACTGTCGTGCGGAGCGATCAGCGGCTTCCACTCGACGCAGTCTCCGCTGATGGCGCGCTGCATCCGCAATGAATCAAAAGGCAGGCTGGTTTTCTACGGGGCAATGATTGTGGAAGGCATTATTGCGCTCATCTGGGCCGCAGCGGGACTTTCTTTTTATGAAAATCCGCAGGCTTTGCACGACATAATTGCCGCCGGATCACCGTCGCTGGTGGTTGATCAGATCTGCAAATCGCTTCTGGGGCCCATCGGCGGCTTTTTGGCCATTTTAGGCGTCATCGTCCTGCCGATCACGTCCGGTGATACGGCCTTTCGGTCAACCCGCCTGATTCTTGCTGAAACCTTCCGCGTCGGACAAATAAGACCCCTTCATCGTCTGATGCTTGCCGTGCCTTTGTTTGCCGTGGCATATGTCATATCGCTGGTCGATTTTCAGCTGGTGTGGCGCTATTTCGGATGGAGCAATCAGACGCTGGCCATGCTGGTATTATGGTCGGCCGCCATCTATCTGGTGCAGTCCGGAAAATGCCACTGGATCGCGTCGGCGCCCGCTTCCTTTATGACGGCGGTAAGCATTTCCTTTATTCTTCAGGCTTCCATCGGATTCGGTTTGCCTGCGACATTCTCCAACGCTATCGGACTGGCCTGCGCCGTATCGGCACTCGCCGCCCTTTTAGTCTTCGCAAAGAAAAAAAAGATCCAATAAAAGCGTTGAAGTACAGATCGTTTAAGGATCGGAAACCAGAGTCCCGCCCTATTCGCACAACAGGAGATATCGCGGCGGCATCCCTATCTTAAAGAACGCTCGTTCTTTTTTTATTTCAATAATACCGTTATCTTTGTTGACTACGGAGGCTAAATCTGTTAATTGACCGATAGTTTCGCAGTTGTCAAATTCTGACGCCGGATGTTTCAAGTGATTGATCTGCACACACACTCCATTTTCAGTGACGGCGAGCTGATTCCGGCGGAATCGGCACAGCGGGCGTTTGCCGCCGGGTACAAGGCCATCGCGATCACGGACCATGCCGACTATTCCAATTTGGAACTTATCGTTCCGAGAATTTTGAAAGCCGCCTCGGCAATCACGCAAAAAGGGAATATTCAGGTCATTCCCGGCGTGGAGTTGACCCATGTGGACCCGTCGGATATCGCGTTGCTGGCATCCGAAGCCCGAAAGCTCGGCGCTAAAATCATTGTCGTTCACGGGGAAACCATCACCGAGCCGGTGCCGCCGGGCACCAATCTGGCAGCCATACAGGCGGGCGTGGACATCCTGGCTCATCCGGGGTTGATCTCCGAAGAAGAAGTCCGACAGGCAGCCGCAAAAGGCGTTTATTTGGAAATCACCACCCGACGCGGTCATGCGTTGTGCAACGGCCATGTCGCGCAAATGGCGCGCAAACAAGGCGCGGATCTTGTGCTCAACAATGACGCGCACGCCCCGGGAGATTTTGTCGGCTCTGCTATGGCGTCTAAAATCGCCAGAGGCGCGGGACTTTCGGACGAGGAAATCAGCCGGATGTTCGACAATTCAAAAAAGCTGATCCAGAGGGCCTGTGAGTGAAGAAGCCTGTGAATTCGCGCCCGTTGAGAATTTGTTTTCTGACCTATCGGGGCAATCCCACGTGCGGCGGGCAGGGCGTCTATACAAAGCATTTGGTTGAGGCGCTGGCTGATGTGGGCCACGCAGTCGATGTGATTTCCGGCCCTCCTTATCCCCATCTGAACGAAAAGGTCCGCCTCATCAAACTGCCTAACCTCGATCTGTATCATCCGGATCACCTTTTTATGCCGGAAAAATTCACGGATCTGGCGTCGCCGATCAATCTCTACGAGTTTTTGAGCGTATGCACCGGCGGATTCCCGGAGCCTTTCACTTTCGGCGAGCGCGTGTACTCCTATTTGGCAAAGCACCGGGCCGAGTATGACCTTGTTCATGACAATCAGTGCCTTTCCTACGGCATCGGCCGGATTGCCAAAAAGCTTCTGCCCACGGTGGTGACGATCCATCATCCGATTACCGTGGACCGTCAGGAAGATTATAAGGTGGCCCATACGCTCCGGCAGAAATACCGGGTGTTCCGCTGGTATTCCTTCATCGGCATGCAATTGAAGGTGGCGAAAAACTTTTCGCACATTGTGACTGTGTCGGAATTCACGAAGAAGGACATTGCCAGGGAGTTCGACCTTGACGAAAGCAAGTTCCGAGTGGTCCACAACGGCATTGTGAATGACTTCTTTTATCCGTTTCAAAACGGGCCGCGTCCGGAAAACGCGCTCATTGTTACCAACAGCGCCGACACGCCCCTAAAAGGACTTCACATTCTGCTTGAGGCGGTCGCGCAGATCCGAAAGACACGTCCTATTAAGCTGACTGTTATCGGCCAGCCGAAGAAAGATGGCATGATTGAAAACCTGGTCAAAGATCTCAGCCTCGCAGACGTAGTACATTTCACCGGACGGATCGCCAATGAAGAATTCGCCGAATACTACGCCAAATCGACGATTGCCGTCGTGCCGTCTTTGTATGAGGGATTCGGCATTCCAGCCGTCGAGGCGATGGCCTGCGGTGTGCCGCTGATTGCCACGACCGGCGGAGCGCTTCCCGAAGTTGTGGGCGACGCGGGCCTGGTCGTTCCGGCGGGTGACGCGCGGGCTCTTTCCGGGGCGATCATCCGGCTTTTGGACTCGCCCGATGAAAGGAAAAAATACGCCCAGGCCGGCTTGAGACGGGCCAACACCGTTTTCAGCTGGCGCCGGGCGGCCGAGCAATTGACGGATGTTTACCGCGAGGCGATCGATGGTTACCGTTGATTATGAGAAGCTCAACCTGACGCCCGGAAGCGTCGTCCTTGATGCGGGTTGCGGCAGCGGCCGCCATCTCCGCGGACTGGCGAAACTGCCGGGATTGAAGATCGTCGGCATCGACCGCAATCCAAAAGATGTCGAAGACGCAAAGGCATCGCTTGCAAACATGCCCGATGCGCTTTCGAAAGACTGGTCAGTCATGACGGCGGACATCACCGTCTTGCCGTTTGACGATGCATATTTCGACTGCGTGATCTGTTCGGAGGTGCTCGAACACATTCCCGAGCATGAAAAGGCGCTGGCCGAACTGGTTCGCGTTTTAAAACCAAAGGGCGCTTTGGTGGTCAGTGTGCCGCGGTATTTTTCGGAAAGGATCTGCTGGATGATTTCGCCGGCCTACTCCAACGATGAGGGCGGACACATCCGGATTTATAAAAAGAAGCAGATGCAGCGGATGTTTGAACAGCATTCGGGGATGAGCTGCTGGGAAATCAGTTACAAACATGCGCTGCACGCGCCTTACTGGTGGCTTAAATGTCTGGTGGGGCTCAAAAATGAAACCCATCTGCTGGTGCGTCTTTACAAAAAATTCCTGGAATGGGACATCATGAAAAAACCGCGCAGTGTGCGGCTGGCCGAAGAGCTTCTCAATCCGTTCATTGGCAAAAGCATTGTGTTTTATCTGAAAAAAGGCTGAGAAAATGGACTTGAAGTTATCGTTTGTAGAGGCCCTCAAGCCCGTCGATTTGGATTCGGCCGCGCGCTTTGTCGCCTCTCTTCAGAAGGCAAGCGGAGAAATTCCCTGGTCGGCCGGCGGAAAAACCGATCCCTGGGATCATGTCGAAAGCGCGATGGGTCTTTCCGTCGCCGGATACGTTGATGAAGCCGGGCGCGCTTACCGCTGGCTTGCCGCCGAGCAGCTTCCCGACGGGAGCTGGTGGTCGGAAACCCAAAACGGAGAGATCCTGAACGCCACGAAAGAAACGAACTTCGCCGCCTACATGGCCGTGGGGGTATATCATCATTTTCTTATCACACAAGACCATTCCTTTCTGATTGAGATGTGGCCCGCCGTATCGCGGGGGATTCAATACGCGATTACCCTGCAGGCGCCTGATGGCGAAGTTTACTGGGCCAGGAACCGTGAAGGCGTTGTGGATAAGATGGCGCTTTTAACCGGATGCAGCTCGATTTATATGAGCATCAAATGCGCATTGGCCATTGCGGAAGAACTCGGACATAAACGTCCGAGCTGGCACAAGGCAATGGAGCGTTTAGGTACGGCCATCCGTATGCGGCCGGACCTCTTCAATATGATGAAGTCCCGATTTTCCATGGACTGGTATTATCCGGTTTTATGCGGCGCCGTGACGGGCGAGGAGGCCAGGCAACGCATCAACCACCACTGGGACAAGTTTGTCGTTCCCGACTGGGGCGTACGTTGCGTGAGCGACCGCCCCTGGGTGACCATGGCGGAAACTTCCGAGCTGATTCTTTCGCTTGCCGCCATGGAAGACTTTACTCGAGCAAAGACCATTTTCAGCTGGCTTTCAGACAAACGCTATGACGACGGCGCCTATTGGATGGGCGTGACCTTTCCCGATACGGTGATCTGGCCGGAGGAGAAAACCGGATGGACGGCGGCGGCGGTCATCCTGGCCTGGGATGCGATCAGCGGTTTATCTCCGGCATCCAGGCTTTTCAGCCACCGGTTCTGGCGCGAGCGTCTGTAGGAAGCCGACCTTGCAGAAAGATCATCGTCCATACTTTATCAAACGCGCAAGCCAGATATTCGAACACTGGTGGGCCGGTCATTTTCTGTCGCCGCAATGCGCCTATTTCGGAAAACACCTGATGTTCATGAAGCCCTGGGCTGTGGAAATATTCGGCTCTCCCGTTTCCATCGGCGACTACACCACGCTCATTGCCACGATGGATAAGCGCATCCGGCTGACGTCCTGGATGGCCGAGGACCGCACCGGTCGAATCGACATCGGCCGCTATTGCCTCGTTTGCCCGGGTGTCCGGATTCTATCGGCCACCTCGATTACCATCGGCGACGACTCCATGCTGGCGCAGAATGCCTGTGTCACCGACGCCGACTGGCACGATCTGTACGACCGCAGCGCCTCGATCGGCGCGACCGAACCGGTTGTGATCGGCAACAATGTTTGGATCGGCGACAGTGCAATGATCGGCAAGGGCGTTCACATCGGAGACAACGCCGTCATCGGCGCGGGATCGGTGGTCGTCAAAGATATTCCCGCAAACGCCATCGCGGCGGGAAACCCCGCTTCCGTCGTCCGTTATCTTGATCCGGCAAGGCCCGTTCGGAAACGCTCTCAGTGGATGGAGGACCCTGAAAAACTGGCGGCGTATTTTGACACGGTGGAGCGCGAACGACGTAAAACCAACTCTCTTTTCGGATGGATGCGCGCCATGATGTTCCCGAGGAAGGGAGACTAGGCCCGTGCGAGTCGCCGTCATTGCCGCTCCGTATCCGCTTGAAGAATTTCCCTCTCCGCCTCTGGGAATCTCCTACGTCGCCGCCGCCTTTGAAAAGGCGGGTTGCGACGTGCGCGTTTTCGACTACATTATCTCCGGCTATTCCAGAGAAAAACTCGCCGCCCAGCTTGACGAATTTCAACCCGACGCAGTGGGGGCTGGGTCTGTCACCATGAATTTCTATGACGCGCAAAAGATTTTGCGCGACGTCAAAAGCATCCATCCCGACATTGTGACCATGATGGGCGGACCGCACGTTTCTTTCACGGTTGAAGAAACTCTGCGAGACTATCCCGAAATCGATCTGATTTTCATCGGCGAGGCGGACGACACAATTGTTGAATTCGCGCCGCATTGGAATGAAAGGGCGAAATGGCCGGGCATCGGCGGCATCGCCTTCAGGCAGGGCCGGGACATTATCAATACCGGCAGACGCGACTTCATCGCGGATGTGGACCGCATTCCGCTTCCGGCCCGGCATCTGCTGCCGATCTCACGCTATCGCGCCTTCGGATTTCCCGTGAGCATGATTACCGGACGGGGATGTCCGCACGGATGCATCTTCTGCCTGGGGCGGAAAATGGTCGGATCGAAACTCCGCAGGCGCAGTTCAGATCTGGTTCTGGATGAAATCGAACACATTTTATCTTTGGGATTTGAGCGGATCAACATTGCCGACGATCTGTTCGCTGCGGATGAGGCCCGCGTCAAAGACATCTGCCGGGGCATCCGGGACAGAAACCTCAAATTCGGCTGGAGCGCCTTTGCCCGGGTCGATACCGTCACGCAGGACATGTTCGACGTCATGGCGGCCGCAGGCTGCGACAGCATCAGCTTCGGCATCGAATCGGGAAGTCCCGAGATGCTCAAACGTGTGCGCAAGGGCATCACGCTTCGGCAGGCTGTGGAAGCGGTCAGAATGTGCAAACAATCGGGAATGCTTGCGCATGCGTCGTTCATGGTGGGTTTGCCGGGAGAGACAAAAGAGACGCTTGCGCAGACGGATGCGTTTGCCCGAAGTCTCGACACGATCTTCGGCTATCACTATCTGTCTCCTTTTCCAGGCACGACGCTGTGTGAAAAAGCTGAAAAATACGATGTAGAGATTCTCACCCGCGATTGGTCGAAGTACGACGCCAACGACGCGATCGTGCGTACCGGTGCCCTTGAACCTCAGGACATGCGCGATTTTGTCGCCCTCTATGACCGGGAAATGACCGGCAACTGGCAGGACGTGATGAACAATTACAAGACCGGAAAAAATTCCGCCTATGATGATTTGCGGGTGGAGGGGCATTACCGGATGAACATCACCTTTGCGATTTTGAAAGAAGACCTGGTTGAAAGATACGGCATCATTGATGCGGGCCTGTTAAACGGCAATCCCGATGAGGCGAAAAGGATTTTTATCCAGCGTCTTCAAAAAACCATTGCCGGCGATCCCCGGCTTGTTGATAATACCGTGAGCGACTACATCGCCCGTGGATACATTCGTCCATCAAACACCGATAAGGGCGTTGTCTGGAAATGGGGATAGATGCGGTTGCAGGCCAGAGGTCAGAGGCCAGAGGCCAGAGGCCAGAGGTCAGAGGTCAGAGGTCAGAGGTTAGAGGTCAGAGGTCTGTCGGAGTTGGATTTGAAGTTTCAAGTTTCAAATTTCAAGTTTCGTGTTTAATCGTGCCGACGAAATCCCCGGCCAGACAAATTTGTCAAGCCGTGTTTAGTAATTAACAATAATCTGCCCTGAAATTTTCTTCATATCGCTTCTTTTATTTAAATCAAATAATAAATCCGGTTAGATAAAGGGCAATGTGCTATTTGGCACCGGCTTTGCAGTTTAACGGGCGAAAGCCTGTACGTTGATTGGAGAGACTAAAAACGAAACGCGTAGCCATGTTTCCGGCAATTTTCAAGCCGCCGGTTCTTTGAAGCACGGGTAATGAAAAAATGAGGCTGGCGAATGAAACCATCATCTTTTGACGACAATCTGTTAAAACGCTGTGTGGCCGATTGCGAGAAGGCGGTCATCACGCATGTGCTGAAACGAGCCGGAGGTCGTCTGCCTGAGGCAGCCGATCTTTTGGGAATGAACCGCAAGCTTCTTCTGGGAAAAATTAAAGAGTACGGCATCAATGCCGACAAGGCAGCCAGAATGAAAAAACCGGACTGAAAAGATCGAAATGAAAGAGTGGATCGCGGCTCATAGCTCTCAGCCTTGAATCGATTACTTTAAACCTTAAACATGCAACGTTAAACTTGGGTCATCGCCCATAGCTTATAGCTTTTTCAACACGCCCAGCGATTTGAAAAGCGGCAAGATCTCGTATTGCCCCGATTCAGCCGCTTTCGAATAAACGCGCCACGGGGCCTGACCGCCATCTTTTGGATCCGGGAAAATATCGTGGAAGACCAGATAGCCGCCGGGCAGAACGTGCTTTGCCCAGAGGCTGTAATCGGTCAAGACCGATTCATAGGCATGACTGCCGTCAATGAACAAAAGTCCAAGAGGCGTATTCCAGAAACGCCCAATGATGTCCGAGCGGCCGATAATCGGTACCACTGTGTCATTCAGGCCAAACTCGGATAGCGCACGGCGGAAAAATTTCAATGTGTCAATTTTACCTGTTTCAGGATCGTACAGCTCCGGATCGAAATACTCCTGCCCGGGCTGCTGTTCTTCGGAGCCTGTGTGGTGATCCAGCGAATACAGTATCGAAGCGCTTTCACAACAGGCGGTTCCCAGAAAAACCGCCGACTTTCCGCAATAACTGCCGATTTCCAGGCAAGGTCCAATGCGGCTTGCCTCCAAGGCCAGGTCATAGAGCCTTCGCGCTTCGTCTTCATCAAGAAAACCTTTTATATTCATAATTTTATGTACATCCAGCTTCAAAATCGAAATCCTTCCAAAATGCTATCGCCGATTATTTCAGCCTTCATAAAACGACCTTGTTGAATTTGCAACAGAAATGACCGGCATTTATTTTTCAGAAGGGTATTTTTTCTCTTGAAGCCACCTATATGTAGTGGTATTATCCGCTCCAACCCCAATATATTGTGAGCCATCGGGGGTATTTTTTATTTTTTTTCGAAAAACGAAAAAATCTGCATTTCCGGAGGATTTCATGAATACGAGAATCCGAAAACGCGACGGGCGTTTGGTAAAGTTCAACGCGGAGAAAATCACGAACGCGATTGCCAAGGCCGGCGCGGCCACGGAAGAATTCGACATGAAAGAGGCTCGCAAGCTTACGATCAAGGTTCTCAACCTCGGCGAGCAGCTTTTCAACGGCAAGGTTCTCTCTGTTGAAGAAATTCAGGACATCGTCGAAGAGGTTTTGCTGCAATCGCCCTATCGCAAAACCGCTAAAGCTTACATTATCTATCGCGATCAGCATTCGCGTCTGCGAGATATCGCCAACAAAATGGAGGTGGATCTGGTCGATCAGTACTTGAAAAAGGCCGACTGGAAGATTCACGAAAACAGCAATATGGATTATTCCCTGCAGGGGCTCAACAACTATATTTCCTCCGAAGTCAGCAAGGTTTACTGGCTCAACGAGATCTATTCGCCGGAGATCCGCAAGGCGCATACCGAAGGTGACTTTCACATTCACGATCTGAGCCTTCTGTCCGTCTACTGCGTGGGCTGGGACCTCTATGATCTGCTCCTGCAGGGATTTCGCGGTGTGTCCGGAAAGGTGGAAAGCAAACCCGCCAAGCATCTTCGAAGCGCTTTGGGGCAGGTGGTGAACTTCTTCTACACACTTCAGGGCGAAGCGGCGGGCGCGCAGGCCTTTTCCAACTTCGATACGCTTTTGGCGCCGTTCATTCGCTATGACAATCTCAGCCTCAAGGAGATCAAGCAGGCGCTGCAGGAATTCATCTTCAACATCAACGTGCCCACGCGCGTGGGCTTCCAGACCCCCTTTACCAATGTCACTCTCGATCTGACCGTTCCGAAATATTACCGCGATCAGCATGTCATCATCGGCGGCGAGCCGCAAAAGGAGACCTACGGCGAGTTTCAGGAAGAACTCGATTTGTTCAACAAGGCGTTTTTGCAGGTGATGGCCGAAGGCGACGCCAAGGGCAGAGTGTTCACGTTCCCCATCCCCACCTACAACGTCACGAAGGAGTTCGACTGGGACAACCCCAACATGACCGATCTGTGGGAAATGACCGCCAAATACGGCGTGCCGTATTTCTCAAACTTTATCAATTCGGACATGAATCCCGAAGATGCGCGTTCGATGTGCTGCCGGCTGCGCATTGACAACCGCGAGCTGGAAATGCGCGGCGGCGGGCTTTTCGGGTCGAATCCACTCACCGGGTCCATCGGCGTCATCACCATCAATATGCCGCGCATCGGCTATCTGGCCAAATCCAAAAAGGACTTTTCAGACCGGTTGGGGAAACTCATGGACGTCGCCCGCGACAGCCTGGAAACCAAACGCAAGGTGCTTGAGAAATTCACCGACGGCAACCTTTATCCCTATACCAAATATTATCTGCGCAACGTGAAGGAACGATTCAACGAATACTGGAAAAATCATTTCTCCACCATCGGGCTGGTCGGGATGAATGAAGCCTGTCTCAATCTTCTCGGCAAGAACATCGCGTCCGTTGAAGGCCAGGCCTTCACCAAATCCGTTCTTGATTTTATGCGCGACCGGCTGATTGCCTATCAGAAGGAAACAGGCAACAACTACAATCTCGAATCCACGCCGGCTGAAGGAACCTCCTACCGCCTGGCCCGGCTGGACCGGGAAAAATATCCCGACATCATCACGGCAAGCGATGGAAAATCCAAAAAGGCCGAGCCATACTACACCAACTCCACCCAGTTGCCGGTCAACTATACCGATGATATTTTCGAAGCCCTCGATTTGCAGGATGAAATACAAACCCGTTATACGGGGGGAACCGTCTTTCACACCTTCGCCGGAGAGCGCGTGGACGATCCGTCGGCGGTCAAGTCGCTGGTGTATAAAATCTGCTCAAGCTATCATTTGCCGTATCTTACTTTTACGCCGACTTTCAGCGTGTGTCCTTCGCACGGCTACATTAAAGGGGAAGTGCCGCAATGCCCGACCTGCGCGGAGTCTTGCGAAGTCTACTCGCGTGTGGTGGGTTATCTGCGGCCGGTCAAGCAATGGAACAAAGGAAAGCAGGAGGAATTCGACTCGCGTCAGGTCTTCCGGTTTCAGTAATGAAAAATGGATATAGGCGGTTTGCATAAAGTCTCTCTCATCGACTATCCCGGGAAGATCGCCGCAGTGATCTTCTGCCGGGGATGCAATTTCCGTTGCCCCTATTGTCACAATCCCGAACTGGTCGATCCGAAAAAATTCAAGCCTTGCCTGCCGGAAAAAGAGGTTTACGATTTTCTCAGAGCCCGAAAGGGCAAGCTCGACGCCGTGGTGATCTCAGGCGGAGAGCCCACGGTCCAGGCCGATTTGGTTTCCTGCATGAAAAAAATCCGGAAACTGGGTTTTCTTGTCAAGCTCGACACCAACGGGGCGCTTCCCGACGTTTTGGAACACATTTTCAAAGACAAATTGATCGACTATGTGGCAATGGACGTCAAAGCGCCGCTTGATGCTTATTCCGAAATGGCGGGCGTCAGGGTGGACCAACGATTCATCCGGCGCAGTATAGACCTCATCCTTCAAAGCGCTATCCCGCATGAATTTCGCACGACTGCGGCCTCATCGCGTCTGAAGGACGACGACATCCTGTCGATCGCCCGTGAAATACGCGGCGCGCAGCGCTACGTCTTGCAAAGATTCCAACCCGCACGCACACTGGCGCCTGTGTGGCGAAGCGAGAAGCCGGCAACCGACGGCGAGTTATCCGAAATCGCAAAACGAATCGGGAAAACCGTCAGACAGGTCATGATCCGGTAAGTTCAGGAGGCGGAAACGAAATGCTCGGAAAACGATCAAAAGAGTTTATCGACCCAGTGGACGTCCAGCAGCTCATTGACATCGGCGTTTCATTGTCCGCGGAAAAAAATACTGAAACGCTGCTTTCAAAAATCCTGGCCGGAGCGCGTCAGGTCACGCAGGCGGAAGCCGGGACGCTTTACCTCATGAGTGATGACGAACAGGAGCTGATCTTCTCATTTGTGCAAAATGAAGTTTTAGGATTGGCCGCGTCCGCCTGCGGCGCGAAGCTCAAATGGCCGTCCGTTCCGCTTTATAACGGCGAAGGCAAGCCCAACGACACACAGGTATCGGCCCATTCGGCGCTTGCCGGCTGCACCGTCAACATTCCGGATGTTTACGACGCCAAAGGCTTTAATTTTGAAGGCACGAAGGCGTTCGACCGTGAGACCGGCTATCGATCAAAATCCATGCTGGTGGTTCCTCTGCGCAATCACGAAAGCGAAGTCATCGGCGTCTTACAGCTCATCAACGCCAGAGACCCCAAGTCGCGAAAGGTTGCGGCTTTTTCCGGACTGGCCCGAAGGCTGGCCGAGGCGCTCGCCTCTCAGGCGGCTGTGGCGCTCACCAACAGCCTTTTAATCGGAGATTTGGAAACGCTTCTGGATTCGTTTATTCAGACCATCGCCACGGCGATTGATGAAAAATCCCCTTACACGGGCGGACATGTCCGGCGCGTGGCGGATCTCACCATGAGGATTGCCCGGGCCGTCAATGAATCTCGCAACGGGCGGTTCGCCTCCGTCTATTTTTCCGGCGACGAACTGCGGGAACTGCGGATGGCCGCCTGGCTCCATGACGTGGGCAAAATCACCACGCCCGAGCATGTGGTGGATAAATCCACCAAACTCGAAAAAGTTTACGACCGCATCGGCGATATCAAAACCCGCTTCGAGCTGCTCAAACGCGAATACCAGCTTGCCATGAGCGAGGCCAGAGCGAATAAAACCGGATTATCTCCGGAACAGGTCGCCCGCGAGCTTCAGGCCCTTGATGAAGAATACCAGTTTTTGGTTCGCATCAACACCAGCAGCGAATTCACACAGGACGAAATGATCGAAAGGGTCCGCAAAATCGCCCAGAGAAAATGGAGCGCCAGCGCCCAGACCCTGCCGCTTCTCACCGAAGACGAAATCTACAACTTAAGCATTCGTCGCGGCACGCTCAACGACGAAGAGCGCAGCATCATCAACAATCACGCCGCCGTCACAGGAAAAATGCTCGCGAAGCTTCCTTTCCCCAAAAAACTGAGGCGCATTGCCGAGTACGCCGCCTCTCACCATGAAAAGCTCGACGGCAGCGGCTACCCCAAAGGATTGAAAGGAGAGGATTTGCCGCTTCAGGCCCGTATCATTGCGCTGGCCGATGTGTTCGAGGCGCTGACCGCGACCGACCGGCCTTATAAAAAAGACAAAACCCTTTCCGAGGCCCTTGTCATTCTCGAACAAATGGTCGCCGACCATCATATTGATCCGGATCTCTACGACCTGTTTGTGAACGAAAAGATTTATCTGGAGTATGCGTATCGGGAGCTGGCGCTGCATCAGATCGATATGTAAGCAACTCAGTGTGAAGCAAAAGGCAAAAGGTAGTGTAGGGATGGGATGGGATGGTTGATTTTCTTTTAATATAGGGCTGGAAACACCAAACACTCTTGATAGACTTACTACCAAAGAATCATTGCGCATCGCGACTTTCGATATTGAACAAAAACTGGGAATTGCAGCGGATGCCTGCCTTATTCTTTCCTTTTGTGGACAGGTTCCGGCAATAAAAGAAATCATAAAAAGCCCGGATGAATCGCATCCATCCGGGCTATCGACTTAAAACTAAAAAACAACTTGAAACGTTAAACTTGAAACCTCAGGAAATTCTATTGCGCTGAAGCGAGTTTGACGCAGACCGCAAGGATTTCAATGGCTTTTTCCAGTTCGGCCACCGGCGGGCGGGTGGGTGAAATACGGATATTGGAATCCTTCGGATCTTTACCGAACGGGAACGTCGCGCCGGCCGGTGTGATCGCCACACCCGCTTCTTTGCACAATGCCACTGCGCGCTTGGCAACCGGTTTGACCGTATCCAGGCTTACAAAATAGCCGCCCTCGGGATTGCTCCAGCTTGCCAGCCCCGTGCCGCTCAGTTCTTTTTCCAGCACTTTTTGGGTGATGTCGAATTTCGGCTTGAGAATTTTCGCGTGATCTTTCATCAGCCCCGCGATGCCACCCGGGTAGGCATTTAAAAACTTAACATGGCGCAGTTGCTCGACCTTGTTCGGGCCGATGAACATGGTTCCGAAAAGTTTAGCGATATAGGCCAGATTCTCTTTGCTGGCGGCCATAAAACCCAGGCCCGCGCTGGCGAAGGTGATTTTCGACGTCGAGCTGAACAGATAAATCCGATTGGGATTGCCGGCTTCCTCGCAGGCGCGAAGCAGGTTTTTAGGCTTGCGGGGATTGTCCACCAGATGATGCACGACGTAGGCGTCATCGGCAAAGATCGTGAAATCCGGCGCGCCGGTTTTCATTTTGGCCAGGCGCAAAACCGTTTCATCCGAGACCGTATCGCCTGTCGGGTTGGAGTAGGTGGGGACAAAAAGGATGCCCTTCACGGCGGGATCGGCGGCGGCTTTTTCCACTGCGTCCATGTCCGGGCCGTTTTTCGTCATCACAACCGGGACCATTTCAAAACCCATTTCCGCAAGAAGGGTGAAATGGCGGTCATAACCGGGCACCGTGACGATCATTCTGGGTTTATCGGTTTTTCCCCAGGGTGCGGGGCTTCCGACCAGGCCGCGCAGAAGGGCCCACATCAGAACCTTGGAAAGAATCAGCAGGCTGGCATTGTTGCCCACCAGGGTTTCCTCGCCTCTGGCGCCGAGCACGGCGCCGAAAAGCTCGCGGGCTTCCGGCAGGCCCAGCACGCCGCCCGGATAATTGCGGATGTCAAACCCGCTTGGCGTCATGACATCTTTTTCCGTCACGATGGTCAAAAGGCCGTTGGACAGATTGAAGTTTTCATCGCCGGGCTGGCCGCGTTCAATGTTCAGTTTCAGGCCGAGGCCCTTGAGAGAGTCGTAACGAGTTTGCAGGTCTTTGAGACTTTCCATATTTTTGTTTTATCCTCCCATGATAGAAAAACTGGGTAATCCAATTGGCATGATTGGGCCTTTTTGTCAATTGAACAAAGTCGACTGGCATTTTGCTAAAGTCCGCATTGTTTCACGGTTTTTGGACATGCTGCAAGACGGCTTTCAAAAGCGAGGCGCTGTGGCCCAGTTGTTTATAGGCTTCTTCTTTCGTCATGGTGCGGTTTTCTTCCCGCAGTGTGTAGCCCAGTTTGCGTGTCAGGTTGGCGATGCGGGCGATTTCGCGGGCCAGGTCTTCTTCAAACGTTTCCCCGGACAGCCGGATGTCATACATGTGTTCGACAATCTTTTCGGATTCGTTCCAGACGGTCTCTTCGACGACGCCGTCTGTAAGACTGTGCCAGGTCTTGTTGTAATCGTCATAGGGGATGTTATGCAGCGGTTGAGACAGATCGCCGATATAATGCGCGCAGTAGTCCAGATGGTATTCGGCGTATTTCCCGGCGCGGCTGAATTGGTCATAGCCCCGAAGCGACGCCAGAATCGCTCCGTAGAGGTGTCCTTCCGGATCCAGAAGCAGACTGTTTTTGTTGTAACGGTCGATCTGGGCCAGAACCATCTTCGGGGTGACTTCCGCTTCGGCGTTGTTGTTATACCAGTGGTTGTAGGATTCGGCATAGCCGGCCTTGATTTTGGCGATGTCCGCGCCGGCCGCGTTGTACCAAGAGGTGCGTCCGGCGACTTTGGCGACCATCAGGTGGGTTTTATCATGCCATGCTTGAGCTCCTGTCACGGCAAGAAAAAGAAAGAAGAGGGTTGCGGCTGTAATAAACTCTTTTTTCATTGAGCTCCTTTTTTAGATCTGAAATTATTTCATCCGGGAAAACAACACACTGCCGATGACGAGCATCGCTGCGGCAAAAAACAGGATCACGCCAATATTTAAATAGAAAGAATTGACCGAAATACCCAGAAGGGCGCTTCGCACACCGTCAACCGTGTAGCTTAAGGGATTAATGACAACCAGGCCGGAAAGCCAGGCAGGCAGGCGTTCATCGGCCGGGAACAGGGCGCCTGACAGGAAAAAAAGCGGGAAAATGAGAAACGCCGTGACGAGTTGGAATCCTTCGAGACTCTCCAAAAGCGAACCGATCGCCAGTCCCAGCGACACCAGAGCGATGGAGGTCAGAATCAAAAAAACAAGGGCCAGCGGAATCCCCCAGGGATTTACCGCAGGGAAGAGAAACGAGAAAACAAACAAAATGACCACCTGCAAAAACACATCCGTGCAGCCGCCCAGCACCTTGCCGAAAAAAATGCTGATGCGGGAGACGGGAGCGACCAGGACGGCTTTTAAAACATCCAGCTTGCGGTCCCAGACGATATACAGACCGAAGTAAACCGACCCGAAAATGACGGACATCGTCAGCACGCCGGGATAGATATAGTCTCGGTAGCTCACGTCGCCGACGCTTAGAGAGGCGCCGAGGCCGCCGCCGAAAAGGAAAAGCCACATTAAAGGCGAGACGATGCTGGAAACGATCCGGCTTTTTTCCCGCCAGAACACTTTAAATTCGCGCCACCAGACGGCGGCCATACCCATCAATTCTCTTTTGGCTGCATCGGGCATCGGACTACTTTCCTCTCTGACGGTAACGGACGACGGTTTCCACCCAGCTGTCGGAGGAGCTTAGGTTGTCGTCGCGAATATTGCGTCCGGTGAGTTTGATGAACACGTCGTTGAGAGAGGGTTTTCTCATTTCCACGCTTTTAATTTGGGGGATCATCTGAAGAAGGCCGGCCAGATGCAGCTGGGCCGACTGCAGGGTAATTTGCACCGTCGGGCCGGAGACCGAAACCCCCGTGACAAAAGGCAGAGAACGTATGGCATCTGCGGGAATCGCGTCAGCCTGGACGGAGACAATATCTCCCCCCAGCGAATCGATGAGTCGGTTCGGTGTGTCCAAGGCAATGATTCGACCATGATCGATGATCCCGATCCGGTCGCACATCGATTCGGCTTCTTCCATATAATGTGTGGTCAAAACCACCGTGGTGGATTCCTTTTGGGCCATTTTCCGGATGTAGTCCCAGGTTCGTGCGCGGGTCTGCGGATCAAGACCCAGCGTGGGTTCATCCAGAAACAAAACGGCGGGCCGGTGCAGCAGGCCGCGAGCCAGTTCCAGGCGGCGGCGCATGCCCCCTGAATAAGTGCGGGTCAGATCGTCGGCGCGCGAGGCCAGATCGACCAAGTCGAGCATCTCTTCGATTAAACGAGCGCGTTCGGAAGAGGCGATGCCGTAAAGTCGGGCGTGGAGTTCGAGATTTTCCCTGCCGGTCAGAATCGTATCGAGTGTCGGGTCCTGAAAAACGATGCCGACTCTGCGCCGGACCTGGCTGGGATGACGCAGAATATCGTAACCCGCGATCGCCCCCCGGCCGGAGGTTGGGCGTACAATCGTGCACAGCATGCCGATGGTGGTGGTTTTGCCTGCCCCGTTGGGACCGAGAAGCCCGAAAATTTCGCCCCGTTCGATATGGAGATTAACCTCGCGGACCGCTTCAATTTTTCCGAATCGTTTTGACAGATGAACGGTTTCAATCATGGGCGTGTTGCTATTCAAAATGGATCGCCTCGGGCCAAAGATAATAAAAACCGGCGCCTGCGGTGAAAATATCGGGCAGCGCGATATGGATCAGAGAAAGGCTGGTTGTCTGAGGCTCCACCAAAGCGGTGCGGTAGTAATTATCTTCCGGAATATCCCGGCGCCGGTAGGCAACGACTCTGGCGTCATCAGGCAATCCGGCGATCAATTTGGTTTCTTTGACTGCGTCGGCAATATATCCGATTTTGTCGATCAGGCCCAAACGAAGCGCCTCATCCGCGACAAAAACTTGGGCGGTAGAGATTTGCGCGACTTGCCCTGCGGCGAGCTTGCGGTGCTTGGCGACCAGATCGATAAATCGCTTTCCGTAGGCGTCAACCGTTTTCTGGATCAGAGCTTTCTCTTCGTCGGTTGTCGGCCGATAGGGGGAACCCATGTCCTTGAGCGAGCCGAACTTAGAAATTTCAACGCCGATGCCGACTTTATCTAAAAGCGCGTTGACTTTGGGTCGGATGAAGATAACGCCTATCGAACCGGTCACCGTCGTAGGGTGGGCCATGATCATGTCGGCCGGCATTGACAGATAGTAGGCGCCCGATGCGGCCACGTCCATCATAATGACGCCGACCTTGCCGCCGGATTTTTCTTTGTATCCGGCTATCTCTTTATAGAGAATGTCGCTGGCGGTGATGGTTCCGCCGGAAGAATTGATTTTAAGCAAAACGGCTTTGATGTTTTTATCGGTTTTCGCTTTTTCCAGTTCAACGACAAGCTGTTCGACCAGGCTTGGCGAGGTTGAAAGCAAGCCCTTCTTCGGTGCGGTGGAGATCATGCCCGAAACCGAAATTAAAAGAATCTTATCCTTGCCTGTGCCGCTTAAGGTGACTTCCTGCAGGGGTTTCATATCCGAGCTGAAAGGATCGAATTTCGGAACCGAGCAAGCGCTCAAAAGGACAACGGCGCAAAGAACAATCCATCGGAAATTTCTTTTCATGAAAGTCCTTTCATTTATGGTAAATACTTCATCATTTTAAGCTTCAGTTTAAACAAAAAACCGCCTTTGTGCGGATAGGCGATTTCCACCGGATCGGTTGAATTGTAACTGCGTAAAATGCTTTTCGTATGAGAGAACGCCTCAAAACTGTATTTGCCATGATAACGCCCCAGGCCGCTTTGACCCACGCCTCCGAACGGCATTTCGTGTGAGACGATGTGCATAATCGTGTTATTGACCGCGCCGCCGCCGAAGGAGATGTCGCGGATCATTTTGCGTCGGATGACTTTATCATTGACGAACATATACAGAGCCAGCGGTTTGGGGCGGTCGTTTATTTTCCCGATCACATCATCAAGATCGGAATAGGGAAGAATGGGGAGAATGGGACCGAATATTTCGTCTTGCATGATCGGATCGTCCCAGCTTGCGGGATATAAAAGAGTTGGTTCAATATATCTGTCAGAGGCGTCCGTGCGACCACCGTAAATCATTTTGGCCGAATCAATCAGGGCCGTCAGGCGCTGGAAGTGCCGATCGTTTATGATCCGGCAGTAGCGCGGATGTTTGGATGCGTCTTCTCCGTAGAACTTGAGGATCGCCTTAATGAGTTCATCCAGAAAATGATCTTTGACGGAGTTGTGCACCAGAATGTAATCCGGCGCAATGCAGGTTTGTCCGGCATTCAAGAATTTTCCCCAGCAGATGCGTTCAACGGCGGTTTTCAGATCGGCGCTCGAGTGGACGATGGCCGGACTTTTACCGCCCAGCTCCAGCGTCAATGGCGTTAAGTGTTTAGCGGCTGCCGACATGACGACTTTACCCACCGGAACACTGCCTGTAAAGAAGATATAATCGGGCGGCAGATCCAAAAGAGCCTGGGTTTCTTCAACGCCTCCCGTTACGACGTGAAGATATTCGGCGGAAAAGGCGCCGTTGATCATTTTTTCCAAAATGGCGGCCGTGTGAGGGGCGATTTCCGAAGGCTTCAGGATGGCGGTGTTGCCCGCCGCTAAAGCGCCGATAAGCGGCATGATCGTCAACTGGAAGGGATAATTCCAGGGGGCAATGATCAAAGCGACACCGTAGGGCTCCTTGTAAATGTAACTTTTAGACGGCTTTAGAAAGAAAGGGGTGGGGACTTTCTGCCTGGCCGCCCAATCGCGAACATTTTTGATTGCCACTTTCAGTTCTTGGTAGATGCCGGATATTTCCGTCGCATAGGCATCCGTTTCTTCTTTGCGCAAATCCAGATAAATCGCATCAAGGATTTCTTTTTCGAATGTGTTAATCAGTCCATTGAGCTTCTTGAGGGCGGCAATGCGAAAGTCGATGTCGCGGGTTTTGCCCGAGCGGAAAAAGGTCTTCTGCCGCTCATATAATTCCCGGAGCATTTGATTTTCCATGAAAGGACCTCCTGAGGGCGATTTCGCAGAGCTTCACAACCGTGCGTAGTATATGCGCTGGCCGATGGGCTGTCAAGGCAAGTCCGGTTGCTGAATCTGTGCATGCTATGTCGTCGGATTTATAAGCCAGTCCGGTTCGGATGCGGTCTTTTCCGCTTTTTGCGATCAGTAGTTTCATGTTCTGAATTTTAATATGCGCATAGCGCTTCACCACCGATCAGGCATTTTGTTCAGATTTTATTGCGAAGATCCTTTTCATCCGGCGCCTGGTCGTCCAGAATCGGCGCTTCCAGCAAATGCGAAGGCAGGAAGAACTTATTGGCGATCAGAGTCGGAATGACGGCGCTCGCGATGACGGCGCCGACAATCAACGAATATTGATCCTGGGAGATAATATTATTCGACAATCCGTATAAAGCGGAGATCGTTCCAAAAGTAAGGCCGGTGCTCATCAACAGCGTGTAGTACCATTTTTCCTTTCTGTCGTTCCTGAAATGGCGGATGGCGGGATATAAGCCGAGTATTTTGGACACTACCTTTCCGCCGAACAGGAGAAGAAAAATCCCCGCTCCGGACAGCAGCGCTGGAATAGACACCAACGCTCCGGCCCGCAGGAAGTAAAGCGGTGTAAGAAAACCGACCGTCAGGGTTCGAAGCCGGCGGACAAAATGGCCGTCTTGTTCCATCGTGCGGGCCAGAACCATTCCCAGAACATAGGCGGGCAGAACCGGTTCACTGCCGGACCAGGCGGCCAGCACACCCATCGCCAGCAGAACAAAGAGAATCCATTTGGCCCGAATGGCCGCCGTTTTATAAGCAAAGCGGCGAATAAGGTATTCAGTCATTGGTCTGAGCGTGAACATCAGCACGATCGTCATGACGATAAAAATAACCGTTTTGTAGGTGAAGGGCGCAAAGATCAGTCCAAGCGCGATGACGGTTCCCAGGTCGTTGATAAAACATGCCCCTAAAATACCTTTGCCGAATTCCGTTTTATTAAATCCGTATTCCAGCATGACGGCATAGACAACAGCCATGGAGGTTGTGGAAAGTGCGATACCGCAAAGAAGACTGGCTTGAAGAGTCCATCCAATCAGGAAATAAGCCAAAAGTGTGCAGCCGATAAACGGTGCGGAAAAACCAATGAGGCCGATGATGGAGACTTCCCTGATTTTGGTTCTCATCGCCTCCGGATTGAGTTCCGCTCCAGCCAGAAATGTTAAGAGAATTGCCCCCACGCCGGTGCAGAATTTCATCCAATCTGCGTTAAGAGCCAGATGGTCAAAATATCCAAGTTGGAAGGCCGAAAAACCAATGACGGCGCCGACTATGATTTCCATCAGCGCGATGGAAATTTTCAGTCGATTGGCCAAAATCGTGGATAGAACAGCGGCAAAAAACCAGAAGGCGGCAACAAGATAAATCTTTTCCATATTCATGACTCCTTATCCAAAAGTTGGTAGGAGTCATCAGCAACGAAGGCGGTTAAAGGCGAACTCCATCGCCTGAATGTTGTTAAGAGAAAACGGGGATTACCGTTTAGGTCATGATCATTGTTTTGGCGGCAGGATTGCGCCCTCCGCAATGCAATGAACATTGCGGAGGGCGTTTTTCAGAATATCTTGGTTAAGCGTTTTTGCCCTTCGGCGGTTTATAAACCACAGCAATGACAAAGCCGACGATCAGCAATGCCGCGGCGATGTAAAGCGCCTGCGGTTTGAACACTTCAAACACGAACGGGCCAATCAGGCCGGCGGCCGACCAGGCAGTCAGCATGAAGCCGTAGACTTTGCCGATATAAGCCGGACCGAAAGCGTCCGCCGCAAAGGCCGGCATCGTGGCGAATCCGCCGCCGTAGCAGGCCAGAAGGTAACAGGAGACGACGATAAAGAGGTAGTAGTTGGAAACGAAGCCCATCGCGACAAGAAGATAGACAACCGCCTGGGTGGCGAACATGATCAAAAAGACCATCCGGCGTCCGATATTGTCGGAGATTTTCGCCCAGAAGAGACGTCCCAAGCCGTTGAAGATCGCGGCGACAGCCACGACGGTGCCGCCTGCTGCTGCGACGATGGCAACTTGTTCAGGCGTCAAATCACCCAAAAGCCCCATGGTTTTTCTGTAAATGTCCTGAGCTAGAGGAGAATGCTGAGAAATCAGGCCCAATCCGGCCGAAACGTTAAGACACAGCATAGCCCAGAGCATCCACCATTGAGGACGCTTTACAGCTTCGCCGAACTTGAAGGAATCTGCAGCCGACACTGAAGTCGTCGAAGGGGTGAATCCTTTGGGGAGCCATCCTGCGGGAGGGTTTTTAAAAAGTTGCGCGGCGCCGGCGACAAGAATCAGAAAGATCACACCCCAAATGTACCAGGTCATGGCGACACCGGAGGAAAGGATCTGGCCATTTGCGTCAACTTCTTTAAAAGAAGCGATCATTGCCGGAGCGATTTTCCCCATGAAGAAAGCGCCCGCGCCGAAGCCCATAACCGCGAGGCCCGTCACCAGACCGCGTTTATCGGGGAACCAGCGGATCAGGGTAGCGATCGGCGTCACATAGCCGAAACCGTTGCCCAGGGCGGCGATGACGCCGAAGCCAAGATAAAGCAAATAAATATTGCCGACCTGATCGGCATAGCCGGCAATCAACGTGCCGATTCCAAAAAGAATACCGCCGATGGTGGCAACGAAACGCGGACCTTTCTTATCCACCAGCGTGCCGCCGAAAGCGGCGGCCAGACCAATAATCAACATCAGCAGCATGAAGGTGTATTGCACCGTCTTGCCTTCCCATCCGTGCATGTTCATCAAGGGAATTTTGAAGACCGACCAGGCATAGACGGTTCCCAGGCACAACTGAATGATGACGGCCGCGATCGCAATAAACCATCGCTTACTTTCCAAGTTTTCATTTGCCATGTTTAATTCCTCCCTTGCCTTTCCTTAATAAGGCATAAAAATGTATTTGGTGACACGCGAAAAGCAGAGTCCTCTTTTTTCCCGTGTCGAACGCACGTAAAAATCAAACCCTTATACATAAAGAAGATGCCCCTTGCAAGGGGCATCTTCTTTTTTGACCATGTTATTTTATGCATAAACGAAAAATCGTCACAGTCTTGCTAGGCGGCTTTCAACTTCACGGCGCAGACCTTGAATTCCGGGATTTTCCCGGTGGGATCCAAAGCGGGATTGGTCAGCAGATTGACCGGCGTGTTGGTGAAGTGGAAATTCATAAAAATTGTGCCGGGTGTGCTTTTTTCGGTAATTTGCGCCTTGGCTTCCACTTCGCCTCTGCGGGAGGTCACCACAACGGTCTGGCCGTCAATAATGCCCAGTTTATTTGCATCTTGCGGATTGATTTCCACAAGGCTTTCCGGGTAGCGCTCCGAGGGTCCTTCGGCGCGTGTCGTCATCGTGCCGGTATGATAGTGGTAAAGGACGCGGCCGGTCGTAAGCAGAAGTGGATAGTCTTTGTCCGGGAGTTCATCAGGCGGAATATATTCAATGGCCGAGAAAAGGCCCAAACCGCGGGAAAAACGGTCTTTGTGCAGGAATTTCGTTCCCTGATGATCCGTTGTGGGGCAGGGCCACTGGAGACCTTCTTTTTCAATGCGCGAATAGGTGATGCCTGCGTAGCTGGGCGTGAGTGTTCGAATTTCTTCGAAAATGTCTTCAGCCGAAGTGTATGACATGGGATATCCGAATTGATTGGAGATGCCGCAGATGACTTCCCAGTCGGTTTTCGCCTCTCCGGGCGGCTCAATCGCTTTGCGGACTCTTTGAACCCTGCGCTCGGTATTAGAGAAGGTGCCGTCCTTTTCGGCAAAGCTTGCCACAGGAAGGACGACATCTGCGATTTCAGCGGTTTCCGTCAGAAACAAGTCCTGAACCACCAGAAGGTCCAGGTTTTGCAGCTCTTTTTTGACGTGATGCAGATCCGGATCGGAAAGAAGCGGATTCTCGCCCATGATGTAGAGCGCCTTGATTCGGCCGTCCCCCGCCGCCGCCATCATTTCCATCAGGGTAAGCCCCGGTTTGGGCGACAGAACCGCACCCCATGCTGACTCGAACTTCTTGCGGGCGTCTTCAGCAGCCACCTGTTGATAGGCAGGATACACATTCGGAAGGCCGCCCATGTCGCAGGCGCCCTGAACATTGTTTTGTCCGCGAAGCGGGTTCACGCCGCCTCCTTCGATGCCGACATTGCCGCACAGCATAGAAAGGTTGGCGATACTTTTCACATTGTCCGTGCCGCTGATATGCTGGGTGATCCCCATCGCATAGAGGATGCTCGCACGTTTGGCCCCGGCGTAAAGACGCGCGGCTTTCTTTAAGTCTTCCGCCGGAACGCCGGAAATCTTTTCGACGTACTCGGGGGTGTATTTTGCGACCATGGCCTTGAGCGCGTCAAATCCTTCGGTTCTGTCCTTGATGTAGTCTTTGGCTTCCAGACCCTCGGTGAGAATCACGTTCATCAGGCCGTTTAAAACGGCCACGTCCGTTCCGGGTTTCTGGCAAAGCCAGATATCCGCGTATTTAACCAGATCGATTTTGCGGGGATCGATCACAATCAGCTTCGCGCCCTGCTGCTTGACGGCTCGTTTAACCTTGGCCCCGATCACGGGGTGATTTTCCGTGGTGTTCGTTCCTGTTGCCAAAATCAGATCCGTGTATTCAATCTCATCAATCGAATTCGTCATCGCGCCGCTGCCAAACGTGGCGGCCAGACCGGCCACCGTGACGGAGTGTCAGAGCCTCGCGCAGTGATCGACATTGTTGGTGCCGATCGCCGCGCGGAAAAATTTCTGGAAAAGGTAGTTTTCTTCGTTGGTGCAGCGGGCCGAGGCCAGGCCTCCGATGCTGTCCGGACCGGATTTGTCTTTAATCGCTTTGAGTTTATCCGCCACGAAGCTGAAGGCCTCATCCCAGGACACTTCCTTTAATGATTCACTCTTATTGTAACGAATCAGCGGTTTTTTCAGGCGATCGGGATGAGACACGAAATCCATACCGAAGCGGCCCTTAACACAAAGACTGCCCTGGTTGGGCTGGCCGTATTCCCGGTTTCCCGATACTTTCACGATCTTATTATCTTTTGTGTAGAGATCCATCTGGCAGCCCACGCCGCAATAGGTGCAGGTGGTGCGGGTTTTAGAAAGCTCCCAGGGGCGGCCGGCGAATTTCGCCTGTTTGAAGGTAATCGCGCCGGTCGGGCAGACCTGAAGGCATTCGCCGCAAAACACGCAGGGGGAATCGATATAGTCCAGGTCGAAGGCCGGGCCGACTTTGGCGTAAGATCCGCGTTGGGCGAAATCCAGCACTTCGTTGACCTGAATTTCGTTGCAGGCCCGGATGCAGCGGCCGCAAAGAACGCATTTATTCAAATCTCGGGAAATCATTTTATTGGAGTCGTCCAATGCGTGCCCCGGCGACTGAATGGGGAATCGGGGCTGATCGATTTTCAGCGAATAGACGAGATTTTGCAATTCGCAGGCGCCGTTTTGTTCGCAGGTCAAACAGTTGTGGTCTCCGGAGGACCAAAGCAGTTCGACGATCATTTTTCTGGCCGCCACAACGGCGGGGGTGTTGGTTTTCACGACCATGCCGGGGCTGACCGGCATGCAGCAGGACGCAACCAAAGACCGGGCGTTTTCGACCTCCACCACACACACCCGACAGGCGCCGACGTTGGTGGTGTTTTCCAGATGACAAAGCGTGGGAATGAAAATACCTATACTTCTGGCAACATCCAGGATGGTTTGTCCCGGTTTGACCGAAACCTCCCGACCGTCAATTGTAACTGAAATCTTTTTTTCCATATTATTCTCCCGTTTGACGAAATGAATCTCAATGCGGAGAAAGGATTCGGCGCATGAGAAAATCGATTTTTGAAAGCGAATTTGTATAGGCGCAATTTGTCGGAAAGTCAATTATGTCAATAATGTCATAGACTAAAGTAAATCATGAGTTTCACTATTTTTCTGATAAAAGGGTTCAATGACCGGTAGTTTAAGCCATTTCAATTTACCCGGGAAGCAATGTCGAAGCTTAAAGGTTGTCAAAACGGAAAAGATGTTTATATAAGGGCAATGATATTTCGAAGGAGACGTTATGACGGCACGCATCAATGGTGAATCTTTAATGGGTCATGTAAAGAATTTGGGAAAACTTGAATTTGCCGTGGGCGTTTATAGGCCTCCGAGTGAGGGAGGGGCGGCCTCGCTCCTCTTGAGAATAACGGAAAATTGTCCCTGGAATAAATGCACTTTTTGCGAGATGTACAAAGACGAGAAGTTCGTCTACCGCAGCGTGGAGGATGTGAAAAAGGATATCGACACGGTGCGAAAAATATCAGACGAAATTCAAGCCGTTTCCTGGGAAATGGGCCTGGGCGGTCGAGTCACCCGCGATGTGGGAATGGCCATTTTAAAAGCGGATCCATCTCTGAATATGAATCAGTGTTTTATAACCGTATTTAACTGGTTGTATTCAGGAGGGAAAACGGCTTTTTTACAAGACGCCAACAGTATGATCATGCGTCCTTCAGAATTTATTGAGGTTTTGAAGCATCTTCGTGAAACCTTGCCAAGCCTGATTCGTGTGACATCCTACACCCGCTCGAAAACATTGGCCCAGAGAAAAATTGAGGAACTCATTGCCATTCGGGAAGCCGGCCTTGATCGCATACATGTCGGTCTGGAAACCGGTGACGACGAATTGCTCAAAATCGTTCGCAAAGGGGTCACCAGCGCCGAACAAATCGAAGGCGGCAAAAAGGCCGTGGCCGCGGGATTTCAGCTCTCTGAATACTGGATGCCCGATCTGGGAGGACGCGAGCGCTGGCGTCAGCATGCCGAAAACACAGCCAGAGTGTTAAATGAGATCAACCCACACTATATCCGCTCGCGTCCCTTTGTCCCCCGACAGGGCACGGAGATTTTTGAAGACTACGCGCAAGGCCGTTTGCACATTTCTTCGCCGCACGAGCGCTTGGAGGAGCTTCAGGTGATGATCGAAAATCTGAGGGTAACGTCCCGGGTTTGTTTCGACCACAATATGAATTCCTGGACCAATCGGCAAGGCGGGCTGCTTTTTTCGATGGATTACGAGGGCTACAAATTTCCCGAGGAGAAGCCGCATGTTCTGGATCTGATCCGCGAAGGTCTGTCTGTTGATGAATCGCGGCACATCAACATCAAAGAACTCATTGCCATGGGATCGCTCTAAACGGAATTTATGATTGTCCAACGCATAGACAAGTTCAGAAAACAAGTTGAATAAGCGCCGACGTTTGGGATAAGATCTGGGCTCAAATCACTCCGAAAAGGAGATCATGGTGTATGACAAAACGAATTGTGTTGGGTGTCCAGGTAACCGATCGGGTCAAGGAAATTCCCGAGGTGCAGAAGGTCTTAACGGAATACGGCTGCAACATTCGAACGCGGCTGGGGTTGCACGAAGTTTCCAAAAAGATTTGCTCGGCCACAGGATTGCTGATTCTTGATACGTTCGGAGACGAAGCGGATATCTTGATGATGGAGAAAAAGCTCAAGAAGGTTAAGGGGCTGATCGTCCGGAAAATGGTTTTTGAGGCGTGATCATCATGCCGTTCCGGCAGGGAAAGGTGTCATTATTCCGCGCCGGGATAGCCCGCCTTAAGAATTGCTTTTAATGCAAGGTCGGTTCGGAATTCAGGGTCTTTGGCCGATTGCCGACCGATGTGCTGATCGTTCTGCCGATCGATTCGAAATCCTTTTTCAGCCCCTTGATGATTTCTTCGGCTGAGCCCACATCCGCGCGTCCCGGATAAATGTCGTACCGGCGTTTGTAAGCCTCGGGCGTGAAATCCGGCATGACCACGTTGGCTCCGGCTGCAAGAGCAAGCAGGCGCCCCTGGGGATGCAGGGTGGCCAGCGCAGTCGTGGCGGGGATATTCGTGTTGCGCGTGAGAAGCCGGGCGATGGCGATGACTCGAAGCGTCATGTCGATGCCGTCGTTTTCAATGCCCGCAAGCGGCGTGTCCGGATGCGGCAGAAACGGGCCGATGCCCAGCATGTCGGCATCGAGCATGCGCATCAGCAACAGATCATCGGCGAGGATTTCCGGCGTTTGCCCCGGGAGCCCGACCATGTTGCCCGTGCCCGTCTCGAAGCCCAGAGTTTTGAGCGTCTGAAGACAGGATACGCGCGCGTCCAGGCGGCAGCCGGGACGCAAATACTGATAAAGCTCCGTCGAAGCGGTTTCGTGTTTAAGCAGGTATCGGTTCGCGCCCGCTTCGGCAAACGCGCGATAATCGGAAGCCGGCCGCTCGCCGATTGAGAGCGTCAGAACCAGATCGGTTTCTTCTTTGATCGATTCCACAAGACGGCAGATTTTGTCCGCATTATAGAAGGAGTCCTCGCCGGATTGCAAAACGCAGGTGGCGATACCAGCCTTTTTGATGGTTGCGGCTGTTTCCAAAATCTCTTGGTCCGTCATACGGTACCGCTCCACCTTCGCATTCCCCTGGCGAAGCCCGCAATACAGGCAATTGCGCTGGCAGACATTGGAAAACTCGATAATGCCGCGCAGAAAAATTTCATTGCCCACGTCGTTGTGACGCACGCGGTCGGCCGTGGCGAAAAGATCCGAAAGAAGCTCCCCCGGCATTTTCAAAAGCACGATAATGTCCTCGCGGGTTAAAGGCTTGCCGATTTCGGCCTTCAACAGCAGTTTTTCAATCCGGTCAGATATAGACATCGCGTTTTCCTTCTTTGATGGTCTCAAGTCGATCGGACACCATTTTTTTGCGTTTGGTTTTAAACGATTTTTCGAGCATTTCCGAAATGAGTTTTTCACCGGCTTCGCGGGTTTTCGGGCTTGCGTAGTCCAGTAGGTATTCTTTGAATGAAAAGACCGCGTTGGTCTGGCAGAATTTCTGAATAAGCCCCGGTTTGGCCAGATCCATAAAGTCTTTGCCGGTGCGGCCCAGACGGTAACAGGCGGTACAGAAGCTGGGAATATGGCCGCGTTCGGTGATGTCATAGATGACTTCATCGAGCGTGCGGGTGTCGCCGAGGTTGAACTGGGCGGCGCGGAAACGGTCGCTGGTCGTATCCGAATAGCCGCCGGGATTGGTGCGCGAGCCGGCGCTGATCTGTGAGACGCCGTAGTTGAAAACTTCGGAGCGAAGCGCGGCGTTTTCCCGCGTGGTCAGGATGATTCCCGTGTAGGGAACCGCCATGCGCAAAATGGCGACCAGCTTTTTGAAATCGGAATCCGAAACCGGCATGGGCGGGGCGATGGCCGCCGGCGCATTAAACGCCGGTTCCAGCCGCGGAATGGAAATCGTATGCGGGCCGACGCCGCAGTCTTTCTCCAACTGCCGGGCATGCAACAACAGCCCCAGAACGTCAAATTTATAATCATACAGGCCGAAAAGCGCGCCGATGCCCACGTCGTCGATGCCGGCTTCCTGCGCGCGATGCATGGCTCTCAAGCGATTGACGTAATCTTTTTTCGGGCCGGAGGGATGCATCTTTTTGTAGGTTTCGTGATGATATGTTTCCTGAAAGAGCAGGTACGTGCCGATGCCGGTATTTTTCAGGCGCCGGAATTCGTCAACGTCCAGAGGCGCCAGCTCCACATTGATGCGGCGGATTTCGCCGCCTTTTTCCGTTTTGGTGGCATAGGCCGTTTCGATGGCTTCAATGAAGTAATCCAGGCTCGATCGCGACGGATGTTCGCCGCACAGCATCAAAAGGCGCTTATGCCCTTCGCGCTGGAGAACTTCCACTTCTTTTTTGATCTGATCCATCGTCAGCGCAACGCGGTTGAGTTCGTGGTTATCTCGCCGGAAGCCGCAATACAGGCAGTTGTTGGAACAATGATTGGCCACGTAAAGCGGGGCGAACAGCACCAGCCGATTGCCGTAAATATCCTGCTTGATTCTGTGAGCCGCCTCAAGAATGGCGCCGATCAATTCTTCATCTTCCGTCTGAAGCAGGATGGCGACATCTTCAGGCGTCAGGCCTCTGAGCTCGTAAGCTTTGTCGATGATCTCGCGGACGTTGAGCGGGTCGGGATTCTTCGCCCGATACAGAATGTCCTCAATGGTATTGTCATCAATGAAATCTTGCATGGTGTATTATTATCCTTCAATGAAATTTAAATTTTTGTAAGCGATGCCTTGACGGAAACGCCGGGAAGCGCCCCCAGTTTGCCGGTCAGCGCCCCGATGTCGTCGGTCGAGGCATGAACGATCAGCGCGATGATGTGCAGATCGCCCGGTGCGGAAGGCAGGCCCATGCGTCCGATAATCATTTCGCCGAAATCGCAAAGAATCTGGTTGACCTTCTGTGCCTGACGGGACCGGTCGGTGATGATAATCGTAATAGTTCCGATGCGCTTATCCATATTCCTCCTAGTCATTCCACTTTTTGCGCGTGAGACCGGCGCATACTGGTGGAGGGGGTGAGGGCAGGAGAGGAGAAAACATCCCGCTTGGCTTCGCTGCGGAGATAATTCAACTAACCAACTCTGCTGCACTTCGTTTGCATCGTTGGAGTTTCATTAAAAAAGGTTTGATCCCGGAAGAATCAAACCTTTAGTTGGCGCTGTAAAGACTTTCGACTCCCCTTAAGATCAGGACCACCCTCCCTCTCAGGTCAATGTTTGAAAGCTTAATACCTGCATGCCCGGATATTTGTCAATGAAAATATTCTTGACAAAAAGGTAATACTATTTATATATTCGTGCCACGCAAGCCGGGGCGCCCTGATTCTCATATAGTGGCATGCACTCCGGCAAGACTCCGTCAGTTATGAGGATTGACGGTCATCGCCTTTGGCCATAGCGAAGCAATCATATGAACAATTACAATGTATCCTCAACCGCGACAGCAACCACATCGCATCACAAGAAAGCCGTCTTGTTTTCGATCGCTTTGCATCTGGTTGTCTTTTTGTTTTTTATGCTGACGCCATCGGCTGCGCGCATTCCCGGCCATGACGTCTTATTCGTTTCGCTCCATAGTGAAGCGGCGATTCCCATGGGATCAAATGGGCCTGATGTTCGGATGCAGGAGTCCCCGCCTGTCAAGATGGTTGGCGACAATCCCCCCGTCGCCGCTTTGCCCGCCGATGTTGCCAGTCGGAATCAGCGTGTAGTTCCGGAGGAAAAACAACAGGTCGCGATGGTCGAAAAGGCCCCCTCGCAAGATAGTCCTGATGAGATAAAAGACGACAACAGCAGCCCTTTTGCAGCGCCTGCATCGGACAGTATTCCATCCGGAGCTTCTGTAGCGACCGCAACGGACACGCTGTTGCCCGGGGCTTCTTTAGCCGGCATTGAAGACGTCAAGATGTCGGGGGGAAACTCGGCATCGCCGGTCGTAAGCCGGTTTGGAGATCGCGGCGCGCCTGCCTTCGTTTATCAGAAAATTCCGGATTATCCGGCGCTGGCGAGGCGTCTTGGAAAAGAGGGCAGGGTTTTGCTGAAACTGCTGATCGACGCCAATGGAAAATTGTTGAATGTCGAGGTGGTCGAAGCGGCGGGATACGGCTTTACGGAGGCCGCCGTCGCCGCGGTTCAAAAATCAACCTACGCGCCGGGAATTCGAGACGGTGTCAGGGTGACAACTTGGGCGCTTCTGCCCATCAGTTTCCGTTTCCTTTAAGAAAAAAGAGGCAGGGCATAACCTTGGGCGAGGACGCCCTGCCCCGGATGAAGGGTAAAAAACATCAAGAAAATCACCCCTCAGGCGTTTTTTTATAGCAGAAAGGAGGTGAAAAGTAAAATCAAAGGAGGAAGATAATGGTAAGGAGATGTTGTTTGATCGTCATATTTCTTTTTGCGGTTTCATTTTCCTGGGCGTTTGCGCAAGAGCGCGATTTGTCCGCTTCGAAGACAGCCTCAGATAAAGCAACCCAAGAGAAAAGTGTGACAGCCCCTGCGAATCAAGAGATCACACAACTGCAAGAAATTATTGTGACGACCACGCCTTTGCCCAATCCGGTGACGCCGGTCACCACGAGATACGCAACGCAACATAATGTCGTTTCACAGGAGCAGATTAAAGAACAACACGGTCTGGACTTTCAGTCCGCATTGCGCAATGTGCCCGGTGTGATGTTTCAAAGCAAGAATCTGATGGGCAGCCAAACCAGCCATAGTTTGTATATTCGCGGACGCGGTGCCAGCCATCCCAGTTCCGATTTTGCGATTTTATATGACGATGTGCCGCGTTTCGGCGCTCTTTTCGGGCAGGTGTTGGGCGACGGAATGGCCTTGCCCACAATAGGAAGCATCGAAATATTCAAAAGCCCCCAGCCGTCCGAGTTCGGCAGCGGTTACGCTTCCGTGAGTGTGAAACCGAAATATTTGAAGGATGAGGGTCGGGAAGCCGTGTTAGACTTAAGCGGCGGAAGTTTTAATACATTCGCGCAGAGTCTGTCTGCGGGGATCAAGAAAGGGGCTTATGATGTCTATATGTCGCAAAGTTGGGCGTCCACGGATGGTCATGTCCGGCATTCCCGGGCCCAGCAACAGAGTTATTACGCCAATGCGGGATATGATCTGACTCCGAACTGGAGTGTCCGCGTTTTGGCCAATTATGTTGAAAGCCAGACGCTGGCGCCGATGCCGGAAACCAGTCCCGCAATCAACAGCGCCGTCAGATGGCCTATGGCTGAGCGATTTGATACGGCGACGTTTCTTTCCACGGTCAGCCTGAACCATCGATATGAGAAGGTCGAAGGGTATCTCAAGGCCTATGTCAACGATACGGACTTTGATCTCCTGCAGGAACTCAATAATGGGGTCCGTTACGGAAACGGAACCGGCGGTTTATGGTCGCGGCAGCACATCCGGCTTTACGGCCTCCGAATGAAGGAAAGACTATCTTTATGGGAGGGCGGCGAAATCGTTGCCGGCATCGATGCGGATTTGTCCGATATGAGAAATACGCAACGAACTTACAGTGGACTTGCCGCTCCGGGGATCAACGGCGGTCTCGCCGAACGCGTCTGGGAATTTCCGCAGACCACGATTTTGTCCCCCTATGTCGCCGTCAGTCAGCTTTTCGGTCGGATGGAAGGATTTCATATAACGCCTTCGGCGTCATACAGATACATGCATCATAACCGGTTTCAATCTGAATCCTCCTGGCAGGCGGGACTTGTGACCGGATACGCTCACACGCACCTGAATGTGAATTACGCTCGGGGCTTGAATTACCCCTCGCCCATCATCCTCATGAACATGGTTCTGGCCAGCAATCCGGCGATCAATCCCGACGCGCTCTGGGAGACCATCAAACCGGAAACGGTGGATCATTATGAAATCGGTTTAACGCACACCTGGCCCCGCAAGGCGTCTCTCGGCGCGACGGCTTTTTATGACAAAGGGAAAAACCGTTATCAGGCATACATGTTCGGCCCCATTCCCATTTCATTCAATGATCCGATCGGCGAATACGAGATTCGCGGTTTGGAATTGACCGGAACATTTTTCCCGCTTAAAACGCTCGAATGTTTCGCCGGCGCCACGTTCATGGCAGCCAAAGCTAAAGGCAGCGACGGCCTGGAGCGCAAAGACATGCCCTACACGCCCGGTTTTCAGTTTCAGGCGGGAGTTCACTGGTCGTTTCTGGAGCATTTCAAACTGCGAGTGGATATGCAGTATTTGAAGGACGTCTATTCCGCGACCAGCATGAGAACCGGCAACTTTAATTTCGCATTGCTTAACGACAATAACAAACTGGAGGATTTCGCCCTGGTCAACGGACGTCTGGGGTATACGTTTGACTATAAACCCCTTCATATCAGCGATTCGGAAGTGTATGTGGCGGTGAACAATATTTTCAACCGTCACTATGAATATGCAAAGGGCTACAGTATGCCCGGGATTACGGCTTTTGCGGGGTTGACGCTCAGGTTTATGTAGGATGATCACAAGCGGTTGCTGGAAAATTGCCGCGAATAATCGAGATGGTTCTGGACGATGAGAATTAAAACAATCTTCATACGGGTTCTTCTTTTTTTAACGGCGATGTTGGGCGCATTTTCAGTTGGCGGCCATGCAGGCGCCGTAGAGACGAGGACTCTGGTGGTGACTTCCGATACGATCCTGTCGGGAATGGCCGGCGCTCTTCTTCCCCCCGACAGATATCGCATTGAAGCGATTCTTCCCCCCGGTCAGTGTCCCGGCCATTATGACGTCAAGCTCTCGGATATCGAGAAAATGCAAAAAGCCGCACTGGTCATTTCTTTCCGGAGCTTGCCGTTTATGGAAAAAGCAAAAACCGACACCCCCAGGAGGTTGAAGATCGACAACGGCGGACGAAACTGGATGGCGCCCGATTCCTATATTTTCGGTCTCGATCGTCTGGCGCAGGAACTGATCGGGGTTTTTCCGGATGAACGAAAAGAAATAGAAATAAGAAAAGAAGCGACTGTCCGCCATGTGCGAGAAGAAGCGCGAATGCTCAAAGATATGGCGCTGACCGCCGGGATTTCAGGCAGCGCGGTGTTGAGTTCCTCCATGCAAAAGGAGCCGCTCGAGTGGATGGGATTTCGCGTGGTCGGCGTGTACGGCAGGCCCGAAGCCCTTTCGGTCAGAGAAGTGTCGCGTTTGCTCAGGCTCGGCAAGGAGAAACGGATTGTTGCCGTCGTGGATAATCTCCAATCCGGTCCGGACGCGGGAAAAAGCATTGCCGAAACACTGGGCAAGCCGCATATCGTGCTCAATAATTTTCCTTCAGAGTCCGGCTATCTGACCACGCTTCGGAAAAATGTGGAAGCCGTTTTGAAGGCTCTGGAGCATCCATGACAGATCATTATCTGACCTTAAAACAGGTATCCGTGAGACGGCATCAATCGCTTTTGCTCTCCGGCATAGACCTTCGTGTTTCAAAAAATGAATTTGTGGGAGTCATTGGTCCCAACGGAGCCGGGAAAACCACACTGCTGAATGTGATTGCCGGGTTTGAAAAGTTTTCCGGCGCGCTTAGCCTCTTCGGAGAGGCCCAGACCTGGCGACGGCCACGGCAAACGCGCCTGCGCGTGGGCTATGTGCCGCAACTTCTGCAGATCGATCCCGGATTTCCGATTCTTGCCCGGCAGGCCGTGATGACAGGCGCCGTCGGCCGGTTGGGCCTTTTCCGGAAACCGGGGAAACAAGAATATGAGAATACGCTTCGGTTGATGGACATGATGCGCGTGGCGCATCTGGCTGACCGCCCGCTGGGGCAACTCTCCGGCGGGGAAAGGCAGAAAGTGTCGCTGGCCCGCGCCATTGTCCAGAAGCCGGATTTACTGCTTCTGGATGAACCGACCGCCAATCTGGATATTGCCGTTCAAAAAGAGGTGTTGAAGCTGATCGATGAAATATCCGAACGCGAAGCTCTGACGATTTTGTTTGTTACGCACGATTTCAACATGCTGCCCGAGCGTATGCGCCGGGCGGTCATGCTCAAAGGCGGTCTGAAAGTTTTTGACGGCAAAATTTCAGCAGCGCTCACGGGCAATGAGCTGAGCCGTGTTTTTGAGTACCCACTGGAAACTTTTGAAAGAAACGGAAAGCGTTTTATCTGCTATGGTTGAATCGATTCTGCAAACGCTGAGCTATGCGCCCATTCAGCGCGCGCTGGCGGCCTGTATCCTGTGCGGCGCCAGTTGCGCGCTTCTGTCCGTTTTTGTCGTGCTGATGAAAATGCCGCTGATCGGCGTCTCCATGTCCCATGCGGCCTTTGCCGGAGCGGTATTGGGCATGCTTCTGGACATCAATCCCTTTGTGAGCGGCTTCATTTTGTGCCTGCTGACGGCCGCCGTTTTGGGGCCTCTGTCCGATCGGGCGGATATGGCTCCGGAGAACCTGCTGGGCATTTTGTTTTCTTTTCTGATGGGGGTCGCTTTTCTGGGCATGGGCATTCTCACGCAGACCAAAGCGGGGGCGCTTAACTTGATGTGGGGAAGCCTTTTAACGCTTTCGAATAATGATCTTTACGTCCTGGCGCTGGTCACGCTTGTGTTGACGGTTTTCATCGTGCTGTTTTTCAAGGAGATCCGCGTCGTGCTGTTCAGCCGCCGCCTAGCCGCGTCAAGCGGCGTTCCGGAGCGGGTTATTTATTATATCCTCTTATTTATGACGGGCGCCGTGGTGTCGTCGAATCTGGCCACGGTCGGCGGACTGCTCATTTTTGCGCTGCTGGTTCAACCGGGCGCCGTAGCGCTGCAGTTAACCTATAATTTGAAATCCTTTTTTCTCATATCCGCTGCGACAGGCATCCTCGCCTGCTTTTTGGGCCTGGTGGCTTCTTATGTATTTGACATTCCCTCCGGCGCATCGGTGGTTCTGGCGGCGACGGTTTTGTTTGCGTTGGCCTTCGTCTTTTCTCCCAAGCGCCGGGTCGTCAGACCTATTGAAAGGAAAATCCAAGATGAAAATGACAGACGCTGAAATCTACGACGCCAGAAAACAATTTTTCAACGATTCCGCGGGAAAGTGGATCGACATGTGGTACCGCGATCCGGAAACCGGGGAACAAAAGAAGCACGAAAAGGACTTTAATCGTCTTTTTGCCCTGATGCCGCTTGCGCCCGGCCATTGTGTTCTCGACGCGGGATGCGGAACGGGTGTTCTGGTGCCCTATATCCTTGACGCGATCGGAGATCAGGGAACGCTGTATGAACTGGATTTTGCCGAAAACATGATTGACTTAAATCGGTCGCTCCATCCGATGAAGAATATCCGCTTCCTGTTATCCGACGTGGAGCACGCGCCGATCGAAGAGGCGTCTTGTGATATTGCCGTGTGTTTTTCCTGTTTTCCGCATTTTCAGGATAAGGGCCAGGCGATTGGCGCGCTGGCGCGCATCTTAAAGGCAAGCGGAATCTTGATTATCGCGCATTTCGATTCTTCGGATGGAATCAATCATCATCATAAATCCTGCCATGCCGTCATGCACGATCATCTGCCTGACGAAGCCGTCATGCGGACCATGATCGCCGATGCCGGCTTTGATATTGAATCCTTTATCGATGAGAAAGGTTTTTATTACATTCAGGCGAGAAAAAAATAGTCTTGACCTTCGGGCCGTCAGTTCAATATAGTTTGTCCCACCAGAAAATAAGGAGGGCGCAATCATGTCTAATCTTGTCCGTTTCGGCGTGTCGCTGGAAGACGATCTGCTGACGAAATTCGACGCTCATATCAAAAAACAAAAATATACCAATCGCTCTGAAGCGATTCGCGACTTGATTCGGGAAGAACTGGTTAAAAAGGAATGGTCGGAGAACAAAGAAGTGACCGGTGCAATCACCATCGTCTATGATCATCACGCCCGCGAGTTGGTGACCAAAGTGCTGGATATCCAGCACGATTATCATACCTGCATTTTATCCAGCCAGCATATTCATCTGGATCATCACAACTGCTTTGAAATTATCGTGACCAAGGGCAAAGCCAAAGAAATTGAAGTCCTCTACGAGAAACTCAAGGCCGTCAAAAACGTCAAACATGCAGGGATCATGATGGCAACTCGAGGAAAAGATCTGCCTTGACGATCCGGTATTTCCAACCACAGGGAAATGCCGTGCGGTTGTCCGCCGAAGGCGCTAAACAGTCGTGGACAGGGGCTTCAAAGCGGATTCACGAGCCGAAAAATTCCACATCAGTTAAACAGCAATCAAATTAAGGCGGCAAGGAATACAAACACGCCGGCCGTCCGGCAGCACCTCCATTTTGCCGGTCATCGTCATCTCACCGCACAGCGCGCAGGGTTCCGACGGTTGAAGCGGGGCGAAAAGAGGATCATCATAATTCATTTCTTTCGTCGTGAAAATATCACGAAAGGGTCTCGACAGAAGGTCATTTATTTTCATTTGCTTGAGGGCCGTTTGGTCTTCTTTGCTCGCAATTCCCTTGTCGAGAGCGCCGCTGAGCTGATCATAGATCTGTTGATCGCTTCCCTGATACGCATAACGTTCGGTCCGGCTGAAACGAAAAGATCGGCGTTTCGTCCGGCTGATAATCGTATAGGCGTTCTTTCCGTAATCTTTGATGATCAGATTGCCTTTTCCGGCTGCCGTGCCCAGCAGAACCTGAAGCGCGTCGATGGCGCAGGAATCGTTTTCACAAATCGCAACAATTTCCTCATCGACGGCCCGGCGCAAATCCATCAAACCGATCGCTTCAAGGGCCACTCTGTAACCATAAATCAAACCGGGGCAGATATGCCCGTGAAAATCCACGCATCGCTTTAAGTCATCGGGCCATTCTCTTTGATCCTGTGTTGGGGTCATGCATTATCTCCTGTGATCTGCGCCTGCCAGGGTTCGGGATCTTTCGTCGATCAGCAAATCCTCGGCACGAGTTCTCCCGTCGGCAGATCGATCATCCGCTCGCCGCCAATGATTGTTTTCAATACGACCCGGCCAGGGGTGGACGAACCGACCCGGCCGATGAGGGCGGCGTTTCGGCCGTAGGGGTGTTGTTGCATGGTCTGCAAAACGGTTCGGGCGTCGCTTTCGGCGCAGAAGACAACGATTTTTCCTTCGTTGGCCAGATAAAGCGGGTCGAATCCCAGAATTTCGCAGATGCCCCGGACGTTATCCTGTATGGGCATATTCTTTTCATCGATATCAATGCGCATCTGCGCGGCTTGGGCGATTTCCGCAAGAATCGCGCCCAGGCCTCCGCGCGTCGCGTCGCGCATGCAATGGACATGGGGACTGACCTGAAGAATCCCGGCAATCAAACCGTTGAGCGGGGCGGTATCGGAAAGCAGATCAGAGGAAAGCGATAGCTTTTCTCTTGCGGCGATGACGGCCGCTCCGTGATCTCCCAGCGTTCCGTTGACGATGATGACGTCGCCGGGCGAAATGCTTTTAACGGATAACGGGGAAGGGTACTCAATCACGCCGATGCCGGAGGTGTTGATGAAAATGCCGTCGGCTGCGCCGCGCGCGACGACTTTGGTGTCTCCCGTGACGATTTGCACGCCGGCTTGGGCGGCTTTTTCGGCCATCGTGTCGCAAATCGTCTCCAGAGAGGCCATCGGAAAGCCTTCTTCCACAATGACGCCGCAGCTTAAGAAAAGGGGATTGCCGCCGCAGACGGCCAGATCATTGACGGTGCCGCAAACGGCGAGCGACCCGATATTGCCGCCGGGAAAGAAGGCGGGGCTCACGACGTAGGAATCGGTGGTGAAACAAAACTTCCGATGGTCGACATTCAAAACGGCGCTGTCTTCGAGCCGCTCCAGATAAGGGTTTCGAAAACGGGGCACGAAAAGCTGCGCAATCAGGTCATGGGATAAAAGCCCGCCCCCGCCGTGTTCCAGAAGTATTTTGTCGTGTTTCATATGATTCCATTCTTAGTCATTGCCGCAGCGATGATCGCCTGTCCCAGAGAAATGCCGCCGTCGTTGGTGGGGATCAGGCTGTGGCTGTAAACGTCGAATCCGTCTTTTGTAAGCCTGTCAATGCCGCCCTCCAGCAGAATTCTGTTCTGGAAGCAACCGCCGGAGAGGACCACACGGTTTAATCCGGTCGATTTTCGCATTTCGCCCGCCATGGCCGCAAAGATGTCAATCAGTGTCATGTGGAATGAAGCGGCGATCATGGCTTTGTCGCGGCCTGCCGTCAAATCGTCCACCATGGCGCGGATCGCAAAATCGGTATCGACTCTATACGGTTCGCCGTCTTTTCGCAAGATGTCAAAAGGGTAGGGAGGTGCAGACGTTGTAGTTGCCAGGGCTTCGAGCTCCATGGCGGCCTGGCCTTCAAAACTGACCCTGTGGCGCAAACCCGCGAGCGCCGCCACACCGTCGAAAAGCCGTCCCAGTCCGGAAGACAAAGGCGATGCAATTTTTCCTTCGAGCATTCTATCGAGAAGATCCATCTGAACCTTTTCGGGAATCAGATTGAATCGTCCGGCGATTTCGCGCCAGGATGGGCCGTATGCGCTTTTAAGCAGGCTTGCGGCAATCCGCCAGGGCTCGCGCACGGCCTTTTCGCCGCCCGGCAGGACGAGATATTGCAAATGTCCGAAGCGCTGAAAACTGGTTTCGGACGCGATCAGAAACTCTCCGCCCCAGGCTGTTCCGTCCGGTCCGTAGCCTGTTCCGTCCATGGCCAGGCCGATCACATCGCCGTCGATTTGATTTTCCGCCATGCAGCTGACAATATGGGCGTGGTGATGCTGAACCTGGATGATCCTTTCCGCTTTCAGCTCGCGCGCCGCCTGCGTGGAGAAATAAGCCGGGTGAAGATCGCAGGCGAGAATGGACGGATCGGTTTGGGTGATGCGTTTCATCAGCGCCAGGCTTTCGGAGAAAAAGTCGCGCCCCTGCGGCGTTTCCAGATCGCCGATATGGGGGCTGATAAAGGCAAAATTGTTTTTGACAATACATTGGGTGGTTTTAAGTTCTGCGCCCAGGGCCAGGACCGTCGTATAGCTTTGTTTCAAAGGCAGCGGCTGGGGGACGAAACCGCGCGACCGCCGCATCAGCCTTGTTTTTCCGGAAGCCGAAAAGGCGATGGAATCGTCGCAGCGCACAAGAATGTCTCGGTTGTGCATCAGAAAGTAATCGGCGATGCCGGAAAGACGGGTAAGCGCTTCGCGATTGCCGATGCAGATGGGTTCGTCCACCTGGTTGGCGCTGGTCATGACAAGAGCCTTGAAATGCTTCTCCAGAAGCAGATGATGCAGGGGCGTGTAAGGCAGCATGATGCCGAGATTAGTCACGCCGGGGGCAACGGATTCCGAAATGCGGCGGCTGTCATTTTTTTTAAGCAAGGCAATCGGCCGCTGAGGTGAAATCAGCATCGTTTCTTCCTCCTGGCTGATGACGGCAATTTGCCTTGCCTGTGCGATATCGCGCACCATGACGGCCAGGGGTTTTTCTTCCCGGTATTTGCGTGCGCGCAGTATTCTGACGGCTTCGTCGTTTGCCGCATCGACGCACAGGTGGAAACCGCCCAACCCTTTAATGGCAAGCACCTGGCCCGATAGAAGCAGATCGATGGCGGTTTGCACAGGATCATCCGTTGTTACCGAAGCACCGTCGCGATTCAGCAAGGTCAGGTGCGGGCCGCAAACCGGGCAGGCGTTGGGTTCGGCATGAAAGCGGCGGTCGGCCGGATTTTCATATTCCTTGCTGCATTCGGGACAAAGATCAAAACAGGCCATGGATGTATTGGCGCGATCATAGGGGACGGTATTGATGATGGTCAGTCGCGGTCCGCAGTTGGTGCAGTTGATAAACGGATACCGGTAGCGCCGGTTTGAGGGATCGAAAAGTTCGGCCAGGCAGTCGGGGCAGGTGGCCGCATCCGGCGGAATGTGCACATCCGCCCGGCCCTGATCATCGCTGGGGATAATCTGGAAGACCTGATCATTACGGATGTCGAGCATCGCTGATTCAATGCGTGTGATATTGGACAGAGGAGGCAGTTCCTCGCGGACCCGGAGGGCAAATGCATCGACAACCGGCGCCGGGCCTTCCACCTCCACGGTGACGCCTTCGGGGCGGTTTTGAACAAAGCCTGCAAGACCATTTTGAACGGCAAGGCGATAGAGGAAGGGCCGGAAACCGACCCCCTGGACCACACCGTAAAAGCGATATTGAACTCTTTTGAGGTTCACAAGCTACTTCTTGAAGGCATCAATCTGCCGGTCCAGCCAGGCGACCCAGGCGTCCAGTCCCGCGCCGGTTTTACACGATACTTCAAAAATATTCAGATCCTTGTTCAACGCCAGCGAATCGCGCCTGGCTTTTTCCAGATCGAAATCGACATACGCCATCAGGTCCATCTTGTTGATCAGCAGCGCCGACGATTCCTGGAACATCAACGGGTACTTGGCTGGCTTGTCCGCGCCTTCGGGCGTGGAAAGCAGCATGACCTTGATGTTTTCACCCACTTTGAATTCGGCTGGGCAGACCAGATTGCCGACGTTTTCGACAATCAGAAGATCGATTTTGCTGAAATCGAAAGAAGGAAAGGTTTCCCGGATCATGTTGCCGTCGATATGGCAGGCGCCGCCGGTGTTGATCTGAACCACGGGAATGCCCAGTTTGGCAATGCGGTCGGCGTCGAAAGTGTCCTGAATGTCGCCTTCGATGACGGCGATGCCGTATTTGTCGCGCAATGCGGTGATGGTGCGCTCCACAAGCGACGTCTTTCCCGCGCCGGGCGAGCTCATCAGGTTGATCACAAACATTTTATGCCCGTCAAAGAGTTTGCGGTTGTCATCCGCGATGCGATTATTGGCGTCCAGTACGTTTTTAACCACGGTTACTTTCACTGATCAAACCTCCATTAATAGTATTTATAGTAAGCCGAACACGTCCCTTCCGACGAAACCATGCAGGGCCCCACGGGATTCACCGGGGTGCAGACTTTTCTAAACAGGGGGCAGTCATGCGGCAGCTTGATGCCGCGCAAAATATCACCGCAACCGCAGCCGGGAATATCCTGAGAATGAATATCCGGTATCGCAAATTTTTTCAATGCATCAAAGGCCGCAAATTCTGCGCGCATCACCAGGCCGCTTTGGGGAATGACACCCAGGCCCCGCCACGAAGCGTCGGTAATTTCAAAAACGGATTCCAGAAGGGCCATGGCCCGCACGTTGCCTTCGGGGCGAACGCCTCGGCTGTATTGAATGGCAACATCCGTTTGCCTGTTTTCAATCTGCTGCAGTATGAGCCAGATCCCTTCGACGATATCCACCGGCTCAAAGCCGGTGATGGCGGCGGCGAGGCCTGCATCGGCGATCATCCGGTAAGCCTCCGCGCCGATCATGGTGCTGACATGGCCGGGGCATAAAAAGCCGTCAATATTGAGTTGAAGATCGGCCAGAAGAGCGGAAATAGCCGGTGGGACAATTTTGTGGACGGAAAAAACGGAAAAGTTGTTGATAGCCTTTTTCCGACAGGCCGTGACGACGGCGGCGATAGTCGGAGCCGTCGTTTCAAAACCAATGCCCATCATGACCACTTCCTTTTGAGGGTGGGAAAGCGCCATGCCGATGCATTCATCGGCGGATGAAACCACGCGCACATCCGCCCCTTCGGCTCTTTTCTTTTGCAGACTGTCGCCGCCCGTTCCGGGAACTCTGAGCATATCGCCAAAGGTGGCAAAGATGACATTGGGTTGAGACGCAAGGTACAAAGCCAGCTCCACATCCCGCGCGGAGGTGACGCACACCGGGCAGCCGGGTCCGGAAATCAGCCGGATGCTGTCCGGCAGCAGCTTACGGATGCCGAAGCGGCCGATGGCGTATGTATGGCTCCCGCAGATTTCCATGATCGTCACGGGACGGGCCAGTCGTTTTGCGGCGGATGAAATATGGTTTAAAAAACCCGCCACAAGAGCCGGATCGCGGTATTCGTCAATAAATTTCATTGTCGATGATCTCTTGCAGGCATTTGAGCTTTTCCCGGGCGGCTTCGGGATCGATTTTGTGGATGGCGTAACCTGCGTGCGTAATCACATAATCGCCGAGCGTCGCCTCTTCATCGATAATATCCAGGCAGACCTCGCGGCGTGTGCCGGCAATGTCGATGAGGGCGTAATTATCCTTGTCGATGGAAAGTATCTTTCCGGGAAATCCGATGCACATAAAAAATTCCTAATCTACGTCCAGTTCTAGAATCTGCAATTCCTCCGTGCCGGCGGTGAGCAATACGTCTGCGCCGCCGCAGGCGGGACAGATGCCTGTATGCGCGTCCACCGTCATGTCTTTCTGACAGGAAAAACAATGGATGGCGGCGGGCAAAATCCTGAAATGAAGCGCCGCGCCCCGGGCCGGCGTATTCTGGGACTGCACGTCAAAGGCGAATTGCAACGTTTTGGATTCGATGCAGGAGAGCCTGCCGTAGGAAAGCAACACGCTGTTGACTTTTTTGAAACCGTCACGAGCGGCGTAATCGCTGACGATCTGAATGATGGATTCAGCAAGATACAATTCATGCATCGGGCAGCCGCTCCGGATAAACACCTATTTGATTCAGTTCGGCAAGCAACCGTTTTTCCACATCTGCGAATTTATCAAACAGGAAGGCGGACATGTCCATGTCCAGTTCTTTGTATTGCTCGGGCACGATGCAAAGAAAAATCGTTTCCGGCGCTTCTCCCAAAAGTTCGCTTTTGACCAGGACGTCGGGAAAGGTGACTTCATGGGCGGTGGTCGGCGGCGGCATGTGCAGTTCCATCTCTTGCTTGGTGAAACGGTAAAGAGAGCCGGGCGCGTCGTCGAGCTTCAAAACATCCACGACGATCAGATGATCGCAACGGCAAATCATATCCAGAAGTTTGTATCCCAGCGTTCCACCGTCAACGATATGCAAATCGCTTGAGTCGGCATAACGCCCGGCAAACCAGCGGACAAAATGAACGCCGAAGCCTTCATCACCCATTAATATATTCCCGATGCCCAGGACGGTAACTTTGTTTCTTTCCATCATCAATCAATGTCGTAGGGAACGGTCTTGTGTGACCTTCAGGTTATTTGAAACCGTTCCCTACGACGTCGTGAAATTATTTTACGACCTATTCTTTAACCTTCTTGAAAATGTTGCCGCTGATCATGGACGACACGGTGCCTTTTTTCAGGACAAAATCGTACCAGAAGGCCATGTAAATATGCACCACGATAAACAGGATGAAAAACCAGGTGAATATGTGGTGAATGGTCCGAACCATAGCCAGTCCGCCCAGCAGGGTTTCAACGGGGCGCAGGATCGTGTAGGCCACCGATGAAAATCCTGCATCGTACCCGGCGCCCATCAGAATCAAGCCGGTGACGCAGATGACGAACACCATGAACAGCAATCCCAGATAAGCCAAAGACTGCAGCGGCCCGTAGAGGGTTTTGTATTGCGGTCCTTCCTTAGTGACTAGCAGATAAAACTTGATCTGATGGATGAAGTTTTTAATGTTGGTGAAGGCCAGGAAATCCTTCCAGTCCGCATGAAAGCGGGAAAAGAGGGCCAGGTAAATTCTCCAGATGAACAAAAACACGAGAATCACGCCGAAGAGCAGATGGACAAACCGTACATGGCCCATGAAAAACTTATCCACCGTCTCGCCTTGCCCGATGGTGAAAGGGGTGGCGATATAAAACCCTGTGACAATCAGGATGAAAATCGAGCAAGCCATGGCCCAGTGGTTTAGACGGATGGCCAGCGACCACTCTTTAACGCTGATGATTTTTTCCATAGTGACCTCCCTCCCGGCTTAAGCCACTTTGAATTTTCGGATCTCATCGGTCTTCGGATCAATGATATGCACAGCGCAGGCCATGCAGGGATCGAAGGAATGAATCGTCCGGATGATTTCCAGCGGCTGATCCACATTGGCCAGCCTGGTGCCGATGAGAGATTCTTCATAGGGGCCGCGCAGGCCGGCCTTATCGCGCGGCGAACAGTTCCAGGTGGAGGGGACCACGGCCTGATAGTTGGAGATCACGCCGTTTTCAATCTTGATCCAGTGTCCCAAAGCGCCCCGCGGCGGTTCAGTCATGCCGCGGCCCTGCGCCGGTTTTTTGGGAACATCGCATCGCGTCCAGGTGCGGGTGTCGCCTTTTTTGATGTTGCCGATGAGTTCGTTGACCCATCCTTCGGTATGATCCGCAATGTACTTGGTTTCCAGCGCGCGGGCGGCTGTGCGCCCCAGCGTGGAGAACAAGACGGATGCGGGCAGTCCCGCGGCTTTCAGGGTTGAGTCGATCAGGGGTTTGATTTCTTCGTGACCCTGAGCGTAGGCGACGACCATGCGGGCCAGCGGTCCGACTTCGTGCGGCTGATCGTCATAACGCGGCGCCTTGCACCAGGTGTATTTTTCATCGCCCTTGAGGTGGCCGTTTTTGTCGTAGCCTGTATATTGAGGATCGGTTGTTCCCTCATAGGGGTGCTGCGCGTCTTTGGCGTCATACCAGGCGTGCGTGACTTCTTCCGTAATTTTTGCCTCATCGAGCTCAAGCGGTTTGGCAAGATTTCGGTTTTTGACGACGCCGCGCGGGAACAGCAGCTTATGCCAATCGTCATCGAGCGGGAAGCCGCCGTAGGACAGATAATTTTTCACACCGCCGCCGATGCCTTTGAGGCCTTCATCTTTATAATACGTTGCGGCCAGGAGAATATCGGGCAGATAAGCCGTTTCCAGGAAGTTTTTCATTTCCTTGAAACGGAACAGAAATTGTCCAAGCCGATCGGCGTCGAACAAATCCATGCCGGAGGTGATGCCGCCGACCACCAGGGACTGCGGATGCGGATTTTTTCCGCCCAGAATGGCCATCATCTGCGCGCCCACCTTGGAGACTTGCAGCGCATCAAGGTAATGAGACAGAATAATCAAATTGGCCTCAGGCGGCAGTTTGTAAGAGGTGTTTCCCCAGTAGGCGTTGGCAAACGGCCCCAGACGGCCGGATTTCACGAACTTGGTGATGCGTTCCTGGACGGCCTTGTAATGGGTGGCCGAGCAGTTGTAAGGGTTGTCGGAATAGCCTCTGGCCATATCGACGGCTTTCTTCGGATCGGCGGACAGAGCGCTGACGATATCGACCCAATCCAGCCCATGCAGATGATAGAAATGCATGATGTGATCGACCAGATACTGAGAGGCGCTGATCAAATTGCGGGCGATCCGGGCGTTGGGCGGGGGTTTGATGCCGAAGGCGTCTTCACAGGCCAGGATACTGGCTTCATAATGGACGAAGGTGCACACCCCGCAGAAGCGCTGCACGATCAAACCGGCGTCGCGCGGATCGCGGCCTTTCAGAATGGTTTCAATGCCTCGCCAGAGTGTAATGCTGCTCCAGGCGTCTTGAATAACGTTTTTTTCATCCACTTCTACTTCAATGCGTAAATGTCCCTCAATCCTGGTGATCGGGTCGACAACAATTCTTTTAGTCATGTTTTTCCTCCTGTAAGTCCTCCGGCTTGTTCACCCGGTCATCGTTTCTGTGGCGAATGACACTGGCTGCGGCATGGACGGCGATTCCCGCCGCCGTCGCAGCGGTGAGCGCGATGCCGACCTTATCAGCGGTTGCGTCAGTGAAGCCCAATGATTTGTCGGGCAGAGGTTTTTCCAGCGGCGCCATCGTATCCCAGAAATCCGGTTCGGTGCAGCCGATGCAGCCATGGCCGGCCATGATCGGCCAGGAGATGCCGTCATTGAAGCGAACCTTGCCGCAGTTGGCATAAGTGTAAGGGCCTTTGCACCCGACTTTGTAGAGGCACCAGCCTTTGAGGGCGCCTGCGTCGCCCCATTCTTCCACGAATTCGGAGGCATCGTAGTGCGGGCGTCTTTCGCAATAATCATGAATCCTTTTGCCGTAGGCCCAAATGGGTCGTCCCAGGCCATCGAGCGCGGGCAGACCGCCGAACATCAGATAATGCAGGAGTGTGCCGGTGAAATTGACGGCGTTGGGAGGACAGCCGGCAATATTGACCGTTGAGATGCCCAGCGCTTTGCTGATGCTGACGGAATCGGTTGGATTGGGATTTGCGGACTGAATGTTGCCGAAAGCGGAGCAGGAGCCGATACAGATGACGGCGCCTGCTTTGGACGTGACCTCTTTGGCGATCTCAATGCCGGTTTTTCCTTTTGGCCCAATTCTCAGGTATTGACCATTGAGTCCGCGGGGCAGCGCTCCTTCAATCACACAGATGAACTTGCCTTCGAAATCATGAATGGCTTTTTCCAGGCAGGCTTCGGCCTGGTCGCCTGAGGCGGCCATCAGGGTTTCGTGGTATTCCAGTGAAATGGTTTCGAGTAAAATGTCGTCCACATTCGGATAGGATGCCCTAAGGAATGCTTCAGAACAACCGGTGCATTCCGCAAAATGCAACCATACAACCGGCAGGCGGCTGAAGTTTTCCGCCGCTTTGGCGACGAGCGGCTTGAAGATTGGAGGGAGCATCAATGCAACCGTCATCGCGGATGTCCATTTGACAAAATCTCTTCGGCTGACGCCTCTTTTCTCCAGGAGTTCATGTAGATTCTCTCTGGGTTCCGGCAATTCTTTTTCGACCTGTTCCATGTGCGATTGACAATGCTTCATAAGATCACGATACTGCTTGTCAATCATCTTTTTGTATTCGGAATTCATTCCCTTGGCCATATATCCCCCTTTCGGTATTTTAAGGCAGGTCACTTTAAGTGACTTTTGCCAATGACTCCCGTACAAATCTATGCCAAAAAGACATATGTTGCAATTAACACATACTTTTATTATTCGTCAACTTGAAAAACGAATAATCCAATTCAGCATCATGGCCTGCGCTTGTAAAGATCGTTTGAAGAAATCGGTTCTTCAAAACGAGGTTTAAAAGAGTAAAGTCATAAAAGCGTTTTACTATGGTGCAATCTGATTCTGATTGTGCATGATTTGAGTTGACTTGTCCGATATGAAAGTCATGTAAAGAGCATAGTACGAATCGTGAATTCGTACCGTGTCGAGTGGGTTTGCCTATACCATTCCAGAAAGGAATAAGCAATATGAAAATTCCAATATGATTCATTTCGTCAAAATCTGTGTCATTTGTTGAAAATGCTCCTGAAGACATTTCACGGTTCGATTGTCGAAGCGCATACTCTCAATCGCCAGGCACATCGCCAGAGCTCCGGAAAGCGTTGTGGCGTAGGGAATATTCTGCGAAAGCGCCGCACGGCGGATGGCATAGCCGTCGCGTAACGCATCGCGGCCGCCTTCGGTGTTGATGATCAATCGGATGTCGTTGTTTTTGATTGCATCCACCACGTTGGGTCTGCCTTCGGAGAGCTTTTTAACAACACCGCAGACGATGCCCAGGCTGCTCAAATACCGGGCCGTGCCGGCCGTCGCGACAAGCTCGAATCCAGAGGCGGCAAGCGATCGGGCAATGACATCCGCCTGCGGTTTGTCCTTATCGGCCAGAGACACAAAGACGCGGCCGGAAGCGGGAAGCCGGTGACCCGCGGCAAGCTGGGCTTTGGCAAACGACGGTCCGAAATGATCGGCCATCCCCATGACTTCGCCTGTGGATTTCATTTCCGGCCCCAAGACGGGATCGACGTCGGGAAATTTTTTGAAGGGGAGCACCGCCTCCTTCACGCTGATATGCCGGGGAGTGGGGATGCCGTGCGCCAGTCCCAGATCGGGAATCGTTTTGCCCAGCATGATTTTGACGGCGAGTTTGCAAAGCGGCACGCCCGTGGCCTTGCTGACGAACGGAACAGTACGCGATGCCCGCGGATTGGCCTCCAGCACATAAAGCCTGCCTTGGCGCACAGCGAACTGAATATTGATGAGCCCCACAGTTTGCAGCTCGAGCGCAATGTCGCGCGTGGCGGCCTCGATTTGAGCAAGCATCGCGGGATCGATGGTTTGCGGAGGAAGGACGCAGGCCGAATCGCCGGAATGAATTCCCGCCGCTTCGATATGCTCCATCACGCCGGCTACGATGGCGTCTGTTCCGTCGGACAGACCATCCACATCCACTTCCAGCGCGTCGTCAAGAAACTGGTCGATCAGCACCGGATGGCCGTCAGACGCCTCGAATGCCGCGGCGGCGAAGTGTTCCAGTTCGGAAGGCGTTTGAACGATCTTCATGGCGCGTCCGCCTAGGACGAAGGAGGGGCGAACCAGCACCGGATAACCGATGCGGGCTGCGATTTTTAAAGCTTCGGGAAGAGACATCGCCGCGTCGCTTGCCGGTTGAAGCAATTTCAGTTTATTAAGAAGCGACTGGAACAGTCCCCGGTCTTCCGCCCGGGCGATCTGTTCGGGCTTCGTGCCCAGAATGGGAACGCCCGCGCGTGCGAGGGGCATGGCCAGATTCAGAGGCGTCTGCCCGCCCAGTTGAACGATGACGCCTTGAGGTTTCTCCACGGCGACGATGTGCAAAACGTCTTCAAGTGTCAGCGGCTCGAAGTAGAGCTTGTCGGAGGTGTCGTAATCCGTGCTGACGGTTTCGGGATTCGAGTTGATCATGATGCTTTCCATGCCTTCCTCACGGATGGCCTGGGAGGCGTGGACGCAGCAATAATCGAATTCGATGCCCTGGCCGATGCGGTTGGGGCCGCCGCCGATGACGATCACTTTCGGCCGGTCTGACGGGCGGGCCTCGCATTCGGTTTCATAAGTGGAATAGTAGTAGGGGGTTTGTGCCTCGAACTCGCCGGCGCAGGTGTCCACGAGCTTATAGGTGGGGGTGACGCCCAGCTCAAGCCTGCGGCGGGCCACATCCTCTTCGGTTGACGCCGAAAGATGCGCGATCTGCCGGTCTGAATAGCCGAAGGTTTTGGCCAGACGCAGCGAATCTTCATTCAAAGGACGCGGGAAGTGCGCAAGGACTTCTTCCAGTTCGACAATATCCCGGATCTGCTCGATGAACCAGAGGTCGATGCCGGATAGCTCGTGTATTCTTTGCGCGGACAGCCCCAGTTTGACGGCGTCGCGCAGCGCGAAAATTCGCCGGGAATGGGGGATGGATAGTTTTTCAAGAATCGTCTCCCGTGTGGGCTCGGGCTCTGATAAAGAAGGTCTGCCGTCCGCGCCCAGGCCAAAGCGCCCTGTTTCCAGGGAACGCAAACCCTTTTGAAGGGCTTCCTTGAACGTGCGGCCGATGGACATGGCTTCTCCCACCGATTTCATGGCGGTGGTCAGGCTGTCTGGCGATTCGGGAAATTTTTCAAACGCGAAACGCGGAATTTTCACCACGCAGTAATCGAGCGCCGGTTCGAAAGCGGCCAGCGTTTTTCCCGTGATGTCGTTGGGGATTTCGTCGAGCGTATAGCCCACGGCCAGAAGCGCCGCGACCTTGGCGATGGGAAAGCCGGTGGCCTTGGAAGCCAGCGCCGAACTGCGCGACACGCGCGGATTCATCTCCACCACCAGCAGGCGGCCATTTTTCGGGTTCACGGCAAACTGCACGTTGGAGCCGCCCGTATCCACGCCGATTTCGCGGATGATGGCGATAGCCGCGTCACGCATGGTTTGATACTCGCGGTCAGTCAGCGTTTGGACGGGCGCCACGGTGATGCTGTCGCCCGTGTGCACGCCCATCGGGTCGAGATTTTCAATCGAGCAGACAATAATGACATTGTCCCTGGCATCGCGCACTACTTCCAGTTCAAATTCCTTCCAGCCCAGAAGAGATTCTTCCACCAGAATCTGGCCGATGAGGCTCGCTTCCAGACCGGCCGTGGCGATGGCGTCGAATTCTTCCGGATTGTAGGCCACGCCGCCGCCCGTGCCGCCCAGGGTAAAGGCGGGGCGGATGATAACGGGATAGCCGAGCGTTGAGGCCACAGCGCGAGCCTCTGCAAGGCTTTTAGCGACTGCGCTTTGGGCCATGGACAGACCGATGCGCTCCATGGCCTGGCGGAAAAGCTCGCGGTCTTCGGCTTTGTGGATGGCGGGCAAAGATGCGCCGATCAGCTCCACGCCGAAGGTTTTGAGCGTGCCCATGCGGTCGAGTTCCACCGCCACGTTGAGCGCGGTTTGTCCGCCCATCGTGGGCAATAGCGCGTCGGGGCGCTCTCGCGCGATGATGTCCGCCACCACATCCGCCGTGACCGGTTCAATGTAAGTGCGGTCGGCCATCTCCGGGTCCGTCATGATCGTTGCCGGGTTGCTGTTGACCAGCACCACGCGATAACCATGGGACCGAAGCGCCTTGCAGGCCTGAACGCCCGAATAGTCGAACTCGCAGGCCTGTCCGATGACGATGGGCCCGGCGCCGATGATCAAAATGGTCTGAAGGTCGTCTCTTCGCGGCATGATCAGTTACCAGAAGCCTCGCACGCTTGTGTCGCCTGCAAAGCGGCCCACTCCGCGTCGATCTGGCGCTGGGCGTCTTCAAGCATCCAGGCATTATCCGGCCTGAACAGGTGCGCGAATCGGCCCTGCGGTTTGAGAAAATCGGCCACAGGCAGCTTTTCCTTCGGGACGTGCGTGAGTTTCATTTTGCCGTTTTCAATTTCATAAAGCGGCCAGAAGCAGGTGTTGACGGCAAGCTTTGAGATGGTAATCGCGTCGTCCGCTTTAGAGCGCCAGCCGCGGTGGCACGGAGACAGGATGTTGATGAACTTCGGCCCGGAAATTGAAACGGCTTTTTGAACTTTTCGCATCAGATCCAGATGATGACTGGGGGAGGCCTGCGCGACGTAGGGAATGTTGTGCGCGGCCATGATTTTGACGATGTCCTTGCGCAACTGGAGTTTTCCCGGCACGGCGCTTCCCGCGGGCGACGTCGTGGTCGATGCGCCGAACGGCGTCGCGCCGGAGCGTTGCGTGCCGGTGTTCATGTAGGCGCCGTTGTCGTAGCAGATGTAAAGCAGGTCATGACCGCGTTCCATGACGCCCGAGAGGCTTTGCAGGCCGATGTCGTAGGTGCCTCCGTCTCCCGCAAAAACGACAAATGTCATATCCTGCGAGATTTTGCCGCGCTTTTTGAGCGCGCGGTACATGGTCTCCACGCCGGCGAGCGTAACGGCGGCATTTTCAAAGGCGGAATGAATCCAGGGAATTTTCCAGGCCGTGGAATCGGAAATGCAGGTGGTGACTTCGAGGCAGCCGGTAGGCGAACAGGCCACCACAGGCTTGTCAATGGCCAGAAGCGCCATCTTCACGACAATGGCCGCGCCGCATCCCTGGCACATGCGGTGCCCCGGCGCCAGACGAATGTCTTTATTCACCAGATCTTTTAGTTTGAGTGAGGAAGTTGTCATAAATCTCCTTTAGTAATACTGACGCAAACTGATGTATTTTTTGGGCGTCGCGGCGATCCTGCGGCTGACGATGTCCGTCATTTCGTTGATGACCGCCTCGACGTGCTCCGGCATGAAGTCGCGCCCGCCGAGACCGTAAATCCGGTTGAGAAGCACCGGTCTTTGTTCGCGGGGGTAAAGGCTTGCCGCGATTTCGACGTACAGAGGGGCAAAAGCGCCGAAGGAGTCGGAACGGTCCAAAACGCAGACCACCTTCAGGTGCGACAGCGCTTCGGCCACGGCGGCATAAGGGAAAGGGCGGAAAAGCCGGGGCTTGAGCAAGCCCACTTTCACGCCGTTTTCGCGCGCCTCGTCGATGATGTCCTTGCAGGTTCCCGCGGCGGAGTTGAGCACAACGATGCCGATTTCCGCGTCCTCCAGACGGTAGCTTTCGAAGAGTCCGTAACGGCGTCCGGAAAGGTATTCAAACTCCGAGGCCACCGCTTCGGTCACGGCGAAGACGGAATCCATAATCTCGTTTTGCGCCTTTTTGTATTCGTGATACTGGTCGGTCACAATCAGCGGCCCGTAGCTGACAGGACGCTCGACGTCCAGAAGCGCGTCCTGCGGCGTAAAGTTCCCCACAAAGCGCTGCACCTTGTCGTCGGCGAGAAAATCCATCACGCCCACGGAATGGCTGATGATGAACCCGTCCATGCAGACCATGACGGGCAGCCGAATGCCCGGATGCTCGGCGATGCGAAACGCCATAATGAAGTTGTCGTAGGCCTCCTGCGCGTTTTCCGACCACAACTGAATCCAGCCTGAATCCCGCGCGCCCATCGCGTCGGAATGATCGCAGTGAATGTTGAGCGGCGCGGAAAGCGCCCGGTTCACCACGGCCATGACGATCGGGCAGCGCATGCCGGAGGCGACATAAAGCATCTCCCACATGAGCGCAAGGCCCGGGCCGCTCGTGGCCGTGGCCACGCGTCCGCCGCCTGCGGATGCGCCGATGCAGGCGCTCATGGCGCTGTGCTCGCTCTCCACGAGCATCATTTCCGTATCCACCAGGCCGTCGGCCACAAAATCCGAAAACCGCTGCATCATGTCGGTCTGCGGGGTGATGGGGTAGGCGGCGCATACGTCGGGATTGATCTGCCTTAAGGCTTCCGCCAGGGCTTCATTGCCGGTGACGGCGGTCATTTTTTTCATAGAATATCCTCCTTCACCATCGTGATGGCTTTCTCTCCTTTTTTGCCGGGACATTCCAGGGCGCAGATGCCGCATCCCTTGCAGTAATCCAGGTCGAATCCCTCCATCTTGCCGTCGTGCACGATCACGGACATATCCGGGCAATACAGCCAGCACAACAGACAGGAACTGCAATGCGCGGCTTCAAAAACCGGTTTGAGCGACCGCCAGGCGCCGGTTTTGTAAACGGCGGAGTTCCCCGGTTCGGAAATGACGGGTTTGCAGGTCGATTTAGTGATGATTCGTGTTTTCATACCTGGGTCACCTCGTTCCAACTTCGTCGAACGGCTTCGAGATTCCCTTCAATAACTTTCGGGGCGAACTTTTTGCCGAAGCTTCTTTCCACGTCTTTGAGGAGCGCATCGAGTTCAACCATGCCGGATATGCGTCCCAGCGCGCCGACCATTGCGGAATTGGGAAACGGCTGGCCGAACGAGGCCAGGGCGATTCCCGTGGCATCAATGCAGTAGAGCTTTTGCTTGGGCTTGAGTTGGAGGTTCTTTTTCACATCGTCAAAGTGATTGGAGGTGTTGACGAGAAACATGCCTTCATTGCAAAGGCCAGCGCACACATTCACCAGACCGATGAGGCTGGCGTCCACAATGGCGACGATGTCCGGCTGAGAGACCGGGCAGTGGCGCTGCAGTTTCTTGGGGCTGATGCGGTTGTAGGCCTGAAGCGGAGCGCCGGAGCGCTCCGGTCCGTATTCGGGGAAGGCCTGGACGTAGCGTCCGCTGTGCAGGCAGGCATCGGCGAATGTTTTCGCCGCTGTGACGGTCCCCTGACCGCCGCGGCCATGCCAGCGGATTTCAATGGTTTGATACATATTGTGCTCTCCTTATCTTGATCAATAATTTCTCATCAGTTTATAAAACGCCGCAAACAGATCCGCCGCGTCGTTCGGTCCGGGCGACGCTTCCGGATGATACTGAACCGAAAAAACGCGGTGACGCCTGGAGCGAAAGCCTTCGACCGTCTTGTCGTTGAGGTTGATTTGCGTAATTTCCACATCCGCGCTTTTGAGACTATCGCCGTCAACGGCGAATCCGTGATTTTGCGATGTGATGTAAACGCGCCCCGAATGCGTGTCATAGACCGGCTGATTGGCGCCGCGGTGGCCGAATTTCAGCTTGTAGGTTTTTCCGCCCAGCGCGAGCGCCAGCAGCTGATGGCCCAGGCAGATGCCGAACATCGGAATTACTCCCAGGAGTGACTCAATCGTGCGGACGGCGAAATCGACAGGTTCCGGGTCGCCCGGGCCGTTGGATAAAAGCAGTCCGTCAGGCGATAGGTCGGCAATCGTTTGTGCATCCGTCGATGCGGGAAGCACCAAAACGTCGCATCCTGAAGCCTCCAGCATGCGGAGAATATTGAACTTGACGCCAAAATCGAGAACCGCCACGCGGGGGACATTGTCCTTGCGTGTCCAGAGGTCACGATGGATGCTCTCTTTCGGCAAATCCTGAACGCCTCCGTTTTGCCACAGATAGGGACGAGGTGTCGTGGCTGCCGAGGCAAGGTTTTGTCCCGCCATGGAAGGCAGGGATCTCGCCTGCGCGATCAGTCGGCTTTCATCGCGCTCGGTTGTGGAGTAAAAGGCGCGCATGGCGCCGTGGTTACGGATGCGCAATGTCAGCGCGCGCGTATCGAGATCGCAAAGACCGGGCGTTCGGTGGCGCGTCAAATAGCACGCAAGGGTTTCCGATGCGCGATGATTGCTGGGATGGTGGCTGTATTCTTTCATGACCATGGCTTTGGCCTGGATGCGGCGGGATTCCTCGTCTTCGGGCGGAATGCCGTAGTTGCCGATCATCGGATAGGTCATCACCACGATCTGCTCGCTGTAGGACGGATCCGTCAGGATTTCCTGATAGCCGGTCATGGCCGTGTTGAAGACGATTTCGCCTCCGCCTTCGGCATGGCCGGTAAAAGACCGGCAGCGAAATACGCTTCCGTCTTCAAGCGCCAAGAGAGCAGGAAGACTATGGTTCGGCGAAGATCCGATCATTTGAAGCCTCCGGTTCTGGCCGTGGTCTGATCAACGGCGAAAACCCCCGCTTCAAAAGCGCGAAGGTTGACATCGATCAACGCGGGCTTTGTTTTTTCACGAATCGCGTTTAAAAAATCTTCTTTTTGCAGGTGGGGGGCAAGATGCGCGACGAGCGCGCCCATCATCACGATATTGACAGACACGGCCGATCCCGCCTCTTGTGCCAGCGCCGTCGCGTCAAAAGAAACGAGCTTCCCGACGCGCGGTGCAAGCGCCGTTAAAGCGCCCTGAACATCGGGATAAGGGGATCCGCCGAGCGAAACGGTGAAAGGCGGCACGGGAGCGGTATTGGTGATCACAATGGTTTTCGGCGAACACTTGCCCGCGGCGCGAAGCGTCTCGCAGGGTTCAAACCCGACCAGAAAATCCGCCTCGCCGTTAGCGATACAATAGCCTTTGCCGTCTCCCAGAAGCACCATGGATTCCACCACGCCGCCGCGCTGGGCCATGCCGTGAAATTCGGACATGCGAACATCCAGGCCGCGGGACAGTCCCGCTTCGCCCAGAAGTTTTGCGGCCAGAATGTTGCCCTGGCCGCCTACCGCGACAATCATCACGCGAAGCGTCTTCATGGTGTCTTGATCTCCCTGGCAAGAGGCGCAATGGCTTTTTCCGGACACAACTGGGCGCAAAGCGAACAACCGGCGCAGCGCAGCGCGTCGATTTCGACGCCCGCGGATGTGACCGAGAAAGCCGGACAGCCGGTCTTGTCCACGCATACGCGGTGATCTTTACAGCGGTCATGCCGGACGACGTAAGGCGTTTTGGGTTTCTGTCCGGGGAGCGTTTTTGCGTAAAGCGGGCACAAGGCTTTGGCGATCAGGACGGATGGTCCGGTGCAGGCGGACGCCTGTTTCACGGCGTCAACCGTTTTTCGGAAATGCAGCGGATTGACCGTGAAGACGTTTTGGACGCCCAGGCCGCGGACAACGGACTCCATATCAATGGGAGAGCGCTCGATGTTCAAATGCGAGACATCGACGCCCGGGTGGGGCTGGTGGCCGGTCATGCCCGTCGTGCCGTTGTCCAGAATGACCAGCAGAAAATCGTGCCGATTATACACGGCGTTCGCCAGCGGCGACAGGCCGCTGTGGAAAAACGTGGAATCGCCGATGAAGGCGACCACCTTGCGTCCGGTGGCTTTGGCAAAACCGCCGGCCGATCCTACGCCCGCGCCCATGGCGATCAGAAAATCGCCCATGTTCAAAGGCGCGTGCAGACCCAGCGTGTAGCAGCCGATATCGGTCGGGTAGATGGCCGAATCGCCCAGAACCTCGCGAATGGCCGTGTAAGCGCCGCGATGCGGGCAACCGGGGCACAGATTCGGTGGTCTGTCCGGAAGCGGGGGCAGGCCCTGCGTTCCGATGGGCTTAGCAATCGCAAGCGCAAGCCCGAAATAATGATTCAGGGCGTTTTTGACGATAGCCGGATCGAACTCATACAGGCGTGAAAAAAGATCCGTTCGCTTGCCGGCAATCGGCGTCGTCAGTCCCGCCTGCTGGGCGACACAGCGGATCGCTTCCTCCATGAAGGGTTCGCCTTCCTCGACGACCAGAACTTTTTCCAGGCCTGAAAGAAACTGTAAAACGCGTTTTTCCGAGATGGGGTAAGACATGCCCAATCGCAGAATTCGAAAACGGTTTTTGAAGCCGCCCTCGGCAATCGCATCGGATACATACCCGTAGCTTGCGCCGTTGCAGGCCACACCCCAGGGACCCTCTCCTTCGATGATATTCCAACGGCTTTCTTCCGCGATGTTTTCGGCCTGCGCCATGCGTTTGAGCAGGAGCGGGTGAAGCGTGCGCGAAACGGACGGAATACAGACATACGAAAAGGGGGCTTTTTGGAAGGACCCGGCCGTGTTGCGGGCTCTCAGATGACCGAACTCCACCACACCGCTTGCGTGATTGATGCGGGTTGTGGTGCGAAGAATCACAGGCAGCTTCAGCATCTCGGACAGGTCAAAGGCATAGCGCGCCATGTCTTTGGCTTCGGCAACCGATGAAGGCTCCAGCACAGGAAGCGAAGCGAGCTTCGCGTAATAGCGGCTGTCCTGCTCGTTCTGGCTGGAATACATGAAGGGGTCGTCGGCAACCGCCACGACCAGCGCGCCCGGAATGCCGGTGTAGGCGAGAGTCATCAGGGCATCCGAGGCGACATTCAGACCGACATGTTTCATGCTGACGATGGCGCGAAGGCCGCACATGGCGGCGCCCGCCGCGACTTCGAGCGAGACCTTCTCATTGGCGCTGTATTCGAAATACAGGTCGGTTTCCCTGGCGATTTGAAAAAACTGCAGGGCGATTTCCGACGAAGGCGTGCCGGGATACGCGCTGGCGAACGCCACACCCGCCTCGAGCGCGCCACGCGCGATGGCTTCATTGCCCAGAAGTAGCGCTTTTTGGCCGGTTTGCGCAGAAAGGAGTGGATGGGTCAAGGCAATCACCTCATTTCGAGAAAGTCATCAGGATGCTTCCCGCTTCGACCGTTTGTCCCGGTTTCACGCGGATGTCCGAAACGGTGGCGTCAATGGGAGACGGCACGCCGCTTTCGAGTTTCATCGATTCCAGAAGGATCAGGTTTTGTCCCCGATAAACCCGCTCACCGGCTCCCACCAGAACATCCACCACCATGCCCGGCATGGGACAAATCAATTGATTGTCCGGTATCTTTGCGGTTCTGCAAGGCATGAAATGCATCAGAAAATATTCCCGAGGCGTCAGAACGTCAAACAGTCGGGTCATCCCGTTGAATGCGACACGCAGACAGGGGGGCTCAACGACGATACGAAATCTGCGCGTGCGGCCGTCAATGTCGAGTTTGAGTCTTCGGCGGTACAGTTCAAAAGGCGGCGCTTCAACATCGTAGTTGCGTCCGTTGACTGAAAAAATCCAGTGGTTGTCTTTGAGCGTTCCGGTCAGGCGAATGTCAAAAACGTCGTCTTCGGATTTCACTTTATAACGACTGGTATTGGGCCGCGGACGCGACGTGCCGAAGTCTGTATCCGGCGGGTGGATGGATTTTCGAACGGCGATCGTGCGCACATGGTAAATGAGCGTCGCGGCCAGCGCCGTGAGCGAAAGCGCTTCGGGGTCCGGTGGGTATTTAGAAGCGGCGCCGTCATAATGATCTTCAAGAAAATTTGTCGAGAGCTCTCCACGGATGAAAGCCGGCTGACACAAAATGGAATTGACGAAATCCAGATTCGTGACGACGCCTTCAATGTGATAGCCGTTTAACGCCTCCATAAGCAACGCGCGCGCCTCGTCGCGCGTCTTTCCCCTAGCGATGACCTTCGCAAGGAGTGAATCATAGTGAATGCCGATTTTCGATCCCATCTGAATGCCGCTGTCCACGCGGACAGTTTCGCCGCGCGGTTCGGCGTATCTCGTGATCATTCCGGTGGCGGGAAGAAAGGCGCGCTGCGGGTCCTCCGCGCAGATGCGCGCTTCCATGGCCCAGCTTGTCCGGATAATATCGTCTTGTGAAAAGGACAGGGGCTCAAGCGAAGCGATGCGAATCTGCTGCTCAACCAGGTCCAGGCCCGTGACGGCTTCAGTCACCGGGTGTTCGACCTGAAGACGCGTGTTCATTTCCAGAAAATAGAACGCTCCGTTGTGATCGTAGATAAATTCGACGGTTCCCGCGTTGACGTAGCCCGCCTTTGAGGCCAGATCGCAGGCGGCCTTGCAGATGGCCGATCTCTGAGCGTCGGAAAGCACGGGCGAGGGGCTCTCTTCAATAATTTTCTGATGCCTGCGTTGAATGGAGCACTCGCGTTCACCAAGATGAACGATGTTTCCATGGGCGTCGGCCAGAATCTGAACTTCAATATGGCGGGGGGATTCGATGTAGCGCTCGACAAAAATCCGGGCGTCTCCGAAGGCCTTGCGCGTTTCCTGACGGCAGGCGCCAAAGGCCGCTTCGACATCGCCTGCCGCTTTTACGACGCGCATGCCTTTTCCGCCGCCGCCCGCGGCCGGTTTGAACAAGACGGGAAAGCCGATGGACTGCGCGACGGCAAGCGCTTCGTCTTCGTTGGCGAGCGCTTCCATATGCCCCGGAATGACGGGGAGGCCGGCGGAAATGGCCAGTTCCTTGGCGGCGATTTTATCGCCCATCAACGCGATGATCTCGGCCGGCGGGCCGATGAAAATGAGACCGGAGGATGTAATCTGTCGGGCAAAGGCCGCGTTTTCGGATAAAAACCCGTAACCCGGATGGATGGCCTGACAGCCGGTGGAGAGGGCCGCTTCAATGATCTTGCCCGCATGGAGATAGGAGTCCACCACCGCCGCTTTACCGATATAAACGGCTTCGTCCGCCAGCTGTTTGTGCAGGCTGTTTTTGTCCGCGTCGGAATACACCGCGACCGTGGCGATTTGAAGCTTTTTGCAGGCGCGGATGATGCGGCAAGCAATTTCTCCGCGATTGGCAATGAGAATTTTATCAATCATCATCCGGCCTCACAAAGGAATGTTTCCATGTTTGCGTTTCGGACCGCCGACGGTTTTGCCTTCCAGCATGCTCAGGGCGCGGATCAGATGACGCCGTGTATCCCGCGGATAAATGACATCATCGAGATACCCGCGTCTGGCTGCCCAGAACGGATTGACAAAGTGTTTCCTGTATTCGGACATTTTTTCGGCAAGCATCTCCTCCGGGTCGGTCGCAGCCTGTATTTCCCGACGGTAGATTAACTCCGATGCGCCTTTGGGTCCCATCACGGCGATTTCCGCCGTCGGCCAGGCATAGTTGACGTCCGCATGGATATGTTTGGAATTCATGACCAGATACGCACCGCCATAGGCCTTGCGGACAATGACGGTGATCCGGGGCACGGTGGCCTCCGTAAAGGCGTAAAGCAGTTTCGCGCCATGGCGGATGATGCCGCCATGTTCCTGCTGAGGGCCGGGCATGAATCCCGGAACATCCACCAGCGTGACCAGCGGAATATTGAACGCATCGCAAAAGCGCACGAACCGTCCCGCCTTGACGGACGCGTCATTGTCGAGCACACCCGCCAGCACAGCCGGTTGATTGGCCACCAGCCCCACGGTCCGGCCGCCCAGGCGTCCGAAGCCGCAGATGATGTTTCGAGCGAAGCCCGCGGAAACCTCCATGAACTCCGCGCCGTCGAGAATGCTGTAGATGAGCGTGTTCATGTCGTAGGTTTCCTGCGGATTATCCGGCACCAGATAATCGAGTGACGGATCAACGCGATCGGCCGGATCGAGCAAATCCAGATACGGGGGCATCTGCGTGCGGTTTGACGGCAGATAGCTGAAGAGTCTGCGGACGTCGCGCAGACACAGAATGTCGTTATCGGCGATGAAATGGGCGACGCCGCTCGTTTGCGCATGCATGCCCGCGCCGCCGAGTTCTTCGGACGTGATGTCCTGATGCGTGACGGTCTTGACGATTTTCGGGCCGGTGACGAACATGAAGGACGATTCCCGAACCATGAAAACAAAATCGGTCATGGACGGGCTGTAAACCGCGCCGCCCGCGCAGGGCCCCATGATGCAGGAGATTTGCGGCACCACGCCGCTGGCGCGGACATTGCGGTGAAAGATTTCGCCGTAAGCGGCCAGAGCATCCACGCCTTCCTGCACCCGCGCGCCGCCGGAGTCGTTCAGCCCAATGAGCGGCACGCCCACCTTGACGGCCATGTCCATCACCTTGCAGATCTTCTGTGAGTGCGCCTCGCCCAGCGATCCGCCCACGACGGTGAAGTCCTGACTGAAAATAAAAACCTGGCGGCCGTCGATCAGACCATGGCCTGTGACCACGCCGTCGCCGGCAAAGCTTTTTTCGTCACCGGTGGGGCCGCCTCGTCCTTTTTTCAAAACGTCGAATTCCTCAAAAGAATCCTCATCGAGTAAAAGATCGATCCGCTCGCGCGCGGTGAGTTTTCCCAGGGAATGCTGAAATTCTTTCTTCTCCAGGCCGCCCGCCTCAAAGGCTTCTTCACGCAGCTTGTCGAGCATCTCCCGTGTTTCGATATTGTAGTCTTTCATCGTCACTTCTTTCCCGGTTGCATCAAAAGGGTCTTTGAAAAATCAAAAACCGGTGCAACGCATCAGACCTGCTCGTTTTGAATATTTGCGTCTGCTTTTCTGACGTCATCCGCCATCCGGGTTCTGTATTGTTCGAGTTTCTCCGCAAGCGACGGATCGGACAGGCCGAGAATCGCCACGGCAAGCAAGGCAGCGTTTTTCGATCCTGCTTCGCCGATGGCGACCGTGCCCACCGGAATGCCGGCCGGCATCTGAACCATGGACAGCAGGGAATCGAGCCCGCCGAGGTCGGATGTTTTCATCGGTACGCCGATCACCGGGAGGATGGTGGAAGCGGCCAAAACGCCGGCCAGATGGGCGGATTTCCCTGCTGCGGCAAGAATCACCTTGAGTCCGCGTTGTTTCGCCGTGCGCGAGAATTCGTGCGCGACATCCGGCGTCCGGTGAGCCGAGATCACACGAACCTCATGAGGAATGCCGAATTCTTTCAGTGTGGAGGCGGCGCCTTTCATCACATCGTAGTCCGAGGAACTGCCCATCACAATGGCGACAAGAGGTGTTGTCTGGTTGGATTGTTGTGTCATGTTGTGACCTCCTTTGGCTCTATCTGTCTTTTGTCAATCGCTGGAACGCTTCTTGATATTTCTCAGCCGTCTTTAAAATGATTTGCTCAGGCAATGACGGCGCCGGAGGTTTTTTGTTCCAGGTCGTCGATTCCAGGTAATCGCGGATGAACTGCTTGTCGAAGCTGGGTGGAGACGATCCGGGGCGGTAAGAGCTGACCGGCCAAAAGCGTGACGAGTCGGGTGTGAAAAGCTCATCGATCAGAATCAGTCCTCCATCGGCCAGGCCGAATTCGAATTTCGTGTCGGCGATGATGATGCCGCGCTGTCTGGCGTAGGCTTCGGCAAAATTGTATAGCTCCAGGGAGACGTCCCGGACCTGTCGGGCCATATCCGATCCGACGATATTTTCGGCATCGGCAAATGAAATGTTTTCGTCGTGCGCACCGGCGTCGGCCTTGGTCGAGGGGGTAAAGATGGCCTGCGGCAATTTTGCGCCTTCGATGAGACCCTTCGGAAGGGCGATGCCGCAGACATTGCCTGTTTTTTGATAATCTTTCCAGCCGGAGCCGGCCAGATACCCCCGGACGATCGCTTCAATTTTAAGCGGTTGTGCTTTTTTAACCAGCACGCTGCGGCCTTGCAGATCACTTTGGCTCCAGCGCTGCGTGTCGACCCAAGAATCAATCAGTGGCTCGGTGCTCACCAGATGGTTGTCAATGACATGCCTTGTCTTTTCAAACCAGAAATTAGAGAGCTTTGTTAATATCCGGCCTTTTTCCGGAATCGTATTGGGCAAAACATGGTCGAAGGCCGATATCCGGTCGCTGGCCACAATCAGAAGCTGATCAGGCTCTGGCGCCGCATAGACATCGCGCACCTTGCCCTGGCGGATAAACTGGTACGTCTTTGTCATTGCGTGTATCCTTTCGGGAATAAAAAAGGCCGGGAGAAATCTTCAACAAGATTTCTCCCGGCCTTACTTTTCTTTCGCACCCTTGTTTTGAAGAAAGGGTCCGCTCAAACTCTCAGGCGTTTATGTTAAAGCCGCTTTCCCGGAAGGTATTGTTGTCAAGCAACCGAAAACTCAGCTTTTAATGCATGGCAAACTACAAAATATTAACTTCTATGTCAAGATCAATTTCATCAGTCGAACAGCTCATGAAGAAACGATTTTTTCTTTTTATAGTATTGTCCGTAGTAGCGGTCGCGATTTTTGTCATAATGATGTTCGTGCCGCTCCTCCTGGCGCTCGTGTTTGGGTGGGCGGGACGTCATTTCAGCCGATGCACGCTCGATGATCTTATCCAATTCGCCGCGATCCAGCCAGACGCCGCGGCATTTCGAACAGTAATCGATTTCCACTCCCTGTCGTTCCGACATCGTCAATGCTATATTACATACCGGACAATTCATGATTGGAATTTCCTCCTTTTCTATCCACCTTAAAAGGGTCAATAGCCTTTACTCGCATGGGGGCTCTTTTCGTGTCGATGGACCGAAATCCGCCGTTACTTCTTGAAAACGGAAAACAGTTTATCGAGACCCGATTTTTCCATTTTGGCGACAGACTCCATTTCTCCGGCGTCGAGCCAGACGCCCTCGCATTCGGAGCATTTATCGATTTTGATGTCTTTGTAGTCAATCTCAATGAGCTCCATGCCGCATTTCGGACAACGCATGAAGTGCATCGCCTTTATTTTCTGGCGTTCTTCAGCTTTTAGTTTTTCATGTTTTTCACGTTCGATTTTCTGCTTTTTTTCATACTCCAGACGCGCAAAATGTTCTTCTTCTTTTTCACTAGGAATCACGGCAATACCTCCTTAGGGTTGTTTTTTGGTTTGTTTCAACTGGCCGAAATAGCCTTCGGTCCACTAACATTTCAGGCTGAATTTTTTATCCCGGCGTGCGGACATGCGCTGACGCAGCCACTTCTCCGTTCCAATAATGGCGTAAACCGCCAGAGAGACGAAGATGACGATGATCCAGTCCTGCCCGGATATCGGCGCACTGGAAAAAAGACGGTTCATGAAAGGCGCGTATGTAAACAGAACCTGCAAAATAATCATCAGGCCGCAGCCCAGAAGCAACCAGGGATTCGTAAACACGCCCAGTCGAAACATGGACTTGGTCAAAGACCGGGAGTTGAAAAGATAAGCCATACTGGCCATGACCAAAATGTTGACCGCCACTGTTCGCGCGACTTCCAGGGAATACCCATTGGCTTTCTGCCAGGCAAAGACGGAAAATACCGCAATCAGCAGCAGCACGGAAACGAGCGCAATCCGGCCGACGACAACGCCTGACAGGATCGGACTCGCCGGATGCCGCGGCGGATATTTCATCGTGTCCGTTTCGCCCGGCTCAAAAGCCAGCATCAACCCCAGAAAAACGGCCGTAGTCATGTTGATCCAGAGGATTTGCACCGGCAGGATGGGAAGCGTTGTGCCGCTGAAAATAGAGGCGAGGATGACCAGCCCCTGGCCGCCGTTGGTTGGCAACGTCCAGGCAATGAACTTGACCAGGTTGTCGAATATCCGGCGCCCCTCCTCTACGGCGGCTGTAATGGAGGCGAAATTATCGTCGGTGAGCACCATATCCGCAGCCTCTTTGGACACATCCGTGCCGGTGATGCCCATGGCCACGCCGATATTGGCCTGCTTCAGCGCAGGCGCATCATTGACGCCGTCGCCGGTCATCGCCACGATATGATTACGCGATTGAAGCGCCTCCACGAGGCGCAGTTTTTGTTCCGGCGCCACGCGGGCAAAGACGCTGGTGCTTTCGGCGGCTTGAATCAGTTCTTCATCCGTCAGCGCTTCGAGTTCGGCGCCGGTCATCGCGGCGGGTCTCTGATTAGGGACATCGGTATGTATGCCGATGCCCAGCTGCCGGGCGATTTCGGAGGCGGTCGCGGCGTGATCGCCGGTAATCATCTTCACTTGAACGCCTGCTTCGCGGCAGACGATGACGGCGCGGATGGCTTCCTTGCGCGGCGGATCGATCATGCCCTGCAGACCTAAAAACGTCAGACCGGAGAGGCAATCTTCGGTTTCAATACGGTCCTTTGCGCAGATCTTGCGGGCAAAAATCAGCACGCGCAGGCCTTCGGAGGCAAGCCGGTTTGCTTCCGAAAGAAGGGCGGTCCTGTCGATGGAAACGGTGTCGCCGTCCGACGCCATGGCGTCGGAACAGGCCGCCAAAACCTTTTCAAGGGCGCCTTTCACGTATATGACGTTTTTGCCGCTTGCCGAGTGATGCAATGTTGCCATGAACTGCCGCTCGGACTCAAAAGGCACGACATCCACACGAGGCAGCGTTGCGTGAATGGTATGGCTGTCAAACCTCGCCTTGCCTGCGGCGGAAAGCAGAGCGCCTTCCGTCGGATCGCCTTCCACTCTCCAGAGATTCCCGGTGTTCACCAGGCGCGAATCGTTGCACAAAAGACCGGCCAAAAGTGTTTCGTAAAGCGCGGCGGGAAGCGTATTTAACGGCGCCTTTCCGGAAAGAATATCGCCTGTGGGGGCATAACCGTTGCCTTCAACGCTGTAAACCGAGTCGCCCGCATAGACCTTGCGCACGGTCATCTGGTTTTCTGTGAGGGTTCCCGTTTTATCCGAGCAGATCACGGTCGTGCTGCCCAGCGTTTCCACGGCGGGCAGTTTCCGGATGATGGCTTTTTTTCTGGCCAGGCGGTTGACGCCGATGGCCAGTGTGATGGTCACGGCGGCAGGCAGTCCTTCCGGAATAGCGCCCACGGCCAGAGCGACGGCGGCCATGAACATGTCGATTGCCGTTTCGCCGCGGATCATGCCGACGGCGAAGGTTACGGCAGCCAGCGCCAGAATAACGATCAGGAGAACCTTGCTGAAGGCCGCAATTTTTTTGGTGAGCGGCGTGGCGAGATCCGCTGCGGAAGCCAGCATTTCGGAGATTCGGCCGATTTCCGTTTTGTCCCCGGTGCTGACGATAAGCGCCTGGGCCTGTCCGTAAGTCACCAGCGTGCCCGCATACACCATGTTATGCCGGTCGGCGAGAACAGTTTCCGGCGGGAGCGTGTCCGTTTTTTTGAGAACCGGGACGGATTCACCGGTCAGGGCGGACTCGTCAACTTGGAGTTCGCGGCAGTTGAACAACCTTGCGTCGGCCGGAACTTTGTCGCCGGACTGGAGTTTGATGATGTCTCCGACGACCAGCTGCGTCGAGTCGCAGGAGATCCATTTTCCGTCTCGAAGCACGTTGGCCTGGGTGGTCATCATCTGTTTGAGCGATTCAATGGCCCGCTCGGCTTTGGCTTCCTGGACATAGCCGATGATAGCATTGAGCATCACCACGCCGAAAATCACGGAGGAATCGACCCATTCGCGAAGAAACAGCGTGATGAGGCCGGCCAGAAGGAGAATATAAACCAGCGGCTGGTTAAACTGCTGCAGAAACTGCACGATGCGGCTTTTTTGTTTTTTGGCGCTGACCCTGTTGGGACCGAATTTATCCAAACGATGTTTGGCCTCAAACAGGGACAGGCCTTTGGTCGTGTTGCTGCCCAGCAGCGTTGCCACTTCGTCGGCCGGGCAGTGATGCCAGTGTTTGCTGATGAGTTGTTCTATCAAAATATTCCTACCTTACCCGAACACGATGCCCGGAATATGGGCAAACGAGCGTTCATTTATTGCCGCATCCTTTGCCTATGCATTCAGGCAAAGAAAAAAAGCCAGGACTGATCAACCGATCATTCCTGGCCAGACATTTTTTCCGATCTCTTTGCGTGTGAAGCAAAGACCCCGTTTAAACTCTCAGGCTGTGGGTCTGCCATTTCGAAGGCGGCTTAATCAAACCCCCGTTGAACTGACTTCGTGCAAGCTATCTAAGCCGCGAAGTTTTGTCAAGATAAAAGTCGCCGGATATGGGACATCAGGCTAAATCTGAACTACGTCGGCTGAGTTTTTGTTTTCTCCGGAAAATCAGGCGGTTGTTCCAATGTAAAGAGAATGATCCGCTCTCCCGTTGCGGTGCTGATGTCGGTGTGCAGACTGATGATTTTTACCCCAAGAATCTTTTCCAGGGCGTTTTCCAAAAGGGGCCGACCTTGCTCCATCAGGGTGATGCGCACGCGCTTGATCAACTCGCGTCCATCCTTACGGTCGGTATGCGTTGCCAGGCGCAGTTCAGCCGGCGTGAGCACCTTTTTCAACCGGACAAGCACCATATCTTCAATCATGTATGCTTTCGTTTCCAGCGGGCCTCGGCCCATATAGTCTTTCTCAAATTTGGTCACAGCCTCGCATATCTCCGATTCGATTTGCCCTTTGGTTTTCATAAATCATCCTGTCTGCGTTTTGTAGAATCGCTCGGATGCTATAACAAATCCCCTCGGAATTCCAGCATTTCAAAATCGACCAGCGCATAGGCCGGCTTTCCCCTGTATGAGAGCAAACCGTCTTTTTTCCGGCGGAGAATGATGTGCTGCGGTTTGTGGTCCGGCACACGAAACGATGCTTGTGCGAGATCGTTTTGAACTCGCAGTGTGATTTCATTTACCTGTTCATGCGTCAAGACCCCCTGGCAATGAAGATCCCATGCATTTTCGCCGGTGACCCATTGAAAAATCAGAATGTATTCGCGGGAGATGTCCAGATCGATGCGGGAGTCGCCGGAGATATTGCGCTGGTCGCGGGCCAGTGACTCGCGGCAGCGTTCAAAGCGCCAGCTTGAGCGGTCGAGCTGGTCGGGTGGCCATCGGCGCTCGGGTGAAAAAATGGCCAGCGGTCTTTTGGTGAGAAGCGATGTTGCGCCCCGAAGTGACGCGCGACGACGCAGTTGAAATAAGAGACCGAATTCCTCAAATGGATTATTGATATGCAGCGCGGCCAATGAGCTGCAGGACATGCCGTCCGGAGGACAACTCGCGGTATAGTGCAGGGTCTTTTGTCCCAGGCGGCTGAATTTGACGACAAGATTTAGCAGGCGATGGTTGCGGTAAACCGCAACACGGTAAACGGTCCCGATTCCGGCCGATTGGCGTTGGCCGTCAAGCCGGTACCGGTCATGATCATACCAGGATTCAGGGTGAAGCCAATCCAGCCAGGGTTCCCCAAGTTGCGTGACGAAAAGATCTCCCGAGTTTTCAACGGAAATCCATTGGTAGTCCACACCATAAGCGTTTGCTTTTTTCACCCTGATCGGTGAGGAATCAAGCGGAGTCGCAGCCCAATTCATGAGAATCTCCTTCCAGCAGAGCTATTTGCAGAATTTGTCGATTGGAAACCTCCTTTGCAGGCGGCCTTCCGAAGGCGATCATTAATGGCGATTCCAATGCCGGATTCTTCCGGAGGTATGGCAATAATGGCGGCAAGACCGATGGCATCGAGTCTGCGCATGGCCGCATAAAGGTTGGCCGCCGCCTCGTTCAGATCGCCCGACAAACTGAGAATCTCGACCGGGCCTTTAAGCGCCTGTTTCGCCGGCGAAAAAAGAAGCGCTCCGATATCGGGTCTGTTGGAAAAGCCATCGAATCTGTCGACCAGGTATAACGGGGTTTTCGTTGCGTAATGAGAAGACAGCATCCCGGGACTTTCACGCGGCTTTTCCTGATCGTTCAGAGCCGATGAAATTGCAATCGGGCCCGCAAGCCGCTTGATGTCGCTGGGTGAGACGGCCCCGGGGCGCAGGAGGCGCGGAATATCGTCGGTGAGGGACAAAACGGTGGATTCGAGACCGATCCGACACGCGCCTCCGTCGATCACGGCATCGCAAAGGTTTTGCAATTGCGTCATGACATGTGCCGCCGACGTGGCGCTGGTGCGTCCGAAAAGATTGGCGCTGGGCGCCGCAATGGGGGTTTCCGACAGACGAATGAGTCCGGCGGCAAGCGGGTTGGCAGGCATGCGCACCGCCACGGTGGAAAGGCCGGCGGTGACAATGTCCGGGACGGTATGCTTTTTGTTAAAAATGAGTGTGAGGGGGCCGGGCCAGAACCGGTTGATGAGCGGCCAAGCGGCATCCGGAATATCGGCCGCCAAGGAAGCGAGTTGTTCAATGTCTGCAATGTGGACGATCAGCGGGTTGTATAGCGGACGGCCCTTGGATTCAAAGATCTTTGCAATGGCTTTCGTGTTGAACGTGTCCGCGCCTAATCCGTAAACGGTTTCGGTGGGAAAGGCCACAAGCCCCCCTTTTTTGACAACAGCTGCTGCGCGCCGAACGGAATCCTCAAGTTGCAAGGCAGGTTTTGGATGTTTGCCGATCCAGTGGGCGGCATCCGAAAGAGAATGAAAGACAAGGCGATCTGAGGGAAGGTTGGTCAGATGGCGGGCGCCTTCGCCGCTTAAGAGATACAGTCCGAACACACCGAGAGATTCGCCGCAGCGGACGGTGTCGGGATGATTGCCGATCATGAAGGATTGAGATAAATCGATGTCGTAACGCGAGGCTGCTTCCCGTAGAAAAATGGAGTTGGGGCTCAGGCAGTCGCATGATTTTTTGTCGCGATGGGAGCAGACAAACCCCGTTTTGATTTGAATGGACTTTGTCCTTAATGGATTGTCGGCTGACAGGTTGACTCCGCCAATATGACGGGATGGTGACCGATCGTCCGGGATGCCGGATTCATGGACGAGTCCGAAGAGGTCATAATGCCGGCTCAGGATTTCCAAGGATGCAATTGTGTCGGCATCAAGCCGGACCGGATCTTTGCCGCTGAATGACTCTTCCATATCCATGATGGCGTCGCGATCCAAGAAGATCGCCGGCTTGCGGTTATCCATCAGACAGTCCGAGAAGTTGTTCGTAATCATAGACGCTCCCGTCCGAGAGACAGCATTCGATGATTTGGCGGCCGATCGCGTCCAGGTCCGGTTCGAGAAAGGTTGCGAGCTGTTCATGAAAGAATTGGCGCAGCCGGCGCGCGCCTTCATCGTAAGCGGCCGGGCCGACTTCGGGCTGCAAATCAACTTGCAAAAGCCATGGCGGAATCAGCGCGCCTTCAATCCGCATGCTTTTGAGCGCGTATCCGAGAAGCGGGGAGCGCGCGGGAGCGAGCTGGTCGCTCAAAAAGCGGGCGTGACCCCGCCTGGCCAGGTAATCGCGCGCCAGCCATTGAGGTGTGAATCCGGTTTCCCACGCCCCCACATGCTGATTGGGAATCAAGATGTAGCGCGTTTTCAAGGTTTGTTGAAACTGGCGCAAAAGGAGATTGGCCTGATCTACACGGCGTCCTGTGGCGAAAGGCCAGTAACTGCCGACGCCTTCGCTTTCCAGTTCGTCACCGCCGACGATGCTGGGGTTGGAATATCCGCGCGGCGCGACCAAACGCCACAACCAGGCAAGGGATGCAGGCAGAACATGAAAAAGCCCGAGAATACCGTAACTGGGTTGCTCGGCCGTGCAGGGAGGCGTTCGCACGCCGAACGATCGGATATCCACGGCGACCTTGTCGTACACCGCGTTGGGAACGATGCTGCGTGGAATGATCACGCGCGGATTGGGGCAGGGAATGCCCGGCGCGTCGGAAATGTGTTCCCAGATCAGAGCCGTGGCACCCGGCGCCGCGTCAATATTCAGAAACAGCAATGATCGGCCGGGATGAATCGAGAGTTTTTCAATGTCGTGATCCGTTCCATAACTCTTGATATGATTGACGCGAATGAACCATCCATCTTCGGCGTCCGTCAGAAAAAGCTTGCCGTTGTCTTCCTGGAAATCGGGATGGCAAAGGCCCATATCGTCACAGACGGGATGGAGCTCGCAGGTGCGCTGAATTTCAATGTGTCTTTCTTCTCCCGAAAGAATGTTTTTGCCGATGGGCAGTCGCCCGTCGGGGAGGCGGTGCGGTTGCTGGAGCATTTCACTTTTTCCGCCGCCGCTGGCTCCTTCATGCATGAAGGTCACGATGTTATCGTAAGGCGTGACCACCTGGACGGCAGAGCAATGGGCCGTTACCCATCCCTGATTGGCTCCGACGTTGATCAAAGCGCCATAAACGCCCTTTTTGGCGCTGGGACCCGGGTACAGGTTATAAGAAAAAATCTCATGTGTATCCACTCTGTGATGGACGACGACCTGCTTGCCCTGAAAATGGGTGTGGCGGAAAGGAGGCGCGATAAATAAAATGGTCGATGGACGGTAAGGCTTGTCCAGGGCGTCAAGATCCAGGACACCCTGGAGAAGGCCCAGGCCGAAAGCGAAGAATCCGGCGTTGGCGGGGCATATGGCCAGCGCCGTGGCGCCGGCCCCGGGGCGGCCCATATCAAAGGCGAAAACAGCCAGGGGTTGCTGCGCAAGCCATTGAAATGTTTCGAGGCGGAGGGGAGCGAAGTCATAACCGAATCGCTCGGCAAAAAGAGGTTTGTCGGTCCGTCCGCCATCCGCAATGACCATGCAGTCCGGGTCTCTTCGTCTCATGTAGGGATCGCTGTAATTGGCGCTGATGCCGTTTTTAACCCGGACAACGGACGCTTCGTGAAGGGTTCTTCCGTCGGGAAGCGTGTAGCAGACATCATAGGCTTGCACGCCTTTACCGCCGCAGGCCAGATCTTCAAGCTCTGAAATGCTGCCTGCAAAAGCCACACGCGGGGCTTTGGCAAGCAATGCGACGATCTCGCCGGGTAATATCAGTTTGTCAATCATGAAATCTCCTTTCAGGTAATAAAAAAAGGCTTGAATCCGTGAATATTCACGGATTCAAGCCTTACTTTTCTTTCGTTCCCAGACAGCCGGGGCCCGATAAAACGCTCAGACTTTATGATGGATCCCTTCGGGAAAAACAAAAGTCATATTTTTCCCGACCGGATTTGTGCTCAATATTGGAGAACGGAGTTATTGTCAAGAAAAAACGGAAATGCGTTTTAATCGACAACCGGCCGGCATTGACATTGGACGAGAAGAGATTTAATACTTCACATGCCGATAACGAATGACCTCAATATAACCGGACGTTTTTTACGGACTTCATCCGCTTGTCTGCATCATGATGGTCTTGCGCGGGTGTTTGGCCCGGACATGATTCGGGTGCCGGCCGCAGACGGCTATGTGTTGAGCCCCGGAGCCCTGTTTCCCTTTGAATACATCCTGGCGCGCGAAGGGTCATTCGTGTCGCACAAAGAGGCGGCGGATGGGAACGTGAAAAAGCTCCGCCCGCTGACCAAAGCGTGCCAAATGGCGTTTGCCAAATCGATTAAAAGTTCGGGAATGGATGGATGAGACATCCTTAACCGGGGAAGGTTCACAGAAAGTGGAATATCTCGTGGTTTGTGTGATTGCGCTCGTGGCTTCGGGTCTGACGCTGTTTTCGGGTTTTGGTCTGGGAACGGTTCTGATGCCGGCGTTCGCTTTGTTTTTCCCGCTGCCGGTGGCGATTGCCGCCACAGCGGTTGTGCATCTGGCCAATAACCTCTTTAAAGTCGGCCTGGTGGGAAGAAATGCAAACTGGAGCGTGGTTTTGCGGTTCGCGCTTCCGGCAGCCCTGGCCGCTTTTATCGGAGCGGGCATGCTTCACGTCTTTGCATCCGGATCACCGTTATTCACATATAGCCTTGCCGGCAGGACGATGGACGTGACGCTTTTGAAACTGGTCATCGGTTTTCTGATCGTGGGGTTCGCCTTGCTCGAGCTTTGGCCTGCATTTAACGCGCTGAGTTTGGATCGAAAGTATCTGTCCGTGGGAGGGCTGCTGTCCGGTTTTTTCGGGGGGCTTTCCGGCAATCAGGGCGCGTTGCGATCCGCCTTTCTCATCAAGTCGGGTCTGACCAAAGAGGCCTTCATCGGAACCGGAGCGGTTTCCACCGTGATCGTGGATACGACCCGCCTGATGGTTTACGGCATCGGTTTTTACAGGGTGCATTTTTCGAGCGTAAGCGACATTTGGCCTCTGGTGCTTGCCGCCTGCGCAGCCGCGTTTGGAGGCGCGTTTATCGGCAAGCGACTGATTGACAAGGTCACCCTCAAGAGTGTTCAGGTTCTGGTGGGAGTGCTTCTGGTGATGGTCGGCGTGGGGATGATGGCCGGAGTGATTTGAAGATGAAAGACCCTTTGCGGAAAAAAGCTGTCTGCAATAGCTGTACGGTGCGGCTGGTGGAAGCCGCATATCGCCGGGCGCCCTGGTTTCGCCTCGTGCGCGAACCGCTCAAATGGGGCATGAAGGCCATGGCTGTCATGCTCCGGATTGACCCGGTGCAATATGAGGTTAAAACACCCGACTGCCGGGGCTGCATGCGCTTCTACAAACTGGCCCTCAAAGAGGAGTCCGGTGCGTTTCGCATGCTTAATGCGGTGTTGAATCCTGTGTTTGACCGGCTGATTGCCATACTCGTCACGCCCGAGGAGATGCGTGAGGCAAAAGATGTCGCCAAACAGGCGATGATCCGGGAGGGGGGCAATCATAGTGATGAGCGTTCGCGATCTTCGGGAATAAAGTAGCAATGGAGAAATCCAACTTCTGACCGGCCTGTTTTGTAGTTTATTTTCTCTTTGGGGCAGGACGGCTGCGCAACAGAATGTAGGTCGCGCCCGCGCCTCCGTCGTGAGACTGGGCGCTGGCATACGCCATGACCCGCCTTCGCCAGTAGCTTTGTCCCAGCCATTCGCGGACCTTGTTTTTCAAAACCGCGTCACCTTGAGACGATAGCCCACGCCCGTGAATCACAAGTACGGCGCCTTTTCCCCCAAGATACGAAGCTTTGAGAAACGACTCGAAGGCTTCGTGCGCCACCGGAACCGTCATCCCGTGCAAATCGATGTGGTCGGAAATGGAAAAATCGCCGCGATGCAAGCGTCCGGCAATGTCTTTTCGCACGTTGTAGCCCACACCTTCCATATATTCCGGCGTATCCGAAACGACAAAACCTTCGCCTCGATCAAGAAGCCTCTCCAGACACAAAAGAGCGTCGTCATCTGCAGGCGGCATTTGTTCATTCGGCAAGACGGAAGAGGGGGGCGCGGGAACCGGGGCGGCAAGGTTTTGATCAAGACGCGACACGCCCGTCATGGCCTCGGAAAACAGTTGCTCTTCGGAGAGCTCCTGATCGATTTGTTGTGGTTTGGGCGAAGCGCTTATAGCATTAGAGGATGAGGGCGCAAGCGTCTTGCTCTCGGCCAGATCTTTGAGTCCTCCAAACGGGTTGTGTCCCAGCGGCGTGTCTCCGGCCAGGATGGATGCGGGCTTCTTTTTGTGTCCTGCCATGGATTCTTCTCCGTTAAAATCAAAACGTTGTCTGTAGTTTACAGTTCATTTTCGTGGTTGTAAATAGTTCGACGATTCAGGCAGTCTTCATTCTCATTTTGCCTTCATGATTACAATCATTCTAATTGATATTGATTTTATGCTTTCATTTTGCGAAAGAAAGGCTTCAAGAATAAAAAAATTCGCGCCTATATGATCGTGAAGGGGGTCATCATGGACGAACCAAAATTATCCGATAAAGACAAGAACATGGCAAAGCGTTGCCTGGAATGCCCGGTTTGCAATCATGCGCGTAAAAAACAACGCGGCATAGCTTACTGGTTTGTCAAACATGTCGAAGACGCTGTTTGTCCATACTGTGCAGCCTATGAACGCGTGTATGGGAAAAAAGCGCATGAACTATAAGTGATGGAGTGCTGCAATGATAAATCTTGAGACGATATTTCTGGTATTGATTATGGTGTTGCTGGCCTTCAGTATTCGTATGGTCGGTGAACATCAGCGCATCGCGCTTTTTCGATTTGGACGTTTTGCGGGGCTCAAAGGTCCCGGTGTTGTTATGGTAGTTCCATTCATGGATCGAGAATGCAAAGTCACTCTTGGAGATCATGGCGAACTTCTGGCAGGAGGGATGGGCAAGTTTCGGGGATTCCAAATGCCTGTTGTTGTCTCAACAGCTATACAGATCGGCGCGTCGATTACCGTGGTTGGCTTTACGAAAGAGGGGCTGCTTGTCGCGTAAGAGTTGCGTGTTTCAGGCTGCAAAAACGGATGCCCTGCCTTTTGCCTGTCAGATCATTGCCGTCTCACGCGGATATCCGTATTTTTGATATGTTCAGTTTCCCGAAAAAGGATTAAACAACACGGTGAAAATCCGTTTCGATCAACAAACTTTGAGGCGAAGGAAGGCCATACAACTTGCAAAATCGGAGGCATATATAGCCGTCGACAAGGCTGCAGAAATAAAATTGTTGCAAAAGCGGTGCTTTCTCCGATTGCCAGCCAAAACGGGCTTGTTCTGACCATGGACGACAAACAGGTCATAATCATATAAAAAATTGGAAACCTGATCTCCCGGAGGGAGATGCGAGCCGCTAACCCCCAAAATACCTTAAACAAAAAGACGGCGTCAGTGGCGGATCTTCTTTTCAATTAATTTTTGTTTTTGTTTTATAAACAAGCAGATAAACCAGCGGCGAGAAAACGCCGATGGCCAGCGTAGCGATAATCCAACCCCACGGGTTACGGCCTGAGGCTTTTGCGTCGTGCCACATCCAGATGATTACCAGAACAAGAGCAATGACGAGATCTGCAAAAATTTGTAACGATCCCCAGGAGCTGAAAATCGATCCGAATATGCCGGTCAGGCCATCGTTGATCACGGCAATAACAGTCAGAATCGTAAAAGCCAGCAAAGTCACGACGATCAAAGCTCTTTTCATAAAAAATCTCCTTTCGGGTTGACATGATTTCAGCCATACAATACAATGTAGCACGTGTTACGGTTGTAATGTAGCGAACGCTACACTTTTTGTCAAGAGGAAAGAAAATGAATAAAACCGATGAGAAACGACAGATAATTATAGAAATGGCTGCCGATCACCTGCTTGAGCGCGGGATGCAGGAGGCCACACTTCGAAAACTCGCAAAATCGGTCGGCGTCAGCGACCGGATGCTGATGCATTATTTCTCGAACAAGGAAGAATTGCTGCAGGCGATTCTAACGGTGATCACCGCGCGGCTTGTTCATTTGCTGGAGAGTGCGAAAACCGAGCAAATGCCGTTTGAAAAATTTCTTTTCTATCTGGCTTCGATGATGAAGGCGCCTCAGGTCAGGCCCTTTCTCAGGTTGTCGCTTGAACTGGCCGCCATGTCCTCGCAGGGGGAGTCGTTTTATACCGCCATTGCAAAACAAATCTGCGATGATTTTTTCCGCTGGATGGCCCGGACCCTGAAGGTCGATTGCGAAGAACAGCGAATTCCGCTTGCTGCGCTGGCTTTTGCGACGACGGAAGGCCTGATGGTGCTAGACGCTTTGGGAAGCGCTTCCATTGTCGAAAAAGCCCTTGCGGGAATTGAACTGAAGAATTGATACTTCGGCGCCTGAGACGATAGTCAGCGGCAATACCTGTTTCATGCCGGGCATCGGCCTATTGACAGAAAGCCGCATCTTGCCTATGTTTGCTATCAGATCGACTGAAAGTAGGATGTGATGAGTCAGGAAAAAGAGAAGTTCGGTGAGCAGATTGCCGAAAAAGAGCATCTGGAAACCAAAGAGCCGTCGCTTTACCGTGTGCTTTTGCTCAACGACGATTACACCACTATGGATTTCGTTGTCCATGTGCTGGAAATCATTTTTCATAAAACGCCGGGCGAGGCGACAAGAATCATGCTTAATGTCCATAAACAAGGCTCAGGTCTTTGCGGAGTCTATACCCGTGAAATTGCCGAGACGAAAATAGCCGCGGTTCACGATCTTGCCGCGAACCATCAATTTCCGCTTAAATGTGCGATGGAGAAAGAATGATCAACAAAGAACTCAGTCTGGCGCTTGACGCCATCATTCGTGACGCGACAAAACGGCGTCATGAATATCTGACCGCCGAGCATATTCTGTTTGCGCTTTTACACGATGACGCGGGAAGCGACATTATCATCGGCTGCGGCGGGGATGTGGAACGTCTCAAACATGCCGTGGAATCGTATTATGCCAATCATATTCCTCTTGTGCCGGCGGGAAAGCGCGTCAACCCGCAGCCGGCTGTGGGATTCCAGCGCGTCATCGAACGCGCGGTTCATCATGTGCATGCCGCCGAAAAAACCGAGGTCGAAGCCGGCGATCTCCTGGCCGCCCTTTACGGAGAACCGGAATCGTTTGCCGCGCATTATCTGGAGATGGAAGGCATCACACGCCTTGACGTGCTGAATTATATCTCTCATGGTGTTTCTGATCCGGGCGCGAAAGATTTTCCGTTTCAGTCCTCTCCACAGCAGGGGGGCAGTGGCGATGATGAAGCAAAAAAGGCCGCCGCAAAAGATCCGCTAAAGCTTTACGCGGTCAATTTAAATGAAAAGGCCGCTCAGGGAGACATCGACCCGCTTGTCGGACGAGTTGATGAACTGCAGCGCACCGTCCAGGTTTTATGCCGCAGGCGGAAGAACAACATTGTGTTCGTCGGGGAGCCGGGTGTCGGCAAGACTGCGCTGGCTGAAGGCCTTGCGCTGCAGATTTCACAAGGATCGGTTCCCGAGCCCCTGAAAGCCGCAACGATCTATGCGCTGGATATGGGCGCGCTTCTGGCGGGCACAAAGTATCGCGGCGATTTCGAAGCCAGGCTCAAGGCCACGTTGCGCGAGTTGGAAAAGATTCCCGGTGTGATTCTTTTTATCGATGAAATTCACACGGTGGTCGGGGCCGGCGCGACAAGCGGCGGATCAATGGACGCGTCTAATCTGCTCAAACCCGCGCTCAATTCCGGACGTCTGCGTTGTATCGGCGCGACCACTTACGAGGAATACAAAAACAACTTCGACAAGGACCGGGCGCTGTCGCGCCGGTTTCAGAAAATCGACATTTCCGAACCCACGGTTTCCGAAACAATTGACATTCTAAAAGGTCTGCAGTCGTATTATGAAGCGTTTCATTGTGTGCGTTATACCCAAGCGGCCATCCGCCAGGCGGCGGAGCTTTCGGCTAAATACATCAACGACAAGTTTCTGCCGGACAAGGCCATCGATGTGATCGACGAAGCCGGCGCAACGAAGAAGCTGGCCGCCTGCGGTTCGAAGAAGGCCATCATCGGAGTGAAGGATGTGGGCCGCATCGTCGCGCACATTGCCCGAATTCCATCCCTGACGGTTTCCGCCTCCGATACGGAAAAACTGCAAAGCCTTGAAGCGGGTCTCAAAAACGCCGTTTTCGGCCAGGATCAAGCCATTGAGACGCTCGTTTCCGCGATCAAACGTTCACGCGCGGGGCTTGGCGCTCCGGAGCGGCCCATCGGTTCATTTCTTTTTACAGGACCGACCGGCGTGGGTAAAACCGAGGTATCAAAACAGATGGCCAAAGTATTGGGCGTGTCTTTTATCCGTTTCGATATGAGCGAATACATGGAAAAGCACGCGGTGGCCCGTTTGATCGGCGCGCCACCCGGGTATGTCGGATTCGATCAGGGAGGACAGCTCACCGACGCGATCCGCAAGCATCCCTATTCGGTTGTGCTGCTCGACGAGATCGAAAAAGCGCATCCCGATATTTTCAGCATCTTATTGCAAGTGATGGACTACGCCACGCTGACCGACAACAACGGCAAAAAGGCGGATTTTCGAAACGTGATTCTCATTATGACCTCCAACGCCGGGGCAAAAGAAATGGACAGAGCAACCATCGGCTTTGGCGACAGACGAAATGACGCTAAGTCCAAAGGTCCCGACGCCGTCAAAAAGCTCTTCAATCCGGAGTTTCGCAATCGTCTCGACGCGATGGTGACTTTTAATCCGCTTGCTCCGGAAACCATGAAGAAGGTAGTGGATAAATTTATCGATGATCTGGGCAGGCAGCTTGGCGCCAAAAAGGTCAGACTGGATGTCACAAATGCAGCCAGGGATTGGCTTGCCGAACATGGTTATGACGACAAGTTCGGCGCAAGACCGCTTGCCCGTTTGATTTCAACCGAAATCAGAGACGCGCTCGCCGAAGAGCTTCTTTTCGGGCGGCTGATCAAGGGAGGAAGCGTCAAAGCCGCGCTTCGACAAGGCAAGATCGTCTTTGACTACGACGCTTGAACGCTTTTGCATGCCGATTTACCGTCTGACCCGAAAACTCGCTTTCCCCAATCCGTCTCATGCTGAAGACGACGGCCTATTAGCCGTGGGTGGCGATCTCAGTGTCGAGCGTCTGGTTCTGGCGTATTCGCAGGGCATTTTCCCCTGGTATAGCGAAGATCAGCCGATCCTGTGGTGGTCACCCGATCCCCGTTTGGTCTTATTTCCGGAAGAACTGCGCGTTTCCAAAACCCTTCGGCAAACTCTTCGAAAAGGTGTTTACCGCGTAACGTATAATCAAGCCTTTGACGCGGTAATTCGCGGTTGCGCGAACGCCAAACGCAAGGGCGATGCCGGAACCTGGATAACCGATGAAATGATCGACGCGTATATCCGTCTGCATCAAAGCGGCTGGGCCCACTCCGTGGAAGCATGGGACGGCGATGAGCTCGCGGGCGGACTCTACGGCGTCATGATCGGCAGGGCGTTTTTCGGCGAATCGATGTTTGCGATAAAAACCGACGCGTCCAAAGTCGCCTTTGTCGAGTGTGTCGGAAATCTCGTCAAAAAAGGGATTGAACTCATCGATTGCCAGGTGTCCACCGAACACCTCAAACGCTTTGGCGCGAAAGAAATTCCACGCGATGAGTTTGCAAAGAGGCTTCACCAGGCGCTGAAAACCTTGTAACCCGATATAACACGATATTCCGTAGTTAAAGCTGGCAAAGATCTCGCCAAGTCTTTCGTTTCAGAATATTTTAAATTGGGCGATCTGACGTGAAATGGCCGCGAGATTGCCCTCTTCGTCCCAGACTTCACCGTCGGCCTCCAGAAGCCCGCAGGTGATGAAGCGCGTGCGCAGGCTGCACTTCAGGCGAGGGGTCACAGGCAGATTGCGGATGTTGACGGAAAGCTCGATAGTCGGGACCCAGGCGGTCATACCCTGTGTGGCCATAGCCGCGGGCGGCATGGCATCGATAAACAGAAACAGGGAAAGAAGGTCTGCCGGTCGTCCGTCGCGAAAGCTGAAATAGCCTTTGTTTTGGGAGATATCCGTCAGCTTTCCCGTCATCCAGCCGGCGCAGACGGGATCGAGCAGGAGTTCCAGGTTGTGAAAAAGCGTGTATTTGGGCATTCGCGGCATGGGCACGCACTCGGATGGGGCAGGCAGAACAGGCGGACCTGCTTCGTAGCGTGCGGCGGTGCAACCGGGATCGGCTTGGGCAAAGGTGCCCAGCGCTCGGATTTTTTCTGTTCCATGTTGAAAAAGGCCCGCTTCAAAGCGGGTAAATTGTCTGGAGCGTCCCATCTCGGCGACGCGGATTTCCGCTTCACCCGGCACAACACGCGACAGATAATTGGCCGTCAGCGTCGGGGTGTCTTTCTTATCGCTGCGATAAAGCATGGCCTTGGCGAGCATGGCCATGAGGTAACCGCCGTTGGGATTGCCGTTAACCGACCAGTTGTCCGTGACTGTGGCGCCATAGCGCGAGCCGCCCAGATCCTGAAGCGCAATGTCGTTGTCAAAAAGATGCATGAGATGATGTCCTTTCAATGGGGCAATATCGGAAACGAATCGATTGTGTCAAGCACAAAGGGAGCAGGGTCATCAGGATTCCAAAATGACGGACATCGTGCAACGGTCGCAATCGAAATGCAAACGGTAGGTATGATGTGCGTCCCGGATCCGGAGAGGCTCTTGAATGGTTTGTCCGGGGCTGGAGCGAGAGCAAAGATCAAGTTGATATCGAATGCAATAACGTGTGGTCATAACGGTTTTTCCTGTGTGATCAGAAAGATATTCGAAAGCCGGTTCGATCACCATCGCACCGTGGCGTTTGTAAAACGCATGGGCACGGCTGTTGGCGACATTGGCGCGATAGTCAAGGGTTTTTTCCGGGTAGGCTACGCTGTTGGGGACGAAAGGGATCGTTTGTCGGAGATCACTTTCTTGTCGAATCCGGGTGAGCTGATCCAGAACATTTCGTCGAAGCGAATTGAGCATGCCGACAGGGATAAAGCCCGGGGATTTCGGCACAACCTCGATCTTCAATACGATATAAGGTGTGTTGCCGGAGCGGGCCAGTTGCTTTTCAATGCGTTTAACGCGTTTAACGCAATCGACAGGATTGCGTGACAGCGCAAAAGGAAGGGCGACGGATGCGCGCACCTGATGTTCGTCTTCATCGGTTGCGAAAAGCCGAATGTTATTTTCGTCTTGCTCAAATCGCATCAAGACACGAATGCGACGCTCGCCGGTTGATTGATTCAGAACTTTTTCAAAGGCTTGATCCGCGTTGCGATACACCGTGAGACCCGCGGCCAGACCCCGCATCGTATTCGGAATGATTTTTGGGCCGTCAGCGCGTTGAACACGACATCCGGAAAGCTTTCCATCTTTTGTGAAAAAACATAAACCGTCTCCGTTGTGAATTTCGGGAGTGTCGATCAGAAAATGATTTTTGCCAACAGCTGTGATTGTCCCCAATCGTTTTCCAATGGATTTTTGTGTGGCTAAAGAAGCGATTTTAGCTTGTGTCTCTGAAAGGTAATAATCCGTATAGCCGCGATTGAAGGTGCGTTCGACATCCGGTTCGAATGAAAAGGCATTGATTCCGGAGCTGGCTTTGCTGTAGCCGTGATGTGTCGCGATGAAGCGGTCAATTGCCAGACGGTAGGCGGCCGTCACGTTTTTTACATAATGGATGCTCTTGTAGCGTCCTTCAATTTTAAAGGAGGTTACTCCGGCCGAAATCAGATCGGGAATTGCAGACAGCCGGTTCATGTCCCTGAGCGACAACAGATATTGGTCTTTTGACACCATGTTGCCGTCGGCATCGAAAAGCGTGTAATGAGACCGGCAGGGCTGAACACACCTGCCGCGATTGCCGCTGCGGCCGGCCACGGCCTGACTCATGTAGCATTGTCCGCTGTATGAGACGCATAAAGCGCCGTGAACAAAGGCTTCCAACCCGATGGCGGTTATTTTGCGGATCCCGGCAATCTCGGCAAGTGATAATTCCCTGGCCAGAATGACGCGCCAAAAGCCTATGTCTTGCAGAAATTTTATTTTTTCAGGCGTGGTGTTGTGCATTTGCGTGCTGGCAATCAGCGGAATCGGAGGAAGGTCAAGCTCCAGAATGCCCATATCCTGAATGATCAGGCCGTCAGCTCCCGCATCATAAACCTGATGGATCATCTCGCGGGATTCAGACAGTTCCGCGTCAGTGAGCATGGTGTTGAGCGCCACATAAACTTTCGCGCGATAAAAATGCGCATGACGGATGAGACGGGAAATGTCCTTAAGATCCGCGCCGGCCTGGGCACGAGCGGAAAATTTCGGCGCCCCGATGTAAACGGCGTCCGCACCGTGGTTGATGGCCGCGATGCCGATCTCGGCGCTGCCGGCAGGTGACAGAAGTTCCAGGTCCGTGGACATCGCTTAGGTTCCGGAAGCTTCGACGCGTCTTTCGGCGACGCGTTTAATAAAGTCTTCGATAAAGGGCAGAGCGTCTTCGACACAGGAATAATAAATCGTCGAGATGGCGGGGCTGCCTGCGATCATGGCCGAAAGCATTCTGCCCGTTGCGCTGCGGTAGAGACACAAGACCGGCTTGTCGAGCGCCGCGGCCCATCCCAGTTCATAGCCCACACCCAGAGACGGGGTGGTCACTTCCGCTACAACACAGTTGCAGGATTGAAGCCAGGCCATGTCACGGGTGTGAATGGACCGGTCACTGGGGCCGTCATCGCCTGTCTGAAGCAAGGTTTTGTCTCCGACATGTTCGGTCAGGACGTCGCCATATTTTTTCAGTTTGTCGATCAGGCTTGCATAGATCGGCGTGTCGTCGCGTCCGGCCCGAATGGAACCGGCGAAGTAGATTTTCATGTTCACCTGTCTTTCATGCTCCGCTCGAAGGCTGAAAGTGCGCCGGGGAAGGGGGCGAGACTGCGTTTTAAGACACCTTGTAAAAACGAGATGGCTACGCCGTAATTGGTGACGGGAACGCCGGCGTCTTTGGCCTTGCGAAGCCTTGTCAGCATTTCGCGGCGGTTCATCATGCAGGCGCCGCAATGGAAAATCAGTTTGAAATCTTTAAGGTTATCGGGATAGTCCCGTCCGCAGGCCGTATCAATCTGCAGGTCACCGCCGACATATTGCCGAAGCCAGCGCGGGATTTTCACCCGGCCGATGTCGTCTTCGAGGGCGTGATGAGAGCAGGCCTCTGCAATCAGGACGCGATCGCCGGGCTTGAGCCGATCAATGGCTGCCGCACCTGCGGCCATCTCGGCAAGATCGCCTTTTTGTCTTGCAAACAAAATGGAAAAAGTCGTGATCGGTACAGACTTGGGTACATCCGCAGTCACTTTCAGAATCGCCTGGGAATCCGTCACGACAATGGCTGGCGGAGTTTTCAGATTGGCCAGCGCGGCGGCGAGTTCCCTTTCCTTGACGACAAGCGCTTGCGCGTCGTTGTCAAGGATGTCGCGAAGCGTCTGAACCTGGGGAAGAATCAGACGGCCTTTCGGAGCCTGAAGATCGATCGGCACGACCAGAACCGCCGTGGAGCCGGGAGGCAGCAGATCTCCAATGAGAGAAGGGGTGGAAATGAAGTCGGCCGGCGCCATTTCCAGGAGATGTCGCTTCAAATCATCCAGATACCGGCGTCGTCCGTTAATATCGCTGCAAGAGACGGACAGGACGCGGCCGAATTTAGCGGCCAGCGTCTTCAGATAATCGGGGGACGGGGGCTGAAGATCAATTTTATTGACAACCGTCAGAACAGGAATGTTGCGCTTTATGGTTTCGATCAGAACCGATTCTTCATAATCGGTCCAGACGTCCGCTTCGGTCACTAAGATGACCACATCCGCGCGGTCGTAAACTTTCGCTGTTTTTTCCAGACGCTTGCCGGAAAGCTCCGATACATCATCAAGACCCGCTGTGTCCAGAAACAAAACAGGGCCCAGAGGCAGAAGTTCCATCGCTTTCTCAACGATATCGGTTGTCGTTCCGGCCACAGGCGAGGTGATGGCGATGTCCTGGCCCAGCATCAAATTCAGCAAACTCGATTTGCCGACATTGGTTCGCCCCAGAAGCGCGATGTGCAGGCGGTTGGCTTTCGGCGTTTTATCCATGGTTTTTATACCCCAAAGCAGTCAAGGCGGAAGGCGAGAGATACGCTTCGAGTGTCTCCTTGCCGAGTTTATTTTCCAGAAAGGATTTCATGTTCTTTTCCGGTGTGGAGAAAAATTCTTTTAGGAAATCCGCCGCACGATCGTAGCCGATCACGGGTAAAAGCGCGGTTATAATCATCGGGCTATGGTCGAAATGAAAAGCGCAACGTTCGGCATTGACTTGAATACCCCGGATGTAATCGCAAAGCAGCGTATTGACGGCGCAAAGCAGGTCCAGCGATTCCAGAAGCGCGTGGGCCAGAAGCGGCAAAAACTCATTGATCTGGAAGGTGCCGCGTGTGGCGGTGTCTGTTACGATCGCGTCATTGGCGATGACCTTGATGCCTGCCTGAATGGCTGTTTCGGCAAGCACCGGATTGATCTTGCCCGGCATGATCGATGAACCGGCTTGTAATTCCGGAAGACGAATTTCTCCCAGCAGGTTCATCCGGCGCAGATCGTCTGCGATCTTGATGAGGTTTGCGGCATGCGCTTTGAGGATGCCGGAGACTTCGACAAAACTATCGGCATTGGCCGTCTCTCCCATCAGATTCTCTCCTCGAGAAAGACCCAGTCCCGTGATCTCGCGCAGCGTCTCGATGACTGAAAAAATATAATCGCGAGGCGCGGCCAGACCTGTGCCGACCGCGGTTCCGCCGAGATTCACCACGCGCAGTCGTTCTTCGCATTTGAACGTGCGCCAACGGTCGCGTCCCAGTGCTTCGGCAAAAGCGGAAAATTCGGCGCCCAGCGTGATGGGAACGGCTTCCTGGAGCTCGGTTCGTCCGATTTTGACGATCGAGGCGAATTCTTTTTCTTTTTCCTGGAACGCGCCCTGCAGGGACGAAATGCCGTTTGCGAGATCCCGAAGCCTGAAGATGGCTGCGATCTTAACGGCAGTGGGAAAGACATCGTTGGTGGACTGATGGAGATTCACGTCTTCCAAGGGGTGAATTAAGAAATAGTCTCCTTTCGCTCCGCCTAGAAACTCGATGGCGCGGTTGGCGATGACTTCATTGAGATTCATGTTGGTTGATGTGCCGGCGCCGCCCTGAAGGGCGTCAAGCGGAAAATGATCGGAAAGCTGTCCTGATGAGATTTCATCGCAAGCGCGAATAATGGCGGCGTACTTCTCTTCTGACAGGAAGCCGGTTTGCTGATTCGCCATCGCGCAGGCTTTCTTGATCTGCGCGATAGACCGGATGAGCAGCGGATTAAGCCGGGCGCCGTTTAATCGAAAATTGCGCAGCGCGCGAAGCGTATGAATGCCCCAGTAGGCGTCTGCGGGAACGTCCTCTTCGCCCAGGAAGTCTTTTTCTTTTCTGAAAGCAGTCATATGACGTTGCGTCACCCGAAAAAGAAAAGAGGTTTGTCCGAAGACGGGCAAACCTCTTTTTATTCTTGTTTAAGCAATGAACCGTTTACTCATCTTGCTTATGGGGCATTTCCGTTCCCCGTTTCGTGTAGTGTGTGTGCAAAAGCTCGTGCGACTTGTGCCCCAATGGCTTTTTAAGGAACTTATCGTAGAGGTTCTTCACCGATTCGTTTTCGTGGGACTGGCGCTTCTTCTGAACCTGTCCGTCGTCGGCGTATAAAGCGGAGGAGCGTTTGATCCTGATTTCATTGTTTGTCGGGATCGGCTCGCCGCCGCCCGAGACACAGCCGCCGGGGCAGCACATCACTTCGATAAAGGCATAGTCGGCCTTGCCTTCGCGAATCTTGTCCATCAGCTTGCGCGCGTTGCCCAAGCCGTGGGCGACCGCCACTTTCACATCACCTAAAGGACCGACTTTCACGGCTGCTTCCTTCACGCCGTCCAGACCGCGAACGGGCGTAATATCGAGACTCGGCAGGTTCTCGCCGGTGACAACGGCGTAGACGGTGCGCAAAGCGGCTTCCATCACGCCGCCCGTAGCGCCGAAAATTGTGCCGGCGCCCGTGTATTCTCCCATCGGGGCGTCGTAATCTTCATCCGGCAGATTATCAAAATCAATGCCCGCTTCTCTGATCATACGCCCCAGCTCTCGCGTGGTGAGCACATAATCCACGTCGCGATATCCGCTGCTCGCCATTTCCGGACGCTGGGCTTCAAACTTCTTGGCCGTGCAAGGCATGATGGAGACGGAGACAATATCCTTCGGGTCGATGCCGGCTGTTTCGGCGTAATAGGTTTTGGCCAGAGCGCCGAACATCTGCTGAGGCGACTTGCAGGTGGACAGATGGTCAAGCAGATCCGGGTAGAAATGCTCACAGAACTTGATCCAGCCGGGGCTGCACGAGGTGATCATCGGCAGTGTGCCGCCTTCCTTCACGCGTTTTAACAACTCATTGCCTTCCTCGATGATGGTCAAGTCGGCGGTGAAATTGGTGTCGAAGACGCGATCAAAACCCAGGCGGCGAAGAGCTGCGATCATCTTTCCGGTGACGAGAGAGCCGGGCGGCATGCCGAATTCTTCGCCGAGCGCCGCGCGAATGGCCGGCGCTTCCTGAACGATCACATGCTTGGTCGGATCCTGAAGGGCTTTCCAGACGAGATCCACCTCGTCTTTCTCGTAAAGCGCGCCGACGGGGCAGACCAGAATACACTGTCCGCAGGTTACGCAGTTGGATTCGTTCAGAGGCAAGTTCATGGCGGGAACGACCTTGACATCGCTGCCGCGATGCGCAGGCGTCAACACACTTACGGTCTGAATTTGTTCGCAAACCGTCACGCAGCGATGGCAATCGATACACTTGCGCGAGTCGCGGACGATGGAGGGGCTCGATCGGTCGATCAAACCTTCAGAAGGAAATTGCGTATAAGGGAAGCGCACTTCTTTGAGGCCGACGAATTCCGCGACTTTCTGAAGTTCGCAGCTTCCGTTGCGCACACAGTAGTTGCATTCCTGCGGGTGGTTGGCCAGAAGAAGTTCTACGACCATTTTTCTGGCTTTACGAACTTTTTCCGTATTGGTATGCACCACCATACCGTCCGAGACGGGGAAAACGCACGCTGCGATGAGCGATCTTTGTCCTTCAACTTCAGTCATGCAAACGCGGCAGGCACCGGGGGTGTGTTTGATTTCCGGCCAGGCGCAAAGCGTGGGGATCTTGATGCCTGCACTTTTGGCCGCTTCCAGGATGGTTGAGCCCGCAGGCGCCTCCACCGAACGATTATCGATAGTCAGTTTTACCATTGACATTGAGTGATTTTCCTCCCAAATTCTAAATTTCTTTTAAACAGCCGCATCGCATCGCAGACAGCGGCAGGCTTCTTTAATGGCATCTTCGCGACTGAAGCCCAATTCCACTTCGGCAAAATTCATTTTCCGAGTCGCATGATGCAGTTCCGGCATAAGTATCTGCGGGGCTTCCTGTGAATCATCGTCGATGACCAGAGGAACGAAAATATCTTCCAGCGCGGGCTTCACATACGCAGGTTCACCGTTGGCCACACGGATAGCTCCGTCAATATCGTCAGCCGCCTGATGGCCGGCCGCGATGGCCGCGATAACTGTGTCGGGACCGGTTTCCGCATCCCCTCCCGCAAAATAGCGGGAATTGGTTGTGCGCGATTTAAAGCCTTTGCCGACGGTATAACAATCCCATTTGTTGATCTCGACGCCGATCTTTTTGTCGATGAAGCTCATATCGGGCACCTGGCCGATCGCGGCGACCACCGCGTCAACCGCCAGGGAAAATTCGGAACCCTGAATGGAAACCGGTCTTTTCCGCCCGCTCGCGTCAAAATCGCCCAGCTTCATGCGCTGGCAGGAAATGGAGGACACCTTGCCTTTTTTGCCTTCAATTTTCAGAGGCGCCACCAGGTATTCGATTTTGATGCCTTCTTCTTCGGCGGCCTTGATTTCTTCTTCGGCCGCAGGCATATCCTGTCTCAGGCGGCGATACAGGATGGTGACTTCCGCGCCCAGACGCAGCGCGACGCGTGCCGCGTCGATGGCGGAGTTTCCGCCGCCGATGACGGCGACTTTCTTGCCCAGCGTTTTTTCGCCTTTGAGCCATTTATCTTCGTTGTTGTTGAAATCCCGCAGGAATTCCACGCCGCCGAAAACATTGCCCAACTCTTCGCCTTCGACGCCCATTTTCGTGCTTTTATGCGCGCCGGTGGCCAGATAGAAGTAGTCGAAATCTTTTTCCAATTGATCGAACGAGATGTCACGGCCCACGCGGGTGTTGAGGCGAATTTCAACGCCCAGCGAAGCGATGTCGTCGATTTCGGCCTGCAGGATGTTTCGCGGCAGACGATAGGCCGGAATGCCCCAGTAGAGCATACCGCCGGCTTTATTCAATTCTTCAAAGACGGTCACTTTGTAGCCGCGCAAAGCCAAGTCGCGTGCCGCAGTCAGTCCTGCAGGACCGCCGCCGATCACGGCGATTTTTTCTTTGCGGGTGACGGCAACCGGATCAGTCTTCGGACGGGGTGCATTGTCCGTGATGAATCGTTTCAGGAATTTGATGGCCAGAGGTTCATCCATGTTGCCGCGACGGCACTTGGACTGGCACTTGTGATCGCAGACACGGCCGCATACGGACGGGAAGGGGTTCGTCTGAAGCAGAATTTTATAAGCGTCTTCAAAACGGCCTTCGCGGACCAGCGCGATGTAAGAGGGAATATCCATCTCAATCGGGCAGGTATGCTGGCAGGGCGATTTATACATGGCCGAGCAGACCGTTGCACGGCAACGGTGCTCAAAGATGTGTTCTTCGTATTCCTTGCGGAAGTAACGAATCGTGCTCAGTACGGGGTTGGGAGCCGTCTGTCCCAAACCGCAAAGCGCCGCGTTCTTAATGACACCGGCCATTTCTTCAAGCAATTCGATATCGCCTGCTTTTCCTTTGCCCTTGGTGATATCGGTCAAGATATCCAGCATGCGCTTCGTGCCTTCGCGACAGGGCGTGCACTTTCCGCAGGATTCATCCTGACAGAAGTCCATGAAGAAGCGGGCCATGTCGACGGCGCATTTGTCTTCGTTCATGACGATCAGTCCGCCGGATCCCATGATGGCGCCGAGTTCGGCTACTTTTTCATAGTCAACCGACGCATTGAGATGCTGTACGGGAATACAGCCGCCGGAGGGACCGCCCAGCTGAGCCGCTTTGAATTTTTTTCCTTTGGGGATGCCGCCGCCGATGTCATAAACGATGGTGCCCAGCGTCGTGCCCATCGGCACTTCGACCAAACCGACGTTGTTGACATCTCCGGTGAGGGCGAAAACTTTCGTTCCCTTGCTTTTCTCGGTGCCGACGGATGCATACCATTTGGCGCCGCGAAGCATGATTTGTCCTACGTTGGCCAACGTTTCAACGTTGTTGAGAATGCTCGGTTTCTGCCACAAACCAGCCACGGCCGGAAAAGGCGGCCGGGGACGCGGCATGCCGCGCTTGCCTTCAATCGAGGTCATGAGCGCTGTTTCTTCGCCGCAGACAAAAGCGCCCGCGCCCTGATAGATTTCGAGGTCAAAGTTAAACCCGGTGCCTAAAATGTTTTCGCCCAGAAGACCTGCGTCTTTGGCCTGGGCGATGGCGACATTCAGGCGATGGATGGCCAGGGGGTATTCCGCGCGGCAGTAAATGTAACCGTGGCTCGAGCCGATGGCTTTGGCCGCGATGACCATGCCTTCCAAAACGGCATGGGGATCAGCTTCCAGAATACTGCGATCCATGAATGCGCCGGGATCTCCTTCGTCGGCGTTGCAAAGAACATATTTTACATCTCCGGGGGACTGGGCCGCGAATTTCCATTTCAGGCCTGTTGGAAAGCCTGCGCCGCCGCGTCCGCGAAGGCCGGAATCCAGCATCTCCTGAACGATCTGCTCGGGTGTCATTTCGGTAAGCGCTTTGGCCATGCCGGCATAGCCGTCACGGGCGATGTATTCTTCGATCTTTTCGGGATCGATCAGGCCGCGATTTTTTAGGGCGCGAAGTTCCTGGTGAGCGAAGAACGGGATGTCCTGCATGGTGGGAATGGCCTTGTCCGTTCCGGGTTCGCGATAAAGAAGTTTTTCAACAATTCTTCCCTTGACGAGATGTTCTTCGACCAGTTCGGGAACATCCGCCGGTTTCAGATTGATATAGATCACCCCTTCAGGGTAGACCACCATGATGGGACCGAGTGCGCAAAAACCGTTGCAGCCGGTTTCAACGACTTTTATTTCATCAGCGAGCTTTCGTTTGACGATTTCTTCCAGGATGGCGTTTTTCACGCCGAGACTGCCGGATGCCTGGCAACCCGTGCCGCCGCAAATTAACAAGTGAGAGCGAAATACTTTCATTGATCCAATATCCTCCTTAACGATCCTTTCACACAAACCAGCGATTCGTGTGAGTGATCACATTTTTTATTTTACAATTTCAGCCCCTTTGGCTAAGACAAAGGGCGTCTGAACTTCACCCGCTAAAACGTGACGTTTGAAAATCTGTCTCATCTTGTTGGGGTTGACGTATTCGTATTTAATGGGCTCCTGGTTGACGACTTCCACTGTAACCAGGGGTTCGCGGCTGCAAAGGCCCATACAGCCGGAGGTGGTGACCACCACATCGTGAACTTTAGCGGCCTCGATTTCTTCCAGCAGGGTGTCCATGACTTCCTTGGCGCCGGATGCGATACCGCAGGTTCCCATATGAACAGTGACTTTGACGCGGCGGTCGCCGTCGCGTAAAGACATTTCTTTGTGCACTTTTTCTTTGATTTTCTTTAAATCATCAATTGTCAATTTCGCCATGGGCGCGTCCTCCGTAATCTTTTTATCAAAATATTAGTTGTATTGACTCAAAACTTCTTTGAGCTTTCCGGGTTTGACGCGGCCGTGAACATCTTCATCCACGACGACGACCGGCCCCAGCCCGCAGGCACCCAGGCAGCGGACGGATTCAAGAGTGAACATGCGATCCGCCGTCGTTTCGCCTTCTTTGATCCCGAACTGCTTCTCCAGGGCTTCGGTGAGCGCTTTGCCGCCGCGCACATAGCAGGCGGTGCCCAGGCAGACGCGGATCGTGTGTTTACCACGTGGAGTCATCGTGAAAAACGAATAAAAGGTGACGACGCCGTAAACGCGACTCAAAGGCAAATTTAAACCTGCCGCAATCCTTTTCTGCACGGATATGGGCAGGTATTCGAGGCAAACCTGAGCCTCTTCAAGAACGGGGATCAGACCGCCCGGTTTGCTTTTGTATTTTTCGACAATGCTGTCGAGCTTAGCTACTTGTTCAGGGGTAAACTCTTTCAATAACTCTGTGTCTTCGGCTTTCATTTGCTTCCTCCTCGGTCATTGAGGGGCGTTTCGGCTTCCGATCCAATGTCGATCAGACCTTCAGCGATAACCCCCCGGATATATTTTATGATCTCTGGATGGTTGATCGGCACATCATCGATTTCTTTACGGATTTCGCGAGTGTCCAGTTCAAACCGCCGGTCATTATGCCTGTGTTTATAAAAAAAATCAACCGAAGAATTACTGATTATAAGAATTATCAATATGCTATTTATAGCACCCAGAGGTTGGCGGTCCAGATGGCTCAAAACAAAGGTTGCGCGGACTTTTGTGCCCTGATTTTCAGTAGAGTCCAGCACAAATACGCCGTCTGCCCGATCCGCCGCATCTTTGAGCAGAGGCAGGCCCAAACCGACGCGCCGGACGGTTTTAGTCGTGTAAAAAGGATCCAGCACCTTCTTGATCATTTCAGGCGGCATGCCATGTCCGTTGTCATGAATTTCGATCGACAGCAAATCTTGATCGTTATCCTCTTCAATGGAAATTTCGATCAGTGTTGCGCCGGCGCGGATTGAATTTTCGGCAATATCCAGAATATGTTGAGCCAGGGTGAGCAAGAATTCAGTCCTCCTGAACCCGGCGACCGCCAAAGTTTTGCAAAGCCATGCGCAATTCGGCAAAAGTCGGTTCGCTTAATAGGAATCTCGTTGCGGCCGTTCCGATATCCCGAAGAAAATGGGCGTCAGACGAGGTCAGAAGGGGATATCGGTGAAGTTCAGGATAGTCCAATCGAGCTTTGGGAATGCCTTTGTGTTTGGAGATTTCCAACGCGTCGAAACGGGCCGTCTCGTCGATAAATCCCAACTGGCTGAGGATGCTGAAGCTTTCCCGATCAATGTGCGCGGGGATGGCAAGTCCTTCAAGATGGTGTATGTGGTCCACGATGCGGTCAATGGAAAGGTCTGTTGCGCCGATCAGGAGTTTGTCGCTTAAGCCCTCGACTTCTCCGATTTCATTGACGATCGCCTGGACGCCGAAACGGTCTTCATCATTTTGACCGTACAGGTGATCATCGATCAGCAATTGCATCTTTTCGAGGGCTTCTAGCGTCGGGAAAAGTCCGAGCAAATGGACTTCTTCGACGGTCGTAATTTCCATGCCGGGAATGATTTTTATTCGGTCTTTTGCGGCAGCCAGGGCATATTTGACATTGGCTGATGCATTGTGGTCGCAAACAGCGATCAGGTCGAGCTGTGCCTGGATGGATTTTTCGACAAGCGCAAGCGGATGCATATCCAACTCTGCGCAGGGAGAAAGGCAGGTATGGATATGCAAATCGCAATTAAAAAACTTCAGCATGCGCCCACCGGATATTGAATAATACAGTCAGAAAAAAACAGGATTCTTCAGCGGCAGGAGAGTAGATTGAAGACCTTCCCGGAAAGTTCAAAGGCCGGAAGATTGGACACCAGGATCGGAACGCTCTCCGTTTCCGCCTTTTCAAGCGTTTCCTGCGTCGGCTGACTGTCATTGATCAGGATGATGGCGGCGTGCTCTTTAAGGCTTGCTACCGCGACGATGTTTTGGTGAACCTGGCGCGTAATCCAGATGGTGCCTTCTTTGGAGTTCGCCATGACGTCGCTGAGCAGATCCCCCGTATATCCCCCTGTCACGTCGCGATCCAAAGCATTGCTGCCGCAGACGACTTTCAACCCCAGATTTTCCGCAATGGTTTTAACCTTCATGTCGGATCCTTAACTTGATTTCTATTTTGAAAAAATTTTCATTACTAGACGGGTGCCTTTTCCCACTTCAGAGAAAATTTGAAATTCATCCGAGTAGTTTTTGATGTTGCAAAGGCCCATCCCCGCTCCGAAACCCATTTCCCGGATACGCCGATCTGCCGTCGAATAGCCTTCCTGCATGGCCAGTTCAATATTCGGAATTCCGGGGCCTTCGTCGTTGACTTCGATCTGAACAAAATCCGGCTCCACGATCAGATTCACAACAGCCTGCTTGGCATAGGAGACGACGTTGATTTCGGCTTCATAGGACACGATTGCGGCGCGGCGGACGATTTCACCCGGAACATCCATTTTTTTAAGAATGGATTTAATGGATGTCGATACCAAGCCGGCGTTATTAAAATTGCCGCCTTCGATCGCAAAGGTTTGGGTGGCTGCTTTTTCTTTAGTTTCGCACACTGGTCGCTTCGACTTTTTGCAGACAACCGACGATGCCTTTTTCATAGAGGCGTCCGGCGGTTTCAAATAGAATGTACTTGGTGGATAAAAGCGGAATGTTAAGATCCCTGGCAAGGTTGATGGTATCCGTTGAGGGCTTTTTCCCCCGGACGAGAATAATGGCGGCAATGTCGAGTACATTTGCCGTTCTGACCACCTGAGTGTTGGTCAGGCCGGTCAACAGCATGCTCCCGGCTTTGGCAAAAGCGAGCACGTCGCTCATCAGATCCGCTCCGAATGCAGTTTTGACTTCCAGATCGAGATGATCTTCACCGACAATCACTTCGGCATCCAGGATTTCTTTTACGTCGCGCAGTTTCAATGGCCACTCCTCACTTGATTCGGAAAACAAAAACAGTTGTGAAAATGTTCAAACGGCGTTCAGGGTCAAACGCCCTGAATTGAATGATTTCCTAGCACGGCTGATGAATTTCTGTCAACAAGATTCACCATGTTTTAACCTTTTTATTTAGCTGTAAAAATGCTATGGGGCACGCAAGGGAGGGGGCCGTCCAGCCGGAGAAAACAACGATGAGCCAAATGAAATTCAGAAAAACGAGTCTTCAGAAAATACTTGATGAAAGTCTTTCCCGGTTCTCCGAGACGCCCGGCGTCCAAATCGTTTTGAAAAACGTATCCGACGTCGATGAAGCATGGCTCGATCATGACAGCTTGACGAGCGTTTTTTCCGATTTACTCAAAAACGCATTTGAAGCGATGAATGGCAGCGGTGTATTGACTCTCACCGTTGGGGGTGACGACAGGCGTATATGCATCACATTTTCGGACACGGGGCGAGGGATCAAGGAAGAAGAACTGCCCATGCTGTTCACCCCTTTTTTTACAACTAAGAAGGTCGGAGAGGGGACCGGCCTTGGGCTTCCCGTCGCATATGCCACCATCAAGGAGCACCAAGGAGACATCACCATTGAGTCCAACGCGGATCCGGATAAAGGTCCGACAGGAACCACTGTGAAAATCGTTTTGCCCCGGCGCCAGGCCTTTCAGGAGAAGGGATCGAAAATTATTCTCCATGAAGAAGATTAGATTCAAGGTGATAAGGACAAGAAAAAACCTTCAATCTTTGACCTTTCACCTTTCACCTTGGGCCTTAAACCTTTTTATATCCTCTCCACGGTCACAATTTTATTTCGTGCTTTAAGATCGGCGACCAGCTCGCGGATATAGACCATGCGCATCGGTTCGCCGCGGATGAGATCCGCCACCTGATTGGGGTTGATGGCCGTTCCCACAATCAAGTGGATATCGTCGGCGGCCATGAGGTAACGCGAAAGTCGGGTGGCCGCGTCGTTGTCGTTGGGAAGATCATGAATGGTTTTGGCGCCGCGCATGATCTCGAGGGCCTGGCCGATCGTCAGGATGCCTTCCGTGACCAGATTGATCCCCTTGATCGCGGCGGTCGGCGGCGATCCCTTCTTTTTCGGTTCTTCCCCGGTGCGCTTCCAGGGCGGGACCCATTCTACATCAAGCTTTTCTCCAAGGACGCGAGCGGTCATTTGAGCGGTGCTTCCGCCGCAGATGATTTTATCGCCATCGGAGGCCGTCAGGCGTTTGACAACGTATTCATCCATCTCCTTGTTGGCCGGAGGACCGGTCAGGATGCAAACAGCAACTGCCGGACGAACCTTCATGCAGATGACAGTTGCGTCGTCGCCGGGTTGGTCGTTGTAGAGCTTCAGGCAGGTTTTGGACAGCGCTTCCATCAATTTGACGGTGTCGACGCCCGTTTGAACAAAACGCTGAACGGCTGTGGCGACGTTTTTCCAGCCCCAGCCGAGACGGTAGATGCCTCCCAGCCCGGCATGCGTATATCCGTCGCTGATTAAAACGAGGTAGTCGTTTTCGAACAGTTCAAAATGCGCTTCACGAATCGTCCGGCCGTTGACTTTGCGTTCCTCCAGGTAGGGCATGAACAGCGCGTTGTCGCGGATGAGGATCAACGGGGGAGAATCAAACAGAACAAGATTAGCGTCCCAACCGTTGTTCACGATCAGAACGGCGAAAGTGGCGTAGGCCAGCTTCCGGACGGAGCACTCAGGAAGCGTTTCCACCAGTGTTTGCATGACGTCTTCAACGGTGGCGCCGTCTTCAAACATGCGCGCGGCGATCTCGGCGGTGAGCGATGACAAAATACTGGCCTTCACGCCGCTGCCCAGGCCGTCGGACAGGACGGCCACAAACGAGTCCGGTTTGGTGCGGATCATGACCGAATCGCCGCAGAGTTCTTCTCCGGCTTTGTTGAGGCTAACCCAACTGCATTCGACGAGTTGTCTCACTTGGACTCTTCTTCCTCCAGCAATTTAGCCAGATGCGTGACGATCATCTTGCTTTCCGCGGTGGTTTCGCCGAGAAGATGGGCGATTTCATGCGCGACGCGCATTTGCTTTCGGACGACTTCGCGGGTCTTCTCCAGTGTTTCAGCGCGCAATTGGCGGAATTGCTGCTTTTCCAATTCCCGTTCGGTGATGTCTCGCATAATCGCGACCAGAAGTTTCTGCCCTTCAACCTGAACGATATTTTGTTCAACCGTCAGGCGGTCGGTGAGCTTGCGAAATCTGCCGAGCACCGGCTGCCCGGTGTCCCGAACGCTGATAAAGTCGTCATAGAGCGGGATCAGGCGAGAAATGTGTTTGCCTTTGAAATCCGCCAGCGAACAACCGAAAAGGAGCTCAGCCGAAGGCGATAAATCCTGAATCGAAAGGTGATCGTCAAGGATGATAATGGAATTCGGCGAAACGTCCATCACCACTTGTCTCAGAGATTCAGCGCGGCTTCTCATGTAGGGAATGCACATGGTGAGTTCCGCCATGCCGCGCAAAGTGGCGATGGCCTTTTCCCGGCAGGAAGAATAACCGCATGCGCCGCAATTGAGCTCATCGTCTTTTGTGTATTTGTTGACGCGGCGAAGCACCTCCTGAATTTGGTCTTCGCTGAATTCCGGCACCGTCTGGTGTTTGTCGGAATAGGTGCGCGACAAATCCGGCCAGGAGTCGCGATGAGGAATCCCGTAAGCCGGGCGGTTTCGATGATAGGCGAGGATTTTCTGACGCGAGGCATAAATGCCGCCTTGCAGATCCGCCATGGCCGGACCGTTGACGCAGCCGCCGGGGCAGGCCATCAGCTCCACGAGTTTCGCATTGAGCTGGCCGGTCCGGATATCCGACAGGATGTTGCAGCAGGTGTCCAGTCCGGTGGAAACGATAAAATCGTTGCCCAGCATGTCGGTGCTGAGTCCGGCAGTGCCGACCAATCCCCCTTCCACCGGAAAAAGCCTGGCATCAATATGGGTTTTAGACAGGTCTTGACCCGTTTCCGCGGACAGAACGATTCTTTCCGCTTCCAGCCATTGGGCCAGCCCCCGGAAGGTCATAACGGCGGAAATCGCGCCGCTGACGGAGGGATCGGCGATTTCCATTTTTTTTGCGATGCAAGGGCCAATAAAAACGACGAAGGCGTCCGGCCCGTAAGTCTGACGAAGCCTTCGGCCGTGAGCGATCATCGGGGACACGACCGGCGCGAGATGCGGGATCAGGTCGGGGTAATACTTTTCGATCAGATTGACGATCACCGGGCAGGAGGACGTAATGACCGGCGATTTAACGGGTGTTTGTTCAATGTATTCGCGATGGGCCAGGCCGACCATTTCCGCTCCCAGGGCCGTTTCTTCAGCGGCAGTAAAGCCAAGCTTCTTTAAAGCCGTCTCCATTTCGGAAAAGGAGTGAAAATCGAAATAGGCCGGGGCGGCCGGCGCAATCGAGGCAATGACTTTCCGCCCTTCCCGGATGGCCTTTTGGACATCCGGCGTTGAACTTTGCACATCCTTGGCTTTTTGCGGGCAGGTGCGGATGCAGGTGCCGCAGACGATGCACAATTCCGGAACCACCTGCGCCTGGCCGTCCTGAACGCGGATCGCTTTGACATCGCAGTGACGAACGCAACGGTAGCAGTCCCGGCAACGCGCCGGATTGGTGATGATGACGGGTTCTGTCATGAAGATCCTTCCTTCGGCGGCGCGCCGCAGCCGGGTAAAACGTCGTTTTTCAGCGGGCGGAGCGTATTGTCCACGCGGCTGAGCACTTCCTTGTAGAAAAACGCCTCCGCCTGGTCCGGACGGATGCCGCTGAATTCGGCATCGCCAACGCGCACGGAAACGCCCTTGGAGCAGGCGTCCATGCAGAAAGCGCCCACGATGTCGACGAGTCCTTCGAGTTGTTCTTTTTCAATCAGGCGGAAAAGTTCCGAAGCCAGTTCGTCGGATCCGCGAAGGCTGCATGAACTTCCGACACAAATCGTAATCAGCAGCATTTTATTTCCCCGTCTTCTGATCGCCTGTCAATGGGAGCAGGTGGGTTTCAAAAATCTTAGCCGCCGCATCCACATTGTCCACAGCGATAATCCTGTCGCCCAGTGTGATGTTTGGGCCGCCCTCGCACTGGCCGGTGCAGAAGCGTGCCTTGACGCGGAAGCGATCCGTCAGACCGCGTCGCCGAAGCTCCGCGGAAAGCCCTTCCAGCAGTTTCCAGGATCCCTTGACATAACAGTTTGTTCCGATGCAGACGCCGATGTCGACAACGGAAAATTCGTCCTGAGGTTGTTCAGAAGCGTCGTGCACGCGCATGGAGCGACGGGTATAGGACGTATGCAAAGCGGCATGAGACATTTTGCTGTCCGGTTCGCCCAGCCAGTTGGTGTAGATAGCCTGAACGGACGGATTGTCCTGGCTGGTGCGGATGGATGAGGCCTGATCGAGGCGATACAAAACATCCAGTCGGTTTTCCGTGTCGCTTTTCAACAGTGGCGCGGGATTGCCCGACCCGTTGATGCAGCCTCCGGGACAGGCCATGACTTCTATAAGATCGTACGGCGCATCGCCGGAGCGGATTCGGTCGATCAACTTTTGCGCATTTTGCAGACCGCTGACGACGGCAAGGCGCACCCTAACGTCGCCCAGAGCGACGGTCGTCTCTTTCACGCCCTGGAGCCCCCGGACGCTTTCGTATTCAAAGCTTTCCATTCGCTTGCCTGTGACTTTCTCCGCGGCAAGGCGCAACGCCGCTTCGGCCACACCGCCGCTGGCGCCGAAAATGATTCCCGCGCCGGAAACCTTTCCGAAAAACGCGTCCACCGGAACGGGGGCGGCTTTCCTGGGATCGATATTGCGCTCGGCCAGCATCGTCATGACATCCCAAGTGGTGAGAACCTTGTCGACATCCTGAATGTGGTCTGTTCGAAATTCGGGGCGCATCGCCTCGTATTTTTTTGCGTTGCACGGCATGATCGATACAAAATATAAAAGTTCAGGGCGGACGTTGAGTTGACTGGAGAAGTACTGCTTCATGACGGCGCCGAACATCTGCTGAGGCGATTTGCAGGTGGACAGATGCGGTAAAATATCCGGGGCCATTTTCTCGCAGTAATTGATCCATGCCGGGCAACAGGATGTGATCTGCGGCAGAACGCCGCCTTCCGCCAGACGGGAAAGAAATTCCGTGCCTTCCTCCATGATCGTCAGATCTGCAGCCCAGCAGGTATCAAAGACAAAATTAAATCCGAGTTGCTTGAGACAGGCCGACAGAACCGGCAAAACATCAGATCCGGCGATGCCGTACTGTTCGCCGAAGGCGGCGCGCACCGCCGGAGCAATCTGGGCCACAACCGTCAGCTGCGGATCCTTAAGTGCGCGGTAAACGTCCGGTAGCGCCGGCTTGAGCGTCAGCGCGCCGGTGGGGCATACCATTGCGCAATGACCGCAGGAGACGCAGACGGTAAAATCCAGCGGCCGGTGGTCGTTGGGTCCGATGGTAAGCACGTCGTTGGTCTCATAGAAACTCAAGGCCGAAACGCCTTCCATTTCCCGACAGACTTTCAGGCACAGTCCGCATAAAATGCATTTACCCGGATCCCGCGTAATAATCGGATGATTTTCATCGATCGGCAAAGGGCGGGCCGGTGCACCGGCATCGTGCGTGACGCCGTATGCCGTGGCGTAATTGCGAAGTGAGCAGTCATAGCGCTCTGTGCAGCCGCACGCCAGACACCGGGCCGCCTCCGCCATGGCTGTGTCCGTATCCCAGGTCCGGGAAGACTCCTCAAAGGTGGTTTTACGGAGATTCGGTTCGACGGCCGGTACCTCTCGTCTTGGATCCTCCAAAATGTTTTGATAGGTTTCATTCGGAAGGTCCTGCCATCTTCCTTTAGTGCAGGTGTAGGGCTCGTTGAACGCGGTGATGGCGCCTGTCTTTAAGAATTCGTCGATGGCCGCCGCCGCCCGTTTCCCCGCGCCGATTGCCGAAATCGCGATATCCGGGCCGGTCACGCAATCGCCGCCGGCGAACACCCAGGGGAGGGGAGATTGCAGCGTTTGGTCATTCACGGCAAAATTTCCCCATTTGTTGAGAAGAGCGTCGTCTCCGGCGCAGGTTCCGTCGACGGTCTGGCCAATGGCGGAAATGATGGTCGAAGATGAAATCGTAAATTCCGAGCCTTTTTGAGGCACCGGGCGACGCCTGCCGCTTTGATCCGGTTCTCCCAAGGCCATTTTGATGCAGGTCATCACGAGTCCGTCGCTCGTCTGCGCAATCGCGACCGGGGCGGTCAAGTATTGCATGGAAACCCCTTCTTCAATGGCCTCTTCGATTTCGATATCTTGGGCGGGCATTTCCTGGCGCGTCCGGCGGTAGCAGATGATGACTTCCCTGGCGCCGAGGCGCACCGCACTGCGGGCGGCGTCCATAGCGGTGTTGCCTCCGCCGATGACGACCACGCGATCGCCCACGGCCGGTTTTTCACCTCGGGCCAGCGCGGCCAGAAAATCCAGACCGGAAATGACACCGCGGGCGTTTTCTCCTTCAACGCCCATAGGCGTGGCTTTTTGGGCGCCAAGGCCCAGAAAGACGGCCTCAAAACCGTCGCGCTTGAGTGATTCAAGCGTGAAATCGCGGCCCAGTTTTTTGTTGTAGAGAATTTCCACCCCCAGATCGAGAATTAACTGAATTTCGCGATCCAGATCCTTTTCGGGCAGGCGATAATACGGAATTCCCCAGCGAAGCATGCCGCCTGCCGCTTCCTGCATTTCGAAAATCGTGACCGCGTGCCCCAGGCGCCTTAAAAACCAGGCGGCGGAAAGACCTGCGGGACCGGCACCCACGACAGCGATTTTATGGCCGGTTGCGGGAAGACAGACGGGGCGATAGGGTTCGAGCTGAAAGGTGTCCCAATCGGCCACAAACCGTTTGATGCCGTTGATGTTCACGGCTTCGTCCACGGCATTGCGCCGGCAGTCGGTTTCGCAGGGGTGCGGGCAGACACGGCCGCAAACGGCGGGCAGAGGATTGCTGTCTTTGATTACGGCAAGCGCTTCCAGGAAATTGCCGCACTGGACATGATAGATGTATTTCTGAATGTCGATGTGGGCGGGGCAGCGCAACACACAAGGAGCCGTGCAGTCGCCCCAGTGATTGCGCAAGAGCGCCTGGAGATAAATTTTCCTGTAGTTCACAAGCGCGTCCGATTGAGTGCGGACAACCATCCCGTCTTTCGCCTCTGTGGCGGTGGCTGACACAAAATGTGTCTTCTGGCCGTCGATGATCTCGACAAAGGCCGCTTCGATGCTGCTGGGCGGACTCACCCGCGGGTCATAGCCCAGAGCCGGGATGTCGATGCCGTGGGTTCGGGCCGTGTCGATAATGGTCATGCCTTCGACGGTAACGCATTCTTTCCCGTCAATATCGATGGTAATCATGAATAGGTTTCCTTCCGTTGCGTGTATTGTCGGGCCCGTAAAACGCACGGGCCATTCTCGTCGTCATACGTGCGAAAAATATCGTGGATGACTCCTGTAAGCTACCGTTCCGATATTTCTTTTTTCCTGACCGGCAGTATAAGAAAGAGCATGGCCGGTGTCAACTCAAATAATCGTTTAAACCCTCTTAAGTATTTCGGCAAAGCTGCCGTTATACTGTTGAGCAATGTGATTTAAACGCAAACAAGCATCTTTCATAGAAAGATATTTAAAAAATGGAGGGAAATCGATGAAAACGGCGGCCGCACAAGTAGCAAAAGATGAGAAAGTGAATCCTAAGGAAGGGAAATATCTGACCTTTTCGCTTGCCGAGGAAGAATATGGCATCGGCATTCTGAAAGTCAAAGAAATCATCGGCATGATTGCTATCACCAGTGTTCCGCAGACCCCGGCGCATGTCAAAGGGGTGATTAATCTGCGCGGAAAAGTCATCCCGGTTATTGACTTAAGACTGAAATTCGGTCTTCCGGCCGCACAGTATACTGAACGGACCTGCATCATCGTCATCGAAATCGCCGGCGATAACGGTCAAATCCTGATCGGCATTCTGGTGGATTCCGTTTCCGAAGTGCTCAATATCCGGGGTGGAGATATCGAAGAAACACCGAATTTCGGCACCCGCCTGAATACGGATTTTATACTGGGAATGGCCAAGTCAGGCGGAAAAATCAAAATTCTTCTTGATATCGACCGCGTCATGACCGCGGCTGAAAAGGCGATTTTGGAAAACACCATTCAATAAACGACAGTTTATGCATGACGCAAAGATGATCCAGACAATAGAGGAGCAGAAAATGGAAAATGGAAATTTCAAAGCAAGAATAGCCCTGATGACCTTTGTTCCCTGTGCGTTTATGATCCTTCTGATGCTGGTGGCGCTCTATCAGTTGAGTCATTTGGAGGCCGCAGACCCAGGTCTGAGAACGCGCTATCTGTGGATAACAGGAATTCTGGGATTCGTCTTTGCAGCCGTCACGATTGTTCTAGGCGTCCGATTCTCGAAAAAGATCTCCGGGCCTCTGGGGCGCTCCATCTCCACCGTCGCGGATCATATCCAGCAGGTGTCCGCCGGGTCGGCGCAGGTCTTTACCTCGGCGCAGCAGTTGGCTGACGGGTCGAACGCCCAGGCGTCTTCTCTGGAGGAGACGTCTTCTTCACTTGAGGAACTCTCGTCAATGACGAAGCAAAATGCCGATAACGCGTCACAGGCCAGGGCGATGATGCAGGAAGCGGGACAAATTGTCGAAAAAGTGAATCGACATATGGACGACATGGCCAAGGCGATTACGGAAATCACCCGATCCTCCGAGGAAACGGGAAAAATTATTAAAACAATAGATGAAATCGCTTTTCAAACCAATCTTTTAGCCCTCAATGCGGCGGTGGAAGCGGCCCGTGCAGGCGAGGCCGGTGCGGGATTCGCCGTTGTGGCGGACGAGGTGCGAAACCTGGCCATGCGCTCGGCGGAGGCGGCCAAAAATACCAGTGAATTGATCGAGAACACGATCAAGGCCGTAAAAAACGGCAACGAATTAACCTCCTCGACCCAGGAAGCATTTAAAGACAATATTGTTTTTTCAGAGAAAATCAGCCAGCTGGTTGATGAAATAGCAACGGCCTCGCAGGAACAGGCTCATGGCATTGCTCAAATTAACCGCGCCGTGGCGGAAATGGACAAAGTCGTGCAGAAATCCGCCTACAGCGCCGAATCCTCCGCGGCCGCGGCCGAATCGATGAATTCGGAAGTCAACCAGCTTAAAAATGAGATGGAGTCGCTGGCTTCGTTGATTGGCGTTGAGATTCGCGTTGTAAGCACCAATCTGACCCGGTCGACGAAAGTGTCGTCTGATAAAAAGCCAACGGCAAAACTGGCGCCCAAAGCGGCAGTCTCAGGCAAGAAGCTTCTGGCGGCGCCGGCTGTTTCGCCAAAACCCATTTCCGTCGCGCCCAAAGCGAAAGCGGTGAAAAAGTCGGGCCCGGTTCAGGCGGCAAAAGCGGTGCGTCCGGAGCAGGTGATTCCGTTTGACGAGGATGATTTCAAAGATTTTTAACCCCCTCCCTTTTTTTTGATGCCGGCAGGGCAGGGAAGCCCGGCCGGCATCACTTTTCTTTCTCAAAACCCTGCGTGATGTAGAAGGTGGCCAGATCGAAATAAATGGTCATGCGCCTTTGCAGTTCGAATGACATATACAGATCCACGCTCTTTTGAAGCGAACCTTTGAGGAGGGCTGTATCCCAGATGTGTTTGCGAATCAGACTCAGGGCGCTTAAAACACCGCTGAGGCTGAAACCGGAGTTTCTTCTTTCGTGTCCCAGTTTCAGATAAAAATTCTTGATGCGGGCCGTTTCGAAGATGTCGCCGAGCCACAGTATCAGCTGTGATATGACTTTATCGCAAATCGTATGCAAACGCTTGTGAGCAGACTGATGATATTCGAACGTGGAAGGGTTGCCGGTCATTTCATCGATCCAGTGCCGGATGATGATTTCTTTGTTTTTAATCAATACTTTGATCAGACGGGTGGTTAGTTCGTTAGCGGATGGGCCCGGAGTCCGGCCGCTTGCGCGGTCAATTGAGTCCATCACCGCCCAGTAGTCTTTCTTGCTTCGGATATAAGCGGAAAGAGCGCGCCGATTGGACCGAAACGCCAGATGAGGCGTGTCGTCGATGGGCCAGAAGCGGGCCTGCGCGCTGTCGTCGCCCGCTGAGAGCTTCCCGCCCGTTCGCTGAACGACGAAGGTTAGAAACAGCAAATCGCCATAAAAGCGGCTTTTATAGGAATCCACATCCAGAAACCGGCTGATCCGGCCTTTGAGACCGGTTTCCTCATAAAGTTCCCTAAGCGCCGCACTTTCTATGTTTTCACCGGTTTCCGCGAAACCCGTCGGCAGACACCAGTAGCCCTTGAAAGGGGGACGGTCCCTTTTCACCAGAAGAATCTGCCGGGACTCCTCCACGATGGCCGATACAACGGGAAGCGGATTGTCGTAGAAATAGCTCTGGCAGCTTGAGCAGCAATCCCTCAGAACATGGTCTTCTTTTTTTTTGCCGATCCGACCGCCGCAGTACGGGCAGAACTGTCTTTGTTTTTTCATAACGCATCCTTTTTGATTATAGGCTGAGTGCAGATGAAAAAAGCGTCGTCTTTGCACATGGATATCCGTTGTCGCGCCCCCATATCCTGCAGCCGGTGAAGCAGCAGATTGATGATATTATCCCGAAGGGCCTCCGTTCCGGACAGAAAAAAAGGGCTTTTAAATTGAAAATAATCCACGAAAAAATAAATATCCCAGGGCTGGAAAACGAGAGTGTTATGAAAATCAACCTTTCGGATATTGTTAAAAAAGGGCTCAAGACAGGCCTCTCCGTTTTCCGATGAAAACCGGCGAGTGATGAGTTCAACGGGAAGGAGTTGATTGTTTTCGAGAAGTCCCTGCTCTTTGAGGGTTTTCCTTGTGATATGAATCAACTCCTGCATATTGCAAAGATCGTGTGTGATCGTAATGAAAATTCCGTCGTTTTTAAGCAGGCGGGCGATATCGGGAACCATTTCCACGAAGAAATACAGGGCATAGCTGCACAGGATCAGATCATAGCCGCCGGTAGGCATGCCGCAGAGGGATTCAACGCCCGATGCCGAAAATTTCCCCGGATATCCTGCGCGGCGGCATGCGGCAAGAAAAAACGGCTCATAGGCGGCGATCATGTCCAGGCCTTCAATCACGGCATCCTGATGCAGTCTGCCGCGAAGCCCTTCGGCGAAGGCGCCGAACGCGCAGCCCAATTCGAGGACTCGCCGGCAGTTGGATAAATCAACGCAGTTGAGCGCTTCGTGTCGAATGTCTTTTTTATTGGAGGAAAAACGGCGTATGAGCTGTTCAATGTGACGGTGCTTCTGAACATTGCGGTATACCCGGCGAATATTCCTTTTGTCGGGAAGCTCTGTCATGACCACCCCGTCGTTTGAATGATCTTACGATCAGGTCAATTTTCTGTTTCCTTCCGCCAGGTCGGCAAGCCCTTTTCTGTCTAGAATCGTAATTGTTCGCGGAGAGGTTTTGATGAGCTTTTCATCGGCCATGCGCTTCAATACGCGCGACAGCGTTTCGGGAATGGTTCCCAGAAGTCCCGCCATTTGATTCTTGGAGACCTCCAGTGAACTGGTGGATAACGAACCGTCGCCGTTGCATTGAAAAAGAAGATAAGCGGCCAGACGAACAGGAATCTCTTTCAGGGAGAGGTTTTCCACAAGGGTGGTCAGCTTGCGAAGGCGCATCGATAGCAGCGCGAGCATGGACAGGGCAAGGGAGGGCTCTCGTGTGATCAGGTCCACGAATCTTTGCGTGGGAAAGAACAGGACAGAGGTTTCACAAAGCGCCTGGGCCGAGGCCGGATAATGCAACCCCGCGAAAACGGCGGCTTCACCGAAGGGTTCGTGCGCGTCCAGGATATGGAAAATCTGTTCTTTGCCGTCCGGAGAGAGTTTATAGATTTTCACTTTGCCGGAAAGAATCACATAAAACCCGAAAGCGTCATCGCCTTCCTGAAAAAAAATATCTCCGCGTGAGAAGTACCGTCGCACGGCAATGGCGCCCAGCGAGGCGCATTGTCCGTTGGAAAGGCCCTTAAAAAGAGGAATCGAGGCGATAATCGACGTCATGTCCATGGCGATGTTTCCTTTTGCCTCACAATATCAATTCTGTTTGACTTAAGTCAAGGAACAACTCGTCCTCTTGGGTTAATGTGCACCCAAACCAAGGAAACAAACACTTTCAATAAAGGAGAAGAATGATGGAAAATTTAGCGATGTTTTGTAATCAATGTGAACAGACGGCAAAGGGAGAGGGATGCTATAAAGTCGGCGTATGCGGCAAGGATGCCGATGTCGCCGCGCTTCAGGATATTCTGGTCTATGTCTTGAAAGGCCTGTCCATCGTCGCAGTCGATGCGCGTAAAGCCGGCATCAACGACCGGGCGGTGAACGTTTTCACGGTCAAGGCGCTTTTTTCCACTCTGACCAACGTGGATTTCGATCCGGCGCGCTTCGTCGAACTTATCGGCAAAGCCGCGTCTTTGCGCGATGATCTCAAAGAAAAAGCCGAAAAGGCCGGTGCAGTCATTGATGAAAAACCGGCGGCCGTGACATTCAAGCCCTCATCCACCGTTGAAGGCCTGACGGCGAACGCGTCCGTCGCCTCGATCAAAGCCAATGCCGTTGACAATGCGGATATTGAATCGCTCAAGCTGATTCTTCTTTACGGAATCAAGGGCGTTGCCGCCTATGCCGATCATGCGCAAATTCTGGGTCAGGAAGATGACAAGGTCTACGCGTTCGTTCAAGATGCGCTTGCCGCGATTGAGCGGGAAACCCTGGATTTAAACGGTTGGGTCGGTTTGGTTCTCAAATGCGGAGAAATCAACCTGCGCACGATGGAGCTTCTCGACGCAGGCAATACGACGGCGTTCGGTCATCCCGCGCCCACAAGTGTTCCTCTGGGAGCGAAAAAGGGCAAGGCCATCCTGATTTCCGGTCATGACCTCAAAGATCTGGCCGAGCTCTTGAAGCAGACGGAAGGGAAAGGCATCAACATTTACACACATGGCGAAATGCTGCCCGCGCACGGTTATCCGGAACTGAAAAAATATCCGCATTTTTACGGCCATTACGGAACCGCCTGGCAGAATCAGGCCAAGGAATTTGATGAATTTCCCGGCGCGATTTTGATGACGACCAACTGCATTCAGAAGCCGAGAGATTCCTACAGAGATAAGATATTCACCTGCGGCCTGGTCGGCTGGCCCGGTGTGGCGCATATTGCCGATCATCATTTCGAGCCGGTTATTCGAAAAGCTTTGGCGCTGCCCGGATTCGCGGAAGATATGCAGGGGAAATCGGTGATGGTGGGATTTGCCAGAAACGCTGTTATGGGTGTGGCGGGAAAAGTCATTGAAGCGGTCAAAGGCAAGGCGATCCGTCATTTCTTCCTGGTGGCCGGTTGCGACGGGGCAAAGCCCGGCAGAAATTACTATACCGAATTCGTGGAGAAAGCGCCGAAAGACACGGTTGTGTTGACCCTGGCCTGCGGGAAATTCCGCTTTTTCGATAAAGACCTTGGCGACATCGGAGGCATTCCGAGGCTTCTGGATGTCGGGCAGTGCAACGACGCCTATTCCGCTATTCAGATCGCCGTGGCTTTGGCCAATGCGTTTGAGTGCGGCGTCAATGATCTGCCCTTGTCGATGATTTTGTCCTGGTATGAACAGAAAGCGGTGGCGATTCTACTGACGCTGTTTTACCTGGGGATCAAGGACATCCGCCTTGGACCGTCGCTTCCCGCGTTCATCACGCCCAATGTCTTGAACGTTCTGGTGGAAAATTTTGCCATCAAGCCGATTTCCACCGCGGATGAAGATCTCAAGGCTATTTTAGGATAAAGAAAAAAAGGCTGTTCCGTATTCGGAGCAGCCTTTTTTTAGATAGTTTGTTTGGAGCCGGACATCACGGCAGGTCTTCGAGCGCCATCATCTTCTGAATTCTTTTTTCGTGGCGACCGCCTTCATAGGCAGTTTGCATAAACCGATCGATCATTTCGGTGACAGGCGTCGCGTATTGAATCCGACCGCCGAAGGCAATAAAATTGGCGTTATTGTGCGCCTTGGCCATTTGTGCGCTGAAAAGGTCGCCGACCAGGGCGCAGCGGATGCCTTTGACTTTGTTGGCGCACATGGAAATACCGATGCCCGTGCCGCAAAGCAGAATGCCGAAAGCGTACCCTCCCTTGTTGTATTCGTCGCACGCGGCCAGAGCGATGTCCGGATAGTCCACGGAGTCCGTCGTGTGGGTTCCGATATCCGTCACGTCGTATCCTTTGGCTTTCAAAAAGCGGACGAGTTCATCCTTGAGTTCCACGGCGCCGTGATCTGAACCGACAACGATTCTGTTCATTTTCGAACCTCGATAACAAGATGGATTTCTTTTTCATCAGATGCCGCATCTTGTCAACAAAAACCTTTACTTCAGGTAGGGATTTTCGTAGTAAAAGCTCATGAAAGACGCGTTTGTTCAATACATTCAGTATCTGGTCGTCGAAAAAGGCGTTGCCGGAAACACGCGTGAGGCCTACGGCCGAGATTTAAACCGGCACCGGGCTTTTCTCGAGGAAAAAGCCATAGAAGATTTTCGGGAGGTGACGCCCGCGCTGATTGTCGACTATCTGGTCGCGCTCAAACAGTCGGGGCTTTCGGCCAATTCCATGAACAGGGCTTTAGCCGCACTGAGAGGTTTTTATGATTTTCTCCTGCGTGAAAAACGCATGGCGGATTCCCCGCTTGCCCATATCGAGGCGTCGAAGGTCTGGATGCGGCTGCCCGATACGATCAGTCCTTCGGAAATGGAGCTAATTTTATCTCAGCCCGGAACCGACACCCCCCAGGGTGTGCGGGATACAGCCATTCTGGAGATCCTCTATGCGACAGGCTTGCGCGTGTCCGAGCTGATTTCTCTTTTAATGCACAGTGTCAACTGGCAGGTGGGTTTTTTGACCGCCATCGGCAAGGGAAGCAAGCAGCGAGTCGTGCCGATAGGCACAAAGGCTTACGATGCGTTGAAAAAATATGTAGACGAGGCCAGACCCAAATTCCTAGCGGGAAAAGCGACGGAGGTTTTGTTTGTGAGCCGCTTTGGCGCCGGGTTTACCCGTCAGGGGATATGGAAGGTGATTTTGGGTTACGCAAAAAAAGCGGGGTTGCAAAAAAAAGTGCATCCGCATACATTTCGTCACTCGTTTGCGACGCATTTGCTCGAAGGAGGGGCGGATCTGCGCACCGTGCAGGTGATGCTGGGGCATTCCGATATCGCGACCACGCAGATTTATACGCATATCAGCAGAGAGCGGATTAAAGACATTCATTCGAGATACCATCCAAGAGGGTGAAGATATGGTATTTAAAAAGTTTAGCAATCGGGGATGGATCGGGATACCGGCTGTGATTATCGCGTGTGTGGCACTGGCCGGCCTTGTTATCACGGGTTTGTATTTTCTTCGCCCTGATCTGCTTTCTTCCCTGGCAAAACGTTCAGAAAGGATCACCGGTCTTTTTTCATACTACGTCGCGGGCAGGCCTCCTGTTTTGTACGCAGTAATGGTGCAGAAAAACGGGGCCGATTTGCGCGTGTCTCCCGGAGGCGATTTTGAGATTACCTATCAAGATGAGTTTGTAATCAGTTCCGCTGTCAGCGACGATCTGCCGGGACGGCACATCACCGCCGTGATTGAAGGATGGGGAACAGGCGAAAACGTTCTGGGGAAAATCCTCAAAGGGATTGATATGATCGATGACGTCATGCGCTCGGATCTTTCAAGCCGGAATCACCCCACGGGCAGAGTCTTCGAGATTGCCGTGAAGCATCGCGATGACGAGATCGGACGAGTTTCCATCCGTTTGAAGATGACGCCGCAGGACTGGATCCGCCGCGCCCGGGCATCGGACGATATCAATCTTCAGATCGAAGCCCTGCAAAAAGCCGTTGCCCTCAATACGAATGATCCGGGAATCCGTAAAACCCTGGCCGGTTTATACCTGCGGCAAAAGCGCTTGCGGGAGGCCAGGCAGCAGTATCTCGATGTTGTTAAAATGATTCCGACCGACGCTTTCGCTTTGAAGCAGCTCGGGGTTATTGCCGTCCAGAACGAACAGGATGCCGAGGCCGAAACCTATTTAAAAAGAGCGCTGTCCGCTTCCGGGACGGATGAGGAAGTTCTGGCCCTTCTGGGGTTTGTTTCCGCCAAGCAAGGTCAATGGCCAAAAGCGGCGGAGTATTTTAAAAGAGTGCTGGACAAAGATGCAGGCAATGTGTCCGTCAGATACCAGTTGGCGCAGGCTTATGAACAATTAAACCAGAACGACGAGGCATCGCGGGAGTACGAACGGATCGTGTCCCTCGACAAGCAGGTTTCCGCCGCTTGGCGGGCTCTGGGAGACCTGCATATGAAAAACAACCGCCATACTGAAGCGATCAAAGCCTATGGCCAACTTGTTCGGTTGGAACCAAAGCAGGCTTCGGCTTACGCCGCCCTCGGCGCCGCTTACGGCCGAAGCGGACAATCTTCGAAGGAAATCGATGCATTGAAAAAAGCCGTCCATCTGGCCCCTCAGGATCCGGTGATCCGATTCAATCTGGGCGCCGCCTATGAACGGGCAAAACGTTCAGCCGACGCGGCCGCCGAGTACCGGAAAGTTCTCAAGATGAACAGCGATGATCCTGATGCGATGCATCGTCTGGCGGAGCTTTCCATGCAGAAGAAAAATTTTAAAGAAGCCCTGCGGTATTATGAAACCCTTCTGAAGAAAACACCGCAGGATGCCTCCGTGCATGCGGCTTTAGGATTTGTGTACAATGAACTGCAGCAATACGCAAAATCCGCTCAAAGCTATGAAAAGGCGATTGACTTAGGCGGAAAGCCCCAAAACACGTTGCATTTGAATGCCGCTTATGCATACGGCCGCCTGGGCCGGGAAAAGCAGGCTGTCGGGCATTACGAGAAGATACAGCCGCAGACAAAAGAAACGCTCAGCGCCGCGGCAGGGTATTATCTCAAGACGAAGGGCTACTCCCGGGCCATAGGTCTTTACCGGGAAATCGTCAAAATCGAACCGTCGAAAGCGTCCTCATACGGAGGTCTGGGGTATGCCTATGCGCTGGCCGGACAGATGGATAAAGCGATTGAAAATTATCTCATCGCTCTTAAGTATGATAAGGAAGACAGCGAACTGTATGCGCAACTCGGCGAAGCCTATGAGAAAAAGGGCCGTTATGCTGACGCGGTTGAAGCCTATGTGTCCGCCTATAAACTCAATCCGGAAACCCGGATTGCTGATCGAATTCCGCGCTTGAGGATAAAGCTCTTGGAGAAAAAATCCGCGAAACCTGATAAGGAGTAGACATGAAGACCCTGGAACTCGGTGAATTTAAAATCGGCGAACCGAATCGGTATGTTGTCATCGCGGGGCCGTGCGTTTTAGAGGATGAAGCCCTGACAACGCACATTGCCGCCTCGTTGCAGACGATTTGCAAAAAACTGGACCTGCCGTTTATTTTCAAAGCCTCCTACGATAAGGCCAATCGAACGTCCATTTCGTCCTACCGCGGGCCAGGGCTCAAAGCGGGTTTGGAGATATTGGGAAGAATCAAAGAGCAACTCGGAGTGCCCGTTCTCTCCGATGTTCATCGGTTCGAAGAGATCGACGCGGCCGCGGCTGTTCTCGATGTGATTCAGGTTCCCGCCTTTTTATGCCGTCAGACGGATTTTGTGGTCGAAATCGCAAGAAAGGCGAAGCTGATCAATATCAAAAAAGGGCAGTTTCTGGCACCGTGGGATGTGCAAAACATCATCGGAAAAGTCAAATCGGCAGGCAACGAGAATATTTTGATTACGGAACGGGGAGCTTCTTTCGGCTATAATAATCTCGTCTTCGATGTCCGATCTTTACCCCTGATGAGGGCCATGGGCTATCCGGTCATCTTCGATGCGACGCATTCGGTGCAACTGCCGGGAGGTCAAGGCTGTTCTTCAGGCGGGCAGCGCGACATGGTTCCCTACCTGGCGCGCGCTGCTGTTGCCGCTGGCGTGGACGGTATTTTTATGGAAGTTCATCCGGAACCGGACAAGGCACTATGCGACGGGCCCAACTCGCTTGCGCTCGATTCGGTCGAGGCGCTGCTTTCCACATTGAAAACGATCGATCGGACGGTTAAGTCCGTATAATGTCGATGTCTGTTATGCTAAAGGGGGACCGCTTGGAAAACGGGATTCGCAAAAAACTGACTCAAATTAAAATGCTGCTTCTGGATGTGGACGGCGTGATGACCGACGGGCGCATCATCATGGATTCGGAAGGCAGGGAATTAAAAAACTTCGACGTTCGCGACGGTCATGGTCTGGTGATGCTGCAACGCTACGGTCTAAAAGTCGGCATTCTGACAGGCCGGACATCGTCAGTTGTCGATCACCGTGCGCGGGATCTGAAAATCACGGAAGTCTATCAGGGCGCCTTAAACAAGAAGGAAGTCTTTGAACAGATATTAATCAAAAACCAGTTGTCGGCCCATGAAGTGGCTTTTGTCGGGGATGATATCGTCGACATCCCCGTTTTGAAGCAGGTCGGTTTTTCCGTCGCGGTTGCCGACGCGCTGGATATTGTGAAAGGATCGGTGGATTATGTGACGTCCCGTCCCGGCGGACACGGCGCGGTCCGAGAGATTTGCGAGATGATCCTTCAGGCGCAAAACCGATGGTCCGACGTGGCTTTGCGTTATGATTTTGTTCCATGAGACATGTTGTGCCACTCCTTTCATAAGTGAAGATCTGATACGATGACGCTTGCCTGGACATATCTGTTGATCGCCGCCGTGCTCGAAATGGGTTGGCCTTTGGGTTTCAAACTGTCTCAGACCACCTCTTACCGCATTTTCTTCATCATTGTAGCGGCGCTGTGTATGGCCTTGAGCGGTTTTTTTCTGTGGCTCGCTCAAAGAGACATTCCCATCGGCACGGCTTATGCCGTCTGGACCGGCATCGGGGCCGCCGGCACTTTTCTGATAGGAATCATCGTTTTTTCCGACGCGGTAAACATGTTGAGGGTCTTGTCTTTTTTTCTCATCGTCACGGGTGTCATCGGTCTGCGTTTTTCCGGATGATCTTCTTCGAAAAAGGGTCCGTCGTTTCCTTGTGTCCTGACGGTCGGCCTATTGAGCTTTACTTGAGAAGGCAGCGATGATATAGGCAGCCCCAGGTTGCGAAAAGAGGCTTTCGCCGGCAGGATCAAACGCTCATGGAAAAGAAGAAAAAAAGAGTCTTGGCTGGTTTGGTCATTATCCTTGTGATCGTCGCGGTGGGTGCAGTGTGGATCGTCAAGAACCAATTGAAATCGGCGGAAACGGTTCTGAAAATCATGCCCGACGATGCGGACTTCCGCATGAAGGATTTTGTTTTCACCGAGGTGGGGCATCAGCAAATGCGTATTGAAGTTCGTGCCGACACAGCGGAATACATCAAGAAACAAAACCTTGCAATCTTCGATCAGGTTCACATAAAATTAACAACGAAGGAAGGACGGGTGTTTGTCATGACCGGAGATCGGGGCGAGATGGACACAAAAAGCAAGGCGCTGAAGATAGAAGGCAACGTCGTGATTCTCTCGGATGCCAATGACCGGTTTACGACGGAATATCTTCAGTATGAAGACAGCGGAAAGAGAATTTTTACGGACGCCCCGGTGACGATGGAGAACGACCGGATGAATATCCGCGGGATCGGGCTGCAGGTTTATATCAGCCGCGGCGAACTGACGCTGTCATCAGCGGTCCGCGCTCGAATCAGGTAAATGACCATGTCAGGCTTGAAAAAAGGATTAAGATTGATCATCGCCTTGTTCTTCATCAATTCGCTTGCCGCGACGCAGGTGTTGGGACAGTTCGGCGTTGATAAGGAAGGATTGTCAAAGCGCAATGAACCGATTGAAATCACCGCCGACAGGATGGAGGCCTTCAACGAGAAAAACATGGTGGTGTTTTCCGGGCAAGCCAAAGCCGTCCAGGGGGATATCACTCTTCACACAGACCGATTGGTGATTTTTTACAAGAAAAAGGGGCAAACGAAAAAATCGGACATCCCTCAAATGGGTGAATCCGGCGGATTAGACCGGATCGAAGCACAAGGAAAGGTGAAGGTTCAGCAAAAACAGATGACCGCCACGGGTGACGAGGCGGTCTATTATCAGGACACGGCTCAAATCATTATGACCGGAAACGCCCTTTTGCAGGACGGAAAAAACAAGGTGAGTGGATGCCGTGTCGTGATTTTCATTGATGAAGGCCGGGGCAAAGTTGAAGCCTGTGATCCGGAGAAACCCACAAGAGTCCGCGCGGTGATTCATCCGCAGGACAACACCATGAAAACGCCAAAAACATTGGAAAAAGAAGTAAAATGAGCCATTTGTCAGCCAGAAGCCTGGTGAAGATCTACAATCAAAGAAAAGTCGTCAATTTAATTGATTTGGACATATCACCCGGCGAAGTGGTGGGACTGCTCGGTCCCAACGGAGCCGGCAAGACGACAACCTTTTACATGATCGTCGGTCTCATCAAGCCCGACGGGGGGTCGATTTTTCTGGACAACGAAGATATCAGCGGGTATCCGATGTACCAGCGAGCCAGGAGAGGCCTGAATTATCTACCGCAAGAACCGTCCATTTTCAGAAAGCTGACTGTCGAGGAAAACATCTTGGCGATTCTTGAAACGCTTGATATAAGTTCCGATGAAAGACAGATCCGGCTTGAGCAACTGTTGGCTGAACTTGATTTGACCGCTTTGGCAAAAAACAACGCGTATTCGCTCTCCGGAGGAGAAAGAAGGCGCGTTGAGATCACTCGGGCGCTGGTCACTTCGCCCAAGTACATTCTTTTGGATGAGCCGTTTGCTGGCATTGATCCTCTGGCTGTGGCGGATATTCAAAAAATCATCGCCAAACTCAAAGCGAAAGGGATCGGCATTATCATTTCAGATCATAACGTGCGGGAAACCCTCTCTTGTTGTGACAGAGCCTATATCGTCAATGAAGGGGCTATCCTGGTTCAGGGGAATCCCGATGAGATCGCCAAAAGCGAGCTGGCCAGAAAATTCTATTTTGGAGAGGATTTTAACCTCTAGATATTTTGAACAGGTGATGGCAAGGCATGGCGTTTGAGTTAAAGCAGAACTTGAAATTATCCCAGCAGCTGGTTATGACGCCGCAGTTGCAGCAGGCCATTAAATTGCTGCAGCTGTCCCGATTGGAGCTTGTCGATACCATCAATCAGGAAATGGAGGAAAATCCTCTCCTGGAGGAAGTATCCTCCGATGAGATGGCGTCGGAAGAAGCGGCGGTTGAGGCTGAAGAGGATGTTCATTCCATTGAAAAAGAAGACGCCAAAGCACCGGATCGCACAGCTGAGCTGACCGGTGAAGGAGACGGCCGCGAAGAGTTTGACTGGAATAATTACCTGGAAGATTACGGGCCGGTCGGAGTGAGCTATGACCGCGCCGATACGGAAGCGCCGACGCTTGATAACGTCCTGACGCAAAGTCCGTCTCTGACAGAGCATTTAATGTGGCAGATGAAACTCTCTCCGCTGACCGAACAGGACATGCGGGTCGGCGCGCAAATTGTGGGCAATCTTGATTCCAACGGATATTTATGCGCAACGATCGAGGAAATCGCCCAATTGGAGCATGTCGGGGAGGACGCCGTCGAAGCCGTGCTCAGCAAGATTCAGGAATTCGATCCGCCGGGAATTGCCGCGCGGGATCTGCAGGAGTGTCTGCTGATTCAGGCCAGGCTTCTGGCTCCGGATAATCAGCTTCTGAGGGTCATCATTCGTGATCACCTCAAGGATCTGGAATTGAAAAATTATCTTCATATCGCCAGGAAGCTCAAAACCCCTCTCAAGGAGGTGGAAGCGGCGGTTTTGATGATCGCCAAAATGGACCCGAAGCCCGGATCGATTTATGCTGAAGAGAGGGTCCAGACCATCATCCCGGATGTTTATGTCGTCAAATCCGGAGAAGAATACAAGATTGTCCTCAATGACGACGGACTGCCGCGACTGAGAATCAGTAATTTTTACAGGGAAATTATGGCCGGTTTGGGCGGACACGATTCCGCCGAAGAAGAAAACGGAAAGAAGTATATTCGCGACAAAGTGCAATCCGCAACCTGGCTGATCAAAAGCATTCAGCAAAGGCAAAAAACGATTTATCGGGTCGCCGAAAGCATCGTCAGGCATCAACGGGATTTCTTCGATAAAGGCATTCAGTACTTGAAACCTCTGGTGCTTCGAAATATCGCCGAGGATGTGGAGATGCATGAGTCAACGATCAGCCGCGTCGTGACGAACAAGTATCTTCATTGCCACCGTGGTATTTTTGAGATGAAGTATTTTTTCGGCAGTTCCATTGCGAAAACATCCGGTGACAATATCGCCTCCAAGAGCGTGAAGGAAGAAATCAAGAAAATCGTCTCCTCGGAGGAACCGAAGAAACCCTATTCGGATTGCGAAATTGTCGATTTGCTCAAGGCCCGAGGCATTACAATTGCCAGAAGAACAGTTGCTAAATACCGTGAAATGATGGGAATATTGCCATCATCGAAGCGGAAGAAATATTTTTAAAGTCAGGTTCGGAAAATGGCGATTTAAAAAGAAAGCCCTTGAAAAAAAATAGGATTGACTTTTCGGGGCCGCGCCATTATATGGCTTGACTTCGTTGCCGGCAGGAAACCAGGGTCTTTGATTTCAATCGTCGGGCAGCCACAACAGGAGGAAAAAATGAATATTTCTGTTACGTTCAGAAACAGTGAAGGCGAAAACTGGCAAAAAGTGTATGCGGAAGAAAAGATAGGCAAGATCAAAAAATATCTCGATGTTCCCGCGGAAGCGCACATTGTTCTGTCAACGGAAAAATTCAGAAACACGGTAGAAATCAATCTTGTGGCCAATGGATGGACGCTCAATGCAAAAGAAGAGGCCAAAGATATGCACCTGGCGGTCGACAGCTGCGTGGAAAAAATCGAAAAACAGCTCAAAAAACAGCGGGAGAAAACCCGCCAGCATAAGCCGAAAAGCATTCGCCATGAGGGCGCCGGTTCTCTGGACGCTGAAGAGGTGGAAGAGACGCCCCCCAGCAAGGTTGTTGAGACCAGAAAAATGGTGCTAAAACCCATGTCCATGGATGAAGCGGTCATGGAGATGGAGGGCAGCAAAGCCAGGTTCATCGTTTATCGTGACTTGTCTTCGGAAAACGTCACGATTCTCTATCGTCTTGACGACGGCAACTATTCGCTTATAGAGACCAATAGTTAGGAATTCAGTCCAGAGGAAGGAGGCATTGGGCGCCGAGATGGATCTCAATTCATTTTGGGAATTGATATCCGCCTGACCCATGCCCTGCGGGTGGTTAACATGAGATTGGATCAAATATTTAAAATTGAGTATCTCCATGACAATCTGACGTCCACGACGAAAAAAGAAGTCTTAAACGAACTGGTGAACATTTTGGTTCAGGGCGGCCTGAAACTTGACGCCAAAAAAGCCGTGGAGGTTTTGCTCCAGCGAGAGAATCTCGGGTCGACAGGCATCGGCGACGGCGTGGCCATCCCGCACGGCAAAACCGGGGATATCCAGGAACTGGTCGTGGCTTTCGGACGCAGCAAAAACGGCATCGATTTCGGAGCGATCGATGGAAAACCCGTTTATCTTTTTTTTCTGCTTCTGGCGCCGGAGCATTCAGCCGGGCAACATCTCAAAGCTTTGGCCAAGATATCCAAAATGCTCAAAACCGTGAATTTCAGAAAAAAACTTTTAGAGGCAAAAACCGCTTCAGATTTATATAAATTGATCGTTGAACAGGATGAATCCTGCTTGGTGTAAACGGTCGCCTCATGCTTTCAGTACGGGCATTGATTTCCGGACGCAAGCGGTTTATGGGCATTACAGCCGTGTTTTTTCCGGCTTGTGCACAGCCCGGCATGTCGGATTGCCGGGTTCGCATTGTGTGCAAACAGCCCTCCATGCCCCGCAAACGATCCGCAACGCCGACCCTGGCTGTGTTGTCCGGACCTGCGGTCAATCAATTTTTAGATTTGAATCCGCCAAAAAGAATAGAATGGGTTAGACGTTTACTGGCCCACAAGACTTTGCTGATTCTCCTTGCAGAAACCTTAAAGATCCCGAATCACATAAAACAGGACTGTCTCGATTGCGGCGTGACGATTGCCGCCTCACGATTTGATGCGCATCTGGCCTCAAGCCGCCTGCTGTCCTTGCGCTTTGAAAGATTGCTGAAAACCGTTTCGCTTCCCGGTGTCGTCATTGAAATAGACGGCAGGGGCGTGATGATTGCCGGTCCGTCCGGCATCGGCAAAACCACGGCCGCCTTGCGATACATCAAATGCGGGGCCAATTGGATCGCCGATGACGTGGCCGTTATTCAAAAACGCCCCGGTGACGGGTTAATCGTTTCGGGACACCCCAGAATCCGTCACTGTGTCTGGACGGATTCCCATGGCGTGCAGACACTTGAAAGCTTGAATGAGGATATCCGGATCAAAAGGTGTACGCCTCTCAAAGCCGTCATTGATGTCCGGTGGGACAGCGTCGACACGCCGCAATGGGCTCATGAGGAGACGTCGATTCTCGGCGTGAAAACAAAAAAAATTTCCTGCCGGATTTCGAATACTGGTTATTTGGACGAAAATTTGCTAAAAAAAATGGTCACTGATTTGTAAGCAAGGAGACGGATTTGAAAAAACTCCATGTCGTCATCATAACCGGCATGTCCGGATCCGGGAAAAGCACGGCTTTGCGAGCCCTGGAGGACATCGGATTTTTCTGCGTGGACAACCTTCCGGTGGTTCTCTTGCCCAAATTTTTATCCATCACGCTCGGGTCGTCTCCGGACATCAAAAGAGTCGCGATGGTCATGGATTTGCGGGAAAGGAGCTTTCTGGGCAAGTATCAGCGGATTTTTGAACGACTCAAGGAAAAGGGATACAAAATTGAAATCCTCTTTCTGGAATCAACGGATGATTCTCTTGTGCACCGCTTCAGTGAAACCCGCCGCAATCATCCTCTTTGCGAAGCCGCTTCAATTATCGACGGTATCCTCCTGGAACGGGAAAAACTCCTGCCGTTGAAAAAAATGGCGGATCGGGTTCTCGATACCACGTCCATGAATGTGCATCAGCTCAAAGACACCGTTCAAAGACAATTTTTGCCCCGGGACGGACAGAATAAAATGATTATCTCCGTGACGTCCTTTGGATACCGCTATGGTCTGCCTGCAGATGCGGATCTTGTTTTAGACGTCCGGTTTCTGCCCAATCCCTACTACGTCGATACATTAAAACATGCCGACGGTCTGAATGTGGACGTGGAACAATATGTTCTGAAAACAAAGGAGAGCAAAATCTTTTTGAAAAAGACACTGGATTTGATGACCTACTTGATTCCCCTGTACGATAAAGAAGGCAAGGCCCGTTTGAACATCGCTATGGGCTGTACGGGGGGCAAGCATCGATCCGTGGTCATGGCCTGCCAGGTCGGCGCTCATTTTGCCGCCATGAATTATACCGTCCGCGTGGCGCACCGGGACATCGGCAAAAGCTGAAGAAGCCGACTCCGCTCAAGCGCGAGGCATTCTGCCGGAGCTTTTGGACGCGGCTGCGTTAAAAGGACATCTTATTCGTCACATTGTTGGCAATCCAGTTTGGGTCCCACCATTCCTGGGGGTTGACAAACTGGCCGCCCGCAAGAATGCTGAAGTGCAGATGATCGCCGCCTGCCAGCCCGGTGAGTCCGGAACGACCGATCTTTCCCCCTTTTGCGACATCCTTGCCTTTTTCCGTTTCAATGGCGGAAAGATGCGAATAGAGGCTAAACAGCCCCAGTCCATGATCGATGATGACCGTGTTTCCATAAATGCCTAGATCCCCGGTAAAAACGACCTTACCTGAGTTGGCGGCCTCGATCGGGGCTTGGGCAACCGATGCCAGATCAACACCGAGATGGACGGAGTCTCCATAAGGTTTGCCGTCAATATAATAGGTTCTTTTATCTCCGAATAAGGCCGTTGAGGAGGCGTTGCTCATTCTTAAAAAAGCGCCGTCCCAGAGCCGGCGGTTGACGGATGTCGAGCAAATGGCGGCGATGGTTTGGTCGTTTTTCCCCCTGAGTGTCGAATTGATATAGGCGAAAACATCATGAAGCGGCTTATCCTGCAGCTCCGGCACCTGGGTTTGAAAGTCTGGCATTTTATGATTGAGGAACGTCTCGCCCAGATTCACCCGATCGGAACGGAATTTCTTCTCGCGGATATGAAACGAAAGCTGTGAGCGGGCTTCATTGCCCGCATCGTCTCTGGCGAAAAGCGTCAGGCGGGTCCGACCGTTTGAGCCGTCAAGCGGCATCGCGAAAAAAACCACACTGACGGGTTTCCCCTGAAGAAGAAGGTTGTATCCGGGGAAAAACACGTCGTTGACATAAACGCCATTGACGGGCGCCGGTTTTGAGGTTCTGTAAACAATGAAACCGGTTCCGCCCTGGTTGACATAATTCAGGGGATTGAGAGGGTAGATCTGCGGGGGAATCGTATCGATTTGCACCGGTATCGTCATAACGCTTCGATTCTTAATCAGGGCATGGTCTTCCGCCGACAACGTGATCACGGCAGGACCGTTCTTCAATTTCAGGACCGCCGCGTCGATCGTTACCGGAAGCAATTTTTTGGACGTGCCCCGCTTGGAAAGCATCTCCTCCGCGATAAGGCGGGTCTGATCCTCTTGCGTGATCTCCACGCGTATTATGGACAGTCCGCTGCGGTTGTCCGTGTATTCAATGCCGATATTTTTTTGTTTGCCGACAGAAACCAATGTCTGATCGGTCCGGATCGAAGGTTTTTCTCGTTCGAGGTAGTCTGCGAAATACAGCCAGCCGAATAAGGCGATGACGGCGATCAATATGACGCCGGCAATGACGGGACCAAACTTTTTCATGATCGACTCCTGAAAATTTATCGTTTCAAACGCGAGCAGTTCTCTTAATGACTTTCATGTGGCTTTGCAAGTGAAATATATCGGGCATGCAAGCGACTGAGCGTCGTTGTTTATGCCTTGATATTGGCTTTAAACGCTGTTATATTCCGCGAAAACAAGGAGACAACCGGACGTTTCATGCTCAAAAACAGAAAGATTGTTTTAGGCGTAACAGGGGGAATTGCCGCTTATAAGGCGGCTGAATTAACGCGTTTATTGATCCGCGAAGGAGCGCAGGTTCGCGTCGTCATGACTGAAAACGCCAAGGCGTTCATTACCCCGTTGACGATGCAGACTCTTTCACAGGGCCCTGTTTTTGCCGATCCCTACGCGGCAACAGATCAATACGATATGGCGCACATTTCACTGGCGCAGTGGGCGGACGCCTTCGTGATCGCCCCGGCCACGGCCAACATCATCGGCAAAGCCGCAGCCGGCATTGCTGATGATCTTTTGTCGACAACGATTATGGCCCAGGATAAGCCGACGCTTTTTTGTCCGGCGATGAATGACAAAATGCTGGCCAATCCGGTCGTTCAGGACAATCTTCGGAAGTTGATTCAATTCGGTTACCGGATCATGCAAAGCGCTACAGGGGAACTGGCCTGCAAAGTCACCGGATCTGGGCGTCTGCCTGATCCGGCTGACATTGTGGAAGAAATTGAATGTATTTTGGCGCCGAAAGATTATCAGAATGTCAAAATTCTGATCACTGCCGGTCCCACGCAGGAGCCCTTCGATCCGGTTCGTTTTATCACCAACGGATCCTCGGGTAAGATGGGATATGCTCTGGCTAAGGCCGCGCGAAGGCGAGGCGCTGCTGTGACGCTGATCAGCGGACCGACCTCTCTCAACCCGCCTGCGGCGGCGCATTTTATTGCGGTGCGCACCGCCCAGGAAATGCGCGAGGCGGTCATGGCGCATTTCCCCGGTCAGGCGGTGGTGATCAAAGCCGCGGCTGTTTCGGATTATCGACCGAAAACCATCGAAGCAGACAAAATCAAGAAAGATAAAGGATCCTCCCGCCTTGATCTGGAACAGAACCCCGATATTCTGGCCGAGTTGGGGCGGATCAAAAAGAACTGCGTTTTGGTGGGTTTTGCCATGGAAACACGCGATCTTGTCAAAAATGCTAAAAGCAAGATGCAGAAAAAAAATCTCGATATGATTGTCGCAAACAATCTTCGTGAAGACGGGGCCGGTTTTCAGACCGACACCAATATCATCACGCTGATGGACAAAAACGGGTCAGTGACAACCTTGCCGAAGATGACCAAAATCGAAGCGGCGGATCAGATTCTGAATTCTGCGCGGAAGTTTCTGAAAAAGAAAAAAACGTCTCGGTGAAGCCATGACACAGTTGCCCGATCAGGATGCTCTCCGACAGGATCTGTTGACGCTCGTCAGAACGCTCAAACAGCGCTTGCCGGACGGCGGTCAGTATTATGTCAGCCTTCAGGGCGAGCAAAACAAGCACCGACGGCAGGCACCGCTGTCCGACCGCAAAGCGGTCATATCGGAAACGCTTGATGATGTTCGCCGGGAGGTTTCCCGGTGCCGTCTGTGCCCCCTATGTGAAACGCGCCGGAATGTCGTTTTCGGGGAAGGTCATCCCGAAGCGAAAATCGTCTTTGTCGGGGAAGCGCCGGGAGCGGAGGAAGACGCCCAGGGACTGCCTTTTGTCGGCCGGGCCGGGCAGCTTCTGACCAATATTATCAAAGCCATGGGGTTGGAAAGAAAAGATGTTTATATCTGCAACATCCTGAAGTGCCGCCCGCCGGGAAACCGCAATCCGCAGCCGGAAGAAATCCGGCATTGCGAAGCTTATCTGAAGCGGCAGTTGAAGATTCTTTCGCCGCAGGTCATTTGCGCATTGGGAACGTTTGCCGCGCAGACGCTTTTGAAAAAAGATGCGCCGATCACCACTTTGCGCGGGCGGTTTCACGACTATGACGGAATCCGGTTGATGCCGACCTATCATCCGGCGTATCTTCTGAGAAATCCCTCGGCCAAGAAACCCGTCTGGGAGGATATTCAGAAAGTGATGCAGGAAGCAGGCCTTGGTCGGTCGAAAGAATAATCAAGAGGGGGGCGTATGTTCACAAAACGGTTCGGACTATTGTTTTGTCTGTTTTTGCTGCTTGCCGTGCCGAGTTGGGGGTCGGACAACCGCCCCCTGTTTCATGTCATTACCGTCGAAGGGGTGATCACCGCCCCCACGGCAAGTTACGTGGCGGATAGCATCAACGCGGCGCGTGATGCCGGCGCCGAAGGTCTGATTCTCCTTTTGGACACTCCCGGCGGGATGGACACGGCAATGCGGGATATCGCCAAAAGCATTCTTAATGCGCCGCTTCCGGTCATTGTCTATGTGTATCCCTCCGGAGCGCGGGCGGCTTCAGCCGGTGTCATCATCGCCCAGGCCGCGCATGTGGCGGCCATGGCCCCGGGGACGAACATCGGAGCGGCGCATCCGGTTGCCGTGGGCATCGGCGGACCCGCCGAGATGGACAAAACAATGTCCGAAAAAATTGAAAACGACGCGGCGGCTTATGTCCGCAGTATCGCGAAAATCCGCGGTCGGTCCGCGGAATGGGCGGAAAAGGCGGTTCGAAAAAGCGAATCCATTACGGCGGACGAAGCGTTAAAGCTTCGGGTGATCGATGTGGTTGCCGGGGATATCGACAAACTTCTGGCGGCGGTCGATCAGCGCGAAGTCGAGGTCGCCGGCGAAAAAAGAAAAATCAACACCGCCAATGCCCGTGCCGAAGAAGTGAAAATCGGGACGCGTCAGAGCATTTTGTCGGCGATATCCAATCCGAATATAGCCTATCTTTTATTGTTGATCGGATTGGCCGGCCTGTATTTCGAGTTTTCCAATCCGGGCGCCATCTTGCCCGGGGTGATCGGAGGGATCTCGCTGCTTTTGGCGTTTTTCGGCATGTCTACTCTGCCGGTGAACTACACGGGGGTTTTGTTGATCCTTTTCAGTATCATTCTATTCATTGCGGAGATTAAAGTCATGAGTTATGGGCTGCTCACGGTCGGAGGTGTGATCTCTCTTGCGCTGGGATCGTTTATGCTTTTTGACACGCCGGAGCCGGCATTGCGTATTTCTTTTCAGGTGTTGATCCCGGCGGTGATTGTTGCCTCTGCTTTCTTTATCGTGGTGATCTGGCTGGCGGCCAAGGCGCAGATGCGCAAGCATTATTCCGGATCCGAATCAATGGTGGAAGCATCAGGCCAGGCGGTGTCAGAAATCAATCCGGAAGGGCAGGTCCTGTATCAGGGAGAATATTGGGCGGCGCGCAGCAGCAAGCCCATCGCAGCCGGCGCTAAAGTGAGAATTCTCAAAGTCGAAGGCTTAACGCTGACCGTGGAAGAAATAAATCAATGAATTGACGCTTTCGTCAACAAACAAAGGAGGGAAAATATATGTTAGGTGCTCTGCCGGTTCCGTTAATTGTCGTGATTGTTCTGGTGATCATGTTTCTGGCGTCAGCCATTAAAGTGCTCAATGAATATGAGCGCGCAGTCATTTTTCGCCTGGGACGCATCCGGGATGTCAAGGGGCCGGGGCTGATCATCATCATTCCTCTTATCGATAAGATCGTGAAAGTCGATATGAGGACGATCACCATGGACGTGCCGCCCCAGGACGTCATCACGAAAGACAACGTGTCCATCAAAGTCAGCGCGGTGGTGTATTTCCGCGTCATGGACGCCAATGCGGCTGTCGTCAATGTCGAAAATTATCTGTACGCAACCTCCCAGCTCGCGCAGACGACGCTGCGCAGTGTCTGCGGACAAATGGAACTCGACGAGATTCTCTCCGAGCGCGAAAAGATCAATATGCATCTGCAGGCGATTCTCGACCGAAGCACCGAGCCGTGGGGCATCAAAGTGTCTTTGGTCGAAGTCAAACATATCGACCTGCCGGAAGAGATGAAACGCGCCATGGCCAAACAGGCCGAAGCGGAACGCGAACGTCGCGCGAAAATCATCAACGCCGAAGGGGAATACCAGGCGGCCCAGAAGCTCATCGACGCGGCGGCGCTTATGGAAACCCAACCCATGTCGCTCCAGCTTCGATATCTGCAGACGCTCAATCAGATCGCCTCGGAAAACAATTCCACGACGGTGTTCCCGATACCCATCGATCTGTTCAAGCCCTTTCTGAGGGGGCTGGAAAAAAGCTGATCAGCTGAAAAGCGGAAGCCTTCGGGGCTTCCGCTGAAATTATAGAATCCGAAAGGAGAAAGAAAAATTTATGCCCAGCGAAAAGAGAAACATTATTACAGGCGGATTGATCTTGATTACTTTGGGTGTGCTCATTTTCATTCACAAAACCACCTCGCTGAATTTCGGACAAACCTGGCCGGTGCTGCTTATCGTCATCGGCATTGGAACGCTGATCAATAACGCCCGCGCCCCGGAAGGATGGTTTATCGGCGCGGTGGGCGTCGTTTTTCTGGTGGTGGAATTTTTCCGTTACGATCTATACCGTTTTTCACAGTACATCCTGCCGGCGATCCTGATCGTCCTGGGGGTGTTCGTTTTGCTTCGACGTCGCAAGAAGGGCTCAAAATAGCTCTGCATGAGACCGCTTAGGCAAAAGAAGGCGTTGGTTCTTTGCGATTTCGATGGAACAACCTGTGTCTACGATGTGGGCGGCGCCTTGCTCAACCGATACGCCGCCGACGGATGGAAAGCGATCGACCGTGAGTATCTGCAGGGGAAGACAGGCTCCCGGTCGGCCTATTCCCGTATCGAGCCGTTTTTATCCGGAGATATCGAAAGCATAAAAAGCTTTGCAATTTCCCGGAGCAAAATCGCCAGGGGGTTTCGCCGGTTTTACCGCCTTTGCGCTTCGCGGGGCATTGACGTCAAAATCCTTTCCGACGGGTTCGATGTCTATATCAGAGCCATCTTAAAACACAGGGGGTTGGGCGACATTGATTTTTATGCCAACACGCTTGCAGTTGACGCAGACGGAAAAATGACGATTTCGTTTCCCGGAGAGAATCTTCTATGCGGACGATGCGGAAACTGCAAAAGTCACATTCTGAGCGCTTATCGGCTCCGGTATGAAAAAATTATCTATGTCGGCGACGGACAGTCCGATGTCTGTCCCTCGCGGCAGGCCGATGTGATTTTTGCAAGGGACGCTCTTCTGAAGTCTTGTCTTGAAGAGGGGCGTTCCTGTTTTCCGTTTGAGGATTTTACGGTCATCGGTCAATACATCAAGAAACATTTTTAACCCTCTATCGGAACGGAGCGGTTTATTATGGCCATATCGAAGAAAATCAGAGCATCGATTTCGCAATCCTCTCTGATCCGAAAAATGTTCGAGGAAGGCATCGCGCTGAAAAAGAAATACGGCGCTGATTGCGTCTATGATTTCAGTCTCGGCAATCCCAATGTGGATCATCCGGAGGCTTTTAAAAAGGAGCTCATCCGCGTCGCCGATCAGGAAATAACGCTCAAACACGGATATACGCCCAATGCCGGATATCCCGAGACGAGGCAGGCTGTCGCGAAAAAGATTTGCGGGACGACCGGTCTTCCCATGACGGCTGATCACATTGTCATGTCCTGCGGCGCGGGAGGCGCGCTGAACGTGATCCTCAAATCGCTTTTGGATCCGGGCGACGAAGTGATCATCATGAAGCCGTTTTTCGTTGAATATCCTTTTTACATTGAAAACTACAACGGAGTTGTGAAATACGCGCCGACCCGGAAGGATTTTTCGCTGGATATCAACACCATTTCCAAAACCATTACCCGGAAAACCAAGGCGATCATCATCAACTCGCCCAACAATCCGACCGGCAAGGTCTACAGCCGGAAAAATATCGCGGATCTGGCCCGGATGTTGAAAAAGCTGGAGCGAATCCGAAAAAAACCGATCTATCTGATTTCAGATGAGCCTTATGCGGAAATAGTTTACGACGACGTGACCGTTCCCAGCATCCTGAAAGCCTATGAGAACAGTATTATCGCCTATTCTTACTCCAAAACGCTTTCTCTGCCGGGAGAGAGAATCGGTTATATTGCCGTGCATCCGAAAATCCATGACGCCGACGGCTTGGTCAACGCCCTGATCCTGTGTACGCGCATTTTAGGATTCGTCAACGCCCCGGCGCTCATGCAGCGTATCGTGGCAAACCTCCAAAATGTGACTGTCGATGTCGCCGTATATCAGAGAAAAAGAGATTTGCTGTGCGGCGGATTGAACCGCGCAGGTTACCGCTATCTGAAGCCGGAAGGCGCCTTCTATCTGTTCGTGAAAAGTCCGATTCCCGACGATATGGCGTTTGTCGGGGAGTTGCTGAAACATAATATTCTGGTGGTTCCGGGAAGCGGGTTCGGTTGCCCGGGATATTTCCGCATCGCTTATTGCGTGGACGATCAAACGATTGTCAACTCGTTGCAGGGCTTTGCGCAAGCGCTCGCGGAGTGTCGATAGCTTCAGATCAGCGCCAGGCTGTCGGCGATGGCCATCCCGGCGATGGTCGGACGCAGGTGCCCGGCATCGAGTTTAAGTTTTCCGGACGCAATCAGTCTGTTCACCGCGTCTTTCTTTTCAATCAGCAGATCATATCCGTAACGCTTGCGAAACGCTTCCAAATCGATTCCCTCCTGTGTGCGCAACGACAAAAACAAGGTTTCCAGCGCAAGCTGTCCGGGCGAAAGAGTTTCTTCCGCTTCTTGCGGAGTTTGGTCGTCGCGGAGATTCCGAAGGTAGCCGTCAAGGTCGGCTTTGTTCCACCAGCGTCTGCCCAGATGGAAAGAATGAGCGGCGGGTCCCAGGCCCAGATAAGAAATGTGCCGCCAGTATTTCATGTTGTGCCTGGATCGGAACGTTTCCAGGCGCGCGTAATTGGAGACTTCGTAATGAAGATACCCTGAGTCGGTGAGGGTTCTGGACGTTGCCAGAAAAAAATCGAGTGCCTGTTTTTCAGAAGGAAGATGCAGGCCGCTTCGCTGATAGCGTCGGTACAAAGGTGTGGCGCGCTCCAGCGACAGAGAGTAACAGGAAAGATGTTCAGGAGCCAGCCCGATCGCCAGTCGCAGATCGCGGCGCCACAGGGCGACAGTCTGCCCGCTGACCCCGTAAATCAAATCGAGGCCGACGTTCGAAAAGCCTGCTGTGCGAACCGCGTCGAAAGCCGCTCGAGCTTCACGGGCCGTATGTCTTCGCCCCAGAAAGTTCAGAATCCTGTCGTCAAATGACTGAATACCGATGTTGAGGCGATTAACACCAGCCGCCTTGAGCGCTTTTAAATAGTCGTCGGAAAGGTCGCCCGGATTCGCTTCCACGGTGATTTCCGCCGACGGCTCAACGTGAAACGCTTTTACGGCTGCGTCTAAAATAGCGTTGATTTGGCCGATAGTCAAAAGGGAAGGGGTGCCGCCGCCGAGGTAGATCGTGTCGAATGAATAAAAGAGATTCCGATAAAAGGACATTTCACGGATTATCGCGTTTAAGAATTCGGGGATGGCTTGATTTGAGGCGACAGAATAGAAACTGCAATATCCGCACTTCTTCAGGCAGAAGGGAATGTGGATATACAGGCCGGCCTTGGCTGTTTCAGTCATTGTCCGATTTCAACACCGCCAGGAAGGCGCTTTGCGGAATGCTGACCGAGCCGATCATCTTCATGCGCTTCTTGCCTTCTTTCTGCTTCTCAAGAAGTTTTCTCTTGCGCGTGATGTCGCCGCCGTAGCACTTGGCGGTCACGTCTTTGCGAAACGCGCTGATGGTGCTCCGGGCGATGATCTCCGAGCCGATCGCGCCTTGGATGGCGATTTTATACATTTGACGAGGAATTTCGTCCTTCAGGCGGTCGCAGGCGATCAGCGCACGGGCGCGGGCGCGGTCCCGGTGAACGATCTGCGAAAGCGCGTCGACTTTTTCGCTGTTCACCAGAATATCCATCAAAACCAGGTTGCTTTCGCGATAGTCGATCATGTCATAGTCAAAGGATCCATAGCCTTGCGTGACGGATTTGAAGCGGTCATAAAAGTCAAAAATCACTTCGGCAAGCGGCATTTCGTAAGAGAGCTCGACGCGTCCGGGGCCGGTGTAGTTCATGTTGGAGTTGAGACCGCGCTTGTCCATGCACAGTTTCATGACCGCTCCGAGATAGCGCTCCGGCAGCATCATCGAAGCCCGGATAAAAGGCTCTTCGCCTTTGGCGATGCTGATGGGATCCGGATAATGAGCGGGATTATCAACATAGATAATCGTGCCGTCTTTCAGCGTAAAGCGATAGCGGACACTGGGAACCGACAAAATGATTGAAAGGTCGTATTCCCGCTCCAATCGCTCCTGGACGATGTCCAGATGCAATAGTCCAAGAAAGCCGCAGCGGAATCCCTGCCCCAAAGCGGCGGAGGAGTCTTTCTCATAGATGAAAGAGGCGTCGTTGAGTTTATATTTTTCCAGGGAGTCGGCCAGATCCTGATAATCATCCGACGCGATGGGATAGATGGAGGCGAACACAACGGGCTTGACTTCCTTGAATCCGGGCAGGGGGTGGGCGCAGGGTTTGTCTTGATGCGTAATCGTATCACCGGTTCGAACATCGGAAACCGTTTTGACGCCCGCGATAATATAGCCCACTTCTCCGGCCGAAAGCCGGTCGCGCTTGGTGCGCTGAAGCAAAAAGTGGCCGACCTCTTCCACTTTGTATGCGGCGTTGTTGTGCATGAAGCGAATGATGTCGCCCGCCTTGACGGATCCTTCGAAAATGCGGCAATGGATGATGGTTCCCCGGTAGGCGTCATACTTGGCGTCAAAAATCAGCGCCGCCAGAGGATAGGCCTCGCTGCCTTTGGGAGGCGGAATGCGTTCGATAATGGCTTCCAGGATTTCTGCGATGCCGATGCCTTCCTTGGCGGACGCTTTGAGATGCGTGTCGGGATCAAGGCCCAGTTCGGAATCGATTTCTTCGAGCACCCGGTCAATATCGGCGGAAGGCAGATCAATTTTATTGATGACGGGGATGACTTCGAGATTGTGCTCCATCGCCAGATACAGGTTGGCGAGGGTCTGCGCTTGGACGCCCTGGGCCGCGTCGATCAAAAGCAGCACGCCCTCGCAGGAGGCAAGCGACCGAGAGACTTCATAGGAAAAGTCGACGTGGCCGGGGGTGTCGATCAGATTGAGCATATAATCCTTGCCGTCTTTGGCGCGATAGGGCAGAGAAATGGCGTTGCTTTTAATCGTAATGCCGCGTTCGCGCTCAATGTCCATGTTGTCGAGCAGCTGATCCTGAAAATTTCTTTCATTACAGACGCCGGTGTATTGTATCAGCCGGTCCGCGAGTGTGGACTTGCCGTGATCGATGTGCGCGATAATACTGAAGTTACGAATATTTTCCATGGGATGTTAAAAAAAGCCCTCCAAGCTTATGTGGAGGGCTTATATCCTAAAATCTTTCCGGGTGCAATTAGCCCAGTTTTTTCATTAAATCTTCGGAGACTTCCTTGACGCCGGCCCGGCCGTCAACGATGATCACTTTGGTTCTTTCTTTGAAATAATTGACGGCGGCCAGGGTGCCGGTTTTGGTGTCATAGTAGATGCCGTGACGTTTGTCGATTGCGGCCGTGTCCTGATCGTCGGCGCGGGTGGAAAGGTCTTCACATCCGCACACGCGGCAGACCGTCTTGCCGTCTTTTTCAGATGGTTTGATGGCGTCGATGTAGATATTGTTCGGGTGGTTGTTGTCGGTTTTGCATAGCCTGCGGCCCATGATGCGCTTTTTTGCGGTTTCGCGGTCCAGATCGATTTCAATGACGATGTCGAGCTTGATGTTTTCTTTTTGCAGGGCGGCCCAGAGCGCTTCCGCCTGCGCCAGGTTGCGGGGGAAACCGTCGAGCAGCCAGCCGCTCTTGGCGTCGTCTTCCTTCAGGCGATCCAGAATCATGGGAATGGTAATGTCGTCGGGGACCAGTTCGCCGCGGTCGATAAATGCTTTGGCTTTTTCACCCAGCGGAGTTTTTTTGGAGATGTTCTGGCGGAAAATCACCCCGGTTTCGATGTGGGGAACACCGAATTTCTTTTGTACGATTGCGCCTTGCGTGCCTTTGCCGCTGCCATTGGGGCCGAATATTAAAATGTTCACTGTTTCAGACTCCTTTCAGAAAAATGGTTTACGCCGCGTCTTATAATGTATTGCCGCGATTTTCGCAACATAATATTGACCGGCGGTATGATTTGATGTTTTTGTTTTTAAAGAAGAAATACGTACGTAAGCGAATTTCAACGCCTTGCCGGTTCTCCAAAACGGGAAGGCTTACCCAAAGACAGCTCGTGAATTGCTTGCTCAATGGCTTCAGCCCGAGGGCTGCCGGCCGGATAATAAGTTAATGCGCGTCTGTAGTGAGAAAGTGCGCTTTCGAGCTTGTTTTGCGATTGAAAATGAAGACCGAAGTGATAGTGCGCCTCTCCCCACCGGTCGAGTTTTCCATAGGCGAGGGCCAGATGGTAGTCCAGATCTGAGGGCGCATTGGCACGATATTGCAGACTACGGTAAAGCTCGAGAGCTTTTTCATAGGATGCGAGTGCAAAGTTGGCCTGACCCAGAGCGAAGGTCAATTCGGAGTCGGTCGAATTGTTTCGATGCGCGGTTTGAAGGTATTTTCTGGCCTGTTCGGGATTTCCGGTTTTGAGGGCAAGAAGACCGGCTCTGGCCGAGAGATCCTGATCATTGGGCGCAACTTGGAGTCCCTTTTTCAGAAGATCCATGGCAGGCTGGGTTTGGCCGAGCTGTTCGTAGGCAAGGGCTTGAGCAAACAGAAGGTCAGGATTATTCGGATCTTTACGTCTCATCGCATCCAGGCGGACGAGTCTTTTTCGCAGCTGAAGGACATCCATGGGAATCAGCGACTGCATGCGGATGAATGAGCCTACGATATCGGATGCGCCTGATATGGGGTAGCGGGATGAAATCAAGCCGTCGAGATAGAAGATACGGTCTTCCGTTCCGGGATGCGTCAAAAGATAAGACGGGATGCTTCGGGATACGAACTCATATTGCTTCATAATTTTTAAAAATTCGACCATGGATTCGGGGTAATATCCTGCGGAAACCAGATAGGTCATACCCAGACGATCGGCCTCTTCTTCATGATCCCGCGAATATTTCAAGCTGACTGCGCTCACGCCGGCAATGGAAAAAGCGGCGACGGCCGCTCCGGCGTCCGTGCCGCCTCCGAGAAACGCGCCGGCCAGTAGGCCAATCAGGGCCGCAATGTTAAGTTTTCGGGATTTCTCAATCATTGAGGCAATGTGCCTGGCATTGGCGTGCGCGATTTCATGGGCAAGGACTCCCGCCAGCTGCGCCTCGTTTTCCACTTCACTGATCAGCCCCCTGTTGACGTAGATGTAACCGCCCGGAGTGGCGAATGCGTTGATGGCGGCGCTGTCGAAAATGGAGAAGGTATAATCGAACGGCGCCTGGTTGCTCTTTGACAGGATCAGTCGACCCACAGTGGCGACATAGTCGTTGAGCCGTTTATGCTTAAGCAGCAAATTGTTGCTGTCGAGTTTCTCATAAAATTCCCGCCCCAGATTCTTCTCATCGTCGATCGTGAAAGCGGCAAAGCAGGGATGCGCCTGTAAAAAAAAGGCAATGATCAAAAAAGTGAGTAAAGAAAAACATTGATTTTGGGGAGATTTCCACATAGTTCATCATCTGCTGAATATTATTGCTTTGCCGTCTTTGCAAAGAATCCTACATGTTTTAATGTGATTTGGCAAGATGTGCCGGATCTAAACCGATGCAATGAGGACGAGCCTGCCGATGAAAGCAAAAGTGGTGACGATAGACGGACCTGCAGGGGCCGGAAAAAGTACAGTCAGCAAAGCGCTGGCGCATAAATTGGGATACCTCTATCTGGATACGGGCGCGCTTTATCGAGCTCTGGCGCTCAAAGCGCTGTCTACAAAGATTGATCTCAACGACGAAAGCGACTTGACTGAACTGTGCGATTCAACCGATGTCCGTTTAAATCTGATTGATGGAAAACTGATTGTCGAGCTTGACGGGGTTTCAGTGGAATCCCGGATTCGGACCGAGCAGGTCGGCAAAGCAGCCTCGACAATATCCACCTTTGAGGTTGTGCGGAAAAAATTGTTCGATTTACAAAGAAGTGCGGCCTCCCGGAGCAGCGGTATCGTGGCGGAAGGCCGGGATATGGCAACGGTCGTTTTTCCCGATGCGGACTATAAATTTTATCTGGACGCCGACCTGGAAGAGCGCACTCGCAGACGATATCTCGAGCTTTCTCAGGCGCAGGCCAATTCGGGAATGGATGAGGTTTTCAAGGAGATGAAAGCACGGGACGCACAGGATTCGGGCAGGAAAATCGCGCCGCTTCAAAAAGCGTCCGATGCGCAGGTGATTGATTCGAGCCGCCTGACGGTTCCGGAAGTGGTTGATGAAATCCTTAGGAGAATGAACGCAGAAGGCTTGAGGACGGACGAGAATTACCGGAAATAAGCTTGATTTGTCTTGCTATTTAATTTTCAGTATGTTAGGCATCACGGATTGAAAATTGCCTTATAAAAATCAGGGGGGTAATAGTTTAATGGTCAACAATGAAAACACCAACTCAACTCACAAAAAGGAGGTTCATTCCGATTCGCACATTTCCGGACCTGCTGCATCGATGGCTTCCGCTAAAGAAGAAGACATGGGATTTAAAGAACTCTACGAGCAGAGTTTAAATCAAATACAGTATGGCGATGTGACTTTCGGAACCATCGTTCAGGTGACAGCGGATACGGTCATGGTTGACGTCGGCTGGAAGACGGAAGGTTTTATTCCAATCCGGGAACTCAAGGACGCCCAGGGAAATTTGACGGTGTCCGTGGGTGACAATATAGAAGTTTTTATCGACAAAAGAGATTCGGAAGGCAACCTGATCTTGTCGCATGAAAAAGCGGCAAAGCTCAAGGTTTGGGACGAAATCAAAAGCGTTTATGAAAACAAGCAGACGATCAAAGGGCGGATCGTGGAGAAGGTGAAGGGCGGCTTGTCCGTCGATATCGGCATCATCGCCTTTCTGCCCGGTTCTCAGGTGGATACCCGACCGATCAAGGATATGGACCAGTTTGTCGGTCAAACGATGGATTTTGAAATTCTAAAGTACGACCGTAAACGAAACAACGTTGTTCTGTCCAGGCGCTCAATCGTTTCGGCAAGCCGGGAAAAGGAAAAACAGCTCACCCTCAGCACGCTATCCGAAGGAAGTGTTGTGGAAGGCATCATCAAAAATATCACGGATTACGGTATTTTTATCGATCTGGGCGGTATTGACGGGCTTTTGCACGTCACTGATATTTCATGGGGCCGAATCTCAAAACCGGCCGATGCCTTCCGAAAAGGAGAGAAAATCAAAGTCAAGGTTTTATCTTTCGACCGGGATAAAGAACGTGTTTCTTTGGGGCTTAAGCAGTTGCACGAAAATCCCTGGGACAACATCACCGAAAAGTATCCCATTGGAGCGCTCATTCAAGGCAAGGTCGTTAATCTGACGGATTACGGCGTGTTTGTTGAGATTGAACCCGGGGTCGAGGGGCTGGTCCACATTTCGGAAATGTACTGGACCCGGGAAATCAAGCATCCCTCAAAAGTGATGAACATCGGCGACGAAGTTAATGTTGTCGTTTTGGAAGTCAATGCGGAAGCCAAACGTGTTTCTTTGAGTCTCAAGCAGACAACCCCCAATCCATGGGAAAAGCTCAAGGAAAGATATCCGGTGGGCACGGTCGTCAAAGGCCATGTCCGCAACATTACCAATTTCGGTGTGTTCATCGGTGTGGAAGACGGAATCGATGGGCTGGTTCACGTTTCTGACATTTCCTGGAAGCACCGAGTCACGCATCCGTCGGAGTACTTTAAGAAAGGGCAGGAAGTCGAAGCGGTAGTGCTCAACATTGACGTGGACAACGAAAAATTTTCGTTGGGCATTAAACAGATTGAAAAAAACCCATGGGATGAATTGCCCCAAAAGTATGCTCCGGGTAGTGTTGTTTCAGGAAAAATTACGAATTTTACGGATTTCGGCATTTTTGTGGAGATCGAAGAAGGTATCGAAGGACTGGTTCATATTTCCGAGATCAGCTCTAAGCGGGTAAAAACAGCAGGCGAGCTCTATAATATCGGAGATACCGTGTCGGCGGCCGTCAAAAGCATTGATCCGAAGTCAAAGAAAATCCGATTGAGTATTAAGGACTTGGAGGCGCCCACCCCCGCACCTGCCTCTAATCAGTATCTCAACAACCGTGAAAATGTCGGCTCGACTCTGGCCCAAGCTTTAGCAGACGTTAAAATCGGCGGTCAGACGAAAGAATAAAGGCGCTTTATGAGAAAACATCCGGTCCTGTGGGGAATCGTTCTGCTTGTGGTTTTGGGAGCTTTTTTCTACGCTTTCTTCTACAAAGCGGGTCAGGGATCGGGAAATCTGGCCATGCGGCCTAAAACCTTTGCCTTCGGGGAGAGGATCGGCGTCGTACCGGTAGAAGGGGTGATCAGCGATTCTTTTGATATTCGTCAAAATCTTGAGGATTTCGGGAAAGACGATTCCATTGTTGCCGTGGTGGTGAGAATCGATTCTCCGGGAGGCGGGGTGGCCGCTTCTCAGGAAATCTATGATGCGATTCTTCAGTTACGGAAAAAAAAGAAGGTCGTGGCGTCCATGGGATCCGTCGCCGCCTCCGGCGGATTATTGATTGCCTGCGCCGCTGATAAAATCGTCGCCAATCCCGGAACGATCACCGGCAGTATTTCCGCCATTATGCAGTTTGCCAACATCGAAGAACTTCTGGGTAAAATCGGCGTTAAATCCTCAGTGGTTAAAAGCGGCCCTTACAAAGACATCGGTTCGCCGGTGCGTGAGATGACGCCTGAAGAAAGGCAGATCATTCAGGAACTGGTTGATGATATCTATAACCAGTTTATCGATGTCATCGTCGAAGGCAGAAATTTGCCGCGTGAGCAGGTTATGGCCATTGCAGATGGGCGCCTCTTTTCAGGACGAAAAGCTAAAGAACTCGGACTGGTGGATCAAATGGGCGATTTGTCGGCAGCCGCAAGGACGGCCAGCGAACTGGCAGGCCGAGACGGAACCTACGAGTTGATTTTCCCCAAAAAAATAAGACCCGGCGTTTTCGATTATCTTTTCGAAAGCGCCGCCAGTGCCTTTATCCGTGCGCTCGATAACAGCGTTAGAATGCAAGGCGGGGCCAATTACCGATATGACCCCTGAATCGTCTTGACACGAATTGCTTATGACAAAAACCGACCTGATTATAAAAACCAAAGAGAGATTAAAGGTTTATTCTCAAAAAGATATCGCCTATTCCATCGAAATCATTTTTAATTCGATGACGGAGGCCTTAAAGAAAAATGAACGGATTGAAATTCGGGGCTTCGGGAACTTCACCATTCGTGAAAGAAAAGCCAGAATTGGAAGAAATCCGAAATCAGGCGCCTCGGTCGCACTTGCCGACAGGAAAGTCCCCTTTTTCAAAACAGGCAAAGATCTTCGATTAAAGGTGGATCGATAGTCATGACTTATAAGCACATTCTTGTTGAAAAGAAAAACGCTTATGCCGTTGTGAATTTTCAACGGGCCTCGGAAATGAACGCGCTGTCAAAGGAAATGAGAATTGAGTTTAACGACGCGCTTTCACGCTTGGAAGAAGATTCCGATGTTCGAGCTTTGGTGATCACGGGCGGCGAATATGTTTTTTCTGCAGGAATGGACATTAAGGAAATGTCGCTCCTGGCGAACACGGAAATCGATGACTACTTCGATTCCATGAAGCGCTACCTCAAAAAGATTTATACCTACAACAAACCGGTTATTGCTGCAGTAGGCGGAATCGCACTCGGAGGCGGGTTTAACATCGTGACGGTTTGCGACATGGTGATCGCCTCGGAAAGCGCCATTTTCTGTCATCCTGAACTGAAATTCGGCCTCAACCCGCTGTATTACCCGCTAAGCCAGATTGTCGGCGTCATGAAAGCTAAGGAAATCGTCATGCTCGGAGAGCCGATCGGAGCCAATGAGGCGTTGAAAATAGGGTTGGTCAACAAGGTGATGCCTCCCGAAAAATTCATGGCCGAGGCGGAAAGAATAGCTGAATCGCTTGCGGCTCGATCCGTTAAAGCCATTGAGGAACTCAAAAATATCTGTTCAGTCGTTCCCCGAATGGATAAAATTGCCGCTTTGGATTTGGAGCTTTCCATAGGCGGAATGCTTTTTGCTCGAGACGAAAGAAAAATCCACATGAACGAGGTTTTATTTCTAGAAAAACTCAGAAAGAAGAAACAGAAATAATATTCGATTAGTGTTGATGTCTTATCAAAATAAAAACCGGCGCCATGATGAACAGACGCCGGTTTTTTTTCATTAGCCTGCTTACGGATTAAAGCGTATCCCAGTCGTTTCCCGGTGTCGCGAAATCTTTGAGCTGGTCGCGACGTTTTTTGTGTTGAAGTTTCTTAAGCGCCTTGGCTTCTATTTGCCGGATTCGTTCGCGGGTCACGCCCATCATATCGCCGACTTCCTCCAGCGTGAAAGGTCCGTAATTGCATGCGACCCAAGTACAATTGAGAAAAGCCTCGTTCTTCAGTCTCCACTCGCAGGTTGTATCCGTGCAGATTTCAGATATCAGGCACCCCTTTTTTTTGCACACGTATGTGTTGACCATCGAAAGCACACCTCTTTGATGAATTAAATCGGCGGTAACTTAAGGCGACTTAAATCGTTTGTCAATGAAATATTTGAAAAAAAAGCTAGAAGGCGGCTTTTTCCGGCGGTCTGCGTTCCGGAACGTAAACATGAGGAATTTTATCCTCGTTCCAGTCCTGTGAGACATATAAATTACAAAAACAGCTGCCGTATTCGCGCACGTCGGCCTCCCGGTAGGTGCAAGGACAAATAATGTCCCGGTCGCCCTCCCGGTCGCCGGATGCCAGACGGCATGGGCAGGCTGTATATCCGTAGCGTTGCTTATTGACCAGCAGATCGCTCAGAATGGATAAAACCCATTCTTTATCACGGTTGAAAAAAAATCCCTTGGGTTCTTGGGCTTTTTTCAACAGCTCGTAAAGTTCATTCGGCGTCATCACAACTTCAGAGCCTCCCGGATGTCATTTTCTTTGAAACCGATGATCACCTTATCGCCGATGATCAGCGTAGGAAAGGAGCGTTGCGGATTATACTGGATAACCTCGTTTAAGGCAGCCTCTCTTTGGGAGCCTTCGAGGAGATCCACATCCGTCGAATCATAGGATATGTTGTTGTCGTTGAGAAACTTTTTGGCCGCTTTGCAGTGACTGCACGTGCTGAGCGTGAAAATCTTAACTTTAAGGGACATGATCAACCTCGTTTTTTTCTGGCAATATAATGAGTTTGGCGCCAGGATGTCAAGCACATCCTTAATGCTGAAAAAAACAAAGATTTATTGACAAGGGCTTCCAATTCATATATCAACAAAACCTCATTTGAGGAAAGATAAAATACTTTATGAAACATAACAGTATTATCGTATTCGAGGGCCTCCCTTTTATTCTTCTTTCCCTGTTGCTGACACTTTGTGCCGCTTTCTTCGGATTCTATATTCTTGCCTCTTGTCTCGCTCTATTGACCCTGTTCATCCTCTCTTTTTTCCGAAACCCTGAACGTCGTTTCACAGAAGAGTCGGGGATGATCGTTTCACCGGCCGACGGTAGAGTCATCAAAATCGAAGAGGTGGGTCTGGATCAGAGCATCCGCGGAAAGTATAAGAAAATCAGCATATTCATGAATGTCTTCAACGTGCACGTGAATCGCGCTCCCTGCGAAGGGACGATTGAGGCGATTCAGTACCATCCCGGTAAATTTTTATCAGCCAATCTGGACAAGGCCTCGGCGGAAAATGAAAGAAATGAAATCCTCATCCGGACGCCGGAGGGTCACAATGTTTGGGTGGTCCAGATCGCAGGGCTCATTGCGAGAAGAATCGTGTGCTGGATCACTCTCCGCGAGGGCGTGGCCAAAGGACAGAGAATCGGGCTGATCCGGTTCGGTTCGCGCGTTGAAGTGTTTGCTCCTCCGGAATCGGAAATCACCGTCCGCGTCGGAGATAAAGTACGCGCCGGGGAAACAAAACTGGGTTATCTGAAATGAACAAAGGCAACCGGATAAGAAGAATCAGGATAAAAAAGGGAATTTATATCCTGCCGAACCTTTTTACCACGGCCAGCCTTTTTATGGGATTTTATTCCATTATTGCCTCCATTCAGGAAAAGTTTTACCTGGCGGCGATTGCCATCCTGGTATCGATGGTTTTTGACGGGCTCGACGGACGCATTGCGCGCATGACGAACACCACCAGCAAATTCGGCGCCGAATACGACTCTTTGTCGGATCTGATTGCTTTCGGTCTGGCGCCGGCCCTTTTGGCCTATATCTGGGCGATGTCTTCTTACGGTAAACTGGGCTGGATGGCAGGATTTCTTTTCGTGGCCTGTGGAGCTTTAAGGCTGGCCCGTTACAACATTCAGATCGGGTTGATCGACAGCCGTTTCTTCAACGGCCTGCCCATCCCGGCAGCGGCGGCCGTTGTCGCGACGATGGTGATTTTTTTCGACCATATCGGCGTTGAAGGAACCTTCCATCATCCGGGCATTCTCATTTTAGTGGCGCTTTTGTCTTTGCTGATGGTCAGCAATGTCAAGTATTACAGCGGCAAAGACATGAAACTTTTCGCCCGTACGCCGTTTGTAACTTTTCTGGTGGTGATCGGCGTCTTGCTGGTCATCATCTATGCGCCGGAAGTCATGGTTTTCATTATTATGCTCGGATATGCGATATCAGGCCCTGTTTGGTGGGTCTTTAAACTTATTCGCTGGTTTGCGGGAAGAAAATCGGATACGGACTCGGACAGTAAATAGGAAAAAGGAAGTAACGGAGGACAGAGGATTCTTAGTCCGACGACCATGAGACTATGCGTATAACGGCGGGAGAAGCAAAAGGAAGGTCGCTTCGTTTTCCAGCCCGAACCGGGCAAAGACCAACAACTGACTTCTTAAGGCAGGCTTTGTTCAATCTCCTGGGTGAAATTGAGGACACCACTTTTTTGGATGTTTATGCCGGATCGGGAAGTGTGGGTTTGGAAGCCGCCAGCAGAAAAGCAAAGAAAGTGGTGTTTATCGAGAAAAATAAAGATTGTGTTGCGGCAATCCGTGAAAACCTTTCAAAACTGGGCTATGAAGCAAGGTCATTAGTCCTGTCTTCAGACGTCCGCCAAGGATGGCTGTTCTTGTTTGAAAAGCAATACGCGTTCGACTATATTTTTGCGGATCCTCCCTACGATCGGGCATGGATCGCAAAAACTATGGGACTGTTATTTGACTTCCCTGTCTTGAAGAAAGACGGAATGTTGATTTTACAGCATTCCGTGAGAGAAAATACAAACTCGATGCAGGCAGGCTGGCTGATCGTGGATCAGAGGCGCTACGGGGATACATTCTTGACATTCATAAGGAAGGTTGATTCATGACACGAGAAAAAGTCGGCGGGAAAATTGCTGTCTATCCCGGATCGTTTGATCCGATTACCAACGGCCATGTGGATATCATTAAACGAGGCATTCGCATCTTTGATGAAATTATTGTGTTAGTTGCGTTTAATCCCAACAAGTCCTCCATGTTTACCGTCGATGAGCGCTGTCAGTTCATTCGGGACATCTTTAGCGGCGTGGAAGGCATCAAGGTGGACAGCCACGACGGCCTCCTGATTGATTATCTGATCGATTCCGGAGCCACGACCATCCTGCGCGGCATGCGCGCATTATCCGATTTTGAATATGAATTCCAGATGGCGCTGATGAACCGGCGGCAGACGAAGGATATTGAAACCGTCTTTTTGATGAGTGGATTTCAATGGTTTTACACGAGTTCAAAACTGATCAAGGAAGTGGCCGGACTCGGTGGTTCGGTTGAAGGGTTGGTGCCCGACAACGTTCACCAGAAACTGCTTGAAAAATATAGTTCAAAAGGTGCGAGGTAAAAGAGGCTCATGGGCGGTCTTTTCGGAATCGTTGGTGGCGGAAATTGTGTGCAGACGCTTTTTTACGGAACGGACTATCATTCTCATCTCGGCACGGAACACGGCGGTATGGCCGTTTATGGCGAGAAAGGTTTTTATAATACGATTCACGGCATCTCTCAGGCGCAATTCAAATCTCGCTTCGTCGAGGACTACAAGAAGATGGACGGTTGTTACGGCATCGGATCGATCAGTGATGATTCGCCTCAGCCGCTCATTTTCCGATCGAAGTTCGGTCTGTATGCGGTGGTCGCCACGGGACTGATCACCAACAAAAATGAGCTGATTGCCGAGCTGCTCAACGAAGGAGCTTCCTTCACCGAAGTGGCGGGCGGAGGAGTCAACAACTCGGAAATTGTCGCCTCGCTGATCAATCGGGGAGATAATATTGTCGAAGGCATCGCCTCGATGCGCGGCATCATCGAAGGGTCCATCTGTGTGCTGGTTCTGACGCCGGAAGGCATTTACGCGGCTCGCGATAAGTTCGGGAGATTTCCGCTGGCATTGGGTCAAAGCCGGGATCCGCGGAAAAAATCTTTTGTCGTCGCAACTGAAGCCAGTTCGTTTGAGAACCTGGGATATCAACTGGACAGGTTTTTGGGCCCCGGTGAAATCGTCTTGCTGTCATCCGACGGAATCCGGCAAATGAAACCTGAAGGAGCGGAAAAAAAGATTTGCTCTTTTTTGTGGATCTACACCGGCTATCCCTCCTCTGTTTACGACGGCATCAGCGTGGAGCGGACCCGCGAACGTTGCGGCGGGCTTTTAGCCAAGCGAGACAACATTCAGGCGGATTTTGTCGCCGGCGTTCCGGATTCCGGTGTCGGCCACGCCATAGGATACGCCATGGCATCAGGCATTCCATACCGGCGTCCATTGGTCAAATACACGCCCGGTTACGGCCGCAGTTATACGCCGCCCACCCAGGATATACGCGATCTGGTGGCCACAATGAAGCTTTCCGCCGTTCATGATGTCATTTACGGCAACAGGATGATTATTTGCGACGATTCCATTGTTCGGGGCACACAGCTTAAGAACTACACCATTAAAAAACTCTGGGACAATGGCGCAAAGGAAATCCATATTCGGCCGGCCTGTCCTCCGCTTATGTTTCCCTGCATCTACGCCTCGTCGACGCGTTCTGTATCGGAACTGGCCTGCCGTAAGGCCATCCTGGCTTTGGAAGGAAAAGATCTCATCGATCCCGGACCCTACCTGGATCCGGATTCGAAAGACCATGCGCGAATGATTGAATGGATCAGGAAGGATCTGAATGTCACTTCGTTGAAATTCATGCGTATCGAGGACATGATCGACGCGATCACACTGCCGGCTGATCAATTATGTCTGTATTGCTGGCAGGGAAGGTAAGCCCACCTGATTTCGCGATGACAGAATTGCTCCGACGGCCAGGCGGACGATCTTGCTGATTATCGTCCGCTTTTTTTATGGAAACGCGGAGCCTTCTCCCGCAAGTAAATTTGTCATTGCCCGCCGTCGGTCGGGCGTGCTATAAAAATTAAAAAGCTCGAAAGGCACAAAACCATGGAATTTCAACCGAAAAGAAGAAAAACCAGGATGATTAGCCTAAGGGGGGTTCCGATCGGCTCCGAGGCGCCGATTGTCGTCCAATCCATGACCAATACCGACACACGGGACATTGACGCGACCTGCGCGCAGATCCAGGCCCTGGTTGACGGAGGGTGTGAAATCGTTCGGGTGGCCGTCATCGATGCTGAATGTGTCGACGCGCTCAAGACAATTCGAAAGAAAATAGCTATCCCGCTGATTGCGGATATCCACTTTCACTATCAACTGGCGATTGATGCCATGCGCCAGGGAGTCGACGGCATCCGGATCAATCCGGGAAATCTGGCCAAGGGCAAAATCGAGGAAATTGTGAAAGCAGCTAAGTCTACTCAGGCGGTCATTCGCATCGGTGTCAACGCCGGTTCGCTCCAGAAAGATCTCGTCCTGGAATACGGAGGCGTCACGGCGGAAGCGCTTTGCGAAAGCGCCATGCGCAATATTCGGATCTTTGAAGAGATGGACTTTGACCGCATTAAGCTGTCTTTGAAGTCGTCTGACGTGCCGATGATGATAGACGCTTATCGGTTGATTGCCGGCCGAACGGATTATCCTCTGCATCTGGGCGTGACGGAGGCGGGCAGCTTGCTTCAGGCGGCCGTCAAATCCGCGGTGGGGATCGGTACACTGTTATATGAAGGAATCGGGGACACGATTCGCGTGTCGGTGACCGGAGACCCCTGTCATGAACTTCCAATCGCCTTCGGCATCTTAAGATCGCTTAAAATTCGAAAGGTCGGCCCGGAAATCATTTCCTGCCCGACCTGCGGACGTTGTCAGATTAACCTTCCCGAACTTGTGGAAAGAGTCGAAAAAGCTCTGGAAGGCCGGAAAAGCTATATTAAGGTTGCGCTGATGGGATGCGTCGTGAACGGCCCCGGAGAGGCGGCGGAAGCGGATATCGGAATCGCCGGCGGTCATGGTTTCGGCATGATGTTCAAAAAAGGCGTCGCCTATAAGAAAGTGGAAGAAAAAGATTTTGTCCCGGTTTTGCTCGAAGAGATTGCAAGCCTGGACGATGAACGAAGCAAGGAGGCGTAATGCGTTATTCAGAAATGCACCTTCCAACCGGTCGGGAGATTCCGTCGGATGCGGAGGTGGTCAGCAATCAACTCATGATCCGCGCGGGAATGATCCGGAAATTGACCAGCGGCATTTATTCCTACCTGCCTATAGGTTGGCGCGTAATGCGAAAAGTAGAACAGATTATTCGCGAAGAAATGGACCGGGCCGGCGCCCAGGAAGTTCATCTGCCGATGGTTCAGCCGGCGGAGCTGTGGCAGGAATCCGGGCGATGGACTTACTATGGAAAGGAACTGCTCCGATTCCGCGACCGCAATGACCGGGACTACTGTCTGGGGCCGACTCATGAAGAGGTGATCACCGATCTGGTTCGCCACGATGTCAAAACCTACCGGCAACTGCCGAAGAATCTCTATCAGATCCAGACCAAGTTCAGGGATGAAGTGCGGCCCCGGTTCGGCGTCATGCGTTGCCGCGAGTTCGCCATGAAAGATGCCTACAGTTTTGATGCGGATGAAGCAGGTGCTGAAAAAAGCTACGAGAAAATGTTTGCAGCATATCAACGGATCTTCAGCCGCTGCGGACTGAAATTCCGGGCCGTCGAGGCCGATTCCGGCAGTATCGGCGGAAGCTTTTCTCACGAATTCATGGTGCTGGCCGATTCGGGTGAAGATGCGATCGCGTTTTGTGAAAAATGCCAATATGCGGCCAATCTGGAAAAGGCGGAGTGCGCCGAACCCGAAAAAGAAGTCGTTGATGAAAACGTCATGCAGGCGATGGAAACTGTGGCCACGCCGAACGTGCGAACGATTGAAGAAGTGAGCGATTTTCTCTCGGTCAATGCCGCCCGGATTGTTAAAACCCTGATTTACAACGCAGATGGCAATCCCTGCGCCGTCCTGATTCGGGGGGATCGCGACGTCAACGACATCAAGGTCAAGAATTATCTGGGGGCGTCCGAACTGGAGCTGGCCGATGATGAGATGATCGAAAAGGCGACCGGCGCCCCCAGAGGGTTTGCCGGTGCGGTCGGCATTCGATGCCGAATCATCGCCGACTATTCGGTGATGAATTTGGTCAATTTCGTAACCGGCGCCAATCGTCAGGATTATCATCTGAAAAATGTGAATTTCGGCCGCGACTTCAAAGTGGAGGCTTTCACGGACTTGTGTCTGGTCGAACCGCAAGACCGCTGTCCGCGTTGCGACGGGACAATCCAATTTGCTCGAGGCATTGAAGTCGGCCACGTTTTTAAACTGGGCACAAAATACAGCAAAGCGATGAAAGCCGTTTTCCTCGATAAAGACGGAAAAGAAAAAACCATGATCATGGGGTGCTACGGCATCGGCGTCGGCCGAACGGTCGCGGCCTGTATTGAACAGAATTTCGACAAAGACGGCATTATCTGGCCCGTGCCGCTTGCTCCTTTCACCGTCATTGTAACGCCGGTCAACGTCAATGAGCCCGACGTCATGGAGGCTGCTGAAAAAATTTATGCCGATTTGATTTCCCAGGCAGTGGAGACTCTTCTGGACGACCGGGATGAGCGGGCCGGTGTGAAATTTAAGGATGCGGACCTCATCGGCATTCCCCTTCGCATCACGGTCGGGTCAAAAAATCTGAAACAGGGGAATGTCGAACTGAAGATCCGGCGAACCGCAGAGAGTCGACTTTGTCCGATTGAAACGATTGTCGAAGATGCAAAGACAATTCTGATGGCTCTGTGAAAGCCCCGGCAGGCATTGGGCCGTTTACGGATGGAAACCGCGCATGCTGAGAATAACCGACATTCTGGATAAGGCCCAAATCTATCTTCCGCCCGACGAGCTGGAGATGATTGAAAAAGCCTATATCTATTCGGCCACCGTGCATCAGGGGCAGGTTCGCTTGTCGGGAGAGCCGTATCTGACCCATCCTATGGAAGTGGCCGGAATTCTGACGGACATGAAGATGGATTCAGCCACGATCATCAGCGGTCTTTTACATGACACCATCGAAGATACCCTCACCACCCGCGAACAGATTGAACAGGAATTCGGCAAAGACGTTGCCTTTCTGGTGCACGGCCTGACCAAACTGAGCCGTATTTCGTTTGCCTCCCAAGAGGAGCGGCAGGCGGAGAACTTCCGGAAAATGATTCTGGCGATGTCTTCCGACATTCGGATTCTGCTGGTTAGGCTCGCCGACCGGATTCACAACATGCGCACTCTACAATATCAGACCCCCGAGCGAAGACTTTATATTGCCCGCGAGACGCTTGATGTCTACGCGCCGCTGGCCAATCGTTTGGGAATCAACTGGATGAAGATGGACTTGGAGGATCTCGCTTTTCAGTATATCTCCCCCAACGCCTATAAGGAGATTTCCACCCGGGTCGCCAAGTCCAACGAATCCCGCAATCGCTATACCGAAGAAGTCAAAGCCCTGATCGCCAGGGAGTTGGAGAAATTGTCCATCGCGGGAGAAGTCGAAGGGCGGGCCAAGCATCTTTACGGAATCTACAAGAAGATGCACGAGCAGCGAATTAATTTTGATGAAGTTTACGATGTCATCGCTTTTCGAATCATATTGGATTCCGACAAGGAAAAAAGCTGTTATGAAGCTCTGAGTATCGTGCACGCCCTGTGGAAGCCCATTCCGGGCCGATTCAAAGATTATATCGCCATGCCGAAGGCGAACAACTACCGTTCGCTTCATACGGCGGTTATCGGACCTTACGGCGAACGCGTGGAAATCCAGATCCGAACCCGCGAGATGCACGAATGGGCGGAAAAGGGCATCGCGGCGCACTGGCGTTATAAAGAAGGCAAGGCGTTTCACGACAGTGAAGACAACCAGATCAAAAAGCTCCGCGAGGCTTTGGAGATTCAGCAGGACATCAAAAATCCTAAGGAATTCATGTCCAACCTGAAACTCGCGCTGTTTCCGGAAGAGGTATATGTTTTCACGCCCCGTGGAGACGTCAAATCCTTTCCCAAAGGGGCCACGCCCATCGATTTCGCTTACAGCATCCATACGGATGTGGGCAATTCGTGCATCGGCGCCCGCGTCAATCGCAATATCGTTCCACTGCGGTATCAGCTTCAAAACGGCGATCAGGTTGAAATCATCACGCAGTCGGGTCATCACCCCAGCAAAGACTGGTTGAAGTATGTCGTCACCTCGCGGGCGATCTCCAAGATCCGCAACTGGATCAACGCAGAGGAGAAAAGCAGCTCTCTGCTGCTTGGCCGCGACCTCCTGGATAAGGAATTCAAAAGAAATCATCTCAAGTTTTCAAGCTGCATCAAATCAGATGAAATAAAAAAAATTCTGGAAGAATACACGCTTTTGACCGTTGACGATTTGATATCCCAGGTCGGATACGGACGGATTTCAGCCAGACAAGTCGCCAATCATTTTATTGCGGAAGGAGAGGCGCGCGAGGAAGAGAAAAAGGCGGAAAAGCCGAAAAAGAAAAGCGCCACGCCGTCTTTAGGAATCTCTCTCACCGGTATTGATGATGTGATGGTCAAATTCGCCAAATGCTGCAACCCGATTCCCGGCGATGAGATAGCGGGCTACATTTCGCGCGGACGCGGAATCACCGTGCACACGCAAAATTGTGTTCATTTGAAAAAACTCGATCCGGAGCGCATTGTGGACGTCAACTGGGATCTCAGGCAGAAACATGCCTATCCTGTCCATATCAAGGTGGTATGTGACGATCGCAAAGGCGTGCTCACGGAAGTCAGTTCAGTGATTTCATCCTTTGACGTCAACATCAGTTTCGCGCAGGTGGAAACCACGGATATGATCGCAACCTGCCTGTTTGTGATTGATGTTTACGATCTTCAGCAATTACAATCCATTTTCTCCGCAATCCGGCAGTTAAAGATGGTTCGCATCGTTGAACGGATAAGAAAAGCCTGAAAGAAAGCCCCTTTGACGGCATTTGGAGGTTGACAAAAACGAGCGTACTGCGATAAGCAGGCGCTACCCTGCGAAGGGGGAAATGAATGCTCCAACGAGGAAAAATACCATGAATAATCGAGCAATTAGCATGACGCTGCTTTACGTGTTGGCAGGATTGACGCTGTTTGGAACCCTTCCGGCGCTGGCACAGGCGCAAAAGCCGGTGGTCGTGATCGATCCGGCCCACGGCGGAGAAGATACCGGTTGTATCGGAATCGACAAAGTCGTTGAAAAAGATATAACCCTTGCCATGGCCAAGCGTCTCAAGCAGGAATTGAACTCGTCAGGAACCTGTCGGGTGGTGCTTACGCGCGAAGGCGATGAAACCCTGTCAGTCGAGCAAAGAAAAAAGATCATCACAGACTTCAAACCGGCGGCGGTTGTGAGCATTCATGCCAATGCGGGTTTTGGAAAAACGGCGACCGGATTCGAATTGTATTATCCCGGTTTGGGAGCAAAACCGTCTGATCGCGCAAAAGGCAAAACGGAAGCATCGGAAATCAAAACCTTAAACGATACGGTTAAACTGGCTCACCTCATTCGAAAAAGCCTTGATGCCCTGTATCCGAAACAGGGACGCGGCCTTCGGGAAGCGGATGTCGTCTTGCTCGAGGGATTGAAGGTTCCGGCGGTCGTGGTGGAAATCGGATTTCTGACAACACCGCAGGATAAGAAAAAAGTATCGGATGAAAAAACCCGCGGCAGCATCGCACGCGCAATGGCCCAAGCCGTTGAAGCGTATTTCAGGTGAATCATGCTCGAAAGAAGTTATGGCAGAAAAACCAATGAGCTCCGTCCCCTCAGGATGACGATGCCCTATCTGAATCATGCTCCCGGGTCGGTTCTGGTCGAATTCGGCAATACCAAAGTGCTTTGCGTTGCGTCGATAGATGACAAAACAGCGCCGTTTTTGAAGAATACCGGCAAAGGCTGGTTGACGGCGGAGTACGCCATGCTCCCGATGTCCACGCAAACCCGTTCGCAACGGGAATCGGCAAGGGGAAAGATCGGCGGCCGAACCCATGAAATCCAGCGCCTGGTAGGGCGGTCGCTGCGAGCAGTGACGGATCTCGCGGCGCTCGGCGAGAGGACCGTTTATATCGATTGTGACGTGATCCAGGCAGACGGCGGTACGCGAACCGCCTCCATCACCGGAGCCTTTGTGGCGCTGGTCGGTTTGCTGCGTGATTTAAAAAACAAGCAGCTGATTGAGTCTCTTCCGGTCATTGACTCGGTCTCAGCAGTCAGTGTCGGGCTGATGGATGACATTATTTTGTTGGATCTGGACTATGCGGAAGACTCGCGCGTCGATGTGGATATGAATTTCGTCAGAACCGGTTCCGGCTTGTTTGTTGAAGTTCAAGGAACGGCAGAACACCGTCCCTTCACGAAGCGGCAGATGATGGACATGACCGAAATGGCTTCCAGCGGAATTGATAGAATCACGGCCTGTCAGTTGGACGTATTAGGGGACTGGCGGACATGAAAATCGTATTTGCAACGAAAAACGAGGGCAAGGTTCGTGAGATCCGCGAGATGCTGGAAGGAACGGGTATTGAAGTGATTTCTCTCAATGCCTATCCGGACACGCCGGAAATTATCGAAGACGGGGCGTCCTATCTGGAAAACGCGTTGATCAAGGCGACAATTATTTCAGACTACACCGGGGAAATTGTTCTGGCTGACGACTCCGGTTTGGAAGTGGATAGTCTTGAAGGCGAACCCGGCATTTACTCGGCTCGTTATGCGGGGGAAGGGGCTTCAGATGAAGCCAACAAACGCAAACTGCTGGATAAACTCAAAGGGGTCGCCAGGGAAAAACGATCCGCCGCATTTCATTGCGCCCTGGTTCTCTACAGTCCCGACGGCAGCTTTAAATCATTTGAAGCCAGATGGCCGGGGATGATCATCGACCATGGAAAAGGGGATAACGGCTTTGGATACGATCCGATATTCTATGTTCCGGAGCAGCAAAAGACCGCAGCGGAATTGCCGCCGAAAATAAAAAATGTGATCAGTCACCGCGGACAGGCCTTTGAAAAACTCAAACTATACCTGCAAGAAAAACAAAGTCCGTCAGGCCAAAACGGGGCGTAGCGCAGCCTGGTAGCGCGCCTGCTTTGGGAGCAGGATGTCGCAGGTTCAAATCCTGCCGCCCCGACCATAAAAAAGCCCCCTGAAAAAGTGACGTCAGGGGGCTTTTTCCGTTGGTCTTCAAGAGCCTATTTTTCGATAAACGTGATCTCCACACGACGGTTCTGGTTGCGGCCATCCGCCGTTTCATTGCTGGCAACAGGTCTTTGATCGCCCATGCCGCGAAGTTCAAACGAGACGTTTTTATGGCTTAACCCCATCTGCATAAAGTTGGTGGCCACCGCCGAAGCCCGATCCAGTGAGAGCCTCAGGTTGTGAGCGGGATTGTCGGCTTTGGTTGTATCGCAGTGGCCTTCGATCACGATGGCGCCTTTCACGTTCTTAATGGATGAATAAAAGGCCTTCAGGCGAATCAGCTCTTTCGGGCTTAAAGACGCCCTGCCGGTGTCAAAATAAACGGTGAAGGTCTTCTCCACCTGCGATACGGCGGCAGGTTGGGGTTCCGCTTTTTTGGGGGTATCCTTCTTTGCCGTTTCAACGGCTTTGGGAGCGGCGGACTTTGCAACGGGGGCCGGCTTTTCCGCGGTTTCAGCCGCAGGTGCGGCGGGAGCTTTTGCGGCCTCTTTCGCTGCCAATGCCTTCTTTTCAGCACAGGCTTTTCGCGAAGCCCGACGCACGGAAGAATCTTGCTTCACTTCAGAAACGACGGGTTTGACTGCAACCGGCGACTCGGGGGCCTTAGCGGCAGGTTCCTGAGCAGCCTGTGTCGGCAAAGAAGCACCCTCCGAAGCGGGAGCTTCGACTTTTGCGACGGCAGCTTTTTTGGGAGTTGAGAGATTTCGGACCACAACAACGCGGTTATCAGGGGTTTCCTTGTTGGAGAGCCACAATTCGTTGTTGTCTTCGACGTAAAATTTCCAATCGACAATGTTGGTATCCGGTTCAAGAACCCAGGCGCAGCAGGTTTTCTGAATCAGGGGCGCCTCGGCGCCGGGTTTGGCCGGTGCTTTTTGTTCCTGCAGGGAGAGCAGTTCCTCCCGACTCGGCAGCCGCCAATCATCGAGTCCGGCCACATTCAGGCCGTCAACGGTTTCCACAACGGAATCAACAGTGAGATCTTTTATGGAATGGATCAGCCATTGCAGACCGGTTTTGGTATCGACAACAGTCCCGTTATTCATGACCTGAAAACGAATGACAATCGGTTTTGGGAGCGTAAGGTTCTGGCCGGCATCCAATGTCGTGATTTTCTGTTTGAACTGAGTTTTCCACTTATCGGAAAGCGGCGTGATCATATAATCGGACAAAGGCATAAGGCCCATTACGCGAAAGACGCCGTCGGCGCCGGTTTTGGCTTCAAATTGCTCATATCCCTCGGTGGGTTGCACCTGCTTGAAAATAACGGACAGAGCGGCAATCGGTTTTCCCTGACCGTCGGTGATTCTTCCCTCAACTCCCGCGGTTTTGTCACCGCAACCGGTAAAAAGAAGGCCGATCAATAAAGCAAACATGATGCGATGCGCAATTTTCATAATGGCAACTCCTTACATTTCGGTTTGAATTGAACAACAATTATGATGTTGCTTGTTTAAAACGTGCGTAACAATTGCATAATATTAAAATTTATTCAATAAAAAATTTTGGAAAAGCCCGCTTAAAAATTGTTGCTTTGAGCATTTTGCTCAAAGCGGCATGCAGATTTAGTCTTGTTTTCGAAGGAAATACAAGTATGATGCCGAAACTTGATTGAGCAGGAGAAAAACATGAAAATCTTTATCGTTACCGGTATGCCGGCATCGGGGAAAAATCTGGCCGCCAGTTTCGCCCGTGAACATCGCTATCCGTATTTTTCAACGGGTGACATTGTTCGAGCGGAAATAACCCGCAGGGGATTGAAGGCCGATCCGGAAACCTCCGCGCGGATATCCACCGAAATGCGTGAAGATGATGGGTTGGGCGTAACGAAGCGCGCGGTGAAAGAAGCCCTTAGACAATCTGCCGATGCGGTGTTCATCGAAGGGATCCGATCCTGGGCCGAAGTCGAGTGGATCCGAAGCCAGACGCCCTGCAGCGTTATCGCTGTGGTTGCCCCCCGCGACATACGTCTGGAAAGAGTGAAACAACGAGGACGTGAAGACGATTCAGCCGATCATTTTTCCTTGCGGGACAGCCGCGAGATCGATTACGGCGTGGCCGTCTGTATCGCCCTGGCGGATGGCTATGTGGTCAATGCTGGCGCTTTGGAAGACGCAAAAAGGCAGCTTGCGGCCATCGTGCTCGGGCAATAAGCCGTCAGATTTCTGTTGAAAGAACGCGTTCCACGTCAGCCCGGATGCGCTCCAGCGTTTCCGGCGACGACGCCTCGAAACGAAGCACGATGACGGGTTGAGTATTGGATGAACGGACCAGCGCCCAGCCGCCGTCGAAAGGCACCCGAATGCCGTCGATGGTGATGACATCCGGTCTGTTTTGGTAGTGGCGCTTGATCCTTTCCACGATCATGCGCTTCTCATCGTCCGTGCAATCGATCCGGATTTCCGGCGTAGCGAAGGTCTTGGGAACGTCGGAGAGCAGATCGTTCATTTTAGTCCCGGTCTGTGAGAGAATTTCCAGAAGTCGGACGGCCGCGTAAATCGCATCGTCATAACCGAAATATCGGTCGGCGAAGAAAAGATGTCCGCTCATTTCTCCGCCCAGCGCCGCTTTTTCTTCCTTCATCTTTGCCTTAATCAAAGAATGCCCGGCTTTCCACATGATCGGCCGTCCGCCGTTTTTAGCGATATCATCGTAGAGAACCTGTGAGCATTTCACCTCTCCGATGATCGCTGCACCCGGCTGGTCTTTAAGAATCTGCCTGGCGAACAACAGCAGCAGTTTGTCGCCCCAGATGATTTCGCCCGTGTTGCTGACGACGCCCAGACGGTCGGCGTCGCCGTCAAAAGCAATGCCCAAATCGGCTCCGGTTTCAGACACGCGGCGAATGATCTCCTGAAGATTCTCCTCCACTGTGGGATCGGGGAAATGGTTGGGGAAACGTCCATCCGGCTCGCAATAAATCGGTGTTATTTCACAACCCAGTTTTTCCAGAAGAGGTAAGGCGAATCGTCCGCCGACACCGTTGCCCGCATCCACAACGACTTTAAAACGTTTTTCGATCCGAACATTTTCGAACAGGCAATTCGTGTAAGCGTCTGCGATGTCGGCGCGGGAGGCGCTGCCGGCGCCTTCATCAAATGCCCCGGTTTCCATGATGCGCCTTAATTGCTGAATACTCTCACCGTATATCGAATCATGTCCCACACAGATTTTAAATCCGTTGAATTCGGGCGGATTATGGCTTCCCGTGACCATCACGCCCCCACCGGTCTGAAGATGCCGAATAGAATAGTACAGCATCGGTGTGGCGCACAGACCGATATCGATCGTGTCCAGGCCCGACGCATTGAGACCTTGAATCAGGCGCCGCTGATAGGTCTCGGAACTCAGGCGGCAATCCCGGCCGATGCTCATCGTCCGGACGCCTTGAGACCGCGCATAGGTTCCGACGGCGCGGCCCAGATCATACACAAAGGATTCTGTCAAATCCTCATCCACCCTTCCACGCACATCGTATTCTCTAAACACGTTTGGATTCACGGTTAGCTCCTTGCAAAAGATTTCGAGTATTGAACTGCCGTGTCAAGGACAAGACAGTGACGAGCCGACCTCGTATAAAAAAAGCGACCATCTGTCAATGCCTATGAATAGGCTAACTCAAACGCTGAATTTCTGGATCAGTTCGGTGACGCGCTCTAAAATGCCGTCGGCGCCGGTTTCGGCGAAGTCTTCGGTTCGGCAGCGGCCGGACAGGACTCCGATCGTAAACGTTCCGGCGGCCCGGCCGGTTTCAATATCCAGAGGATGGTCTCCGATCATGACGGTTTGGGTCGGTTCTGCGCGGAGAAACGACATGGCCCGACGCAGATGATCCGGATGTGGCTTGACATGAGGGACGTCATCCCGGCATAAAACGACGCGGCAAAAAGCGGAAAGATCCGGAAAAACAGTCGAAACCGCCCGCTTGCAATTTCTTGAAATGATTCCTGTCCGGATTCCGTGCGCTTGCAGCGTGTCCAGAAGAGGGCGAACCCCTGAAAAGACCTCGCCTTCAGCGGCCGCCGCCAACTCGATTGCCTCGATGAGCGCATAGGCTTCCTTGACAAAAGCTCTTGAGCCAGTCGGCGATTGAAGGCTTAAAATCTGCTCGGCTTCATGAACCTGTTCGAGGATGTGACGGGCCTTCAGGTCGTGAAAAGGCAGGCCGAATCGTTCCGACAGGCTTGAGATCGCCTGGCGCATTCGAGCGAAATCAATATTGAGTCTGGCCAGAGTGCCGTCAAAATCGAACACGACGGCACGGATGACGGAGCGGCCAATACGCAGAGGGGTCATTTCAGTCTTTCTTTCCCGATGCGTAATGCGCGGAAAGGGATTTTGAAACCGGACGAGAAGGGCGGATTTCTGGAAAGGTGTCAGGAAAACAGATTTTCAGAAAATTCGTTACGATGTGGAATGTCGCTCCCCAGAGGATGTCTTCCTGCCCGGATTCGTCGGGAATGGGCAGGCAGGGGAACTGGACTGAATACCGGGGATCGGATGTCCCCTGCAGGGATTCAACGGTCAGAAGCGCGTACTGATCGACATCAAAGAAAGAGTGAAGCGGAATATCGATCACTTTATCGACTTCGCCGTTTTGGCGCACGGCGAAAGATCGGTTGATCAGACAAACGACCGGGAATATGGTGCGCGCGAAATACGTCAGCGAATAAGTCGGCAGGGCGCCCAGAAAAGACACCTGGAGAGGGGGAAGACCGATTTCCTCCCAGGCTTCCCGAAGTGCGTTCATCAAAAACAATCGGATCAGGTTTTGTGTCGGTTCATCGGCGCATTGCGCCGAGGCTTCAACAGGACGGCCATCGGGCAGTCGGATCATCTTCGTTCCTTGCAGGATGTGACTCAAAAGCGAGTCGAGCGTCGGATCGAGAATGCCTCCCGGACAGCTGATGTCTCCCGACTGAGCGACTTGGTCCGACCGCTTGATCAGGCGCACAAAATAGGCGCCGTCGCGATAATCCAGCAAAAGGACAACGCCCGCCTCCAGGTGATTTTGTCCGTCTTTTTTACGGATGAGGATTTCGGCATGCTTTTTCGCGAAATCGATTTGCAGCTGATTCAGGCGCATGGCGACCAGGGCGGGAAACTTCTTTTGATCTGAGAGAATATCGAGTTTCATGGCTCAACCCTCGATTGCCCGTTGAGGGCTTGGGCGATGGTTTCGTTGTACCACCGTGTGTAGGGAAAGAGGGTGATGAAGCCGCAATGGCCGCCTCTGGCCAGGCGGAAAATCTTCAGATAATCGTTGCCTTCAAGACGGGAATAATCATCTGCCGGGATAACGGGATCGTCACTGGCTATGAAAATGGAAACCGGTATAGACAGCGTCTTGAAGGATTCTGCGCCAAGCGTGTATAAGCCGAAATAGTCCCGGTAGGATTGAAACTCGGGATAGTAGGCCATGATTTTTTCCGTCAGATCCATGCAGGTATTTGATTGATACAGGGCGCTGAAACGGTACAGATGAGGAAACAGTTTTTCCTTCTTTTGAAGGGATCGTTTCCACTTCCGAAGAAAATATTTTCGATAGATAGCAGGCGCGGCATCGATCGCCAGCGTCGTTTTATAGGGATCAAGCGGTGGACTGACGGCAAAGACTTCCTTCAGGTTCGGAATCGGATCGCGGGCGTGTCGGATGGCGATGCGCAAGGCGAAATTGGCCCCGAGTGAAAAGCCCAGGATATAGGCCGGACCGGCGCCGGATAGTCCGGAAAGCTGTCGGACGGCTTCGAATGTTTCCTGAATGAGGGCGCCGTGAAAGAGGCCTTGGTTGAGATGATGAGATGCGCCGTGGTCCCGGAGATTGAGTCTGGCGACCGAAAATCCCATCCGGTAAAAATAGCCGCCGGCGGCTATTATGTAGGCTGACGAGGACGATCCTTCCCAGCCGTGCAGAAGAATAAAGGTGCCTCGGGAATTCGGATGCCGGGTCACAAAAGCGAGCAGTTTCGATCCTTCGGAGGTCTGAAGAACGCACGGCAACGCTTTTTTCTCGAGGGCGGGGCGCGGCGGGATCAGAAGATGAGAGCTGGCCAGGACGGACTGCACATGGCGGTTTCCGATAAAAACGCCGGGTTGAAAAAGATCCGTTTGGCTGTGGTGCGCTTGATTCATAGGATAAACCAATAAGCCAGGCCCTTCAGGAAAAGGATGGACTGGGCCCTAAATAAAAGCCCCGCCCGGTGCGGGCGGGGCTCGAAGAATGCTGGTGGCGGTGCAGGGAATTGAACCCCGGACACTACGGATATGAGCCGTATGCTCTAACCAGCTGAGCTACACCGCCTTTTTCGAAAACCGGTGGACGCTATACCGGAGAGTCTTGCGTTTGTCAATATTTATTGCTCCGTCTCCAGCTCATAGATCACCGCCACGCTGCGATCCGACAAGGCGGCGCCGACGGACAAGACCAAAGCAAGGACAATTTCGGGTTTGCCGTCGTTGTCGACATCGGCAATCGCGTAATCGGCGACATAGCCGTTGATTTTTTTTGTACGCCAGTTTTCCGCCAGACCAAGGCCGTCCCATTCGAGGTTGTAGATCTCACTGGACGTGAACATTTTCAGGTTTTTAAACAGCCGGCCGACCGGAGAGAGGTTTTTCACGATAATCAATTCCTTTTTCCCGTCGTTGTTCGTGTCATAGCTCAGGATCCGAAGATTGGCAAAAGCGCTTCTTTCCGTATCGCTGGGGTTGTTCCGGTCCGTGTTCGCGATGAAATTATTACTGCCGCCATAAGGCGTATCGCTTCGCCACAGGACTTCGTCTTGAGCAAAGCCGAACGTGAACAGGCGAATCAGCAGTTTATCGGTCTTTTCAAAGACGCACAGATAATCCAACTCGTCCAGAGCGATGATTTTTTCCGATCCGCCGGCCGTGAGAGCTTCAAATGTCAGCCCATAGATCGAAAGCCCCCGGGGGATTTTCTGTTTATCCCCTTCGACATATTTACCGTCCCGCCAGACGATCTCATAGATTTGCGTATCGAATACCTTGTCCGATCCGTAAGTCTGTCCCAAAAGCATAGGAATCTCCGACGAAGTATCGATGGTGCGCAGAAACCAGCGCAGATTGGATGCGATGTTTACGTACTGCCCGCTTTTGTGCTGGATAACAAAGGATTCCAGCAAATTTCGATTCAGGCAGGTAACGATGATTTCGGGGGTTCCGTCCCGGTTGATGTCCGCAACGTCCACCGAAATATAGTTCTGGTATTTTTTGCCGGCGATGGTCTGAAGAAGCTGAAGCGTTTCTCCCTTTTTTCTATAAATATGAACATTGAATTGGTCGATCATAACGATTTCATTCGCGCCGTCTCCGTTGACGTCGCCGACGGCCATACCTTTGAACTCCGTCCGGATCTGCTGGCTCATCCAGAATCCTTTGCGTTTGAGGGGATCCGGTGAGTTGATGAATTCAGGATTGATGACGGACGTGAGCGTGGTTTTTTTCCCTCCATCCTTCATCCCGGCAATGATTTGTGATTCCCGCGACTGAGCGGGAGCCGGCTGGGCGGAGGTTCCGGAGGCCGTCTGAGCCGATGAAGAAGGAGATGCACCGGTCAATCGGCCTACAATTTTTTCCGCGAAATCATTCACTTTGGGAATGACATCGTCGAGTGTCTGGGATTGGGAAAAGAAATTGAGTTCGGATTTGCCTGAAGCGGTCTCAAAGAGTTTCCCGTCGATGCTGATGCTCTGGCCGAATTTGGTGATGCTTCCCCAGACGATAAAATCAGCGCCCAATTTTTTTCCGATTTCGGAGAGGTCTGATGCGGATAACTCCGATTTGCCGCGTTTGGTCAATTCTTCCTGCATCAGATCTTTGCCGATAACATCTAATTGATTTGATGAGGCAATCCGGCTGGCAAGCATATCTGAAACGCCGCGCTTGACATAGTCTATGTTATCGGCGCTGTGCACCGAAAAAGGCAGCACCAAGATCCGCTGTTTATCCGCTGAAAGAGCAGGGGAGGCTAAAAGCAGAAAAAAGACGCAGCAAAGAAGAATATTTTTCATGTGTTTTCGCATTGTTGTTGCCTCCGAAAGAGCCTTAAATTTTTTTGCGTTTTTCCTAACATGGATGAGGGGTTTCCACAAGCGCGTTTTCAAGTCCCGGTGTGGAAGGGTATGACATGGAACAAGACGGCAAAAAAATGGCAGACACTTCCACCGATGACGAATAAATGCCAGATTCCGTGGCTGAAAGGAAGCGTCTTCCAGGCGTAAAAGATAACGCCGAGCGTGTAAGCCAGCCCTCCGGCGACAAGCCAGATGATTCCTCCCGTCGCCAGGGATTCGGAAAGGGGCTTGATGGCGAAAATAATGATCCAACCCATCAGGATATAAGCCAACGTCGAGACTATTTTAAACCGGTGGACAAAAAATATTTTCAGAGTAATGCCGACCAGGGCCAGAAACCAGATGACACCGAAAATCGACCATCCCAGCGCGCCAGAAAGGGTGACCAGGAGAAAAGGGGTGTAGGTGCCGGCAATCAGGATGTAGATGCATGAATGGTCGACGATCTTGAAAATATTTTTCAGTTTTTGATTTCGAAAGCTGTGATATAAAGTAGAGGCCGTGTAAAGCAAGACAAGCGATGCGCCGAAGATGACGCCGCTGACGATATGGACGGCCGAGCCGTGCAACGCGGCGAATACCGCAAGCAGCGATACCGCCGCAACGCTCAGAAGAATGCCGAGCCCATGGCTCAGGCTGTTGAAGATTTCCTCAAAGTTTGAAAGGCGGGTTGAATGCTGCGGCATGAATCGGTCTCTTTCGAACGTCACCCTTCCAGGGCTTCGCGGATTTTTTTTGAGCAATCGTCCATGCGATATGGCTTTTTCAGGAATACTTTTATTCCTTTGTCCATGATCGCTTTAACTGCTCCGCTCATGCTGTAACCGCTAGACAAAATGATTTTAGCATGAGGATTGATTTGCCTGATCAACTCGATCGCCTCGCCTCCGCCCATGCCGGGCATGACCACATCCATGATAATCAGGTCGATCCTGTCTTGATGTTTTTCATAGATGCGGACACTTTCTTCGCCGTCGGACGCGGTAATGACCTGATAGCCCAGGGCGCGAAGCATGGATCCGGTCACGTCGGTGATGACTTTTTCATCATCGACCAGCAAAATAGTTTCATTTCCAGCCTGTTTACGGACCGGGACGGCTTTATGGGAAGCGACGTGAGGCGTTTTAGACGAGGCCGGAAGGCTGAGAATCAGCAAAACGTCGCCATGAGCATCCAGGGTAGCTTCAAGCGATCCGGCATGCGCCCGCATAATGCCTTGAATGGATGCCAGATTAAACAAGGTCTTCGAATTGCCACCCGCCTCACTGGATGTAAATCCCTTAACAAATTGGCTTTTGTCAAATGCCGTTAAATCGGGAGTGTGCAGCGTGGTTTGGACGTAGGGGCCCGATTTCACACCCAGAAGCACGGCGCGGGAGGGGTCGATCATGGCATTTTCTGTTTTGAGGTGGATCTGTCCGCCGCCGGCCATGCTGTTTGCCAACTGAATCAGAAGCGTTGAAAAAACATGCTCAATGCGCGAGACGTCTGCTTCCACGGCCCAGACATAGGTCGAATAGCGTTCGTTAATCCGAATTTCGCTGCGAGAACGGGAAAAAGACGAGGCGATTCGGGACAGAATGTCATTGAGATCGACGGTTTTTAGCTCAAAACGGCCGCCGCGGGAATATTCAAGCAATTGTTCGGTCAGTTCCGTGCCCGACACAATCTGGCTTTCGATGGCTTTGAGACGCGTATAACGGGGATCGGCGGGAGGGGTGTCGATTAAAAGCAGGGATACGTAACCTTGTATGCCCATCAGCAGATTGTTGACGTCGTGGGCCACAGACCCCGCGAGCGAGGAAATTGCTTCCATCTTGTGGGCATGTTCCATCTGGGCATCGTCTTTTTTGCGTTCAGTCAAATCTTCGCAGATCAAAAGCAAATCGGGAGGGTCCACAGGGGAAAACGTAAAACGAATGATTCTGTCTTCTCCTGTAACGCTCGAAATCGCAAAAGTATGAGTTCGGCCTGAACTCGTTTGCAGGGGCTGTGAATCTTCAGGACGTAAAAGCTGATCTCTTTGATAAGGCTCCATACGGGGAAAAGCTTCATGCAGCCAATCGCCAAGACGAACGGCGTGGCGGGCCGTCGAGTTGAAACGCTCGGCCAGGAAACGGTTCATAAAAGTGATCTTCCCATCACGAGACAGGATCATCAATCCCAGGGGCAAGCCGTTTAAAAGACGTTGATAGGACTCATGAGATTTCGTTTGCATAGACAAGCCGCATCCATGAAGATGTTTTGCTCCGATTCGGTCTCTTCCTAAATCATCTTGGAGATTTCGTCAATCATCTGTTGCAGAATTTTGGAGGAAACTTTCCGGGAAGTTTTCAACTCTTGCGCGAAAACGGAGACTTTGTACTCTTGAATCATCCAGAAAAGCTCATCGATTTTAAGCTTTTTCTCATCTGATGCAGCCGGGGACAAACTTTCAAGCAAGACATGATAGGAACGATTATAAGTATTGATATCTTCTAATTTATTAATGGCTGACGGAATATTGTGGCTGCTGCGTTCGGCGCGAAGCGATAAGGCTTTTAAGTAGCGGGGGATTTCTTTGAGGCGAGCCATCGGATAGTGCATCGGGAAATCGGGGGGAAGCAGCTTGCGAACCTCCGCGAGCGTATTTTCCAGAAACACAACGGCCATGCGGATGGATCGATTGGCGGCAAGCAATCGGTCAATCGTCTGGCAGGTATTCAGAAGCTGACGAAGAACGGGATCGACCGCCTCTAAAACTTTCTGACCAGCAGGAAGAATCGAAGAACCGATTCTGCGGGCGTGATCCTCAAAGGCCTCTCTGTTGCGCCAGGAGCATTCAAACAAATCGGAGACAACCCGTTGAATCATTGCTTCTTCAAGCTGTTTGGGAATTCCGAGCCTTGCCGCCGCCGTTTTTTGCCATCCGACGAGATTGAGATTTTTTCTGAGTTGTCGAAGTTGATCCCGAAATTGGAGGGTGTAAAGCCGCGAGACGCCTGCACGGTGTCGTAAAGCCGCCTCTCCGGCATCAGAAAAAAGACGCACGCTGACGGTGTCATTTTCGTCCGACAAAGCAGGGTAGGCGTGGCCAAAAAGACCGGAAATGCCGCTTACAGGAATCTTTTCCGGCAGGATGTCGAAATCCCATCGGGTTAAACCGGTTCTTTCCCACTGCGTTTTAAGTGTTTCCAGGGAAGACGATTCGGCTTTGCCGATCGACGCTCTTTCCAGATATTCGATGTTACGACTTTCATTGATCGGCGTTCCTTTTTCATCGACGGCTTGAAAAAGAATCTGGAGGTGCGCCGGGAGCGCTTCGGTTTTCCAAAGCTCCGGAGGGACGGAAATATCGAAGACCTCGAGGATGTAGAGGCTCAGGGCGCGGGCAAGCGAGTTTGTCGGCGTCGGCGCCTTATTGAGAAACGCCTGAGCGATCGCCTTACCCGGGGGGAGTTTCAGGCGAATGGATTTTGGCAGCAGCTTGATCAGCAGAGTTATTTTCTCTTCCATTAGGGAGGAAAAGCTGTGTTCAACGGTCAGGGCGTTGACTTCCGATAAAAGGCCGATAGGAATCTTTACGGTGATTCCATCGTCGTCATGTCCGGGAGAAAAACGGTAACGACAGGGTAAAACAGCACCTGCAATGGAAATTCGCTGCGGATATCTCGACAGGGTTTTCTCGTCCGGTGGATTGACAAGGAGATCGTCCGGTTGAAAGCGCAAAAAAGAATCTCCGCCCCGGTCTTTTATAGACTTCAGGACAGATCTCATATCGGCAAAGGCGGGCAGCTTTTGATCATAAAGACGAAAGACGGCTTCTTCATCCGCCGCGATGCCGCGAGTGCGCAGTTTATCTTCCATTGCCTTCGCTTCGTTCCATAAACGCAGGTTATGCTCCAGAAAAGGAGGACGGAAAGCCACCTCGCCGGGAATAAGCGCCTCCCGGATGAAAATCTCGCGGGATTGTTCAGGCGCGATTTTGTCGTAAGCCGCAGGTCGCGCCTCGACAAGCGTCAGGCCGAATAACGTCACTTTTTCGAAGGCGACAACCTGACCCCGGTTTTTTTCCCAGTGCGGCGATGAGTAGGTTCGACGGCATTGGTCTTTGCCGATTTCTTCGAGCCAAACACTGGAAATCGCCGAGTTGTGACGAGCAAAAAGCCTCGAGGTTCTGGAAATGTCGGCTGCGACAATCCAGGACGGGCTCCGATTGAAAAGGGAAGAGCCGGGGTGAAGCATCACCTCGCGGCTTTTGGCCGCGCTATAGATATTTTTTTCCTTTTTAACGGCGATGTTGGACAAATAGCCGCATAAAACTGAACGGTGAATGCGATCCGCCAGATTTTGGTCCAAAGCCATTCTTTTTTCTTCTCGCGCTGAGAATGCGACGGATCCGTCTTGTTTCAGAATGCGAATCAGCTGGGAATAAATATCATTCCACTCCAACATCCGGCGATAAGACAAATAATGCTTACGGCAGAAAATGCGGATTTGATTCCGTGACGGATGCTTTTCGAGGCATTCCTGGAAGCGGTTCCAGAGGTTGATCATTCCCAGGAAATCCGATTCCGGATGCTCAAAAGCGGCATGCGCGGCGGCGGCCAGATCCAGACTGTCGAAAGGACGTTCCCTCGGGTCGGCGATACTCAGGAAAGCGGCAATGACCGCTACGGCTGCGACGCATTGTTCCCGCCTTGCCGCCAAAAGCATACAGGAGATACGGGGATCAACCGGCAAACGCGACATGTCCCGCCCCAGGGGGGTCAGAGAAAAAGAGTCCGAAGATTCGGCTTGTTCGCTGCGGGTCAGAGCGCCCAGCTCTTTGAGGGTGTCGAGCGCGTCGGAAAGACTTCTGGGATTGGGACGATCCACGAAGGGAAAGGCGCTGATGGGTCCCAGGCGAAGAGAGAGCATGCGTAAAATGACGCCGGCCAGATTGGAACGCAGGATTTCCGGCTGCGTGAAACGGGGCCTGGCGTTGTAGTCCTCCTCCGAATACAGCCGAATGCAGATACCGTCGCGCACCCGTCCGCAGCGTCCTTTTCGCTGATCGGCGCTGCTTTGGGAGATGGGTTTGACCGGAAGGCTGGTCGTCTGAGTCCGCGAATTATACTCCAGGATTCGTGCCAGCCCGGAATCAATGACGTATCGGATTCCGGGAATCGTGAGCGAGGTCTCGGCGATATTTGTGGCGACGACGATTTTCTGCCGGTCGTAACGGCTGAAAACCTTATGCTGACCGGTGTTGGAAAGTCTGGCGTAAAGCGGCAACACAACACCGGAGCAAGATTTTTCAAGCAGCGCGCACGCCTCGCGGATATCCGATTCCGTGGGCAAAAAAATCAGGATGTCCTCAAAGCGCCTTTCTTGCTGAAGCTGCCGGACACAGGCAACGGCGCAATCGACGAAAGAAGGCTCATCCCCCTCCTTGTCGGAAGCATTGATAACCGGATGGTAGCGAACTTCAACCGGATACATCCGTCCGGACACTTCGATAACGGGCGCCGAATTGAAGGCCTGTGAGAATTTGGCGGTATCGATCGTCGCCGATGTGATGACGACTTTCAAATCTTTTCGGCGTTGCAAAAGCGAATGGAGGTATCCCAAAAGGAAGTCGATATTCAGGCTGCGTTCGTGGGCTTCATCGAGGATGATTGTGTCGTAATCCAGCAGATGGGGATCGCGGGAAATTTCCGTAAGCAAAATGCCGTCCGTCATGACCTGAATCAGGGAGTCCGGCGAGCGTTTTTCTTCGAATCGGATCTTGTAGGCGATTCGGTTGCCGCAGGATTCTCCGATTTCCTCGGCGATCCGCTCGGCAATACTGACGGCAGCGATTCGCCTGGGCTGTGTCAAAGCAACGGCGCCGCGACGTCCCCGTCCTGCGGCCAGACACAGTTTAGGGATCTGTGTCGTTTTGCCGGAACCGGTTTCTCCGGAAATCACGACGACCGAATGCCCTCGGATCGTTTCCATGATTGCTTCTTTATGCGCGCAGATGGGCAGTTCATCCGGAAATGAAAGAGGGGGGACGGTGTCGGCGCGCTTCCTAACGCGGTTGAGTGAATTTTCGATTTGCTTTTGCAGACGGATAAAATGCCCTGATGTCTCCGGCAACCCCGCTTTCTTTTTACAGGATAAGTCCTGCCATGACCGGAAAAGCTTCGGGGCATCGGAGATCATGACCTGTTCAAGCTTCCTTCTCAGCGAGGACAGCGAATCTGGCTTTTTCTGCGGGACCGCCACCGTGGAGGCTCCTTCATGAAAGAATAGTCAAAACTCTATTCCACAAAGAGACTTGACCTGTCAACGCGTGAATGTCCGTCGACACCAACATCCATAATGTCCGCCAGCGATAATGTCCGTTGACTTAACCTGGATTGTTATATAAATTGCTCAAAACTGCTTCAGGAGCATAAGGATTGCTGTCCATCACCCTGCAAACCAACAAAAAGAAGTATCTTGCCTATAATACCTGGAGGAAGAAATTCTTTTTATCCCAAACCCCAAAAGAGGGAGAGGTCATCTTGCACCTGCTTCCTTGGCTTTTGAGCCTCAACCATCCGCTTGCGCCCGGTTACGTCAAAGAGCTTCAGGATCCCTTTCATGTGTTTCTGATTGAAAATTCTCAGGAGATTCTTCAAAAAGAATTCCAGTACCGAAAGATGTTCGGCATCCGTGATGATCGTCAGACCGTTCGTTTTTTGTCGCGCGGGCGGATCATCGAAGGCATTTATACCATCGGCTCCGTCGGAACGATCAGCCAGACATCCCAGTCCGACTGCGATATTTGGATCTGCATTGATCGCAGCGCCTTTTCCGATGAAGAAGTGACTTATCTGAATCGGAAAATCAATCTCATTAAAGGCTGGCTCGATTCGCAAATCCGGATGCCGGTCTATTTCTTTCTGACGGATGTCGAAGATGTCCGGCATTGCCGCTTCGGGCACATTGATTTTGAAAGCAGCGGTTCCGCCCAGAAGAATATTCTCAAGGAAGAATTTTACCGGACATCGATTCTGATCTGCGGCAAGATTCCTTTCTGGTGGGTGTGCCGGGATGATCATGCCCCCGTGGACTATCAGGAAGCGTTCCTAAAAAATCAGCAAAGCGACATCGGAGAAATCGACCTCATAGATTTCGGAGACCTGACATCCGTCAGCCGGCCGGAATTCTACGGCGCGGCTTTGTGGCAGCTCAATAAATCTCTGACGCATCCGTTGAAATCCATCATCAAGATGCTGCTTTTGAGGATGTTCGTAGAATCCCCGGAAGAAGATCTTTTGTGTCACAAGTTCCGCGACTGGATCTATGATCGCGAAGATCCGCAAATGCCCGCCGATCCGAGTCTGTTCACCATGAAAGCGGTTTTGGATTACTACAATCAACGGGCAAGGGTGGATCATTTCGAATTTATGAAGAAATGTTTTTATCTCCGATATGAAATGAAAATGCTCACCGGATCGCAATCTCTCAAAGAAGAAGTCGCCTCTGAAGTGTTCAAGACCTATAAACTGTCCCGCAAGGATATCTTCGCGCTCAACGAATTCAATGCCTGGCCGCTTTGGGATCAGATTCATTTCGGCGGTCTGATGTTTGAGTTTGTTACGGATATTTATCGTTCGATCGTCGCCATGCAAAAGGACGAAACAGAGCTGATTGATCCGTGCGATTTGACCATCATCGGGAGGAAAATATCCTCTTCGATGGACGCCAGAGCCTTCAAGATTCCTCTTCTGCATATCTCCGCCGACAGCGCCAAGTTGCCGGTCTTGACCTTTGCGCACCAGGCGGGACTTTGGCAGGTTCTGTCTCCGGATGCAGGGGCGGAACCGATCATAGCCAACGAAGATGCCGTCTTCTGCCTGACGTACCTGGTGTGGAACGGAATTTTCGATCCTGTGCAGATCAGGATGCTGCCCAATCACACTCCGGTCACCGTTCAGGAACTGATCAATCTGGGAAAAACGACTCGCGACGTGTTCGGCGTTTATGACATTGCGACCGTCCATTTCAGCCGATTTTTGGAAGAGGAAGCGATATCCAGAATGCTGATTGTCATCAGTTTCGACGACGCGGATTTCACAATGGATATCAAAGATATCCGTGTGGTGTTTAAAAACAATTGGGAAGAGATGTTTGTGCGGCGTTTTTCTTCTCTGGAAAAGATGCGGATGTTCCTGCTCAAGACGGGGAAAATATCGCCCCGCATGGAAACCTTTTATTACATCCAGAGAAACAATAAATATTATGAAAAAATTATTGAACGGGCCAAAAACATGATCGCTCAGATTCTTGCGGGGCGCTAACGAAGAAATCCGAAATCAATGTCCATGTCTTTGGGGGCCTCAACGTCCACCACGCTGTCGATTGCCGCATGATCTCCGGGAGCCACCTCCAAGAGCCATATCCATGAACGAACATCTTTTTCGGAAAGCTCCCGTGAATGGTTCGCGGTCACCTTGATGCGTTCGTCCCGCGACTGAGGCGCCGGCTCCTCAATTCGTATAACGGCCGGCCCGCGACTCTGGTTGGCGGCCTCGATCCGTTTGTGCCAGCGTCTCGTCTGACGGCTCTGAAAGACGCTGCCGACACCGGTCTGATCGGCGAGGATCGTGGTGGTGACGGTTAGAAAGGGACTGGGGCCGAAAAAGACAAGCGCCTCTCTGCCTGCCAGGCTAAACGTCATCTTACCGGCGAAAGCGCCGTCGATCAGGTATGACGCCTCTCCCGGCGGGATGTCCACGACGCGTGAAAACTCGACACGGCCTTCGACGAAAACCTGCGGAGAAACGGAAGGGCGGCTGACATAGGTGAAATGCGCCTTCCAATCTTCGGTTTTCACCCGAACACGCAAAGTGGCGCCTGCAATCAACGATTTCTTGCCGATTGACCAACTGGAGTATGAAAAGCCGGGTGTTTCCGCAATCTGTTCCGATTCAGAATGCATCTCCGCCTGCACTTGAGCCTGCATAGCCATATCTCTGGGAAGGGATTTTTTTAAAAGGGAAATCTGCCTTGGCCGGATTATCCAGGAGGGTTGAACAGGCGGTTCAAGGCGACTGGGCAGTTGATGGGTCGCCAGAGTAATGTGGACATTTTTCCAATCCTGTCCGCTGGATTGCCAGACATCCGCTTCCCACTCAAAACGGATGGAATTTTCGACAGGAAGAGCTTCGATACGATAGCGGGGCGTCCATCCGCAGCCGCCAAGTATGTAACTGAAATGAATTTTCTTGGCTCTTTGAAGACTGCCGCTGCAAGACAGCGCGACCTCCCAGGCCGTTTCTTTTTTCCCTGCGGCCTCATCTAATTTTTTTTGCAGTTCACGGATGCTTTTATCCAACTCTTCTATTGATGACAACGTCTGAAATTTGTCGCGGTGCAGACGATGGATGTTTTTACCTATGGCTTTGGATAAAAGATCCGCATTGCCGGGACTTCCCGCTTTGGCTTTTGTCTGAGACTGCCACAGCTGGAGCTCACCATCGATGGAAAAAACCTTAGACTGCAAGTCGTTGCGACCGTTACGAAGGATCCGGATCTCATTTCGCAGGGTGGTTATTTTTGCGTCATCGATCGGTTGAACCCGACGTATTGTGATATGGTCGACGCGCACATCTTGAGTCTGAGGGAAGAAGGAACGAAAGGATTCCGGATCAGCCAGCGGCGGCAATATGATCGTTACGTCAAACCGGCCGTCGGGTTGAAGTTGGGGCAAAAGATCCATCGACTCTTCCACAAGCGCCGATTGGGGGAAAAAGGTGACTTTTGTCACCGCGCAAAAGGCGGAGGAAGTCCAAAGGATTCCAGCTGTTAAAACCGTGACTATAAGCCGTTGTAAAAAGGTGGAAAACGACATGAGACCCTCCCTTCAGGTCACAGGTTTAAGACTTGACCAGATATTTTTGGATATCTTTCTGACTTGCGACATAACATCCGATTCATCAATCGTTAGCAGCCGACGATTTTCCATGACCGGACGCCCCGCAATGACGACCGTATGAACGTCGGCGCCGGACGCCGCATAAACCAGATGAGAGTAATCGTTATACACCGGCGTCAGATGGGGTTTTTTCATGTCAATGACGATGATATCCGCCTGTTTGCCGACCTCGAGCGAACCGATCAGGTCTTCCAGGCCGATGGTCTTGGCCCCGCCCAAGGTTGCCATGTGAACCATCGTTTTTGCATCCATCACGGTGGGATCCAAGCGATGAACTTTATGGAGCTTTGACGCAAGCGACATTTCACGGATCATGTCCAGTGTGTTGTTGCTGGCGCAACCATCCGTTCCCAGACCGACGCATACGCCTGCCGCAAGCATCTCCGGCACCGGCGCCACGCCGCTTGCGAGTTTCATATTGCTGGCCGGATTATGAGACACTTTGCAGCCGGACTGGGCAAATCGCCGGATATCTTGACTTGAAAGACAGACCGCATGATAAGCAAGAAGCCGTTCGTTGAGGTAGCCGATTTCCTCAAGATAAGAAACGGCGCCCTTGTCGAACTTCAGATCAAGACCGGCCAGTTCCATCCCGTTCTCCAATAAATGAATACCGATCATTAACCCGTATTCATCAGCAAGGGCCTTTGCTTCAATCAGCAGATCATGCGAGCAGGTATACAGTGAGTGCGGCGTGATCAGGACCCCGATCCGCGGGTGATTCCGCCATTTTTCGATGAGACGTCGGCTATAGGCCAATCCTTCAGCGGGTGTTTGACAAGACGGTGAGGGGAAATCAAACAAACCCTCCCCAAGCAGGCAGCGCATTCCCGCCTCGCTTGCCGCCTGAGCCGTTTCATCTTCAAAAATATACATGTCGCAAAAAGTGGTCGTGCCGGATTTGATCATCTCTGCGCAGGCCAGAAGCGAAGCCCAGTAGACGACATGAGGATTGAGATTCCGCGCCTCGGCAGGGAAAATATAGTTACGGAGCCAGTCCATCAAATCCATGTCGTCGGCAATCCCCCGAAAGCAGGTCATGGCGGAATGCGTGTGGCAGTTGACGAATCCCGGAAGGAGAAGACCATCTTCGACATGAATCGCGCGGGGGGCGCGATAGTTTTGCTCGATATCGGACTTGGACCCGATGGCGGCGATGCGATCGCACGACACCGCCAGGGCGGCGTTTTCAACGCGGGAAAAGTTGCGGTCCATCAAAAGCGCAGCGCCGCCGGATAGGATCAAATCAACGTCATGCATGCAGATCTCCGAAGTTTCGTTTGATATCTGATCTGCGCTTAACATGAAAAGACAGGCCTCATCAAGGCACAAAAGCATAGCCCAACACCTGCGCTCATTCTGGTACCATCACTTGACAGGCGCAGGTAAAAATACTATACAGCGCCATCTGCTAGCGGGAAATTCATTGGCCTGGGTGGCGGAACTGGTAGACGCAAGGGACTTAAAATCCCTCGGCTCTTGCAGCTGTGTGGGTTCAATTCCCACCCCAGGTACCATTGCTTTCGAAGCAGATCAGAAAGCAATAAGAAATCGTGCTGCGAGGCTTTGCAATGATTCCCGCAACGCCTTACCACAGCAACATCCTTCATTTTGCCAAACTGAATTTTCTTGACAAAACCTTAAACTCTCTGGTAGGGGAAGTAACGCTTGGATCCGAAAGGACCGGGACGGAAGGATAAAACCCTAGAAAAGGATACGAAAGCCTCTCGTCTTGCGACGCGAGGCTTTTTTGCAATCATGCGGGTTATTGAATCGGTCCGAGAGATGCAGAAATGCTCTGAAACCGTGAGGCTCTCGGGAAAGAAAATCGGCTTTGTTCCCACCATGGGGTATTTTCACGAAGGGCATTTGTCGCTTATGCGGGAAGCCCGTCGTATTTCAGATTTTGTCGTCACCAGCATTTACGTCAATCCCACCCAGTTCGGTCCGAAAGAGGATTTTTCCAAATATCCCAGAGATTTTGAAAGAGACCATCGGATGGCTGAGGATACGGGCGTCGACGTCATTTTCTATCCTTCCAACGATGAGATGTATCCCCCGCAATACCAGACGTATGTGAATGTCGAGTCGGTGACGCAAAACCTCTGCGGCGCATCTCGGCCGGGTCACTTTCGCGGTGTCACGACAATCTGCTGCAAGCTTTTCAACATTGTCAAAGCGCATGCAGCGGTGTTCGGGAGAAAAGATTACCAACAACTTGCCGCGATTAAAACCATGGTGGCCGACCTGAACCTTGATTTGGACATCATCGGTATGCCGACCTATCGGGAAAAAGACGGTCTGGCCATGAGTTCTCGGAATGTCTATCTTTCAGCCGAAGAACGGAAATCGGCTCTGTCTCTGATCGCATCTCTAAAGCACGCGCAGCGTCTTTACGAAGGCGGAGAAAAACGCGCGGAGTTTATCATTCAAGAGGCGGAAAAGATCATCCGGCAAGCACCCTATACCGATATCGACTATGTCAAAATATGCGATGCGTCCTCAATTGAGGATTTGCGACTGATCGACACACAAGCGGTTATGGCCCTGGCGGTGAAAGTGGGGAAAACCAGATTAATTGACAATCATGTGCTGGGCGAGGCGTTCAGCATCTAATATCAAGGGGGGACGCAAGTCAACATGTACAGAACCATGCTGAAATCTAAGATTCATCGCGCGACGATTACGGATGCGAATCTCCATTATGAAGGCAGTATCACGATTGATGAAGTCCTGCTGGATGAAGCCAATATGGTGCCCTACGAAAAAGTCGCGATCTACGACATCAATAACGGCGAACGATTCTCGACGTACATTATCAAGGGAAAGCGCAATTCCGGCATCATCTGTCTCAACGGAGCGGCCGCGCGGAAAGTGGCGAAAGGAGATTTGATCATCATCGCGACCTATGTCCAGGTTGAAGATAATGAGTCGAAAAAATGGAAGCCCAAATGCGTATTGGTCGACGCGCGAAATAAGATTAAGAAAGTCTCCAAATAATCCCGGACTCTATAATGCCGGCAGGATGCCACTCGCCGGCATTCTCTTTTTTGACGGTTAAAACTCTTGAATTGATCCGTCTATCTGTGATAACTCAACGCCAATTATTGTCTGTAAAATTTATGAACTCATAGGGGGCGTCATGGCGTTTCTGGAAGTGGATAAGAATCTGAAATACAAAGTGGCCGATATCTCCCTGGCCGCCTGGGGAAGAAAGGAAATGAAGCTTGCGGAAAACGAAATGCCGGGGCTGATGGCGATTCGAAGGAAATACGGCCGTAAGAAGCCGCTCAAAGGCATGAAAATCATGGGAAGTCTTCACATGACGATTCAGACGGCGATGCTCATTGAAACACTCCATCAGCTCGGCGCAGATCTGCGTTGGGCGTCCTGCAATATTTTTTCCACCCAGGATCATGCGGCCGCCGCAATCGCCAAGGCCGGTACCGCAGCCGTTTTCGCCTGGAAGGGTGAAACGCTTGAGGAATATTGGTGGTGCACCGAACAGGCGTTGACCTGGCCGGATGGTTCAGGACCGGATCTGATCGTCGATGACGGAGGAGACGCAACGCTGCTGATTCACCAGGGCGTCAAAGTCGAAAAGAAGCCGAAACTGATACATCAAAAAGTGAGCAATAAAGAATTTCGCGTTGTTCTGGACCGTCTTGCCGAAACGCTCAAAAAAAATCCGGGAAAATGGAGCAAAATGGCAAAAATAATTCGCGGCGTTTCCGAAGAAACGACGACGGGTGTGCATCGACTCTATCAGATGCAGGCAGCCGGAGAGCTTCTCTTTCCCGCGATTAACGTCAACGATTCGGTGACAAAGTCCAAATTCGACAATCTCTACGGATGCCGTGAATCGCTTGCAGACGGCATCAAACGGGCGACCGATGTCATGATTGCCGGCAAGGTAGTCGTTGTGTGCGGATACGGCGATGTCGGCAAAGGCAGCGCCCAGTCTATGAGAGGATTTGGCGCACGCGTCATCGTCACGGAAATCGACCCCATTTGCGCCCTGCAAGCAGCGATGGAGGGTTACGAAGTAAAAACGCTTGATGAAGTGGTCGAAATCGGCGATATTTTTATCAGCGCCACCGGATGCTGCGATGTCATTACCGGCCTGCACATGGAAAAGATGAAAAACGAAGCCATCGTGTGCAACATCGGCCATTTTGACAGTGAAATCGACATGCACTACCTGGAAACCAGCCGGTTATGTCAAAAAGAAACCATTAAGCCTCAGGTCGATAAGTGGACGCTCAAATCCGGCAGATCGATTATTGTTCTGGCTGAAGGTCGTCTCGTCAATCTGGGCTGTGCCACGGGTCATCCGAGTTTTGTCATGAGCAACAGCTTTACCAATCAATCGCTGGCCCAGATCGAACTGGCCACCAAAAAGTATCCGATCGGCGTTCACACACTTCCGAAAAAACTGGATGAAGAGGTGGCGCTGCTGCATTTGGAAAGGCTCGGCGCAAACATCACGCGACTCAGCAAAAAGCAGGCGCAATATTTAGGCGTGCCGGCAAATGGGCCTTTTAAACCGGATCATTACCGATACTAAAAATAGAACACCATCGGCCCTTTTTAGGGCCGTTTTTTTCAGGTTCTCACGCGATAAAACAGAAAAGCCCCGGCAATGCCAAAAAGAATGTTGGCTGCCCAGGCTGAGACAAAAGGCGGCAATCTGCCGGATTGGCCGGTTGCCATAAAGAGCGCATGCACGATCCAATAGGAAAATCCGATGACAATGCCCACGGCGATACTCTGCATGACACCGCCTCCCCGCTCTGATCGCAATGAAAAAGAAATGCCAATGAAAATCATCAGAACCATCACAAACGGAAAAGCAATCTTTCCGGCGAGAATGACTTCATATTTTGTTGTGTCATAACCTTCTGACGCGATTTTCCCGACGTATTTTCTCAAGTCGAAATATCCCAGATTTTCGATTTCCTGTTGTATGGACCTGAAGGTCTCGGGTTTTTCCGGAATATCGGCTGTTTGTTGGGAATCCCATTTTAAAATGGGAGTGTTATTTTCATCAAATGTAATGATCATGAGTTCATCAAGAATCCACCGGCCATTCTCCCACTTGGCATTTTTGGCTGAAATGCGTTTTTCCAACGTGAAATCGGGCTTCATGTAATAAAGGCTGACGCCTTTCATAGTCAGGGAATCAATATCAAAGTATTTGAAATTGTAAATGGTGTTTTCATTACGATACCAAATCTCATTGTACTTGAAAAATAACTGGGAATAGTATTTTTGAACGTCGACTTTGATGATTTGCTCCGTTTGACGAACCGAATACGGTGTGATCAGTTCATTGAAAAAAAAGAAGAAAAGGGAGGTAAACACAGCGACGAAAAGAGAGGGCAGAGCCATTCGATAAAGACTGATACCATTGGCCTTCATGGCGGTGATTTCACTGAATTTGGAAAGAGAGCTGTAGGTCATCAGCGTGGCCAGAAGTATGGATGCCGGCAAAACCATGGAGACAATGTTGGGAATGGAATAGAGCAAATATGTGGCCATCTGCATTACAGTGGCGTGATTGCTCAAAAACATCCTGGCTTTGGCAAAAAAGTCCACAATCATGTACAAAACGACAAATGACACAAAAACGATAATGAAAAATTTCAAAAACTCTTTAAGGATATATTTGTCAAGAATATTCAAAGTCGCCTCACTTATGCATGGATAATTTCAGGAGTTTCCGAACGCCGATGATATAGGATACGGGTCTTTCATAATGCGCGGCGATTAAAAAAACAATTCCGAGCAAAAAGAATAAAAGATTAGGCAGCCAGACGCCGACAAGCAGGGGGAGGTAGCCGGTTTCCACAAAGGCTTCGCCGCCGATTCTCAGCAAATAGTATGCGGAGGCAATCAACAGCCCCAGTCCGAATCCGCGCGATTTAACGGCTCGATGGTTTCGGATTCCCAGAGGGAAAGCCAGAAGAGCAAAGAATATGCAAGAAAGCGGCATGGAGAACTTCTTATGCGCCTCAATGGATAATTCACGGACGACAGACGGGCTGAGCTTGGGGTTTTTCCTCTTTTCAATCAATTCCGTAAAGGTCATTTCGCTGCTTGATTTCGCTTCCTCGCTGATAAGAATCAAGGCGTAAGAAAGATCCAGCTGAATGTCATATTTTTTAAAATCGATCCGGCGGTAATTATTCAGGTCCGGGCTGACCGTATGAATAGAGCCATCCAGAAACCGGAGCTTGACGATCATGGTCTTGGTGTCGGCGACCAGGTAAGCTTTACGGGCGATAACGGTGCTGGCTTCGCCCAGAAGACGGCGGTCAGCCACTATGACGTTTTCCATATATTCCCCGCTTTGAGGAATTTTGTCGGCGTAGAAAACAAGTCCGGTGAAATTTGCATTAAATGTTTTTTCTTTGATTCCGATGGTCACGTTCTGCTGGGCCAACTCGAAAAGAAGTTTTTTAGTTGAAAAGTTGCTGTGGGGAACCAAAAAGAACCCGATTAAAAACGTCAAAACAAAAGTGATGGCCGTCATCAGCGCCACGGGACGGAAGAGCTGAAGCAAGCCGACCCCGGATGCCTTCAACGCGGTAATTTCGTTGTCTGTGGACAGGCGTCCCATTCCGATCAGGATCGATGTCAGAAGGGCGATGGGCAGAGTAAAAAGAAAAAAATTGGGAAGTAAGTGGGCAATCAGATTGGCGATGGACCAGAAACTGATTCCTTTGTTCACGACCAGATCGGCAATTTGAAAAATCCGGCCCGTGAGCAGCACAAAGGTCAGAACAAATAAAATGATGAAAAAGGGGACGGTGATTTCCCGAAATATGTAACGGCCGATGAGGTTAAACATAAGGTTTGAAATCTTTTTTCCGGCTAATTAACACGGGCATGCAATATAAAACAAGAACAAATATGATTATAGCGTCTTGATCCGCTCAAATCAGATACACATTGAAAAATCAGTTTTTCGATACCAGCCGTCAGCGCGCAAGCCTAAGATGGATTATTTCCTCTGGCAGGTGAGAAAATCGGCGACAGGATAATCGTATCATAGTGCTCTGGATCACAAAATGTCCCAAATTTGTTAAAGATATCATTAAGAGTGTCGATATTTTATACAAGACAGGGGCTTGACAGGATGATAATGGTTGTGGTAGCTGTAATGACTCGTAAACTTTACATATTGTCACTGGATTACGCTGAGGACACACTATAGGGGGAGCATGTCCGAAAATTTCTTCACGTTGATGATTGTGCCTCGAGGGAAAAACAACGTTAAAAAAGTTGCATTTTCCGGAAAATTTCTTCGTATTTTGATTGCCGTATCAACGGTTTTCTTTCTTACAGCTCTTTATGTCGTCTATGATTATGCCAGCATCAAGAGAGACAGAGCCGAGCTGCTACGCTTGCGAAAACAAACAGCGCAACAATCTCAGCACATCAAAGATCTTGCTGTAAAGGTGGACGAATTTGCAGATCGTCTCGAGGATCTGAAGCAGTTTGATAAAAAATTGAGAATCCTAGCAAAGTATCAGGTTGGAAAAGACAAAAAACAGCCTCTGGGCATCGGCGGACCCAACAATGAACAAATTCGCTTATCCGAGCTTCTCGATCAGGATCAAGAGAAAATCATTACAGGCATGCGCCAGAGCTTAAGTCAGCTAAACGATGATGCCGGATCCAGAGAGGTCAGTTTCAACGAGCTTTTAAAATTCCTTCGAGAGCAGAAATCCATTCTTGCCGCGACGCCGTCAGTCTGGCCCGTTCGAGGTTGGGTGACCTCCGAGTTTGGTCCGCGTGAAAATCCTTTCGGAGCAGGCGTGGAATTTCACAGGGGGATCGATATTGCGACAAGAAAAGGCAAAGAGATAGTATCCCCGGCAGACGGTTTGGTTGTGGAAATAGGATATCGAGCGGCCGATGGCAATTATATCATGGTTGATCATGGACACGGTTTCAGTACCTATTATGCCCACCTGGCCAAAATCGCCGTCAAAAAAGGGGGACGGATTCGCAGAGGCGATTTGATTGGTCATGTTGGAGACACCGGACGCAGCACGGGCCCCCATCTCCACTATGGCGTTTACGTGAACCACGTGCCGGTTAATCCAAGGAAGTATATAAAGTAAATCCATTTGGCCTATGCGTCCAAACGCATACAAAAGGGCTCATTTATCACGAAAGATAAAGTGAAGGGAAGGAATTCGCCGGTAGACTGCCGGCTTTTTTTTAAAGGGGAAACATGCTGGACGCAATATTGAAAAAAATTGTAGGAACCAAGAACGATCGTGAATTGAAAAGACTGTCGATCCTCCTTGACGAAGTGAACGCCTTTGAAAGTGAAATGACGTCACTTACCGATGCTCAACTTCAGGCTAAAACGGACCATTTCAGAAGAAAACTCGTGGAAGGTTTTTCGCTGGACGACATCCTGACCGAGGCCTTTGCCGTTGCCCGCGAAGCGGCGCGCCGGACACTCCTGATGAGGCCGTTCGATGTGCAAATTATCGGTGGAATGGTTCTCCATGAAGGTAAAATAGCCGAAATGAAAACCGGAGAAGGCAAGACACTGGCGGCCACGCTGCCTCTGTACTTGAATGCCTTGGAAGGCAAAGGGTCCCATGTCGTCACCGTAAACGATTATCTGGCCAGACGGGATGCGGAATGGATGTCGCCGATCTATAAATTTCTGGGGTTAAGCGTAGGCGTTATCGTGCATGGTATGGACGACCAGCAGCGTCGAGAGGCATATGCCGCGGACATCACTTACGGCACCAATAATGAGTTCGGATTTGATTACCTTCGCGACAACATGAAATTCAGCCTTGAAGATTACGTTCAGCGTGAGTTTAATTACGCCATTGTCGACGAGGTCGACAGCATTCTGATTGACGAGGCCAGAACCCCCCTGATTATTTCCGGACCCTCGGAGGAATCCACCGATAAATACTATAAAATCAATCAGATTATTCCCCGATTGAAAAGTGATAAAGACTTCACCGTGGATGAAAAAAGCAAAACGGTGGTTTTGACTGAAGAGGGCGTGGCCAATGTTGAAAAATACCTCAACGTGCAGAATCTATATGAACCGAAGAATATAGAAATTGTTCACCACGTTAATCAGGCGCTCAAAGCGCATACATTGTTCAAACGAGATGTAGACTATCTGGTCAAAGACGGACAGGTGGTCATCGTCGATGAGTTCACTGGGCGTGTCATGCCCGGACGGCGATACAGCGACGGGCTCCATCAGGCTCTTGAAGCCAAAGAAAAAGTCAAAATCGAAAGAGAAAATCAAACGCTGGCCTCGATCACATTCCAGAACTATTTCCGGATGTATAAAAAATTGGCCGGAATGACGGGAACAGCCGACACGGAAGCTGAAGAATTTAAAAAAATTTATAATCTCGAGGTGCTGGTCGTACCCACCAATATGCCGATGGTTCGTGATGACAACAACGATCTGATCTACAAAACGGAGCAGGAGAAGATCAAAGCGGTCATCGCTGAGGTCAAAGAGCTCAACCGAGCCAAGCGTCCCGTGCTGATCGGCACCATATCCATCGAGAAATCGGAATTATTAAGCAAGTATCTGTCCCGAGCAGGCATCAAGCACCACGTCCTGAATGCGAAAAACCATGAGAAGGAAGCCGAAATTGTCGCCCAGGCGGGACAACCCGCCATGGTGACCATCTCCACAAATATGGCCGGTCGCGGTACGGATATTAAACTCGGGGAAGGGGTGGCCGATCTCGGCGGGCTTCACATTCTGGGGACCGAGCGGCATGAAAGCCGTCGCATCGATAATCAGCTTCGTGGGCGTTCCGGACGACAGGGAGACCGGGGATCTTCCCGATTCTATCTGTCCTTGGAAGATGACTTGCTTCGGATATTCGGAGCGGAACGTATATCGTCCATTATGGACACCATCGGCATTGAAGAAGATCAACCCATTGAGCACAAATACATCTCAAGGGCTATAGAAAACGCGCAAAAGCGTGTAGAAGGACAGAACTTCGATATCCGCAAGCACTTGCTCGATTATGACAACGTGATGAATAATCAGAGAAAAGTCATCTACGAGCAGCGTAAGAAAGTCCTCCGGGGGGAGGAATTATGGTCGGACATCCAGGATATGATCGAAGAGGTGGTAGGCGACATCCTTGCCGAACATACCGCTGAAAAGAATCACCCAGAGGACTGGAACCTGAAAGGATTGGACGAAGCCCTTTTCAACCAGTTCACTTTGAGATTCGAGCCGGGCAGCGCTCCGGATAATCCATCACCGGATGCCTTGCGTGAAGACTTGATCAACCGCGTGGATCGTTTACTCAAGGAAAAGGAAACGGAATTCGGTCCGGAGCTGATGACCTATCTGATGAAGGTGATCATGCTGCAATCCATTGATACGCACTGGAAGGAACACCTTCTTGCCATGGATCACCTTCGTGAAGGGATTGGACTTCGCGGTTACGGCCAGAAGGATCCGGTCCGGGAATATCAACGCGAAGGCTATGCGATGTTCATGGAAATGATCGGGCGCATCAAAATGGACACCCTTCAGAAGCTCTGTCTGGTTAGAATTCAGCGAGAAGAAGAAGTCGACGCGATTCAGCAAAAACAAAAGCAGGATTATATTATGAGTCGCGGGGAGGATGCGCCGCAGAAAACCACCGTCAAGAGGGAAACCCAGAAAGTTGGACGAAACGATCCATGTCCCTGCGGCAGCGGAAAGAAATACAAGAAATGCTGCGGCGCGTAATGCTTTTCCAGGAGAAAGAAGACATGTTGAAAACAGCATCTAAGATCAGTGTTCCGGGCTTTCTGGCCAACGGTATTTCCGCGGGTATCAAAGGCGCGGACAAAAAGGATCTCGGCTTGATATACTCTACCGTGCCGGCTAAGGCGGCCGCGGTTTTTACTCGTAACGCCTTCAAAGCCGCACCGGTTTTGATCAATATGGAAAGAATCAAGAAGGGATCTGCCCAGGCGATCCTGACCAACAGCGGATGCGCCAACGCAGCCACCGGAAAAGACGGATACACTGATGCGCTGGTGGTGTCGGCGTCGGCAGCTAAACAGATAAAGATTCCAGAGGAGCAACTTCTGGTTTGCTCGACCGGGGTGATCGGACGAAGACTTCCTGTCAAGAAAATCGAATCCGGATTGAGCCGCCTCGTCAAAGGACTTCATGAATACGGTATTGAGGACGCTGAAGAGGCGATGATGACGACGGATCAATATCCGAAAATCGCCATCCGCAAAGGGATTGTCGGAGCCAAAGACATCACCGTTTGCGGTATTGCAAAAGGCGCCGGCATGATCGAACCGAATATGGCGACCCTTCTGGTCTATGTCATGACCGATGCGCTTGTTGAATCCAAAGCCCTCAACACGGTTTTCCATCAGGTTATCGATACGACATTCAATGCGGTCAGTGTGGATGGCTGCATGAGCACTAATGATACGGCTATTATTTTGGCCAATGGTCTGGCGGGCAACAATCCGTTGGAGCGGGCTCAAGCCAGAATACAGAGATTTCGAGATATGCTGATGGATGTGCTGGCCGAACTTGCCCAGGCTGTCGTCAAGGACGGTGAAGGCGCGACGAAATTGATCACCATTACCGTCGAAGGGGCGAAAACAAGGTCGGATGCAAGAAAGGCGGCCTATGCAATAGCAAATTCAAACCTGGTCAAGACGGCATTTTTTGGTGAAGACCCCAATTGGGGTCGAATACTGGCTGCTCTGGGTGCCTCGGGTATCCCGCTGGAAAGAGAGAAAGTGACGCTTTGTCTAGGCGGTGTGCCGGTGTTTGCGCAGGATGCGCCTCAAGATTTCATGCCGGCACGCCTGCGAGATGTCTTCAAATCTAAAAAGATCGATGTGCTTGTATCTTTGGGAAGTGGGGACAAAGCCCACAAGTTGTTAACGTCCGATCTGTCCTACGATTATGTCAAAATCAATGCCGATTATTCAACCTGATCGGTCGACGAAAATCCTTCTGTCAAGAAAACGATTTGAGCTTGAATATTTAAGGCGATTGTGGTAGTTGCCACCAACCAATTCACACATTTCCGGATCGACGGTCTGTTGCCTGGGAGAGCCTTGGTGGGCCGGACGAGAAGAAGGAAATGGCGGAAAAAAACAAAAGGAGATTTATTATGTCAGTTATTTCAATGAAGTTGCTTCTCGAAGCCGGCGTCCATTTCGGACATCAAACCAACAAGTGGAACCCGAAAATGAAACCCTATATCTTCGGGGCCAGAAACAACATTTACATTATTGATTTGCAGCAAACTGTCGGCCTTTTTCAGGCAGCCTACAATTTTATTATCGACACGGTCTCCCAGGGAAAGGATATTCTGTTTGTCGGCACGAAAAAGCAGTCTCAGGAATCCATTCGGGAAGAAGCCAAACGCTCCGGAATGCCTTACGTCAATCAGCGCTGGCTCGGCGGCATGCTGACGAATTTCGTCACCATTAAAAAGAGTATTGATCGTCTCAACACCCTCAACAAGATGTTTGCGGATGAATCCATCAACGCGTTTCCCAAAAAGGAAATCACAAAGCTCCAAAAGGAAATGGGCAAACTGGAAAATGTTCTGGGCGGCATTAAAACCATGAAAAGCTATCCCGGAGCAGTTTTCATCGTTGATCCCAACCGTGAACGGATCGCCGTTCAGGAAGCCAAAAAACTGAATATTCCCATCGTTGCCATTGTCGACACGAATTGCGACCCTACGGATATCGATTATATTATTCCCGGCAACGACGATGCCATTCGAGCCATCAAATTGTTTTCTTCCAAATTTGCCGATGCAGTGGTTGAAGGCAAAAAGCGCTTCGAAGAAAAGATCACGGCGGAATCCAATAAGCAAGAAGGCGCAGACGCTGCAGCGACCGAGCAGGATATTCCTGAAAGCGTCGAGATGGATAACGGAACGGCTCCGGCCTGATAAAAAAAGCGATCGCGCGCTCAATTAATAAGGATTTGAACGAGGAGGACAGGACATTGGAAATCAACTCAAACATGGTTAAAGAACTAAGAACAAAAACGGGCGCGGGCATGATGGACTGCAAAGAGGCCCTCAAAGCGTCCGATGGAGATTTTGAAAAAGCAATCGATTTCTTAAGAAAGAAAGGTCTTTCCGCAGCCACCAAGCGCTCTTCCAAAGCCGCCAAAGACGGTACCGTCGCATCTTACATTCATATGGGTGGACGGATCGGCGTGCTGGTTGAAGTGAACTGCGAAACCGATTTTGTGGCAAAAACGGAAGATTTTCAGAACATGGCCAGAGATCTGGCCATGCATATCGCGGCATCGAATCCTATGTATGTCCGGCCGGAAGACATTCCTGAGGAGGCTCTCAACCGAGAAAAGGATATTTACAAAAGCCAGTTGAAGGAAGAGGGGAAACCCGAAAAAATCTGGGATAAGATCATTGAAGGCAAACTTAAGAAATATTATGAGGATGTCTGCCTTACGGAACAGAAGTTCATTAAGAATACGGATATCACCGTAGCCACCTTGGTCAGCAACATGATCGCCAAAACGGGCGAAAATATCGTTATTCGTCGCTTCGCACGATTCCTTTTGGGTGAGGACAGCAATTCCTGATGGCTCGAAAAGAGAAGGCTCTTTACAAAAGAATTCTCCTCAAGCTCAGCGGAGAGGCGTTGCTGGGCGGTCAATCCAGTGGCGTCGATCCCGCGGTTGCGGACTATATCGCCAATGAAATCAAGTCGCTTAACGATTTGAACGTCCAGATCGCTATCGTGATTGGCGGTGGTAATATTTTCCGAGGCATAGAAGCCAGCGCAAAGGGAATGGACCGGACAACAGCAGACTATATGGGAATGCTGGCCACAGTCATCAATAGTCTGGCTCTTCAAAGCGCACTGGAAAAAAGGGAAATCCCCACGCGTGTTCAGTCTTCCATAGAGATGCGGGAGATTGCCGAGCCGTTTATTCAGCGCAAGGCGTTGAGTCATTTGGAAAAGGGAAGAGTCGTCATTTTCGCCGGCGGGACCGGTAATCCTTTCTTTTCCACGGATACGGCCGCCTCTTTGCGGGCGATGGAAATCCGAGCGGACGTGATTATGAAGGCGACCAAAGTTGATGGCGTCTATGATTCCGATCCGGTGAAGAACAAATCGGCTGTGATGTTTAAAAGTATAAGTTATATTGATGTGTTAACAAAAAACCTTAAAGTAATGGATTCAACTGCAATCACCCTTTGCCGCGACAACGCACTGCCTATTATCGTCTTCAATATGCAGAAAAAGGGGAATATTCGCAGCGCGGTTTGCGGGAAAAAAATCGGGACTTATGTAGGAGAATGATCATGAAAGAGCAGATTTTTCAGAAGTTTAATGATGAGATGGAAAAGGCCATATCTACTCTTGAGAAATCATTCAGCAGAGTCAGAACAGGCCGCGCGTCAACATCACTCCTGGACGGGATCAAGGTCGACTACTATGGCACGCCAACACCGATCGCTCAGGTGGCCACGCTTTCTGTGCCTGAAAGTCGATTGATCGTGATTGCGCCTTGGGATGCGACAGTCATCGGCGCGATTGAAAAGGCCATTCAGAAATCCGATCTGGGATTGATGCCGACTAATGATGGTAAAATCATTCGTTTGTCCATTCCGCAACTGACGGAAGAAAGAAGGAAAGAACTCGTAAAACTGGTCAAGAAGATGGCGGAAGAGGGGAAAATCAAGCTTCGCAATGAAAGACGCGACGCCAATGAGGCGCTCAAGACTCTCAAGAAGAACAATAAAATCAGCGAAGATGAGCTTTTCGGCGCTCAGGAAGACGTACAGAAGATTACCGACCGCTATATCGAAAAAACCGATAGAATTCTGGCGGCAAAAGAAAAAGAAATTATGGAGATCTGATCGCCGGATTCAAGATTATTTTTTTAATGGGGAGTCGTAAACTCCCCATTTTATTTTTTAGGCTTTTTTTATTGATTAAGTTATCCTTGTTCAATAAAGTCAAAAACTAAGATTCGTATTGCTCATCTTGAGCCTTGCTATCGCAGGAACGCAATGGAACTAAACACAGAAAATCTGCCTTGTCACATCGCTATTATTATGGACGGCAATGGACGTTGGGCGAAAAAACACGCAATGGGACGCATCAGAGGTCATAAAAAAGGGGCCAAAGCCGTCCGGGAGACTGTCACTGCCTGCCGGGAGTTGGGCATTTCCTATCTCACACTGTACGCTTTTTCTTCGGAAAACTGGGGACGTCCGGGACATGAAGTCAAAGCTTTGATGGAACTTCTGGAAGAGTACCTGGATAACGAACTCGATGATCTCCTGAAACAGGGCATTTCGCTGTCCACAATCGGCGATATCGATCGATTGCCGCCAAGCGTTCAGGATAAGCTCTTCAAAGTAAAACAAAGCACCCAGGAAAACAAAAAAATGGTCTTGACCCTCGCTTTGAGTTACGGAGGACGAGATGAGATTCTAGAGGCGGTGAAAAGGGTCGCTAAAGACAGTCTCAAAGGACTGTTGTCTGCCGACGAGATGACCAAAGAGCAGTTTGCGACCTATCTGCATACAAATCGCTTGCCCGATCCGGATCTTTTAATCCGAACCAGCGGCGAATACAGGATCAGCAACTTTCTTTTGTGGCAACTGGCCTACACGGAATTGTATTTTACAGACACGTTATGGCCGGATTTTTCCAGAGAAGAATTGTATAAAGCCATTACAGTGTATCAGGGAAGGCAAAGACGTTTCGGCTTGACTGATGAACAAATTGAGTCTGACAGACCCGTTTGAGATAGAATGAGGTTTGACAATGAACAAAAACAGTTTTCTGGCGCGCTGGATCACCGGTATTGTCCTGGCTGCGATTCTGCTTTCGATTATTCTTTTGGCATCACTTGAGATCCTGACCCTTGTCATCGCCGTGATTATTGCAGGCGGTCTATGGGAATACAACCACATCGTCTTTGGAAAAGGGTTCCTGAAAGAAAAAATCGAAAGCCATTTATTTGCGCTGGCCCTTCCTTTTCTAGCTCTGATCGGTGACGAAAGACTTCTTATTGCGTTTATGGCCTTTGCGGTCATCATCGCTTTTATGGTCTATCTGTGGAAAATCTCCGGCGACAATTTGGATATTTCCACTGTGGCGAAAGTCGTTTTTGGTCTTTTCTACATTCCATTTTTAACCTCTCACTTTATCCTTCTTCGAAAACTGGACAACGGCATATATTGGATCTTTCTGGTTCTCGTGATTGCCATTGTCGGTGATACTCTTGCCTTGTATGTTGGAAAATCCATGGGCAGGCGCAAATTGATCCCTCTGGTCAGTCCCGGAAAGACGGTTGAGGGAACTCTTGGATTGATCGTCGGGGCGACCTTGGCCTCTTGCGTATTCGGCTATCTTCTTCTTCCTGATATTGCGCTTTGGCATTTTCTTATTTTGGGGTTTTCCGGGGGGATTATCGGACAACTGGGCGATCTTTGCGAATCGGCGATTAAAAGAAATTATGGGAAAAAAGATGCCAGTTCCCTGCTGCCGGGGCATGGAGGATTGCTCGACAGATTGGATAGTTTAATGTTTCTGGCTCCTTACGTTTATTATTACAAAATTTTCATACTCGAATTATGAAAACTGTATCGGTCCTTGGATCTACCGGCTCAATCGGTGTGGCCACACTGGATGTGGTGCTGAAGAACCCGAAGCGTTTTAAAATTGCCTCACTGGCGGCGGGAAAAAATATTCGTTTGCTCGCCTCTCAAATTGAACTGTTCAGGCCCGCCAGGGTTTCCGTAGCCACCAGTAAAGATGCCGAAGCCTTGCGAGCATTGGTCGGAAGAAAACGACGCGTCGAGATTCTTTTCGGACAGGAAGGGGCCTGCCGGGTCGCCGCCGATAAAAATGCGGATATCGTTGTTGCCGCCATTTCAGGTGCGGCAGGATTGCTTCCAACGCTTGCGGCAATCGAAGCCGGCAAAGATATTGCCCTAGCCAATAAAGAAACCATGGTCATGGCCGGTTCCATTGTCAGGCAAAGAGCCAAGCACAAGGGCGTTAAAATTCTTCCTGTGGACAGTGAGCACAGCGCCATTTTTCAGTGCCTCAACGGCCAGCCTAAACGATTGCTAAAGAGAATCATTCTGACGGCCTCAGGCGGCCCGTTTCTTCATTATCCCCTCCGAGATCTCAAGAATGTCAAGTTACAACAAGCACTTAAGCATCCAAGATGGAAAATGGGCCGGAAGATCACTATCGATTCGGCAACCATGATGAATAAGGGCCTGGAAGTGATTGAGGCAAAATGGCTTTTTGATATAGACATTTCATCTATTGATGTTTTAATTCATCCGGAAAGCGCCGTCCACTCAATGGTCGAATTTCTGGACGGTTCAGTGATTGCTCAGATGGGAATTCCCGACATGAGAATTCCCATTGCATATGCTTTATCATGGCCGGATAGAATTGAAAACGACCTGCCTGGTCTGGATTTAGCGGGGATGAAGCAGTTGACGTTCTTTCAACCGGATATGAAGAAGTTTGAATCCCTTCAACTGGCATATGAGGCGGGAAAATCGGAGGGGACCGCGCCGTCGGTGCTCAACGCGGCCAATGAGATCGCGGTATCGGCATTTCTTGACAATACGATCCGTTTTACGGATATTTCACGAATTGTCTCATCCGTTTTGAAGCGCCACAAACCGGTGAAACAACCTACGCTGGAAGAGATCCTGCAGGCTGATTGTGAGGCGAGAAAGAAAGCTGCGGATTTCATAACTTCAATGAAGAAAGGGTAAAGATTTGATTACACTGATATCATTTATTATTCTCCTGGGAATTCTGATCTTTGTGCACGAGCTGGGACATTTCTTAGTTGCCCGACTAAGCGGCGTCGGCGTTGAGAAGTTCTCCCTGGGGTTTGGGCCCAAAATCATCGGCAGGAAAATCGGTGAAACGGAATATGTGCTGTCCTGGATTCCGTTGGGAGGCTATGTGAAGCTTTTGGGGGAAACAGGCAAGGAAGATCTCTCTCCGGAGGACACCAAGCGATCTTTCAACAATCAGCCGACCTGGAAGAAACTTTTAATCGTAGTGGCGGGGCCGGTGTTTAATTTTTTTCTGGCCATTGTAATTTTCTCAATCGTTTACATGTATGGCCTTCCGAGTCTTCAGCCGATAGTCGGGCAGATCGCCGACGAGTCAGCCGCGATGGAAGCCGGCATCCTTTCAGGCGATAAAGTCATTTCTATCGGAGATGAACAAATAAAATACTGGGATGATATTAAGCCAATAATAACAAAGGCAAAAGAAACAAATCTTAAAGTAGTAGTTGAGCGCGATGGTGTGCAGGTTGCCTTATCGGTCAAGCCGAAGAAATCCACGGCGCAAAATATTTTCGGAGAGGAAGTTTCAACCTATCTGATCGGGATTTCTCCGAAAGGGGATACAATCGTCCAAAGAAAAAATCCATTTTCGGCACTCTGGTCGTCCCTTCAGAAAACAGTCGAAATTTCACAGCTGACGATTTTATCGATTGTAAAAATGATTCAGGGGGTCCTTTCACCCAGGACGCTGGGCGGGCCGATATTCATCGCGCAGGTGGCGGGGGATCAGGTCAAGGAAGGCATTATCCCATTTATCCTTTTCATGGCCGTTTTATCTATTAATCTTGGCGTGATTAATCTTTTTCCCATACCGGTTCTTGATGGCGGCCATATTCTCTTCTATCTCATCGAGATGGTCACCAGAAAGCAGATTCCTGTCAAAGTTCGAGAGTTTGCCACGCAAATCGGTTTTGTGGCCCTGTTGATGCTGATGCTTTTTGTCATCATGATCGACATTGAGCGTCTGAATATCAAACCGATCAATGATGTTCTGAAAATATTTAAATAATATGCTGACACTGGCATTGGACACCTCTGGAAAAACGGCCGCGGTCGCTGTACTTGACGATGAAAGACTCCTTTGCGATATCTTGTCGAATTCCGGACGAAATCATTCGGAAACACTTTTAAAGATGATAGATGACGCACTGCTGAACATCGGGGCGACGACAAAAGATATCGATCTCCTTTGCTGCACGCTGGGCCCCGGCTCCTTCACAGGACTGCGCATCGGCATCAGTACGGTAAAAGGGTTGGCCGAGGCAACCGGTAAACCCATTGCCGGGGTTTCTTCACTTGCCGCTTTAGCTATTAATGTGGAAAAAACCGAAAATAAAACCATTTGTGCCGTGATGGACGCTGGAAGAGGTTTTGTATACACGGCAAGTTATCTTCCAGACGAGAATGGATTTGTTGGACCTGTGACTCCTGAGCGAGTGATCAGACCGGAAGAAGTTTTACATCATTCATTCGGCCCCGTAATTTTGGTGGGTGACGGCGCAGTCAAGTATCAAAACCAAATCATTGAGAAAGCCGAATCGGTTAGTCTCGCCGGAAGGACCTTTCATTTCATTCGAGGTTCATCTGTCGGTTATTTGGGGATCAGACAATTCAGACAAAACAATATTCTTGATATTGCGCATGCTTTGCCGGTTTATATGCGTCCGGTTGATGCCGCCCCATCCAAATCCTTATTTGATCATTGATTCGCCTGACTTTTCTTCGTGTTGTGAATTCCTTCGAGAAGCTTGGTAATTCGCGAGTTTTTCGGGTTCAGGGAAAGAACAAACTGAAGCCTTCGGACTGTATCGGAAAGGTCAACTTTTTCCGGATGGTTTTTATAAATTAAAAACTGAATATTTGATAGGTTATAGTTTGTATCTTCATGAAAGGGATTAATCTCCAGAGCTTTTCGATAGGCATCAACAGCCTTGGGGAAATCTTGAAGGCCTTCGAAGACAGATCCCAGATTGTTCCAGGCATCGGCGTTTTGGGGATCATATCGAAGGGATTTATCAAATAAATTCAAAGCATTGTCATAATCGCCCAATTGATAATAGAGACGTCCCAGATTGTAAAGCGCTTTAGCATGATCCGGCTTTAGATTGATGACAGCGTTATATTCAGCAATAGCTTCGTCAAACATATCGTGGCGGTCGTACAAGACGGCCAGGCAGAAATGAGAAGCCGGTTTGTCCGGCGCCATGTCGATCGCTTTTTTGTATCTTTCGACAGCGCCGTAGTAGTCGCCTTGCTGTTCAATAATATTCGCAATATTAAGAACAGATTCCGGGTCGGATGGATTTAAGGCCGATGCTTTTTCATAATTTTTCTTCGCCGCATCAAACATATCCATCTTTTCATAAATATAGCCAAGATTATTATAGGATTCAGGGTTATCCGGTTCGAGACGGACGGCTTTTAGAAAACAATCGAGCGCGTCATCAAATTTTTCGCCATCGAGATAGGCAAAACCAAGATTAACGAAGGCGTCCGTATTGGATTCGTTTGACTCAATCACCTGGCGGTAGTAGGTAATCACCAGTTCATAATCTTTCAAATGAACATCCTGTTTCCCCTTGGGTCTTTTTTTATCAAGAAATTGTTTTTGGACTGTTTTCATAGACCGTCACCGTTGACTTGCCGAAACATCACGAAGAAATTCTTTTTAAAATATTATCTTTGATTTCATTCCAAATGTGAACGGGGTCGACGGATGGCGCGCCGGTCAGTTCCGGGTGGCTTTTTATGACCTGTGCGGCCCAAAAACCAGCGGACTTGTTGGCATTATCAGGATTGAGGCTATTCACTTGTTTGAGAATGGCTTTAGGAATGTTGAGTCGGATGATATGGCCTGCCACGATTATTTCATCCTCGTCGAGTAAAGCGTCCTTTCTTTCCCGGTCGGAAAAAGAAGTGGCCGGCGGTGAATGCGACTCCGGTAAAACAGTTGCGGCGGAATCGGCATCTTGAACGGCAAACGGCGACGTCGCTTCATAATGAATAAAGTTATTATTGAACGATTCGGACTGATTTTCCGCTGTCGCTGAAATCAGCGGCGGCGCATCATGATCCTGATTGTTGTGTTGGAACAGATCTGTTTCCATCCTGTTAATATCGGAAATTTCATCCTGTGAGTCTTCGGAAGCGACCGCCTCAACATACTGCTGGCTTTCATCGGGCAAGTCAGGCTCTTTTGCCGAATCCAACGAGCTTTCGGTTGAGCCGGGACTGACTTGCGGCCCACCTCCCAGATCGGCCAATTGGGAAACATCACTCATAATATCAAGTTCGGAACGGATGCGAGGTTTCCGATGTTGATAGACGGTATCACTGAGCTTTAGAAATCGATCTCCAACCTGAGCCACGATATCCGGGGTGATGATCCGGTATTCGGCGGTTTCTCCGGTCTTCAGACAAAGCTTGCAGATTTTGTTGATGAGCCGCGGAACGCCGCAGTCGGAGTACTCCCAGATGACATTCATGCATTCATCTGTGAAAATTTTTCTTTTTGCTCCGGCGAGATTGAGGCGTGTTTCGATATATCTTTTGAGCGCATCAGGGGAAGGAAGCTTGTCGATTCGTCCGTAGGTTCCGATTCTCTGAAAAAGATTGGCTCTTTTAGGATGTTCAAGACGCCTGGCCAGTTCCATTTGGCCAGCCAGAACGATCGTAAACAGGGCCTTTTGATCATCCTGCAAATTGGTCAGAAGCCTCAAATTCTCAAGGTTGGCGGGGCTGATCGCATTGGCCTCATCAATAAAAATTACGATTTTTTTGCCGGAGGCCGCTGTTTCCAGAACCAGGCGATTAAAACGTTCGAGAAGATCAGCCTTGTTTTTCTCATCACACGGCAAACCCGAGATCTGTCCGATAATTTCCTTAAGAAGTTGCCCGAAGGATAACCCGGGATTCGTGATCAGCACAACCAAATAGCGGTGAGGTTCCAGAGCGTCGATGAGGATCCGAACGGTAAGGGTCTTTCCGAGGCCCGCGTCGCCGATAATCACGGCAAAACTATCATTTGCCTCCTTGATGGCAAAGATAGTTTCGGAAATGACGTTCTCCATGGACGTGTGGCAGTCGGCATACATCGACGGATCAGGAACATTGTCGAAAGGTGCCTTGTAGAGATTCCAGTATTCACAGTACATGGCCCACTCCTCACTTTACGCCGAAAAACCGACCCTATCGCGACCCCTTTGAAAAATTTTCGGCTTATAGGCAGGCGGCAAAGCTATTCCGCGGTCAAGGCGGAGTCAGCTCGCCTTTTGATCCTCCTTGTTTTTTATTGTTTATGCAATAAAAACCCCACAAGCGCAAGGAATATGATCACCAGGCTGAATCCGAGAAAGAGGAACGACGACGTCGCAAGAGATGGATCAGAGTTTTCAACGGTTGAACGAATACTGAAGACATTCGCCCAATAGAACAAAAAACCGTAACAGGCCATAAGACCAAATTTCGCATATCCGAAAAGCAATGCCACTGTCATAATGCCCAGAAGCAGCATCAACTGATTCAAAGGCACGCAGAATTCTGTCATAATTAGGTTTTCCATGGAACACCCCTCCTTAAATCCTCATTAAGGCTATTTGATCATCGTCGCGCCCGAAAAAAAGGGTGCAACCAAACCGCCATCCATTATTGTTATCGATTGCTTTTACTTGAAACTGAAAACGGATAATGTGATCGGTATCACTAAATCGGTTGTTTCGTGAAGAAGGGGGGTTTTAACAAATAGTATTTATGATCGATGAGCTCGATTTCACCGGCTTTCATCATGGCGCTGATAATTCTGCTTGCCGTTTCACGCGAGACGGCGGAAAAATTCGCGATGTCCTTGTGCGTGAGTTTGATGCTGATAATCGTTCCGTTCTTTTCCGGCGTGCCGAATTTTCGGCTGAAAATGATCAGCGCAGCCCGAATTTTATCGCTGGCTTCGGCAAAGCCCAAGATATTGAGCATCGACCAGGATTCTCTCAGGCGAGTGCACAAAAGAGCAATTAACTGATGGAGACTTCTTTCATTGCCCATAATAAACTTGATGAAATTCGCCCTGGAAATAAATCCGACTGTGCAGTCTTCCATCGCGATAATCGTCGCCGGCGCCGTTTTTCCATCGAGAATCGACATTTCCCCAAAATAGTCATATCGCTTATGGACCGCCAATAAAAGTTCCTTGCCCGCATCATTGTAGCGGACGACTTTGACTTTTCCGGAAACAATGAAATAGAAATAGCCCGTTTCTTCTTCTTCGAGCAGAATCACTTCGCTTCTGGAAAATTTTCTGACGATCAAGACAGATTCGATCTCTGCAAGTTCCGGCTTGGAAAGGCAGGCCAAAAAAGGAATTCCCTGGCTGATTTTTAAGAAATCCTCGGAAGTAAATTTCATGCATTGAATTTTACTCAAAAGTGCTTTAGATAGCAAATGCTTTGTTTAATCGTTGCACACTCATCCTCGATGGTCGTATGAAACGGATTCGGAAAAAAAAGACCCACGTTCAACGGCATTGGCTGCCATGCCTCTGCGTGGTTATTTTGTCTCTGACCTCATCGGCTTTCGCCTCTGAGATCCTTCCTTGGAACAGTGTTCTGGCCAAAACGAAGGCGCCGATCGCATCCGTTGACGTGGTTAGAGTCTATGATCATGATCCCGAAGCCTTTACTCAGGGGCTTTTCTACTACAGGGGTTTCCTCTACGAATCCAAAGGCCTCAGAGGACGCTCTGCGCTCCAGAAAAAAAATCTGACGGGCAAAGTTCTTTCAGAACAAAAGCTTTCCGATCAATTCTTTGCAGAAGGCATCGCCCTTTTAAACGGCAAAATTTATCAGTTAACCTATCAGAGCGAGACCGGATTCATCTACGATTTGGGCGCCTTGAACAAAACGGGACAATTTTTCTACCAAGGCGAGGGGTGGGGTCTGGCCGCCGGCGACGGCAGGCTGTGGATGTCCAACGGATCCGCGAGGATTACCGTTCGTCATCCTGAAACCTTCCGTGTGGAGCGAACAATCACCGTAACAGACGGCCAATCCCCGGTCAGCGGTCTCAATGAGTTGGAAATGGTCAAAGGAGAACTCTGGGCGAATGTCTTCACGGAGGATGTGCTGGTTCGGATCGATCCTCAAAGCGGTCGGGTGAAAGGATGGATCGACTTGGGGCCTCTTCGCTCTTATTTGCCTGCCAATGCCCGAGTCGACGTCTTAAACGGCATAGCTTATGATCCCGAAACGGACCGGATATTCGTGACGGGAAAGCTGTGGCCGAAGCTGTTCGAAATCCGACTCAAACTCTGAACACCGCAATTGTCTTGACCGGTTGCACATTTTGCATTATAAGCCGCGCAAACTGACAACGTTATTTCGTTTTGGGAGGACATGATGAGAATTATTCTACTGGGGGCGCCTGGCGCAGGAAAAGGCACGGTGGCCAAGTTATTGACCGAGTTCGACGGATCCGTACAAATATCAACCGGTGATATATTACGCTCCGCCGTGAAGGAAGGCACGCCGCTGGGCAAGAAAGCCAAAGAATTTATGGACCGGGGAGACCTTGTTCCCGATTCGCTGATTATGGACATTATGGAAGCCAGGCTTCAGGAACCGGATTGCCGGACGGGATTTATTCTTGATGGATTTCCCCGGACTATTCCACAGGCGGAAGCGCTCAAAAGCCTTTTGGCAAAACTGTCCATTCAACTTGATTTTGTCGCCAATCTGGATGTTCCGCGCGACGTCATCCTGGATCGACTGACCACTCGACGCACCTGCTGCAATCCAGCATGTCAGGCGATCTACAATGTCAAAAGCAATCCGCCGAAAGAAGACGGAACCTGCACGCTTTGCGACCATAAAGTCATTCAGCGCGACGATGAAACTGAAGAAGCCATCAATAATCGCCTGGAAACCTACAACGCAAAGACGGCCCCGCTGATCGGTTTTTATGAAAAAGAAGGGATGCTGAAAAATTTCCTGTCATTGAGCTCCAAAGACACAGTGGAAGAAATCAAAAAAGCCCTGAAAGGCTGAGCCTTTCATTGCTCATGATCGACTACGATAAAGAACTGAACCCGGAACAGCGGCTCGTCGTAATGGAAGAAGGCGGGCCGTTGCTCGTCCTTGCCGGCGCTGGAAGCGGAAAAACGCGAACGTTGACCTACCGGGTCGCCAGGCTTCTGGAAACCGGCATCCGACCGGAACATATTCTTCTGGCGACCTTTACCAACAAAGCCGCACGAGCCATGCTGCACCGCGTGGAAAGCCTGCTGAATCTATATACCGGAGGCATTGTAGGCGGAACGTTTCATTCGATCGCCCATCGTTTTTTGAGACGTTTTGCCCATCGTCTGGAGTATCCGTCAAACTTCACTATCATTGACACGGAAGATGCCCGCCAGGTGATTTCGAGTGTCATGAGCGAGTTGAAGATTGACACGAAACTGTCAAAATTTCCCAAAAACAACATTATTGCCGAGATGATGAGTCTGGCCGTCAACACGCATAGCTCCCTGGATGACGTCCTGAACAGCCGATATCCTTTCTTTTTGCATCTGGCCCGGGACATCCATTCGATCGCCTGTCATTACCAGCAAAGAAAAAAAGATTTGGCCGTCATGGATTTCGATGATCTTTTGATCAATTGCCTGAGGCTCCTGCGGGAACATCCGGATATCCTGCAATCGCTCTCTCTGCAATTTCTTCATGTTTTGGTTGACGAATACCAGGATACCAATATTCTGCAGGCGGAAATCATCGATCTCCTGGCATCGGGCCATCGCAATCTGATGGTCGTGGGAGACGACTCTCAGAGTATCTATTCATTCCGCGGGGCCAATTTCAGCAACATTATCGATTTTCCGAAACGCTATCCGGATTGCAAAATTTTCAAACTCGAAACCAATTACCGCAGCACGCCGGAAATTCTGAATTTGGCAAACCTGTCCATCGAAAACAACGAAAACCAATTTCCAAAAGCGCTCAGGGCGGTCCGGACCGCGGGAACCCGTCCGGTGTTGGTGTCGGCGGAAAATGTCATGAGGCAGGCGGAATTCGTCGGCCAGAGAATCAATGAGCTTATGCGAGCGGGTGTGCCTGCCTGCGATATCGCTGTCCTCTACAGGGCCCATTATCATTCGATGGAAGTTCAAATGGAGTTTGTCCGCCGGGACATTCCTTTTGAGATTCGCTCCGGGATACGATTTTTCGAACAGGCCCATATTAAAGATGTCACCGCCTATATGCGTGTGATCGCCAACGGGCATGACGAGCTGGCCTGGAGACGATTGCTTCTGATGTATCCGAAAATCGGAAAAGTCACCTTCGATAAGCTGTGGCGCCGTCTATCGGCATCCGATCAGCCGCTGAAGTTGTTTTTGAGCGATGGTTACCCGGAAACTGCGCCCAAATCCGCCCAACCCGGCATCCTGGCATGCCGGCGGACCTGGCTGAAGCTGCTCGATTTGGATCTTCCGGACAGAACACCGGATAAAATCATTGATGTCCTTCTGAATAAAGCGGATTATCGAGATTATCTTCAGGATACCTATTCCGATGCGGCAGGACGCGAAGAGGATTTAATTCAACTGGGCAGTTTTGCGTCACGGTTTGCCAGCCTGGAAGATTTCCTAAATGAACTGGCTCTATTGACAAACATGTCGGAGGCGGAAGAGCTAGCGGAGCGGGACGCGGATAAAATCGTGCTCAGCACGATTCATCAGGCCAAAGGACTGGAGTGGTCTCATGTGTTTCTGATCTGGTGCGCTGACGGCATGATTCCGTTGAAACGGGCGCTGGCCGATCCCGACGGCGAGCAGGAGGAAAGGAGACTTTTCTACGTGGCGCTGACCCGGGCCAAAGACCAGCTATATCTTTGCACGCCCTGCGTGGATTACAACCGATCCACCGGCATGCTTGCGCTTGCGCCTTCACGATTCATCCGCGAATTGACGCCTCTTTCTTCAAAAGACGAACAGCGTCCGTTTGAGCAGTGGACGCTGTTCGACACCTGATTCATTTGACTCGGTCAATCCATCACACGATCTTCAAAGACAGTTCCATCAGCTGTTCGATACCGACTTTCGACGGGGCATCCGACATCAGGCATGAGGCTTTCTGTGTTTTGGGAAAGGCGATCACATCCCGGATGGACTCGGCTTTCGTCATAATCATCGTCAGCCGATCCAGTCCGAAAGCCAGGCCGCCGTGCGGCGGCGCGCCGTATTCCAGGGCATCAAGCAAGAAGCCGAACTTCACTCGCGCTTCGTCTTCTTTCAGACCCAGTGCGCTGAAAACCTCGGCCTGAACATCCTTGCGGTGAATACGGATGCTCCCTCCGCCGATTTCCGATCCGTTTAAAACCAGGTCGTAGGCTCTGGCGCGGACTTTGCCCGGATCGGTCGAAATCAACGGCAGGTCTTCCAAGAAGGGCGACGTGAAAGGGTGGTGGGTGGAAACGAACCGCTTTTCGGATTCGGAATATTCCATCAGAGGAAATTCGGTGACCCAGGTAAATCCCAGGGCGTCCGGATCAATAAGATTCAATTTTTTTGCCAGATGCACACGCAGGTTGCCCAGGGTTTCGTTGACGACCTTCGGCACGTCCGCAACAAAGAAGATCGTATCGCCGACATGGGCGTCCAGGGCGCCGACAATGCCCGAAACTTCTTCCGGAGATAAAAACTTGTAGATGGGCGATGTCCAGTCGGAGGCGTTGATTCGGGCCCAGGCCAATCCTTTGGCGCCGTAAATGGCGACAAAATCCTTGAGGCTGTCGAGATCCTTGCGGGACAAAGAGGAAGCCTTTTCCGCTTTGATGGCTTTAATCAGCCCCCCCGATGCAGCAACTTCATTGAAGAGTTTGAAACCGGAATTTTTAACCACGGGTGTGATGTCCACAATCTCCATGCCGAAGCGGACATCAGGATTGTCTTTCCCGTAACGGCTGATGGCCTGAGCGTAGGTGAGACGCGGGAAGGGAAGGGCCAGATCCTTGTTCAGACATTCTTTAAAAATGGCCGCCATCAGACCTTCCATCATGGACATGATATCCTCTTCCGAGATAAAGGACATTTCCACGTCGATCTGGGTGAATTCAGGCTGCCGATCGGCCCGCAGATCCTCGTCACGGAAGCATTTAACGATCTGATAGTAGCGGTCAAAACCCGATACCATCAACAACTGCTTGAAAATCTGAGGAGACTGCGGCAACGCATAGAACATACCCTTCGAAATACGGCTGGGAACCAGATAATCACGCGCGCCTTCGGGCGTGCTTTTGGTCAGAAAGGGCGTTTCCACTTCAATAAAGCCGTTATTTTCAAAATATCGCCGGGTGGCCGCGGCCAGGCGGCTGCGCAAAAACAGATTCTTCTGAACCGACGGCCGTCTTAAATCCAGATAACGGTACTTCAGACGCACGTTTTCCGAAATGTCTTCTTCATCAAATGAAAAAGGCGGCGTTTTAGAATCGTTGAGAATCTCCAGTTCGGAGACGACAACCTCCACTTTTCCGGTGGACAAAAGAGGATTTTCCATCCCTTCAGGTCTTTGGCGGACTTTCCCTTTTACGGCAAGGACATACTCACTGCGGATTTTATGCGCCTCCGAATGGACCGCCTCTCCGGCTTCCGGATTGAACACAACCTGAACGATGCCTTCGCGATCGCGCAAATCCACAAAGATGACACCGCCGTGATCCCGTCTGCGATGGGTCCAACCCATCAAAACCACTTCCGCGCCGACATCTTCCGGGCTGACACAGCCGCAGTAATGGGTGCGTTTATCACGCTGAATAAAGGAACTCACAAAATTACCTCGCTTTTCAAAATGTTGATCAAGGCCTCCGGAAGGCTTTCCAAAAGCAGATCTTGCTGATTTTTTGTTTTCATGTTGCGCAATACGGCACGCCCGCTGTCCATTTCCGAATCGCCGATGATCAGAGTAAAAGCGCTTTGCATCTTATCGGCCCGCTTCATCTGGCTTTTGAGGCTTTTCCCGGAATAATCCGTCGCCGCTGTGAAGCCCGAACGCCTGAGAAGACCGGTTAGTTTAAAAGCGAATTTTAGCGCCCGCGTTCCCAGGGCAGCGACAAAGATATCCGTCTTTCCGACATTTTCCTCTGTATCGGGAAGACAGGTTAAAAGGCGTTCCATGCCGATTCCGAAACCGACTCCGGCAACATCCGGCCCCCCAAGAAGAGCGACCAGGCCGTCATAACGGCCGCCTCCGGCAAGGGAATTCTGTGCTCCGAGTTTACCGGATTTAACTTCAAAAGCGGTTTTGGTGTAATAATCCAGCCCCCGAACCATGTTGGAATTGACGGCATATTCCAGGTTCAGGTCGTCGAGAAACCCTTTGACCCTGTCAAAATGATCCAAGCACTCCGGGCAGAGATGATCCAAAATCCTCGGCGCGTCGGAAATGATCCGTCCGCACGCTTCGACCTTGCAGTCAAACACGCGCAGAGGATTGGTGGTCAGGCGTCTTTGACAATCCGGACACAGTCCGTCCTGAAATTGCCCGAGGTACGCCACGACTGCCCGGGAAAAGCCGGGTCGGCAGTCTTTACAGCCCAGCGAATTGATTTCCAGGGAAAGGTTTTCAACGCCCGCGACATCGAGAAAATGCATCAACATGAAGATGACTTCCGCGTCCGATGCCGGGGTGTCGTCTCCGAAAACCTCGACGTCGATTTGATGGAACTGGCGGTATCGTCCTTTTTGAGGTCTTTCCCGGCGAAACATCGGGCCGATTGTGAACAGCTTGGTGACCGGTTCAGCGGAAGCCAGATTATGTTCAACATAGGCGCGAATGACGCAGGCCGTTGCTTCCGGCCGAAGGGTCAGGAGCTCCTCATCGCGATCCCTAAACGTGTACATTTCCTTTTCGACAATGTCCGTGGCTTCGCCGATACTCCGCTGAAAAAGGGCCGTTTTTTCCATGATCGGCACTCGGATCTCATGAAATCCAAAACGCTCGAAAATCGCACGGGCCGTCGTCTCCACCTTTTGCCACCCGGGCGTTTCCGAAGGCAGGATATCTTTGATCCCCTTGACTGCTGTAATTTTATCCATTGGCATATCCTAAAATAAATCGACAACTTTTAGCACATCGCCCGTTTGTTGGCAATGAAATATTAAGGCGATGCGCAGGCGGAGGCGGCTTGCCGGAAGCAGTCGATGCCTATGATCGCTTCGTCTGAAACGCGCAAACGGACTGCGCCGTTGAGGTCCGTTCGAAAGATCGCATAACCGTGCTTTTCGTAGCGATCAAGAACCTCCGGATGAGGATGACGGAAAATATTGTTATTGCCGCAACTTATAATCGCCAATCGGCCGGCGACCCTTTGCACAAAGCCCTGGGAACTGGAATAACGAGAGCCGTGATGAGGCGCCAAGAGGATATCGCTTTTTAAATCGCCGACCGAGGCGACCAGACGGGCTTCAACCTTTGAAGAAATGTCGCCGGGAAGCAAAAAAGCGGTTTGACCAAAGACGATTCTCATCACCACCGACGCGTCGTTCTCCTCATCATGAGATGGTGGCAAGCCAGAATCTCCAAAACCGGGATCGGGGCCCAGGAAGAAAATGACGGCTTTTCCGATTTCGACGGGCAAAGAGCCGGAGGAGACTATTTTATGTTCTATGGATTGGTCGGAGATAATCTTTTCCCATGCCGCGTAAAGCTCGTCGGAGGATTTCATTCCATTGGACCATATCTGGCCAACGTCAAAATGTCGGGTAATGTAGATCAGTCCCTGGAGGTGGTCCGGATGAGGATGCGTCAAAACAACCACATCGATTTTTCGGATCCTTTTCGCGTAAAGAAAAGGAGCGATGACGAATCGTCCCATATCGAAAGAACTGTCATGAAAGCCGCCTCCGTCAATTAGCATATTGAATCCACCTGGAAACTCAATGAGCGTGGACGCTCCCTGTCCGACATCGATCGCGGTGATGCTCATCTCCTTGGATAAACGGGGTCTGACACTCCAATATCCAATATCCGCGATCAGCAAAACCAGGCATGCGGCAAAAGACCATCGAATCAGCCTCTTTCTATTTCGAGACAGTGTTTTGCCCTCTTCAGACATGGAACCGATCCATTTGGCGAACAGCCAGACGATCAGGTAGAAAATGACGATCTCAGCAGCGTTCGGACGAACAATGGACACTGACGAACAGGGCAAATAGGATAGTTTCTCCAGCAGAGTAAAACACCAACCGGCAATAAAAGAGGCCGCCTCAATCAACCCTCCGGCCAAAGCGGGACAAAGCCAGGATGTGGCCAGAAAGATCAGCATCAGGCCAAGTGTCGCAAACCCCAAAAGCGGAACCGCAATGATATTTGAAAGAAGCGCCACGACGGACACCCGGTTAAAATAGTAGGCAAGAATCGGCATGGTTCCAATCATTGCCGCGGCGGATACTAGAAAAAAAAGAGAGAGTCTGCCCAAAAGGCGATGCCTGAAACCGACTGACCGGTCATCCGGATGAGGCAAATAGGCCTGAAATCTAGGCACCAGATAAAGAATGGAAAAGACGGCGGCAAATGACAACTGAAAAGAAACTTCAAAGAGCGCCTGGGGCCGGATGGTCAAGATGATGAGGGCAGCCAAAAAGAGCGTGTTGAGGGCATGCCGCGCACGACCGGCAATGAGGGCGACCACAAGCGCTGCTGCCGCAATCATCGCGCGCAGCACCGGCGTTTGCATGCCGGTAATGAATGCATACAAGACCACCGGCAACAATGCGCCCAGCGCGGCTATTTTTGAAACAGGCCATCTGAGCATCAGATATTCCGACCGTTTCAAAATCCAGAGCAGCAAAAAAAAGGCGCAGCTCCAGACGATACCCACATGCAGTCCGGATACGGCCAGAATATGGGCTGCGCCGGTTGCAGCAAAAACATCTCTTACCCTGGGGCTGATTGCAGAGGATTCCCCCAGCGCCATCGCCAGCAGAATATCCCGAGACGGTGTCTCGGAGCGCTCGACAATGGTTTCCCTGGCCTGTTGTCTGACGGCACGAATGACGCCGAAAAGATCATTGGATGGCACACGTCGAATCAGAACGATATCCGCAGGAGAAGACGCCTGGGCGCTGGCATAGATCCCTTTGCGGGCCAGGTGACGGGCATAATCGAATCCACCGGGGTTTTGAAACGTTGATATTTCCCGGATGGCGCCGATAAAACGGATATAGTCACCCTCCTGAAAACCGGCGCCTGATTGCACGGATAAACGAATATCGCCCGAAAGCGAACGATATCTTTGATCGGCAAAAATCCGCAGACAGCGCATGGTCAGGACTGCTGTGCCGGTGTCTTTGTAACGTCTGTCCAGCACAAACCCTTCAACGGCGACTTTTCCTTTTCCGATCAGATGAACAACATGATTTTGATCTTTGAACACATCCGGATTCCTCTGATGGTGAAGGGCGCCGGACGCGGCAACCGTTATGCAAATCAGCAAAACCGATCCTTGGATATGCCGACGCCGAAGGCACCAGGGCAAAGCGAAAAGGGGGACCAGTGCAAAAAGAAGCAAAACCAGACGAGGCGGGTTAGCGTACTCACCGGCGAGTATGCCCGCGATCAGTGCGGCAAGAAGGGGCGTCAAGGGATGGCGCATGTTTGTTCCCACATGAAAATGCCGTTTTAATAATTAGCCAAAACCGAGAAAATATTATACCATCATGCCCGCATCAAACACCTTTCGGGGATGAACTATGCGCCTGGAGATTCAGGAATACGACAAAAACCGACATCGTCTCAAGCTTCTGATCATCGGCCGGGGAGTCGTCCTTGCCTTTTTTCTCGCGGGCGCCGTCTTCACCGATGTTTTCGAGCCGTCGTATTTTATCTCTCGCGATATCTTTCAGATTTTATATGTTGTTATCGGTCTGATTTATATTCTGTCCGCTTTCTATGCTTATTTGCTGAAAAAAGACAAATATTTTTTGCTCAATATCTATCTTCAGCTCGCGGTCGATATTATTCTGATTACTTTTGTGGTTTATCTCACCGGCAGCATCGGCAGCAATTATTCGCTCCTTTACACGCTCGTCATTATTTTTTCCGTGATCTTTCTGGGGCGGAGCGGCGGACTGATTGTGGCATCCGTGGCCAGCATTGCCTACGGGGTTCTTCTGGATCTTGAGTACTATCGAATCATTCCCACGATCTTTTCGGCGGGTCGCGACTATTCGGTCAATTCGGCAGACGTCTTTGTCCGGATTGTGGTTCACATCATTTCCTTTTACGTTATCGCGCTCCTGGCCAGTCTGGTGGTTGAACAGGAAAAGAAAACGCGATCGCTTCTGGAGGAAAAGGAATCCGCGTTCAATCAACTGGATCTGCTGTTTAGAAGCATTATCGAATCCGTCGATACGGGGATTTTAACGGTGAATCTTCAAGGGAGGATTAAAACCTTCAACCGGGCCGCCGAGGACATCACGGGACTGCAACGCAAGGCCGTGGAGAACAGAAGGATCGATGAAATTTTTCCCGCATTTTCTCCATTTATCATGCAAAAGCGCGCCGACTTTTCCCGAACCCGCGCTGAAACTCGAATCCAAGGCAGGAAAGACGAAGAAATCTTTGTCGGCTGTTCCGTGTCGCCCCTGAAAGATCGCCACGGCCGTCAGATCGGTTACATTCTTATTTTTCAGGATCTCACCGAAATCAAGATCATGGAGGAGAGACTGGAAAAAAGCAGGAGATTGGCGCTTATTGGTGAGATGGCGGCGGGACTGGCTCATGAAATGAGAAATCCCCTGGCCTCGATTACCGGATCCATTCAATTACTCGCCCACAGCGGACATGCGGATGAAACGGAAAAAAGGCTTATGCAGATTATCCTCCGCGGCAAAGACCAGCTTGATCATTTCGTTCAGGATTTTCTTCTTCTGGCGCGGCCTGTGCCGCAGGGACGTGAAGTGGTCGATGTCAACGCTGTGGCTCATGAAACGCTCGACAGTTTGTCCATCGCCCCCGATTGGAAACAGGACATTTCGATTCATCGTCACTTCGGACCGGAAAACAAGATTGCCGCCAGCGTGGAACCGGTGCGCCAGATTATCCGGAACCTGGTTCTCAACGGCGCGCAATCCATAGACGGCGATGGAAATCTTTCTATTTCCATTCAAACCCTGACGCAAAACAGCCGTCATTCTTTTCTTGAAATCAAAGTCACCGACACGGGTTGCGGAATCGAACAAAAAGATTTAGAAAAAATCTTTGAACCCTTCTTTACGAACAAGGAAGGCGGAACGGGGCTGGGTCTGGCTATCGTAAGCCGGATTGTAGACGGCTACGGAGGCAAGATAGAAGTCGAAAGCCTGATCAATCAAGGAACATCCATATGCGTCCGGCTTCCCGTTTCACAGACCTGAAAAAAAGCAGACGAGGAGAACATTCGTGGCAAAAATTCTTATATTGGACGACGATCAGGGCATGAGGGAGTTTATGGAAATCATGCTCACCAAGGAAGGCTACGAGGTTACCTCCGTCGAGTCTCCCGTCAAGGCCATCGCGATGTGCCGAAAAACCGCCTATGACCTTGTGATCACAGATCTGAAAATGCCGAAAATCGACGGCATCGAGTTTCTTAAAACGATCAAAGACCAACGGCCGGAAACAGTCGTCATTCTCATTACCGCTTATGCGTCCGGTGAAACCGCCATCAACGCCATGAAGGAGGGCGCCTTTGATTATGTGGAAAAGGGCGGCAACATCGAAGAGCTTAAGGCCATCATCCGTCATGCCCTGACGAAAAACGGCATAGCGCCGGACGAACAGGCGATACAGGAACCCACGCATACTCCCTTTTCCGGCATGATCGGCACCAGTCGGGAAATGGCAAAAATATTCAGCACGATTAAAAAGGTGGCCGACACACCGGCCAATATTCTGATTCTGGGGGAAAGCGGAACCGGCAAGGAACTCGTCGCACGCGCCATTCACGCCAACTCCAAGAGATCCAAAATGCCCTTCATGGCCATCAACAGCGGCGGCATTCCGGAAAATCTTCTGGAAAGCGAATTGTTCGGTTATATGAAGGGCTCCTTCACCGGCGCCTATAACGACCGGCCGGGGCTTTTTGAACTGGCCCGGGGCGGTACGATTTTTCTCGACGAAATAGGCGAACTGCCGCCGGTTTTGCAGGTGAAACTGCTTCGCGTGGTTCAGGAAAAAAGCTTCCGGCGCATCGGCGGCTCTGAGGACATCAAAGTTGACGTCCGCATTATCTCCGCAACCAATCAGAACCTTCAGCAGAAGGTTCGGAAAGGAGAGTTCCGTGAAGATCTCTTCTTCCGGCTCAACGTCATTCCCATCCACATGCCTCCGCTTCGGGAAAGAAAAGAAGACATCCCCCTTTTGACGAGACACTTTATCGAAAAATATGCGCGGGAATTCGGCAAAGAAGTCCGGATGATCTCGTCATACGCGATGGAGCTGCTCATGAATTACGCCTTTCCGGGAAATATCCGGGAACTGGAAAACATCATTGAACGCGGCGTGGCTATGGAAACGTCAAATATTATTCTGCCGGAAAGCCTTGTCATTACGTCCGACCCGACTCAACAGACAAAAGATGTGGAGCCGGAAATTCCGGAAAAAGGGATGGATTTAAACGCGGAGCTCGAAAAGATTGAACGACGCATCATCGAGAAAGCGCTCATCCGATGCCGCGGGTCAAAAACCCGGACAGCGGAACTTCTGGGCGTCACCTTCGATTCTCTGCGCTACCGGATCGAAAAACTGGGCATCAATCAAGAGGATAATCCTGCCTAGTTTTCCTGCGGCGCCTGACGACCCGAATCGTTGGAATATCACATTCGGCATAATGAGCACTTGACAGTTTTTTTGCGATTGTTGTAGGATTTCCGCGCAATTTGAAAGCTGGTTCGTCCGCCGCCGCTTACCTGGAAAATGTCCCTTTGATTAATCCCCGGAGAAGAGGTCAATTTCTGGCAACAGGCTTCCACAAATGACGCCACATGTGACGGTTAGAAACGTCTGACAGGAGAATAGAAGATTATGGAACATGCGATATTAACCTACCAGGGCAAGACCCTGGAACTGCCGATTGTCGAGGGATCGGAAGAAGAAAAGGCGATTGACATCTCCAGCCTCAGGCAAGCCACCGGGCTGATTACCCTGGATGTCGGCTATCAAAATACAGGATCGTGCACCTCCTCGATTACCTTTATCGATGGAGATAAGGGGATTTTGCGCTATCGGGGCATCCCGATTGAGGAACTTGCGGAGAAAGCAAGCTTCTCCGAGGTCGCTTATCTGTTGATATACGGCAATCTGCCCACCCCTGAGGAGCAGCAGATTTTTTCCAAACATTTAACGCAAAACTCCATGATCCACGAGGAAATGCTCCGATTCTTCGACGGATTCCCGCCCACAGCGCATCCCATGGCCATTTTAAGCACCATGGTCAACGCGTTATCCGTCTATTACACGGATTATTACACGGAAGACTTTCAGGGCGACACCTTTGACCTGATGGCCGCGTCCCTGATATCACGGATTCGGACGATTGCCGCTTATTCCTATAAGCACAGCATCGGCGAGCCGCATGTCTATCCCAAGCGCGATCTGAAATACGCGTCGAATTTTCTCTACATGATGTTTGAAAGTCCGGTGAATCCCTATGTGCCGGATCCGGATATCGAAAGGGCGCTGTCCACCCTTTTGATCCTACATGCCGATCACGAGCAGAACTGCAGTACCTCCACCGTTCGGCTGGTCGGTTCCAGCATGGTCAATCTCTATGCGTCGATCTGCGCCGGCATTTGCGCGCTGTGGGGGCCTCTGCACGGCGGCGCAAATCAGAAAGTCATCGAAATGCTTGAGGACATTCGAAGAAACAATCTCTCCATAAAAGACTGTATCGCCTCCGCAAAGGACAAAAACAGCAAATTCCGTCTGTTCGGGTTCGGACATCGGGTTTACAAGAATTACGATCCGCGGGCGAAAATCCTCAAGAAATATTGTGAAACCATCTTTAAGAAATACAATTATGACGATCCGCTGATTCATATCGCTATGGAACTTGAAGAGGCGGCATTAAAAGACGACTTCTTCGTCGAAAGAAAACTCTATCCGAACGTGGATTTCTACAGCGGGATTCTTTACCGTATGATCGGCATACCGACCAACATGTTCACGGTTATGTTCGCCATCGGCAGGCTTCCGGGAATGATTGCGCAGTGGAAGGAAATGCATGACGCCGTGCCGCTGAAAATCGGCAGGCCGCGCCAGATTTACACAGGCAGCACCATCCGCCCATATGTTCCGATCGGGCAGCGTTGAGCCGGACGGCCGCTTATCCAGAAAATGTGAATTTTTTCTTGACATTTGACCGTTATTTGCCTATATGCGCGATTCATGGGAACAAATCAAGGCACATTAAAATCTGATCAGTTTACGCAGGCAGTCAATTTTTACTTTTATTTTTTTAGCTTTAGGGGCTCTATCGGGTCTGCCTGAACGTAAGTTGACCGGCAAGGGAAACATAAGCCGTGGGCAGACAAAAGACTGCCCACGGCTTTTTTGTTGTGCGATCGGTTCTCAAAAAAAGCAAGAGGGGGGATCAGTATGGTAAAGAGAATTTTGACGGCAGTTGCGGTTTCGCTTTTGGTCTGCGCCGGATTCGCCGGAGCCCAGTCCAAAACGATTAAAGTGGGAGCGGCAATCAATCTAACGGGACCTGCGTCGACCTGGGGCCAGTATCATGAAAAAGGCCAGCGGGATTATTTTCGTTACGTCAATGAAGTCAAAGGCGGGGTAGCGGGACACACCATCGAAATGATCACCGTCGATACGGCCTATAAAGTGCCCGAAGCGATGGCCGCCGTTCGAAAGTTTGTTTTGCAGGACAAAGTCGACATGATCGCCACCTGGGGCGCAGGCGAAGGTCTTGCGGCAAAACCAATCATCCAGGAATACAAAGTTCCGACCATCAACTATTCAACCAGCTGGGAGATACTCGAAAAACCAATCGATTATATGTACTTGCCGTTCGGAAGCTATAAGATGGACTGCTATGCCGTTCTCGAATACATCCTCGCCATCCATAAAGGCAAACAGGCTCCGAAAGTTGGACTTTTGACCTACAACAACGCCTATGGACGATCCATTCACGCTCCCAGCAAGGAATACGCGGCAAAGCTGGGAATCGAACTGGTGGCCATCGAAGAGTTCCCGCCCAGAACGGTTGATTTAAACACAGAACTGCTCCGTCTTAAGAAGCAGGGCGCGGAATATATTTTCATTCAAATGCTGCCCTCGGCGATCATCACCGCTTTTAAAAGCGCGGATCGCATCAAATACAACCCGCTTTTTCTGGGCACCTGGACATCCACAGACCCGGATTTCTTCAAAATGGGCAAGGGACTCATCCGAGACCGGCTGGTCATGCAATTTCCCGGCGGCCTGCCGTCTGATAAGACGCCCGGCATGGCCATAATGAAAGAATTGTGGTCGCGATATAAAACAGTGGATGGATTCGACGCAGCTTACTGGGAAGGCATCGTCGTCGGAATGATTATGGAGAGAGCGTTCATTCGGGCCTATGAGCGGGACAAAACAATCAATCCCGCAACCATCAACGCGGCAATGGAATCCTTCAAGGATGAAGATTTCGGCGGTATTGTTCCCAAAGTGAGCTATTCGAAAGACAATCACGAAGGATCCTTCACCGCCAGAATCGTGAAGGTCAAGGAAAACGGCACTTACATTCCTTTGACGAATTTTTACGTTCCGGGGCGAGATAAAATCAAGCTCATCAAGAAGTAATGGATGAAAAACGATTCCGGCGGAGTCATCGGGATGCCCCGACCTCCGCCGGAACCACAAAGGCATAAAAGCACAGCACCGAGGATTTCATGAAAGCATATCGCAGCCGGCCATCCATCATGACCGATCGAACGCAGGAAAACAATCGGGCCGAACTCGAGATACGGAATCTGCGTTTGAGTTTCGGAGGGGTCATTGCGGTTCGGGACGTTGATTTGAGAGTCCGGACAGGCGAACTGATGGCGGTAATCGGGCCCAACGGCGCCGGAAAAACGAGCCTGCTCAACTGTATCACCGGTTTTTATCATCCCCAGGAGGGTCAGATCCTTTTCAACGGCCGGGACATCACCCGCCTGCACACCCATCATCTGGTCAACGTCGGAATCGGCAGAACATTTCAGAATATCGAGCTTTTCCCGGGGATGACCGTCCTGGCCAATATGACCCTGGCCAGACATATTCACTGCCGCTACAGTTTCTGGAAATCCTGTCTTTTCTCCCCGAAGGTGCGGCAGGAAGAAATCCGACACAGACAGATTCTGGAAGAGATCATCGATTTTCTGGAGATGCAATCCATTCGCAAGCAGACTGTCGGATCTTTGCCTTACGGCATGATGAAAAGAGTGGAGCTCGGGCGCGCGCTGGCGCTGCAACCCAAACTGCTGATTCTGGACGAACCCTTTGCGGGCATGAACCTGGAAGAAAAAGAAGACATGGTGCGCTTCCTTCTGGAACTCAACGGCCGCTGGGGGCTGACCATGATCCTGGTCGAACACGACATGTCCATCGTGATGAGCATTTCCCAGCGGATTATGGTGCTCAATTTCGGAGAAAAACTCGGAGAGGGGACCCCTGAGGAAATCAGCGCCAATCCCGAAGTCATCAAAGCCTATCTGGGCGATGCCCAGTCTATTGATTAACCGGGAGATCTAAGACATTGAGACATCAAGACCCCCATTCCCGAAATCCTAAAGATCTTACTCTGCCGCAGATTCTGCAATACAACGCCTCGGTATACGGAGTCAAAAAAACGGCCATCCGCGACAAGGCCTACGGCATTTGGCAGACCTATACCTGGGAAGACTATTACCGCTTTGTGAACCTTTCGGCCGCAGGCTTAGCGGCTTTGGGCATGAAACGGGGCGAAAATCTTGCGCTGATTGTCAACAACTCCCCCGAGTGGCTGTTTTGCGAACTGGCGGCTCACGCTCTGGGAGCGACCTCCTTGAATCTCTTCACTTCTTCGATCGCAGAAGAACTGTCTTTCTCCATCGGACGCATCGCCTCTCCGGTGGTGGTCGTCCAGGATCAGGAGCAGGTCGACAAACTTCTGGAAGTCCGCGACAAACTTCCGCACACCGTGAAGGTCGTCTATATTGATCCGACGGGCATGACGTTTTACGATGAAAACGACTGGCTGATCAGTTATGCCCGGCTGTTGGAACTGGGCCAAGACTATCTGACCGAGCATCCGGACGATGTGGATCGGAAAATCGCCAAAGGCAGGCCGGACGATATGGCCATTATGATCCAGACATCAGGAACCACAGGCGTTCCCAAACTCGCAATGCTGTCGCACCGGAACCTGACCACCATGGCTCGCCAGTGGATCGAAGCCGAAAATCTGAAACCCGAAGAAAACTGGATTTCCATGTCTCCTCCGGCTTGGATCGTGGACCAGATGTGGGGAATGGGCGTCTCTCTGGTTTCCGCCATGACGATGAACTTTCCCGAGACGGCGGAAACGGTTCCTGAAGATTTTCGGGAAATCGGACCTTCCATCCTAATCACCGCCTCGCGTTTCTGGGAGGATATGGCCTCCCGCATCCGCGTGAAAATTTCGGATGCCGGATGGCTCAAAAGACATCTTTTCGACATGGCGGAGCAGTTCGGACGAAGCCTTGTGAACAAAAAACTCCACCGCCGCCGAATCTCATGGCCGCACCGGCTGCTTTACCGCTTCTATTCTTTGACGGTCTACCGGCCGTTGCTCGACCGTTTGGGATGTTCTCGTTTCGCCAGCGCCTTTACGGGAGGACACCCGATCAGCCCGGATGTGATCGGTTTTTTCCGCGCGATCGGATTGAATCTCAAGCAGTGCTATGGCCTAACGGAATCCGGAGGCATCTTTCAAATTCAACCCGATGGTGAAGTTAAACTTGAGACCGTCGGCAAACCTTTGCCTTTAACCGAGGTTCGCATCGCTCCGGATCAGGAAGTGCTTGTCAAATCCGATGCCAACTTTTCCGGTTACTATAATGATTACCAGTCCACGCAGGCCGCCTTCGACAACGGATGGCTCAAGACGGGGGATGCCGGATACATAGACGACGACGGGCACCTGCTCATCATCGGACGCAAAGAAGACATCATCCGCAACAAAAGCGGCGACGCCTTCTCGCCTGATTTCATTGAAACCCGTCTGAAATTCAGTCCCTATATCAAAGAAGCGGTGACGTTCGGCGAGGCGCGACCTTACATCACCGCCATGATCAACATTGATCAGGGCAACGTCGGCAACTGGGCGGAAGAAAGAATGATCCCTTATACAACCTATATGGACTTGTCTCAGCAGAAGGCTGTCGAGGATCTCATTCTCAAGGAGGTCCGGCGCGTCAACGAACAGCTTCCGGACGTCATGAAAATTAAAAAATTCGTTTTGCTCTACAAACTGCTCGACGCCGACGACGAAGAGCTCACGCGCACCGGCAAGGTGAGGCGCCGCTTTGTTTACGGGCTATACCTTAAAATCATCGAAGCCATGTACGGCGGATTAGAGGATGTCGCCGTGACCGGCAAGATTCGCTATCGAGACGGACGCATCGGTGAAATCGAAACGACGATCAACGTCATTACCGTCGATTAAGGAGACTTCCTGATGGATTTTTTTCTACAGCTGCTGGTTAACGGAATTTGCATCGGTCTGCTCTACGGCATTTCCGCCATGGGGTTCGTTATGATTTTCAAGGCCTCAAGCGTGTTGAATTTCGCGCACGGCGAGCTTTTGGCTCTGGGCGCTTTCTTTTTCCTTTCTCTGGTTACCTGGGGAAAGCTGCCGATCATCGTGTCCTTTTTACTGACGCTTGTCGGATGTTTTCTTTTGGGCTTCTTGATCGAGAAATTTTTCCTTCGCCCCCTGATCGGTGAAAAACTCATCTTCGTCATCATGCTCACGGTGGGTCTGGCCGCCATGTTCAAAGGCCTGATCCTGCTGATCTGGGGCGGAAACCTCCACACCTATCCGCCGTTTCTTCCCGACGCCCTGGAAATTGAATTGGGGTCCATCTACATCGCGCCGGTTTATTCCATGACGCTTTTGATCAGCGTCGTGTTTCTGGTCTTATTCGGTCTTTTTTTCAAAAAGTCTTCTCAGGGCATTTACATGCGATCCGTGGCGGACAACCAGAAGGCGGCTCTGTCGCTGGGCGTTCACGTGCGGAGAGTGTTTGCCTTGTCCTGGGCCATTGCAGCCATGGTGGCCTGCATGAGCGGCATTGTTTTGGGAATCATCAACGGCGTGAACGTTCATGATTTGAGCGCTATCGGCCTGAAAGTCTTTCCCGTCGTCATTCTGGGAGGACTCGACAGCATAGGCGGCGCCATCATCGGCGGCATCATCATCGGGCTTCTGGAGACCTTTACCGGCGGCTACCTCAATCCTTCACTGCGGGATGTGGTTCCCTATATCGTACTCGTTTTTATTTTAATGGTTAAACCCTATGGTCTGTTCGGCCTGGTCGAAATAGAACGAGTCTAGAAGGCGGAGACGGTTTTATGAAAAAAATGTCCTTTCATCCCTGCGGCAATTATCGCGAAAGCTACGCCGAAGAGCTCTCCATCTTTGAGACCTGGTTCGGAAGGGTCTGCCTTGGGGGCTTTCTGCTTTTGCTTTTTGGCCTGGCCCCGTTTTTTTTGAGCCCTTATCTTCTTTACATTCTCAACAACATCGGCATATTCGCCATTGCGGCGATCGGTCTGAATATCCTCATCGGATACACCGGGCAGATCTCGCTGGGGCATGGCGCTTTCTTCGGTGTCGGCGCTTACGCCGCCGCCATTTTGGCCACGCGTCTGAATGTACCGTTCTACCTTTCCATTCCCGCCGCGGGTTTCATTACGGCGCTTGTGGGCATGATTTTCGGTATTCCTTCGGGGCGCCTCAAAGGACTCTATCTGACGATTGCCACTCTCGCCGGCCAGTTCATCATTGAATACGTCCTCATTCAATGGGAAAGCCTGACTATGGGAACGATGGGCATCACACTGCCTTCTCCTTCCATCGCCGGCTGGACGATTTCCGGCGACAAAATGTTTTTCTTTTTAATATTTCTTTCACTGGTGGCGACCACCTGGTTTGCCGTTAATATCATGCGCAGCAAGTTCGGCAGGGCTTTCATCGCCATTCGCGACAACGACCGGGCGGCCGAAGGCATGGGCATTCCGATTTTCAAATACAAGCTTTTGTCCTTCGCGATCAGCTCCTTCTATGCGGGCTTTGCCGGGGCCATTTGGGCCTACTACATGGTGAGTATCACAACCGAGCCATTCAATCTGGGTTTGTCGGTAGAATTCATCGCGATGGTGATCATCGGGGGAATGGGCAATATTCCCGGGGCCATTTTCGGGGCGACTTTCATCACGGTGCTCAACGAAGTATTGCGTTATGCCACGGGCATCCTGATGAATGTCAGCGTGATCACCAGCATGGGATTGAACATGGCGCCTCTTCGTGAATTTGTCTTTGGCCTGGCCATCGTCTTATTCATCTTGCTGGAACCCAAAGGGCTGGCGGAATTGTGGCGTATTCTTCGATCAAGTTTTCGTCTTTGGCCGTTTTCATACTAGGATGACATATGGCGGATATTCTATTACAGCTCAATAACATTTCGGTGGTTTATTCCGACGTGATCCAGGTTCTCAAAGGCGTTTCTCTGTCTGTCGAAAAAGGGCATATCGTGTCGCTTCTGGGAAGCAACGGCGCGGGCAAAACCACGACACTCAAGGCGATCTCCGGACTTTTGAAGCCGGAAAACGGAGAAGTGACAGACGGAGAAATTCTGTACAACGGCGTGAATATTCAGAATCAGGCGCCTGAATTCATCACGCGCCAGGGAATTATCCAGGTTTTGGAGGGCCGTCAGCCCTTCAAGTATCTCACCATTGAAGAAAACCTGAGAGTGGGAACCGCTACGCGCCCGGGAAAACCCTACAAACAGGATCTGGAAATGGTTTATGATTATTTCCCCGCGCTTGTAAAACGGCGCAAGTCGCTTGCCGGCTACTGCAGCGGGGGTGAATTGCAGATGCTCGTTATCGGCCGCGCGCTTATGGCTCATCCGCAGCTCTTAATGCTCGATGAACCGTCTTTGGGACTGGCGCCGCTGGTGGTTCTGGAGATTTTCCGCATCATCAAGAAAATCAACGAAGAACACAAAACGACCATCGTCTTAGTTGAACAAAATGCCAATATGGCTTTGCAGGTCGCGCACTATGGATACGTCATGGAAAACGGCAAAATCGTCATGGAAGGTAACTCCGCAGAGCTTGCGGACAATCCGGACGTCAAGGAATTCTATCTCGGCATGGGCGCCTCCGGAACCGCAAAATCCTATCGGGATGTCAAGGCCTATCGCAGGCGTAAACGCTGGTTGTAGCAAAGGAGGATGTCATGAAAAAGTTTTATGATGCACGTGAAAAATCGGCGCCGTCGAACCGCAAGGCCCTTCAGGACAAGGCGCTTTCCGCCATGGTGAAGCTCGGATATAAAAAATCGCCGGCCTTCAAGAAAATCCTTGATCTCCACAAAATCAATCCCGCTAAAATAAAATGTCGTGAAGATCTGGAAATCCTGCCTGTGATTTCCAGAGAGAAGCTTGTTGAGATGCAGCTTAAGACCCCTCCGTATGCGGGCCTTCAGAATCCTCAATCGGCGGTGGACCGGATTTTTACGTCGCCCGGGCCGGTTTACGAACCGCATTTGTCGGAATCCGATTATCTCTGGGCGCGGGCCTTCTGTGCGGCGGGAATCGGACCCGATGATGTGGCACTCAACGCTTTTTCCTATCATCTGGTGGCGGCGGGACTGACGTTTCACGCCGGATTAAGAAAAGTCGGCGCTACCGTGGTTCCCTCCGGCACGTCTTCTTCGCAAGTCCAGGTTCAATTGATTCGGGATTTGGGCGTAACCGCCTACGTCGGGACACCGAGTTTTCTGGCCTCCATCATCAGCCAGGCCAAAGAGATGGGCTATCATTTCAAAAAGGACTTTAAGGTCAAAAAGGCTTGTTTTGCGGCAGAGCCGCTCTTGCCCTCTCTGCGGGAAACCTTTGAAAAAGAATACGGCATTGACACCTATCAGATGTATGGCGCCACCGAAGTCGGCGATGTGGCCTATGAATGCTCTCAAAAAAACGGCTGGCACCTGTGCGAAGAAACCGTTGTGGAAATCGTTGATCCGTCCACCGGGAGAAGCGTCGCGCCGGGAGAATTGGGAGAGGTTGTCGTGACTCGTCTAAATCCAATCTTTTTTCTGGTCCGCTTCGGCACCGGCGATTTGTCCCGCCTGATGACACAAAAGTGCCGATGCGGCAGAAGCGCCTACCGGCTGGCTGGAATTGCCGGCCGGGTGGGGGAGGCGGTCAAGGTTCGCGGGCTGTTTGTCGCCCCCAGTCAGTTAAAACTGCTTGCTTCAAAAGTCGGCGGCGCAGCGATTCAGGCCGTGGTGGACCGCCGCGGACACGAGGATCACCTCACGGTTCGCCTGGAAAAATCCTCCGTCCTTTCCGACAAGGAAGGGGAAAGGTTTAAAAAACTCTTTCGCGAAATCTGCACGGTGCGAATTGACGAGCTGGAATTCGTTGAGTCGGGAGTCCTCACATCCGGGGAGAAGCTGATTGTTGATCGTCGGAACTGGTAGCTGCTGAATCCATGGCTTTTCCGAGTCTATAAGCATCCAAGGCGGACAGAACCCATAGCAGCAACAGCAGGATTAAGATCAAACCGAGAAACTTCAAATCCAGCGACTCGACGGCTTTGGACGTGACATCGAAGACCGTCGCCGCATTCACGGTTCCTTTCTGAAACGGAGCGGTCTGAATCATGTCAAGCGCTTTGGAAACGATGATCCATCCAAGAACGCCGCATCCGATTAGAAAAGGAATGATCAATGCGGCGCCTCGAATGTATTTTTTCAGAAAAAATTGTCCGGCTCCGGGAAAAACCACTACGCTCAGCAGCGCCGCTTTTTGCGCACGATCCATTCTCCGGTTTCCTCCTTATATGATTTTACGTAAGAGCCACGTCTTTAATCTTCAACTGAATGTCGGAGGCGCCGTTCCAATAATTGATCTGCGGCGTAAAAACCGCATCAACCGTTGCGCCGGCAAGTTTACCGGCTAGTTTTCCCATACCGAACCAGATGGCGCTAAACGACGCCCCGTTTTCATTAAGACGCAGTTTCAGATGATTGTTGCCGACGACGGATGGAGAAGCGACCGCAAGCTTGCGGGCGCAAAGGATCGGCTCAGGATTTTCGCAGCCGAAGGGGGCAAGCTGAGAGATCTGGGTGAGCAAATCCAGATCAACCTCTTCGAGACGGCATTCCGCGTCGATCAACGTCTGTGAAATCAGTCCCGATGTTTTGACGGAATCACGGATGATTTCATCAAGCATACAAGCGAACTCGTCTATGTCATCCTCACGGATGGAAATCCCGGCGGCGCGGTAGTGTCCTCCGTAGGACAACAAAAGAGAGGCGCATTGTTGGAGACCTTTATGGATATTGAATTCCGAGACGCTGCGGCCGGATCCCTTGCCCACGCCGTCGTGCAAACTGATGACGAAGGCCGGCCGGCTGAAGAGGTCCACCAGCTTTGACGCGACAATCCCGATGACGCCGGGATGCCATTTGTCCGATGCAAACACCAGCGAGCTCATTTTGCCCACATCCGGATTTTCGCCGATTTGTCCAAGAATATCGGTGAGAATGTCTTTTTCCATCGCCTGTCGGCGACGATTATGCGCATCGAGTTTCTCTGCAATCTGACGGGCCTGATCGATGTTTTCGGCCAGAAGCAGATCCACCGCATCAAGCGCCGACGCAATCCGGCCGGCGGCGTTAATTCTGGGGATCAGGCAGAACGAAGCTTTGAAGGAATCAATCATCTGACCGTCGATGCCGCATACTTCTTTGAGCGCGCGAATGCCGGGGCGTTTCCCCTCGGTGATCAGGTCCAGACCGATTTTCGCAAAAATCCGGTTCTCACCCAAAAGGGGAGCAATATCTCCGATGGTTCCCAGCGCGACGACATCAAGATATTCCTTGAGATTCGGGTATTCGTCGTGTTTCCAGAAGCCCTCTTTTCGCAGCGTTCCGCGCAGCGCAATTAAAAAATTAAACGCGATGCCGACCCCCGCAAGGTACTTGAACGGAAATTCGCAGTCCCCGCGATTCGGATTGATCACCGCCACCGCATCCGGAAGCCCCCCGACAATTTCATGGTGATCCAGGACAATGGTGTCGATGCCGATGGATTTGGCGTAGGCGATCTGGTCAAAATCGGAAACGCCGCAATCCACGGTCACGATGAGTTTGACACCCCGGTTTTTGAATGTGTCGATGACCGGTATTTTCAGGCCATAGCCGTCTTGTACGCGATCGGGTATATGATAGGAAACGTGAGGCGTCAGCTCCTTGATGAATTTATAGAGCACAACCACCGAAGTAATGCCGTCTGCATCATAGTCGCCGTATATAACGATGGGATCTCCCGAATATACGGCTTCGATCAAACGGGCGACGCCCGCCTTCATGTCGGCCATCAGAAAGGGGCTGTGAAGGTCGTTAAGCGACGGATTCAGATAGCGGTGCGCGTGATCAAGCGTTGCTATATGCCGGTTTTGCAACAGTCGGGCGACCAGCGGCCGAACACCGAATTCTTGAACCAGTGTCTGTTCAAGTTCTTTCGAGCCGGGTGCTTTGACTTTCCAGACCGTCGCCGGCAGATTATTATCAAGGATCATGGTTTATCTGTTCATCCCTTTATTTGTCTGTGATTCTATCTATCATCAGCGCATTGATGTCAAGCATTTCAGCGCCTTTTTTCAAAAATCATCGTCTGCACAGATGATTCATAAGCCTGCAATATTGCGGCGTATTCTCTAAAACGGTCCATTTCATCGGTGGCGATTCTCAAGGCAGAACCGCTCGTTTCGATCGAAACCGTCAGCGTCGATTCCTCAAAACGAAAAGACACCTGGCGATTATGGAATTTTTCTCCGGAAATCAAAGAGTTGGGGACGTTGCGCATCTGATAACCATCCGGAAAAACATAACGAATCGTTTCTTCCCGGTAAAACGAGACGGGCATGACAACCGGATACAGACGAGTTTTAGAGGCGGTTATGTCGCGAAACGTGTCCATCCGCACGACATTGGAAAGAATCATCGTGTCCGGATCAACGCGCTGTGCCATATTATTAATAAAACCGGTCAAGTGTACTCTAAAAGGATTTTGCGCGTCGTCGACGGAGCCGATCTCCAGACTCCGGACTTCGATGCCTTTTTTTTCAAACAGGATCTTTCGCTGTTCAGGGGGCAGATATTTGAATGCATAACGCATGGCTTCAGCCGCTTTCCCGAAATAAACATGCGTCATGTCAGCCAATGCGTTCCCTTCGGGATCAATCCTGAACAGCAATTCAGAGGTTATGTAATCTTTCCGGTCATCCAAAGGCGGCGTCCTGTCAAACCGGTGAGAACCATCCGGAGAAATGATGAAAACAGTCGTCGGTTGCATAAAAGGAGTCGTATCGTAAGCGGCGGCTTCGTTTGTTGTTTCGAGCCAAAACCAGCCATCTTTTTGGGGGACGACGGCCAAAACATGATTGAAAGCGGAAAGGGAAGGCATCGTTTGATCGAAATGGTCCCTTTGAACCGGCACCAACGCCGGATACCCCTCGATACCGGCAATTTTGAGCATGGTTAAAAGCAAAACCGTTTTATCTTTGCAGTCTCCGTATCTCTTTAGAAAAACCTCGGACGCGGAATGCGGCTGATGGGTGTGTGGCCCAAGAAGAATCGCGACGTAACGCACCTTGCGGGCGACAAAATCAAAAAGGATCCGGATCTTGTCCTCGCGGGACGGCGCCTTCGCGATCAGGTGGCGCGTGAAGGCTTCCAACTCCGAGCTTGCTTTCATCTGTTCGAAAAATACTTTTCCATACCAGGAGGACAGAATTTGCCAGTCTTGCAGGGTCCACATCCAGATCTGTGGAAACGTTTCCCGGTCCAGCAGGCCGGGCATTCGCGGCTCGGGTATAATTTCTTTCCGATTGCGGTTGGTAAAAATGTACCGGACCCGGTTTCCCGTTTTTTCGATCACCGGCTCACCGGAAATATTGAGATATTTATAACGCAGTGAAATGGAAGCCGGCACATGCACCTCGAGAATATCTTCTTGGATCGGGAAAAAATGATCAAAAATGAAGGCCGTGAAGTAATCGAACGGGAGCACCGGTTTTAGATTTTTGATTTCGTAAGCGATGTCCACAATGCAGCCGTTTTCTACGGCCGGCATGGTGAACCGTTTTTGCCGGATATCCGTGTAGAAATCATAGGCGCCGTATTGCGTAGTATCGTGAATATCGGAAGGCGATAGCGCGACGACCTTTCCGTCGGGTTTGATCGTATGGGCAAAAAGAATGCGAGCCTCCTGATAACCTTGCCGGTAGGAAATCGATTTGGACGCAAATCGCCGGCCTCGTTCATTGAAGATTTTATACCGTTCGTGCCTGCGGGTGAGGCTGGTTCCATCAGGGAAGTACTCAACGACGGCATGGCTGAGCATCATCGCACCGCCTGCATTGGGGTGGTCTTCGGCGCGCGGCGCGTCTTTCAATAGAGTCTTTGCATCTTGCAGCGCCGCGCCCTTCCACGCCGGAGACGTCGAACAGGCGCAAAGCAACAAAATCAGGAATCCAATCCAGGCATTGGAAATTCTCATGGCTTTCTCCTTGTGGGATTTGAACATACATGGTTTCAGCGGGCGAGTCAAACGAACCATTTGCCGGATTGATCTTTGAGCACGGAAGTGATAGCGTTTCGACCCATGATTCATCAAGGCTACCAATTGCGAACAAAAGCGGAAATAGCGCCGGTTCAATTCATTATAGAAGGCTATGAGGGTATGGCGACCGTTTCCACTCTCGATGCTGAAAACGCGGTTATTTGCGTCTCCGTTATGCCGGATTTTGAAAAAGACATGGCCGGTTTGCTGCTGCAGCTTGAGGCGGACTTCCATATCCGCCAAGTCCCGGTCACTTCAGGCGCCGCAGCAAAAATGAACTCTCCGACCCGGTCACCAAAGCGGAAAGCGCACTTACGGTAAGAGACCGACATGTTGATGTTGACCCACACCTATTTGCTGCAAAAGGCCATGACGGCCTCCTCAAAAAGTCGCATCGATCCTGATATCTATATTTACAACATTGCACCTGATCTGCTTTCCATTCATCCGGACATCAGCGCCATGCAAACGCACAGCATCGGGCGATTCGTCAGCGCGCCGGCCAACCATGCCAGATCCGCCTACATCATGTTTCATCTACTGGTGGATGATCTGGCCCATTACGGCAGGATCTCGATGGCCTGTCCGGATGAGGGTTTTAATCCGGACGCATCCGGCTATTCTTACATCAAAGGCCGACCGTTCATTGAGGATCTGTTGAGTTTGCATAAAATGATTTCAAAGGAGATCACTTACAACGAGGCGGCCTACCGATCTCATCTGATTATCGAAATGCTCTATGATCTCGCAATATTGCCGCATCTGCGGAATGCCGGCTCAATGGATTTGCTTGAAGAAGCGATCCAATTTGTGCGCTATCATCGAGAAGGCGAATTTTGTTCTGAAATATCGTGGCTTTACGGATTTCAGGCCGGCAGCGTCCGCGAGGTTCTCAAGCAGGCGAGTGCCTACATCACAAAAACAAGAATGGAAAAGATTATGAATGTCGAAGGCCGGATTCGTCTTTTTACGGACAAATTCGGCCTTCGCAGCGATTATTCTGTTTTTCAGGACACTCTGCGCTGTCTTTTTGAAGACGCGCTTCAATCTGTCGGAAACGACGATTTCATTGAACAGACGAGTTTGTCCGTAAAAGAATCCGGCTGGCTTCCGACGGACTAGGAGGCTTTTTTGACGGCGCCGGAACGGATACAGCGCGTGCAGGCCTTGACTCGTTTCACGGATCCGGTTTTCTGATCAACACATCGTAACTTTTGAAGATTCGGACGCCATACGGCTTTGCTTTTATTGTTGGCATGACTCACATTATGGCCGACAGAAGGTTTTTTCCCACACACTTCACAAACACGTGACATAGCAAATTCGCTCCTTTTAAAATGTGCGTCGTAACTAAGCTAAATGCATTTATTTTGCAAGCATTTTTTGCATTTAGGATAAAGATATTCCAGAACCGACAAAAAGACCGGGCAAGTTTGGGATTATCCTTTCATAAGCGGAGGCTGTCCGGTCATTTCCAAAACGCGCATCCACAGATTGCCGCGTGAATCTATTTTCCTTCCGGTCGTTGCTGCGGAAAGCGGGAGGTGGACATAATCATCTTTTCTCAGCGCCACCAAAAGACCGGTTTTGCCGGCCATCGCGGCATGCACGGAATACTGACCCAGCGAACTGCAATAGATGCTGTCCGAAGCATTGGCCTGAACCGAGCGAATCAGATAACTCGGCTCGATGTATTTCAAATTGATTTCCAAGCGCAGATCCCGAAAGTGCTCTTCAATGCGATCCTTTAGAAACAATCCGATATCGGCCAGACGGACATTGCCGGACGCGTCCGTTTCGCGCTTGCCGGAACCCTGCGTGATCAACTCTTGTCCTGCGCCTTCCGCCACGAGGATGACCGCGTGGCCTCTTTTTTGAATTCTTGATGTCAGCGCCTGTAGGAATCCCTTTGCGCCGCCGAGATCGAAAGGCACTTCAGGAATTAAAACGAAATTCACATCCCCCTGAGCCAGGGCGGCGGTGGCTGCAATATAGCCGGAGTGCCGGCCCATGATTTTAACCAGTCCGATTCCGTTGAACGCTCCTTTGGCTTCCACATGCGCACTGCGCAGGGCCTCGACCGTTTTTTCAATTGCCGTATCGAAGCCGAAGGACTTTTCAATGAGATTGAGATCGTTGTCGATGGTTTTAGGAATGCCGACCACGCCCAGAGCAATGCCCCGCGACGCGATTTCCGCGTTTAATTTTTCAGCGGCGCGCATGGTCCCGTCGCCTCCTACGCAAAAAAGCATATTCACCTTCTGCTGTTCCAGATAATCCACCATTACGGAAATGTCTTGAGGGCCGCGGGAAGTGGACAAGATACTGCCTCCGATACTTGTAATATCTTTGACGAAATCCGGAGTGAGATAAACGGGCTTATGGCCGAAGGCCGGATTTAATCCTCGCAATCCAAAACGGATGCCCAGGATATCTTTGATCCCATAGCGATAAAAAAGCGACATCGTCACGGAACGGATGACGTCGTTGATGCCGGGGCACAGGCCGCCGCAGGTGACGATCGCCGCTTTGCTTTTCGCCGGATCGAAATAGATCTGCTTTCGGGGTCCGGCCGCCTCGACGGACAGCGGCCTGCCGGATGAATCTTTCACCGCATCGAAGCCGTTTTGACGGGTGTTGAACAACAATCGGTCCTCGTCGGACACAAAAGAGGTGATGGTCAGTGGGGAGGGGATTTTACAGGGCCCCAGGCAGGAAATCTTGAAATCCAAAGACATGCGCTTTTAGCTCCTTTTGCGCAAAACGCTTTGAACAGCGTTTTTGCCGGTGATAAATTCGGCGGCGAACCCCGCATCCGTCATAAGCGACGCGCCGGAAAGAAAAATGTGATCAAAACGCGTTTGATGCGTTTTCGCGGCAAAGGACGTCAAAGCGGCGTTGCGGATGAAATACTTAGGAGACAGGATTGAGCGACAGGCTTTAGACAAATCGATGGATTGGTCCAAAGAGGACAGCAAAACGGCGTCCCGCAGGAAAGGGAAGAAGGCGTCGAGTTTTTCCAGAATCTGATCGGCCTCGTTTTTGAGCGCATCGACCTGCCAGGCCGCTTCATTGTCCGGCAGAAAGACCGTTGCGCTCATCGCCGTTTTGCCGTCGGAAAATTGGCCGTTTGACGCGGCCTGGGGCGTATCAAGAATAATCAGATTATGATCGGAAAGATCCTTGTTTACATCCGGAACAACGGCCGCATGCCGGGCGAGTTTTTCCGGAAGGCAGTTGCGTTCAATGCCGAAAAAAAGAGTGAAAGGATAGAAAAGAATTCGGGCGGGTCTTAATCGATCGGCGAGACTTGAATACGTCTTGGACTCAAAGAGATAAGACATAGCGTCCGCCTTCGTGCTGACGATCAGGTTTTGCGCCGAGAGGTGCGAAGTCGTTCCGTCGGCTGTGAAAAGCTCCACACCTGCCGGCTTTCCCGGATTGAGAGAGGAAATCCGGCACGAACTCAGATACAGGCCTCCCGACACCTCCAGTTTTTTAATGAGCTCATTGAACAAATACTGTTTGCCCTGGGAAAAGCTCGTGATCCCCTCAAACGGCGTGCAATTGAATTTGGCGGAAGCAAATGAAAACAGATCGTGAAGATTAAAAGAGCACAGCGCCTGCTGAGCTTCCCAGACTTTCTCCACCAGAGGGTGAGCAGTCAGAACCTTGTCGAATCGGACCGCATTGAATTTGTATCGAAAAATATGCGGAAAGATCTTCAGGTAATCAAGGTATTCCCGGGTCGTGGCCGGTTGGAGACGGGGATGCTTGTCAAGCCAGGCTTCAAAAACCGCCGCTGCATCGGATGCGGCTTCATAAAACGCACGGAATTCCGCCTCCAGATCCGGAAATTCTCGGCATAATTCTGAAAGCAGATCATCAGGGGTGTTGCAGAAGTCAAGCCTGTGGCCGGGAAGCAGAACCTGATAGGCGGGATTCATCGGATCTTCTTCTCCCGCTGGAAGCTCGATGCCCATTTCCTCGAGAATTTTCCGACCGCATTGATTGGGCCCCAAACCGTTCATCGGCGTCGGGTCGAGGTGAAACACGAAATCGCCGATGAGATGAAGCCCTCCCAGACCGGTCTGTGCGATAAGCAGCGTCGATAAACCGCAATGGCTCGCATATGCCGCGGCAACGTGGGAGGAAAGGTCATCGCCGATGACGATCAGGTCATATGTGGGCTGTTTGGTCATCCTGCAAAGCCTCTCAGCGTCCGTAAGATTTCCTATGATTCCAGAGGCGGATTATGCAAGGCGGCTTCCGGGGCGGATCCTGAGGCGCTGATGAGCACCCGAAGGCCCTCAACCCGGATTCTGCCTTCCGCGAAATAGCGAATTGCCTGCGGATAAATCTTGTGCTCTTCCTTTAAAATGCGATCAGCCAGCGTCTGGGCCGTATCCCCTTCGAGAACAGGAACCACCGCCTGGATAATGATTGGACCGGTATCGATCCCTTCATCTACAAAATGAACCGTGCATCCCGAAAACCGGACCCCCGCATCAATTGCCTTTTGCTGCACATGCGTTCCGGGAAAAGACGGCAGCAGGGCGGGATGAATATTAATAATCCTTTTCTCAAAGGCGCGAAGAAACACGGGGGTCAGTATCCGCATAAAACCGGCTAAAACGACCAGATCGACGCCGGAGCTGGTAAGGATGCGCAGAAGCTCCCGATCGAAAGCCTCGCGATCTGAAAAATCTGTATGTCGAACGCAAACCGCAGGCAGACCGTGTTTCCGGGCTCTTTCCAATCCGTAGGCATCGGGGTTGTTGCTGATGACCACCTGGATTTTCGCAGCCAGATTCCCTCGTTCGATATGATCGATAATCGATTGAAGGTTCGACCCGCCTCCCGATATCAAAACGCCCAGTTTCAGCCGTTGAGCCATATCGCCGCCGTCAACCCTCCGAGAAGCAGACCGCTGGCTGGCCTTGCTCTTTCTTTTCAATCGACCCGATGAGATAGGCTTTCTCACCCAGTACTTCCAAGCGATCGAGAATGTCCCGGCATTCTTTCTCGGAGACGATCATCATCATACCGATACCCATGTTGAAAACTCGGAACATTTCATGGTCATCCACAGCGCCGATTTCCTGAATGACGGAAAAGACCGGCGGGATGTCCCAACTTCCGCTCGAAACGACGCAACGACAGACATCCGGGATGATCCTGGGAATGTTATCGTAAAAGCCGCCGCCCGTAATGTGAACCAGGCCTTTGATGTTAAAGCTTTTAACCAGATTCAGGAGGGCTTTAACGTAAATGCGGGTGGGCTCCAGAAGCTCAAGCCCCACCGGGCGGGAGAGCCCCGCAGGCGTGTCAGTCATGGAGAGTCTGCCTTTTTCCAAAAGAACTTTACGGGCCAGAGAAAATCCGTTGCTGTGCAAGCCGCTCGAAGCCAATCCGATGACCCGGTCATTGATGCTGATGGTTGAGCCGTCAATGAGCTTATCCTGCTCGACGACGCCGACGCAAAAACCGGCCAGGTCATACTCCCCCGGTTTGTAAAACCCGGGCATTTCCGCCGTTTCACCGCCCAGCAGAGTGCAGCCCGCCTGACGGCAGCCTGATACGATGCCGTCGACGATCTGAACGCTTTTTCCCACTTCCAGCTTTCCGGTGGCCAAATAATCGAGAAAGAAAAGGGGTTCCGCGCCCTGAACGATCACGTCATTAACCGACATCGCCACCAGGTCGATACCGATGGTGTCGTGCTTGTCCATCAACTGGGCGATCCTGAGTTTCGTGCCGACGCCGTCGGTGGACGAAACGAGAATCGGGTTTTTCATTTTGGCCGTGTCGAAACGGAAAAGACCGCCGAACCCGCCGATGCCGGAAACAACCTCTTTGCGGGCCGTCGTCTTGATCAAGGGCTTGATGCGTTCGACAAAATCGTTGGCTGTGTCGATATTCACGCCTGCGTCTTTATAGGTTGATTTAGAGGATTTAGAAGATTTTGCAGACATAGGGCTCCATGGATAATGATGTATTTTTTCAAACCGGACCGGCGAAGCTTCAACTATCGTAAATCGTGATTCGTGTCAATCACTGAACTTGCAGAAAAGAAAATTATTTGTTAACAAAAATCAAGGATTTCGCTAAATAAACGCACCCGCGGCCAGTTTGGGTTTCGGAGACATCATTGGAGATATTCAGAAAAAATCTACTCAGGATAAAATCGCCGCTCGATTTTGCATCGAAGGATCATTTCAAGAATATTCCCCAAATTCGCGACCTCGGAAAATCGGTGAGTTCTCTGATTCGTCAGGTGATGACGACCATACCGCCTGCCGAAACGAACCGTATGCAGCCGCCGCTCGAAAGCCTGTTGAGCATTCTCGCAGATTATGATGAATCGACTGCTGAGGAAAAGCAAAAAAAGATCGCCGAAGCGTCAGCCATTCTGGAGCGCGTGATCAATGCGGCGCAGTTGTCCGAGGCCTCAAAAGCCCTGTCTTCCGAAATGGAGGAAAAAATTGAAGAGCGGCTGGCGGATCTGAGAGCATCGGCGGAGAAGTTGTCCATGCCCGTTCAATATCTTCGGGGCGTCGGACCGAAAATGGCCGCCCGATTTGCCGCAAAAAAAATTGGAACCCTCGAGGACCTCTTCTTTTTTCTGCCCAGAGCCTATGAAGACAGGCGTGAAATCCGTAAAATCAGCCGCCTGGAGCCGGATAAATCGCAAACGGTCATTGCCGAAGTCGCCTCCTGTGATTTCCGCTATTACGGGAAAAAACGAATTCTGGAAATCGCGGTCAGAGACGCAACCGGAACATTGACGCTTAAATGGTTCAAAGGACGTTTGTCTTATCTGACGGGAATTTTCAAAAGAGGCGCAAGGGCAATTTTTTCCGGCACGGTTTTAACCGGATACGCGGGCAAATCCATGATTCACCCCGACTATGAGATTCTTGACGAAGAGGATACCGACGAACCGATCAATTTCAAACGAATCGTTCCGATCTACTCGGAAACCGAGGGACTTCACCAGAAGTACATCAGGCGCGTGGTGCACAGCGCTCTAGAAAATTTCTCACGTTATCTGTCTTCTCCGATTCCGCTTGAAATCTGCCGCAGAAGAAACCTCATGGATGTCCGCAACGCGATCACAGACGTTCATTTCCCTGCCCAGGACGCGAACCTCGATGCGCTTATGGAGGGAGGATCCGAGGCCCACCGCCGTCTGATCTATGATGAATTTTTCTTTTTTCAACTTGGCCTGGCCGTAAAGCGGTCCGGACGTGTTGTCGACAAAGGCATCGCCTTTACGTCCGGCGGTTCGCTGAAACATCGGTTTCATTCTCTGCTGCCGTTTGCGCTGACCGGGGCGCAGAAGCGCGTGATTGAAGAAATCGAAACAGATCTTCAGGCTCCCGTCGCGATGAACCGTCTGCTTCAGGGCGATGTGGGAAGCGGCAAAACGCTGGTGGCGATGTCATCGATGATCACGGTCTGCGAAAACGGGTACCAGTGCGCGTTAATGGCTCCTACGGAAATTCTCGCCCGGCAGCATTTTTCAACGCTTCAAGAATGGGCGGCCCCCTTAGGACTTCGCGTGGCGTTGCTCTCCGGATCGACCGCCGGCGGCGCACGGACGGAGATCCTTCAGGCCATTGCCGACGGCGAGGCAAACCTTGTTGTGGGCACGCACGCGCTGATCCAGGAAGAGGTGGCGTTTAATCGTCTCGGATTCGTCGTCATTGACGAACAGCATCGTTTCGGAGTGGTGCAACGGGCGACTCTTCGCGCCAAAGGGATTTGCGCCGATGTGCTGGTCATGACGGCCACGCCGATTCCCAGAACACTGGCCATGACGGTTTACGGAGACCTCGATGTTTCCGTTATTGATGAAATGCCGCCCGGCAAAAAGCCGGTGCGCACCTTGGTGCAGGGGGAAAACAAAAGGCAGGCCGTCTATGCGGCTATTGAAGATGAACTGAAGAAAGGACACCAGGCCTTTATTGTCTATCCTCTGGTGGAACAATCTGAAAACCTCGATTTGAAAGACGCCACAAAGATGGCCGAGCATCTTCAGGCGGACATTTTTCCTCAATACCGCGTGGGTCTGATCCATGGCAAAATGAAGGACAGAGAGAAAGAGGAAGTCATGCGGTCCTTCCTGGAAAACCGGATTTCCATTCTGGTTTCGACCACGGTCATCGAAGTCGGCATCGACGTGCCAAGAGCGTCGATTATGGTCATTGAACATGCCGAGCGATTCGGTCTATCGCAGCTTCATCAGTTGCGCGGCCGCGTCGGCAGACGCGACATTCCGTCTTCCTGCATTCTCATGACCGATTATCGCATCTCCGCGGATGCCCGCAAAAGGCTCAAGGTGATGGAAAAAACAAACGACGGCTTTGCGCTGGCTGAAGAAGATCTTGCCATCCGCGGCCCCGGAGACTTTCTGGGCACAAGGCAATCCGGCCTTCCGGATTTTCGCGTGGCCAGCATTTTGCGCGACGCGCGCATTCTCAATGACGCCAGACAAGACGCGTTTGATCTGGCCGCTCGGGATCCGCTTCTTTCGGCGCCTGAACATGCCGTTCTCAAGGAAGCTCTGCTTAGCCGTTGGCAGGGGAAGATCGATCTGGCCCGAACGGGCTGAAATCGGAAAGAAACAGGATAAAACACATGAGAATTGCCGTTGTGGGAATCGGCGGGGTAGGGGGATATTTCGGAGGAAAACTGGCCAGAGCCTACGCATCGACAGGCGAGCATGAATTGATATTCATTGCCAGGGGCGAGCATTTGAAAGCCATTCAACAAAACGGCTTGCGCCTTTTCACATGCGAAGGGGACTACACGACCTGGCCGAATATCGCCACAGACCAGCCCGATCGGCTAGGCATCCTGGATCTGATTCTTTTTTGCGTGAAAAGCTATGCGCTTGAAGAATCGGCTGAATTGTTCAAAGATCACGTCTGCGAGCGCACCGTGGCCATCCCGCTTCTAAACGGCGTCAACAGCGCCCAAAGAATCAAGTCCGTTCTACCCTCGGCCGACATCGTCGGGGGAAGCGTCTATATCATCAGCCATATTGAAAAGCCGGGCGTCATCCGTCAGGTGGACGGCGCATGCCGTCTGACCTTCGGGACGGATGATGCGCGGAAGTCTTCACGCTATGGCTTTATACTGGATCTGCTGCTGAAGGCGGGCATTGACGCCGTTTTGACCGACAGGATCTCGGAAGTCCTCTGGACGAAATATCTGCTGATGTGCCCTTTGGGATCGCTGACAGCCGCCACCGGAAAAACCTACGGCGAGATCCTTGCAGACGGCAAGCTGAAGGCGATTTTACAGGAAATGATGGAGGAAGTGGCAGCCGTTGCGCGGGCGAAGAATATCCGGCTTAAAGATGACGCGGTGGAAAAGACGCTTTCACTGGTGGGCACATTTGCCTACAACGCCAAAACATCCATGCAGATTGATCGCGAACGGGGAAAGCCCACGGAAATCGATGCTCTCACGGCCCATATTCGTCAGGCCGGGTCGGAGGCCGGCATCGCGACGCCCCGGCATGACGAAATCTACCGGATGCTGACTGTTTAAGGCGCAAATCCTTTTGACAAAACAAAGAGATTTGATATAGGTATCTGCTCATTTGATCCGGAGTGCCGCAGGCGCGGCAAATCGAGAAATTGGGTAAAAAACTTGAGGCCATCGCCATGAAAAAAATCAATATCGGACTGATCGGATTCGGCAATATCGGCACAGGCGTCGTAAAACTCCTGCGTCAGAATGATGAACTCATCACGAAGAAACTGGGCTGCCGCCTGATTTTGAAAAAGATTGCGGATCTGGACATCACCGCATCCCGCGGCGTTAAGGTTCCGGCAGGCGTGCTCACGACCCAAGTTCGCGATATTCTCGACGACCCGGAGATTTCGATCGTTATTGAATTGATGGGCGGGTATGAGCCGGCCCGGACCTTCGTGCTTCAAGCCATCAAAAACGGAAAACATGTCGTCACCGCCAACAAAGCGATGCTGGCGACCTATGCCAATGAAATATTTCCGGCCGCCCAGAGAAAAGGCGTCGACGTCGGTTTTGAAGCCAGTGTGGGCGGCACGATTCCGATCATCAAAACGCTCAAGGAATCGCTTGCCGCCAACCGGATCAATTCCATTGTCGGCATTATGAACGGCACCTGCAACTTTATTCTGACCAAGATGACGGATGAAGGCAATCCCTTCGACGTCGTCCTCAAAGAAGCTCAGACGCTCGGTTTTGCCGAGGCGGATCCGTCTTTCGACATTAAGGGAATCGACACGGCGCATAAAATGGCCATCGTTTTGTCGCTGGCCTACGGCAGAAAAGTCAACCTTAAGGATATCTATCTCGAAGGCATCACCAAAATCACGTCCGAAGATATCGCGTTTGCCGGCGAATTGGGTTACCGCATCAAATTACTGGCCATCGGTATTTTGCGGGACGGGAAAGTCGAAGCCCGCATTCATCCGACGATGATTTCCAGCGGACATCTTCTGGCCAATGTGAATCGCAATTTCAACGCCTTTCATCTGACAGGCGATGCGTCCGGTCCTGTGTTCCTGTTCGGTCAGGGCGCCGGCATGATGCCGACCGCCAGCGCTGTTTTCAGCGATGTCATGGACAGCGCCCGCGACGTGCTAAAAGGCGTTTACGGGCGAGCGCCACTTCGGACCATCAATGAAAGAGGAATGAAGGACATTCAACTGGTTCCGATGGACGATATCGAGACCAAATATTACTTTAGATTTTCCGCCGTGGATCGTCCGGGTGTTTTGTCGAAAATATCAGGAATTCTCGGTCAGTATAACATCAGTATCGCCAGCGTGATCCAAAAGACGAGAGAAGAAGCCGGTCCTGTCCCCGTGGTGATGACCACTTACAAAGCCAGGGAAAAAAACGTGCGGCAGGCGCTTAAAAAAATCGATAAGCTGGATATCGTAAGAAAGAAAACGATCCTGATCCGGATCGAAGACGAGCTTTTCTAGAAAACGGGTTTGTTATGAAATATGTAGTGCTTCTTGGAGACGGCATGGCGGACTATCCGAGCGCGCAACTCGGGGGTAAAACGCCTCTGGAATGCGCCGTTACACCTTTTCTGGACGAAATCGCGGCCCGCGGCACGCTCGGACTTGTGGACACCATTCCCGACGGATTTACCCCGGGATCGGATGTCGCCAATCTGAGCGTTCTCGGTTACGATCCCGTTTCCAACTATACGGGACGCGGCCCCCTTGAGGCGGCCAGCATGGGCATTTCTCTGGGCCCGGAGGATGTCGCATATCGGTGCAATCTCGTTTCGATCGGCAATTTCGGCGAGCAAACCGCCTTCATGGATGATTTCACCGCCGGACATATTTCCTCGGCCGAAGCCCGGCAGATTATCCTGGACATCTCAAAAAGACTGGGATCGTCTCAAGTCCAGTTTTTTCCGGGCGTGGGATACCGTCACCTGATGGTGCATCGAAACGCCGGGGCCTCTGTGCAAACCACGCCGCCTCATGATATTCCCGGCCGTCCGATTGCGGACTTCATCCCACAGGGCGAAGGAGCGGATGCGATCAACGACTTGATGCGTCGAGCGGCCGATGTTTTAGCCGATCATCCGGTCAATTCCCGGCGTGCCGCTGAAGGAAAAAAAACCGCCAATTCGATCTGGTTATGGGGGCAGGGGAAAAAACCCCGAATTACACCTCTGACCGAGAAATACGCATTCAAAGGAGGCATGATCTCGGCCGTCGATTTACTCAAAGGGCTGGGCGTCAATGCCGGATTGAAACCTCTTTTCGTAGAAGGGGCCACAGGATACATCGACACCAACTACGAAGGAAAAGCCCGAATGGCTTTGGAAGCCCTCAACTTCATGGATTTTATCTTCCTGCATCTGGAAGCGCCAGATGAAATGGGCCATGAAGGCAATGCGCGGGGGAAGATTCAGGCCATTGAGTTTTTCGATGAGAAAATTGTCGGGCCGATCTTGAAAAACGTTGATCGTTTCGGTGATTTTCGCCTTCTGGTGTTGAGCGACCACCCCACGCCGATCGATTTGAAAACCCATGTGGGTGATCCCAGTCCGTTTGCCGTTTTGTCATCAAAACAGGATGAAAACCGGTCTGAAGGACATCCATTTACGGAGGCGGCCGCGCGGCAAACCGGCATCCTCATTTCGCCCGGATATCTCCTGATGGATCAGTTTATTTCCAACTGGGGTGGTCCGCGTGGAAACTAATCTGACGCAAGTGCGCGTGATTTATGCCGACACGGATGCGATGGGAATCGTTTATCATACCAACTATATTCGCTGGTTTGAACTGGGCCGCAATGAACTGATGCGCCAGTTGGGCGTTTCGTATTCCGAGTTGGAGCAGATGGGACTCAACCTTCCGCTCACGAAGGTTTCCTGCCATTATCTGGCGCCGGCAAAATATGACCATCTGGTCACAATTGAAACCGGTTTTGATTATATCAAGCGCGCCAGCATCCGATTCAACTCCAAAATCTGGGATGAACATCGCAAACAACTGCTCGTCGAAGGATATACGATTCACGCCTGCACCAATCAGGAAGGGAAAATCCGGCGCATTCCGGCGATTTTACTGCAACTGACCGAAAAATATAACATCAGCAAAGGGGAGTAACGATGTCATCCAAACTATCCAAAAAAGATCTCAAAGGGCCCGATGCGTTTCAATCCACTTTCGAAAGATTGACCGACTACGTCTCGGCAAACAAAACCAGAGTTGCGGTCGTCGCCACGGCGCTTTGCCTGGCCGTCGTGGTTGTTCTCGGCGTTTATTTCTATTGGAATTACTATTCTTCTTCCGCTTTGAAGTTATATGCCAAAGCCCAGCAGAATATGATTCAAAAAGGAGACAATAAGGAAACAAACGAAGAAAATATCATTATATTCAATGATTTGATCAAGAAGTACCCCTACAGCTGGAGCGGACGGATGGCTTTGTATCATCTGGGCAATATTCATTACAATAATGCCGATTTCGATGACGCTGTTGAAGCCTATAAAAAATTTCTTTCAAAGACCAGAAAAGACAATACCGGCATCAAATTTCTGGCCCTGACCTCCCTGGGGTACGCCTATGAAGCAAAAAAAGACTATGAGAAAGCTCTGCAAGCCTTTGAAGAAGCGATGGACACGTACAACGTCGGCTTCGAAATGATGGGACTGCGCAATATTGCAAGAACTTACGAAGCTCTGAACAACAAAGAAAAAGCTCTTGAATACTACAAGAAGGCTCTGGATAAAACCACCGAACCTTCTTCGATCATCTTTATTAAAAAGAAAATTTCAGCCTTAAGCTGAATGTAAAGACGCGATTGGACGAACAGCCCTTTTGAAACGTTCAGCGGCGTAAAGAGACACGAGGAGGATTACAGTCTTTGAAGAAAGAACTATTGTCAGGAAATGAAGCGATCGCCCGCGGCCTTTATGAAGCCGGTGTCCGCTTTGCCTCAGCTTATCCGGGAACACCAAGCACTGAAATACTGGAAAACTACGCCAGATACGATCAAGTCTATGCTGAATGGGCACCCAACGAGAAAGTAGCGGTCGAAGTCGCCATCGGCGCCGCCTTAGGCGGCATCCGAGCGGTAGCCGTCATGAAGCATGTCGGCGTCAATGTGGCGGCCGATCCGGTTTTTACAGTCAGCTATACCGGAATTGAGGGGGCATTGGTCATTATAACAGCGGATGATCCTTCCATGCACAGTTCGCAAAACGAACAGGACAACCGAAACTACGCCAAGTTCGCTAAAATCCCCATGCTGGAACCGGCCGATCCTCAGGAAGCCAAAGAATATATTAAACTCGCCTTTGAACTGAGCGAAAAATTCGATACCCCCGTCTTTTTGCGTTCCACTACCCGCGTTTCGCATTCAAAATCGGTCGTTTCCCTCGATGAGCCTCTCCTGCCGGCGGATAAACCGTCTTTGGCCACGAATGCGGAAAAGTACGTCATGGTTCCGATTAATGCGCGAACCAGACGGGTCGAAGTGGAAAAACGCCAGCAGATTTTAAAGGAATTCGTTGAAACTTTTCCCGAAAACAAAATGGAATTGAACTCAACCGAAGTGGGCATTATTACAGCCGGCATGCCTTATAATTACGCCAAAGACGTCTTCCCGGACTATTCCTATCTGAAATTGGGCATGGTCTATCCGCTGCCGGAAAGGATGATTCGGGAATTCGCCTCGAAAGTAAAAAAAATCTACGTCGTGGAAGAACTGGATCCTTACCTCGAAGAGCAGATCAAGGCCATGGGCATTGAAGTGACCGGTAAGGATATTTTTCCCTACACCAATGAATTTGATCCGGGTATCATCCAAAAGGCCATACTTTCGGATCTTCAGGGCATTGAGTCGCCCTACAAAGCGCCGCTTGCGGTGCGGCCTCCGAATCTTTGCCCTGGATGCCCTCATCGCAGTCTGTTTTATGCGCTCAAAAAGTCCAAAGCCTATGTTCACGGCGATATCGGCTGCTATACGCTTTCCTATCTGAAACCCCTGGAAGGTTTGCACTCGTGCATCTGCATGGGAGCAAGCATCGGTATGGCGCATGGAATGAGCAAAGCCCTGGGGGAAACGGGAAAAGGGAAGGTGGTCGGCGTCATCGGGGATTCGACATTCCTGCATTCCGGCATCACGCCTCTTTTGAATATGGCGTATAATCAAAGCGACGCCCTGATCATCATTCTCGACAACAGCACCACTGCAATGACCGGCATGCAGGAGCATCCCGGCACCGGCTATACACTGATGGGAAAAGAAGCCAAAAAGGTGAATCTTAAATCTTTGGTTTCCGCTTTGGGGATTGAAAATATTCGTATTATCGACCCCAATGACCTCACAGCCACGCGGGAAGCCATCAAAGCGGAACTGGCAAGCGACGGTCCATCCGTAATAATTGCCGAAAGGCCGTGTGTTCTGTTTAAACGGTCGCATCTCAAACCGGAATCCCCTGTTAAAGTCGATTCGGAGAAGTGCGAAGGATGCAAATCCTGTCTGGATTTGAACTGTCCGCCCATTTCGTGGAAAGAAGGGGTAACGAAAAAAGGCTCCAAGCGAAAAGGCATTGCGGTGATTGACGAAACGCTTTGCAACGGCTGCGGATTATGCGTTCAGGTCTGCAAGTTCAAAGCTATCAGCTAAAGGAAGACTTAAAAAATGAGATCAAACGAATCGAAAAGTATATTATTTTCCGGCGTCGGAGGTCAGGGAACGCTCCGGGCCAGCGACATTCTTTGCATGGTCATGATGGAAGCCGGCTATGACGTTAAGAAAAGCGAAGTCCACGGAATGGCGCAGCGCGGCGGCTGTGTGACCAGTCATGTCCGGTACGGGAAAAAGGTTTACTCGCCTCTGGCCGCGGCCGGAAGTATCGACACACTGGTGTCTTTTGAGAAGATGGAAGCCCTTCGGTATTTAAAGCTACTGAATGAGAAAGCCTCTATTATCCTGAATACGGAAGAAATCTATCCGCCTTCCGTGAATCTGGGAATCGCCGCCTATCCAGCCGATGTCGTTGAATTTCTTAAAAACCATTACCCGAAGGTCATTGCCCTCAACGCCGCCGAAATCGCGATGAAAGCGGGAAATATCAAGGCGGCCAATGTTGTGCTTCTGGGCGCCTTGTCCAATATGATGGATGTTGAAAAATCCATCTGGGAAAGCGTCATCAAAAAATCGTTTCCGCAGAAGCTTATAAAATTGAATCTCGAGGCTTTTCAAATGGGAATCGCTGCTTAAATTACGGCCGAAAGTCGAATTTGAAAAGGAATTTCCAATACTATGGCAGAAGATTACTATCAGATTCTGGGAATTGACAAAAAAGCCTCGGCCGACGACATTAAAAAAGCCTACCGAAAGCTGGCTGTCAAATGGCATCCGGACAAAAATCCGAACAACAAAGCGGCCGAAGATAAATTCAAAAAAATATCTGAAGCTTACGCCGTTTTGAGCGATCCGGAAAAAAGAAAGAACTACGATACCTTCGGTTCTGCCGATCAGTTCCGCCAGCAGTACTCACAAGAAGATATTTTCCGGGGCTTCGATCTGGATGAAATCTTGAGAAGCTTCGGTTTCGGTGGCCCCAGGGGAGGGGGACGAACCACTTTCCGAACCTATCGCCGGGGCGGAGGCGCTCAGGATTACGAAGACGACCCGTTTGCCGGTATTTTCGGCGGGATGGGGGGTCAGCAGCACTATGCGCGCGCGCCTCAAAAAGGTCAGGATGTCGAATATAACTTATCAATAACACTTGAAGAATCCGTTCTCGGGGCGGACAAGAAGCTCTCTTTGCAGATTGAAAACCGGATCGAAGAAATGAACGTCAAAATTCCCTCCGGCATCAGCACCGGGAAAAAACTCCGTCTGCCCGGCAAGGGGCTTTCCGGTTATCAGGGCGGACCGAATGGCGATTTGTATCTCAATATCAGCGTTTTGCCGCATCCGATCTTCGCTCGGGACGGAAATGATCTCTATATTGAGAAATCCATCAAATTTACCCAGGCCGCTTTAGGGACCACCATCGACGTTCCGACGCTCGATGGAACGACCAAAAGAATCAAAATTGCACCCGGAACGCAAAACAATACAAAAATTCGAATGAAGGGGTTCGGCGTTCCCGGACTCAAAGGCGCAGCGAAGGGAGATCAGTACGTCAAGATCAACGTGGAAGTTCCCAAAAAGCTGACCGATAAACAGTTGAAACTTATTGAACAATTATCCGCCGACGGGATCTGAAAAAATAACAGCCCACAATCTCTGATCTTCAGTTAAAAGACATAAACGCCGGACAGAATTCTCGAAAGCCACTTCAAGAGAACTGATCCGGCGTCTTTCCTTAAAGATAAATTTTCAGTCTATGTCTGATAAGATATGTTATGTTAACTTCAAGATGGAAAATGTCCCAAGAGCCTTGGCAATGAGCTTATCTGCGTCTTTCACTTCCGCTTCCAGAACGGCGAGCGTTTTTCCTTTGGAAAGAACTCTGGCTTCGCATGACAGACTTTTTACCGCCGCCGGTCGAAGATAATTAATTTTGATTTCAGCTGTGGTCGTTTCTTCGCCTGGCTGAAGCATGGAATAAACAGCCAGCCCCATGCTGATGTCCGCCATCGAATAGATCACACCGCCGTGGACAATCTTTCGTTTGTTTAAAAAATCTTTTTTGATTTCCACCGAACTTCTGCAAAAACCGTTATCAATCTTTTCCACCGTCAGTCCCAGTAAATTGACAAAAGGGCTTATCTTTCTAATTTCTTCAGTATAATTCTGCATATGAAATGTTACCTCAGCTTGCGAAACCGACTACCCCTCATCCACCTTCTATACGAACTCGACCTGCCCTGCCGCTCCCATTTCTTTTCCCAGAATAATGACGAGACCCAAAATGCCGGAAATGGACATTCCGAAATCCAACGCGGGGCGGATATCCTTTTTTGTTTTAACCCGATTCCCGACTGCTGAGGCGGCTGCGTCCGCTAGCGTGGCGGATTTTGAAATCACACAGACGGCATCCGCTTTCCCGAAGCTGATTGACGGTCCCACACTGGCCGATGAAGTACAGATTCCAAGCGGCATATTCTCCGGTTTAATAAGGAGTTTGAGTTTATAACTTAAAGGAGATTCTCCGGCAAAGATGCCTGCCGTGAGGGGGGTTTTCGCTTGTAAAAAGATGTCGCCCCCGTTTTCAATGATGAGGTTCGAGGTCAGTTCCAGAAGATCGCGGGCGACAAACTCTGAAACAGCTCCCGCGACAGAGGCCATCGGCCCAACGCCGCATTGATCAGAGGCCGAAATCATATCGCGAACAATCGGCGGCGCCAGCGGATCGCCTTCCATCGGAAGCAGAGAGGTTTTGAAATCGGGATGCTTTTGGATATAGGATTCCAGAAAATTGCGGTGTTTCTGCAGGGACTGGCGGGCTTCTTTTTCAAGGCAGATGTCAGAAGAAATAAACAGGTCGCTTTCCTGAATTTGAACGACGCAGGAAACAAGATTATTTTTATTAATTAATGACCTGTATGTCCTTTCCTCATATTTCATATTATATATTCAATCCTTGAACTCCATCACCCTCAATTCCCATCGCCTATCGCCCATAGCCTGTAGGCTGCCGCCTATAGATGCAAACCCTTTAACAATAAATCGTGCTGCCCTCCCCCAGGATGCTGTCGGCCTCGCGCCTTAGTCGATCGCAGATATCGAGACGGCAATCATCGCCGAGTTTTACGACTGTTTCGCTGCGCCCATTGAGAATATGAATGAACCCTTCATACTTTCCTTGATACTTTCGGAGGGTTTCCGTTAAGGTCGAAATCCCCTCCGGCGTGATCCGGTCTGCATCGACCATAAAACGGACCTGCTTGTAGGGGTTTTCAAGCGCTTTAGCCAGCGATTCCACTTCCTGCGCGATGACTTTGAAATTTTCATCTCCGCTGTCTCCGGCGCTCTGAACATCGATGGTGCCCTTGATGACGATCGGCTCTTCGGCATGCAGAATTTCATAGAACTTTTTATAGACATCCGGCCAGAAGATGATGTCCGCCGAGCCTTGAAGATCTTCGAGCACAATGTTGCACATGACATCTTTTTTCTTGGTGAGCCTTTCGGATAGAGAGCTCACAACACCCGCGATGGTGAGACTGTCTTTGTCCCGGCGCAATTTGATGTTTCCGGTATCGGTATTCGTCACATACTTTAACTTATCTTCATAACCATGCAAAGGATGGCCGGAAATATAAAATCCTAGCGTCTCTTTTTCAATCGAGAGCAGCTCTTTTCGATCCCATTCCGATATTTGAGGAATCGAAAAGGATGCACCGTTTTTTTTATCTGAATCAGAGCTTGCATCCAGTTGGTCAAAGATACTGGCCTGGTTGCTGGCAAGCTCTTTTTGGACGCGGCTTGCTTCCTCCATGGCGGCATCGAGCGACTCCATCAGCTGCCTGCGCCTGGCGCCCAGCGTATCGAATGCGCCGCACTTGATGAGGCTTTCAATCACCCGGCGGTTGACTTTCCGCAAGTCCACGCGACACAGAAAGTCCATGAAAGATTGAAAGTTTTCTTCCTGACGGACTCGAATAATGGAATCGATGGCCCCTTCGCCGACATTTTTCACCGCCGCCAGTCCGAAACGGATGTGATCGCCGGAAATACTGAAATCCTTTTGAGATTCATTGATATCCGGAGGCAGAATATGAATGCCCATCTCACGGCAGTTGGTCATGTGGCGGATGATTTTGTCCCGATTGTCCTTTTCGCTGGTCAGCAGGGCCGCCATGAATGCGACCGGATAATGGGCTTTCAAATAGGCGGTCTGGTAGGTAATCATCGCATAGGCGGCGCTGTGCGACTTGTTAAATCCGTACAAAGCAAACTCTTCCATCTGATCCCAGATGATTTTCGCTTTGTTTTCATCAATTTTCTGATTTTTTGCGCCTTCGAGAAACTTCGGCTTTTCCTTTTCCATGTCCGCCGTGAGTTTCTTGCCCATCACCTTGCGAAGGCTGTCGGCTTGAGCCATGGTATAGCCGCCGATAACGTTGGCAATCTGCATCACCTGCTCCTGATACAGAATGATTCCGTAGGTTTCTTTCAATATCGGTTCAAGCTGAGGCAGTTCATAGACCACTTTGGTCTTTCCCTGCTTGCGGGAGATGTATTCCGGCACCATTTTCATGGGACCGGGTCGGTAAAGGGCGATGAGCGCAATGACATCTTCGATGCAGTCCGGTTTCATGCTGACCATGATGTCTTTCATTCCGGAACTTTCCAGCTGAAAGACGCCGTCGGTTTCCGCCTTCATCAACAGCTTATACGTTTCTTCATCATCGAGCGGCAAGTTATTGATATCCAAATCAATTCCTTTTGATTCGCGGATGAATTCCAAAGCGTTGCGGATCACCGTCAGAGTTTTCAGGCCCAGAAAATCGAACTTCGTCAGACCGACGGCCTCGACATCCTTCATGGAATACTGAGAAACAATGTCGTCTTTCGGCGCGAAAAGCGGAACGCGTTCGACCAAAGGCGCATCGGAGATAACCACACCCGCCGCATGAACGGAGGAATGGCGGTTGAGCCCCTCCAGAATCAACGAAAGATTCAAAAGTTTGTCGATCTGTCTATTTTTCTTTCTTTCCTCTTCAAATCGCGGCTCCATTTTAAACGCATCGGCAAGGGTGATATTCAAGACATTGGGAACCAATTTGGCTATCCGGTCCACTTCGCCGTAAGGCAGATTCAGCGCTCGGCCCACATCCCGGATCACGGCCTTGGCCAGCATCTTTCCGAAGGTGCAAATTTGGGAAACGCGGTCTTTGCCGTACTTTTCCGTAACGTATTTGAAGACTTCCCCGCGCCGCTCCTGACAGAAATCCACGTCGATATCCGGCATACTGATTCGGTCGGGGTTCAGGAAGCGCTCGAAAAAAAGACCGTAGCGGAGGGGGTCGATATCCGTGATGCGAATCGCAAAAGCCACCAGCGACCCGGCGGCCGAACCGCGCCCTGGTCCGACGGGAATATCGTTGTGCTTGGCGTGCTTGATGAAATCCGAAACGATGAGAAAATAGCCCGCAAATCCCATTTTCTTTATTATATCAAGCTCATGATGAAGTCGTTGTGTGTATCTTTCTCGGACTTCCGTTTCGGTCCCTTCGGCGTATTGCAAAATCGCCGGCAAGCGCTTTTCCAGGCCTTCGCTCGCTTTGCGCACTAAATAGTCTTCAAGGGTTTCTTCGGGATTTTTCACTTCGAATTTAGGCAGATAAAATTTCCCGAATTCAAAGGTCAGATTGCAGCGTTCGGCCACTTTGACCGTATTTTCAATAGCATCTGGCGTGGCCGCAAAAGCGCGCCGCATTTCTTCCGGAGATTTGAAATAAAATTCCTCCGTGGCCATCGACATCCGGTCTTTGTCTTCGATTGTTTTGCCGGTTTGAATGCAAAGCAATACATTGTGCGCTTCGGCGTGAGACGATTCCAGATAGTGGCAGTCGTTGGTTGCAATCAAGGGAATGGAAAGTTTTCGTGACAGGGTGATAAGCCCCTCGTTGGCGATGGCCTGATCGGGAATGCCGTTTTCCATGATTTCGAGGTAGAAATTGTCCTCGCCGAAGATAGATTGATAGTCCAGGGCGGCCCGTTCCGCTTCTTCCATATTGCCCCGGACAATATGCGAAGCGATTTCTCCATGCAAGCAGGCGCTCGACGCGATGAGCCCTTCCGAACATTCCCTTAATAGATCCTTATCCACACGAGGCCGGTAGTAAAATCCCTCGATGTGAGCCGCCGATGTCAGCTTCATCAGGTTTTTGTACCCCTGCATATTTTTGACCAAAACGATCAGATGCCGGGTTGATTCTCCGATGGAAGAAGGGGTTTTGTCGAAGCGGCTTCTGGGGGCGACATACAACTCGCAGCCGATAATCGGTTTGATGCCGTTTTTCATCGCCTGTTTGTAAAAATCGACGGCTCCGAACATGTTGCCGTGATCCGTAATGGCGATGGCCGGCATCGCGAATTCCTTGGCTTTTTTAAATAAATCGTCCAGGCGGATCATGCCGTCGAGCAGGCTGTACTGCGTGTGAACATGCAGATGAACAAAATTGGGTTGCATCATGATGCCTTAATCAATCCAGTAATTGGGCGCTTCTTTGGTGATGATCACGTCATGGACGTGGCTTTCGCGCAAACCCGCCGACGTAATGCGCACAAATCGTGATTTTTCAATAAGTTCCGCTATGGTGCGGCACCCGACATAGCCCATGCCGGCTTTCAATCCGCCGATGAGCTGCGTGATGCTTGCCGAAAGCGATCCGCGGAAAGGCACCCTGCCCTCGATGCCTTCGGGAACCGTTTTCATGGCGGCTTCCATATCATCCTGATAATAGCGGTCCCGGCTGCCCATTTTCATAGCCTCCAGCGACCCCATACCGCGATAGACTTTATAACTTCGTCCCTGGAACAAAATGGTCTCTCCGGGGCTTTCCTCCGTTCCCGCAAAAAGGCCCCCGATCATGACGCTGTGTGCGCCGCATCCCAGCGCCTTGACGATGTCGCCGGAATACTTGATGCCGCCGTCGGCGATCACGGGAATGCCGCGTTTCGAGGCGATCTTATAAGCGTCCCGGATAGCGGACATCTGAGCCACGCCCACGCCCGCCACCACACGGGTGGTGCAGATGGATCCGGGCCCAACGCCGACTTTCACGGCATCAACACCGGCCTCAATGAGCGCCTGGGCGCCTTCAGCCGTGGCGACGTTCCCGGCGATCAGTTCGCAATTGGGAAAATTGGCCTTCGTGGACCGGATTGCGTCGAGCACGCCTTTGGAATGGCCGTGCGACGTGTCGATGCAGATGACATCCGCTCCGGCGGCCAGAAGCGCCTCCACCCTGGCCTCCCGATCCAGAATGCCCACCGCGGCGCCGACACGCAGCCGCCCCAGCGAATCCTTGCAGGCATTTGGAAATTTACGAATCTTTTCGATATCTTTGATAGTGATGAGCCCTTTGAGACGGTAGTCGTCATCCACCACCAATAGTTTTTCGATTCGATGCTTGTGGAGAAGCTTTTTGGAATCTTCCAAAGAGATGTTCGATTTGACCGTGACCAGATTATCTTTCGTCATGACATTAGCCACCGGCTGATCCAAGTTTTCCTCGAAACGCAGATCGCGGTTGGTCAGGATGCCGACGAGTTTCCCGTTTTTGACCACCGGCACGCCGGAAATGGAATATTGATGCATGAGCGTCAGCGCGTCGCTCACCTTTCGTTCCGGTTCGATGGTGATCGGATCGACGATCATGCCGCTTTCCGATTTTTTAACGCGGTCCACCTCGATGGCCTGCCTCTCAATGCTCATGTTCCGGTGGATGATTCCGACGCCGCCTTCCTGCGCCATGCAGATCGCCGTTCGGGCTTCCGTTACCGTGTCCATCGCCGCCGACACAATCGGAATATTAAGCCGGATATTCTGCGTCAGCAGTGTGGCGGTATCCACATCTTTGGGCAAAACTTCCGAGGCGGCCGGCACCAGAAGCAAATCATCGAAAGTTAAGGATTCTCTCACGACATCGTCGAGCATATTTTCCTCCATCAGGGGTTGAAAGTCTTACTTGATATAATATTTATTACCGCTTAGCGAAATGTGAAACGTGTTTCCATCTTCAGAATCAATGTGTTGGGCCAGTTGATAATAACTCTTTCGAGTGAAGCGCGCCGGAAATTTGCCGTTTTTAACCCGGCAATACAGGACATTATCTTCCCCGATCAGCAACGAGGCCGGGTCAAGCGGTTCCAGACGGTCATCACTCAAAAGAAGATCCAGCTGCTTTTCTCCGTTTGGTGTTTCGGATTCATACACCGCCGTCACCACGAAAGGAGCGTCCTCCACGTCCAGATAATAGGTTTCATTATTCAAATGAATGTAATACCGATCCTGGTCATCAACCTGTAAATGATCGAAAAAGAGCGTCAAGATCTCCTTGCGGAACATATGCGCACCGCGATAGTACCAAATTCCCTCTTTGTCGATTCGAATATCGCTTCCTTCCATCAAAACACTTTCCTGCTGTCAAGAAGCATCGTCACCGGTCCGTTATTGACCAGCTCGACCTGCATCATTTCCTGAAATTGTCCCGTCGCCAGTTTTCGCACCCGTGGGTTGGCCTGCCGCACAAAATACTCGTAAAGGTCGTTGGCCCTGGAGGGGTCTTCCGCCCGGCCGAAAGAGGGCCTTCTTCCCTTGATGCAATCGCCCAAAAGCGTGAATTGGGAAACCACCATCATCTCGCCTGCGATATCGACAAGCGATCGGTTCATTTTTCCCTCATCGTCTTCGAAGATCCGCAGGTGGAGAGTTTTTTCCAGAATATAATCCGCATCTTTTTCGGAATCGCCCTTTTCTACGCCAAGAAACACCAAAAGACCCTGCGCGATGGACGAAAATTCCCGGAGATGTATTCTGACGGAAGCGCGGTCAACTCTTTGAATTACTGCACGCATGAAGCATCCCGTACAAAAAGTTGCGGCATGTTAGCAACAATCGCCTCAGTCTTCAAGGGATTTTGTTGGATTAATTTTTAGATTTTTATCTTTATAAATTCAGCTTCTTATCCACGCCAGATGCCTCGGCAGAAGCCCAGCCAGATCATATCTTTCCAGAATCGTCTGTCTGGCGTTGTCGCGGATGATTTTCATTTCAGAGGGATTGTCCAACCCCTCTTCGATTCGATCGGCGATTTCCTGCGGATTGAAAAAGTTTACCAGAAGTCCGTTTTGTCTGTTTTCAAGAACTTCCCTCACGGGCTGTGTATCCGACGCCACCAGAAGGCATCCTGCGGACAGGGCTTCCAACATCGACCAGGACAAAACAAAAGGCCGTGTCAGATAAACATGAACAGATGAATTGCGAAGCACTCTTCGGTATTGGTCGTAGGGAAGCCGACCGGTAAAATGCAGGCGCGTCAAATCAAACTCGAATTTCTCCAGCATCGCCTGCTTATAGGTTTTTCCGTCTGGCAGGCGCTTGCCGTAAGCCACGCGGTCTTCGCCGACCACCACCACGTGGCAATTCTTTCTGCGCTTCAGAACAATCGAGGCAGCCTCCATAAATTGCGGAAATCCCCGGTAAGGCTCCAGACCCCGGCTGACATAGGACACAATATCTTTAACCCCAGTCAAATCGAGACCGATTTCCGGCCAAACCGGGTTTTCGTCCGGGCGTGGCGAAAAGTACGACGTGTCGATCCCGTCATGTAGGACGGTTAGTTTGGAAGAAAATTCAAAAGGAAATTGGGAGGTCTGCCATTTTGTCGGGCACAGCCCAGCATCGCAGCTGTATAGATCACTCAGAATCGGCGCATTCTTCATGCGAATGCGAAGGCGGTCATCAATCGTAACCGGTTCATCCGGATCGAATCCGACGTCGGAGCCATTTGAGCGGTAAAACCATTCAAAATAGCAAAGCAGCCGGACGTTGGGAAATATATCCTTAATAAACAAAGGGGCGCCCCAACCGGAATGACCGTAGACCACGTCCGGAATAAACCCTTCCTTTTTCAATCTTTCGAGTTCCCGATAAACGGCCTGGCCTTGAAGCACCGCGTCTTCCAGAGGCTTGACGTAGTGATGCGTTTCCTTATGGGGCTTTCTCGCCTGGCCGTAAAGAACTTTATAAACGCCAGGCATCTGGCCCTCTTTCCTTGCTGTGGCGAACAAAACCCGATTGGCCTTATCGCGGCAAAGATGCGCCGCCAGATGCCGAAACTGAGCCGGAAAATTCGAATGCAGAAATAGAATTTTCATCTTTACTGGATATGTGGTTTTTCCTCTGTCGATTTCGGCGGCGTAATATCGATTTCGCCGTGAATCGCCTCGTATCGGCGAAGCAGATTCCCCAACGTTACGGCAAGACGCTTGGCCGTTTTGATCGACACCGCCATTTTCGATTCGATGCGCACAATATTGGGGTCTACGGAATGATTTCCGAAAAGAAAGACAACTTCTTCAGCGCCGAAACCGATATTGAACACGTTGGCATACTGGGTTTTGACGCCTTCCTCTACAAAACGGATCTGGCGGGTCTGTGCGTTTTTCTGAACATTTTTTTCTTTTTCCTGATGGTTGTTTTCCATTATTCCTGTCTCCTTTTCTTCGTTGATTATCTGACTTTCAGCCCCTCATCCAGATAACGGATGATGGGGAACAGAAAAAATTCGATCACACGTCTTTTGCCGACATTCACCTCCGTCACCACCGACATGCCGGGTTTCAGCTTAAAGACATCGCCGTTTTTCGTTTGCAGCGTCTCGGCAAGCATCTTCACGCGAATGGGATATCCTCCGGATTCCTCATTCGATCCTTCAACGTGATTCTTTTCCTGCGGCTCAATCACGTAAGGATTGATCACCTCCACTTCGCCTTCTATCGTACCGTATTTTTGAAAATCAAACGTGTCCACCTTCACAATACAGCGGTGCCCTTCTTTGATATAGCCGATGTCTTTGTTCATGACCAGGGCGGAAACCTCAAGCCTCGTTCCTTCCGGCACGATTCCCGCCACCGGCTGCGCCGTCGTCACCACGCCGCCGATTGTTTTAACCGGCAACAAATGCACGTAGCCGGAAACCGGCGCCACAATGAATCTTTTGTCCTGTTTAAATTTCAGACTGCTGACCTCCGCTTCCAGCAGATTGCGGCTTTGCACATGGCTGGAATAATCGCTTAGGAGCTTCTCCTTCAACTGCGCAAGCTGGCCGAATTTTGAAGTGCGTTCCCGCTCCAGATTCAGTCGTTCTTTCATTTTATCGCGATATCGATTTTCGGCCACCGCTCCGATCTCCACCAAAGCTTTGTGCCTGATCTCGTCCTCTTTTGCATCTTCCAACAAGCTATCCAACGCGGTAATCTCTTCCTCCAGAGACTTCAAGGCATTTTTTTGCGCCATGAAATGCGCGATCTGTGCTTGTGCGATTTCCTTGTGACGTCCTGCGCTTTGCGGATTAAAGTCTTTTTCACCCATAATCGCGTTGATTCGATCGATGGACAGGTTCGAATACTTCAAGTTTTTTTCCTTCCCTTCCAGATCGGCCAGATCAACTGATGGATCGATCTCCAGAAGCACGTCGCCCGCCCGGACATAATCGCCTTCCTTCACATGAATCCGCGTGACAACACCTGTTTCCAATGGCTGAACGATTTTCACGTCTCCTTTCGGAATGACTTTCCCGCGGGCCGTAACCACCACATCGATTTTCAGAAAAATCAGCCCCAGAACAACTACGACCATCAGGGCAATGATCGTCCAGAGGAAATACGTTCCCAACGGGTTGGTCGGGCGGTCTTCAATTTCCGTTATGATCGGCTTAAAATCATGATGATCCGATTCGCTCATCGTAATCTGTTTTCCTCCTGCTGTTTGTACAAATACGCATACAAACCGTCTTTCTGCATCAAAGAGACATGATTTCCTGTTTCAACGATTTTCCCTTTGTCGATCACAATCACCAGATCGCAATCCCGCATAATCGACAACCGGTGCGCAATGAATATCACCGTGCGACCTTTGCGGATCAACCCCAGATTCTGCTGAATCACCCGTTCCGATTCATAATCGAGCGCGCTGGTGGCTTCATCGAATATCAGAATATTTGGGTTCATGATCAGCGCGCGTGCAATCGCAATGCGTTGCTTTTGTCCGCCGGACAACGATGATCCGCGTTCTTCAACATACGTGTCGTAGCCTTGCGGCATCTCCGAGATAAAATCATGCGCCCCGGCAATACGCGCGGATTGAATGATTCGTTCCATGCTTGCGTCTGGGGCGGCCATGGCGATGTTGTCGCGGATGGTGCCGCTAAAAAGAAAGCATTCCTGAAGGACAATCCCCGTGCGGTATCGCAAAAACAGCGGGTCCATGTGGCGAATGTCCACGCCGTCGATCAGCATTGCGCCTTCAATCGGCAGATACAAGCGTTGAATCAACTTTGCAATCGTGCTTTTGCCCGACCCGCTTCGTCCGACAATCCCCACCATCATCCCCGCGTCGATTTTAAAGTTCACAGCGTCGAGCACAAGAGGTCCTTCGGACAGATAGCGAAACGACATATCCTTGGCCAGAATATCGCCGCGAAGGCTTTGAACCGTAATGGCGCCGCCCACCACTTCCGGCGGTGTATTGATAATGTCCCCGATACGCGCCAGCGACAGTTTGGCCTGCTGGAAATCCTGCCACATATGGACCAAACGCAAAATCGGGCCGCTTAACTGCGAGGCGAACATCTGAAACGCGATCAATTGCCCGACGCTCATACTCTTGTCAAACACAAGGCTCACACCGAAATAAATGACGGCCAGCGTCATGATTTTCTGAAGCGCCTGAGATGAGGTCACCGCGACATTGCCGAGATTGGATAGACGGAAAGCCGACATAATGTAATCGCCCAGGCTCTTCTCCCAGTCTTTGATCATCTTGCCTTCGATGGCCAGAGACTTGACCGTCTGAATGCCGGTAATCGACTCGACAAGAAACGATTGATTGGCCGCGCCTTTTTGAAACTTCTCTTCAAGGCGTTGTTTAATCATCGGGGTGGCCACAAAAGATATCAATGCGATCGCCAGCACAAAGGCCAGCACAATCAGCGTCAGATAAACGCTGTACACAGCCATGATGGCGATAAAAACAACCGAAAATACCGTATCAAGCAAAACGGTCAGAGAAATGTTCGTCATAAATTGACGAAGGTTTTCGAGTTCCCGAACCCTGGCAATAATGTTGCCCACCTTGCGGACCTCGAAATAGCGGAAAGGCAATGATAGCAGGTGCCGGTACACTTTCGCGCCGAGGCTGGCATCCACCTTGTTGGCCGTATGGTAGAGCAGGTAATTGCGCATGAGGTTCATAATCGTATCAAAAACCAAAACAGCCATAAAAGCGCCGGCCACCACCTGAAGCGTTGTCAACGCGTGATGCGCCAGAACCTTGTCGATAATCACCTGAATGAAAAGCGGGGTCACCAGCCCAAAGAGCTGAATAAAGAATGAGGCAGTAATAATAGCTGAAAATACGGGTCGATGTTTGAAAAATTCTTTAAACAGCCACTTCATATTGAGGAAGAATTCCGTCTTCGTAAAGCGCGGATACAGGGCGATTGCCTGGCCGGACCAGATCTCAAGGAATTCCTCTTGAGAAACCTCTTTGGGTTTTCGCTCCAGACAATCAAAAATAAAGACTTTATCCTCTTTTTTCCCGATCAGGATATGGAATTCACTGCTTTTGGAGATGAAGATCAAAGGCGCGGGATACTTCAAAAGCTCGTCTAGCGATTTGAGCTTCTTCAGCCGAGAACGGATCCCGTGATCTCTCAATATTCGCAGCGCCTCAGCGGCGCTTAATTCGCTTTCAACGAAATAACGGCGTTTGACCGCCGCCATATCAATGCTGACGGTGTGAATTTTTGAGACCACTTCAATCGCGACAAGACCCGTTTCCATTGTATCCTTTCAGAAATGAAGAATAATCCCGTTCCAAATCAATCCGCTTTTCATAGACGGCCAGCATCTGTTGTGTAACTTTCAAATCCCGCTCCACAATCAGCGCGTCTTTTTCCAGCTCCAGCATATCAAGCCGGCTTCTATCGCCTAATTCGTGAGCTTTGAGGGCAATCGCCGTCATCCGCTCATAGCCTTCATTGATCTTTTTGTAATGGTGATACGTTTTCGATAAAGTGATATAGCCGTCGCGTAGCGTTTTAATTTCCCGGTTCAGATCCTCAAACGTTCCCCGTATTGTTTCCTGAAGACGCTCAGCTTCGTGTTGATTTTTGCGCCACTCCCAATATTTGGCTCCGCCGTCAAACAGAGGAACACTCACTACAATACCGACGCTATACGAAGAAGGCCTTGTATCTCGAATGGAAGCGTCGAGGCTGTCGGGCGAACTGTTGAATAAATCATAGCGTCCATAGATCGATACATCGGGAAGGAGGGCATTTCTTGCAGCAATGGTCTTCGATTGCAAAGCCTCCATTTCGCGAAGACGCATTTTATATTCCGGCGCAACGACCGCCGCTTCTTTTTCATCGGGGAAAAACAATTCCCCTTTCATCTCTATCGGGGAAAAATTCCGAATATCGGCGTTTGCGATTCCTGTGTAAACACTCATTCGATGAATCAGTTCTGAAATATCTGTATGTAGTGACGCAATTTCGCGATCCGCCGATACCGCCTCCGCTTCGGCTTTCAGCATGTCTTCGAAGGAATACTGTCCCAGAGCATGAGCCTCTTTTTTTATTTTTAATAATGAATGCAGGCAGCCTGCTATTCGGGTTGAATAGTGCAGTTTAATCTGTGCTTCGATCATCGACCCATAAAGCTCGGTGACTTCTCGAATGATTTTCTTTCCCTCGGCCTGACATTGATAAATTCCGGCTTCCTTCATGGAATTATAGTAACCGGTTTCATATCGCGTCTTATACCAGTTTGAAAAATAGTACTGGCCGTTCACGCTTACGGATGATCGCCAGGCCGTCGAGTTTCCGCCCACCACCTCATTGCCGATGGTATCAATTCCGGAGGCGCTTCTTGAATCCAGATTTTCGTATCGTTCCGCCCGACCGCTTAAATGGATCGATGGCAGAAGGCCGGCATAACTGCTCTTATACTGAGCTTCGGCGATTCGGATATCTTCCGTCCGCATCCGCAACTGCGGAGAATGACGAAGTGCGGTTAATACCGTTTCCTGATAGGTGATCGTCTGGCCCCAGCATAGAGGAGATATAAACAAAAGTTGTGTTTAGGAAGATAGGTGGTGTATCCAGCGGTTGATTGTTTCCCGACAGTCAAAACCGCCCAAAAAATGGAAAGGATACACACACCATGAAGAAAGATAATGTAATAGCGATAAATAAGCC